>NZ_SACS01000004.1 GCF_004005945.1 Rheinheimera riviphila
ACAATAAATGAAACCTATACCAAGCGTAGGGCGCGACTCAGCCGCAGGCTAGTCCGCCATGAAGCCGACCCGGATCAAATCACCATCCGGCGTACTGCCGCTGCCGCGGCGAGTAGCGCCCTACGGTTTTTTTAAAACAATAAATTAAACCTATACCAAGCGTAGGGCGCGACTCAGCCGCAGGCTAGTCCGCCGTAAAGCCGACCCGTATCAAATCACCAGGTTCGTGATGGATCGATTAGAATCACATGGCGTAAGGGACGTAATGTTGATGAGTAAGAAGTTACTGTAATCGCTATGCGCAAAATTTTGCTTCTAAGCCAAATATAGGCTTTATCTGCCACGCCGTAGGGTGGATAAGCGAAGCGCCGCCAGCACAGGAGTTGTAATGCACCCAGACACCATTTTCTACAATGAGACTGTGCCGTTGCCTGAACAACGCATCTGTAACCTGCTGGCTCATGAGATAGACAAGGCGCTTCCAGAGGCACAAAACAAGATATGGCATGCGCATCCGGTGTGGTTCCTCGACGGAAATCCGGTAGTCGGGTATTCAAAGCTGAAGACCTGTGTGCGTTTGCTATTCTGGAGCGGACAGTCGTTTGACGAACCATCGCTTAATGCCGAAGGAAGTTTCAAGGCGGCCGAGTTTCGGATCACGGATCCCGGCCAAATCCACATCGAGGATCTTGCACGCTGGCTCAATAAGTCGCGAGATATACAATGGGATTACAAAAACATCGTCAAACGCAAAGGCAAGCTTGAACGCCTGAAATAAAGGCAGTTCAACTTCTGCTAACCAACGGCAATAACAGCGTTACCTGATAACTCTGACCGGCGTGAAAATCACGGATCATGAAGTCCGGTAGTAACGCCCTATCGAGCCATAATTGCGGTGCAGCAATACCTTCTTCACGACGGAACTGGATATCAAAGCGAGCGCCGCGAAACAACCTGACAATACTGGCTGCTGGCCATTGCGAAGGTAATTGTGGTTCGACACGTAGACCATCGGCACAACCTTTGACCCCAAACATGCCTTCGACCAAAGCGCGATAGACCCAAGCGACAGTGCCGGTATTAAATAGCTGACTGGAGCGACCAGCGGTGCCGGGTAGGGTTTGATAAGCGCCGCGATAATAATTCGGGATAAATACCGGTAATTGCCCACGTTGTTTTTGCTCAGCGACATCGTCAGAAGGCAACATTTGTTTTAACAGCGTGCAGGCTAAATCCGGCTCGCCAATCTGATACAGCGCATACAAATAAAACGCCACTGCATGGTTGTATACCGAACCATTTTCGGCCGAGCCTGGAAACTTTTGCGTTAGCCGGCCAATATCCTGCACCATCCGGGTATAGGCTGGTGCCAGCATTTGTACGCCATAAGGCGTTTGTAAGTGCTGCTGAATTGCATTGAGTAGCAACGGGATTTTACTGGCATCCGCTGCGCCCGACAACATGGCCCAACTTTGTGGATTGAGGTAGATCCGACCTTCGGTTTCAGCGCTCACGCCAAACACCCGGCCATCATCGGTGATACCACGGCCATACCAGTTGCCATCCCAAAGCTGGCTATTCACAGCCAGATTAAACTGCGCCGCTTGTTGCTGATAGTGTGTGGCCAGTTCTGGTAAATCTCGTTGCTGGCAGATCTCGGCAAAACAGTTCAGCGCATAGGCACTGGCGAGCGACAACCAGCCCGACACACCGCGGCCTTGAAAGCCAACCATATTCATCGGATCGCACCAGTCGCCTTGTTCGATATAATTTAAACCGCGCGGGTCTTTTTTCAGCACCAGCCAGGTCATCGCGCGTTTTAGATGCTCAAAAACCGTCTGTGTACTGGCTTCGTTAGAAAAGGGGAGCAGTTCATCGAGCAGCGCATAATCATCGGTTTCAGCCAGATAAGCGCTCAGACACACTGGCAACCAGACACATTGGTCGGTATGCGGCACCTGATTAATGTATTTCAGCGTGGCATCGTGGTGCAGCAAAATACCATCCGGCATTTCGCCGCTGGCATGTTGCTGCGACAAGGCTTTTCGCAGAGCCTCGCGAAAAGAAGCGGGCTTTAAATAACACATCCCCATATGATCCTGCAGATAATTGCGGGTCTGCGGATCGGTGGTAAAGCGGTTGCTGTCACCATGATAAAACTGCTGGCGTGGCAGCCAATGGTTGACGAAATTATTCAGCGTTTCATCAGGCGTATTGATTTGCAGGCAAGGATTCAGTTCGTTCAGACGAGCGGCGGCTTGTTGTTGCGCTGCAGTAAAACCGTCGGTATTCGAAGCTGCTTGAGCCGCAGAATCCCCAAAATAGCGTTGCCGCACCGCCGCAATCTCACACTTGTCATAAGCCGGACCAAACACAAAACGAAAGACCCGACTTTCACCAGGCGCTAAGATCAGCCTATATTGCATGGCGCAGACTGGCGTTTGGTAGTGTGCCGGTTGATTGGCTAAAGTCGCGCCCAGTAGCGCATCCGGTTTTTGCAAACCACCTTCACCTTCAAACAGGCTTTGATTAGCGCACCAGGCGATGGGCGGTTGTTCGGCCAGTAAAAAAGTCTGATCTTTAAAAAACTGTTGTTTATAAAAATCCGGATATTTCTGATAAGGGGTGACGCTTTGGCAAACCACCGCATTAAGCTCTGCGTCAAAGTCGCCGGATTGATTCATCCACGACATATAACCGACTGGAAAATAAGGGTAAATGCTGATCTCACGCAATTGTGCGCCGGTGTTCTGTACGGTCAGTTGCCACAGCTCATGCGGTGCATCCGGGCTCACCGAGACTTGCCAGTTCAACGCTAACCCAGCTTGCTGTACCTGCCATTGCACATCACTTTTACCCACCGAAAAGCAAAACTGTTCGGCTTGCTGCCGTGCTGGTTCGTAGGGCAGTGAAAAAATACTGCCGTTCTGCTCGTCCTTGAAATAAACAAAGCGTCCCGGATGATGGGCGAAATACGGCTGCTCCGGCTGCATAAAGGTTTTGGCTTCCAGCACTGGTGCATGCGCGTATTTGGCCGGTTCTGGCTGCATAAATTGCGCAGTGGCAAAACCACGACAATTCAGTTGCAGCAAAAGCTGTGGGTTCCATAAAAAGCTGCAGGCGGCTGGCATCGCCGTTGGACTAAATAGCTGATAACGCTGTCCATCCGCTGTTGGTTGCATGACTTGTTGTGTGACTTGTTGCATGAGAGGCGACTGCGCATTTTTTTCAAGCAAAGACATGTTCAGACCGCTCCAGCAGATGAGTGTGATGCTACGGCCGCCGCTTTTTGCGCCTGCAATTGTCGCTGGATTTCCGAAAGCCTTGTTTCGGTCAGCGGATAAAACCGCATTACCCAGGCCGCCAGTAACGCAATCACCCCAGGAATAATGGTCATCAGCCACAAAATCCCTTGTTGTGAGCCAGCGCTTTGTGCAGCGTTGGCAACATAACCAATGGCGGCCAGCAGCCAGCCAATCATCGCCGAAGCCAGTGCGCCACCAAGTTTTTGCGAAAAAGTCGCGGCAGCGAAGGTCATAGCGGTGGCGCGCCGACCGGTGCGAAATTCGTTATCGTCAGCCGTGTCGGCGTACATCGAAAATGCCAGCGGCGATTTTGGCCCCAGCAAAAAGCCAATCAATAAATTCAGGCCAAAAATCAGACTCACCGCATCAGGCGGCACAAAATACAGGCTGATTGATAACAAGCCGACCAAAGTCATCAGCAGCATTAATAGAGGTTTTTTATCCAGAAATTTAGTCATCAATGGTGTGCAAGCGGCACCGAGTGCCAGCGCCAGCATATAGGAGGATAAAAACTCGCCGACTAAATCCGGCCGCTGCAGATAATATTTCAGGTAATACACCGCGCTGCTGGCGCGCATGGTGATGGTCACCATAATGATCAGCGCCAGCGCAAATAACACCAACCAGGCTTTGTTGTGTAATAAGTCTTTCAGATCCTGTGACACCGCAGCTGGCTTGGCGGCAATGGGTTGTACCCGTTCACGACAATTGGCAAAGGTGATCAAAAACATCAAAGCGGCAGCGATACCAAAGCAGCCCATCGTCAGTTGCCAACCGAGCGCTTCGTTGCCTTGTCCAAGCCACACCACCAGTTTTGGCGTGAGATAAGTGACGACAATGCCGCCGCTAAAACCGCCGATAAACCGTAAGCTCACCAGCTGCGTGCGCTGCTGACTGTCGCCGGTCATCACGCCGGAGAGCGCCGAATAAGGAATATTAATCGCGGTGTAACAGAGCATCAACAGCGAATAAGTGCCATAGGCCCACAGCAGTTTGCCGTTTTCAGACAAATCCGGCGTCGAGTAAGTCAGCACGCCAGCGCCCGCCAGCGGTAACGCCATCCATAACAAATAAGGCCGGAATTTGCCAAACCGGCTGTGGGTGCGATCGGCAATTGCGCCCATCAGTGGATCGGTAATGGCATCAATGATTTTGGTGATCAGCATCATGGTGCCGGCTGCTGCGGCGGAAATGCCAAACACATCGGTGTAATAAATCAGCAAAAAGGCCGAGATATTGGCCCAATAGAAGTTAAAACCCATATCGCCCAGGCCATAACTGATTTTTTCGCGCCAGCGTAGCGGGGCAGTGGAAGATTCAATCACCTGTTCTGACATGTTCGTGCCCTTTGTTATGGTTTTAAGTCTGGATGGACTTGTTGGGTCATGGGTTGTCGCTGGGGAGGTCGGCGGCAAAGGTTAACCAGAGCAAAATTTGCTGGATTAATAACTTTACCGGTTGGTCAATTGAAAACGGTTGTACATCGGTTTCGCCGCTGCTGCTTTGCATACTGTCGAGCTGACTTTGCAGCAAGCTTGCCGGCATATAATGACCGCTGCGCTCTGCCAGTCGCATTGCCAGCACTTCAGCCGGACCTTGCAGATAAATAAAGCGGATGTGCTGACCAGCTTGGCGTAATTGCTGGCGTTGGCTGGCAATTAAACCGGAATAACTCAGCACACAAGGTTGGCCCTGCGCTGTCGTATCTGCCAGCATCGCCGCCAGCCGATCAACCCATTGTTGGCGCAAGGTGCTGGTCAGCGGTGTACCGGAAGCCATCAGGGCTTTGGCTTCAATGCTATGAAAATCATCACCCTCCACAAAAGGGTAACCCAGTTTAGTTGCCAGCAATTGGCCGACTGTGGATTTACCACTGCCGGCCACGCCCATGATGATCAGGGTTAGCCTTGCGGACATTGCAGTTTCACCGCATCCGCTGTGCCTTGTGGCAACAACTTCAGCTCGGCAAAGCTCAGCTGCAACTTGCTACTACTGCTGATGGCCAGCGGCACGGCAATTTGCGCTAAATCAACGCCTTTGCTGGTAAAGCAGCTGACGTCCACTTGCAGCTCAGTCCAGACACCTGCGGTGAATTGCTGCAGCTGTGGACTGACATCCAGGCTGGCACTGCATTGTTCGTTACAAAGCATCGACAGTTCCACCGGTGCGGTCACCGGAGAATCTACTTTCAGCATTAAACTCAGCACTGCTTCTTTATTGCCAAAGGCACGTAAATCGCGTGGGAAATTACTGCGAAGGGCAACAGAAGCTTTGGCCGAACCATCAAAGCTGATTAAGCGTGCATCTTCCTGTACTTTGCGATCAAAACTTTGCAGTTTCACCGAGCCCAACGTCTGCTGATTACTGCTGACGCTGGCGGATTGCTCTGCACTTTGCAGCACAAACTGCCACGGCGCTTTGATATCTCGCTCGAACAACGGCAATGCGCTGACGCTGGTATGGCTGGTGCTGGTTTCCGTCAAAGGCGCACGAAACAGGCTGGCCGCTTGCTCCGGTGCATCGGCGTACCTTAAACCATAACCGTAGGCAAACAGTGGTTGGTAGTCGGCATCGGCTTGATTTACTTTGGTTTGATCCGGACCATTCGGCCAGGAAAACGATAACTTACCGCGAAAATCCTGTTGTACCTTGCTGTCTTTATCGCTGAATAACACCGGCGCTATGGCATGGCCTTCGCTGCCTGGTAACCAGATGGCGACAAAAGCATTGGACGCATTTAGCTCGGCATTGACCCACAACGGTCGGCCGCTGATAAACAACGACACCACTTTAATACCATCGGCCTGCAGCTTTTTCAGCAGCGCCAAATCGGTTTTGTTGCCACGCTGATATTCGACGTTATCAATATCGCCGTTGCCTTCGGCGTAAGGTTGCTCGCCAAATACCACAATCGCCACATCAGGTTTTTGCTGGTAACTGCCGTCGTTGCTCAGTTGCACCTGGCCACCGGCGGTTTCGACCTGAGTTTTAATACCGGCATAAATTGAGCTGCCGCCAGGGAAGTCGGTATTATTATTGCCGGTGCCTTGCCAGGTGATGGTCCAGCCGCCACTTTGCATGCCGATATTGTCCGCCCCCTGGCCTGTCACCAGAATTTTTTGGGTTGGGTTTAGTGGCAATAAAGCCTGTTGGTTTTTCAGCAATACCAAGGATTGTTGCACCGCAGCAGCTGCCACAGCGCGATGTTCAGCTGAGCCAATAATGTCGGTTTTGCCGGATAATGGCCGCTGTGCCGGGCTTGGTTTTTCAAATAAACCAGCACGAACTTTCACCCGTAAAATCCGGGTCACCGCGTCGTCAATCCGGCTTTGTGGGATTTCACCGCTTTTCGCTTGCGCCACTAAGTTTTCATACAAAGGTTTCCAGGCCGGTGTCGGCACCATGTACACGTCTAAACCAGCGTTGGCGGCGGCGGCGCAGTTGTCGTTGCTGCAACCTTTAATTTGGCCATGACCATTCCAGTCACCGACCACCAATCCGTCAAAACCCATCCGGGTTTTCAGCACGTCAGTCAGTAAGTACTTGCTGCCATGAATTTTTTCGCCATGCCAGCTATTAAAGGATGCCATCACCGTCTGAGCGCCGGCCTGCAAACCGCCGACATAACCCTGGGCATGAATATCAAACAGTTGTTGTTCGGTCGAAATATTGTCGCCCTGATCAATCCCACCTTCAGTACCGCCATCGCCAAGGAAATGTTTCACGGTACTAATCACCCGTTCATTGCCTAAAAAGTCAGCATCGGGGGCGCCTTGTAAACCTTTGACAATAGAGGCTGCGTAATTACGGACGATTTCCGGATCTTCGGAATAACCTTCGTAAGTGCGACCCCAGCGATCGTCTCGTACTACGGCGACTGTGGGGGCAAACACCCAGTCAATGCCGGTGACCATCACTTCGCGGGCAGTGGCTTTGGCAATTTGTTCGATTAATTCAGGATTGTTAGCAGCACCAAGACCGATATTGTGCGGGAATAACGTCGCGCCAATCACATTGTTATGGCCGTGTACAGCGTCGGTGCCCCAGATGGTGGGAATGGTGGAACCGTCTTGCGAGGCATCAATCGAAGCTTGATACATAGCTTCGGCCAGTTTGATCCAATCCGCTGGCGTGGCGTGTTTATTCCCGGCCGGGAACGAACCACCGCCATTGAGATAAGAGCCAAAACCATATTTGCGCATATCTTCGACCGTGATATCGCGGATTTCCGGTTGCACCATCTGGGCAATTTTTTGCTCCAGCGTCATCGCTGCCAGTAGCTTAGCGACTTTGGCTTCTTCTTCGGCATTGCCCTGACGGGGGATCGCAAGTTTTGGCCAGATAGCCGCCGGATCTCTAGTAGCTGCAGCTTCTTTAGCAGCAGTTGCAGGTACTGCTATGGATGTGGTTTCCGGAGTAGCTGATTTTGGCTGGCAACCCGTCAGCGCCAGCAATAAAGCTGCGGCAACGGGAGTCAGGCCGCCAGCTAAAAAGCGGTGTGGTAAAGATGGCATCATTTAGTCAAGTCCTTGTTTCAGCGATTATTTTTAAAGGTAGCTTTGCAATACTCAACCTCATGCTGATGATGTGGTGTCGTGATCCAAAGCGGCAGAGCCAAGAGGAAACGACGCAAAATCAGCACAGATGCCACCTGATTGTTATGGAAGATGCTGCTGTAAGCGCTTTCATTTATATCATATTGGTTGCTGATGGCAACGTTTTTCTGCCGAATAAGCAACGGCGCGCTTGCAGTTGCCGGTGGGCTTTGTCATGCTGGCAATGGATGGCCGACTTTCGATGTAAATCAGCAGCAAAACCGCCGCAATGTTTTGTTTAAAGCCGAAAATTCAAGCAAGCTGGACGCATGAGAGTTATCTAATTCAAACCATTCGCTTCAAACCATTAGCGGAGACTGCCACTCAGGATGAAGTTGTTGTCGTATTTGTCATTGCCTGTCACGTGCCTGTTGCTGGGCACTTGTTTACTGTCTCCGTTGGCCGGTCAGGCTGTCGCCGCAGAACGTCAGGCGCGGCTGATTTTTACCGCCGAATTACCCCGTATTCTCGAAACTGAACAAGGCGATTACGCCGAGCTTGCCAGTATCGTCAAAACCCAACGTCAACAGCCAATTCCGACATTTTTTCTGTTTGGTGGCGATAGCTTAGGCCCCAGCACGCTGGCGTCCTTTGACCGTGGTTCACACATTATCGATATTCTGAATTTGCTGGAACCCGATGCAATGGGCGTGGCGAAACGTGAATTCAGCTTTTTTGAAGACGAATTGTCCTTGCGTAGCTATGAAGCGTCCTTTCCGGTGGTGGCCAGCAATCTGTTTGATCCTATTACCGGAGGTAATCTGGATGGCCTCGAATCGTCAGTGATTGTGCAACAAGCTGATGTTCGGTTAGGTGTTTTAGCGGTGTTTTCGCCGGCAGCGGCCGAGCAATACCCCCTTAATCGGGTGATGATTACATCGCCGGAAGAAGCTGTCCGTGAGCAATCGGTGTTATTGCGCCAAGCCGGTGCTGAGCTGATTGTGTTGTTATATTCCGCCAATTTTGACTTTGTCGACAGCCTGATCCAGCAGCGGGTGATCGACGTTGCACTGCGCAAAAACGAACTGTTCCGGCTGACCAAAACCGAATTACCCAAAACGCTGCCAGCCAATATTAATTTAAGTGCGCCAGGTGAAGTGGCGGTGGTCGATTTACGCTGGACCGCCGGTGCGCCGGAAACCTTGCAACTCGAACCAAGCTTTCAGCAGTTAAAAGCACAGCAGCCAGATCCTACGGTATTAAAAGTGGTGAAAAGCCATTCCGCCCGACTGGAACAATTATTAGGTGAAACCATTGGCACCACCACGGTCGAACTGGATACCAACCGCCGCCTGGTGCGCAGTCAGGAAAATGCGCTGGCCAATCTGGTGGTGGACGCGATGGTCTGGCATACCGGCGCGGACATCGCGCTGGTCAATGCCGGTAATATTCGCGGTGAAAAGCACTATCCGGCGGGCACCAGTTTAACCCGGCGTGATATTGCGATGGAGTTACCTTACCGCAATCAGGTGGTACTGGTGCAGGTGACTGGCAAACAACTGCTGGCGGCACTTGAAAACGGCTTAAGCGAGTTTGAATTATTGCGTGGGCGTTTTGCACATCTGAGTGGCATGAAAATGCAGTTTGATCCGAGCCAACCGGTTGGAAAAAGAGTGATTTCGGTACAGATCAATGGTCAGCCTTTAGTGCCGAAACAGCAGTATAAACTGGCGACTTTTGATTATCTGGCGGAAGGTGGTGATGGCTACAAAGCACTGGTCGATTTGCCGCAACTTAATTACAGCAATCAGATGAATAAGCTGATTGCTGAAGTGGTGGTGGATTACATCAAATTGCAGAAAAATATTGCGCCTGTACTGCAACAACGGCTGGTCAATACCGCGCGGAGTCAGCCATGAACAACTCCGGCTTCGACAAAACCAGCTTTGACAAAGCCAGTCAGGACAAAGCAAGTCACGGCAAAAGTAGCAGCCACAAGCCGCTAAAGCTGCCGGTGGCTGAATTGCGGGGCATGGTGCCGATTAAACGTCGTTATTCGATTACCACCATGCTGACGTTAACTTCGTTGCTGGTGCTACTGTTGTTGATCTGCATGGCCGCGATGATGCAAAGCCGGTTGTTGCGGTTGCAGGGTAACATCGGCGATATCGCCACCAACGCCATTCCATCCGTGGTGCATTCCAGTAAAGTATACAGTAAAATCAATCAGTTACTCTATCTGACTGAAGCGATGGGACAGGCGCCAAGCCAGGCGGTGCGGCACAATCTTTATCTGGATATCCAGCAAAATTTGCTAGGTTTAGAGCAACTGACCGCCGATCGGCAAAGTGTGTTGTATCAGGAAGCGCAATTGGTCGCGCTGACCGAAGAGCTGCACAGCCTGAACGAACTGACCAGCCAGCGGCTGGAGTTACAGCAGCAGGTGCAAACTCGGCTGACCCAGGTGTATCAGCTGTATGAACAATTACAGCGCGCCGCTAAAACAGAAACTACCGCCAGCGGCCAGCAAGCCGTTGGTTTGCTCGATGTCGCCGAAGTGGTCGCGCAATCCGGTAAAGCCTTGACCATCAATCGTTTGCTGATGCTGCGGCAATTACAGCAGCAGGTGAGCAAGCAACTTGCACAAGTTACGCCTGGCAAGCCGCAGGCTGTCGCCAGCAAAACTAATTTGTTGCAACAACAACTACAACAGTTGTTGCTGGCCGATGACGGTGTGTTTCCACTGCGGATTGAGCAATTAGTGGTGACCGGCCGCGCCAATGGCCGCAGTAATTTTGTGCGCAATTTGGTGCTGGATTATGCGAGGCTGGCGGAAAATAGCGCTTATGATGTCAGCGTCACCGTATTGGCCGATGCTGAGCTCAGTAATAAACAAATCCGTCAGTACAGTCAGCAAATATTAGTGGTATCGGCGCTGGCGCTGTTGTTTCTGGCAGCTGGTATTTACCTGGTGCATTTGCGGGTCGTGCGCCGGCTGGAGCAACTGAACACCAATGTGCTGAAACAGATGCAGGGCAAACCGGCCGCCCATCAAATTTCCGGTCATGATGAAATCGCCGCTATTGCGCGGTCGTTTCAGTTTTTTGCCGCGACCGTCAAACAGCAACAACAAGAGCTGGAACTGCTGTCCTATACCGACAGTCTGACCGGGCTGGCCAACCGCCGATCGCTGGAATTGCGGCTGGCCGAACAACTGGCGCAGGCACAGCGGCAACAGTGGCCGTTGTCGATACTGATGATTGATGTTGATTGTTTTAAAGCGTTTAACGACCACTACGGCCACCAGGCCGGTGATCGGACTTTGCAGCAAATTGCCGGGCTATTGCTGCAAGGTTTTAACCGCGCCACCGACAGTGTGGCGCGATATGGGGGGGAGGAATTTGTGGTGATCCTGCCTAACACCAACAAAACCGGTGCATTGGCCTTAGCCCATCAGTTACAGGAACTGGTGGGGCAGGCGGCCATTGCGCATGAACACAATCTGGCAGCACCTTATGTCACGGTCAGTATTGGGGTGTCGTCGTTGGAACGTGCCGGCCCATCTGACTATGACATGATTTTACGCCAGGCTGACAATGCGCTTTATCAAGCCAAAGATGCTGGCCGCAATACTGTGGCCTGAACAGGTGCAAATTTTAGTGGCGGCAGCCAACATCCCCGTATCTTCAAGGATGACGGGTATAAAACTTGTACGACACAAGCAGCAACTGCTAATGTGTATAAAAAAACCGCTCGGAGTGGCGATGAAATCTGTAGTAATTTCGGTTTTAACCTTGTTGCCATGGATGCCAGTGCCGGGGTTAGCCAAACCTGCTATTGACTGGTTGAGTATACACTGGCCACCGTCTCGGATCGCTGACGGTGTCGACAAAGGCCAGGGACACCTTGATCAAATGCAACAGTTGTTGATGGCAGAATTGGTGCAATACCGTCATCAAGTGCATTACAGCAATTTTGCCAGAGTCGAACAGACCCTGGCTGCTCCAACCGCCCAAACCTGTATGTTCGCGCTGATCTACAATGAAACCCGTGGCAAAACGATGTTTTTCAGCATTCCGGCGGTGACCTCGGTTAATGTGATGTTGCATATGCGCGCCGACCATCCGTTAGCGCGGCAATGGCGATCTGGTACAGGAGTTGCGTTATCGGAAGTCACGCTTGATCCGACGATGAATGGGCTGGTTGAGCGCAACCGGGGTTACCCGGCGGAGGTGAAAAAATATCTTGATATTGCAGGTCGTAATTTGACCGGTCAGTCGTTGCAAAGTGTGAATCCGGTGGATTTATTAACCGCCAGTCGTTTTGATTATCTGATTGAATTTCCTGATCGGGTTCGTTATTTCCAGTCGATCTCGCTCCAAAAAAGTCAATTGGTTGATATACCGATCCGCGGTTTAGATCCTTTGATATATTCGTATGTCGCTTGCCAGAATAGTGCCGAAGGAAAGTTACGGATCCGTGATATTAATCAGGCGTTGCAAAAATTACGGGGGAATAAAGCATATCTGGATGCGATGATGCGCTGGTTAAGTCCACATCGCCAACAGCAAGTGCAAAAAATACTGCCGCAGTTTGCCGACGATGTGAATTCTCCCTCTTTGTAGCTGAACGATGGTTTGAACGTTAGGCGCATATTCACTGATTTCAAACCGGCAACTGCTGCGGCAACAAATAACGGAGTCGCCGTCAACAGCAGGGTTAAGTAACAGGTTGAATAAAATTCATCCACCAAACGTCAACACGCTCTAAAGACAGCCTGGTATTTTTCTTAGTCGCAATCCTTTGCTGCTGAGCATGTCGGGTTATTTTACCCGCATATCATTTTTCACTGAAGTGACGCCTTTGACCTGACGCGCGACTTCAACGGCTTTGTCGATATCACCACGGGAATTTACAAACCCACTCAGTTGCACCACGCCTTTGAAGGTTTCGACGTTAATTTCGGCAACTTTTAACGATTCTTCGGCGAAGATTGCGGTTTTCACTTTGCTTGTGATGACGCTGTCATCAAAGTATTCGCCGGTGCTTTCTTTGTTGGCTGAAGCGCCGCAGCCAACAATCGAAACCAGTGCCAGGGTCAGAAAAAACGCGGTAATAATTTTGAAACTTTTCATATAAATCCTTCATTTCAGTTAGTTAGATAATGTTTGGCATTTGCGACAGTAAAATGGTGCTTATTCGGTCACTTCAGTGCTATCAAGCCTGATTATTTCAGTGATTCAGTCTAAAGCGCCGTGCAAGGGCCGTCCGTGCGCTGGCGCACCAAAATGTGAATTTAACTGTCAGGGTGCACATTTTATGGCTGTGGTATGTCGGAACCGGCAGGCGACAGATCTGTCGCCGACAGCGACCGTACCGGCGTTTGGTTGCCACTGTGAACTCGCGCAGGCACCAACCATGACCCCACGGCGGTCCTTACGGATTCAATCGAGTTGACGAAGAATGACCGTGATACCTATGGCATGTACAAAAATCCCGGAGCTTCCAGAGCTGCATTTAGAAAGCGAGCGCCGCACAGTACCGCAGCTTCCTTCGGACGGGGCTAAAAGCCCTTGATGCCGCGTTAGTGCTTGTCGCTTTGGAACAACCAAAGCTTCCAAATGCTGCCTTGCCTCAAGTTCTTTTATCTCCCGCTGAAACTCGCATTTTCAAGTTGTTTGGGTGTATACCCAAAATCATTGAAGATTCGGGTAGGCGGCAACTGAACGAATCCCCAGGAGCTTAGCAGTTCTAAGTGACTGGGGTGAGTGAAGGCGGCCAACAACCCCGAATCTTCAAGGATGACGGGTATATAACTTAACCGGCGAAGAACTCGGCGATATTAGGAAATTAAGCCGGACGTTAATATGGAGGATGTCGTTGATCGCTTTTTAATAGTTTTTGCCGAGCCACATCACGAAACAGTGTTGAATACCATACCTGCTCTGCCAGCCACCAGATGCCTTGTGTCAATAGAGGCAGGCTCAGTAGCTTGCTCCAGAACGATGCTGGTTCAGTGCACTGATGGGCAGCGATTTGTTCTGGCGTCAACCCGCTCGAAGTTGATGCCGTCGTTGCTCGGGTGGGAGCCTGGCTTGCTGGATCAACAGCGTTCCCTTGACGTCTGATTTGATTTAACAAGAGGCCCGTCGCTACTGCACCCAATAATACCGGCCAACTGGTCAGGCGTTCTATCAGCAGCTCCCGTACTTTAAGTCGTTGTTGTTGCTGTAAAACAAGGTCGTCTGCCATCTGCTGTTGCAGTTGCCGGATTTGTTGATTGAGTGAAGCAGACGGTTTGGACCTATTCATTTGAGTCATTTGAGTCATTGGAGTCATTTGAGGGTGATCCGCTATCAGGCACTTTGGGTTTTAATAACGCCATGCTGGCTGGATAACATAAATAACAGCTTTGGCGCCGGATCAGGTTCAGGCAAGTCAATAACGCCAACAAATTCAGTAGCAGCACACAACTCAGCGCTGCCAGCGTCGACAAACCTGCACTTTTGAGCAGCAGCACGCCGACACCGAGCAAACCAAGCCAGCAGCTAATCAACAGCAAGGCGGCAAATAACGCCAGGATCAACATATTGACCAGGCTTTGTGCCGCTCGCTGTGTTTCCAACATCAGCAGTTGTAGTTGTGAATGCAGCCGTTGCCGGGATCCCAGCCATAAGGTGACCACGGCACTGAGCAGACTACTGTCTTGCCCTGTGAGCGGAACAGCCGCAGCCGCCTTAGCCACGGCATCGGCAGGCGGCGCAGCGGTAAGATCAGCTGCTGCAACCATGTCTGGCGCAGCCTGATTATCGGTAACCTGGGTGCTGGTATGAACCATCGTAATAATTACTTACGTGATTTCAGTAACCAACTCAGCACAATACCTGAAGCGACTGCGACGCCAATGGTCGTCAACGGGCGCGCCTTAATTTGGCCACGAACTTTTTCGGTCAGACGCACGCGGGCGGCATTTAACTGTGCTGATTTTAATTCCATATTTTCAGCTGCATGGCCAGCAGCCCCCGCTAAACGATCCACAGTGTCATGGGCGGTATTGGTCATGCTATCGATTGCCGGGTGGATCGCTTCCGATACATAGTGAATTGCGCTGTTTACGCTGTGACGGACTTGTTCGATTTTTTGATCTTTAGAGTTTTGAATAGCTTCAATAGGACTCGTCATGTAAACCTCAGTGATAAACCTGATTCGCCAGTTGGCGAGTGAGCAGGGGACATATGCAATCAGTATGGCCGTTGTCGACCTGGTTGTCGGTGCGCTAGCGCACGCACGAAATGAGAATAAATTTTTTATTAAAAACCAATTAAATCAATTGAATATCAATTATCTGGGGGTCTGTTGTCATTGCTGTAAATACTAAAACAGCTGCCACCACGGCGTTTCGACTGGTACATGGCATCATCTGCCGCCTGGATTAAAGTCTGCGCCTCGGTACCGTGCGCCGGATAAAAAGCGATGCCAAGACTGGCTCGGATCTGCACGGGGTTATCGCCAAACTGGTGCGGGTCAGCTCGCCAACATGGCTTTTCACTTGTTCCAGTTCTTGTTCGGTTTGGATCGATGACAACACCAATTGCTGATTGGCAGCGATTAAATCGCCGTGATGGTTTTGGCTGAACTCCGCTTGCAACAAATCCAGACTTTGTCGCAGCCGCAGTAGTTCGATTTTGAACTGTGCGGCTTGTTGGTGGAGACTGTTTAACGTGACATGCGCGGCAGTAAATCCGGGGTGTACATAAGGTTCAGCCATGTTGATAACTGCTCTGCTCAGCCGCGACCTGATGCAGCAAACGGCGGCTTAACGACAATCCAAGCAGCTTGGTCAGCAGCTGGCAACCCCGAAACCATAAGGATTGTCGGGCGAAAGCAGCAGAATGCGGTAACTGCTGCAAGGTATTTTGCACCGTTGCCAGTTGTTCTGGCCAGCTAGGCGGTGGACTCAGAGTCTGCAGTGCCGGATATTGAACGCCAAGCTGACCGATGCTATGAAATAAAATCGCCGCACTGCCTTCATTGCCCACCAGCAGGCTCAATTGTATTAACAACAGGCGCCAACTTTCGATGGATCCGACCGCGTTGTGATCTTCAGTCGCGGTGTGAATTGCGATTAGCTTGCTTGCCACACCATCACGAGCGAGCAGTCGAACAGGCGATGCAGGTAATGAACCACCTAACCGCGAGCGGTCTGACCAAAAGCTACCGGGCAACGATCGGCCTCTACTGACCTGCGGCTGAGTTGGGGGCGGTAGTGATTGTTTTAACATGTCGTTGGTTCCTGTAATGCCCGCTGATGCGGGCTGATGTTCAGTTTGCTTGTTGTACAACTTGCTGTCTGTCTGCAATCGCACACAAGTGGTGATTTTTTGTCCATGAAAGGTGCTGGAAAGGGACTAAAACGGTGTTAAATAAGCGGTTCTGAAAGCCGGATCAGCACGTGTTGATGCTGAGTCCGGTCTATTTTGTGTGGTATTAAAGCCTTTGGTTGAGCATCCATGCCCAGTCCAGGGGATTAATTCGATGCGGTCACGGCATCGGTAATAATCACTTCGCCCCGGCGGTTTTGCTGGCGACCAGAAGCATTGTCGTTACCGGCAACCGGCAACGATTCGCCTTTACCAGCAGTCGTAATACGGCTGGCGGCAATGCCCTGACCAAGCAAGTAACCTTGCACACTGTCAGCACGGCGTTGTGACAAACCAAAGTTGTAATCTTCATCGCCGACACTGTCGGAGTGACCTTCGATAATCACACCGCGCTCAGGGTAAGACTTTAAAAATGCCGCTAAGTTAGCTAAATGGCTGCTGGAGCTGGCTTTGAGGTTCGATTGGGCGGTATCAAACAGCACATCCCCTAAAGTCACCACCAGACCACGTTCGGTTGTTTTGGCATTCAGCGCCGCGATTTGCGCCTGTAAAGCAGCCGCTTTGGCGTTTGCACTCTCTGCTTCCTGCTGCGAAAGTGCTGCTGCATTCCGCGCTTGCTCAGCAGCAAGACGGTCCTGCTCAGCGCCACTTCGGGCTTGTTCTGCTGCCATTCTTTCCTGCTCTGCCGCAGTTCTGGCCGCGACGGCTTCATCGCGGGCGCGCTCGGCATCATTGCGGGCCACACTGGCATCAGAACGGGCTAAATCGGCTTCGCGGGTTCGTGAATCAAGACGAGCAGCGTCGCGGGCATCGGTCAGTAATTTGCGTTGATCCTGCGCATGTTTGTCTTGCGCCTGAGCCCAGGCAATATTCACTTTGCGATCGGCAATAAACACCAGATGGTCGGATAAGGCTTGGTCTTTGGTTGGTTTTTCTGCTTCCTGCACTGCGGCGTCTGCCTGGCGGATTGCCACTGGCGCTAGTACCGCTAAATCAGCACTTGCCTGCAGTTTATTCAGTTGTTGCCGGGCGTTGATGACGCCTTCAGGCGTGGCCGGTTTGCTGGCACAAGCGCCCAGCAGCATCAGGCTCATCGCTGCGGCCACAGCCGTTGGAGCCGACCTTTTTAAATAGTTCATGGTTTGACTCCGGTTTGATTACGTAACATTTCCTGTTGCAGGATTTCGGTACTTTTTTTCATTTCGTCATTGACGGCCAACGCTTCAGCGGCACCCGCGCGGGCTAAAGCTAATTCAGCGTCTAGCTTGGATTGTTGTGCCAGACGGCTGGCTTGCAGCATGTCTTTTTGCACCACAGCTGCACGGGCATCTTGAAGTTTTTGCCGCGCCTGGGCCAGTTCGGATGCCGCATAGGTGTTCACCCGAGCCTGCTCGGCGGTTAGAATTGCCTGTTCGGCGGCGGCTAATTCAGCGACCGGTGCCGGTACCGAACTACAGGCCATCACACTAAGCAGCACCGTGGTCACGAGCAGCCAGTGGCTGGCGGCTGCCATCGTCCATTGCTCTGGTTGTAAAAAAGATTTCATAAATATTTTCCTTGAAGGACGGCGGAGATGGCCACCGTTTGCCAGTAAATCAGTCACAGCTAAAAGTTGTTGTGGTTGTTCAACATCAGAACGTCAGTGCTTTTGCGTTGGCGCTGTTCACATCACGGGCATTTTGCGCCAGCTCAATCGCTAAGGACTGCTCGGCGCCGCTGTCGACTTTACCGGTCAGTACCGCTTTGCCATTTTGCAGCACCACTTTTAAATCGTTGGCGCGCAGGTATGGGTTTAAGGCGTAAGTGGTCCAGATCTGGGTTTCCTACCGGGCGTATTAATTGGCGATAGTCTTTGTTCATTCTAATGCTCCATGATCGAAACAATCTTGCCATAAGGGTCTACAGCGGCGAGACCACAAAGTAAGTGCAAACGGCCACTGTGTCAGTGCGGCAGCGCGCATAGCCTGTTATTTATCGTACAAAGTCAAATAGCGGGAAATCAAAAGCTGTTGATTTCGGCTTATATGGGATCGCGCACAATCTGGCAGTGCTGCTCTGTGCATAATGTCGGATCAATTGAAGGGAGCCGGATCCGGAGAGAAACCATGTTCACTGTTATAAGGGGGCTATGTTCGAATCAGCTGATCTCACAATTCTCGCCGGTTTACTCAGCCGTTACCTGGTGGTACTGCAGGCGCAACAGGCGCTATTGAATAGCTGTACCCATTTTTACCAGTTGGAACCGCGACTGGCGCGTTGGCTATTGATGACGGCAGATCGCGCGTATAGTGCAGATTTGTATCTACCCCTCATTCTGTCTGTGCAACAACGAACATATAACACGGCAGATCTGTATATACTCAGATCACTGCAAGTCGCAGGATGCTCGGTTCACTGGCAAGCCGCTAATGATAAAAGAAAATTTTTTTGAGCAAAATCATTTGCTTCGTGAATTCCCACAGGATGTGCAGCAACGGTTATTTCCGTTACTGGAGCTGATCAGTTTACCGCTGGGCAAAGTGTTGTATGAAAGTGGTGACCCTTCAAATTTTGTCTATTTTCCAACGGATGCCATTGTGTCCTTGTTGTATGTGATGGAAAGCGGCGCTTCGGCACAAATCTCAATGGTGGGCAATGATGGGGTTGTTGGTGTGTCGTTGTTTATGGGGGGCGAAAGTACCACCAGCCGTGCAGTGGTGCAGTGCGCCGGCAGTGCCTATCGGTTAAATGGTCAGCGTTTAAAAGACGAATTTAATCGCCACGGTATGTTGTTGTTTCTGATGTTACGTTACACCCAGTCGCTGATTACCCAGATGGCGCAAACTGCGGTGTGTAACCGGCATCATAGTATTGACCAGCAACTATGTCGTTGGTTGTTGTTGTCCAATGACCGGATGCCCGGCAATGATCTGCATATTACGCAGGAGCTGATTGCCAATATGCTTGGGGTACGTCGTGAGGGGGTCACTGATGCTGCCGGTCGTTTACAGCGCGACGGTGTGATTGAGTATAGCCGTGGCAAGATCAGCATTCTGAACCGTCCACAACTTGAAGTGTTATGTTGTGAATGTTACGCCGTGGTCAGGACTGAAACTGAACGTTTGTTGCCTTGGGTCTTTCAAAAAGGCTGTACTGTCAAAACCACCGAAGCCAGCATGTCTGCAGCTAAGGCGGATTAGGTCTACAGGATGGCGGTGCCGGTTGTTGATCTGGCGAATGATCACGATCAAAGCTGGCTGCAGCAGATTACAGCCAGCTTTAAAATTTCAGAAGATTTCCAGCAGACGTTCAAACCACGAACGCTGTCCCAGCGGCGCTGACTTGGTCAGACTTTTTTCCTTGGCAAAATCCTGTCGCCTGGTATTACTGAAATGGCTCGATACCTGAAGAGTGCATTCAGGGACCGGGCTATTAAATCCTGCAGTGAGGATTTTACGTGGCCTGATAGTGCTTAAAGATTCTGGTTGCTGTGGAAGGGTGGACGCCATAACTACCTCGGTTGATGTTCAGTAAAAAAACAAAACAGCGCTGTTCAGTCAATGCGGTCGGCAGTTAAAGAATAGCCTGATTTGTAAATCTGCAGCAGCGACCGGCAGCTGCAGTTTTTGTTTTGGCAAATTCTTTAGTCGGCTGATTGTATCGGCGCTTTGTGTCAGCTTTGTGATCGCCAACCCGCGCCAATTCTGGGCGGCTGGAGTCCATGACGATTGCCACATCCAGTAGCTGTTCCTGTTTTTCGTAAAAAATTGTAAATAGTTGTGTACGTCAGTGCCGGGCTGCAGCGCGACTTTGCATTGTGGCAGGACAAAAAAAACGGCTGCATCCTTGAGTTCCTCTGCGCTGACGACGATAGCGTTTGAATTGGCTGCATCATCGCTACTTTGTGTTGGATCGTCAGTGCGCTGTAGCACTTATGCAGTATTTTTAGTCATCAACTGATTTCTGGCTTTTGACAGTGCTGCCGACAGGGCGCAAACTTGAAGCCAATAGGTTGTATTAGGAAGCTTTATGCGACTGTGCAGATTTGGCAGCATGCTGTTGTTGTTGCTAAAGATATACGGGGTCGAAGCGTTCGGGCTGACCGCCATCAGCAGCGAAAAAAGACCCTATAACTTTATGCTGGATGGCCAGGTCGTTGGCATGTCGGTCGATATTGTGCATGCAATTTTGCCGCAGCAGCCGCCCTTGCCGGTCGAACTAATGCCCTGGCCACGAGCCTTTGACACGGCCTTAAAAACCCCTGAAGTGCTGATATTTACCATGGGCAAAACCAAACAGCGCCAACAACAGGGATTTGTATTTATTGGGCCACTGTCGACCCGCAATCATGCGCTTTATGCTTTTGATCCCAAGTTAAAATCTCTGCAGAGCCTGGCCGATGTGCAGCGCCGCCGCTTAGTGGTGGTCGGGCTGCGTGGTGGCTGGCTGAGTGCCGAAATCCGCCGGCAGGGAGTTGATGTGCAGGAAGTTGGCGATTATCAACAGGCGTTACAGATGTTATTGCATGGTCGCGCTCATTTGTGGCTGAGCAACGATCTGGAAGTGGGCGTCCATTTAAAGCAGGCTGGCCACCAGCAGCCATTAACACTGGCGCTACCGCTGCGCTGTTCAGAGAACTTCCTGGCATTATCGCCGGGGACGGCGAAGACCACCGTGACGAAATTACAACAAGCTTACGTCAACTGGAGTCAGGGCAAAGCCCCGGCGAAACTGGCGCAGTATTGGCAGCAGCAACTGGCACTACCGATCAGGTTTTATCCGCAACATGGCTTTGTGGCCGGGGCGGCTCCGGCACAAAAGTGTCCTGATCAAGGGTAACGAAAGGGTACAGTGGGCAGTTGGAACCAAATTGGGGGCTGGGTTTGGCTCCTTCCGGCACTTGCTCAGTACTGCCGCCGTTACGTCAGATAAAACCGCTCCCGATAGGCCTTTGGTGTCAGGCTGGTGTATTGCTGAAATAGTTTTCGAAACGATGATAAATCTTCATACCCGACCACATTCAGCAGCTGCTCAATCGGCAACTGGCTGCTTTCCAGCAATTGTTTGGCTTTTTCAATCCGCTGTTTTTGTAAATAGGCCATCGGTGTATCGCCGGTGCTTTGTTTAAAGCGGCGGATCAAGGTGCGCTGGGTCATTGCAAAATGGTCGGCCACTTGGGCCAGTTCGATATTTTCCGCCAGATGGTCGTGTAAATACTGCTGAATTTGCAGGATTTTATCATCGCGCTGCGGCGCCATTTGCGACAAGGTTAAATACGGGGTTTGTGAACTGCAGTTAGGATCGGTCAGCATAATTTTTGCCATTTGCTGACTAAAGCGCACGCCCTGGTGCAGCTGAGTTAAGGCTAAACAAAGCTGAATATAAGCGTTGGTGGCGCCTGCGGTGTAGAGACCGGTTTGCTCCGACACTTTGTGATCCACCTGCAATTGTACTTGTGGAAAATAATATCGAAAAAATTCAGCTAAAAACCAACAGGTGGTGGCGATTTTACCGTCCAATAAACCGGTGGCGGCGAGCGCGAAACTGCCGTTACAACTGGCGGCAATCGGGATCTGGCGTTGATGGGCTTCGGTAAAGTGCTGCCGCGCCTCACTAAACTGCTTGATCACTGCCGTTAATTCCACATTGTTATGGGCGTAACTGCCCGGGATCACAATTAACTGGCTCTGTTGAAAATCCAGCGGCTGGCACTCGAATTTCATCATGCCAGCCTGATGTTGTGGCTGGTTGCCGATATCCATCAATTGCACCTGATACAGCGGCTCTTGTAAATCCGGCTGCTGAAACTGGGCTAAATCATTACAAAAGCGAAAATAATCGGCAATGCCACAGACCTGACCGCTGGCAACACCCGGATAAAGCACAATGCTGACCTGAATCATAATGTCAATTATCACCTTTTAAATGTCAATATTGACACTTTAGGTGAATTCTTGCGCGCTGTAAAGTGGCGGCAGATGTGAGAGAACAGTCAAAGCAGATATACAGGGGACGTAAAAATGAAACTATTCCATATCCAACTGATGGCGTTAGCGTTGCAATGGGGCTTAATCTTGTGGCTGAATCTGCGCATTGAAGCAGATCCGTTTATTCAGCTGGTGGTGACGCCATTATTGCTGCTGTTAAGCCTGGCGTTGTTACCAGGCAAAACGCAACCGCAGTCGATGCGCAGCTAGTCGTAGACATAAAAACAGGTCATTGCTCTTTATGCTTGAGCATCCCGTGCATGGTGAGCCAGCTTGTGAAAGCACGATACCAGCCGGTACTGGTGGTTTCCTTGGGGTACATGCCAAAGCCGTGGCCACCTTGTTCGTAAAAATGAAACTCGACTGGCTTTTTCGCGGCATGCCAACTCTCGATCAGACCAAATTTGCCATGGGCGAAAAACGGATCGTCGGCGGCAAGTGCGACAAACAGCGGTGGTGCATCGGCTGGAACGGCCACTGCATCCAAGGGGCCATAGATGTTGGCAATAAAGGCTGGTTTGGCGTCTTTGCCAACCAAAGTCGTCGCCATGGTCAGCATGGCACCGGCCGAAAAGCCAATCATGCCGATACGCTCCGGATCGATTTGCCATTCGCTCGCGCGGCTGCGCACCAGCGCAAAGGCGGCGTGCGAGTCTTCAAGCTGTGGCGCCAGCTGAACCAACATCTGCGCTGGATCCGGTCGTGGTGGCCGGCGCGAAAACATGTCCTGCATCGCGCGTTGAAAACCAGCCATGTCGGCCGGTGTTTGATTTAACCGGTATTTCAGCACAAAGGCGGCGATGCCCTGGTCGGCCAGCGCACGGGCGACATCCCAGCCTTCGTTGTCCATCGACAAGGTCCGAAAACCACCACCGGGCGCGACGATCACCGCGGCGCCGCTGGCTTTTTTTGGATCAGGCAGGAATGGGGTCAGTGTCGCAACCGTGACGTTCCGTACAAAGCGGCTGCCATACTGCGTATGCCATGATTCTGGCGCTATCGCGCCGGGCAGTGGCGGGGTACCAAGCACGATCGTTTGGGTCTGATCAGGGGGCGAGATCGGTGTCATTTGGTCGGCGGGTTGTGCAAATACCTGTGCCGTAAAGATGTAAAAGGCGGCCAGCAAACTCTGTTGCATCACTTGAAACCTCGTTGATTTGGGTGCGGTAGACCGAAGCCAATTTTTTCCTTTGTTGATGTCTTTCATCTCATCGGTATCCTTTTTGTGTCATCTGAGTAGCGCTGTAATTTGCTATTGCTTCGAGGTCCTGATTACTTTTTGAATGGTGCCATCCGGATTGAAATACACCCGGTCCAGACTGACGGCTCTGCGGTAATTGCCGCCTCCCTGCAAGTCGGCGCTGTGATAAGCGAGATAGGTATTGCCGTTAAAATCAAACATCGCCGGGTGGATGGTGGTGGTGTTCGGCAGTGGAGCCATGATGATGCCCTGATACTGCCAGGGGCCGGTGGCGGATTTGCTGGTGGCATACGCCAGACTTTCCGGAAATCCCGCTGCATACACCAAATAATAAATGCCGTTATGTTTTGAAACATAAGGGCCTTCTTCAAAATTCGGCAGGCTATCAACAGCATGGATTTTGACTTTGCTGCTATCGCGGTTTTGCATCCGGCCTTGTGCGTCCAGGCTGTAGCTTTCGCCTTTGAGATGGACTAAATCCGCTTCAAGCTCGACCCACCAAAGCTGCTTATTGCCCCAATACAGATAAGCCCGGCCGTCATCATCAATAAAGACGGCGGGGTCGATATTGCGCCAGCTGTGGTCTTTATCTTTGGCGGTATCTTCCAGCAAAATCAGCGGCATGCCGCGTGGATCAGTAAATGGCCCTTCTGGACTGTCCGATACCGCCACGCCAATCGAAAAGCCAAAGGCGTCGGCGGTTTGGCCGCCTTCGACTGCGGCGTAAAAATAATAACGAGACTTGCCGGACGCATCTTGGCGCTGGATGACATGATGGGCATAAGCGTTGCCGGTTTTTTCGTTGCCGCGAGCCCAGCCAAAGTTTGAGTATCGAAACACCGTGCCTTTATTTTGCCAATGAACCAGATCCTTGCTGCTCCAGAGCCGATAGTCGTACATGCGGTAATCTTTGCCGTCCAGTGCCTGTTCGTCGTGCGTCGAGTAGAGATACACAGTGTCATCGACCACCATGACGGCTGGATCTGCGGTGTAGATCAACGCGCCCACTTGGCGGGTCGGGTCTGTGGTGTCGTATTTAATGATAGGATTGTCAAAGATCGTGTGCGTGGTAGGGGCGGCGGTAATTTGGCTTTCAGAAGGTTGCTCTGGTTCAACACTGCAAGCGGCTAGTGTGAAAAGTGATAGTGTCAAAAATGATCGCCACCGAAATAACTTCGCCACCGGTTTTCTGATGTAGCTGATACTGTTTGCTGCTGGCATAAAAGCTGTCCCAAGACCACCAAAATTCATTGAGCCACAGTGTGTTGAAATTTGAGCGATAACGAAACGGCTAGCCCATTACGAATCCGTTTAACAGCCTTATCTTATTTGCGGGTTGCTGTTTAATGACCGGCGTTTTGATTGCTGCCGTTTATAGGGAGTTGTTGCCATGGGTGGGACATGAACGGCAATTCAGCAGGGAAGAAAAAAAGCCACTGTCAAACGACAGTGGCCGAGCAAACTGGCTCAATACAGGACAGATACAGGGGTAATTCACACACAACTACTTCACACAGAGCTACTTCACTTTACATACAACAACAGATCCGGTTAAAAGGTATAACTCACACCGATCCGGGCGTAACGGCCAGGTTCACTAAAACGTTCGATACCATTGCCGAGTACGCCACCTAACACCGCGCCAGGGCTTTGATTAATAAAACGAATACGCTCCCAGCGATAATATTGTTTATCCAGTAGATTAAACACGCCAGCGGTCAATTCCAGTTGTGGGCTGATGTCCCATTGCAGCGACAAATCCAGCACGGCCGCGCTGTTACTTAAGAAAGTGCTACCCGGAACCACAGCGCCACTCGCTTGCGTCACAGTCGCGTCTTCACGGCGTTTACCTTGTTGAAATCTGGAGTTCAGCTGCAGCGAAACGGCGTCCAACTGATGACTGACGCCCAGCACCGCTGACCAGGGGCTGATGCTTAAATACGGATCGCCATTGGCTTTTTCACCACTCTGATAAGCGCCCGACCAATGCAGTTGCCAGGCATTGGCGCTCTGCCAGTGTCCGGAAACTTCCGCACCTTGCACCTCAACTTCGCCGATATTTTGCATTTGGCTATACACTGTGCCCATCGATTCGGTGCAGGCGCCGCGGAAACAGCTCTGGTAGCGGGTGCCCGGGTTTTGCACTTGTTGCACCGATTCAATCAGGTCACTGTACTCGTCACGAAACAGCGCAAATTTATGCTGGCTTTGCGCCGTTTCCAGCTGATAGGCCAGTTCCAGATTCAGACTGCGCTCGCTTTTCAGCGCCGGGTTGGCGATAGCGCTGAGCACCGTCACCGTTTGTTTGCTAACTGCTTCCACTGCGGTGGTAGTTGCCGTTTGCAGATATAAATCTTCGACCGTCGGCGCGCGAAAGCCACGTCCGAGCTGCGCTGAAACCGTATGGCCAGGCATCAGTTCATAACGCAGTTGCGACTGCCAGCTCAGCGCCGCAAAGTCGACATCCTGCACCGTGCCGGTTTTGTCCTGGTAACGCGGGCCTGTGGTTGGTTGATAGTCGAGCTTGTCGTAACGCGCACCCAGTACCAATGTGGTTTGCTCATCGTTAAATTTAATCTGATCCCGCGCAAACAATGCATATTCATTGACTTGTGTCTCCGGCACCAACGCCGGATCTAACTCGATACTGGTCAGGGTGCGGCTTTGACCGAGATACCGCCGGTCGACAAAATCCGATGCGACATTTTTTTGCTGGGTGCTGACGCCATACAGCCATTGCTGATTAAATCCGCTGCCGGTCAGTTCTTTATCCAGCGACAGGCGCAATTGCTCGGCTTTTTGGCGGAAGCTGCGATCTTCAGCCCGCAAACAAGGCGTGACATTTTGCGCGCAAGGCGAAGTCACGAGCATGGTGCTGAGACCTTTATTCAGACTGTTCTGATGGTCGTAATTGAGCGTCAGCAAGTCATAAGCAGGGGTGGCACCGCTATGTTCATACTGCAGGCCATAACGGAAACGTTCACTTTGATCATCACCAAAGCGGGCTAAATAGGTCGCATCCTGCCGGGACAGATTCGACAACAAACTCTCCGATCGCTGCAAATCTGCAGTCAGGCCAAGCTGATGATCCGGCAGCAGTTGATACTGTAATTTCGCCAACAGATTATCGCTGCTGCTTGTAAATGGATCGGCGCTGGTGCGCGCCGGGCCGACGTTCTGATCGTTTTTGCGATAAGCTTGCTGCTGATGGCCATCGCGTTTGGTGAATACCAGCAAAGCTTCGAGGCCTTGCTCACGACCAGCGACGATCATACTTTGCATCCATTCCCGGTTGGAACCGCTGTATTGTGCGCTGAGCCTTGCATAAGCGCCATTGCCTTCCTGCGGCAAAAAGTCGGCGGCATCTTTAGTTTGAAATTGCACCGCGCCGCCTAAAGAACCGCTACCACTGCTGATCGCATCAGCACCTTTGAGCACAGTCACCTGCTTTAACGCCGCCGGATCCAGCCCACCACGACCGACCCGGAAAAAATCATAAGTGGCGAAACTGGCCGGATCCAGGCTTTCACCCAGCGCCATGCCATCGACGGTCATCGAAATTTGATCACTTTCCAAACCGCGGATATTGATACCTGAGGATCCAAAACGGCCAATATCGGTCACGGCGACACCAGGCACATAACGCAGCATATCGGTCAGATTCGTTGCTTGCTGAAGTTCCAGCTGTTTGCTGTTGATGCTGGTTTGATTGAGTACCGGGCTTGGTGACTGCTCAATGGCGGCAGCGGTTACTTCCACAGCGGCTAAAGTGCCGGTGTTAGCGGGTGACGCTGGAGCCGTTTTTTTACCGATGGTCGCAGCTTCGGTTGGGGCAGCGGCAGCTTGCGCAGCAGCGTTGCTCACATAGCTACAGCTGATGGCCAGGGCCAGGATCGACAGCGAAAATTTCATGATGGTTTACCTTTATTGGTGCAGTGGTTGATGCCGTTGTTGGTGCAGATCTTGACGAGTGCTCAGGGCTGCAGAATGGCGCACACTCTAGATCAAATGAGAATCATTCGCAACAATAAAAAATAAAATAAATCCAATTAAAACAATTAGATAGTTTTTTTAAGTACGAAAACCCCACCCAAGTTGGCTCGGGTAGGGGGCGGTGATCCAGATTGCAGTTTTACCCGGATGGGTTACTGCGATGGTGGCTTAGTTGGGTACCCTGTGTTGATTGGATCTGCCATTGAATGGCACCTAGCTCCAGGTGCCCTGTGGTGTTGCCTTTGTTACCGGCTTGAAACTGCAGCGGTAAACTTAGCTTTTCGTGCTCACCATGTTCACGCGCTATTTCCAGATGCAGTACATAGTCACCTGGCGGCACCGGCTTGCCCTGCTCGTCGCGGCCATCCCATGCCAACTGGTAAGAGCCGGCTTTGCGGGTCGCGCCTGCCAGACTATCAAGCGGTAACTGCGCTGGTTTGCCAATGCGCCGCCACCATTGACGCAGCTCCTGATACCAGCGGGCTTGTTGGCCTTGCAGGCTCAATTGCCTTACCAGCTGTTGATCCTTGGTGCTGACCCAAATCGCCAGATAAGGCCGTTTGGCGGCGGCAGCTTGCGGTCGGATCTGGTAATTCAGCTGCATGGCCGCCTGCGGTTGCCACTGCTGTTGATCGGTTAACCAGTTGTACCAATGCGCTGATGGTTGCAGCAGCGTGCTGGTGGTCGTGGTGATTTTCAATAAAGCGGCTGCTGGCGCCACCGATGAAGAATGGCCTGTTGTACCCGCCAGCAGCGGCGGATGTTGCTCCTTTGGCAACACCGCCAGACTTTGCGCCAGCAACCAGGCGTCGACTGCAGTGCTCGCCACCACCGCCACTTGCGGGCCATATTCAACCGGCCAGCCTTCGCTTGGGTGTAACAGCGGACTGTAGCTGCGGTAACTCAGCTGATAACCGCCTTGTTGTTTGCTATAAGCCAGTGCCGCTTGTTGCAAATGAAGATCCAGCAATGGCGCAGTTTGGCTGTTGTCGATTTGCCACGGCAAGGTCAAAGCGCCTGCGACACCATCGATGACCGTCACATCACCGAGCTGTAGTTTCAGTTGGGTACTTTGTGGAAACAACTGTCGACACCATAACCGTAGTTCGTCGACTAAAAATGCTTGCTCTAAGCCACTGAAATCCCATTGGATCTGCCGGTTTTGCAGTGTTTCAGCTTGCTTTGACTGCTGCAACTGTCTGGTTTGTTGGCGCAATGCCACCCGATCCGGCAATTGGTTTTGCAATTGCGCGCGCTGCCACTGCTGGCGGATACTGCCAAGGCGACAACTAAAACCGCTAGTTTGTAGATACCAGTGTTCGCAGCGGTGTAACAGTTGCAATAGTGCCGAATCTGCCGCTGGCATGATGCCTTGTTGATTCAGTTGTGATAGCGCCGAGCTATTGTTGTTGGAGTCTAACTGCTGCAGTAACATCAGCAGTTTTTGTTGCAGTTTGGGTTGCAGCGCTGCAAATTCAGTCGCGCTGATCCCCTGCAACTCTAGTTGCAAAGATCCACCAAGCGCCGGTTGTTGCCATTGCACTGCAGAAGCAGCGCTCACCGGGTGAGTGAGCGTCAGCAAACCAAACACGCCACTCCACAGCAGCGCAAGCTGCAGGTTAATTGGGTTTAACTGCAACATCTTGGCTGCTCTGGTCGCTAGTCACTGCTCTGCTTTTCGCGTTGTAAGCGTTGCCTGCTTTGTCTGTCGCTGCTGTTTTTTCTGCAGTTTGGGGCGCGGCTTCAGCCTTTGGCAATACTTCAGCCATCGTCACTGTTGCATCGCCGGACGTATCCCAACGTTTAAACATTCGCGCACCCGAGGCATCGTATTCAGCCTGACTCAGCCAGCTGTTTTCGTCTTTATCCAAAGCTTTAAACCTGACCAATGCTTGTTTTAGCTGGCTGGTGCGCACTGAAGCGACTTGCCGGTCTAACCGGTCGACAAATTCATTTAAATATTCATCTGCTGACAAAACGCCATCGCTATTGACATCGGTGCGGTTAAACGCGGTTTGCCGCTGTTCAAGATATTCTGCTTTGCTGACCAATCCATCCTGGTTTTGGTCGTACATTTCCAGCATGCCAGTCAGATTGTGGCTGGTGGGCATTTTTAACACACTGTTTGGCCTTACCGTCGTTCGAGCGGTGGCTTGTTCCGGCTTTGCTGATGTGGATTTCGCTGCGCTAGTATTTGCAGCAGCAGGGCGCTCAGTACGTTGTGTTGGCGCCGGATCTTGTTTATTGATCTGTAAGTCTTTATTGGTATCTAAAAAGGCAAAAGCCCGTTCACCGCTGGCCTGATATTCCGCCAGACTGATGGCGCCATCCTGGTCTTTATCCAGCGCTTTGACCCTGGTATGGGTTTGCTGGATCTGGCCATCACGTTCTTGCTTTAACTTGCGATCCAGGCGATCGGCATATTCAGTCTGATAATCGACGGCCGTCACTTGTTGGTTTTTGTGTTGATCCATTTGCTGATACCGTTGCTGGCGGATCAGGTTAAATTCGGCCTGACTGACGTTGTCATCACTATTCTGGTCAAACTCGGTGATAAAGCTGGCTTTGGCGGCCAAACTTGGCTGATGGCCGCTATTGGCAGGCTGCTTTTTCGCGACCGTGTCGGCGGTGGCCGTTTGTAAATACACACTGCTCAGCGCCAGAAATAACGCCACGGAGATTTTATGATTTTGCATCATGAGTCCTTATAAATTATTGATTAGTCGGTAATTTCAACCACGGCGCTATAGCTGTAACTGTACGTTGGCGCCTTCGCACCGGCTGGGGCAGCGGCGCGGTGTTTTGCTAGCAGTAAATAAGTGGCGGCATCTTTGACTTCAAAGCTGATTTCACCAGCAGCGTTACTGGCAACTTTACTGGTTACCGGCTCGGCATTACCCATAGCGCGGTGGATCTTCACCTCGCTGTTGGCCAGCGGTTTACCTTCAAACCACAACCGCGCTTTAACCGGCTGATTGATATACAAATCATTCGGATGCGAGATAAATTCCAGCTCAAGGCCTTTACCCCAGGGTTTCAGCGCAGCAGCTGTTGGTTTGCCTTTACTGACATAAGTTTCGGCCAGGGTGATCGACTGAAAATGCGCGGTCAACGGCACACCGGCGGGTGGTTGTTGCTTCGGATCGCGGCTGTTGATGGTTTTGCCGTCCTGTAACCAGCTTCGAAACACTGCACCTTCACGCACGCCGCTGCTAAAACGATAACTACCGTCGTTGGTCAGTTGATGTTCCAGCACAATCCGACTACGAACTGCTTGTTGTTCGGCTGGTTTTTCCAGCGCGCCTGACGGTGTGCGCACTTTAAATTCACTGTGATCAAATTTGGCTTCGGGCAGGAAAAACTTGTCGGCAAATGACGCTTCCAGACTGACCCAACCGCGGATCGGCTCAAAACTTTCCGGTGCCAGATAAGGCACGTGTGCCGTGGCGCCGCCGGCACTCAGCAAAGTGCCTGCGACCAGCAGGCTTTGCCATGAGCATATGTTGAGTAATAAAGATTTCCGGCGAACGGCAGGGTGACGGGGGGCAGTCATAACATCTCCAGTTGATAGTAATTCGCATTTGCATTGATGCGAACGATAACTGAAAATAACTCTATTTGCAAATGAGAATTGATATCATTTGGTCTGATCGTCAATGCAGATAATTCAGCGTGGCCGATGTCAGGCCAGAAGGATGTTTATTACCAGTAAAACCAAAGGTAGCGGTGTTGTTGGTTTCGCCGTGATGGCTAAATCGTTGTTCCGATAGCGCCAGTAATTGCCGTTGTTCCATCAGCTGACTGACCAACAGCAATTTACTTTGATGCATCAACACCGCCACGGTCGCCGGGTGTTCGCTGTCACAGCCGTCAAGCATTTGCGCAAACCAATACAAACCTTGTTTCAGCGTGCGACGACAACGCCGCCAGCGCTGTTGACTGGCATAACTTTCGGCCAAATTTAATAAAGTCACCGCCAGACAATGTGTTGGCAGCGCCGCTTCGTCGGTATTGAGTTCAACCGGGCATTCTACAAAGGCACAGTGATACCAAACCGGCCACACATCGGCCAGCGCTTGCTGATAATACTGCTGCGCCAGTTGCTGCTGATGCAGTGAAAATGCCTGATTGCCAAGGGTGATCCAATGCTGCCATTGTTGCATTGATAGACTCTCAATTGATAATAGTTATCATTTAATCTAGCGAAAGGCTGGCGTGCATACAAGAGCTGCGTTAAATTAAATGCGATTAATTCCTATTTACTGTGATGTTTGAGGGTGTCCATGAAAGAAATTGTGTTGCAGCAACTCCGTAAAAAGCGCTGGCCGTTGCTGATTGTTGGGGCGATGTCGGCTTTTTTGTATCTGCAACATCAGTGGCAATGGTTCAGCTAATTTGTGTAATACCCGAATCTTCAATGATTTTGGGTCCAGATCAATACCTACTTTTTACCGTTGATCCACGCCGCTCTAATGAACGTAATTTTATAAAATGTCGCTTCGGATTTAACTGTGATGTCGTTGTCAGATCCCTCAGTTCCCAAATACCACACCGCAAATTTCACCCCGGCCGAACTTTCCCGTATTATCGAAATGGCATGGGAAGATCGCACGCCTTTTGAAGCCATTCAGCGTATTTTTGGTTTAAATGAAAGTGCAGTGGTGCAGCTGATGCGCCGTGAACTCAAGAGTTCAAGCTTTCGAATGTGGCGCCAGCGGATGGCCGGTCGGGTTACTAAGCATCAACAATTGCGATCGCCGGAGATTAGCCGGGCTTATTGTCCCAGCCAATATAAGCGTTAATCGGTAAATGAGGAGTCTTTGGCATGCGGGATACGCTACTGATCACCGGCGCTGCACAGCGGGTTGGTCTTTTTTGTGCGCTGGCGCTGCAACAGCAGGGTTATCAGGTCATTATCAGCTACCGCACGCGCCACGCCGCAGTGGCTGAACTGGAGGCCGCTGGCGTTATGTGTCTGCAGGCTGATTTAACCGATCTGAGCAGCCTATCGTCCTTTATCGACGAAGTGAAGCGGCATTGTCTGAAGTTAAGAGCCATTATTCACAATGCATCTGCCTGGCAAAAAGACCTGCCGTTAATTGCCACAGACGGGCTGACGACGTTGGCACAGCTGCAGCAAGATGCGACGGTGTTTGACGCCATGTCGCATATTCATGCCCGGGCCGCGTATTTACTGAACCGGGCTTTGTTGCCGTTATTGCAGGCTTATGTCAGCGATCTTGATCAGTCACAACAAGACAGTGAAATGCCGTGTAAGATGGCCGATATCATCCATCTCACCGATTTTGTGGCGACTGTCGGCAGTGAAAAACACCAAGCCTATGCCGCTTCCAAAGCTGCTGTTGAGAATCTGACCTTTTCGCTGGCGCGCCAGTTAGCTCCAACGATAAAAGTGAATGCCATTGCACCGGCCTTATTGATGTTTAATCAAGGCGATGACGACAGTTACCGACAAAAAGCGCTGGCCAAGTCGTTGTTGGGCGTGGCGCCTGGTGCTGACGAAGTGTTGGCGACCATCAATTATCTGCTACAAAGCCGTTATATCACCGGCCGGGTCTTGCCGCTCGATGGTGGTCGACAGTTGCGGTTACCTTAATGATTATTGGTTTCGTGTGATGAAATTTACGTGATGAAAACCCCGCCAATCCAGCTTGATCTGCCACGGATCCAACGACCATATTTTCGAAACGGTCCCAATCATCGTGCCGGTGCCGACGTCAGTTTCGGCGATATCGTAAAAATCTTTGATTTTCAGCGAATTAAAATCGGCCGTTGGGTCAGTGCCAGCGAACAGCAAATTGCTGCCAATCTGTTTTTTGATGCGCTTTGTGATTTGCAGTTGCTATTGCAGGTACCGGCACAGGTGATTTCACTCAACGGCACTTTAGCGCTGAGTTTTGGCATTGGCGGCAGGCCGGGCAGTTGTGCTTTTTATCAACCGGCTGGTCGTTTATTGGCGCTGGCTAAAAATGCCGGAGGCGGCAGTCTGGCGCACGAGTGGTTTCATGCGTTTGATCATTATATTGCCGATAAAATGTTTGAAACTTCAGCGGCCAAGCATAGTTTTGCCAGTAAATTATGGTTACAACACAGTGCACTGCGGCCACATCCGCTGAATGCGTTATTACATCGGGCTTTTAGCCTGCTGTATTTAGATAGTAGCGCTTCGCAGCAAAGTGAGTTTTTTAAGATTTGTCGGGATTATGATCGCAAAGCCAGTCAGCTGTATTATGCGATGCCGGAAGAAATGGCCGCCAGGGCGTTTGAACATATGTTGCAGCAGCAACAGCTGCAAAATAGCTTTTTGGTTTCAGGGTGTTTAACTGGCCCAGCAGCGAAAGCCGGGTTGTATCCCACCGCTGAATTATCCGGACATTTGGCGCAGTGTTGGCTAGAATATTTTTTCGTGCTCGGTCAACTGTTGCAGCGCAAACAGTTGACCGAGCCTGACAACAACAATTAACCGACGATCCGCACGCGGATATTGCGGCCTTTAATGCCTTGGCTAAACATGCCAAGCGCCAGCTTGGTGATATCGCTGCGCACCGCCACATAAGCCCAATCATCAAATAAACTGATTTTACCAATATGGTCGCGGCCCAGTTGCTGATCGGCGGTCAAAGCGCCCAGCACATCACCGGCGCGCAGTTTTTGCCGTTTGCCAGCGTCAATTAACAAGCACGTCATCGGTGGTTGCAGCGGTGGCAAGCTCAGTACTGATAGATCCGGTAATGGCTCTGCTTCTATAGTGCCGTTCAGCGTATCTTCCAACAGGCCGATTTTATAGCCGTCTTGATCGTTAAATAAACTGCAGGCAATACCGCTGCTGCCAGCCCGACCAGTCCGGCCAATGCGGTGGGTATGGGTGTCGACATCATGGGCTAATTGGTAGTTGATCACCGCGTCCAGCGCATCAATATCCAGACCACGGGCAGCAACGTCAGTCGCGACCAACACTGACACCGACTTATTGGCAAAACGCACCAGGGTTTGGTCGCGATCGCGCTGCTCTAAATCACCGTGTAACGCCATCACGCTAAAGCCTAAATCGGCAAGAGAATCAGCAACTTCCTGAGTTTCTTTACGAGTGTTACAAAACACCACTGAGCTGACCGGGCGATGCTTTTGCAGCAATAACTGCACCGCTTGCAGGCGTTCGGTGTTCGAGCCAATTTTGAAAAAATGCTGACTGATACTTAAATTGTTGTGGCTGGATTCGACCTGGATCAATTCAGGGTTTTTCATCAGCCGCTCGGCCATCGCCTGAATTTGTTTTGGATAAGTGGCACTGAATAATAATGTCTGACGTTCAACTGGCGTATAGGCCATGATGGCATCTAAGGTCGGTTGAAAACCCATTTCCAGCATCCGGTCGGCTTCATCCAGCACCAGCGTCGTTAAGTCATCCAGCTTTAACGAACCTTTGGCCAAATGTTCTTCCACCCGACCCGGCGTACCGACAATAATATGGGCGCCATGTTCCAGACTGCCCAGCTGCGGACCAAAAGGTACACCACCACACAGCGTTAAAACTTTAATATTGTGAATACTGCGTCCCAGTTTACGGATTTCTTTGGCGACTTGATCAGCCAGTTCCCGAGTTGGGCATAACACTAAACTTTGGACCCGGAATCTTTTGACTTCTAATTTCGCCAGAATACCCAAACCAAAAGCGGCGGTTTTACCAGAGCCGGTTTTACCCTGACCAATCACATCAATGCCCTCCAATACTTTGGGTAAAGACGCCGCCTGAATGGGGGTCATTTCGGTATAACCTAAACCAGTTAAGTTTTCGACTAAAGCAGAAGGGAGTGCCAAACTGGCAAATGTTAAATTGCTCACAATTTAATCCTGTTAAGTTGCAGCCGCGGCTGCATAAATGAAAAGAGTACAGCCCCGGAACGTCCAGGATTTCTCTGAAAACAAAAAGGTCAGAAGCAATTATTAATCAACATTAACAATTGATTCTGACCTTATTGTGTTGGAACAATGTCATTCCGTGGACATCACCGCTGATTTTGCTCCCTGCAACAACGGACATAAAAAAGGGCAACATCCGAAGAGTTGCCCTGATTTAGTTTGGTAAGATTAACTTACCAAAGTCGGAGTTCTAATTACAGAACAACGATTTTCTCAGCCTGAGGACCTTTCTGGCCCTGAGTTACTGTGAAAGACACGCGTTGGCCTTCCTGCAGTGTTTTGAAGCCAGTGCTAGCGATTGCGCTGAAGTGAGCGAAAACGTCTGGACCTGAAGCTTGTTCAATGAAGCCAAAACCTTTAGTTTCGTTGAACCATTTTACTGTACCGGTAGTTGTATTAGACATGATATGTATCCTGTATATATTTGATAATTAAGCCTGGTATCAGGCGGTGGTGCTGGAAGTGGTGCTATGACTTATGAATACAGGACGTACTAATACAACAGTAACTGTTCGGTGTGCATAAATATGGTACTAACTTTCAAACTGTCGCCATTGTATAGTGTTTAAGCATTACGTCAAACTTTATTTCAAAAAAATTGCTGAAAGTCCCTCTGCTAAATCAATTGTTCAGATTAATATTGAGTTCTATCATTTACTTAGATAGTTTTTGCAACTGCGATAAATTTCCTGCCGATACCTATTCTTGGCGCTCAATGGCGGCAACCAGTAAGTTGAACAGCATATCATGCCCATGATCTTGATATTCGTTTGGTGGGCTTACACCATTCATCCGTTAATTTAACCAGATAAATACATCAATTTTACCTTTGGTCACCTTTTGATTTCGGCCGGTGGTTTATCATTTTACACTGCACTTGAAGTTAAAATTTTAAGTGAGGGAAGTTTGGTGAAAATCGGTCGTTCTCTATGCGGGGTTTTGACTCTCGTGACTGGATTGACAGGCTGCAGTGTGATGGGGCAAGCCACTAAAGGCTATTTGATTGCTGCGAACAAGACAGTCATGTTGCAGCCAAAAGCAGTACGTGATGCACAGCCGGTCTGGGTAAAGCGAGTCTATTTTAGTTCTGAGTTTTTAGTGTCCCCGATTGAACATTGGCGATTGCGGATCAACAGTCCACAGCCGTTGCCCGGGCACGGTGAGAACGGTAAGGTGCAGCTGGAATATAAGTATGATGAACAGCTTTATCAACAAGATGTACAACTGCATCTGGAAACCGCTGGTTATGATGAAAAACTAGCACAACACTGGTATGTCTATCGACTGGACGAAACAGCCACTCAGTTCTGGCAAGAGTATCAGGATGTACTTTTCAGGTTTGGTCGGCCAAAACTGAATTTTTTGTTGCAACCCGAATTTCCGGGGAAAGTTGATACCCGAATCGTTAAACTGGATTATCAATATGTGGCCAGTTTCGGTTTGTTGCCGCTTGGACAAATGCTCAGACTGAACATGGCATTTAAGGACGATGATTTTGAGCAGTTGTGTGAAAAGGATCTGTATCATTATGATAAAAGTTCGGCTTGTGGTTCAGTCGCTATTGTTGAATCTGAGTCGGTGTTACCGACAGTTGATCATTAAACTGCCGGGACTTACCGTCAGACGCGGGCTGGTCATGTTCCCTTTTGCAAATTTTGAGGCCAGAAAGTAACGATGACTCCCGTCAATTTTAATCAGCTGTTTTATTTTTACCTGGTCGCCAAAGAAGGCAGTATTGCCAGAGTGAGCGAACAATTGCATATCACGCCTCAGACCATCAGCGGCCAGATCAGTGCGCTGGAACACAGCACCGGCAGTGCGTTATTTAACCGGCAAAGCAAAAAGTGGTCGCTGACCGAAGTCGGGCGGGTTAGCTATCGTTATGCCGAAAGTATTTTTGAACTTGGTGATGAACTGCGGGCCGTGCTGAAACATCAGAATGTGCGGCATTGGCAAACATTTACTGTGGGTATTACCGATGTGCTGCCAAAAGCATTTATTTATGAAATGCTTAAACCGGTTTTTAGCATGCCGGAACAACTGCGGTTGATTTGTCGTGAAGGCGAACAGGCCAGTTTGTTGGCCGAGCTAGCGGTCAATAAAATAGATTTGGTACTCACCGATCAACCGTTATTACCCAGCAGTTCGATCAAAGCTTACAACCATCAAATCACTGAATCGACCACCAGCTTTTTTGCGGCGAAGAGTCTGGCCGCTACTTTGGCCTTGCAGAGCTTTCCGCAATGTCTGCACCAGCAACCCATCTTGTTACAGAGTAAACGTTCGTTGATCCGGCAGCGCCTTGACGCCTGGTTTGAGCAGCATGGCATTGCTCCGGCGGTGCGGGCGGAATTTGACGACAGTGCGCTGATGAATGCTTTTGGCCAGCAAGGGCTTGGCGTTTTTTCGGCACCTTCACAAATCGAGCAGCAAATTTGTCAGCAATATGAAGTGGTGGTAGTTGGGCGCACCGATGCGGTCAAAGAAGTGTTTTATGCAATTTCACCTGAACGTAAGTTAACGCACCCTGGTGTATTGCAGCTAGTAAATGCGCTGGCGCGATAGCGGGTAGCTGATGTTTAAATCGGCAGCACGCCGTTTTTAGGAATGTAACTGCACAAATAACAAAGCCGCAGGCGGTGCTGCGGCTTTTTGCTGGCGTCCGGTATTTTCAAGGATGACGATTAAAGCCGTTCTAACATCGCCGCCGTAAAATCGGTGGTGCCATGCACGCCGCCAAGGTCGCGGGTAGTGCGATCGCCAGAAGCGATCACATCGGTCAAAGCGGCACGGATTTTTTGTGCTTTGTCAGCCATGCCCAGATATTCCAGCATTTGAATTGACGCCAGGATCACTGAGCTAGGGTTGGCCAGGTTCTTACCGGCAATATCTGGTGCGCTGCCGTGCACGGCTTCAAATACGGCACAATCGTGGCCAATATTGGCGCCAGGTGCCATGCCTAAACCGCCGACCAAACCGGCACATAAATCGGACAGAATATCGCCGAATAAGTTGGTGGTCACAATCACATCAAATTGCTGTGGATTCATCACCAGCTGCATACAGGCGTTATCGACAATCATTTCAACAGCTTGAATATCCGGATAGCGGGTAGCCACTTCACGGGCAGTTTTCAAGAACAAACCTGACGTTGATTTCAGAATGTTGGCTTTATGCACAATGGTGACTTTTTTGCGGTTTTCGCGGCGTGCCAGTTCAAAAGCAAACTCTACAATCCGCTCAGAGCCTTCGCGGGTGACGATACTCATGGCTTCCGCCAGTTCGCCTTCGTTTTTAACCACCTGACCAGCACCTGAGTACATACCTTCGGTGTTTTCACGCACGGTAATAATATCGATATTTTCGTAACGGGCCTTGGTGCCTTTAAATGAAATCACCGGGCGGACATTGGAATACAAATTGAATTTTTTGCGCAAGGTCACGTTAATGGAGGTGAAACCTTCGCCAACCGGCGTGGTTAAAGGACCTTTTAAGGTGATTTTGTTGCGGGCAATGGCATCTAACGTTGCTGCAGGCAATAAGTCACCGGTTTTTTCCAACGCGGTCAGGCCTGCATCGACATATTCGTAATTGAACTGGCAACCGGCTTTATCCAGCACCGCAATGGCCGCTTCAACGATGCTTGGGCCAATGCCGTCGCCTTTAATCACAGTAATAGTTTGCGAACTCATAAAGTTCCTTAAATCTGATGTGCGGGAAGGAAGATGTCAGTGGGAAAATACTGGACCAGACTGAAAAATGTAGCCTTGGCCTGACATCAAAAACGGGAGAATGGTAGCATTTTTCGTTATTCGTTTCCAGTTCAGGCAGAACCTTGCCCCATACAGCAGATTGATACTGAAAATAACTGAATCTGATGAAAGAAAACTACATTTCTGGTTGCAAAGGATAATAACAACCTGCGCCTGCACTCAGTTGTTGCAACCATTCTTGCCAGGAGCGCAACGGTAGATCCAGCGCATGCCGGGCATTTTTGAAGGTATTTTCCGTGGTGGCCGGTTGTGCATTCACCCCATAAAATACCGCTTCGGCCATCATAAAGCCCAAAGCAATGAGTAAGCGGGCGCATTGCTGTTGTGTATAATTGTTTTGTATTTCAACCAGTTGTCGATAATAAAGTGCACCATCCTGCCAGATCATCGGCAGGCCAACGGCGGCGACACTTTGTGAAACCTGTCGTGGATAATCCGTTTGTTGCCAGCACATCTGGTAACTGAATTGCAGCAATGGCGACGGTTTGTCCGAAGTCGCTTGCAACGGTAAGTAACGGCAGCGTTCATCCTGTTGTAGCGGCAATACAAAACATCCGGCGAGCAATTCCGCATCTGCTGCCGAAAGTGCCAGCGATTTTGTATGCTCGGCCAGCATTTGCCAAGCGCTCGCCAGACACACCTCTAATTGGTTAAACCAGCGCTGATACGGCTGCCGACAGAGCTGACTTTGCTGTTGCAACCAGCCCTGACGTAAAATTTGTGGTAGCTGATCGGCACCAATTAATGCCACCGCATGCGACAAACTTTCGATCTGAAGCCCCTTGCGGGTGCGTTTTCCTGCCTGGCGTAATAAATGGCTGCTGAGCTGCGGATGTTGCTCCAGCCACGCCACTTGCTTTCGCACCGGGTGATTTGGATTCAGCTGTTGAATCTCTGCGATGGCGAGCGGCGGCAATACCGTCTGCTCGCGTACTGCGGTCACAAACAAATCCAGCCACTGACTACTCGGCAGCAGTCTTGGCGGTAACAATTTAAGACTGGATTCGGTTAGTTCAATCGGATGTGGTTGTAGTTTTTTACTGGTTAAATCAAAAATATGGCCAAGAAGTTTGGGTTCAGCGGTGATGATCAGTGCCACTTCACCAATAGTGTCACTGCAAAACCGGCCAGCGAGTAGCAAAGTCCGGCCTAACTTAGCAAGTTGTCGGGCGAAATGACGCTGCTCTGGATTTGCAGGCTTGTGCAGAAGCTGCTGGATCACCAGCTCCAGCCCTGGGACCGTTTTTGTCAGACCAGGGGTGATCTGCAGACTCAGGTCATTGCAGAACATTAACGCTGCGGCATAAGGCACACGTTGCGTGGTGGATTTAGGCTGCTTACTGAGACTGCTATCTGTCAGCAGTTGCCGCCACTGCCGGTGTTGAAAGCCGGCGCCGAATGCTTTGAGTGTATACAATCCGGCCTGCTGACTGAGCAGGAGCGCTTGCTCCTGCGAAGCCGGCGTGGTTTGACTCAGCTGTTGCACAATGCCGGTCAGCCGAAACAAATTGCCGGCCAGCAATTCTTCTAAAACCGTTAACGGCCAGTTACCTGCGGTGGCCAGTGCTGATAGCAGTACCGATTGTTTCATCGCTAACTGGCTGATGTACATGCTGTTAACCGGCGTTAATGCCAGTTGACTAAATGCCAGTGCTGGCTGTTGCTGGCATATTTTCGCCAGTTGCACCGCAATTTGTTCGGCAATCAGCGGCAGTTTTTCGCCATCCGGCGGCGATTTTACCTGCTGGTAAAATCGATCCAGATACTGGTAAAGCTGCAGCAATGCCGTCGATTCTTTAAGCATGTGGTTTGGTAACTTGCTGATACAAAGTAACTGCGTCGGTATCCAGTGCAATCAGTTGTTGGTTTTTAAACAATAAAGCCGTGCACTCGTGCGTAGTGGTAATTCCGTCCGAAACCGCGCGTTTGGTGCGGTAGTACATCAATTGATAAGTATCAGCACCAATTTTTTCTGCTTCGGTAATATCGGGACCACCCAATTTTTCGATGAGGTCGGTTTGCTTGACTGCGCTGATGTTGCTGATTTGAGAAATGAACTTGTGATTAAAAGCTTCGCGATCACTCCAGACCATTTGTGACGGATCATCCGGGTAGTAATTCAGCACCATCCAGGTAATGACTGGATAACACAACACCGCACCGATCAGTATCCACCAAATTCGCTTACTCATTTGTTTTGCTCCGACGCTGCTTGGCAGGTCGCCATTAATTAATATTGATACAAAATGGATACAAAAAGCTTGCCATATATTGTAACGCAGCCTGATGCTAACCAATCTTATGCTGTTTGTCAGGGCAGATCCGGCCAACAACAGCCCACAACGACCGTTGTCGTGAGCTGGTTTTTCAAGGCAGAACTCAGAGGGCGATTTTATAACAAGGAATATATTTGCTGCCAGGCAGTTTCATCCGGCCCTGTGCGACAAAGGCTTCTAATAGCTTGTCCATCAGCACCATTAACTTCGGCTCACCCGACAACACAAAAGGTCCGTGCTGGGCAATCGCTTTGATGCCTTCATCTTTGACATTGCCAGCGACAATACCGGAAAAAGCGCGCCGTAAATTAGCCGCGAGTTTGGCCTTGTCTTGCTCCAAATGTAAATCCAACGCTGCCATGTTCTGGTGAGTTGGCGCAAATGGATGCTGGAAATCGCTGTCAATTTGCAATGACCAGTTGAAATGATAAGCATCACCGACAGTTTTGCGGAATTGGCGAAGGTCAGCACAGCCTTGTTTTAGCTTCTGCGCGACTAATGCCGGATCATCAATAATTACTTCAAACAATTTTAATGCCGCTGGGCCAAGCGTTTGTTCGATAAACGACTGTAATTCCAGGAAATAAGCTTCGCTTTGTTTTGGCCCGGTCAAGATCACCGGTAACACCTGATCGGCATTGTCCTGGTGCAACATAATGCCGAGTAAATACAATAGCTCTTCAGCAGTGCCAGCACCGCCAGGGAAAATAATAATACCGTGCGCGGTGCGGACAAAGGCTTCCAGGCGTTTTTCAATATCCGGTAAAATCACCAGTTCATTGACGATTGGGTTCGGCGGTTCAGCGGCAATAATGCTCGGTTCGGTCAAGCCCAGATACCGACCGTGCCGGATGCGTTGTTTGCTGTGGCCGATGGTGGCGCCTTTCATCGGGCCTTTCATTGCACCCGGTCCACAACCGGTACAAATATTCAGGCCACGTAAGCCCAGTTGATAACCGACTTCTTTGGTGTATTTATATTCCACTTCATTAATCGAATGGCCGCCCCAACACACAATCATATTGGGTTCGGTGCTGGAATTGATCACCCGGGCATTGCGTAAAATATCAAACACGGTGTGGGTCAAATGGTCGCTGTTTTGCAGGTCAAAGCGGTTTTGATCAACCCCAAGCTGGGTGTGATAAAACAAAATATCGCGCAGCACAGCAAATAAATGCTCGTGGATCCCTTTAATGATCTGGCCATCGACAAAGGCATTGAGCGGCGGGTTAAATAACTCAATTTTGATACCGCGTTCACGGGCAATCAGGTTGACGCTAAAGTTCTCAAATTGCTGATAAATTTCCGCCGAACTATCGGTATGACTGCCAACATTTAACACGGCTAAACAGCAATTGCGGAACAACCGGAAAATTTCGCTGTTGGCATTTTGTTTCAGTTGATCAACTTCCAGCTGCGACAATAAATCCATCGCACCCAGTGGGTTCAGTTGTACGTGCATGATGACTCCTTGTGGGCTGACATCACCACGACAAGCTGATGTCAGGATCGAATGTGCAGGCGGATCCTGGTGATAGTTCTACGCTACTTTTTAAAAACCACCTTGTCCCGGCCATTACGTTTGGCTTCGTATAATGCTTCATCAGCGCGGTCAAACGCTTCGCGGTTCGTGTCGGCGCCGCGTAATTCGGTGGCGCCAAAAGAAATGGTGATCGGCACGTTAGTGTCTTTAAACTTAAACGGGATCCGCTTAATTTTTTCCCGGATCGCATTCAGCGGTACCGACAAATCTTCCATCGCCGTTTCCGGAAACAACAAAATAAATTCTTCACCACCATAACGGGCAATAAAATCGGTGTCCCGCAGGCTTTGTTTCAGGGCCTTGGCGATGACTTTTAAGGTTTTGTCGCCGGCACTGTGACCATAACTGTCGTTGATGTTTTTAAAATGATCGACATCGCCAAGTACAATGGCCAAAGGTTTGCCAGAGCGCTTAAAACGTTTGACTTCAAGTTCGTACCGTTCATCAAAAGCGGCGCGGTTTGGTAGTTCGGTTAACGAGTCCTGCAAGCTTCGGAATTTTTGTTCGGCCAGCCGCTTTTTAAACTGCGACGCTTCTTCTTCCAGCTCTTTTAACCTTGCATCCATTTGCTGTACTGCTTGCAGCAACAGCTGCCGTTCCTGACGTTCCAGTGCTTCTTTATCTTTTAACGAGGAAGTAATAGCCCCCAGCTTATCCGATACCATCAGTTGCAATTGTTCTAACGAGGTCGCGGATTTGGTTTCCTGGCCCAATAATTCAATTTGCCGCTCAATCTGTTGATTCAGCAGCTGCATTTTTTCTTTGATGTTATTGCTGGTATTAAGCGACGAAACCAACGATTGCTGTACGCTGGTTAGCGCTTCATTTAGCTTTAATAAAAAGTGCTGGGCGGACTGGCGTTCATCGTTGATGCTGGAAATAATAATTTCGATGGTGTGCAGACAAGCTTCCAGCAGCTTTTCGATCCCCAGTTCTGACAACAAGCTCAGCCGAATACTTTCGATTGATTTGGCGTATTGCCCTTCAAACGCTAGTTCGCTTAATAAATTGGTTAGTTCTACTGAGATTTGCCGACAAATCGCTTCATAACGTGTGGCATCACTGAGCTCTTCAATCGCCATATTTTGCTTGGCATTTAACGCCAGCTGGTACAGTTCAGTCAGGTGCGTCAGATGAGGTAAAAAGGCTTGCACGCTGGGTGTAGGCTCGTCGACTCTATTTAGTAAATCGCGTAAATCACGTCGAAGTTGGTCGGGCAATCCTCGTTGCTTCTGCAGCAATTTACCGGCAACAGTCAGGCTTTGTTGCGCTCGTTTAACATCCTGATGCTGTTTCGATTCGAGGACTTTCAGATGCTCAGTGGTACCGTCGACCAGCGGCAAAACTTTTTCAAGATCAACGCCTTTACCCAGCTCTACCCGCAATTTTGCCAGTTTATTGTCTAACTCGATATCAATCCCTTTGCAGACTAAAGACAAACGGGACACAAACTGAGTCAGAATTTTAAACTGACCTTCGTAGGTATCTTCGAGTTGTTTTCTAGCTTTTAATGCTGCTGAGAGTTGTTGCTTGAGATTGTTTTCAGTGTCCACTACAAACTTTTTCCTGGCGCTCACCGAGTTAACTTGCCGGTAAGTATATCGTTAATAACGGAAAAAGCGCAGTCGTTTTGGCTGATGCTGTAAAAAAAGCACGATGGATGCAAGGTGTCCTGCGACAGGTTACAAAACGATGGTGAGGCTCATAAAAAACGGCAAGCCGTAGCTTGCCGTTTTCTGGTCCGTAGTGGACTTTATTTTTATTTCCTGGTCAGGTAGTAGGGTAACCAGGATTGTTCTTCAGCAGAGGTCAGAATTGTCATCGAAACTGTCCTTCAATTATGGGTGGGTTGATGTGTCTGGCATCAACGTTGATAATTTAAACATATTTCGTTTCGAAAGTAAAAGTGATCTTGTAATGTTTCATAGTGGCCGACAAAATTGTTTTTTGGTAATTGAAAGGAAAAGTGTACAGCTTGAACGCATTTCGCTGGTAAAACTGCGGCAATTCCCCTAAGTTCCCGAATTAACAAAGGAGTCCTTATGTCTGTGTTCGTCCGTCGTTTTGTGCTGTTGTTGTTGATGTTTCAGGTCTGGTTGGTTCATGCTGAAACGCAATATCAGATTACGATTACCCAGCCAGAGCATCATCTGGCCGATATCGAAATGCGATTTGTAGCCGAGCGTGCAGGTCCGTTGCAGCTGAAACTGCCAGCCTGGCGCAGTGGTAAATATCAAATTATGGATTTAGCCAGCGGCGTGCGGCTATTCCGGGCGACAGATAGCAATAATCAACAGTTAACCTTTGATAAAATTGAAAAAAGCATCTGGGAGCTGCAAGTGCATACTCCAGGTGTTATCACCATCAAATACCAGATTTATGCCAATGAACTGGCGCAGCGCACCCGCCATATTGACGATAGCCATGCCTATATCAATGCTTCTGCTTACCTGATGTATACCGATCAAACACGCCACCAACCGGTATCAGTGCAATTAAAAGTGCCAACAGCGTGGCGCAGCACTTCCGGCATGCAGCGCGGCGAAAACCCGCATCAATTCCTGGCGGCTGATTACGATGTGTTAGCCGATTCGCCGATTGAAACCGGTATCCATCAGTTCTATAACTTCGAAGCCGATGGTCGTAGTTACGAAGTGGTGATTTGGGGGGAAGGAAATTACGATCCAAAACAAATGGTCACTGACTTACAGAAATTAGTCGCTCAGGCACCGACAATCTGGCAAGGCTACCCTTATCAGCATTATCTTTTTATTATTCATGCCACCCATGGCGCCAGAGGGGCGACTGAACACCTGAATTCGACGGTTATTCAGCGTGAACGCTTTAGTTTCGGTAGTCGCGAGCACTATTTACAGTTTTTGTCGACCGCAGCGCATGAGCTGATCCACACCTGGAACGTCAAAGCTTACCGGCCATCTGAGCTGGTGCCTTATGACTACTTACAGCCAAACTACAGTAAGTTGTTGTGGATCTCGGAAGGTTCCACCAGCTATTTCCAAAATCAGTTATTGCTACGTGCCGGGTTAATGACGCATGCCGAGTTTTATGCGGATTTGGCAAAACGGCTGGATAAATTTGACCGGTTACCCGGCGCCCATGTGCAATCCGTGGCGCAGAGCAGCTTTGATAACTGGATTAGCCTGAACGGTGATCATGCCGACAATTTTAGCGTGAACATTTACAGTGAAGGCTATCTGGTCAGCTGGTTGCTTGATCATTATTTGCTGAGTCATTCCGGGCTTAAAGCCAGCTATCGTGATATTCACCGGCAGCTTTACCAGCGTTTTGGTAAAACAACAGCTTTCACAGCGAAAGATGTGCAGAGCATTGCTCAGGAATTGACGGGTAAATCGTTGCTTCCGTGGTGGCAACAACAAGTCGATTCACCACCCAAGGTCGACAGCGACAAACGGCTAGCGGCCGCCGGACTAGAACGGGTTGTGGTGAAAGAGCAACAAGCCTGGTTGGGATTAACCGGCGAATTTAAAAACGGTAGCGACAAAATCAGCAAAGTTGAACGCAACTCGCCGGCCTGGAAGGGCGGGGTGACCATTGACGATGAAATTGTTGCGCTGAATCAGTTGCAACTAAAAGCTTCATTGCTTGATCGAATGAAAGATTTTAAGCCAGGACAAACCATCGAATTGAGTTTGTTCCGCGAAGGTCGTTTGCAACACAAAAAAGTGGTGTTGGGCGCATTACCGGCTAAACCGTCGCAGATCTCGCCGGTGGCGAAGCCAACCACAGCACAGCGTAAATTTCATCAGGCCTGGTTGGGTGTTGAACTGGAAAAGGCTAAATTTAGTCGTTGATTAGCTTATATGTTCTGAATTTCGCTGCGATAGGCAGACAGCAACTGATCGCTGTCTGCCAAGATGGACTTATTGCCGGGTTAAGCGGATGTTTGGTGGGCTGTAAGGGCCGCTGCTACGCAGTGGATTAATGTCCAATCCACCACGGCGGGTATAACAGGCATAAACTGCCAGGAATTCCGGTTGTGCTAACCGCATCAAATCCAGATAAATTCGCTCAACACATTGTTCATGAAATTCATTGTGATGGCGAAAGCTAATCAGGTAACGCAGCAAACTTTCGTGATCAATGGCTGGTCCGCGATAATGAATAAATACGCTGGCCCAATCTGGCTGTGAAGTGATCAGGCAATTTGATTTCAGTAAATGTGAGTGCAGTTTTTCTTCGATCACCGTTTCTGCACCTGTCAATTTTAATAAGCCGGCATCAAATTCATAGGTATCGACTTCGATATCCAGATCGTCGAGGCAACGACCCTGGATCCAGGTTGGCTGAAAGGCAATCAATTCATTGACATGGTGAATAGTCACCGACACTTTATCACCGGCGCAGCCTGATAAATCATGCACCAGCGTCTGATACAGCTGACTAATATCGCGAAACCGGGTCTGATTCAGACTGTTCAGATAAAGCTTAAAAGATTTTGATTCAATCAGGTTGGCAGAAGTGACGGGCACCACAAAAGTCGCTAACGCCACCATTGGTTTGCCTTTATGGTTAAGCCACGACAGCTCATAGGCATGCCAAATATCCTGGCCAAAAAACGGCAATGGCGCCGTGCTTGCCGCTAAACCAATGGCATCCCGACCCAGTTGACGCGGCACCGCTTGCAGCAACGTGGCATCGTATTGATCGGTATAGGCGGTTGCTTTGCCCAAATTCAGGTGGGCCAATAAAGATTCATCAGGTTTTGTCATGGCAGGCTCGAACCGGTTAGAATAGGGCAATTTTATCACAGGATCATCTGAGCGATATGTCTGAAGTGACACAAGTTTTCACCCAATTACTGCAAAATGCGCGAACTACAGCTGAATCTGCCGACAATAGCTGGTTTAGTTATGCCGATCCGGAATTAGCGTCACCTTGTCAGTACGGTAATGTTTCTGGTGATCAACAAGTACGTTGGTGGCCAGTTATGCGTAGTGAATGTCAGGATTTCAGCAATCTGGAGCACGGTCTGGAATTTAGCTTACATCCTGATCTACAAGCTTTTTATGGTCATTGTTATGGCGGTGGGCTCAAAGTTCAGCATCAACGCGGCAATGCTGAATTATTGATGGTATGGCATCAGGAAGACTTTAGTCGGTTACAGCAAAATATCATCGCGCATATTTTGATGAAAAGACGTTTAAAACAACGTGAAACGGTGTTTTTTGCCGTCACTGACGATGATGACATTATGTTGTCGGTGCTCAATGAAACAGGCGCTGTATATCTGGAACACGCAGGTTGTGAAGTGAAAGAGCAGTTAGCCGGTTCGCTGGCGGAGTTTTTGCAGCAACTGACGGTCGCTGCATAAATTGACAAGTGCGATCACTGGCACTGCCAGGCAATATTGCTGAGCAACAAGCAGTGCTGGCACTGAAAGTCGAACAGCTGATGTAATGGTTCTGCCAGGTGCCACGCCTGACCACATCCAGGGCAACATTTATCAGCTTCGGTATCGCAGTTGCGACTACTGCCGCTATACAACGCAAAATACACCGGGACTTGTTGTTGGCGGGCTATTTTCGCCGCAAATTGACGGCCTTGACGGTTGAGCGTGCTATTGAACTGTTGCAGGCTGTTTTCCGCAATTTTTGGCAGCACCCGTTGTTCCTGCATTTGAATTTCATCCAGCGCCTGAAATTGTAGCTGCCAGCGGATCAAATCCTGATGATCGGGCCCTGAAGTTGGTGAAAACCGGTACAGGGGCACCGGTGCAAAATGTTCGGCGCAGTACAACACAGAATTCATCAGACCAAAACGACTATACAAAATAAGCGCAGTCGGCGCTTCGCACGGATCGGTATGATTTGACATCAAATCTTCACCCAACAGCGTCAACTTTGGAAAAGCCAGACCAGCTTCGCCTAATGTCATGAGTGCTTGTTGGGCCGCTGCACTGTGATGGTGACTAGCCAACGCCGCCGTTTCCGGCAAAATAATCCGGCTGATAAAACAGTCTTGTTGTAAATAAGTTGGAAATTCTCGACCTAAAATCTGACCGTTAAAAATCAGTGTTTCCAGATAATGGCGAATGGCTTGCTCTGCTACCGGATAACTGGTGTCGGCGATAATATTAAACTGCAATTCAGCGACGTACATTGGCGGCCTCAGGTTGCAAACTCTGCTCTGTACCTAACTGGGCAGCTATCTGTTCAACGAACAGCGTCAGCCGGTCAACTTTGCCATGAAGCTGTGCCACTTCTTCACGTAATGATTTGATTTCATCGTCTTTTATGAGTTCAGCTGCGGTAAAGTCCGGCGCTGTTGTAGTGAGTGCAGCTTGCGGTGTTGCTGGGACAATTGCCGGCGGATTGCTGCGCCATTGTTGGTAAGCTGAAAACAAAGCGGCCGTTTCCAGTCCTTTTCCGGCATGGGCACGCACCAGCGCCAAACTTGGGGTTTTTCCTTCAGCCTGCAGTTTGGCGGCAGTTTGGCAAACCAAAGGATATAAATCGGTCATATCGCAGCACCCATATTTAAGCACTCACATCGAAGCACGTATATCTAAGTGCTATGGCTAAAAAGTGGTTTAATTTACCACTTTGTGGATAGCATAAGCGAGCGCTTATATTTTAAGTTATTGAAATTTATCTATTTTTAAAATGGCATTGCATTTGCTTATGCCTGATTGAACCAAAACCAGTAGCTGTCACCCATTTTAAAGTTACTGATCCAACACATCACAAGGAATTTCTATGCATACTTTAGCTAAATTATTCGCAGCAACTGCAGTTGTCGTCGGTTTATCAGGTTGTGTGGTTGCAGTTGGCAACGACAACGACGACGAAGAATGGGACAAAAGCCAAAAAATTCAGACCAACAATCAATCATTTATCAATCAACTGCAAACAGGCGCGACGCTGGCATCGGTTCGAAATAGCCTCGGGAACCCGAATTTCAGCGAGAACTTTCAGAAAAACGGCGAAACGACCGAAGTATTATTTTACCGCACCCACCGTACGCACGGCGATGGCATGACCACCAAAGACGAATGTACCGCACTGATTTTTAAACAAGGTTTATTGGTCGGCTGGGGTGACAAGGCCTACCAACAACTTTAAATCTATCTATGTAACGTGCCAGCAGACTGGAATTGCCCGGTCTGCCAGCCCAATCTCAATCCCAAACTACCGTCCACCGCCCACCACCTTTTCCAATCTATGTTCCGGTGGATCAACCACCGCATGATGTGGCACGTCAAACACAAATCTGTTGGAATTTTAACCATTCGGCGGTTTCCGTCCGCCGGTTTGCCTGCTATGTTGATGAAGCCACAACAACAATAAAAGGCCACCACGCATGCAACAGACCGACACTGCAACCGAACAAGCTTTGACCGTGGAAGTACTGAACGCTGAACAGCTCAAATTAGCGGCTTCAATTTTATATATGGCTTATCACGATGATCCGCTTTTGATGCAGATTTTCCGCGCTGAACAAACCGATTACGAAAAACGTTTGCGTTCGGCCATTCGCGAAGATTTGGCGGCTTTCTGGGATGCGGGTCAGCCATTGTTGGGATTAATGCAGGGCGAACAATTATTAGGGGTGGCCTGTATCACCACGCCGTCCAGCGCGCTTAGCGGCGACCGGTTCTGGCATTGGCGGCTGAAAATGTTACTGACGGCCGGTTTGTTGTCGACCCGGCAAATGTTGGAGAAAGAGCAAAAAATCCATGCGGCGATGCCGGCCGAACGTTATCACATGTTGGCATTTCTGGCGCGTAATCCGGCTTACCACCAACCTGCTGCGATGCGAACATTTCTGCAAGCTATTGATCATTGGGTGGATCTGGAACCTGAATCCGAGGGCATCGGTGTATTCGTTACCTTAGATAAATATTTGCCGTTATTTCATCAGGACGATTATCAAAAGGTCTGCACTCTTGAATTTCAGACGGTGAGTGGTACCTTATTGTTCAGATCAAAACAACCGGCAAGCTAACCTTAAATGACGTCATCACCTGTCACAGACAACCGGCAAAAGTTTACGACTTTTGCCGAATTTTACCCTTATTACTTATCTGAACATCAATTGCCGGCCTGTCGGTTATTGCATTACCTAGGTAGTTCGCTGGTACTTGCTTTGCTGGGATTTATGCTGTGGAGCGGGCAGTGGCAATGGTGGTGGACGTTATTAGTTGCGGGTTATGGTTGTGCCTGGATTGGCCACTTTTTTATCGAACATAACAGGCCAGCGACCTTTAAATACCCGTTTTTCAGCCTGGCAGCAGATTGGGTAATGTTTAAAGATATGCTGACCGGCCAGCTCGCGGCGAAACTCGCCAAAATTCCGGCAAGTTCGGCGCCATAACCGCGTTACATTTTAAATGCCGGTAACTCAAACGCCGCTAGTTTCTGACCTTTGAGCCAAAGTTCAGCCTGATAGCGGCTTTCACCATCGCCACTGAAATCAACCAGATACAAAGTCCGAAAGCCTTTTTTACCATTGACGGTGGTCCAGCGATGGCTGTCTCTGGCACAATCTAAAAACTGGATCTGCTGCTGCTGACACAGTTGTCTGGCAAGACCGGTCGCACGTTCGTCCTGGCGTCTTTGCAGTAAAAACAGATAAGCCACGAACATCAATAAAATCAGGATAAACACCGAGCCCATCTATTTTGGTTCCATCGTCAATAAGTTTGCAGAATATCGATCATGCGGTTCGCTGCAGCAAATTACAAGGCGTGATAGGATCGCTGGCATTATCTTTTGCGTCACGAAAATCAACGGGTCAGCAGGAAACCATGGACTATCAACAGACTGCGCTGTTATTGCAGCAAATTGAAGCCGAAATGAAGGCATTACAGTGGTGGAGCCAGCAAGTTCCCTCGTCAGAGGCTCTAGCCAGTACCGCACCTTTTGCTTGTGATCTGATGACGCTGGGGCAGTGGCTGCAGTTTATTTTTTTACCGCGGATGCAGACGCTGGTCGACGGCCGTTTACCATTACCGCGCAACTGCCATATTCAGCCGATGGCAGAACTGGCCTGGGCGCCACTGACGACTGCGCAACAACCATTGTTGGACGTGCTGAAGGCGCTTGATTCTTTGCTCAGTGACTCTATCCCAGCGGCCGGACGTCTTTAAGATGACCGTATCGCAACTGTCGCAAGTACATCAACAACCAAATGCAACTGTGGTAGCTGAGTCTTCAGACCTGGTTCCGGTATTAACCATTTTGTACCTGGATCAATACCTGGTCGCAATCGATAAGCCGGCGGGTATGTTGGTGCATCGCTCGTTTTTAGACAAACACGAAACCTTGTTTGTGATGCAAACCTTGCGCAATCAGCTCGGGCAACACGTGTTTCCGGTACACCGGCTGGACCGTCCAACCTCAGGCGTGTTGGTGTTTGCCTTGTCACCTGAAGTCGCGAGGTTACTGACTGAACAACATCAGCAGGAAAGCTGGCAGAAATTTTATCTGGCCGTAGTGCGCGGTTATGTCAAAGCGCCATTGCTGCTCGATTATCCGCTGTATGAGCAACTGGACAAAATCGCCGACAAACAGGCAAACCAGCATAAAGCGGCGCAAGATGCCCGCACCGCGCTGTGGCCTTTGGCACAGGTCGAACTGCCGGTTGCAGTTGGCCGATACGCCGCCGCGCGTTATAGCTTAGTGGCGCTGCAGCCGCTGACCGGACGCAAGCATCAGTTGCGCCGTCATTTAGCGCATCTACGCCATCCGATTGTTGGTGATACCAGCCATGGTGATGGTAAGCATAATCAGTTGTTTGCAAAACATTTATCGGCGCCGCGGCTGATGTTGGTGGCAAAACGACTGCAAATCCGGCATCCGATCACAGGCCAGCTGTTGCAATTTGATGCAGGTTTAGCAGAGCTGAAACCTCTATTTACGACATTTAGCTGGCCAACAGACGAGGATTATTATCAACAGCTATGGTCAACTTTGGATTTTCAACAATTGCCGGTACAAGCAGATCCGGCCAAACCAGGATTATAACCGATGGCGAAAATTGCAGTCATGGTGGGAACCGTCTACGGCGGCGCACAGTACGTAGCGGAGCAAGCGATTGAATTATTGGGAAAAATTGGCCACCAGGCACAATTGTTTCATCCGGCGCGACTGAATAATGTCCTTCAGGCTGACGCTGATCATTGGCTGGTGATTACCTCCACCACCGGCCAGGGCGATATTCCTGATGATTTAGTACCGTTTTATGTCGAAGTGCAGGACAAGTTTCCGCTTTTCGGAAACAAAAGTTGGGCGGTAATCACGCTCGGTGATAGCAGTTATGGCGATACTTATTGCGGCTCAGGCGAAAAAGTCAGGCAATTATTCAGCGAGTTACAGGGTACTGAGTTGACGCCAATGCTCAGGATTGACGCCGGTGAAACCTTACAGCCCGAAGATGTGGCGTTGCCGTGGATTGCTGAGCATTATCAGCTGTTGCCTGCTACCAGCTAAACTCCACAATATCAGTGCTGATCGTTTGTTTTTGATTAAATAAAATCTGCTCGGCACGGGCATCACTGATCCACAGATTGCGATCTTTTGGTAAAACGATCAGTTTCGGTTGTTGCAGTTGCAAATCAAGCTGCAATAAATCGCCACTTTTGGTGGTTGCCAGCAGGTTTTCACCGGCAATGGTAAAAGCGCTTAGCGTAAATTCCGGTACAACAGCTTTTGCAACTTGTTGATTTTTTGGAAGTTGATATAAATGAAAACTGGCATCACTAAACCACAAGGTATCGTGCTGGTCGAGCCTGGCATCATCAAAACTGCCATGCTGTAGCGCGGTAAGCTCGCCGGTTGTTGGTTGATAGAGCGCCAACATTTCCTGAAATTCATGTTGATATTCAAGCAATAACAGACCTTGTGCTGTCGCCTGATGCAGATATTTAATCCGCACCGGGGTTGGCAGTTGGCTCATCTGTCCATCGAGTGCAAACTGATAAAGCATGTCGTTGACAACGGCCAGCACCGAGCGACCATCAGCGGCCCACACCAAACCATTAATTTTCACCTGAGTATCAAAGGCGCTGAGTTGCCGCAGTGCAGAGCCTTCAGCCGGCCAGGAGCCTTCAGCCAGCCAGATTTGATTTTGGCCACTGCGATCCGACACAAACACCATCTGCTGCGCTTGACTGGATCCCTGTGGCGATAACTTTGCTTGCGACTCAAAAGCCGGTGAGCGCTGTAGCGTCTGCAAGTGCTCGCCCTGAAGATTACTGCTGATGATATCCAGATCAATACCGCCCATGGTGGCAACTGAGTTTTTGCCAGCAAAAGCAAACCGGCTTAACCGCAAGCCTGAAGGGGTAGGCAGCGGTTTGAGGTTGCCATCTTCCTGTAAAGTAAAGAGTTGACCATCAGACTCCAGCAGCATTTGTTTGGACTCTTTCAAATAGTGCAAAGCGATTTGATTAAAAGCTGAAGCATGCTGTTGATACTGGATCGGCAGCCGCGACAATATTTCACCTTGCAAGGTAACTTTCAGCATTTCACTCTGGCCACTGCCAACATGGGATATCACCAGCAACTGTTGATTGGGCAGCTGGGTGAACGTCAGAATATCGCCGTCGCTTAACGATTCACCAAATAATTCAGTGAACTGGCCATTGGCAACTGACAACTGCACCAGGCTGCGCCGGCCGGTATTTTTTGCCTGACGCAGCAGCAACAGTTGCTGATCCTGGGTCCAGACCAGATGGGTCAGCGGCTGGTGCTCACAGGAACCTGGCTTTTTCACAGCAGCTGGAGTTTTGTCCTGCAGTAGTGCATGAAGCTCAATCACTTCGACCTGCCAGCACGGCGCATGATTTGGTGCAGCACAGCGATTGCTGCTGATCATGGCCAATTGTGTTGAATCCGGGGACCAGGCAGATCCGCTAAATTGTTGTAGCCTGTGTGTCAGCTGTAACTCACTTTTATCGCTACGCTGTTGTAACCAGAAAGTACTGCTGCAAAAACTGCCAAATCGTTCAAAGGCGATAAAGCGCTGATCCGGCGAATAACTGGCATTGTCTTCATGTTGATCAGAAGCGGTGATTTGGCTTTGCAGCTGCAGCGCCTGTGGTGTTGGCTGGTTGAGGGCTGGCTGGTTGAGGATTGGCTGGTGTGGCATGAGAACAGCGCCAATCAACAGCGCAATCGCCGCGATGCCAATCAGCCAGCGGCTGGTTATGTTTGTCGTTGTTGCTGATTTCAGTGGCGATAAAACTGCAGGTCCGTCGCCGTCAGACGCAGCAGCTGACGACTTGAGGACGTCATCTTCGGTCATCACGGGAACAATTAGTGCATAACCACGTTTTGGGTAAGTTTTGATCACATTTTGGGTTTGACTGGTTTCACCAAAGGCTTTTCGCAGCTGGGCAATACAACGCTGCAATGTGTTGGGCGAAACCACCGTCTGGCCCCATACTTCCTGCATCAAGGTATCAATACTCACTAGCTGGCCCTGTTGTGCCATCAGGCAAGCCAGCACCTGTAGCACTTTGCCTTGCACCGGCAACACCACACCATCGCGACTGATGGTGTGCTCCTGAAAATCGACAATGCTGGTATGGATACGAACACGCTGCGACATCTGCTCTGCCTGTTGCTGAAGTGCACCCTGCCAGGGAAACAACCGAAATCCTAAAAGCCAGGGTAAAACGTCTTTGATTCTGCTCAATAAAAGCTCGGGATGAGCATACCGTATAAAACTACCATTCAGGGTTAAATCAGCAAAAAATCAGCATTTCCGCCAGTGTTTTTAAAGCAGCCTGCTAACGTGAGCAGGTGCTTGATTGTTTGAGGACAGGCCTAATTTTTCGCCGTAACTTTCTGGAGTAACTTAATGAAATTGAATCAAATTATTCTCATGTGTTTTGCAATAAGTGGTCTTGGTTTGTGCAGTTTGCAATTGATGGCCGCTGAACCAAAAACTGTAGCAGCTTCGCAAGCGCAGCCACAGCCCATGGCCGCGCCGGAAATATTAGCCTTAGTGCATCAAATCAATCAATTACAGAACAAAGCGATGTTGACCACGTCAGTAAAAGCGGATGTCGATGCGTTATTTGCTTTATACAGCGCTGATTTTGAATATGTGCACGAAAAATATGGCGGCAGCTACAGCCGCGATTTGCTGTATCGCAATACACTCAAAGCTGTTGAAACCAAAAGGTTTAAAGACTCAGTGCCGCGTTATCAGATTGAAGCGGTGTTGCCTGGTCTTAATGCGGCAGCGGTTAGGCGCTATCAACAAACCGGCACTCCGGCTTATCACCTGGCTGTCTTCGAATTTGCCGATGGCAAAGTACGGCGCATTGTGGAGTATTGGTAGCGGTGCGAGGGCATGTTAAACGCACATTAAAACATTGGTACTTCGTATATACCCAAAATCATTGAAGATTCGGGTAGGCGACGAGGAGCGAGACCCAGGAGCATAGTTGTCCTATGTGACTGGGGCGAGCGAGCGAAGGCAACAACCCCGAATCTTCAAGGGTGACGGGTAAAAAAGGATTATCCATGAAGTTGACATTATTTTTTTTCGCCCTGATCTACTCGGCAATCGGGTGGGCAAATACTTCGAACATTGCGGTAACCAAATTGTCCGAAGACGCATTTATTTTGAATGCTATCGGTTATGGCACAAATATCGGTTTGTTCAAAACGACCGACGGAATTGTCTTGGTAGACCCAATGCCGGGGGAAAAAAATTTAGACACTTTGCATGCGCTGATCGATAGCCTTGCTGGAGGATCTGCAAGATTTGTATTAAATACGCATGCGCATAGCGATCACTCGGGTGGAAATAGTTATTTTATTGGCCAAGGTGGTTTGCTGATGAACGATGCAGTTCATTTAACTGAGATTGAAGATTTTGCGGCTATATCTCATTCAGGTGTGGATAAAGTTTATTTTCACGCTAAGAGTAACAGTATCTTTGTGGGGGATATTTATGACACAAGCTGGCATCCAACATTTTATGCGGGTGGGGTGTCCGGGTTTAGCAAGGCCATTGAAGGCATTCTCAAGCTAGGTAATGACGAAAGTATCATTGTCCCTGGGCACGGTAAACCAACCGGCAAAACCGAACTTCAATTGTTTAAGAATAATACTTTAGCTTGGGTGGCCAGAGTAAAAAAGCTGAAGGGGGACGGTAAATCGGCCATCGAAATTAAGAATGATGCCCAAATAAAAATTATTTTGGGGAAGTTCAACGTGGAAAACAAAGCTGATTTTGTACCAGAAGAAGCATTTGTCCGTTTTATCGAAAGAACTTTAGCCGTCATTGAAAAGGGCGAGTAACAAAACGCTATTGCGGAAAATTCAGCCTGACCAAAACAACAGCCGCAAAAGCGGCTGTATTAGTTTCACCCTATCGTGATCGGCAACGCACGCTGCTACTCGATACTGCGTAATAACGCGTTAATACCGACTTTAGCGCGGGTTTGGGCGTCCACCCGTTTTACGATGATCGCTGCATATAAACTATGTGAACCATCTTTGCTTGGGATAGAGCCTGGCACCACAACGGCGCCAGCCGGGACGCGACCGTAGGTCACTTCGCCGGTTTCGCGGTCGTAGATGCGCGTTGACTGGCTGATATACACGCCCATCGACAGCACCGCGCCTTCTTCGATAATCACGCCTTCGACCACTTCTGAGCGCGCGCCGATAAAACAATTATCTTCGATGATGGTTGGGTTCGCTTGTAATGGCTCTAATACACCACCAATGCCAACGCCGCCGGATAAATGTACGTTTTTACCGATCTGAGCGCACGAGCCAACGGTGGCCCAGGTATCAACCATGGTGCCTTCGCCGACATAAGCGCCGATATTGACGTAACTAGGCATCAACACCACGTTTTTACCGATAAAACTGCCTTTACGCACCGCCGCTGGTGGCACCACGCGCATGCCTTCAGCGACAAAACGCTCGTGGGTATAATCAGCAAATTTCATCGGAACTTTGTCGAAGAAACGGTTTTCTGCGCCGTCCATCACTTGGTTGTCGTTAATGCGAAAGGACAACAATACGGCTTTTTTCAGCCATTGATGCGTCACCCATTCGCCGGCGATTTTTTCAGCAACCCGGGCCTGACCGCTGTCCAATAAGGCAATAGCGGCTTCCACCGCGCTTTTGACGTCGCTGGTGACCGTTGCCGGCGTGATATTCATGCGGTTTTCAAACGCGTCTTCGATAATGCTTTTTAAATCAGCCATGATGGTGCTTTAGCCCTCTGTTGCATGGGTAAGTTGTTCCACCAGGACGCGGCGTAGCTGGCTTTGTTCGTCAGCTGTCAGTGCTTCGTCCTGGCGGGTGGAAATCATAAAAAAGTCTTCTGCACGCTCGCCAATGGTGGTGATTTTGGCGGCGTGAATATTAATTTCGCATTGCGAAAACACCTGACCGATATCGGCCAGCAAGCCCGGTGTATCTAAGGCTGCAAGTTCCAGCATCGTGCGTTGTTTGTTTTTGCCCGGTAAAAACACCACTTTGGGTGGTACATGAAAAGCCCGTAATTGCTTATTAGGACGCGCTTTTTGCCGCTCAGTGGTCGGTGGGTTGGTGATATAAGTTTCCAGCGCTTTTTTAATGCTGGCGATGCGCGAAGTAGAGGTCACTGCGGCGCCGTTTTGTTCCAGCACCACAAAGGTATCCATCGCATAACCGTCTTTGTTGGTCATGATCTGCGCATCAAAAATACTGACTTTTTTGCTGTCGAGAGCTGCGACCATGCGGGCAAATAAGTTCGGTTGGTCGGCGGTGTAGACGAAAATCTGCGTACCACCGCGCATTGCGCTTGGGCTAATCAGCACCATTGGCTGGCTAAAGTCAGCATGTTGCAGCAGGTTTTCGCTATGCCAGGCAATCAACCGCGGATTATAACGAGCGAAATAATCGGCTTTAAATTTGCTCCACAGCGGATTGACCTGTGCTTCGCTAAAGCCTTTTTCGGCCAGCAAACGTAGTGCTTCGGTTTGGTGTTCGCGGATTTGGTCGCGCAAATCCATTGGTTTTTCCAAACCACGGCGAAAGGCTTTTTGGGTTCCCAAATACAGCTCACGTAATAATGAACCTTTCCAGTCATTCCACAGGTTGTCGTTGGTGGCGCGGATATCGGCCAGCGTTAAACAGTACAGGTAGTTTAAACGGGTTTCGTCGCGGACTTTTTCGGCAAATTCGGCGATAACGGCTGGATCGTGAATATCGCGGCGCTGCGCTGTCACCGACATCAATAAATGTTGTTCCACCAGCCAGACAATCAGCTTGGTATCAAATTCACTGAGCTTATGCAGCTTGCCAAATTCACGCGCATCCATCGCGCCTAAGTCCGAGTGATCGCCGCCGCGGCCTTTGGCAATATCGTGGAAAATGCCACCTAAATACAGCAGCTCCGGCTTCTCCAGCCTATTAACGATATCGGTGCACAGCGGAAACTCATTGGCAAATTCTGGCTCGCTGTAGCGATGTAAGTTTTTCAGTACCCGGTGGGTATGTTCGTCGACGGTATAAGCGTGGAATAAATCAAATTGCATCTGACCGACGATATTGCGCCACTGCGGCAAATAAGCCGCCAGAATACCGTGACGATGCATCAGGGTAATAGCGCGGTCCATACCGTGCGGATGGCGGATGATCGCCATAAACAGCTGGCGGCAGGCTTCATAATCCTGTAAATCGCCCATCAAACGACGGCGCACTTGCCGCAGCAAGCGAATGGTTTCGGAATGAATACCATGAATTTGCGGATGATTAGCGATATGCCAGAACAAGCGCAGGATATTTTCACGCCGCGCAAACACCGCTTTGTCGGTGGCGTGAATGAGATGGCCCTGAATTTCAAAAAAGTCATCCAGCGACTGGGTTTTATATTTGCTATGGCTTTTGAGAATACTGCCTTCAAAATGCTGTAATAGCATTTCGTTCAGTTCACTGACCCGCTGCACGGTGCGGAAAAACCGTTTCATCATCCGCTCAACTGAGGCTTTACCGTCATCACCAAAACCGAGACGATGCGCCACCGCGGGCTGATAATCAAACAAGATGCGGTTTTCGTTGCGACCCGCTTCAATATGCAGCGCAAAGCGCATCTGCCATAAATACGCTTCACACTCCATCAGCTCCTGATATTCATCTTCGGTCAGGTACTGATAGGCCACCAGCTCGCGCATGGTGCGGGTGCGAAAGTGTTTTTTTGCCACCCAGCCGATGGTTTGAATATCGCGCAGGCCACCAGGGTTAGCTTTTAAATTCGGTTCCAGGTTATAAGCGGTGCCGTGATACTGGGCGTGCCGACCTTGTTGTTCGTGGCGTTTCGCCTGGAAAAAATCTTTACTGGGCCAGAAGTTATCTTTACTAACTTCAGCCTGTAGGCTGTCAAACAGCTGCTGATTACCAGCGAGATAACGCATTTCCATTAAATTGGTGGCGATGGTGATGTCGTCTTTGCCAAGGCTCACGGATTCTTTAATGGTGCGCACGCTATGGCCGACTTCTAAGCGTAAGTCCCACAGCAAAGTAACAAAATGAGCGATTTGTTCCTGCAACGCCGGGCTTAAGCGGGCTTCGGTCAGGATCAATAAGTCGATATCAGAGTAAGGATGGAGTTCGCCACGGCCATAACCGCCAACGGCAATCAGTGTCAGTTGCTTTTGTTTATTCAGATCAAAGTGTTGCCATAACGATTGCAGCACGTCGTCCATAAAACGCGCCCGCGATTTCACCAAACTATTGACGGTCTGGGTTTGCGAGCTGACTTTCAGCCATTCCAGAAAATCGGCAAAATGTTTTTTGTAACTATCGAGGGTAAAGTGGCTTGGAATGGTCTTATCAAATGCAAGCGCCGTGCTCATGAAAAAATACCCTAAGTGGTTACTTTTTGTGGTCTGAACTGCCAGCGCCTTAAAATTACTTTTAAAATCAACCGGCAGTCAGGACTCGTTCGATGGTGTCATCCTGGCGTAATGTCAGAATTTCGCAGCCCGTTTCAGTGACCACAATAGTGTGTTCAAACTGAGCTGATAAACTACGATCTTTCGTTACGACCGTCCAGCCGTCTTTTAACAATTTGCTTTGACGTTCACCGGCATTCACCATTGGCTCAATCGTCAGACACATGCCGGTTTTTAAAATTTCGCCGGTACCAGGTCTGCCATAATGTAAGACCTGCGGATCTTCATGGAACACTTCGCCGATGCCGTGGCCGCAATATTCGCGCACAATTGAATAGTTGTGTTGTTCGGCATGCACCTGAATAGCATGGCCAATATCACCTAAACGACAGCCGTTTTTGACTTTTTTCAAGCCCAGATAAAGTGCTTCTTGGGTGACCCGGATCAGTCGTTCGGCCAGAATGCTCGGTTTACCAATCACAAACATTTTTGAGGTATCGCCGTGGAAACCGTCTTTGATCACCGTGATATCAATATTGATGATATCGCCGTCTTTCAGCGTTTTATCATCGGCCGGAATACCGTGACAGATCACATGATTAACTGAGGTACAAATAGATTTTGGAAAACCATGGTAGTTCAGAGGCGCGGGGATAGCCTGCTGCACATTGACAATATAGTCATGGCAGATGCGATCCAGTTCACCGGTGCTGACACCCGCCTTGACATGAGGCTCAATCATTTCAAGCACTTCGGCTGCCAGACGTCCAGCGACGCGCATTTTTTCGATCTGTTCCGGAGTCTTAATGTTTGCGGCCATGCCATTTCTCTCTGCTATACATCTGCTGTAAAACTACCCACTTTGCTGTAAATCTACGCAGCAGATTGTGTTTCAAGGGCGCCTATGGTATAAAGCGCGCCGCAATTTGGCAAATAGCTTGTGGCTTTTTTCACGAAATACCACAAATGATGTTGTCAGCTTAGCGAACCAAACTTAATTAAATAACACACATACACCGTCACATAAGCCGGGGTGCCAGTGAAAACTGGTCGGATTTATGGGGTGTATGGAGGCCTAACCCCCACTCAAAGGAAATAACTCTGATGGCAAAAGTTTCAATGCGCGATATGCTCCAGGCGGGCGTACATTTTGGTCACCAAACCCGTTACTGGAACCCAAAAATGAAGCCTTTCATTTTCGGCGCCCGTAACCGCGTTCATATCATCAACCTGGAAAAAACTGTTCCAATGATGAATGACGCACTGGCTTTCATCCAGTCAGTGGCTGCCAAAAAAGGCAAAATCCTGTTTGTTGGTACCAAGCGCGCTGCTTCAGAAGCAATCAAAGAAGCTGCTCAGCAATCTGATCAGTACTTCGTAAACCACCGCTGGTTAGGTGGCATGTTGACTAACTGGAAAACAGTTCGTCAATCTATCAAGCGCCTGAAAGACCTGGAATCACAAAGCCAGGACGGTACTTTTGACAAGCTGACCAAAAAAGAAGCTTTAGACCGTACCCGCGAGATGGAAAAGCTGGACAAGAGCTTAGGTGGTATTAAGGACATGGGCGGCCTGCCTGATGTTCTGTTCGTGATCGATGCCGACCATGAACACATCGCTATCAAAGAAGCAAACAACCTGGGTATTCCAGTAGTTTCTATCGTTGATACTAACTCTGATCCAGAAGGTGTTGACTTTGTCGTTCCAGGCAACGACGACGCTATCCGCGCTATCCAGTTATACCTGGCTGCCGTGAATCAGGCGATCGTTGAAGGACGTGACAAAAACATCGAAGTTCAGGCTGAAGCCGACAACTTCGTTGCTGCTGAGTAATTAGCAGTGTCTGGTGTTTCTGTCATCTGAAGCACCATTAACACGTTTAAATTGAACAGGGGCCGCGGCCCCTGTTTGTCTAACCTGAATGAATGCGAGGAATTCCCATGGCTGTTACTGCCGGTATGGTAAAAGAATTACGCGAGCGCACTGGCGCTGGCATGATGGATTGCAAAAAAGCTTTAGAAGAAACCAATGGTGACATCGAAGGCGCAATCGAATTAATGCGTAAAAACGGTCAGGCCAAAGCTGCTAAGAAAGCTGGCCGGATCGCTGCAGAAGGTACTGTTATTACTCGCGTTGGCAACGGTTATGCTGTTGCAATCGAATTTAACTGTGAAACTGACTTCGTAGGTCGTGACGCCAGCTTCCTGGCTTTCGCAAACTCAGTAGCAGACCTGGCGCACGCCAACAAACTGTTCACTATCGAAGAAATCAGTGCTGCCTCTTTAGGTGACACCACCGTTGAAGAAGCTCGCGCGACTTTAGTAACTAAAATCGGCGAAAACATCAACGTACGCCGCATTTCATTAGTCCAGGGCGACGTGATCGGCCAATACACTCACTCAGGCCGTATCGGCGTGTTGACTGTATTAGAAGGCGGTAACGAAGAAATCGCAAAAGACGTGGCAATGCACGTTGCTGCAAACAACCCATCTTTCCTGACACCAGACGCAGTTCCGGCTGAAGTTGTGGCAAAAGAGCAGGAAATCCAGGTTGAAATCGCTATCAACAGCGGCAAAACTAAAGAAATCGCAGAAAAAATGGTTGCTGGTCGCATGACTAAGTTCACCGGCGAAGTTTCTTTAACTGGCCAAATGTTCGTGAAAGACCCAAGCATCACTGTTGGCGAATTCCTGAAACAGAAAGGCGCCAAAGCTGTTAGCTTCATTCGCTTAGAAGTAGGCGAAGGCATCGAGAAACAGGAAACTGACTTCGCTGCTGAAGTTGCTGCACAAATCGCTGCTGCAAAAAAATAATGCAAGCTTTAGCTAATGGCTAAAACCCGCTAAAATAACCGCGACCCGGCCACGCCCGTCGCGGTTTTTTTTTAAATGAGGGAGTCGACGTCGTAGTGTTGGAATTCTGGTCAGCAGATCCGAACCCCGATGCGCTGTCCCTCAAAGCACAGCAGACCGAACATTTGATAAAATAGTTGGTCGAAGATGCGATCAAAAGAGTATGCACCGTGATTGCTTCCAATTCCGGTGATGTTGCAGCGCGGACTGCAATAGCAGCAGCCGATTCCCGGCTGAATGGCATGTAAGGAAACCGCAATAATGTTTACAGATGACACTTCAATCCGGCCTGATGGGGATCTCATGAGCACAAGTCCAAAACCAACCTATAGAAGAATTTTATTAAAACTAAGCGGTGAAGCCCTGATGGGTGACGAAGGTTTTGGGATCGATCCCAAAGTACTGGATCGGATGGCGCAGGAAATTAAAGAGCTGGTTGAGCTTGGCGTCCAGGTCGGTATTGTGATCGGTGGTGGTAATATTTTCCGTGGTGAAGGCCTGGCGAAAGCTGGTATGAACCGGGTGGTCGGCGATCATATGGGCATGTTGGCTACTGTGATGAACGGCTTGGCGATGCGTGATGCGCTGCATCGTGCTTTTGTCAACGCCCGCCTGATGAGTGCTTTTCCACTGAATGGTGTTTGCGACAATTACAGCTGGGCTGAAGCCATCAGTTTATTAAAATCTGGCCGCGTCGTTATTTTCTCCGCCGGTACCGGTAACCCATTTTTCACTACAGATTCAGCTGCTTGCCTGCGCGGTATTGAAATCGAAGCCGACTGCGTTTTAAAAGCCACCAAAGTCGATGGCGTTTATTCGGCAGATCCGGTGAAAGATCCAACGGCCACTTTGTACAGTCAGCTGACGTACAACGAAGTGCTGGATAAAGAATTGAAAGTGATGGATTTAGCGGCATTCACACTGGCGCGTGACCACAATATGCAAATCCGGGTGTTTAATATGAACAAACCTGGTGCATTAAAGCGGGTGATCATGGGCGAGACTGAAGGCACAGTGATCGACCACGCCGAAAATTTGCAGTAGACTAGCGCCCAGCGTTAACCAGCAGAGCCAGATTCTGGCTTATGCTTATACCCAAAATCATTGAAGATGCAGAATGGCCATGAAGTGGCAACAACCCTGCAACTTCAAGGATGACGGGTGTAATAACTCAAAGGAAATAATCAGGTGATTAACGATATTATCAAAGACAGCAAAACCCGGATGGAAAAAAGCGTTGATGCGCTGAAAAACCAGTTAACGAAAATTCGGACCGGCCGCGCCCATCCAAGTCTGCTCGACAGCATTCAGGTTTCTTACTACGGCTCTGACACGCCACTGCGTCAGGTGGCCAACGTGTCAGCCGAAGACTCCCGCACCCTGATGATCACGGTATTTGACCGTTCGATGATCCAGGCTGTTGAAAAAGCCATCATGCAATCAGATCTGGGTTTAAACCCAATCGGTGCCGGCACTTCCATTCGTGTGCCTTTGCCAGCGCTGACCGAAGAGCGTCGTAAAGATTTGGTCAAAGTGGTTCGTGGCGAAGCCGAAGGCGCCCGGGTTGCAGTACGCAACATCCGTCGTGATGCCAATGCTGATTTAAAAACGCTGCAAAAAGACAAAGCGATCAGTGAAGATGACGAGCGTCGTGGTTCTGAAGAAATTCAGAAAATCACCGATGCCTGGATCAAAAAAGTTGATGAAGTATTAGCAGACAAAGAAAAAGAACTGATGGCCGTATAGTCCATTAGCTGATTGCTTTGTATACAAAGCGCCGTGCAGTTACTACGCGGCGCTTTTTTGTTCGGATAAACGCTGCAGGTTTGTACCTGTGGCCGCTGCAGGCAGGCACTGATGACAGAAGAGACACAAGCGTTTAACCACGCTTTGCCGCAACATGTCGGAATTATTATGGATGGTAACGGCCGCTGGGCTGAACGCCAGGGTAAACCTCGGGTCTGGGGACACAAAAAAGGCGTGGACGCGGTGCGTCGCGCGGTCAGTTTTTGCCGCAAGCTCGGTATTCCTTCTTTGACCTTATTTGCGTTTAGCAGTGAAAACTGGCGCCGACCGGAAGACGAAGTCTCCAGTCTGATGCAGCTATTTTTATTTGTGCTGGAAAAAGAAGTCAAAGCGCTGCACAAAAACCAGGTGCGGCTAAATATTATCGGTGATTTGTCGCGATTTAGTGACAAGTTACAGGCCAATATCGAAAAGGCGCAACAGCTCACGGCCAACAATACCGGCTTGACGCTGAATGTCGCTGCCAATTATGGTGGGCGCTGGGATATTGCTAATGCGGCGCAGCAACTGGCCATCCAAGTCGCGGCAGGGCAGTTACAACCCACTGACATCAATGAACAGCTGCTGTCGCAACATATCCAGATGCATGAACAGCCCGAGCTGGATTTAATGATCCGCACCGGTGGTGATATTCGCATCAGTAACTTTTTATTGTGGCAGGCTGCTTACGCCGAACTTTGCTTTATCGACACTTTATGGCCGGATTTTGACGACCAGGTGTTTGCTGAGGCGATTGCCAGTTTTGTCAGCCGTGAGCGCCGTTATGGCTGCACCGGTGAACAAATCCGAGCCATGGCCGCCGGCTTCACAGAAGGATTATAGGATTGTTTAAACAACGTCTGCTCACGGCACTCGTGCTGGCGCCTTTGGCGCTTGGTGCCGTGTTTTACTTGCCGCCGATTGGCTTTGCCATCTTCCTTGGCTGCGCTTTTTTAATCGCGGCCTGGGAATGGGCCAGTTTTTGCGGCTGGCAGACACTGCCATCACGCTTAAGTTTTACCGTCGGTTCCGCATTTTGGTATTTACTCTGCTATCAGGCATTACCACAGCAACTGGCGTGGCCAGTGCAAACTAATCTGCTGGCAGAATCAGCATTATGGATTGGTGTCGGCTGGTGGTTGCTGGCGGTTTTGCTGGTGCTGAGTTTCAGTAAAACCAAAGCGCTGTGGCAGCAGCATAAATTGTTTAAAGCCATCATGGGCTGGCTGACGCTGGTGCCAAGTTTTGCCGCTTTATTACTGCTTCGCAATGTCAATTATGAGCAATCGACTTTTACCGGCGCCTGGCTAATTTGCATGTTGCTGGGGCTGGTGTGGGCCGCTGATATTGGCGGTTATGTGATTGGTAAACCATTTGGCAAACACAAGTTATTGCCAGAGGTCAGCCCGGGTAAAACACTGGAAGGCATGATTGGCGGCATGGTGTTTGTGATGGCACTGCTGACCGGCGTTGCAGCCTACTTGCAATGGCCAGAAGGCGTGGCGCTGTGGTATCTGGCAGCGTTTATCCTGACGTTGTTGTCGGTATTTGGCGATTTATCCGAAAGTATGTTCAAGCGGGTGGCGGGTCTGAAAGATAGCGGCAGTATTTTCCCTGGCCATGGTGGCATTATGGACCGCATTGACAGTCTGACCGCCACCGCACCGCTATTTGCGTTATTTGTTGCCATGTTAGGTGGCTTTTAATGCCCCGTCAGGTTGTCATTTTAGGCTCTACGGGTTCTATCGGTTGCAGTACGCTGGATGTCATCGCGCAGCATCCGGAGCGTTTTTCGGTGCTGGCGCTGACCGCCGGCCGCCAGGTTGAAAAACTGCTGCAACAATGTCTGGTATTTAACCCTCGTTTTGCTGCGTTGTTGCTGGAGTCTGATGCACGCTGGTTGCGTGAGCAACTGGCGATATCCGGCTGCAAAACGGAAGTTCTGGTTGGCGAAGCAACATTTGCTGAACTGGCAGGCCACACCGACGCTGATATTGTGATGGCGGCGATTGTCGGCGCGGCTGGTTTGTTACCAACCCTTGCGGCAGTAAAACAGGGTAAAACCGTGTTACTGGCCAACAAAGAAGCGTTGGTGATGAGCGGCGAGCTGTTTATCGACGCGGTGAAACAACATCAAGCCATACTGCTGCCAATTGACAGCGAGCACAACGCGATTTTCCAGTGCCTGCCACCCGCCTTACAGGCGCACAGCTATCAAGGTTCGTTGCCTCAAGCCGGGATCTCTAAAATTCTGCTGACTGGCAGTGGTGGGCCGTTCCGGCAAACCGATTTAGCCTTGTTTGATCAGATCACGCCCGAGCAAGCGGTGGCGCATCCGAATTGGACTATGGGGCGGAAAATCTCGGTCGATAGCGCCACCATGATGAATAAAGGCCTGGAATTTATTGAGGCCCGCTGGTTGTTTAATTGTCAGCCGCAGGACATCGAAGTGGTACTGCATCCACAAAGTATTATCCATTCAATGGTGCAATACAGTGACGGTTCGGTACTGGCGCAGCTGGGTAATCCGGATATGCGCACGCCAATTGCCCATGCGTTGGCATTTCCTGAGCGCATTGCCAGCAACGTCAAACCGTTGGATTTTTTCAGTTTAGGCAGCTTCACTTTTGCCAGGCCAGAGCCAGAGCGTTACCCTTGTCTTGGTCTGGCGATTGATGCCTGTCGTCATGGGCAGGGCGCGACTACAGCGCTGAATGCCGCCAATGAAGTGGCGGTGGAAGCCTTTTTACAGCAACAAATTTCCTTTACCGCTATTGCGAAGCTCAATGCACTTTGCCTGGCGCGTTTTGCCAGCCATCACGCTTCACAACTGGATGACATTCTGGCGCTTGATGCTGAAAGCCGGGCTTATGCTCAACAACAACTAAGGAATTTCGTCCAATGAGTGCCTTAATCTGGAACCTGTTGTCTTTTGTGGTGGCATTGGGATTGTTGGTCACTGTCCACGAATTTGGTCATTTTTGGGTGGCGCGTAAAAACGGCATTCTGGTGAAAAAGTTTTCGATTGGTTTTGGTAAAACCTTGTTCAGCTGGCGTGACCGCCAAGGCACTGAATTTATCATCGCCGCTATTCCGCTGGGTGGTTATGTGCGGATGCTGGATGAGCGGGTTGACCCGGTATTACCGCAATTTGCTGATTTAGCCTTTAATAACAAAACGGTACCGCAGCGGATGGCGGTGATTGCTGCTGGGCCTATCGCCAATTTTATTTTTGCCATTTTCATACTTGCCGTGATGTATCTGATAGGCGTCCCGACGTTAAAACCTGTAGTTGCCGATGTCACACCCAACTCGATTGCCGCAGCGGCGCAACTGCCCAACGAGCAAAAGATTGTGGCGGTGAATGGCGAAGCGGTTCGTGACTGGCAGGCGATTAGTTTACTGCTGGTCGGGCAGATTGGCAGTGACAATGTCAACTTCACGATGCAGGATCCTGAAACCCAGGCTGAAGCAACTTATCAGCTGGATTTACGCGATTGGCGCTTTGATCCGGACAAAGACTCTATTTTTGCTAGTTTGGGTCTTATTCCGAAACAAGCAATCGCGCTGTTAGAAGTCGCCAGCCTGGAAAAAGGTTCAGCTGCAGAAATTTCTGGCCTGCAAATGGGTGATAAATTTATTGCCGCCGCCGGGGTCAGTTTGCAGCGCTGGGATCAACTGGTGCAAATTATTCAGAACAATCCGGGCAAGCCAATTCCGATGCTGATTGAGCGCCACGGCGCTGAAGTCCGGCTCGATGTCACGCCGCAAAGCCGTACCATGCCGGATGGCTTTCACCAGGGCTTTTTAGGGGTAGCGCCTAAGGTGCAACCACTTGAAGATTCAATGTTTTTTCAGCAGCAATATGGTCCGGTTGACGCTGTTTGGCAAGGTACAGTACGAACCTGGCAACTGGTTCGCTTGAGTTTTTCGATGGTCGAAAAACTGTTGTTTGGTGATGTGTCAGTCAAGCATTTAAGTGGGCCAATTTCGATAGCTCAAGGCGCTGGAAATAGTGCAGATTTGGGGCTTATTGCCTTCTTATCCTTCCTGGCGTTGATAAGTGTCAACCTTGGGGTGGTAAATTTACTGCCGCTGCCTATTTTGGATGGCGGTCATTTAATGTATCTTGTGGTGGAACTTCTCACCGGCAGGCCGGTCTCTGAGAAAGCGCAGGAGACAGGTTTTAAAATTGGAGCCTTCGTTCTGCTGATGTTAATGGGAATTGCGCTGCTCAACGATATTTCTCGTTTGTAATAAACTAATCATAAGTAGTCCAAAATAATGACAATTAAACGATTAGTAGCCGCGATGTTGTTGGCCACTGCCAGCAACTCGGTGCTCGCTGAACAATCATTTACGGTGAAAGACATTCAGGTGGAAGGCTTGCAACGCGTTGCATTAGGCGCGGCCCTGAATAATCTGCCATTTAATATCGGCGATACAGTGACAGAATACACCCTGTCCAAAGGTATCAAATCTTTATATGCTGCTGGCCATTTTGATGAAATCGCGGTTTTTCGCGACGGCAATACCATCACTTTCCGGGTGAAAGAACGGCCAACCATCAACGCCATTGAGTTTGATGGCAACAAAGACATCAAAGAAGAACAGTTGTCAGAAAGTCTGACCAACCAGAAAATTATCATCGGTGAACAGCTGGATAAAACCATCATCCGTGAAATTGAAAATGGTTTAACTGAGTTCTATCACGGCGTTGGTAAATACAACGCTAAAGTTGCGATCAAACTGACTTACTTGCCACGCAACCGCGTTAATCTGAAACTGGAATTTGTCGAAGGTGATGCAGCTTCAGTCCGCCAGATCAATATCGTTGGTAACGAGCTGTTTGATGATGCACAAATTCTGAAAAATACCGAGTCGCTGGTTGATTTACCCTGGTGGCGTTTTATGTCATCGGACCGTTATCAGAAAGACACCTTAAAAGGCGATCTGGAAAAAGTCCGTAGTTTTTATCTCGACCGTGGTTATTTACGGTTTGAGATTGAAGCCAATACGGTTGCTGTCAGCCCGGACAAAACCTCGGTTTACGTCACACTACAGGTGAAAGAAGGCGAGCAATATACCGTCACGGGTGTCGATTTTGTCGGTGATTTAATTGGCCAGGATGAATTTATCAAAGCCATGTTGCCGCTCAAATCCGGTCAGCTGTATAACGGCGCGCTGGTCACCTACACCGAAGAAAGTATTGCTAAGTTTCTGGCAAGCTTCGGTTATGCCAATTCCAAAGTCCGCACCAGTACCAATATCAACGATGAAACCAAAGAAGTATCTTTGACCTTGTCAGTTGATCCGGGCAAACGGGTGTACGTGAACCGCATTCTGGTCAGTGGCAATGCCGCGACCAAAGACGAAGTTATTCGCCGCGAAATCCGTCAGATGGAAGGTGCCTGGTTGTCGAACGACACGCTGGAATCTTCTAAATTATGGGTGCAACGTCTGCCGTACATCGAAAAGGTTGAATTTGAAACTAAACCGGTACCGGGCACTGAAGACAAAGTTGATGTGGATTTTAAAATCAAAGAACGTTCGTCAGGTAGTTTTAATGCCGGCGTGTCCTTTGGTAGTTATCAGGGGTTGGCTTTCCAGTTTGGTATTGAACAACAAAGCTTTTTAGGCTCTGGTAACGCAGCTGGGATCAGTCTGAACACCAATAAATATCAGAAGTCGATTAACCTGTCTTATACCGATGCGTATTTCACCCTGGATGGGATCAGTCTTGGCGGTAACGTCTTTTACAGTGATTTTGACGGCAGCAAAGCAGGTGCAGAAGCTTATAACCAGACCAGCTACGGTACCGGTCTTAATTTTGGCTTCCCAATCAACGAATACAGCCGACTGAATTTTGGTACCGCCGTGACATTCAGCGAAATTGCTTATATTCAGGAGTTTGATCAGCTGCGTCATTTCCGCGCGGTGTTGGTTGATCCAAACCGTCCGGATCAAGCTTACAAATTTACCAACTATGATGTTTCGGTGGGGTGGATCCGCAGTACGTTAAACCGCGGTACTTTCCCGACTGACGGTTTACGCGTGTCGTTAACCGGTAAAATCACTACGCCAAATTCGGATTTAACCTACTTCAAAACCAATTTTGAAGCCGCGAATTACATTGCATTAAGTAATGACCACAGCTGGTCGTTCCTGAGCAAGCTGGAATTGGGTTACGGCAATGGTTATGGCTCGAACAACGGCTACGATCACACCTTGCCATTCAGTGATAACTTCTATGCCGGTGGTCAAAACTTCCGTGGTTTTGAAAACCGGGTCATTGGTCCACGTGCGATCTATCGTTACGTCAATTCAATACCAGGTCTGCCAGATCCAATAGGTTCAGGCGTGGGGTTGCCAACATTGCCAATGTCGCCTGAATTCGACAGTTATGATATTTCGACGCGATCTTTTGGTGGTAATGCGATGGCGATTGCCACGTTGGAGTTAATTACCCCAACGCCGCTATTAAAAGAAGATTATGCCAACTCAGTGCGGACCAGTTTGTTTGTCGATGCCGGTAACGTCTGGGACACCGAGTTCGACATCAACAGATTCGCCAATCTTACCCGTTATCAGAATTCCAATTCTCTGCAAAGCGAATTGCTGGATTATTCAGATGCAGGTATGATTCGGGTCTCTGCAGGGGTCACAGTACAGTGGATTTCACCGATGGGTCCATTAACTTTCAGCCTGGCCAAAATCATCAAAAAATATGATGGTGATGAGCAGGAGAACTTCAGCTTTAATATCGGCACAACTTTTTAAGAATTATTTTGAGGTCAAAGGACATTATGTTTAAGCCAAGCTTTACTAAAACAGCAGTGTTACTCGCCAGTGTTCTGATGGCTGGTTCTGTTACTGCAAAAGAAATGAAAATCGGTGTGGTGAATGTACGTGCTGTGTTCAGCCAAATCCCACAAACGGCGAAAATTCAGGAAGCTCTGAAAACTGAATTTGGTGCTAAGTTTGCTGAAATGCAAAAGCTGGAAAATGACCTGAAGTTTAATATTGAAAAATTTAAACGTGACGGTTCGACGATGAGCGAAGCGCAGAAAAAAGAACTGCAAACCTCTATCGAAAAACAGCAGCAACAATATGAGCCAATGGCCCGTAGCTTAGAAGAAAGTTACCGTCAGCGTCAGGGCGAAGAGAACAACAAAATTGGTGCTTTAATCAAAACTGCGATTGAAGGCATTGCGGCGAAAGACCAGTATGATGTGATCCTGAACGCTGAAGCTGCTGTGTTTGCCAAGCCAGAGTTTGATATTTCATCAGCTGTGGTGACTCAGGTCAGCAAAGCAAAATAATGTCGGTTTATACATTACAGACATTGGCTGAGCACTTAGGTGCTCAGCTCCATGGAGACGGTGCTGTTGAAGTCAGCGCCGTTGCCACGCTTGAGGACGCACAGTCCGGGCAGATTACCTTTCTGTCAAACGCCAAATACCGCAAATTTCTGCAACAGACCAAAGCCTCAGCGGTGTTGATTAAAGCCGAAGAGCTGGAGTTTTGCCCTGTTGCTGCATTGATTGTTAAAGATCCCTATGTCGCTTTTGCCAAAGTAGCGCAGTTGCTCGATACCACGCCCGCTGCGGCAGATGGTATCCATCCCACGGCTATCGTCGACAGTTCTGCACAGATAGACCCCACCGCTCAGCTTGGACCTTATGTGGTTGTCAGCAAAGATGTGGTGATTGGTGCAGGCGTACAAATTGGTGCTGGTAGTTTTATTGGCGAAGGGGCATCAATTGCTGCCGATTGCAAAATCTGGCCGAAAGTTTCGATTTATCATCGGGTTCGGCTTGGTCAGCGCTGTATCGTCCATAGCGGTGCAGTGCTGGGGGCTGACGGTTTTGGTTTTGCCAACGAGCGCGGCCAGTGGCTAAAAATTCCTCAGGTCGGCACTGTGATTGTCGGCGATGATTGTGAAATTGGTGCCAATACCACCATCGATCGGGGCGCAATCGGCGACACCTTGATTGGCAACAATGTCATTCTGGATAACCAGGTGCAAATTGCCCATAACGTGCAGATCGGTGACCACAGCTGCATCGCTGGCTGTACAGTCGTTGCCGGTAGTACTAAAATTGGCAAATATTGTGTGATTGGCGGCGCTTGCGCTATTACCGGCCATATCGAAATTTGTGATGCCGTGCAAATTACCGGCATGTCAATGATCACCAAAGCCATCACGGAAAAAGGCATTTACTCGTCCGGGATGCCAGCAACGACCAACCTGGAATGGCGAAAAAATAACGCCCGTTATCGTCAGCTGGAACAAATATATCAGCGGTTGCGTGATGTCGAGCAGGAACTGGCTCAATCGCGTAACGTCACCGGCGAATAACCACATCACTTTGTTGCGGTTGTTTGTTCTGGTCTAATCAGTCAGAGGGTTCATTTTGACGAATTCATTAAATATCATCGAAATTCAGGAAATCATGGCGTTGTTACCACATCGCTACCCGTTTTTATTAATCGACCGGGTGCTGGATTACACGCCAGGCGAATCACTCACTGCCATTAAAAATGTCACCATTAATGAGCCGATTTTCACCGGCCATTTCCCGGGCATGCCCATTTTCCCTGGCGTGTTAATTCTGGAAGCGATGGCGCAAGCCACTGGTATTCTTGGGTTTAAAACAGTCACCGAACGCTCAGAAAACGAATTGTATCTGTTTGCTGCCATCGACGAAGCGCGTTTTAAAAAGCCGGTAGTGCCTGGCGATCAGCTGGTGATCGAAGTGAAGTTTTTAAAAGAACGCCGTAATCTGTGGAAATTCGCCTGTGAAGCCAAAGTGGACGGACAAATTGTCTGTACTGCTGAATTGATGTGTGCCAGAAGAGAACTTTAATATGATCCATCCTTCAGCAGTGATCGAACCCGGTGCAGTGATTGGCAATAATGTGCGGATTGGCCCTTTTAGCTACATCGGCGCAGGTGTGACATTAGGCGATGATTGTATTGTCGAATCGCACGTGGTGATTAAAGGTCCGTCGACCATTGGCCGTGGCAATCATTTTTTCCAGTTCGCCAGTATCGGTGAAGCTTGCCAGGATAAAAAATACAAAAATGAGCCGACTGAATTACATATCGGCGATTTTAATATTTTCCGTGAAGGCTGTACTGTGCATCGTGGCACCATTCAGGACAAAGGACTGACCTCGATTGGTAGTCATAATTTGTTTATGAATTACACCCATGTCGCGCATGACTGTGTGATTGGCAGCAACGTCATTTTTGCCAATGGCGCTTCGACCGCCGGGCATTGTCATGTTGGGGACTGGGTGATTATCGGCGGCATGAGTGGCGTGCACCAATTCTGTCAGATTGGTTCGCACAGCTTTATTGGCGGCGGTTCTATTGTGGTGAAAGACGTGCCACCATTTGTGATGGCGCATGGTTCACACGCAGTGCCAAATGGCATTAACTCAGAAGGCTTAAAGCGTCGTGGTTTTAGTGCCGAGGCCATTCTGGAAATTCGCCGTGCTTACAAAGTCCTGTACCGCCAGGGCTTGACGGTGAATGAAGCGCTGACCGAGCTCGCTGACAAAACTGAACAGTGGCCGGAAATTAAGTTATTTACTGATTTTATTCAGAATTCAGCGCGTGGTATTGTTCGCTAAACGCGCTGGAATTCGAGAGTTGAAGCGCCGTTGTCGGGTAAGATAACGGCGTTTTTATTTGTGCCTGACAGTCGTTTGGCTCACTCAAATACCGCCCTGACCATTCCAAGGATCGAACAATAACGTGATGACAAGCACTCAAAGACCCTTAAAAATTGCCCTAATTGCCGGTGAGCATTCCGGTGATATCCTTGGCGCCGATTTAATCCGGGCATTAAAGCTAGCACAGCCCAATGCCGAGTTTTATGGCATTGGCGGCGACCGGATGCGCGCTGAAGGTTTTAAAACCGTGTTTGATATGGAAGAACTGGCGGTGATGGGCATAGTTGAAGTGCTGGGGCGGTTGCCACGGTTACTGAAAGTCCGCCGCGACATTCTGGCGCATTTTACCGCACACAAACCTGACTTATTTATTGGCATTGACGCACCGGATTTTAACTTGCCGGTGGAGTTGAAGCTCAAACAAGCCGGCATTAAAACCGTGCATTACGTCAGCCCGTCCGTTTGGGCCTGGCGCCAAAAGCGGATTTTTAAGATTGCGGCTGCGACCAACATGGTTTTGGCGTTGTTGCCATTTGAAAAAGCTTTTTATGATGTACATCAGGTGCCTTGTACCTTTGTTGGCCATACACTGGCCGATCAGATGCCGTTACAGCCGGATAAAACTGCTGCCAAAGTGGCACTAGGTTTTAGCGCTGAGGCACCTTTATTAGCATTGATGCCGGGCAGTCGCACCAATGAGATCAAATTGTTAGCGCCGGAATTCTTGCAGGCGGCCGCGCAGTTGCAACAGCAAAACCCCGGTTTACAGCTGGTGTGTAATATGGTGACGCCGGTGAAAGCCGAACTATTTACTCAAATCTGGCGCCAGGTCGCGCCGGATCTGAAGTTAACTTTGTTGATTGGCCAGGCCAGGCAAACGTTGACTGCCGCCGATGCTGTGTTAATTGCCTCCGGCACTGCCACATTAGAAGCCATGCTGGCAAAAACGCCGATGGTGGTGGCATACAAAACCAACTGGCTCACCTATCAAATTGCCAGCCGACTGGTGAAAGTCGATTTTTTCAGTTTGCCGAATTTACTGGCGAAAAAAGCGCTGGTACCGGAATTTTTGCAGGACGAGGTAACAGTTTCTGCGCTGGTTAATGCCATGCAGCCGTTATTGGCGCAATCCGGTACTGAGACCCAAGCGGCTTTTACCGACATTCATCAACACATTCGCTGCGATGCCAGCGCCCAAGCCGCCAAAGCGGTGCTTGAGTTATTGCATGACTGATCTGCAAAAAACGGATTACCAAAGGCCAGATTTTGCGCTGATCGCTGGCGTCGACGAAGTAGGGCGCGGCCCGCTGGTTGGTGCAGTCGTCACCGCTGCGGTGATCCTCGACCCAAATAAGCCAATTAGCGGTTTAAATGACTCAAAAAAACTCAGCGAAAAAAAACGCTTACTGCTGGCCGAAGAAATTCGCAGTAAAGCGCTGAGCTGGAGTTTAGGCCGGGCCGAAGTGGAAGAAATTGATGAGCTGAATATTCTACACGCCACCATGCTGGCGATGCAGCGCGCCGTCGCCGGTTTACATATTCAGCCGGAATGGGTGCTGGTCGACGGTAATAGAGTACCTGATGGCTTAAAACACTGCGGTAGCGCAGTGGTGAAAGGCGATAGTTTAGTGCCGGAAATCAGCGCCGCTTCGATTATTGCGAAGGTGGCGCGGGACGCGGAAATGACCGAGTTACATCAGCAATATCCGGAATATAATTTTGCTGGTCATAAAGGCTATCCGACCGCCGAGCATCTGGCGGCTATTGCAAAACACGGTATTCTGGCGGAACATCGTCGCAGCTATAAGCCAGTGCGGGACGCGATTGAACGTGGTCCAGGCGCAGGCGATGACAGCGTTTAACCAGATCTAATTCACAGCATTAGCAAGGACAAGCATGGAACCGGGTTTTGTTCACCTGCGGGTACACAGCGATTTTTCGATGATCGACGGCGTCAGTAAAATTAAGCCGATTGTCAGTGCTGCCAAAAAGTTAGGCATGCCGGCATTGGCGCTGACCGATCAGATGAATATGTGTGGCCTGGTGCGGTTTTACAGCACCGCGCATGATGCCGGTATCAAGCCGATCGTTGGCGCCGATGTTTGGGCGCAGCATCCGTTGTTTCCGGGTGAAGCCTGCCGGATGCTGATCCTGGCGGCCGACAACGAAGGGTATCAGAACCTGACGATGCTGCTATCCAAAGCCTATTTGCGTGGCCATGTGGCGGATAAACCACAAATTGACCACGATTGGCTGATTGAACACAACGCCGGGCTGATTGTGCTTTCTGGCGCTAAAGACGGCCCGCTCGGTAAAGCCTTAATTAAAGGCAATAAAGGCAGCAGCGATCAACTGGTGGCCTTTTATCAGCAACATTTCCCCAACCGCTTTTTCCTCGAAGTGACCCGCACCGGTCGGGTTGATGAAGAAATTTATCTGCAACAAGCCGTCACGCTGGCTGAAGAGACAGGTTTGCCGCTGGTCGCCACCAATGAAGTGGTGATTTTAACCGCCGATGATTTTTCCGCGCATGAAATCCGCGTTGCTATCCACGATGGTTATACGCTGGAAGATAAGCGCCGACCGAAACATTACAGCGAGCAGCAATATTTACGCAGCAGCGAAGAAATGCAGGCGCTGTTTCATGATTTACCGGAAGCGCTGGCCAACTCGGTCGAAATCGCCAAACGTTGTAATGTCACGATTCGACTCGGCGAATATTTCTTGCCAGCTTTTCCAACCGGCGGCATGACCGACGGCGACTTTTTGGTTTTAAAATCACGCGAAGGCCTGGAAGATCGTTTATTGATCCTGTTTCCGGATGCAGCAGTGCGGGTTGAAAAACGTATTCCTTATGATGAACGGCTGCAAATTGAACTCGACGTCATCAACCAGATGGGTTTCCCCGGTTACTTCCTGGTGGTGATGGAGTTTATTCAGTGGTCGAAAGATAACGACATTCCGGTTGGGCCGGGTCGTGGTTCGGGTGCCGGTTCTTTGGTGGCTTATGCGCTGAAAATCACTGACTTAGATCCGCTGGAATTCGACTTACTGTTCGAACGGTTTTTGAATCCGGAGCGGGTGTCGATGCCCGACTTCGACGTCGATTTTTGTATGGATCGCCGCGACGAAGTGATTGAACACGTCTCCGACATGTATGGTCGGGAAGCGGTGTCGCAAATTATTACCTTCGGTACCATGGCGGCAAAAGCGGTTATTCGCGATGTTGGCCGGGTGCTGGGCCATCCTTATGGCTTTGTCGACCGCATTTCCAAGCTCATTCCGCCAACGCCAGGCATGACACTGGAACAAGCATTTATTGAAGAGCCGCGTCTGCCGGAGCTCTATGCCGCCGATCAGGAAGTCAAAGATCTGATTGATATGGCGCGTCGTTTAGAAGGTGTGACCCGGAACGCCGGTAAACATGCCGGTGGCGTGGTGATCGCACCGACTAAAATTACCGATTTTGCCCCGGTGTATTGTGACAGTGAAGGCAATAACCCGGTCACCCAGTTTGATAAAAACGACGTTGAATATGCCGGCTTGGTGAAATTCGACTTCTTAGGTTTGCGCACCCTGACCATTTTGCAATGGGCAGTCAATATGGTGAACGAGCGGCACCTCAAAGAAGGCAAGCCGCCGGTTGATATCACGCAAATTCCGCTGGTCGATAAAAAAAGCTACGACATGCTGATGAAAGCGGAAACCACCGCGGTGTTCCAGCTGGAATCGCGTGGCATGAAAGATTTGATCCGCCGACTGCAGCCCGACTGCTTCGAAGATATGATTGCACTGGTAGCGCTGTTCCGGCCGGGTCCGCTGCAATCGGGCATGGTAGATAACTTTATCGACCGTAAACGCGGCCGCGAAGCGATTTCGTATCCGGATGCTACCTGGCAACACGAATCGCTGAAACCCATTCTGGAACCAACCTACGGCATTATCCTGTATCAAGAGCAGGTGATGCAGATTGCCCAGGTGTTGTCGGGTTATTCATTAGGCGGCGCCGACTTATTGCGCCGGGCTATGGGTAAGAAAAAACCGGAAGAAATGGCCAAACAGCGTGATACCTTCCAAAATGGCGCTGCTGATAACGGCGTTGACCCCGAACTGGCGATGAAAATCTTTGACCTGGTGGAGAAATTCGCCGGTTACGGCTTTAACAAATCGCACTCCGCCGCCTACGCGCTGGTGTCGTATCAGACGCTGTGGATGAAAGCGCATTTCCCAGCCGAATTTATGGCCGCAGTAATGTCAGCGGATATGGACAACACCGACAAAATCGTTACTTTGGTCGATGAATGTGAGCAGATGAAGCTCAAGCTGATCCCGCCTGACGTCAATTCCGGTTTATATAAATTCACCGTCAATGAGCTGGGCCATATCGTTTATGGCATTGGCGCGATTAAAGGCGTGGGTGAAGGCCCAATCGAAGCCATTATTGAAGCGCGCACTCAAAAAGGCGCTTTTGTCGATTTATTCGATTTCTGCGCCAAAGTGGATTTAAAAAAGCTTAACCGGCGTGTCATCGAAAAGCTGATATTATCGGGTGCAATGGATAGATTAGGGCCACACCGGGCATCACTCATGGCAACGCTGGAAGAAGCGATGAAAGCTGCTGAGCAGCATGCCAAAGCCGAGGCCGTTGGCCAAAGTGATTTATTTGGTTTGTTGTCACCGGAACCTGAAATGTCGGCCAAAGCCTTTAAACAGGTGCCGATCTGGCCGGACGAAGTCTGGCTGGAAGGCGAGCGGGAAACGCTGGGTTTGTACCTGACCGGCCATCCGATCAACCGGTATTTAGCTGAACTGCATCATTACAGCAGTTGTCGGTTAGTTGAAATGCAGCCGGGCAGACGCGACCAAACCGTGCATGCCTGCGGTTTGGTGGTGTCGGTGCGGGTGCTGATTAATAAAAAAGGTCGGCGCTGGGCTTTAGTGCAGCTGGATGACAAATCGGCGCGCTTAGATGTACGTTTTTTCCCCGAACAATTCGAGAACTTCGAGCATCTGCTGCAAAAAGACCGGGTTTTGGTGGTTTCTGGACAGGTCAGCTTTGATGATTTCAGTGGCGGCCTTACAATGACCGGCCGCGAAGTGGTCGAAATCACCCAAGCGAGGGAAAAATGTCTTAAATCCCTGTTGGTTATGGTAGATTCAGCGCAGGTCGGCGCCGATTATTTACCGCGGCTGCAGCGGGTACTAACCGAATTTAAAGCGGGCACTGTACCGGTACAGGTCCGCTATCAACGCCAGGAAGGCGCTGTAACGATGGCTTTGGGAACTGAATGGTGGGTAACGCCCACAGACGCTTTGTTGCATCAGTTAAAACAATTAGCAACAATACATCTTGAATTTAACTAGGTAGGTAGTGACAGTCGATGATGCTGAATTATTTAGAGTTTGAGCAACCGATTGCGGAACTTGAAGCAAAAATAGAAGAACTGCGCAAAGTCAGCCGCAATGGCGAGTTCGATCTCGGCTTGGAAGAAGAAGTGAACAAGCTCAAAGAGAAGAGCCTGACACTGACCAAAAAAATCTTTGCTGAGTTGGGTGCCTGGCAAGTTGCGCAATTAGCGCGGCACCCGATGCGTCCTTACACGCTGGATTACATTAAACACATTTTCACTGATTTTGACGAACTAGCGGGCGATCGTACTTTTGCCAATGATGCCGCTATTGTTTGTGGTACTGCGCGGTTAGGCGAGCGCACTGTGATGATCATCGGCCACCAAAAAGGCCGTGATACCCACGAAAAAATTAAACGTAACTTTGGTATGCCACGGCCGGAAGGTTATCGTAAAGCGCTGCGGATGTTCGAAATGGCCGAGCGTTTTAACATGCCGATCATTACCTTTATCGACACGCCTGGTGCTTATCCGGGCATTGGCGCTGAAGAACGTGGTCAGAGTGAAGCCATTGCCCGCAACTTAAAAGTGATGGCAGGTTTAAAAGTACCGGTGCTGTGTACCGTCATTGGTGAAGGCGGTTCTGGTGGCGCCTTAGCCATTGGTGTTGGCGATCAGGTCAACATGCTGCAATACAGTACTTATTCGGTGATTTCACCTGAGGGTTGTGCGTCTATTCTGTGGAAAAGCGCCGAAAAAGCGCCGTTAGCTGCAGATGCGATGGGCATTACCGCACCACGCTTAAAAGAGCTAAACCTGATTGACGAAATCATTCCGGAACCATTAGGCGGGGCGCATCGTGCCCACGAGCAAATGGCGGCCAGTCTGAAACAAGCCTTACTGCGTGATTTAGCCAAATTGGATAAATTATCAGTTGCTGAACTCTTGGATCGCCGTTATAAACGGTTGATGTCCTTCGGTTACTGCTAAACAGGAAGCCGCCTCGTGCGGCTTTTTTTATGCCTGATCTAACAAAAGAACCCATCAGCCCGTTGCTGCGTGAACTTGACGCGGCCATTGCACTGCAGCTGCAAAGTTATGCCATTAACAACGTGGTGTTGGGGCTCAGTGGCGGGCTGGATTCGATGCTGCTGTTACAGCTGTTAGTGCGCTGGCAGGCCGCTGCGCCGAACCGGCAATTGCAGGCAGTGCATGTCCATCACGGGTTAAGCCCAAACGCCGACGCTTGGGCAGAATTTTGTCAGCAACAATGCGACAAACTTGGCGTACCGCTGCAAGTTCAGCATATTCGACTTGCCACCACCGCCAACATCGAAGCACAGGCGCGGACGTTACGTTATCAAGTATTGACTGAGCAACTCGCCGGTGCTTCCCACTGCGCTGTACTAACCGCACACCACGCCGATGACCAGCTGGAAACCTTGTTGCTGGCATTGAAGCGCGGCAGCGGACCGGCCGGACTTGCCGGTATTGCCAGTGCTAAGCCGGTGGCCGATGGTTGGATCTTACGCCCGTTATTAAATTTTCCCCGTGCACAGCTGGTTGCCGCTGCGACTACATTGCAGCTGCAGTGGATTGAAGATGAAAGTAATCTGGATCCCCGGTTTGAGCGCAATTTCCTGCGCCTTGAAGTACTGCCACTGCTCACCCAGCGCTGGGGGTCATTTGCTTCGACCACCAGTCGCAGCATGCAACAGCTGGGGCAGGTGCAACAACTCAACGATCAATTACTGCAGCGGCAGTTGGCGGAAATTTCCAGCGCCGACCGGTTATCACTGCAAGGCTTAGCGCAGCATGATGATTTGACCCAAAGCATGCTGCTGCGGTTATGGCTAAAACAATTTGGGTTAAACCCCGGCAGCGACCGGCTGCTACGGGTCAAACAGGAATTAATCCAGGCGAAAGCCGATGCCGAACCACAAATTATGTTGGACGGTCATAGTCTGCGCCGCTTTGCTGGTGAGCTGTATTTGTTAAACCCGGCACAGCAACAATTTGCTATGGCAACAGCACCCAGTCTGCAGCCCTTGTTGCCGGGGGAGAGTGTGACGCTATCGGATGGTAGAACGATGTTATGGCAAACGCAGCAAGCAGATTTTGGGGTTGATGCCAATTATTGGCCGTTGGCGGTGGCGACCAATACATCATTAGAATTAGGCTTTGGCTGGCTTAATTACCGTTTCAAACCAGCAGGTTATCCGCACCATAAACCGCTCAAACAATGGTGTAAGCTTTGGAAGGTGCCGCCCTGGCAACGTGGCTCCGTGCCGTCAATCATTGCCGGGCAGCAAATTTTACTGGTGGTCGATTTCGAAGCCGCTTGCACCACGACCGAAGCGCAAAGTTGGTTGTCGGTCAGTGCAAGGCCCCGTTTAGATTAAGCTTTGGCGAGTTCTGCCACGGTTGCGGTGGTTTTTGCAGATTGCCGTACCAGGTTTTTACCGGCTTGTTTTGCCTGATATAACGCGCTATCCGCACGATTAAACAGACTTTTGCAATCTTCCAGTTCAACCAATTGTGCCAATCCGGCACTGGCAGAAACGCCAAATTTGTCACAGGTATGATGCTGAGATATCGCTTTGACCAACCGGTGCGCCACGAGCTCGGCACTGGCTGCGTCTTCCGAAGTCAGCAATACTGCAAATTCATCACCACCAAAACGGAATAAATTGTCGCTGACCCTTAAGGTATTGCGCATGGCATCGGCCACCGCCAACAACACTTCATCACCGGCATGGTGTCCGTGGTGATCATTCACCGCTTTGAAGTTATCTAAATCCAGTAGGATCAACGCACAAGGCTGCTGTTTTCGTTCAGAAAATTGCACCGCTTTTGCAAAGGAATCATCAAAAAAGCGTCGATTGCCAAGGCCGGTCAACGTGTCTTTTAATGCCAGCTGCTGTAAACGGGTGACCACCAACGCATTACGCAGCGGAAACAACCATTGGGTTTCCAGCTCGAGTAACCGGCGCTGCTGTAGCGGGCTGATTTGCACTTCACTTTGGTACACCAATTCAGCCAGACATTGATCGTTCAGTAACAGCATGCTGCGATATTCATGCTCAGCTGGATACGAACCTGCCGCGCTGAACACGCCAACCGCGGTATGCATTTCAATTGCCGTCAGCGGCAAAACTTTGCCAGCGGCCATCGAGAAAATTTGCAGCTGCTGCGCCAAATCAAGGCTGGTTTGCAGTTGTTCAACCAAACCAGGGCCAACAGTATTGGTCAAATGTGACCAATTTGGTTTTGATGTGACGCTGGCGTAACTTGGTACGTGATCCAGAGACATTTCGCTAAAGCTGAACAATTCCATCAGCCTGCTCCTGTAATAGAGTGATATTCGTACAGAGCAGGATCTATGCCACTAATTAATAGTGATGAAATACATATGGTTACAATTGTAGATTTGTTGCCGTCGCGTGGATGTCAGTGATTTGACGGCAATATAGTGCCTGTTTAGGTTTGCGGTGCTGTGGTCTCGTCTGGGTTTGGCGCCAAAAATGCCATAATCTCGTCTATTTGCTGCATTGCGTCGTCATACCCTAATTCAATCAACCGCTTGGTAAATGACTTCTCAAATAACAGGTAACTGGCGAGGCTGGAGTCCGAGTGCTGTTTAATACCGATACAGCGTAATAACGAGCGCACGGCCATGGGTAACGCCAGATAATTTTCGCTGGCCAACTGATTAAAGTTGGTGCTGGGGTTAATCAGTAAACTTTGCACCGGTTTCAGTTCGGTTTTGATTTGATGCTGCTGTAAGGTCTGAATGGTTTTATTCACCCGCAACATCCGCTCCAAATCAGCGGTTAAAGTATCTGAGAAAATACTGTCCAGCAGGTGACCAGCGATGGTGGATACATTGGGGTGATGCGGCATTTGCTGTAAATGTTCGCGGCGTCTTGGTTGCTCCAGCCCAATAATTAAAATTTTGTCGGCGCCAAGATGAATCGGGGCACTCAGTGGCGCCAATTGATTGACGCTACCGTCGCCATAATAATGTTGGTTAATCCGCACTGATGGCATCACCAATGGAATAGCAGCGGACGCCATCAAATGGTGAATTCCTAATAAAGTGCGTTGACCACAACGCCGGGAGCGCTGCCACTCAGGCGCGTCTTTAGATTGGAAAAACGTAATAGAATCGCCGCTGTTATAACAGCTTGCCGTTACAGAAACGCTATCGAGATAACCGCCCATAATATTCCGGTCCAGTCGCTTTAAATCCAGCAGTTCGTTCAGTAGCAGTTTCAGCGGTTTATTATCAAGCAACGACACCGGTTTATGATTGGCATAATCCGCCTGAAATGCGCTGAAAAACCCCCGCAGCAGATGATAAGAGGCGCGGAAATAATCGGAATAGTAGACATGATGGGTATGAAAATTTTTCCAGATCCACTCCAGCTTTCGCACCCCTAAGTGAAAACAACTGGCGTAACAGGCGACCGCAGTGCCGTTAATAGCACCGGCCGAGGTGCCACAAATAATCTGAAACGGCGATTTACTGTTGCGCGGATATTGCTGTGCAATCGCTTTGAGCACACCAACCTGATAAGCGGCTCTGGCACCGCCACCGGTCAGCAATAACGCGATTTTTGGGTTTTGCTTTAAATCAGTCATACAACACGACAAACAGCCTGCGGCTTTAACTTTACTTTGCTAACTATTGCCGACTTTACCAGACAATGCAACGCTCTGATCTACAGAAAGAATCTGCTATCTATATCAAGATGCAACTGCCGGTGGAACGCTACCGGCGCTTCGGGTACAGTAGCAGGCTGTTGTTATTCGTTTTCTAGGAGGGATCTATGTCAGAGCGCACGCCAACTCATCAAACTCAAGCCAAAGGCTCAGGGCAACGCTGGATCGGTCCGGCAGCGGCCGTCATCATTTTAGCCGCAGGCGGTTGGTACCTGTTAAAACCAGCTCCGGTGCCGGTCGTCGTGGCAGAAACACCAGCAACCACACCCGCAACAACAACCCCCATTTCCGAGCCGGCGGATGTGTTATCAACAGCACAAGAGCCAGACGATGAAATCAGTGCTCAGGCTGCGGATGCTGGCATTGACGGCACCGCATTACCCGCCGAGCAAGAGGTAACTGCCACTGAGCCGCTGCCGGCACTGGACGAGTCTGATATGGTGGTCAAACAAAAACTGCTGGCACTGCCATGGAAAGCAGGCTTGTCATCGTTGTTTGTCAGCGAAGAAATGGTCCGGCGGTTTGTGGTACAGATTGACAATATTGCGCAAGGTCGGCTGGTACCGGAACAAGCAATATTTAAAGGTTTAACTCAGGATTTCAAAGCGACGCAAAACGGCCAGCAGTATCAGCTGGATATCGCCAATTATCAGCGTTATCAGCGTTATTTGGACCTACTGGAAAGTGCGCCAAAAGCGGAGGTAGTGGCGCTGTTTAATCAGCTGTATCCGCTGCTGCAACAGGCTTATCTGGAGCTTGGTTATCCGGAAGCGCAATTCCGTGATCGGGTACAACAAGCAATTCAGCAGCTGTTAGCGGCGCCGGAAATTGCTGATGGCCCGATGTTGGCGCTGGATTCGGTGCAATACACTTTTGCCGATGGTGAAATCGAACAACTGTCGATGGCGCACAAACAAATGGTGCGGTTAGGCCTGAAAAATCAGCAACGGCTAAAATTGCTGCTGGTGGCTTATCAGCCGTTGCTGGCAAAAAAATAGCAATGTAAATAAGCGAAATATTGGCAGAAGAAGGTTGTCGTCAATGAAACACTGGCCAGAGTTACCGCTACAATCGCCACGGCACCAGAGTCCGGCGGCGCAAAAATTTGGTCGTTGGTTATTAGACAAACTCGGTTGGCAAATCGAAGGTAATTTGCCGCCGTTGTCAAAACTGGTGATAGCGGTGGCGCCGCATACTTCGAACTGGGATTTTGTGATTGCGATGGCGGCGAGTCTGGCGCTGGGGGTGAAAATCTCATTTTTAGGCAAACACAGTATTTTTATCTGGCCACTGCGCAATTGGTTACTGCGCTGGGGTGGCATCCCGATACGCCGCACCGAGCGACATGGCGTAGTGGAACAAATCGCCCGCCAGTTTGCCGAGCAGCCGCAGTTGATCCTTGGCGTGTCGCCGGAAGGCACCCGCAAAAAAGTCGCGGTGTGGCGCTCAGGTTTCTGGAATATCGCCAGAACCGCCGGTGTTCCGATCCAATTGCTTGGCCTGGACTATGCGCAGAAGAAGTTGGTATTCGGACCGTTGCAGCAGACCGGTGATAATTTCGAGCAGGACTGTCAGCAGATGCGGTTGTTTTTTCAGCAAATGACTGCGAAAAAACCAGAATTTGCATGATGTGTTGCGAAGTATGGGTTGCGATGCCGGGCAGATTTGCGCATAATGCGCCCGCATCGAAGGTAAGCCTCGACTTATCACCAAGCATTTTTACACAATGGTGGCCTTATCGGTCCTCTCGCAATACTAGTACGTGAACCCGGTCAGGTCTGGAAGGAAGCAGCCGAAGCGTATGACGTGTGTGCCGGGATGTGGCTGGTAAGGCTACCACCCAAATTCCTCAGCGCTCCCAGTGTTTAATCTTGTCTCGTTGCCGTTTGTTGTTCTACCAACAAAGCCCTTTGAAAATCCTGTTGTACTATCTCCAGCGCCGCCAGAATGACTGCCGGTGGCAATTGTTGTTGTTCCAATAACATAATTAAATCAACGGCTAACTGAATTTCGACGGCTGCCTGCGCCAGCGGCACAGGCGTATCTGCCGTCGATACTGTATGCGGTGTGAGATTGGGCTCAGGCGTCAATCGCAGTAGCACCGGGAGCGGTTTGATCATCAGCTTTCAGATTGTCCGGACTGTCTAAAAAGGCGCGGCCTTTGGCGACGGCGTCTTTCACCCGGGTCACCATTTCAAAACGTTCGGTTTGTGGCAGGTAAAAGGCTAAATCCACCTCATAACGAATATATTTACAGGGCAGCTGGTTCAGGACGATGCAGGATAAATCGGCCAGATATTCAGGATCCTGATCCGTTAATCCCAGTTCCAGCAGGTGATCAAGCATCAGTTTTTCATAATAGTTGTGGATATCGTCATGTAGTTTCATCAACTGCTCCATCGTCGGTAGCGGTCAAACCGGTTGACCTGACTGGTTTTTTTGTTCGGCTAAGCATAAACCCTCACCGGCAAAAATGCCACAGCTGGTCAGACTGACATTGTGCCCGATGCACTGCTACAATGCGCGGTCGCAATTAAGGCCATCGGCCGGAACTCATCATCATGCAAAAAAATACCACGCCTTGTTATTACGGCGATTACCTGCAACTGGATAAAATTCTGACGGCACAAGCGCCGGAAAGCGCCAAGTATGGCAATGAAGCCCACGATGAAACCCTGTTTATTGTGGTGCACCAGGTGTACGAACTGTGGTTTAAGCAAGTGTTACACGAGTTAAAATCAGTGTTGTCAGTCTTCGCCGCCACCGAAGTGAAGGATGAACAACTGACTGGCGTGGTACATAAATTAAAACGGGTGATCACCATCCAGCAGCTGATGAACCAGCAAATTGGCGTGATGGAAACAATGACGCCGCAGGATTTTATGTCATTTCGCGACTATCTGGTGCCGGCTTCCGGCTTTCAGAGTGTGCAGTTTAAAATGTTAGAAATTGGTCTGGGTCTGAAAAGTGGCTATCGGATTGATTATGATAAAAATTCTTTTTACAGCCGCCTGAATGAACAGGACCGTTTATTCCTGCAAAGTCTGGAGCAACAACCGAGTTTATTTGAGCAGGTCGAAAAATGGCTGGAACGGATGCCGTTTTTAGAATTTGGTGATTTTAGTTTCTGGCAGATGTACCAAAACGCTACCACCCAAATGCTGGATGAAGACGAACAAACGGTGCGCAGTATTATTCAGATTGCCGAGCACGAACGTGAGTTGCAGCTGGGCGAAATTGACAAAACCCGCGCTAAATTTGCCGCTTTACTGGATAACGATAAATATCAGCAGTTACAACAGGATGGCAGTTTCCGGCTTAGTCAACGTGCGATGCTGGCGGCGCTGTTTATCAGTTTATATCAGGAAGAGCCGGTGTTTAATCTGCCATTTCAGGTGCTGACTTGCCTGACCGAAATCGACGAGAACCTGACCATTTGGCGTTATAAACACGCGATGATGGTGCAGCGGATGTTGGGGACCAAAATTGGCACCGGTGGCTCATCTGGCCATGATTATCTAAAGCGCACCACGGAGAAAAATCGGATCTTCACTGATTTATTCCATATGGCGACTTTTTTACTGCCAAAAGCCAGCTTGCCGCAACTGCCGCAGACCCTAAAACGTCAGCTTGGGTTTTACTTTGCGGGGGCTGGGCAGCCGTAAATTGGGCTGATGCCCACTGCGGTAAACAGACGTTGCTGTTAAGTCGGAATATCGACAGGTAACTGAAGACTCACAAAAGCCGCTTTAAATAGCTGCAAATGGACGGCAGTTAATGCCGTCAAATCCCGCTGATAACCACCACCAATCACGGCGGCCAGCGGGATTTTTAAATCGCGACAACGATGAATAACAAGTTGGTCGCGCGCCAGAATGCCTTGGGTGCTTACCGACAGCAAGCCCAAATCATCCTGCTGATGAATGTCGACGCCGGCGTCATACAACACCAGATCCGGCTGATGCAGCGCTAGTAAATAATCCAGACTTTGTTGCACCGCTTCCAGATAAGGCGCATCGGTGCAGCCGTTAGGCAGTGCCAGATCCCAGTCCGATTGCTGTTTTCGTGCCGGAAAGTTTTTCTCACCATGCAAAGATGCGGTAATGATCTGTGGATCATCGGCAAAAATCAGCGCGCTGCCATCGCCCTGATGCACATCACAATCAAAAATCAGAATTTTATCGACGCCTTGTTGTTGCAGCACCCGCGCAGCAACGGCCAAATCGTTAAATAGACAAAAGCCGCTACCTTCACTGGCAAATGCATGGTGATAACCGCCACTTAAATGCAGTGCTAAGCCATGTTGCAGCGCAAGTTGCGCGGTTTGAATGGTGCCGCCGACCGAACGCAGGCTGCGGTTAATCAGAAACTCTGACCAGGGAAAACCAATCCGCCGCATCGCTTTGGTGTCAAGCTGCCCTGAGCACAATGCTTCTATATAAAGAGGGTCATGGACCAACGCCAGTTCCGTGCGGGTTGCCGAAGTCGGTTCAACAAAACAATCGAGGGGCACGCCAGCCGCTAACAATGCCTGATATAACGCACGGTATTTGCCGATCGGGTAGCGGTGCCGGTCGGGCAATTGTAAGGCGCTGTAGCAGGCGTCATAAATAAGGGGTGGCCAGTGCATCAGAACTCGCGTTTTTGTTCCAGCCACTGAATTTCTGCTTCCAGCTGGCCGATGGCTTTACGACAGCGGCCAAGACGGGCATGCAACGCCAGTTGCCGTGCCGGGTCTTGTTGTTCACGAGCCGCTTCGTTGATTAAATCCAGCAACCGCCGCTCAAACTCATGGGTCTCACTAAGTTTTTGATAAAGTGCCTGATGTGAACCACCGAGCTCGGCTAATAATTGCCCGGCACGTTGCCGTTGTGGTGTCGTTGGTGCTTGCGCTGCGGTTTTCGCCGGGCGCCATTTAGTTTTTTCACGCTGACGTACATCAAGACAAGCAAAAGCCCGCCCCAGCGCCTGCATTTGTGCCGATAATTTTTCAGCTAGACGCTGTTGGTTTTGTTGTTGAATGATCAACAATTCGCCTGTACCACGAACAGGTTGTTGCAGCCGTTGCAGTAGCTGCATTGCTTCTTGCACATAATCAAGCAGCTGCGGTGAGTGGCATTGAAATAACTCAGAATCAAACCAGTCGCGACGCTGCCAGGCCGGTGCTTGCTGATCAATTCTACTGGCCTGACTGGCGAGCTTTAACAACTGTTGTTCCAGCTGGTCGGTGAGTAGCTGCCACTTATATAGAGAAGTGCTGCTGGTCATGCGGAAAACCAGGTTTGCCAAATCAGCCGCAGGGCAATCGCCATCACCATCACAATAAACAGTGGTTTGATCAACTTACTACCAAAACGAATGGCGGTGTGTGCGCCGAAGTAAGATCCCACCATCAGACATAACCCCATCGCCAGCCCCAGTTGATAATGGATATGGCCCAGCAGTGCAAAGGTCACCAAAGCAAAGCCGTTACTGACAAAATTCATCGAACGCGCGACACCGCTGGTCAGCAGCAGATTGATTTTATAAAGCGCCATCGTCGACACCATCCAGAATGAACCGGTACCAGGCCCTGCGATGCCATCATAAAAGCCAAGCGTTAACCCCTGCAGCCGCTGTGTCCAACGATTTTTGCGGTTTTCGACCGGCAGCATCAGCTGATCATCAGGCTGGACTTTGGCGAATAAACTGTAAATTGCGGCGATTAAAATCAACACCGGCAGTACTTTCTCTAAGGTTTGTTTGCTGATTTGATCCACCACCAACACCCCAAGGCAGGCGCCGATAGCGGTCGCCAGCAAGGCGTGACGCCAATATTTGGGGTCAAACAATTTTTTGCGGTAGTAGGTCACTGAAGCGGTCAGCGAGCCAAAAGTCGCCGCCAGTTTGTTAGTGCCAAGCACCAGATGCGGTGGTAAGCCAGCAGTCAGCAGGGCGGGGACCGTTAATAAACCGCCACCACCAGCAATAGCATCGATAAATCCCGCGATAAAAGCGACCCCACACAGCACCAGCCATAAACTGGGTTCAAGCGCAAATTCCATGATTATCCGTCAATTTGTTGCCGAAACGGCGGGAGTGCTTTTAGCATGGCGCTGCCATACGATTTGGTGACTAAACGTCGGTCCAGAATCACAATTTTGCCTTGATCCTGTTCCTGCCGCAGCAGTCTACCACAGGCTTGCACTAGTTTCCTCGCCGCAGCGGGTACCGTTAATTGTAAAAATGGGTTGCCGCCACGTTTGGTGACAGCTTCTGCCATCGCTTCTTCAAATGGCGAAGTCGGCACCGCAAAAGGCAGTTTGGTGATGATGAGGTTCGTTAACAAGGCGCCTGGTAAATCGAGACCTTCGGAGAAACTTTGAGTGCCAAATAAAATACTGCCGTTGCCGCCGGTAATTTTCATTTTATGCAAATCAAGCAGCGATTGCCGGCCGGCTTCGCCCTGGACTAATAAGGTAAATCCTTGTTCTCGTAACGCTTTCGCCACCTGTTCCATCTGCCAGTAACTGGCAAACAGCACCAGATTACCCACCTCTTTATCCAGATATTGCGGCAATACGGTGATGAGTTCCGCAGTAAATAAATCGGAACTTGGTTCAGTGTTGAGTTTAGGAATATGGATTAAACCCCGTTCGGCATAGGCAAAAGGCGAGCTGACCTGCAACGTTTGTAAACCCGGATGGTCGGTGAGACCCAATTCACGTTTGATGTAATCAAATGAATTTAAAGAGGTTAAGGTGGCAGAGCACAACAGCACCGCATGCGCTTGCGAGAACAACAATTCATCCAGCTGGAAACTCACCGACAAAGGGCAGGCATGGCCACGAATTTGTTGGTCGCGTTGACTGAGCCAGCGCGCCTGATTGACATAGCTTGTTTGTGGCATCGACCACAGCTGCCACAGCTGATGTTGCCCGGAAAACTTTTGCTCCAGTACTGACAGTTCATGTTGCAGCGGTAGCAGTACTTTATTGCGTACCTTGCCTTCGCTGGCGAGCTCCAGTAATTGCTGAAACAATTTTTCGATACAAGACATCAACTTGCCGCTGTGTTCAGCCAAAGTGTCGGCCTGGCGCGAAAACAGCTCAGGCAATACCGCATCGACAAAACGGTGATGCGGCGAGTTGGCAAACCACTGGCTTTGTTTGCTGATCGCCTGTTGCATCGGTTTCAGCAGATTAAAAAAGTCCTGCGACAATTCGACCAATTTTAACGTTTCACGAATGGCACCATGGTGTGTCAGATTGCTCTGTAAATTCTGATACAGCTTGTCGATTTGTTGCTGCCAATAACTGCAATCGATATTGAGTTGGGTATCTGCGGAAAATAAATCGCGACCACAATCGGCCAAATGATGCGCTTCATCAATCACATAAATGCATTCTTCGGGTTTTGGCAAAATACTGTTGCCTGAGGCTAAATCGGCCAACAGCAACGCATGATTCACCACCAGCACCTGACTATTATCGATTTCCGCCCGCGCCAGATGAAAAGGGCAATTTTTATGAGCCGGATGTTGTTTATGGCAATGATAAGCATCGGCCTGAATGCCAGCCCAGGCTTGATCGGTGAGTTGTACCGGTAATGAGTCACGATCGCCCAACCAGCTGCGGTCGTCCCAGGCTGCTTGTAGCTTGGCTAGCTGCGCCGGATCACTGGCTTGCCACTGTGGCAGTAAGTCGGGCTGTAATAATTGATCACGCAATCGCTGCACACAAGCGTAGCGCTGGCGGCCTTTAATCAGGGTAAATTCAAAGGGAAGTTTGCTGTGACTTTGGAAAAATGGCAGATCTTTAAATACCAGCTGTTCTTGCAATGCCACTGTTGCCGTTGCTACCACCAAAGTTTTTTTCTTATTGAGCGCCAGTGGAATGGCGGCCAATAAATACGCCAGCGATTTACCGGTACCAGTACCGGCTTCGATTAAACCAATCCGATCGTGGCTATGATAAGAGCCGGCAATGATATTGGCCATTTCAGCGACCAGTTTGTTTTGAGAAGGGCGTGGCTGATAGCCCGGTAACCCGGTTTTGATCAGTTGATGGATGGATTTGATTTCAGCTTTCAGTCCGGCGCTCAGCATAAAACTACTTGTATAAATTTACAGGTATATCATTGTAAACAGTCGGTGGATGACGTGCAAACGCAGATGAACGTCAAAAAAACGGCGACGAGACGCAAGTATTCGTTAGCAAAAGCCTGACCCTTTATTAACCAAACAACATTTGAATTTACTGGACGGAACTATTTACAGTGATTGTCGTGACGTGACAACGAATTAAAGGTTTTGTTCCATCAAAATTGTTGACCTTTGAAAAAAAATACGTTTATTATCGAAGTCGGTTCACGGAAACGTTCCGTAACAGTTCGCCTGAAAGTAGATGATTCAGGCTAAAAAAATAGAATCACTGATAACAGTGGTCCAGGGAGAATAAAACATGTTTGCTGCGAATAAACTATCAAAGTCGGTAAAAATCGCGCTGGTCTTAGGGGTTGCCTCACCTCTGTTCTTTTCTCAGGGCGTTGTAGCCCAGGAAGAACCAGCTGCGGATCAAACAGTAGAAAAAATTCAGGTAACCGGTAGCCGGATCCGTAGTGCCAACGCCATGTCGACCAGTCCTATCGCGACCATCGGCGAAATCGAAATCAAACAACAACAGCAACCTGAAGTTGAACGTATTATTCGTAACCTGCCATCTGCGCTGCCAGGTGACGGTTCAAACGTAAACAATGGTTCTGGTGGTGCTGCGACAATCAACTTACGTGGCCTGGGCCGTAACCGTAACTTGGTTCTGATGAATGGTAAGCGGATGGTTCCGTTTAACACTGCAGGTCATGTTGATACTTCTTCTATCCCAACAGCACTGATCGACCGTATCGATCTGGTGACTGGTGGTGCATCAGCCGTATACGGTTCTGATGCAATTTCAGGTGCGATGAACGTCGTTCTGAAAAACGATTTCGAAGGCGTTGAATTCGAAACAGGTCATTCTCGTTCAGCTGAAGCTGATGCGTTCTCTCAAAATGCCAGCCTGACATTAGGTGGTAATTTTGATGATGACAAAGGTAACGCCGTTCTGTCTCTTGGCTGGTTAGACCGTGATTCTCTGTTGTTAGGTCAGCGTCCTCTGGGTAACCTAGGTATTGTTACTGCCAACGGCGCGAACTATCAAAATTACCTCGATGGTATTGCTCCAACTCCACCAGCTGATCCAGCGTGTGGTGGTCCAGGTGCAGTAGCAGCAGGTGGTTCAGGTACTACGGTGCCAACGCGTATTGGTCTGTTTGGTGTGCCATCCGTTGCCGGTCAGTTCCGTGACGGTGGTAACATTGGTGCAAACTGTTCGGTGTTTAACTTCAACCCGTTTAACTACTACCAGACTCCAGCTAAGCGTTACAGCGCTACAGCATTGGCACGTTACAATCTGAACGACGAACATACTGTATACACAAACGTAAACTACGTAACGACTTCAGTCGACACGCAAATTGCGCCATCAGGTATTTTCGGTACTGCCTTCTGGATCCCAATGGCAAACCCGTTCTTCAATACTCAAGCACGTAATTTCATCCTGAACGGTGCAAATGCTGCGAAGGGTAGCATGAATGCGACTAACTGGCGTGATACCAACAACAACGGCGTTGTTGACCAGGCCGACTCATTACGTCTGAATATTTTCCGTCGTACTGTTGAGTTAGGGGCTCGTTCTACTGGTTATGATTCTGACCAATTCCAGTTCGTTACTGGTCTGGAAGGTTTCCTGACTGATACCTGGGCCTATGAAGTTTCTGCTCAACACGGTCAGACTAAACGTCTGGACGTGAGCGCTGGCTACACTAACGTTGCAAACATTGCAAACCAGCTAGATGCAGTGAACGAAACGACTTGTCGTAATGGCGATTCAAGCTGTGTGCCAATCAACTTATTCGGTGGTTTCGGTTCTATCACTGAAGAAATGGCGGCTTATGCCCGTGCAACTGCTTTCGTTGCAACTGAATATCAACAACGTGTGGTTTCAGGTTCTATCAACGGTCCATTCGACGCTATCGTTTCTCCTTGGGCTGATTCACCACTGTCAATGAGCTTCGGTTATGAGTGGCGTGAAGAGCAAGCATACTCTAACCCAGACGAATGTTGGAAATTAGCACCTGCCAGCTGTTTAGGTGGCGCTGGTGGTAACCAACTGCCAGTAGGCGGTCTGTTTAAAGTGAACGAACTGTTCACTGAAGGTAAAATGTCGCTGGTTGAAGACGGCTTCATGACTGATGTTCTGGAACTGGAATTCGGTTACCGTCATGGTAACTACAACACAGTTGGTGACAACGGTTCATGGAAACTGGGTCTGGCATGGCGTGTAAACGATGAATTGTTAATCCGTGCGATGAACAATGCCGCGACACGTGCACCGAACGTAGGTGAATTATTCGCGCCACTGACTTCAGGTCTGGATAACGCGACTATGGATCCATGTTCTAAAGCCAACGCTGCCAATTTAGCTACTAACGCAACTTTACGTGCCCGTTGTTTAGCAACTGGTATGACTGCTGCTCAAGTAGGCGCAATTGATGACATCATCTCTGGTCAAATCAACGTGTTCTCTGGTTCTAACCCAACCACACCACCAGATGCTGAAGATGCAAAAACCACCACAATCGGTTTTGTATGGACACCTGAGTTTGATGGCGTTGAACGTGTAAACTTGTCTATCGACTACTACGACATCAACGTTGATGGTTATATCGGTACCAACACACCACAAGAAGTATTGGATGGCTGTTATGTACTGGGCAACCAGGCACAGTGTGATCTGATCACTCGTGACGGTGGTACGCTGATTTCTGATATCTCTGGTATCGAGCAGTACATCACCAACCTGTCTTACCTGAAAACGACTGGTTATGAAGTTCAATATACTTTTGGCTTCAACTTAGCGTCTATGGGTACACTTGATTTCTCTGGTCAGTTAAACCATTACTTAGAAAGTGAATCTTTAAGTTCACCTACTTCTGAAGTACTGGACTGCAACGGTTACTTCGGTACCAGCTGTGCACCACAGCACGAAACTCGTGCTAACCAGCGTGTGACCTGGAACTACGAAGATTACTCTTTAGGCCTGTTGTGGCGTTGGATGAGCGATCTTGACCGTGCACCAGAAGAAGCTGCAAGCAGTTTCGCTGCGTTCCGTCATATTGGCTCTTACAGCTACTTAGACATGTACGGCAGCTACCAGATCAGCGAAGCAGTTAAAGTGAACTTTGGTGTGGATAACCTGTTAGACCGTGAAGCTCCAGTTGTTGGTGGTGAAGCTGCTTCTACTTCGTGGAACAGCGGTAACACCTTCCCATCACATTACGACATGGTTGGCCGTACTTACCGCATGACTCTGAACGTTAAGTTCTAATCTGCGTAGTACTGGTGATAGTACTGGTGATAGCGCTGTAAGGTGCTGACACTGAAAAGTACGCTACGAACCGCCTGAACATCCAAAGTGTTCAGGCAGCGTGTAGGAAGAATAAAAAAACCGCCTTCACCGGCGGTTTTTTATATTTGATGGGGCGCAGAGGTGCTGGTCATGCCGAGCAATGCTGACAGCGTTGCCGCGCTGGATCGTGCAATAAAAGTGCTTTTTCGATACGGTGCTCGCAATCGCAGCATAAACCGTACAAACCCATATCGATTAAACTAATGGCGGCTAGCAATGCTTCCAGTCGCATTGCTTTATGTTTTAACTGTGGTGTCAACCAAGGCTGTAACAATTCTGGCCAGTGACTAAGCGGATCCTGTTTAAGCTTTAATGACAGAGTGCCAAATTCAGCCGGATGATCTTGCTGAATATACTGGACTATTTGCAGTCGCAATTGCTGGATCTCTTCAAGCATTTGCACTCTGAGCATCCTGGTCATCGCCTTTGGCATCTCAAACCTCAAATTACGTTGCTGGGACTTGCCTGATTGTGGTTAGTTTTGGCATTCAATGATCTGATACAGATCAAAGCGAAAGACATTAGCAAGCGCAGTGCCGATACTTTATGCTTAACATGCAAAGTGCATATTTTTAGATAACACCCAAAATATGTCGGTCATTTTTTTGCACGCTGAAATTTTATCGCGTCGATGCAGGTCTACTTAATGCAGTCGGGACACAACCCGGCCAACCTCAACCACAGCAAAGGATTAAGATCATGACAACAATCAATCGAAAAGTTACCGCAGCGGTAGGTGTTTTTGTTTTAGGTTCGCTGAGCAGCATAGGTTCGGCGCAAGCGCTTGATTTTACTGCGACTGAGTTAAGTGGTGGTTATCAGCTGGCAGCGACGGAAGCTTCTTGTGGCGCTGATAAAACCAAAACCGATGATAAAGCCAAAGAAGCAAAATGTGGTGCCGACAAAGCAAAAGCCACTGTCGATAAAGCCAAAGAAGGTAAATGTGGGGAAGGCAAGTGCGGCGAAGGCAAATGTGGTGCCGACAAAGCTAAAGCTGCAGCCACCGATAAAGCCAAAGACACCGCTGAAAAAGCCAAAGAAGGCAAATGTGGCGAAGGGAAATGTGGTGAAGGCAAATGCGGTGGCATGAACTAACATGACTGCGTTTGGCGGGGTAGGGCTTGGGCTGCGACGGGAGCTATTGGATCCGGTGTTGCAGCATAAACCAGACATCATTGATTTTTTTGAAGTCGCCCCGGAAAACTGGCTGCCGTTTGGTGGCAAGCTCGGTCAGAAGTTTCGCGCTTTGACCGAGCAACATCGCTTTATTTGTCACGGCTTGTCGTTATCGCTGGGCAGCCCGGATCCGCTGGATCTGGAGTTTCTGGCCGCGGTGAAAACCTTTCTCAAAACCCATCAAATCAAGCTTTATAGCGAACATTTAAGTTATTGCTCGGCTGGCGGACATTTATACGATTTAATGCCCATTCCTTTTACCAGTGCAGCAGCGCGTTATGTGGCAGGGCGCATTCGTCAGGTGCAGGACGTGCTGGAGCAGCAGCTGGTGATTGAAAATGTGTCCTATTATGCTGCGCCAGGTCAGGAAATGTCGGAGCTGGATTTTACGCTGGAAGTACTGCAACAAGCCGATTGTGGCTTGCTGCTGGACGTCAACAATGTCTATGTCAATTCGGTGAATCACAGCTATGACGCCCGGGCATTTATCGCCGCGATGCCGACACAACGACTGGTATACGGCCATATCGCTGGTCATTATCGGGCGTCAGATACTTTGCTGATCGACACCCATGGCGCTGCGGTGGTAGACCCGGTGTGGCAGCTGTTAGAGTTTGCCTATCAGCGGCATGGCGAATTTCCAACTTTGCTTGAGCGCGATTTTAATCTGCCGGAGTTAACTGTGTTGGAGCAGGAATTATTGCAAATCAAAAGCTTGCAGCAACAAGCTTCAGTCGCACAAACCTCAACACAACAAACCTCGCTAAAATCAATAACGGCAGTTGGATAACATGAGCGACTTTCAGCAGATCCAAAGCCAATTTGCCGCTGCCATTCGCGATCCGGCACAGCCACTGTTACCCGGTGTTTCACCAGAACGGATGGCTGTGTATCAGGAACTGTTTTTTAACAATGTCCTTAATTTTGTCAGCAGTGCTTTTCCAGTGCTCAGCACTTTATATAGGGAACCGCAGTGGCACGCTAAAACCAGGTTGTTTTTTCAAAGCAGCAATTTGCACAGCCCATATTTTCTGGATATCGCTGAGAGTTTTTTAAACTGGCTCCAGCAACAACAGCTTGCGCCTGAAGACCCCCCTTTTTTACTGGAATTAGCACATTACGAGTGGATCGAGCTTTATCTGGCAACCGCGCATCGGCAGTGTCACCAGCCGCTGCTTATGCAGACAGAAGCGCAGCTAGCAACCAGCCAACTGGCCATGGATGAACTCGCGTTGTTGTTGTGTTATCAATATCCGGTCAGTCAAATCAGCGCAACATTCAGACCTGAACGGCCAGCGGCACCAAGTTTATTGCTGGTGTATCGAGATTTGGAAAACGAGATTAAATTTATGGCGTTAAATCAATTAAGTGCCAGTTTGTTGCAGCTGCTGATCAATACGCCTGGCGCCCGTTTGGCGGAATTAACTACCAGCTTGCAGACGTTAGCCCCACAATTAACCAACCAGCAGATTGGCGAAGGTGCGCTACAATTGCTGCAGGATTTGGCGAAGAAAGGCGTGATCCGAGCTTTTCAAGCTGCGTAAAATTCATTACCATGTCCGACCTTAATTTCAACTCTGATGAACAACGGGAATTCCCTGATGGCAGATGCAAATTTCAAAGAATCTTTTGGCGTGGTGCAGTTTTTGTTATTCCTGGTGGTGTTCACAGGTTTATTGTGTCTGGTGCCGATTTTGCGCTGGTTACAAATTCTGGGTTAAGCCACTTTTTGATCAGAAGAACCGCCGGTTGGCGGTTTTTTTGTCACTAGCCGCAGCACACCGTCTGCCATTGATGTTTTATATCTTTTTAGAGTGACCACGATTATGAGTCAAGCAACAGCGTTCACCACGATGCTCGAACAGGTAATTAAATCAGTACCGGACTATCCAAAACCGGGCATTTTATTTCGCGATGTGACCAGTCTGATGCAGGATCCGGTGGCTTTTGCCGCGGTGATCGACAACTTCAAACAGCGTTATGCCAATCAGGGTTTTACCAAAATTGTCGGTACTGAATCCCGTGGTTTTATCTTTGGTGCGCCACTGGCGTATGCCTTAGGTGTTGCTTTTGTGCCAGTGCGTAAACCGGGCAAGTTACCGCGTGAGCGCATCGCCGAAAGTTATCAGCTGGAATATGGTCAAGACACGCTGGAAATTCACCTGGATGCGATAGTGCCTGGTGATAAAGTATTGTTAGTTGACGACTTATTGGCGACTGGTGGTACTATTGATGCCACCACCAAATTAGTGCGCCGTTTAGGTGGCAACGTCAGTGATGCTGCTTTTGTGGTGAATCTGCCGGATTTAGGTGGTGATCAACGTCTCGCGGCGTTACAGTTAAATGTCTATAGCCTGATTGATTTTGCTGGCCACTAAGCACTGAATTTGCTGCTGGGCCTTTCAGGCCCGGTTGTTGGTAATCAAGGAAAGCAGATGAGTTATCAGGTGTTAGCGCGAAAATGGCGGCCACAAAACTTTGGCCAGCTGGTAGGGCAGGACCATGTCAAAGCGGCCCTGACCAATGCGCTGACCCAGAACCGTCTGCATCATGCCTATTTATTCACCGGCACCCGTGGTGTCGGTAAAACCACCATCGCGCGGATCTTTGCCAAAAGTCTGAACTGTGAACAAGGGGTCACCGCGACACCTTGTGGTGTCTGCAGTGCCTGCGTTGAAATCGACAAAGGCTACTTCGTTGATTTACTTGAAATTGATGCCGCTTCGCGCACCAAAGTTGAAGATACCCGCGATTTACTCGACAACGTGCAATACGCACCTAGCCGTGGTCGTTACAAGGTTTACCTGATCGATGAAGTGCATATGCTGTCCAAACACAGTTTTAATGCGCTGCTCAAAACGCTGGAAGAACCACCGCCACACGTAAAGTTTCTGCTGGCGACCACCGATCCGCAAAAATTACCCATTACTGTCTTATCGCGTTGCCTGCAGTTCAGTTTAAAAGCGCTGAGCCAAAGCCAAATTAAACAGCATCTGGCTTATATTCTGAGCGAAGAAAAAATTGCCGCCGAAGATGAAGCGCTGGCGTTATTAGCGCGCGCCGCCAAAGGCAGTTTGCGGGATTCACTGAGTTTAACCGATCAGGCAATTGCCCAAACCAACGGCCATATTGAACTGGGGCCAGTGCGCGAAATGCTGGGGTTTTTGGAACAATCCTGGGCTGAATTATTACTGCAAGATGTGCTGAACCGCGACTTGCCGTTGATGCAACACCATTTGATGCAGCTGATGACGCAGCATAGCCAGGTGCATTCGGTGCTGGACGATATGCTGTCGCTGTTGCATCTTGCTGCGTTGTGCCAGTTCCAGCTCAGTGCAGCTGAACTTGCTTTGACCGAGTCGGCGTTTGTACGAGCCGTGGCAAAATCGCAAAGTGCTGAAGCTATTCAGCTGTATTACCAGCTGTTGTTGTCTGGCAAAAAAGATTTACCCTATGCCCCGGATGCTCGTACCGGCATTGAAATGGCGTTATTGCGCGCAATTGCCTTTGTCCCGGCGACGCCTGGCCAGGATATCACCGAAAACACCACGCAGAGCGGCCGTGCTGCGGCACTTTCTGCTGCAGGCTTACCGACGATGACAGCTCCGGTTGCAAGTTCGACGACAAGCCCTGTTGCAGTGCCGGTTCAGGCTGCTGTTGTTGCCGATCTACCTGTTGCCGAACCACAAACAGCGCCTGTGGATACCGTTGCGGATCCAGCGACACCACAAATTGACCCGATCACGGCCAGTATTATTGCTCGTCGTGCACTGGCGGCTACTGCCGGAGCTGTTGACGAAAAAAAGTCTGAGCGCCAACCGGCGCCTCAGCTTGCGAAACCAGTTGCACCGCAGATTACAGTTACGGCTGTATCTGCAGCACCGCTGACAATTCCAACGCCAACTCCAGCACCGGCGCCAGTTACTGCTGAAGAGCAAGACGATGAATGGCAGCCAATCACGACCATGGCAGTCATCAATACATCCGTCGACAATCATGATCCCGATGAAGAGCCAGATCCGGTGGCTGATAGCGCCGGTGGTGATTGGGCCTGGCAGCAATATCAGGCGGATGAACCAAGCTCTGATCCCGACAAAGATAAAGCGTCAGCGAGTGACGAGGCGCAACCAATCCGCCATGCACTGCTCGATAGTTTGCAGGTACTGGACCAGGACAATACCGATTTCTCTGCTGAATCCGTGCAGCATGTGGCGGTCGCCGACATCAGCAGCCAGCCGCTGTATTTTCATGGCAGCATCGACGCCGGTAATTTTGCCGTTAAATATGCCAGTCAAATAGACCCATGGGCAGCGCGGATTGATCAGCTGGCTATTGGCGGCCTGATGCGGCTGTTTCTGTTACATGCCAGCGCTGAGCTGCACGGCTCGCAGCTAAAACTGCAGGTGATGGCCAGTCAACGCCATTTGGATAACGAGAAGAACCAACAGACGCTGCAAACGGTGTTGTCTGGTTCTTATCAACAACCGCTGACACTCGACATCGAATTTTGTGAACAAGTACCAGATTGCCCGATCGCTATTCAGCAGCGGATTGACGAAGCACGCCGGATATATGTCGCTGCAGTACTGGCGGCAGATCCGTTGGTGCAGGCGCTGCAACAACATTTTGCCGCCGAATTAGTGGCAGATAGCTTGTTGGTTAATTAGCCGACCATTGCGCGCAAAAGGCGGGATCCCTTGTATTTTGACTGTGATCTGATTATCGTGTCGCCCAGAACAAAGTGTAGCAGCGCACAGCTTGTCACTGCTGCAGTGAAGCGTCATACCGCCATTTGACCCGACGTTTCCGGTAACTATCTGACCATCGCCAGCGGGTTGCAGCAGATCCGAATTGCCGCGATGATCCAAGCCTAACGCAAAGAGAGAGCACAATTATGTTTAAAGGTGGCATGGGTAATATCATGAAACAGGCGCAGCAGATGCAGGAAAAAATGCAGCGTGCGCAAGAAGAAATCGCCAAATTAGAAGTGACTGGCGAATCAGGTGCCGGCATGGTGAAAGTGACAATGCTGGGTAACCACAACGTGCGTCGCGTCAGTATTGATGACAGCCTGATGCAAGATGACAAAGAAATGCTGGAAGATTTAATTGCTGCAGCCATCAACGACGCAGTACGTCGGGTTGAAGAAACCAGCAAAGCAAAAATGTCGGGTGTTGCCGGTGGCATGCAGTTGCCGCCTGGTTTTAAAATGCCGTTTTAATGCGGCCTTCAATGACAGTAAACAGCTTCAGGATGAGATGGCATGGGTAAGCATACACCGCTGGTACAGCAGTTAATTGATGCTTTGCGATTGTTACCTTCAGTGGGGCCAAAGTCGGCGCAGCGCATGGCATATCAGCTGTTGGAGCGTAATCGCGAAGGTGGTATGCAATTGGCGCAAGTGCTGCAGCAGGCGATGCAAAAAGTCGGACATTGCCAGCAATGCCGTACTTTTTGCGAAGGCCAGTTGTGTCAGATCTGTACCCATCCGGTCCGTGGTCATAGTGCGGTCATGTGTATTGTGGCCAGCGCCGCCGATTTATATGCGATTGAACAAACAGGCTTGTTCGCCGGCCGTTATTTTGTATTACGTGGTCAGCTGTCACCGCTCGATGGCATTGGCCCGGCTGAGCTTGGCCTGGATCAACTTGCCAAACAACTGGCGCAAGGCCAGGTACAGGAAGTGATCCTGGCGACCAACCCCACGATTGAAGGTGATGCCACCGCTTTTTATATTGCGGAACTGTGCAAGAAACATCAGATCCAGGTATCGCGGCTGGCGCAGGGCATGCCGGTTGGTGGTGAGTTGGAATATGTTGATGGCAGTACGCTGTCGTATGCCTTTAGTGGCCGTAAGCCGTTTTAACCGACCAACAATTTTATCCAGATGATTCACCAGAGCCTGACGTTTCAGGCTCTTTTGACGCAACAACCAACTAATTTCCCCCCTTGAAACTTATGCCTTACTCCCCCATATAGCTGTCAGTTCAAAACCAAATTGGTTTTAAATTTTCGGGTACATCCCCTGCAACGCCTGCGGCACTCATGGGGTACCAGGGTGGCGTGGCTGGCGGTAATATTGATCACAGGAGCGGTAAATGACTGAAACAACTCAAAAACAAACGCATGGCTTTCAGGCCGAAGTAAAACAACTGCTGCAGTTAATGATCCATTCTTTGTATTCAAACAAAGAAATCTTTTTGCGCGAACTGGTTTCCAACGCTTCGGATGCGGCTGACAAACTGCGCTTTTTAGCCTTATCTGACAGTAGCTTATACGACAACGACGGCGATTTACGCGTGCGGATCAGCCTCGATGAAGCCGCCAAAACCATTATCATCAGCGACAACGGTATTGGGATGACCCGCGATGAAGTGATTAGTCACTTAGGCACTATCGCTAAATCCGGCACCAAAGAATTTTTCTCGCAATTATCCGGCGAAGCCAGCAAAGACTCACAGCTGATTGGCCAGTTTGGGGTTGGTTTTTACTCAGCATTTATTGTCGCCGACAAAGTCACAGTCCGTACCCGCAAAGCCGGTGCCGCTGCCGACAGCGCTGTGGAATGGGAATCATCAGGTGAAGGTGAATACACTTTAACGCCAATCAGCAAATCAAGCCGTGGTACCGATATTATCCTGCACCTGCGCGACGCCGAAACGGAATTCCTCGGTAAATGGAAAGTCGAAGGCATCGTTACTAAATATTCTGATCACATCTCTATTCCGGTACAAATGTGGGAAGAGGGCAGCGCTGAAACTGAAGGCGAAGACGGCGAAAAAGTTGCGGCAACTGAAGGTCACTGGAAAGTGGTCAACAAAGCCACTGCCCTTTGGATGCGTGACAAATCTGAAGTGTCAGAGACCGAATATCAGGAATTCTACAAGCACATTTCGCATGACTGGACCGAGCCATTAAGCTGGAGTCACAACAAAGTTGAAGGCAACAGCAACTATACCAGCCTGCTCTATGTGCCGAAAAAAGCGCCGTTTGATTTATGGAACCGCGAAGCCCGTCATGGTCTGAAACTCTATGTGCAGCGCGTGTTTATCATGGATGACGCTGAACAGTTTATGCCAAGTTACCTGCGCTTTATCAAAGGTGTACTGGACTCCAGCGATTTACCGCTGAACGTGTCGCGCGAAATTCTGCAAGATACCAAAGTGACGCAAAGCCTGCGCAAAGGCTGTACGTCACGCGTACTGAAAATGCTGGAAAAAATGGCCAAGGCTGAAGATCAAGCTGAATACCAGACCTTCTGGAATGAGTTTGGTCAGGTGATCAAAGAAGGCCCGGCTGAAGATTTCGCCAACAAAGATCAAATTGCTAAATTGCTACGTTTCGCCTCAACAAACAACGACAGCGATATTCAAAACGTTGGTTTAGAAGCCTATGTCAGCCGGATGAAAGAGTCGCAAAGCGACATTTATTACCTGGTCGGCGACAGCTATGAAGCGGTCAAACACAGCCCACATTTGGAAGTGCTGCGCAAAAAAGGCATCGAAGTATTGTTGTTATCTGATCGCATCGACGAATGGCTGATGCAACATCTGACCGATTTTGACGGTAAAAAACTGCGGTCGGTGGCCAAAGGTGGTTTGGATCTGAGTAAGTTGGATGACCAAGCGACCAAACAAGCACAGCAAGAAACTGAACAACAGTTTGCTGCGGTGGCGGCACGCTTTAAAGTTGCGCTGGGTGACCAGGTCAAAGACGTCAAAGTCAGTCATCGTTTAACCGACAGCCCGGCTTGTATTGTCACTGACGAGTTCGATATGAGCACGCAGATGATGAAGCTGATGGAATCGGTTGGCCAGAAAGTGCCTGAAGTAAAACCAATTTTTGAGTTAAACCCTGATCATCAGTTGGTGAAGCATATTGCCGACGTCCAGGACGAAAGCCGCTTTAAACAATGGGCCGAGGTTATTTTTGAACAGGCGCTACTGGCAGAACGTGGCAGTCTGAAAAATCCGGCTAGCTTTGTCACCCGCTTAAACAGCTTGTTGCTGGATCTGGCGAAGTAACAAAACTGCTGTTCCCGAATCGTTGTAAACGGACAAATCCGCGAGGCTTTGTCCGTTTTTTATTTGCAACAACCAGAACGGCACATTTTACTGCGACATTGCTTAGCTGCTTCGGATGATGGTTATTCATATCTGCATGATAAATAATCATAAATGATAAAATTAACCCCGCGTAAAAGCTGGTGCAAATTTCAGCAGTACAGCAAATTTATAGTTTGCCGGATCAAAACTCATCTGTCCGCTAAGGCTTATCACTGCTAGCACTTTGGTCGAATACAACTGGCTGTAACCTAAAGAAAACTATCAAAAAACCGCTGTTAAATAGCAAAGTTCAGGCAATCTGCTGATTTGCCATATTACGACCAAAGTAGCCTTGACTAATCTGATGAGCAGACATATGGCGACAAATTTCTTGTCTGATGACAGACATTGTGTAAAGATCCGTCCCTTACAACGATTGGATCAATCCCCAGCTACTCGAGGTTTTGTATGCGTATTATTTTGTTGGGTGCCCCAGGTGCCGGAAAAGGAACTCAGGCGCAGTTTCTGATGAGTAAGTTTGGCATCCCGCAAATTTCCACCGGTGACATGCTGCGTGCTGCAATTAAAGAGGGCACACCGCTTGGCGTCGCGGCAAAACAGGTGATGGACGCTGGTCAGCTGGTGTCAGATGATCTGATTATCGGTCTGGTGAAAGAGCGGATCGCAAAAGAAGATTGTGCCAATGGCTTCTTGTTAGACGGTTTCCCACGCACTATTCCGCAAGCCGATGCGATGAAAGACAACGGCGTGGTGGTTGATTTTGTGATTGAATTTGATGTGCCGGACGATGTGATCGTCGAGCGGATGAGCGGCCGTCGTGTCCATCCAGCTTCAGGCCGGGTTTACCACATCAGCTACAATCCACCAAAAGTGGCCGGTATTGATGATCTGACCGGTGAAGAACTGGTGATCCGTGAAGATGATAAAGAACAAACCGTGCGTAAACGGTTAGGTGTTTATCACGAGCAAACTGAACTGCTGGTCGGTTATTACCGTAACCAAGCCGAACAGGGGCTGACCAAGTACCATCATTTAGATGGCACCCAGCCGGTTGATTCAGTGAGTGCGCAGTTGTTGGCTTTATTGAGCTAAGTACTGGCTTAACAGCTTTGTTCCAGCTGCCTATTGAGAAAACCCACCACCTGGTGGGTTTTTTTACGCCTGGTTGCTGCCACTATCTGCATGGGCTTGGTGAAAAGTCGATGATCCACATCGCTTTATTTCGACATGCTGGTTCAAAACAACATGCTAAACTTCGCCACAGTTTGCTTTTAGAGAAGGTTTTTTATGACCCCCACTTTAACCTTACCATTGCAGCGATATGCGGTGGTGCTGGTCAATCTTGGCACACCGGACGAGCCGACTGTTCCAGCCATTCAACGTTATTTGCAGCAATTTTTGTCTGATCAACGGGTGGTCGATTATCCGGCGATTTTATGGCAGTGTATTTTGCGCGGGATTATCCTGCCATTTCGCGGCCGACGTGTTGCCAAACTCTATCAGTCGATTTGGTGGGATGAAGGCTCACCGCTGCGGGTGATCACGCAGCGGCAAACCAAAGCGCTGGGGAACGCCATGTTGATGGGCGGCTTACCGGTGCAGGTGCGTTACGCCATGACCTACGGTAACCCTTCAATAGCTTCGGTGCTGGACGAGCTGCGCGCCCAAGGCGTTGAACGTTTTTTGGTGCTGCCGCTGTATCCGCAATATTCCGCCACCACCACCGCCGCCATCTCCGATCAAATCAGCAGTTATCTGCAGCAACAACGGGATTTGCCGGAAATCCGCATGCAGAAGCATTATCATCATTTACCGGCATATCGCAGCGCGCTGGCCGGTTCAGTGCGCGCGCACTGGGCAAAACAGGGGCAGGCCGATGCGCTGCTGTTATCCTTTCATGGGATCCCGGAGCGTTTTGTCAGACTTGGTGACCCTTATGAGCGGCATTGCCGGGAGACGGCGGCCAATCTGGCGACTGATTTAGGTTTAACCGCAGAGCAAGTGCTGGTGAGTTTCCAATCTCGCGTCGGTAAAGAGCAGTGGTTACAACCATATACCGATCAGCTGCTGGAAAAGTTACCGGGGCAAGGTATTAAAAAGCTCCAGGTGTTGTGCCCGGCATTTTCGGCCGATTGTCTGGAAACGCTGGAGGAAATCGCGGTAGAAAACTGTGAAGTATTCCTGCATGCTGGTGGTGAAGACTATCAATACATCAAGGCGCTGAATGATTCGCCTTGCCATATTCAATTATTCCGGCAGCTGGTGCTGCAACAATTACAGGGGTGGTAACCATGACTTTAACCGTACTTCCATATTACGCTGCAGCCTTAGCGGTGATGTATGTGGTGTTAGCCGGGCTTGTGGTCAGGCAGCGTGTGAAGAGCAGAGTTGGCTTGGGCGATGGCCAACAACCGGCATTAGTCAAAGCAGTGCGGATCCATGGCAATTTCGCTGAGTATGTACCCTTATTGTTGATTTTATTGCTGGTTCTGGAAATTCAGGGCGCAGCATTGTGGCAGTTACATCTGGTTGGCGGTCTGACTGTATTCGGCAGAGTAAGCCACGCCATTGGTCTGACTAAAACCAGCGGAACTTCATTACCGCGGATGATTGGTATGATCAGCACTTTTATCGCTTTGTTAAGCAGTGCTGCATTTTTAGTGTTGGGCCAGGCTTAATTCGATGAAAATTGTCGGCCAAGGTCAGCCGGTATTGTTGTTACACAGCTCGCTGAGTAGCCACAAACAATGGTTACCGCTGGCGGCACAGCTTGGTGAGCAGTATCAGCTACTGCTGCCGGATTTGTTGGGTTATGGCAGCCAGCCGGTCGCTGAATTTCAGGCAGCCCCCAAACATCAGCTAGCTGTCGAAGCTGATGCGGTACTTGCGCAGATCCCGGCGGCAATACGCCAACAACCGATGCTGCTGATTGGCCATTCGTTTGGCGGCGCTGTGGTCTTACATCTGGCGCGTACCGGTAAAATTAAGCTCAAAGCGTTAATTCTGTATGAGCCAGTGGCGTTTCATTTGCTGGCGCATTCAGCAGATGCCGAGGCTATTAGGCTCACCGCTGAAGTGGTAGCGTTATCGCAGCAGATGCCCGATCTGCCAGCCTGGGACGCCGCACGGTTGTTTGTCGATTATTGGCAGCAACAGGATTATTTTCAGCATCTGCCAGCGCGAATGCAGCAACAGATGGCCGCACAGGTGTGGAAAGTACCGCAGGATTTCGCAGCGTTGATTGGCGAACCCGCCACGCTTATGGATTATCAGCAGATTAACTGCCCGATATTGCTGCTACGTGGGTCAGAAAGCCGGCGTTCAGCGTTATTCATTTCTGAGTTATTACAAGGGGTTTGGCCAGAGGCCAGCGTGAAGACGCTGCCAGCCGGTCATATGGGGCCGGTGGCAGCAGCAGAGTTAGTCAACGCCCAGATCCTTGAATTTATCCGGGCGCTTGATTAGGAGAAGTTAGCCGTTACTTGCGACTGTTAATGCCGCTGTTTCGCTATTGGCGGCGTTTTGCTGCGTCAATAAAGTTGACGGCTGGCCCTGACCAATATTAATCCGGCGTGGTTTTAACGCTTCCGGAACTTCGCGCACCAGTTCAATATGCAACAAACCGCTGTGCACATTGGCGCCTGTCACTTTGATATAGTCGGACAGCTGGAACTTGCGTTCAAAATTGCGCTCAGCGATGCCCTGATGTAAAAAGCGTCGATCTTCGGTTTTATCGGCTTTTTGCCCTTTGACCACCAACTTGTTGTGTTCGGTTTCAATCGATAATTCGTGTTGATCAAAACCTGCAACCGCCATGGTGATCCGATACTGATCTTCGCCGGTTACTTCGATGTTGTAAGGTGGATAAGCCGGTTGTTTTTCATTACGGGCAGCGGCGTCCATCAGGCCAGCCAGATGATCAAAACCAATAAAAGAACGGTAAAATGGAGTGAAGTCTAAAGTTGTCATCGCCAATTCCTCAATAAGTAAGCAAATTAGTTAACTCTGTAGTTAAACATGTAGTTAAACCTTTGATTAAAAAGGACTCTCCAATGTTGGACCAGTCCGTTTCAGGATCCTGTTCAGGCATCCTGCTTCATAAAATAAGGTCGGCGATGACAGTTTCAAGGGGAAAATTTAAGATTTTTTTGCAGTCACTGTTTTCAACGCAGTCAGTGCAGCAGCATAGTCAGGTTCTTGCCCTAAGCTGGGTACCAGCTGCTGATAGACCAGTTTGCCGCTGGGATCAATAATTAATACCGCACGGCTCAAAATACCCATGTCCTTAATTCTTAACCCATAACTGCTGCCAAAATCGCCCCAGACCGCGTCCGACAACACCAGTAATTTGTCGACTTTTTCCTGCACACAAAAGCGTTTTTGGGCAAAGGGTAAATCGGTAGAAATGGTCATCACCACCACATCAGCAGGCAATGCCGCCACTTCCTGATTGAATTTTTTGGTCTGAATCGAACAGACGCCCGTATCAAGACTGGGAACAACACTGAGTAGCACCGTTTTGCCACTAAAATCGCTCAGTTTGACCGCTTTGAATGCTTGATCAGCCACTTTAAAATCCGGAGCCTGTTGTTGCAGCACCGCCGCAGTGCCTAGCAATTCAATTTGCCGCTCACCCGCTTTAATGTCAGAAAGGCGGCTGGGTAAGCTTGCTGTCAAATCAACTGCCGTGGCACTGAAACTCAGCAGTAACAAGCCAATCGTAGCGGCACAGCATGACATTTTTTTCATTCGAGTTCTCCTTAGGAAACAACACAAGTGGCTTGGGAATTTAATCAGTAATTCAATCTGTTAAGCACTTAACGGCTGGTGCTGCGCAGGGATGTTTTTTATTCGCACTATCAAGATTTCAGCGCTACACTGAAAACTAACAATACGTGAATCAGGTGTCTAATGGTAGCTGCGGTTTTGATATGTGATGACTCAAATCTGGCGCGTAAGCAGATGGCACGTAGCCTGCCTGCCGAATGGCAAGAAAAAATTTCCTTTGCCGGGCACGGCCAAGAGGCGCTTGAAGTATTAAAGCGCCAGCCAATTGATTTGTTATTCCTCGATTTAAATATGCCAATCCTTGATGGGTACGAGGTACTCCAGGCCATTTCCCAACAAAAAATACCAGTCAAAGTGGTGGTGGTCTCTGGCGATATTCAACCGGAAGCCCGCGAGCGGGTGCTTGGTTATGGCGCACTGGATTTTATCCGAAAGCCGGTGGCGGCAGAAAAACTGACCGAAGTATTGCAGCAGTTTGTCTCAGCCCATAGTGCGGCCGACAGTAAACAAGTGATTGATCGCGCCATGAATGCCAATCAGCTGGCCGGCGATTTTGCGCTGGATCCCATTCTGCGTGATGTCTTTCAGGAACTCACCAACGTCGCGATGGGGCAGGCTGGTGATTTGCTGGCGCGGTTGCTCAAAGTATTTGTCAAACTCCCGATCCCGAACGTCAATGTGATAGAAGTTAGCGAATTGCATATGGCGATTGCTTCGGTGGAGCAAAAGCAAACCACTTCAGCGGTCTGCCAGGGCTTTATTGGTGGTGGTATTTCAGGTGAAGCCTTACTCATTCTGAATGATTCGAGTTTTGCCGATATTGCCAAACTGCTGAATTACACTGGCAAACTCACCAATAAAACCGAGCTTGAGCTGTTAATGGATATCGGCAATATTCTGATCGGTGCGGTGTTAAAAGGGCTGGCGGAACAAATTGATATGACCTTCAGCCAGGGCCATCCGGTGGTGCTTGGGCAACATGCGCCGATCAGTGAAATGATCAAAGCCAATGCCAAACGCTGGAAGCGCACGCTGGCAATTGAAATAAGTTATGGCATTGAAAACTATAATATTAATTGTGATTTATTACTGCTTTTTACTGAAGACAGTATTAAAACCATGAATTATAAAGTCGCATTCTTGTTAGAAGAGTAGTTATGTCACATATAAACTCAGATGTTTCCGAAGTACACTGGTTACTGGACATGTTCCAGACGGTAGATGTGGGTCTGGTGGTGTTAACCATCGACTACAAAATACAGGTCTGGAATGGTTTTATGGAAAACCATAGCGGTCTGACACCAAGGCAGGTGCGCGATCGGCATTTATTTGATTTATTTTCCGAAATTGATGAAGAGTGGCTAAGGCGTAAATGTGATCCGGTGATCCTTTTGAAAAATAAAGCTTTTACCATTTGGGAGCAACGGCCTTATATCTTCAAATTCCGCAATTACCGGCCTATCACCGGCTCTGCTGATTACATGTACCAAAACAGCACCATTTTTCCAATCACCGATGTGCGTGGTGTGGTGACGCATTTATGCATGATTATTTATGATGTGACCGATGTTGCCACCAGCCGACTGGAGTTGGAGTCGATGAACGGCCAGTTGCGGCAGTTATCAAAAACCGACTTTTTGACCGCGCTGAATAATCGTGGTCATTGGGAAGATGCGTTGACAACGGAGTTCAAGCGGCTTAAACGCAGCGGTCATCGCAGCGCCTTGTTGATGTGTGATATCGACCATTTCAAGCGCGTCAACGATACCTTTGGCCATGCGGCGGGTGATGCGGTGATTAAAGAAGTGGCGCAGGCAGTGAAGAAAAACCTGCGTGAAACGGATGTCGCTGGTCGTTATGGCGGCGAAGAATTTGCGGTGCTATTAGTTGATACCACTGAAGATCAGGCGATGTTTTTCGCTGAACGTCTGCGAAAAACCGTAGAGAATCTGGCCATCGAGTACAATCAGCAATTACTTCGGGTCACGGTGAGTGTCGGTATTGCTGAGTACCACAGCAGCATGTCGGAACACCGGAACTGGATTGAAGCGGCCGACAAAGCGCTTTACACCTCTAAAGCCAATGGCCGCAATCAGGTCACTTTGTGTCAGAGTGCAGAGCAATTGTCGGCTGGCTGATATTGATGGTCGAGTCGACAACTTTAGTCGTTAGCGAGTACCAGTCACTTCGGCGACTGGTATTTTTTTCGGTACGTGAATAGATAAGTTCTTAGAATTCGAGGAGGTGAGGAAGCAGAGTTAAGCAGACCTTCTGCGGCATGGACGCCGCAGATGAGCCCCCAAGGACGGGTTTACGGCGAGTCTGCGTAGTCTGCTTCTTCATCTCCTGTATTTTCGTTTACATCTGCAGATTTTACAGATACCTGACTAATTCGGCACCATCAACAACTGCCGTACCGTATTGTCCTCGTTCAGTTGCTCCAGCCTGACGGTAAAACCCCAGAGCCGGTGCAAGTGTTTCAGTACCTGGTGATAACTATCAGCCAAAGGCACCCGTTTATTTGGTACAAAGCGCAGTGTTAACGAGCGATCGCCACTGACGTCGACATTCCATACCTGAATATTGGGTTCAATATTGCTCAGGTTATACTGGGCAGACAGCATTGAACGAATGTGTTGATAGCCTTCGTTATTGTGAATAGCCGCCACCTCCAGCGAATTTTCTTTATCGTCATCGACGATGGCAAACAGGTGAAAATCGCGGATGATTTTCGGTGACAGGTACTGGCTGATAAAACTCTCATCTTTAAAGTTTTGCATCGCAAAATGCATGGTTTCCACCCAGTTGCTGCCGGCAATATCAGGAAACCAGAGTTTATCTTCGGTTGTCGGCTGTTCACAAATGCGCCTGATATCACAAAACATCGCAAAACCAAGGGCATAGGGGTTAATGCCGGAGTAATACTTCGAATTGTACGGCGGCTGGAACACCACATTGGTATGGTTATGCAGTACTTCCAGCATAAATTTGTCGGTGACGAAACCTTCACCATATAAATGCTGCAAAATGGTGTAATGCCAGAATGTGGCCCAGCCTTCGTTCATCACCTGGGTTTGTTTTTGCGGGTAAAAATATTGCGAAATTTTACGCACGATCCGCACAATTTCCCGCTGCCACGGTTTTAATAAAGGTGCATTTTTTTCAATAAAATACAGAATGTTTTCCTGCGGCTCTGCCGGGAAATGCCGTTCTTCGGCTATTGCTTGTTGGCCTTTATTCGGAATGGTTTTCCACAGCTGATTAACTTGCGATTGCAGATAACTTTCCCGATCCTTTTGCCGGCGCTGCTCTTCGTCCATCGAAATTTTTTGTGGTCTTTTGTAGCGATCCACGCCGTAGTTCATCAGCGCATGACATGAATCGAGAATATCTTCCACTTCGCTGAGGCCGTATTTTTCTTCACAATCACTGATGTATTTTTTCGCAAATACCAGGTAATCAATAATCGATGAAGCGTCGGTCCATGTTTTAAATAAGTAATTGTTTTTAAAAAAAGAATTATGACCATAACAAGCATGCGCCATCACCAGCGCCTGCATGGTAATGGTGTTTTCTTCCATCAGATAGGCAATACAAGGGTTGGAATTAATCACAATTTCATAGGCCAGCCCCATAAAACCACGTTTGTAGTTCTGCTCGGTCTGGATGAATTTTTTGCCATAAGACCAGTGGTTGTAACCCAGCGGCATGCCCACGCTGGAGTACGCGTCCATCATTTGTTCGGCAGTGATAATTTCAATTTGATTCGGGTAATAATCGAGTTGATAAAATTTGGCCACCCGTTCAATTTCGGCCTGATATTGGGTTAACAGGTCAAAGGTCCAGTCCGGACCATCTGACAGTGGCGTCACGCTTGGTGCAGCCGTTGATGCTAATGCGGTTTTCGGCTTGGCGGTCATCCTGCACTCCTTGATGATGTTAAGCAGCTTGTTTTTTAAACAAGGTTCGAAACACCGGATAGATGTCACTGACCTGACGAATTGGCTGGATCGCAAAGTTATCAAAGCCAGCTAACAGCTTTTCGTATTCCTGCCACAGACTTTGATGTGGCCGTTGGGTGATTTCGATATAGGCGTAATAACGCACAAACGGCAGTAGCTGTTCGGTCAGCAAAGAGGCACATTGTGGGCTGTCATCGGCCCAATTATCACCATCCGACGCCTGCGCCGCATAGATATTCCATTGCGTCGGGTCGTAGCGGTCTTTGACAATCTCGGCCATCAATTTGAGCGCACTGGAAACAATAGTGCCGCCGGTTTCCTGCGAATAGAAAAACTCCTGCTCGTCGACTTCTTTGGCCTGAGTATGATGGCGGATATACACCACATCGACGTTTTTATAGCTGCGGCTTAAGAACATATACAGCAATATATAAAAGCGTTTTGCCATATCTTTGGTCGCCTGATCCATTGAGCCGGATACGTCCATCAGACAAAACATCACCGCTTTACTGGTCGGCTCCGGTCTTTTGGCGAAGTTTCGAAACCTTAAATCAAAACTATCAATAAAGGGCACTGCGCCAATGCGCCGTTTCAGTTCCAACACTTCGGTGCGCAGCAACTGCAGTTGATGCTGGTCGGGTACTGCATCCTGCTCCAGCAGGGCAATTTCTTGTTCCAGTTCGTGTAACTGTTTTTTCTTGCCGGCACTCATGGCGATGCGTCTTGCTAACGAGCCTTGCAGCGAGCGCACAATATCGATATTGCTCGGCACGCCTTCTGAGCGATATCCCGCACGGACATTTTTGTATTGCACCAGCTTATCCAGCTGATTTTTCTTCAGATTTGGCAGTTCCAAATCTTCAAACAGCAGATCTAAATATTCATCTTTGGAAATCGAAAATACAAATTCATCTTCGCCTTCACCATCCTGGCTGGCTTCGCCCTGACCAGAGCCGCCGCCTTGTCCACCCAAAGGACGTTTGATCCGATCACCCGGGCTGAACTGATCGTTGCCAGGATGGATCATTTCGCGATGGCCGCCTTTGCCCTGATGAAAAAATGGCTCAGTGATATCACGGCCAGGAATCGTCACCGACTCGCCACTGTCGATATCGGTGACGCTGCGTTTACTGATCGCATCGGAAACCGCTTGTTTAATCTGATGCTTATAACGCCGGATGAACCGTTGCCGGTTCACCGCGCTTTTGTTTTTGCCGTTCAGGCGTCGATCGATAAAATGCGCCATAAAACCTCCGGCTGACCCTTAGCATCACTGCGATTTCCGTACCCGCAAGTACCACTCAGACAACAAGCGGACCTGTTTGCGCGTATAGCCTTTTTCCATCATCCGATCGACAAAATCATCATGTTTTTTCTGATCGTCGGTCGAGGTTTTGGCATTAAACGAAATCACCGGCAGCAACTCTTCGGTACTGGAGAACATCTTTTTCTCGATCACAGTGCGCAGTTTTTCGTAGCTGGTCCAGGTTGGGTTTTTGCCATTGTTTTTGGCTTTGGCCCGCAGCACAAAATTCACAATTTCATTGCGAAAATCTTTCGGATTGCTGATGCCGGCTGGTTTTTCGATTTTCTCCAGTTCTGCATTAAGTGCGGAGCGGTCAAACAACTGACCGGTTTCCGGATCGCGGTATTCCTGATCCTGGATCCAAAAATCGGCATAAATTACATAGCGATCAAAGATGTTCTGGCCATATTCAGAGTAAGATTCAAGATAAGCGGTCTGAATTTCCTTGCCGATAAACTCGACATATTTCGGAATGAGATAACCTTTTAAGTGCTCCAGATACCTCTCGGCGACATCGGCGGCGAATTGTTCGCGTTCAATTTGTTGCTCCAGCACATAAAATAAATGCACCGGGTTGGCCGCAACTTCCGTGCTGTCGAAGTTAAACACCCGCGATAAAATTTTAAAGGCAAAACGGGTGGAGAGTCCGGTCATGCCTTCGTCGACGCCAGCGTAATCACGATATTCCTGATAGGATTTCGCTTTGGGGTCGGTGTCTTTTAAGCTCTCGCCGTCATAGACCCGCATTTTTGAATACAGACTGGAGTTTTCCGGTAGTTTCAACCGCGACAGCACCGCAAATTGCGCCAACGAGGTTAAAGTACCAGGAGCGCAAGGGGATACTTTTAACTCACTGTGTTCCAGTAGTTTTTCGTAAATTTTTACTTCTTCCGACACGCGCAGGCAATAAGGCACTTTTACGATATAAACCCGGTCTAAAAAGGCTTCATTGTTTTTGTTGTTGCGAAAGGTTTGCCATTCCGATTCATTGCTGTGCGCCAGAATAATGCCTTCAAACGGCAGCGCCGCCAGGCCTTCAGTGCCGTTGTAGTTGCCTTCCTGCGTTGCAGTCAGCAGTGGATGCAGCACTTTAATCGGTGCTTTAAACATTTCCACGAATTCCATCATGCCCTGATTGGCACGGCATAACGCGCCGGAATAGCTATAGGCATCGGGGTCATTCTGGGCGAAATGTTCGAGCTGCCGGATATCGACTTTACCCACCAGCGAGGCAATATCCTGATTGTTTTCATCACCAGGTTCGGTTTTGGCAATGGCAATCTGATCCAGAATGGATGGATATTTTTTGACCACTTTAAATGCGCTGATATCGCCGTTAAATTCATGCAACCGTTTGCTGGCCCAAGGCGACATAATGGTTTTTAAGTAGCGTTTTGGAATGCCGTATTCTTGCTCCAGAATATTGCCATCTTCATTTAAGTCAAACAGGCACAGTGGGCTGTCATACACCGGTGAGCCTTTGAGATAATAGATCGGCACTTGCTGCATCAGCGATTTCAGCTTTTCTGCCAGTGATGATTTACCACCACCGACCGGCCCCAGCAAATAGAGGATTTGTTTGCGCTCTTCCAGGCCTTGTGCCGAATGTTTTAGGTAGGCGACAATTTGTTCAATGGCGTCTTCCATGCCATAAAACTCAGAAAATGCCGGATAACGGGCAATCACCCGATTGGAGAATAAACGACTTTGTTTTGGATCCTGAGCGGTATCAATAAACTCGGGAGAACCAATCGCCATCAATAGCCGCTCGGCCGCGCTGGCGTAACAACTTTTGTCACCTTTACACAGCGTCAGGAATTCAGAAATACTGTATTCCTCTTCCCGCGCGGCTTCGTAACGTGACTTGTAGTGCTCAAAAATACCCATATGCACCTCCGCAACCTTGTCATAAAAACATGAGACTGAACCGGTGTTATGTTTAAAGGTTAGACAGTAAAATCTGGCTTCGCCCAGCTAATTGACAGAATTTTATGAAATTTTCGACAAACGGCGATCTGAGACAGCCTGAAGCGCAAGTGGCTTCGTCGACAGCGCAACAAGCTTAGTTGAAGCGAGGGCAAGGGGAGTAAAAACAACAAACCCGGCATAGGGCCGGGTTTGCAAAGCTGGCAACTAAAAGTTACTCAGCCAACAACGACTTTAAAGTCGCCAATTACTTGGCAAAGTTTGCCGCAGCAAAGTTCCAGTTTACCAGCGCCCAGAAGGCGTTCAGGTACGTTGGACGGGCATTACGGAAATCGATGTAATAAGCGTGTTCCCACAGATCCACAGTCAGGACTGGTGTCACTGAACTGTCGGTCAACGGTGTACCGGCGTTGCTGGTGTTGACGATGTCTAAAGTACCATCGGCTTTTTTCACTAACCAGGTCCAGCTTGAACCGAAGTTGTTGACTGCTTTGTCGTTAAAAGCGGTCTGGAACGCCGCGAAAGAACCCCACTTGGCGTTGATAGCTTCTGCTAAAGCACCCGTTGGTTCGCCACCGGCATTGGGTGCCAGGCAGTGCCAGTAAAAAGTGTGGTTCCAGATTTGCGCGGCATTGTTGAATACCGGGCCTTCTGATGCTTTGATAATATCTTCCAGCGATTTGCCAGCGTGCGCAGTGCCTTCAATCAAAGAATTCAGTTTCACGACGTAAGCGTTGTGGTGCTTGCCATGGTGGTAGTCCAGAGTTTCTGGGGAGATATGTGGTAATAACGCATCTTTTGCGAACGGTAATGCTGGTAATTCAAAGGCCATTTCTAATTCTCCACTGACGTTGTTTATGGTGTCTGCATCGCGTAGCCTACAAAACCTGACTAAAATACTCAAGTTATACCTGAGTACCAAACCGGCTTTAACGCCCGTGATGTTGGTTTTATGCTAGGTTTTATTTTTGGGGCAGATCTTGAAAACTCAAGTGGCTGACCTCAAATCCTCTGGTAAAATGATTTAACTTTTTTTGTGCTGTAAGGCAGAGGCTCACCATGGAAACGATCGACAAAATTAAACAACAACTGACAGATAACCCAATTATTCTGTTTATGAAAGGTTCACCAAAATTTCCAAGCTGTGGTTTTTCAGCGCAGGCTTCACAAGCGCTGATCGCTTGTGGTGAACAATTCGCTTATGTCGACATTCTGCAAAACCCGGATATTCGTGCTGAACTGCCAAAATACGCCAACTGGCCAACCTTTCCACAATTGTGGGTAGAAGGTGAATTGGTCGGTGGTTGTGACATTATGCTGGAAATGTTTCAACGTGGTGAATTGCAGCCGCTGATTAAAGAAACTGCTGCGAAATTCAAAAAACCTGAAGATACGCAGCCTGCTGAATAAATCACGCAGTGGTACGCAACAAATGAAAAAAGCAGCCAAGGCTGCTTTTTTGCTATTTAAATCATGTATTTGATCTTCATAAAGCGAGTAAACCGACAGTGCTGATCATTCCGCAGCGATGTCTTCCGGCTCATCATTGACGGTGCCAAGGAAGGGCGGAGGCCAGCCGCCTAAATTTTGCCAGCGATTGACGATATGGCAAAACAGTTCTGCAGTGCGTTCGGTATCATATAAGGCGCTGTGGGCTTCTTTGTTGTCAAAAGCAATACCAGCCGCCTGACAAGCTTTTGCCAGCACGGTTTGACCTAACGCCAGCGCTGCCAACGTGGTGGTATCAAAAGATACAAAAGCATGAAAAGGCGAACGTTTAATGCTGTTACGCTCAACGGCAGCGTTTAAAAAACCTTGGTCAAAAGCCGAATTGTGCGCCACCATCACCGCGCGTTGACAGCCGGCATCTTTTTGCGCTTTTCGCACTGCTTTAAAAATCTCGGTCAGTGCTTCGCGTTCAGACACGGCACCCCGCAGTGGATTAAATGGGTCAATGCCGTTAAAAGCTAATGAGCTAGGATTTAATATTGCGCCTTCAAAGGGCTCAACATGGAAGTGCAGGGTTTGGGCGATCTGCAGTTGACCTGAATCATCCATCGTCAGCAAGGTAGCGGCAATTTCTAATAAGGCGTCGGTTTGAGCGTTAAATCCGGCAGTTTCGACGTCGATGACGACGGGATAATAACCACGGAACCGTTGAGAAAGTAATGTTGACGCTTGAGTCATGGGTAAACCTGCAGGCCAGTCGGGCGGGCAGTATGCCAAAAAAAAACAGTTTCGTCTTGTCGCGGCACAGCCTTTGCAAGAAAAAATAATCAGAGTCTGCAGCCGACATTTATGTCAAGTTCCCGACCGATAAGTCCTAAAGACTGCCAGAATAGTTAGATAGCGTCAGCACTCCCCTGGTTGCGACGCAGGAGGCCCAATGAAATTTAAGCAAACTCTGTTATTGGGTTTAGTGCTGGTGGCAACAGCCAGCCAGGCGCGCATGAATATCCGGCAATATGCTGCCACGATCGAACAGGCGAATTGGGCCGTGACCAATGCCAGCGCCTTAAAATGTGAACTCAGTCACAACATTCCAAATTTTGGCGAAGCGCGATTTAGTAGCCTCGCCAACAAAGAACTGAATCTGTTATTTGAATTAAAAATGACGCGGTTACCAGACGATTATGGCCTGGCCAAAGTGATGTCGGTACCGCCGCAGTGGCGTGCTGGTGAAATTGCCAAACCCATTGCAGACTTGGCCATCCTGAAACAATTTGACGGTGGATTACCAAAAAAAGAAGCCTGGACTTTGTTAACCGAGCTGGAACAAGGATTTAGTCCAACCTTTTATTTTTCCGACTGGCACAGCCCCTTTGATCAGGTGGCGGCGGCCATCAATCCACTGCGTTTTTCCGAGCCATTCCAGAAATTTAATCAATGTATGACGGGGTTGTTGCGGTTTACCTTTGAAGATATTGCGATGACGGTGCTGAACTATCAATCCAACAGCGACGAGTTAACCCGCGAGTCGCAAGCCAGATTGGATCAAATTGCTGAATATCTGAAACACGATAAAGCGCTGGCTGGAGTAACGATTGATACGTTTACCGACAGCTATGGCGGGCGTTGGATTAACGAAGAGTTGTCACGCAAGCGTGCTGCAACTTTAAAAGCGTTTTTTGTCAGCGCCGGGGTGGATGAAAAACTGGTCAAAACCGAAGGCTTCGGCGAAAAACGCCACGTCGCGCCGAATGAAACCAGCCGTGGTCGTGGCACCAACCGCCGCGCTGTGGTGCAACTGGCGAAGTTGTAAATCGCCTTGGCGCGTTATGATTGCTCGAATCGTCGAGGTGACACCAAGGCTGCTAATTCCACCGGTAGCGGTGTTGGTTCACCACAAAGCTCAGCGGCGAGCTGTTCGGCAAGTATAGGCGCGAACAATAAACCGCGGGCACCAAGTCCGCCAAATACCACGGCTTTATTGGCAAGGGAGCCAGCCAGCGGTAAATGATCGGGGATGGTTGCCCGCACGCCGGCTTTGGCGGATATGACTTCGGCATCGTTAAACCAGGCCGGTTGCTGCAAAACCTTATTCACCAGCGCCAAATTAGCTGCGTTATCTTCTTCCAGTTCAATCGCTTGCTGACGACTACGGTCAAAAGTCGCACCCACACAATGTTCGGCTTGTCCGCTAAAGGCTACTGCCGCAGGTGTGATATAGCCTTGATGACAGATAACCGTTTGTAGTCCCGCCATACCTTCGCTGTGCAGATGACTGACTTGTCCGCGCACCAGATTCACCGGCAGCTTTGAGGCCATCGGTAGTGTTGCGAGTGCCGCACCGGTTGCCAGGCAAAGCTGCTTGCTTTGATGTAAACCTTGGCTGGTCTTGAGTTGCCACAAGCCGCTGCTCTGTTCAAAGGCTGCATCGTGCAGTTCACAATCAAAACTCACCGTAAAACCAGCTTGTTGCAGTAAGTACGTTAATGCCGACTGACAAAACAGCTGCGGTGCAATCCAGCCGCCTTGCGGAAAAAACAATCCTGGAAATGGCAGCGTCACGCCTGCAACTTCGCTGGCTTGCTGTTGGGTCAAAGGTTGCAGCAACGTTTCGGTAAAGACCGGTTGCTGGCTGATTTTCTGCTGCCGTAAGGCAAGTTGATCGGTGCAGGCTAAGGTCAACACACCACAGAAATCATGTGGAAATTCAAAGTTTTGCTTATGTAGGCGTTGGTAAAAACGACGTGCAAAACCAAAAGCATGGGCATGCAATGCCGACACCGCACTAAAAGTACTTTGTAATTGCGGGTATAAGGCGCCCTGGCGGTTGTGCGAAGCGCCGTTGGCGATCTCTTTATCTTTACAAATCAAATGCACTTTTTGACCGCGGTTGACCAGCGCCAATGCCAGGCAAATTGAAGCCAGGCCACCACCGGCGATGAAAATATCTGCGGCTGTTCCCGTGGCTGGCACGGCTGCAGCTGCTGACGCTGGCGCGGCGAAAGTCCCGACACTCATTTCGCGCTTGCGACCATAACCTTTGATTTTTTTGACCTGAAAACCAACTTCACTCAAACCACGGCGCACCAAACCGGCACTGGTAAAAGTGGCTACAGTACAGCCTGGTTTACTCAAGCGCGCCATTTGGCTGAACAATTCCGGTTGCCACATTTGTGGGTTTTTACTGGGCGCAAAGCCATCGAGGAACCAGGCATCTGCCTGATTGCGCAACGACAATTGCGGCATTGAGTCATGCACATCACCCAACCACAAGTCGAGGATCACTTTGCCGTCGTTAAGCTGTAATCGATGGCAACCCGGCAGCGCGGACGGGTATTGCGCCAATAGTTCTGCTGCCAGTGGCGCCAGGGTTGGCCATTGTGTTAACGCCAAAGTTAAATCGGCATGGGTAATTGGATATTTTTCAAAGCTGCTGAAATACAAACGCTGGCAGCGCATGGCGGGAGAGGCGGCCAAAGCTTGTCGAAAATTGTGCCAGGCCAGTAAAAAATTTAGACCGGTGCCAAAACCGGTTTCAATAATATGGAAAAATTCGGCAGGATGTTGCAACCAGCGTTCGGGCAAGCCATTTTGCCGTAAAAACACATATTGGGTTTCTTCCAGGCCACTTTCATTGGAAAAATAGACATCACCAAACAAGTCGGAAACCGGCGTGCCTTGGTCGTTGTAGTGAATTTGCGCGGATTGAATGGCTTGCATGAAATGGCTCTGGCGAAAAAAAATCGGCACAGTTTAACCTGATTGTCATTTGGATAGATAATAGTGTACAACTGTGCGCTGAAATTGGACCAGTTGCTACGGAAAAGTCCGTACAATGGCTTTCATTAACATATAGCATCGTAGTTTGCAGATCTCAGGAGTCAGAATGAAAAGAGCAGTAATCACCGGATTGGGCATTGTATCCAGCATCGGTAACAATCAGGCTGAAGTGTTAGCCTCGTTAAAAGCTGGCCGCTCAGGTATTACCTATTCACAGGAGTTTGCTGATCTGGGATTGCGTTCGCAAGTCTGGGGCAATATCAAATTAGACCCGAGCGAACTGATTGATCGCAAAGCCTTTCGTTTTATGGCCGATGCCGCAGCCTTTTCTTACATCGCGATGCAACAAGCGATTGAAGATGCCGGTTTAACCACCGAACAAGTGTCGCATCCGCGCACCGGTCTGGTCGTTGGCTCTGGTGGTGCATCTTCCAAAGTACAGGTGGAAGCGGCCGATATTCTGCGCGAAAAAGGCGTAAAGCGCGTTGGCCCTTATGCCGTACCAAAAACCATGGCCAGTACTTGTTCCGCTTGTCTGGCAACGCCGTTCCAGATTAAAGGCGTCAACTATTCCATTAGTTCGGCCTGTGCTACCAGTGCCCATTGTATTGGCCACGCCGTAGAGCTGATTCAGCTTGGCAAACAGGACATTATTTTCGCCGGTGGTGGTGAAGAAGTGCACTGGACCTTAGCGATGGAATTTGATGCGATGGGCGCGTTATCGACCAAATACAACGAAACGCCGGAACTGGCTTCCCGCACTTATGACGCCAACCGTGATGGTTTTGTCATTTCCGGTGGTGGCGGTATTCTGGTGATTGAAGAGCTGGAACATGCTTTGGCCCGTGGCGCAAAAATCTACGGCGAAGTGGTTGGTTATGGTGCTACTTCAGACGGTTACGACATGGTGGCACCCAGTGGAGAAGGCGCAGTGCGTTGTATGCAAATGGCAATGCAGGGCGTAGGCGCGACCATTGATTACGTGAACACCCACGGTACCAGTACCCCGGTTGGCGATGTGAAAGAACTTGGCGCTATTCAACAAGTGTTTGCCGGTAAATCACCAGCGATCAGCGCGACCAAAGCGATGACCGGTCATGCCTTAGGCGCTGCCGGTGTGCACGAAGCGATTTATTCATTGCTGATGATGGAGCACGGTTTTATCGCGCCATCGATTAATATCGGTGAACTGGACGCAGCTGCTGAAGGTTTGAATATCATCACAAAGCCAACAGAAGCTAAGCTGGAAACTGTAATGTCAAACAGCTTTGGTTTTGGCGGCACCAATGCCACTTTAGTGATGCAAAAGTATAAAAAAGCATAATAAAAAAGTATAAAAAGTATTGCGGTTAATTTTAACCGATACGAGTTGCACTTTAACAATGCCACCAAGCGGTGGCTTTGTTATTTCTGGCAGTCTAGAATGCGGTCACTTTTGGCGAACAGGGCCTGAAATGAAAATTTACGCTGATGAAAATATGCCGTACGTGCAACAGTTTTTCGCTGATTTGGGCACTGTGCAGTTGGTCGATGGCCGGCAGCTCACTGCAGCACAGGTTGCCGATGCTGATGTGTTGCTGGTGCGCTCAGTCACCCAGGTAAACGCCAAATTATTGTCGCAAAACAATTGCTTAAAATTTGTTGGAACTGCAACTATTGGTGTTGATCATATTGATCAGGCTTATTTAACCAGTCGTGAAATCAGCTTTAGCAGCGCACCAGGTTGCAACGCCCAGTCAGTGGTGGAGTATGTGCTCAGCAGCTTGTTTTTACTGGCCGAGCAACAGCAAAAACCATTACAGCAATGGACGGTGGGTGTGATTGGCGTGGGTCAGATTGGCTCGCGGTTGGTCAAAACATTGCAGGCGCTTGAAGTGAAAGTGTTGCAATCTGATCCGCTACGCGCTGCCAATGAGCCTGATTTTCCACATCTGGATGTTGCCGATTTACTGACGCAAGTCGACGCCGTTAGTTTCCATGTGCCTTTGGTCAAATCAGGCGATTACCCAACATTAAAACTGATCAATCAGCAAAATCTGCAGCAGCTGCCTGCCCATGTCGCCATTATCAACGCCTCGCGCGGTGAAGTGACCTGCAATCAGGCGCTCTTGAACGAAGCAAAAAACGGCATCAAACGACCTTTGGTGCTGGATGTCTGGGACAACGAGCCGAATGTACTGCTGGAGCTGGTTCCTTATACCCGGATCGCCACGGCGCATATCGCCGGTCATAGCATTGAAGGTAAAGCGCGCGGAACGGAAATGTTGTATCAGGCGCTGTGTAAAACACTGAAAATGGAGCCAAAACATCAGTTGCATGATTTTTGCCCGGTTCCAGTGATGGAAAAGCTGCAAATTTCTGCAAATTTTAGACTTTCAGATGTCCAAAATGTCTGCCGTATGTTATATGATGTTCGCCGTGATGACGCTTTATTCAGATTTCATCTGCAAGGTCATGGCTTTGACTGGCTCAGAAAACATTATCCGCCACGGCGGGAATTTAGTTCGTTGCAAGTGCAGCTGGATAATCCAGCTGTCGCAATACCAGAATTTTTAAATAACTTAGGTTTTAGGTTTTAGGTTTTAGCAGCCAGCATTAGGGGAAACAAACTATGGCGCAGCAATTCGACGTCGCAATTTTAGGTGCAACTGGTTTAGTCGGTCAGCATCTGATTGAAATTCTTGAACAACGTGATTTTCCGGTAAAACGGTTAATCCCTTTAGCAAGTAGTCGTTCTGCTGGCGGGTTTGTCACCTTTAAGGGAAAAAAAGTCGAAGTGCTGGATGCCGATAAGTTTGATTGGTCCGAAGCGCAAATTGGTTTGTTTTCCGCCGGTGGCAGTATTTCTGCTATTTATGCACCAAAAGCCGCTGAAGCTGGTTGTGTGGTGATCGACAACACCTCGCATTATCGCTACGAAGCCGATATTCCATTGGTAGTACCGGAAGTGAATCCACAGGCGATTGCCGACTACCGCAACCGCAATATCATTGCCAATCCAAATTGTTCGACCATCCAGATGCTGGTGGCGTTAAAGCCTATTCACGACGCTGTTGGCATTAGCCGGATCAACGTTTGTACATATCAATCGGTAAGCGGTGCCGGGCAGCAAGGCATCGAAGCACTGGCCAAAGAAACGGCGCAGTTACTCAATGGCCGGCCGGTGGAAGGCGACGGCAAGTTCAGCCGTCAGATCGCGTTTAACGTGATCCCGCAAATTGATGTGTTTATGGACAACGGCTACACCAAAGAAGAAATGAAAATGCACTGGGAAACCCAGAAAATCATGGGCGACGACAGTATTAGCGTCAACGCCACTGCGGTGCGGGTACCGGTGTTTTATGGTCATGCCGAAGCGGTGCATCTGGAAACCCGTCATCCAATCAGCGTTGAGCAAGTCAAAGCGCTGCTGGCCAATGCGCCAGGTGTAGTATTGCTGGAAGATAACGCCGATTTCCCAACTCAGGTTGGTAATGCGCAAGGTCAGGACGATGTGTTTGTTGGCCGTATTCGCCAGGATATTTCGCACGAAAACGGCATCAACCTGTGGGTGGTGGCTGATAACGTGCGTAAAGGCGCCGCGACCAACAGTATTCAGATCGCTGAACATTTAATCCGCGATTATCTGTAAATTACATCTGCGAAGTTACTGCGGTAAGTCACACCACAACTGAACAAGAAAGGCTCCTGCGGGAGCCTTTTTACTTACGGTTCTTTTCTCGTATGATCCTCATCCATATCGTTTTCCTCCATCGGGCCGCTTAAGATTCGCGCAAAGTCGCAGATAACCAGTGAAATAGCGGGCTTTCTGCGGGCGGTTCGTCGCATTGACTGCTGATCTGGTTTAGAATTCAGAACAAAGTGACTGTGCAATGTGGAACATTGTTTGCAGGAGCACCTTATCAAAAGTGTAAAAGTGATGGCACCGCAGTTTACTGGTGACCAATTGACACCAAAGCGGTTAGGGAATTTTGAATGCATCAACTGCGATTATTAATCCTGTTGCTGATTGTCAATTTTATGACGGTTGCAGTGGCGGATACCACCGCCAAATTGCGTGGACCGAAAGAGTTTGACGCGCCAGCAGTCACCCGGCTGGGTCCGTTGTCGGCCCGCGACACTTTATGGCGTTTGGCCGAACAAGCAAGGCCCGATCCCCGGCTGAATATGTATCAAGTGATGCATGCGCTTTACTTAAAAAATCCTGATGCCTTCCTCGAACAAAATTTTAATCATCTTAAACCAGGCTCTTACCTGGAAATCCCGACGATCCGCGAAATTCTTGCGATCAATGCGGTAGAAGCACAACGCAAATCTGAAAACGACGACCGGGTCTGGGCGGAGAAAATTCGTGGTGTTGCCAATGCCAAACCGGATGAAAAAGCTGCCCGTCAGCAAGATGTCGCCAAAGCCACCAAACAGATCACCGAAGAATTAAGTCGGGTTGAATCACAGCAAACCGAGCAAATGAGCGACATTCGCAATCGACTTGGCGCATCGATGGCCAATGTTGAAACCATCGTCGTCGAAAATACGCAGCTGAAAAAACAACTGGATACCGTGGTTGAAGAACTGACGCTGGTGAAAAGTAAACTGGATAAAGACAGCGAAATTCAAACCCAGTTGCAGCAGCTATTGTTACAACAAACCGAACTTTTAGAGCAACAGCGCGAACAAATCAGAAAAGCCGAAGAAGGGTTTAATTTTGCCGAAACCTGGCAAAAACTTGCCTCTAGTCCGGTCGGCTGGGCGATTGCGGCCTCGTTGCCTGCCATTATGTTACTGCTGATTATCGTGTCCTTTATTCGTCGCCGTGGCCAAAAAGCCGCCGCTGTGGTGTCTGCTGCGACAGCATCGCCAACCGTTGATCCGAACTATCGCTCACCGTTGCCGCCACTCGATGACAGTCTGGACTTTGATGAAAGCAGCCTGATTAACCTCGACGATTCATTACTGAATGACAGTTTAAATTCCGGCATTCGGCTGGATGACGACAACTTTGTGCCCAAACCAGCCAAATCGATGGCGGCGACCGACTTTGCTGACGATTTACTGGATGATAATTTTGATCCGCCAAGCCGCAAAGCCAGTTCTGAATTTGATCTGGATGATTTACTTGATGATCCGCTGGATGAGCCGGTTGCCACACCACGCACCGAATTTGATGCCAATAACATCCTGTCCGGTGACGATTTATCATCGTTGTTTGATAATCTGGAAGAAGAACCGGCCTTTACTGCCAAAGAAGATTTTGATCCGAAAAATATACTGTCTGACAATGACTTAAGTTCGTTGTTCGACAACTTGGATGAAGCTGAAGATCCGGATGACATTTTCGCTCAGGCGCTGGCTGCGCAGCAGAGCGAAGCTGCTGACATTGAAAAAGCCAATGATGCCGATGACTTACAATCTAATCAGCCACTGGCCGCTGATGCATTGCAAAACGCCGCAGCACAAGCCGACGAATTTGATGAATTGCTGGAAGAAATCGAATTAGATATTCCAGCCGATGCCGACGATATGATGTCGTTGGACGAAGAGTTTGATATCGATGCGTTAATGGCTTCGACCCAAGCGGTACAGCAAAGCACGGCAGCGCCGGTTGCTGCACCAACAACAACGTCAACAGCAGCACCCATGCAAATGGACGACGATGATTTTGATATTGATTCGTTGTTGGCGGCGAATGCCGAACCCACTAAGGTGCAAAAAGTGGCGGCGATGGAGAGTGCTGAGCCAAATCTGACTGCTGCCGACTTTGTTGCCGATATGCCTGAAAGCGAACCGGCCAGTACCTTTGACAGCTCAGAGTTGGATGCTTTTGCTGAATCGCTGGCCGAAGAAACGCTGGCTGAATCTGAAGTGACCGAACTTAGTGATGACGATTTGGCGTTAGTTGCTGCCGAGTTTGCACTGGAAGATGAACATATCACCGAAGCGGTTGAGCCGGATGAAGCGGATCTGGCCAGCGAACTTGACGATATTCTGTCGGAAGTGGCTGAAATCCGCGCGCAGAGCCAGTTACATGCTGCGACATTGGCTGAGCTATCGTTGCCGGGATCTGCGCTGGCGCAAGCCGCTGAAGATTTCGAAGAAGCACAAATTTCGGTGGCTGATGTCAGTTCAATGTTGCAAGACAATGATGATGACGAGCCAGATTTTGTAGCATCAGCATCAGAACTGCAGACGCCGGCAGAGTTTTCGGAATTGACCGACAATGACGAAATTCTGCTGGATGATTTTGAACCTACTGCGTCGAAAACTGCCTCTGCCGGGCCTGAAGATCTGAGTGAGTTTGTCACCCTTGATGACCACGACGCCGCTAAAACTCCGATGCCGGATTTAGAAGAGCTGGACGACAATTCGGTCAGTCGGCTCTATGAATCATTGTCGTCGGTAGAAAGACCGAGCAAAGTATTGGATGAATATCCGGAACTTGAATTGTCGGATGATCTGCTGAGTGATAGTGATGCCGATATTATTTTCCCGGACGATGATCTGACGGACGAAGCGGCTTTACTTGATACCGCCTTTGCCAGCGTTGTTGACGCAGATAGCGCTGTGGTCGGCAATGCACTGGCGACCGACCCAACGATATTATCTGAGCTTCATGCACTGGAACATACCAATTTTGATGAAATGTTATCTGAACTGGACCAGTTTGAAACAGCCTCGGTAGCGCCGGAGCAAGATCTGCAGTCAGCAAAACGCGTGCTGGCAGAGCTTGATGCGTCGCAGTATACGCAACAAAATACCGAGGTTGCCGCTGCCGATCATGATATTCCGGATTATGTGCATATCGACAAGTTGCTAGCGGCTTCGGAAGATGACGAACTGGAACCGGTCAATAAAGGTGTGCTTAATATTGATGTCGGGCTGGCTGATTTTGAAGATTTAATTTCCGCCGACGAAATGGGTGATGTTGATCACGCCGATGCTGGTTACGCCGGACGACTCGATTTAGTCAGGGCCTATAACGAAATTGGTGATGCCGACAGCGCCGGGCAACTAATTAAAGAGATCCTGGCATCCGATGCGCCCGCGCACGTGAAGCAAGAAGCGTTAACGCTGCAGCAAAGCTAGTCAGCTGTTGCGATAGATGAGCTTGTTAAGCTTGTCGCGGTGGATCAGCGCGGCACAGTCACAGCTTGAAAAACAGCACGGTCTTGCTGCACCCGTTGGGATTTGCCAGCTGCTTTGTTATACTCGCGCCGGTTTAACGAGGAGTGGGCATGCGCATCGCATTGGGAATTGAATATGACGGCACCGGTTTTTTTGGCTGGCAGCGTCAGCGGGAAGTGAACAGCATTCAGGGCGAGCTGGAAAAAGCGCTGAGCCAGGTCGCCAACGAACCCATCGAAATTTTCTGTGCCGGTCGCACTGACGCCGGCGTGCATGGCACAGGCCAGGTCATTCATTTTGACAGCAGCGCCGTGCGGGATATGCGTGGCTGGATCATGGGTGCTAATTCCAATCTGCCGACCGGCATTGCCGTGCGCTGGGCCAAACCGGTCAGCGAAGAGTTCCATGCCCGTTTTTCTGCGACGGCTCGCCGTTATCGTTATGTCATTTACAACCGCAAATACCGTCCGGCCATTTTGGGCCAGGGCTTAAGTCATTATCATCAGGATTTAGACGTCAGCCTGATGCAACAGGCCGCGCCTTTGCTATTGGGTGAACATGATTTTTCGTCATTCCGCGCTATTCAGTGTCAATCCAACACGCCATTTCGCAATCTGATGCATTTACAAATTGAACGCTATCAGGACTTTATTGTCATTGATATCAAGGCTAATGCCTTTTTACATCATATGGTGCGCAACATTACCGGTAGTTTGCTGGAAATCGGCATGAAAAAACGTCCGCCACAGTGGCTGGGTGAATTGCTGGCGGCCAAAGATCGGACTTTAGCAGCGGCGACGGCCAAAGCGGAAGGGCTGTATTTGGTGGCTGTTGATTATCCGGCGCAGTTTGAAATTCCGACCTCGCCTATGGGGCCGTTGTTTTTGCCGGATTAAACCCGTCATCCTTGAGGATTCGGGGTTGTTGGCCGCCTTCACTCGCCCCAGTCACATAGACTGCTATGCTCCTGGGGTCTCGCTCAGTTGCCGCCTACCCGAATCTTCAATGATTTTGGGTATAAACCCTGGTCGTATGCTCTGGACTGACCTGTTTCAAGGCGACAGCTAAGACCAGTTTTTTATGTTCGGCTGCGCACCTTTATGTTTTAATAACCGCCGTTTGGCATGTTTTCGCTGAATTTTGCCTAAGTTCAGGCTATTTGTGCGCGAAAATCGTCCAGTGTAGACAAAGGAATCCTTATGAGTTGGTTAGAAAAAATCCTGCCCAGAACCTCGTCGTCAGCGCGTCGTAATATCCCGGAAGGGGTCTGGACTAAATGTACGTCCTGTGAAGCGGTGTTGTACAAAGCAGATCTGGATCGCCAGCTTGGCGTTTGCCCAAAATGCGATAACCATATGCGCATCAACGCCCGCGAGCGTCTGGCCAGTTTTCTTGATACCAATACCGGTGTTGAACTGGCTGCCGAGCTCGAGCCGCAGGATATTCTGAAATTTAAAGACAGTAAAAAATATAAAGACCGGATTGTCGCAGCACAAAAAGAAACCGGCGAAAAAGATGCCATGGTGGTGATGCGCGGTTCTCTCAAAGGCATGCCGATTGTGGTCGCCAGCTTTGAATTTAATTTTATGGGTGGCTCAATGGCGTCCGTCGTGGGTGCCAAATTTGTCAAAGGCGTTGAGTTTGCGCTGGAACACAAAGTGCCCTTCGTTTGTTTCTCCGCTTCTGGCGGCGCGCGGATGCAAGAAGCCTTGTTGTCCTTGATGCAAATGGCCAAAACCAGTGCCGCTTTGGCCAAACTGAGTGAAGCCGGTCTGCCGTATATTTCGGTGTTGACGGATCCGACCATGGGTGGTGTTTCAGCCAGTTTAGCCATGTTGGGTGATGTAAATATCGGCGAGCCAAATGCGCTGATTGGTTTTGCCGGTCCGCGAGTGATTGAACAAACCGTGCGGGAAAAACTGCCGGAAGGTTTCCAGCGCAGCGAATTCCTGCTGGATCATGGTGCCATTGATATGATTGTTGACCGCCGCCAAATGCGCGATACAATTGCGCGATTAGTTGCAAAATTCATGCGACTGCCTTCTCCGGTGTCGGAGAATCGCGTCGCCTAAGGCGTTATGAACTCTTCTGCGTTAACAACAAGCCAATCGTGTCAGACCCTGACCGATTGGCTTGCGTTTATTGAACAAAGCCGTCCTATTGATCAAATTGAACTGGGCCTGACGCGGGTGCAAACCGTCGCAGCGCGCGGTGCATTACAGCAGTTACCCGGCATCAAAATTCTGCTGGCCGGCACCAACGGCAAAGGCTCCAGCGCCCGTTGTCTGGAACAACTGTTGCTGGCGCAAGGTTATTCGGTTGGCGTGTACACTTCCCCGCATTTACTGCAATTTAATGAACGGCTGCGCCTGAATGGCGTCGATGCTGCCGATGCGTTATGGGTGGCCGGACTGCGTGAAGTCGACCAACTGCGCGCTGAGGTGCCGCTGACTTATTTTGAATTCACTACACTTGCGGCTTTTGCCATGCTCAAGCAGCAACAGCCGGATGTTTGCATTATTGAAGTCGGTCTGGGCGGGCGTTTAGACGCCACCAACATTATTGAACCGGATGCCTGTGTCATTACGACCATCGACTTAGATCATCAGGATTGGCTTGGCAACGATCGCGAAAGTATCGGCCGCGAAAAAGCCGGTATTTTCCGCCAAGAGCGCTTGGCCATAGTTGGTGATTTAGATGTACCGCAGTCGATATTGGCCGAAGCTGTACGGCTATCGGTGCCGCTGCGTCTGGTCAATCGTGATTATCAGTATCAGCTGGCCGAAGATGGCTTGTCATGGCAGTGGCAGGGGAAAAGCACCCGGCTGACCGATTTACCGCTGGTAAAGTTGCCGCTGCAGAATATCGCCACCTGCCTGGCATGTCTGGAAGCGCTGCAGTTATTGCCGCCGCCAGCCAAGATTGCTACAGTGTTGGCTGAGCTAACTTTAGCCGGACGGATGCAATGGCTGCAACAGCAACCGGCTATTTTACTGGATGTGGCGCATAATCCGCAGTCGGCGGCTTACCTCGCATCACAACTTGCTTTGCTTGCACCCCGTTATCAGCGCATTCATGTGTTGGTGGGCATGCTCAAAGATAAAGACATGCGACAAAGTCTGGCCGATTTTGCCGGACTGGTTAGTACCTGGCATTGCGCCGGTTTACCGCCGCCGCGTGGTGCCACTGGTGAATTACTGGCAGCTCAGTTACCGGATGGGGCAAATGTTGTTTGCTACCCCGATGTAGCAACAGCCTGGGCTACTTTGAGTACAGATCTTCACGACACTGATTTAGTGTTGATTTTTGGTTCATTTGTCACTGTGTCGCAGTTTTTAGCACACTGGCAACAGGGAAACGTATGACCGAAGTATTTAAAAACCGGCTGATTGGCAGTGCCATTTTGATTGTAGCTGCCATTGTGTTTTTACCGGATTTATTAGATGGCCAGAAACAAGTGGTCAAAGATGATTTTAAAGCAGTGCCGGAGCGTCCTGAATTTGCCGCTGTCGCGCAGCAACAGGTGTTTGCACAGGATCAGCATGATGCCAGTCGTCAACAGGCGATGACGGTACCAACCGACACCAGCCCGGCCTTAGACGACCCGTCAGCTGCCGGCAGTACGACTGATCCACAACCCGGGGCTGTGACTGATCCAACTGTAACCGATCCAGCTTTGATTGATAAAGAAGCGATCGATAAAGCAGCGACCGATCCTGCACCAACCGACACATTGCCGGATCAAACTTATGCTTCTGTCGATACCGACAGTGCTGCGGCGAAACCTGTAACCACAACTGCAACAGCCAGTCCCGCTGTGACGGAAGCCAAGCCTGTCGCCGAGAAAGTGGTGGTTCCGCCAAAGCCGTTAACAGAAGCGGCCTGGGTGGTGAAAGTGGGGTCATTTGGTAAAGAGCAAAATGCCAATGCGTTAGTCAGCAAATTACGGCAGGCTGGTTTTGCCACCTTCAGCCGGAAAATCACCAATGGTCAGGGCCAAACCATGATTAGCGTGCTGGTGGGGCCGGATCTGAAAAAAGAGCAACTTGAACGTAGCCTGCCACAACTACAACAACTGGCTGCGGTGAAGAACTTAAAGGTGATGGCCTTTTCACCGGTTGAAAATAATTAGCCTAACCGGCGCGCCTTTTGGTAGAATGCGCGCCGTCATCGAGCAGCCTTTGGAAGCACATGGTCTGGGTTGATTATGCCATTCTGGCAATAATTGGATTATCGACTGTCATCAGTCTGGTCCGCGGTTTTGTAAAAGAAGCCATTTCACTGATCGTCTGGATCACAGCGTTTTTCGTTGCCAGTCATTATTATCCCTATCTCGCCCCCTTTTTCTCCAATATTGAAAATTTACTGATCAGAAATGCAGTCGCCATTGGCTTGCTGTTTGTCAGCGCGCTATTGCTTGGCGGACTGATTAACTATCTGGTTGGCAAGCTGGTTCACTCCACGGGGTTAAGCGGCACCGACCGTTTGCTTGGTGTGTTGTTTGGCGCCTTGCGTGGGGTGTTGGTGGTCAGCGCTGTGTTGTTTTTTCTGGACGCTTTTACGCCTTCAGCTGGATCAGACTGGTGGAAAGCCTCAGTTCTGATCCCCGAATTCGACTTTATTATTGAATGGTTTTTCAGTTACCTGAAAGACAACTCGAGTTTTATGCAACAGGCATCCGTGCTGACGAGGTAAGGTTCCATGTGTGGTATTGTTGGTATCGTAGGTAAATATCCGGTCAATCAGGCCTTGTACGACGGTTTAACCGTGTTACAACATCGTGGTCAGGATGCGGCAGGGATCGTCACCGTCGACCAGGACCGGCTGCGGCTGCGCAAGGCGAATGGCCTGGTGAAAGATGTATTTGAAGAGCGCCATATGGAGCGGTTGTCGGGCAATATTGGCATCGGCCATGTCCGTTATCCAACGGCGGGTTCTTCCAGCACCGCTGAAGCTCAACCGTTTTATGTCAACAGTCCTTTTGGTCTGGCACTGGCGCACAATGGTAATTTAACCAACGCCGAACAAGTCAAAGCAGAATTGTTTAAAGTGGCTCGTCGTCACGTTAATACCAGTTCTGATTCTGAAGTATTACTCAATGCCCTGGCGCACGAACTACAGGGTGACGGCTCGATGCAATTGATGCCGGAAGCAATTTTCCGCGCCGTGACCAATTTGCACCGCAAAGTGCGTGGTGGTTATGCCGTGGTCGCGCTGATTATCGGCCATGGTTTAGTGGCTTTTCGCGACCCGCATGGCATTCGGCCACTGGTGATGGGGAAACGTGAAACGGCACTGGGCACCGAATATATGGTGGCTTCAGAAAGCGTGGCACTTGATGCTGACGGTTTCACCGTGCTGCGGGACGTGTCCCCGGGCGAAGCAGTGTATATCACCGAAAATGGTGAGTTATACAGCCAGCAATGTGCGGAAAACCCAACCTACACCCCATGTATTTTTGAATACGTTTATTTTGCCCGCCCTGATTCGACCATTGATAACGTGTCGGTGTATGCATCACGGGTCGCGATGGGTAAAAAACTGGGCGAAAAAATCAAAAAAGAATGGGCACATCTGGATATCGATGTGGTTATTCCAATTCCTGAAACCAGTAACGACGCGGCGCTGCAAATTGCCACCGAACTGGGTTTACCTTATCGCCAGGGTTATGTGAAAAACCGTTACATCGGCCGGACCTTTATTATGCCGGGCCAGGGCGAGCGGAAAAAGTCGGTGAAGCGTAAACTCAATGCCATCTGGCAAGAGTTTAAAGGCAAAAACGTGTTGCTGGTGGACGATTCAATCGTGCGCGGCACCACCTCAGAGCAAATCATTGATATGGCGCGTGAAGCTGGCGCCAATAAAGTGTATTTCGCTTCTGCGGCGCCGGAAATCCGCTTCCCGAACGTGTATGGTATTGATATGCCGTCGGCCAACGAGCTGATTGCGCATGGTCATGATGTGGAAAGCATTTGTAAAATCATTGGCGCTGACGGTTTGATTTTCCAATCGTTGCCAGATTTAGTCGAAGCCGTACGCAGTCAGAATCCCGATATCAAAAAGTTTGAAACTTCAGTGTTCGACGGCGTTTATGTCACCAATGACATTACCCAGGAATACCTGAATAAACTGGATGCTTCGCGTAACGATGCCAAAAAAGGCAATAAAACAGCGTTAATGGCCGGAAATCTGGAAACCTATAACGAAGGGAACTGAGTTCTGGCAAGATACTTCAGATCAAACATCAGATAAAACATCAGATAAAACAAGGGGAGCTGCTGCTCCCTTTGCTATTTTTAACACAGACCTTCTGCTGATCCAGGCAAGACTGTCGTCAGTGCGTAAACACCGGCTGGAACCCTGAGCTCCATAAAATAGCGGTAGACGCTAATACACACACCAATAAAATCAGGCCACAAGTGACGACCGAGCTGGCGTAAATAAAACCCCGCTCTTCCGGGATGTGCATCAAAATTGGCACACCGACGTACAGCAGATAGACCGAATAAGACAAACCCGCCAGCCCAACCAGCATCACAAACCACAGTTCCGGATACAAGGCGGCGATCCCCACCATAAATAATGGCGTGGACGTATAGGAAGCCAGTTCCAGGGTTTGGGTGTACGTTGGTTCCGAGCCAAAGGTATGTGCCATCCAGTGCGCTAAATAACCCAGCGCAAACACACCGAGGATCAGCGCAAAATACATGGCGGTACCGAGCATCAACGCGCTGTCGGACGTTAAGTGAATGGGTTCACCCACGCCAATGCTCCAGCCAATATGAACGGCAGAGACGTAAGCGCAAATGGAAGGGATAAGAGCAACGAGCATGATGTGAATTAAACTGTAGCGTAAACTTTCGTGACGAGCGTCAATGGTATGCCATTCTTCTTTCGGGTGGGCATACAGCCCCCATAAATGGTTTAGTATCATTTTTATTATCCTTGTCGACTGCTGTACTGATGGTGTCTGAGCGACAACGTAACACTCATGATTAAGTTATGACCAACAGAACAGCACTCGTCAAGTATTGACTGAGTTCAGGGCTAAATAGCCAGCTTTAAACCGGGCATCCGCTGTTTACACCGGACAGCCGCTATGAAATTTAAAGTCCTCATCGGCCGTGGAAATCAGCTCTGCTTCCAGCTTGCCAAAGAAGTCCACTCTGGGTTTGATATCAGTTTTGGACATCACCTGCGCTAGCTCCAGATAATCGGCAAAATGGCGGGCTTCGGAGCGCAGCAACGAGACGTAAAAAGCGCCGAGTTCAACATCCACCAGCTCGGCCAGTTTGGCAAAACGTTCGCAAGAACGGGCTTCAATATAGGCGCCACAAATCAGCTTATCGATCAGGATTTGCGGCTCATGGGTTTTGCAGCTTTGGACCAATGTTTTGGCATAACGACTGGCGGTGATATTTTCATAAGGAATGCCCCGTTGCTGCATGATTTCCAGCACCTGGCAAAAATGATGTAACTCTTCGCGGATCAGTAATACCATCCGGTCAATGATCAGATTGGAATGGGCAAAATCAGAACGGCCAATAATGCTTTTATTTAGTTTCTCTGCTTGTTTTAAGCTTTGCACATCACCGTTAAACCGATATGCGAAATCTTCAAAGGGTTTCAGCCAGTGCAACAACGTGGCGGAGCTTTCCTGATCGCAGGCATACCGGCGTAGCAAGTACATCGCCGTTTGTGCTGCTTTTAGCTCACAAATCAGATGGTCCTGCAGCAGAACGGCCAAACGTTCCGCTTTTACTGCTTCTTCCAGCCAGCGGGATGGGGTTTCGCATTGTAAAAAGCCGAGGATTGGCGTCAGTAGGTCATTGTTTTTCATCAGTTACTCCATACTGCAATGCGGAATTTGTTGCTAAACTGGCAAGGTGTTAAAGCTGTGGCTCGGTGGCCAATGCGCAAAAATGCAGAGTCCACTCATGTTCGGTAATCGCGAGATAAGAGCTTTGTTGATACCAATCACCGACCACATAACGATAAGCTGGCTGGCCATCGAGCCCCTGAAATTCGTGGACTGCTGGTCTATGTGTGTGGCCATGAATTAAATACTGCACCTGGTATTCATGCATCACTTTGGGCACTTCATCCGGTGTGACATCCATGATCATGGCAGTTTTTTGCTGTTTATCCTGCTTGCTGATGCGCCGTGCTTTACGCGCCAGATGCTGGCGATACCACAAAGGTGTGGATAAAATCAGCCATTGCCACCAGGGCTGGTCCCACCAGGATCGGAATTTCTGATACTGAAAGTCCAGCGTGCAGAGGCTGTCGCCATGCATCAACAGCGCTTTTTTACCATACAAATCAGCGATGTGATAAGGCGGTAATAACTCGAATCCGGCGCGCTTGGCAAAGGTTTTTTTCAGCAGGAAATCGCGGTTGCCGTGACAGAAGTACAGCAGTACGCCTTGGGATTTTAAAGCGCTCAACGCATCCGCGACCTGAGTCAGTAGGGGGGCAGGGTTGTCATCACCAATCCAGACTTCAAATAAATCGCCGAGAATATACAAGGCATCGGCGTTAACGGCTGTGTTGTTCAGAAAATCGAGAAACGCCGCGGTAATATCCGGGCGTTCCTGACTTAAATGCAAATCCGCGATAACAAGGGTTAAGCCCTTAGCCATGCAGTTCTGCTTTTTCGATCACCACGTTTTCTACCGGCACATCGGCGTGGCCAAATTTACGACCGGTAGCAACTGCGCGGATTTTATCGACCACGTCCATGCCTTCAACGACTTCAGCAAACACACAGTAGCCCCAGCCTGAAGAATTTTCTGAGGTGAAGTTCAGGAAGCTGTTGTCAGCGATATTGATAAAAAATTGGCAGGTTGCAGAATGTGGGTCATTGGTGCGGGCCATTGCCACTGTGCCTTTTTTGTTTGGCACTTTGTTGTTGGCTTCGTTTTTAATCTGACCTTTGGTTTCTTTTTGTTCCATGTCTGGGGTAAAACCGCCGCCCTGGATCATAAAACCGTCAATCACCCGGTGAAAAATGGTGTTGTCGTAAAAACCGTCTTTGACATAACTTTTGAAGTTTTCCACGGTAAGCGGGGCTTTGTCGGCAAATAACTGTAATTTAATCACGCCGAAATTGGTGTGTAAGCTGACCATCATTCAATCCTTCTGTAGGGGCTATAAAATTTGGCGCTAGTTTAGCGCAACCGTGGCTGAACACAAAGCCAGATCGAGCGCCAACAGACCGTAGCCGCGCTTAAACACCGGTGTTACACTATCGCTTTTTCGCTGTCAGCGTTTATCCGAGGAAATCATGTTACAGATTTACAATACCCTGAGCCGTCAAAAAGAGACGTTTGTGCCAATGCAACCAGGCAAAGTCGGCCTTTATGTCTGTGGTATTACAATTTATGATTTCTGTCACGTTGGCCATGCCCGTACTTATGTGGCTTTTGACGTTATCAACCGCTATTTGCGCTTTTCCGGTTATGACGTCACTTATGTGCGCAATATCACCGATGTTGACGACAAAATTATCCGCCGCGCCAATGAAAATGGTGAAAGCTGTGATGCATTAACGGCCCGCTACACCGAAGCCATGCATGCTGATTTTAACGCGCTGAGTTTATTACCTGCCGATATCGAGCCACGGGTCACCACCCATATGGCTGAAATCATTGAATTAATTCAAACGCTGCTTGAGAAAAAGCATGCCTATGTCGCCGTCGATGGTGATGTGCTGTTTGATGTAAGCACCTATGAGAAATACGGTCAGTTGAGCCAACAAAATCTGGATATGCTGCAAGCAGGCGCCCGGGTGGAAGTGGATCAAAGCAAAGACGATCCGCTGGATTTTGTGTTGTGGAAAATGGCCAAACCAGGCGAGCCGAGCTGGGAATCGCCATGGGGCGCGGGTCGTCCGGGCTGGCATATCGAATGTTCGGCGATGAGTGCCAAGCATTTAGGTGCGCATTTTGATATTCATGGCGGTGGTTCTGACCTGCAGTTCCCGCATCATGAAAACGAAATTGCCCAGTCATGCTGCGCGCATGGAACCAAGTACGTCAATACCTGGATCCACACCGGTATGGTGCAGGTCGACAAAGAAAAAATGTCCAAATCTTTAGGCAATTTTTTTACCGTCAAAGACGTATTGGCCGAATATAACCGCGAATCAGTGCGTTATTTCCTGATTTCCAGCCAGTATCGCAGTCAGCTCAATTACAGCGCTGAGAACCTGCAGCAAGCGCATGCGGCTTTAGGGCGTCTTTACACCGCACTGCGTGGCGTGACACCAGCAACTGAAGTTGCACTCGACAGCGTTTATGTGGCGCAGTTTAACCAAGCGATGGATGATGATTTTAATACGGCGCTGGCACTGCCGGTATTATTTGAACTGGCGCGTGAAATTAACAAAGAAAAAGAGCAGAACCCGGCGAAAGCCTCAGAACTGGCCGCTGTGCTGGTGAAACTGGGTGAAGTGCTGGGTATTTTGCAAGGCGATGCTGAAACTTTCCTGCAGGCCGGCGGTTCTGATGACGATGTGGCAGAAATTGAAGCTTTGATTGTCAAACGCAATCAAGCCAGATTAAACAAGGATTGGGCGGCTGCTGATGAAGCGCGTGCCGCACTGACTGCCAAAGGCATTGTGGTCGAAGATAAAAACGGTGTCACCAGCTGGCGTCGTGGCTAATCGACTATTGCTAACTTAGCAAAAGTAAAAAACAAAAACGCGGCTGGACCGCGTTTTTTTATGGCTGTTGTGTTTAAAACAGCCGATCACAACCAAGGCTTAGCTTAAATCGTGAAACTGCTCGCAAGCTTCCAGCGTGTTTTCAATCAAACAGGCGACGGTCATCGGGCCAACGCCACCAGGTACTGGCGTGATAAAACGAGCATGTTCAACCGCTTTAGTAAACTCGACATCACCGACTAACTTGCCGGAATCCAATCGGTTAATACCAACATCGACCACCAGCGCACCTGGTTTTACCCAATCGCCCGGAATAAATTCTGGTTTACCAACAGCCACCACTAATAAATCTGCGCGGCGCACTTGCTGCTCCAGGTTCTTGGTGAATTTGTGGCAGATGGTGGTGGTGCAACCGGCTAATAACAGCTCCAGCGCCATTGGACGGCCGACAATGTTGGAAGCGCCTACCACGACAGCGTCCATACCGCGGATTTGCACTCCGGTGCTCTGCAGCAGCTTAATAATGCCTTTGGGTGTACAAGGACGTAGTGCCGGCATCCTTTGTGCTAAACGGCCAATATTGTAAGGGTGGAAACCGTCGACGTCTTTCAACGGATTAATCCGTTCCAGGATGGCGGAAGCGTCTAAACCAGCTGGTAACGGCAATTGCACCAGAATACCATCGATGCTGGTATCGGCATTAAGCTCGTCAATCAAATCGAAGAGTTGCTGTTGTTTGGTGTCAGCAGGTAGGTCATAAGAAAAGGAAGCAAAACCGACTTCTTCACAGGCTTTGCGTTTGCTGCCAACATACACTTGCGACGCCGGATCGGCACCGACTAACACGACCGCTAGGCCAGGTGCCCGTTTTCCTGCTGCCAGTCGTTGCTGAACTCGCAGTGCCACTTGTCCGCGGGTCGCCTGAGCAACTGCTTTACCGTCAATAATTTGTGCTGCCATCAAGCGCCTCTGATCCAAATCTGAAAAGTTGCCGTATTTTCTCACAGCAGGCCACAATGCGCCAAGTACAATGGTTGGCGCGGCGGAAATTTCTGTAAAATCAGTGAAATTGCATGCTTTTGCAGCGGAAAACCGCCAGAAGGTTCAAATTATAGGCAAACAGTTTTTTTCACTAAAAAAACGTTTGACGCATACGGGGTCGGGTTGTAATATTGCGCCCCGTTGCACTAGTGTAACGTAGTCGGTGATTAGCGCAGCTTGGTAGCGCACTTGGTTTGGGTCCAAGGGGTCGCAAGTTCGAATCTTGCATCACCGACCATCTTTAAGTTGGTATGCGCTCTGTGACTGCACTTGTTGCGTCCGTAGCTCAGCTGGATAGAGCAACGGCCTTCTAAGCCGTGGGTCATAGGTTCGAGTCCTATCGGACGCGCCACTCACTTAAAGATATGTTTGAATTGAGACCGTGGTGGCTGTAGCTCAGTTGGTAGAGCCCCGGATTGTGATTCCGGTTGTCGTGGGTTCGAGCCCCATCAGCCACCCCATTCAATTCAGGACTTCGGTCCAAATAAGTTCTACGAAATCAAAGAGTTCATAGTCGGTGATTAGCGCAGCTTGGTAGCGCACTTGGTTTGGGTCCAAGGGGTCGCAAGTTCGAATCTTGCATCACCGACCATTCTCCCTCAAAAAGTTTCTGTTCAAATTTACGCTCAACTCATCGTTCTATCCTAATTACAGCTATTTTCTTAGTACTTCTTCAATTCGATGCAACTGCCGAAACAAATTGCTTTATCGCCGCTAAACCCTGGCTGGTGCCTGATCCCGGCTCGTGCTCATCGTCACTGAATTCGTAATAATCTCGACCCGCAGATCGGTTTTTGCAACACTGCAACAAGCGAAGATAATGCCGGAGTTCAGTTCTGTTGCAGTTAGCTTTGCAGTATTTTCAATGATCTGTTCGACCTTGCCGCTAATCAGACGGCATTTGCACATGCCACAGCCACCGGCCTTACACCCATGCGGAATGTTCACACCGTGCAGCAGCGCGCTTTGCAGCACCGTCTGGTTAGGTGAAATATCGATGATTTGATGGGCTAATTGCATGCGATAGCGGGGTGCGGGCGCGAACCAAGACTTGAACATTGTTGTGACATCCTGTCCCGAATTTATTAATTAGCATAGTCGACAAAAAAGGAAAAACCAGTGTTTTGGTAACGCCGACAGTCGGGCATAACAAAAGCCGGCGCTATGGCCGGCTAGTCATCTTAAACGCTTTGATATTGCTAGGGCTATAGATCCCGCTTAAGCAGCTTGTTCAGTCTTGCTTGCTGGTTTGGCATCAAACAGCGACTTATCAGCAGCCAGATCGATTGGATCAAAATCATCAACATTAATCACATGCAATCGACCTGCTTCAGCAATCCGCAGTTTCTCAGCTTCAGCCTGACTCAATACACCAAGCTCCAGACCCAGATCAGCCACTTCACCTAAACGATAGAATGGCAGACGTTTATTCGCAGCATGCACCACTTTATCAAACAGCGGTTCGGCGGCCAGAATGTCAGTCAGCGCTTTTTCCAGCAGACCTAACTGATTGTTTGGCTCCTGCGTCAGATACAAGTGGCTACCAAGCCGTGTGCGGGCTTCACAAGGCGTTTGCATGATGCGTGCAACCTTGTGGTCCAGCGCGTCACTTGGACGGCGCAGCAAGCGGCCCCAAGGGAATACCACACGTTTCAGCACATTCGCCACAATCCGGTTCGGGAAGTTGTCGAACAGTTCATCCAGCGCCAGCTGTGCTTTGGCCAGATTGTCTTCACAGCCCCATTGCACCAGCGGTAAATCCTGCACCTGACGACCTTCATCGTGGTACTTTTTCAAAATGGTCGACGTTAAATACAGCATCGACAGGATATCTCCAAGGCGGGCAGAAATCCGCTCACGGCGTTTTAAGTCACCACCCATGGTCGCCATCGCAATATCTGACATCAACGCCAGAGAAGCACTGAAGCGATTCATCTGCTTGTAGTAACTGGCCGTTTCATCTTTAACCGGTGCATGCGAGAACGCGGCGTTGGTTAAAGACAACCAGAAGGTACGGAAGAAGTTACTGATGCTAAAACCGATATGGCCAAATAAAGCGCGGTCAAAGGCGGTGACTGCAGCGCGTTCGTCATCTAGCTGGGCAGCTTGCAGTTCAGCAAGTACATATGGATGACAACGAATAGCACCCTGACCGTAGATAATCATGTTGCGGGTCAGAATGTTAGCGCCTTCAACAGTAATCGCCACCGGCGCACCCTGATAACCACGGGCTAAATAGTTGTTCGGGCCCATACAGATGCCTTTACCACCATGCACGTCCATCGCATCAATCACCGCCTGACGCATCCGTTCAGTCATGTGATATTTGGTGATAGCAGAAATCACCGACGGTTTTTCGCCTAAATCAATCGAGCCAACGGACATCGTTGTTGAAGCGTCGGCCATATAAGCGTATCCGCCAATCCGCGCCATTGCTTCTTCCACGCCTTCCATTTTGCCGATTGGCAATTTGAACTGACGACGAATACGGGCATAAGCACCGGTCGCCATCGCCGCAGCTTTAATACCGCCGGTACTGTTCGAAGGCAGGGTAATAGCGCGGCCCACCGATAAACATTCCACCAGCATCCGCCAGCCTTGACCAGCCATTTTTGGACCGCCAATGATGTAATCAAGCGGCACAAAAATATCGTCGCCCTGAGTCGGACCATTCTGAAATGGTACGTTTAACGGGAAGTGACGACGGCCGATTTTCACGCCAGGTGTGCTGACCGGGATCAACGCACAGGTAATACCTAAATCGGTTTTATCACCCAGCAGATTGTCCGGATCCTGCAACTTAAACGCTAAGCCAAGCACGGTAGCAATCGGCGCCAGCGTGATATAACGTTTGTTCCAGGTCAGACGCATACCGAGAATTTCTTCACCTTGCCATTGGCCTTTACAGACAATACCAAAATCCGGGATGGCGCCGGCATCAGAACCGGCTTCCGGTGACGTCAGGGCAAAACATGGCACTTCTAAACCTTTGGCCAAACGCGGCAGGTAATGGTCCTGCTGCTCTTTGGTGCCATAGTGCTGCAGCAATTCGCCTGGGCCAAGCGAGTTAGGTACGCCAACGACGCTCGATAACACCATGCTTTTGCTGGTTAATTTTTGCAGTACACAAGATTGAGCGAAAGCTGAAAATTCCAGGCCGCCATACTGCTTTTTGATGATCATGGCAAAGAAGCCCTGATCTTTTAAATATTGATACACTTCCGGCGCTAAATCGGCGCGGTCATGCGTGGTGTGCCAGTCATCAACCATCGCCAACAGCGTTTCGACCGGGCCATCCAGGAAGGCTTGTTCTTCGGCGCTCAGGCGTGGTTTTGGAAAATTGTGCAGCTTATGCCAATCCGGGTTGCCACGAAATAAATCACCTTCCCACCAGGTGGTACCGGCATCGATGGCTTCTTTTTCCGTGGTGGACATTTCCGGCATAATTTTGCGGTACAGTTTTAACAGCGGTTTGGTGATATGTTGCTGGCGAATGCTGGCAATATTCAAAGGAATGGTGATAGCGGCAAAAATCAGCCAGCTAACAATGCCAACAGTTCCGGCGAAAGTGCCGGCGACTAATAAAGCGGCGATAGCGCCGGTAAACAAGGTAAGGCTGGCCCGGTGATAGGCCAAAATGCCGATTGCAAACAGCAACGCAGCGATAAAGATTAACACATCCATAATTATCTCCAGATAAGAGGTCTGACCACTAACGGGTTTAGCCTAAAGTGGATCGGCCGAAGATGCAAGTGATTCCTGCTTCAGTGTAGTTGATTCAGTGTCAACTTTTCTGGTTAGACCTGCGCAATGTCGGTTTTACAGGCAAAATGGCTGGTTTGGGGTTGTGGATATCCGCTGAACATTGCTAACCTCTGGATCTAATAAATAGGAATATCCAATCAAATAAATATATGTGTGAACTGCTGGGGATGTCGGCGAATGTGCCGACCGATATTTGTTTTAGCTTTAAAGGTCTGAAGGAGCGGGGCGGTAATACCGGTCCGCATAAAGACGGCTGGGGCATTGCTTTTTATCAGGGCAAAGGTGTCACCACCTTTAAAGACGCCCAGGCCAGTCATCAGTCAGAAGTCGCGAAGTTGGTCACCGATTACCCGATAAAAAGTAATGTGGTGGTCGGGCATGTACGTCAGGCCAATCGCGGCCGGGTAGCGCTGGAAAATACCCATCCGTTCACGCGGGAATTATGGGGACGTTATTGGACATACGCTCACAATGGCCAGCTAAAAGACTATAAATCCTTGCCACAAGGCCGCTTTAAAGCAGTGGGCACCACCGATAGCGAATCAGCTTTTTGTTTTATTTTGTCGGAGCTGGCCGCACGTTACCCCGATAAACCACCCGCCCGTAAGCAGCTGTTTCGCTTGATTAAAAAGCTCTCTGATCGATTAAAACAGCAGGGCGTGTTTAACTTGTTGTTATCGGATGGCGAATATTTATTTTGTTATTGCAGCACTAAATTGCACTGGATCACCCGCCGGGCGCCGTTTGGCACTGCGCAGTTATCCGATGTGGATGTCGATATCGATTTCAGTCAGGAAACCACCCCCAATGACGTGGTTACAATCGTCGCGACCTTGCCACTAACCACCAACGAGCGGTGGCAAGCAATGGCACCAGGCGAAGCTTGTTTGTTTAAGGCTGGTGAAAAGGTTGAACTGCTGTAAGTTCAACCTGTGTTGACGTGGATCTGGGTTTTGAATAGCTAAACGCAGAACTACTGCGGCTGATAGGTGCTCAGCTGCACATCAAATTGTTCAACATCATCTTCTGATTGCCACAATCGAACCAGCAGATAATCCAGCTCCGGTGCCAGCCAGGCATAGACCTGTTTATCCGGGCCCTGGCCATAACGCTCAATGCGGATGGCTTTGACCTTGCCATAAGGCAATGACAACCACTCTTCAGTCGCCACTTTGTATTTGTAAGTGCGGGTTTCACCATGACGGTTCAACACGTCGTAGACAAAATCAGTTTTACCCTGTTGGATATCCAACACAATCTGGCCGTGGAAACTGAGCATGTCCAGCCATTGCTCATTCCATGGAATTTGTTTGACGACCTGCTTTTTTTCGGTTTTTAACTGTTTCTGCGCCCAATCGAGGCTCAGTTCATAATGACGACTTGGGCCAGTGCCTGAGCGTTGCATCAGATAATGACTTGGTTTGAGCCGCCCTTGTTCAATCACAAACCGCGAACGCTCTTTGCGTTCATCTTTAAAGACTAACCAGCTGATTTTGCTGTTATAACCAAGTTCATAACCGACACCATCCCGTTTTAAATAACGTGAAGCTTCGCCATGTTTTTTACCGGATCGGAAGATTTGATAACTGGCTTCAAATGGCTTAAAGCCAACGGCTGCATCGGTGGCTACAGGGGCGATAGGTTTAGTTGTTGCTTCTGTTGCAACAGTAGTCGTTTGCGCGGCAACCATCTGCGAAATGGCAAGGCAAAAAAATGACGCCATCAGGCGCCATTTATGAATTGTCGTGATCATCATCGTCGGCATATCCATGGTCTGATAAAATCTGGCCATCCAACAATGCCTTATCTGCCTGCTGTTGTAAACGTCCCTGACAAAACCAACGTACCACTAGCGGGTAAATGCGGTGTTCCTGATCGTGTACACGCCCGGCTATTTCTGTTGCATCGTCACCGGCAAAAATAGGCACTTTGGCCTGTAATACCACAGGTCCACCATCGAGCTCTGCTGTTACAAAATGCACGCTGCAGCCATGCTGGGTGTCGCCGGCATCCAATGCGCGCTGATGCGTATGCAAACCCTGATATTTTGGCAATAACGAAGGGTGAATATTTAATAAACGTCCCTGATAATGGCCGACAAATTCAGGCGTTAAGATGCGCATAAAACCGGCCAATACCACTAAATCAGGCTGAAAACTATCGATGCTCTGCAGCAATGCCGCATCATAACTTTGCCGATCCGGGTACGCTTTATGGTCGAGTACCACAGCCGGAATATCCGCTTCTGCGGCGCGCTGCAAGCCAAAAACCCCGGTTTTATTGGAAATGACGGCGCTGATGCGACCGGCAATAAAGCCAGCCGCACAAGCATCGATGATGGCCTGCAGATTTGAGCCACTGCCTGAAATCAGTACAACGATTGATTTCATAAGGAATTAAGCATTCACGCCAGGGATCACAACCTGTGCTTCGCCTTCAGCAGCTGCTTGAATTTCACCCAGGTGCCAGGCAGTTTCGCCAGCGTCCTGCAGGAATTTCAGTGCCGGAGCCAGATTGTCAGCACTCACCACCACAATCATTCCCACGCCACAGTTAAAAGTGCGGTACATTTCGTGACGGGTGACGTTGCCTTGTTGCTGTAACCAGTCAAACACGGCTGGCCACTGGTAACTTTGTTCATTACAAACAGCTTTGGTCTGTTCAGGTAAGACCCGCGGGATATTTTCCCAGAAACCACCGCCAGTGATATGACACAGCGCGTGTACCGGAACCGCTTTAATCAGTGCCAGCAGGTTTTTCACATAAATGCGCGTCGGCGCCATTAAATGGTCGGCCAGGGTTTTGCCTTCCAGCATCACGTCTGGAGTTTGACCGCTGACTTCGATAATTTTACGAATAAGAGAGAAACCGTTGGAGTGCGGGCCTGAAGAAGCCAGCGCGATGATCTGATCACCAGCTTTGACTTTAGAACCGTCGATGATGTCGGCTTTTTCAACCACACCAACGCAGAAACCGGCGATGTCGTAGTCGCCTGCATGGTACATGCCCGGCATTTCAGCGGTTTCGCCGCCAACCAGGGCACAACCAGATTGTTCACAACCATCAGCGATGCCATTGACCACACTGGCCGCTACATCAACATCTAATTTGCCGGTGGCATAATAATCGAGGAAAAACAATGGCTCAGCACCCTGAACCACGATATCGTTGACGCACATAGCGACTAAATCGATGCCAACGCTGTCGTGGCGATTTAAGTCGATGGCCAGTCTTAACTTGGTACCGACGCCGTCAGTGCCCGATACCAGAACTGGTTCTTTATAACCGGCTGGGATTTGACACATAGCGCCAAAACCACCGAGGCCACCAATTACTTCTTTGCGGGTGGTACGTTTAACAGCACCTTTGATCCGGTCGACTAAAGCCTCACCAGCATCAATATCTACGCCTGCATCTTTGTAACTTAACGAAGTTTTTTGTTCGCTCACGGTAATCCTCGATGGCAAAATGAATACGGGTCAAAAAATCCGCCGCATTTTACCCTGTTCTGGCGTCAGACAAAAGGATTAAGGCTCGGCTGATGCAGTTTACTTTATGGTATGACCTGATCGCATGACATTATTGCATCACGTTGCTCATCGCCTGACTGATATATTCACGCACACTTAAATGGACGTCTTTGGTGATTTTGTGAAAGCACAACGATGCCAGCGGAAACTCGCGGTTGTTGTAGTTCAGACTGACATAAGGTGCAGTTTCATCGGCTTTTTGATGGATCCATTCGCCACCAACCACACTGATAAAAATCTGTCCGAGATAAGCGGCGTAAATATTACACAAGGTAAACATATGCTCGTCACTGAAGCGTTGTTGACGATTGACTTCATGTAGCCGGCTTAAAATGGTATCGACCAGCGACAAGCTTTCCAAATTGAAATCAAGGTTGATTTGGTATTCTTCTGAGGCAAACTGCACTGCATCGGCAGCACATTGCTGCATTAAATTATTAAGTTCTGGTTGAGTGCTCATAGCGGACTTCCTGTTTTGCCATGGATGGCAAGGATCAATTGACGGAGTTGCCGGCTACCCGGCCCTAATTTTTCTTCTTTAGGTGTTAACAGTGACATTGGTGCCAGTCGCTCCGAGCTTTGGGTCAGTGGCAACCGGCGCAAAACGCCTTCTGCAATCAGGTTTTTTACCAGATGTTCGGGCAACCAGCAAAAGCCAATACCACTTTTGATGATTTCAATCGCCTCATAAAAGTTACTAACGGTCCAGCGCTGCTCGGCTTTGAGCCAGCCGCCCGGGCCTTCCATTGGTTTGCTGGCGGTATCGCGGATCACAATTTGTAGATGTTGACTCAGTTCATCTAAATCCAGCTGTTTATGCTGCGCCAGTGCGTGCGCGGCACCAATCACCGGAATAAGATGAGCCACACAAATCGGCTCGCCCAAATAACCGCGTGGGATGACCCCTGTTGCGGCAATGACTAAATCAGCTTTACCTTCCAGAATGACTTCGGTGGTGCCGGTGATCACGGTGTCGATAATTTGGATCCGGCTGCCGCGACTCAGCGGATGAAATTGCGCCAAGGCCTGGTATAAAAATTCTTTTGGGTACACCAGCTCGACCGCAATGCGGATTTCCGGTTCCCAACCCATATCAATACTGGCGGCAAGTAGCTCTAAGTCTTCAATTTGCTGGGTCAGAATACGGGAGCGGCGTAGCATCACATCACCGGCTTCGGTTAAAAAGGCTTTGCGGCCAATTACCTGCAGCAGTTCGACACCAAGTTGGTTTTGCAGTTTTGCCACTGCATGATTCAGGCTGGACTGGCTTTTATTGAGTAAATCGGCCGCCTGAGAATAACCGCCGGCATCGACTACGGCCTGCAAAATGCGCCATTGCTCCAGAGTCGATTTTGGCCGGTACGGCATAATTCTCCTTCTGCCAATCAGGCAGTTGCAATAATTACCGCCCGCAATGGGGCCGGATAACCTTCGATGGTTTTACTATGATCAGTCGGGTCGAGAAAATCAACCAGACTTTCATTTTCCATCCAGTTGGTTTTACGTTGTTCATCGAGTGAAGTCTGATTTAAATCAACCACTTTGGCATCATTAAACCCAACGCGTTGCAACCAGCCCAATAAGGCGTCACAACTTGGAATAAACCAGACATTGCGCATTTTGGCATAACGTTCACCCGGCACCAGCACGGTAGTGGCATCGCCTTCGACCACCAAAGTTTCCAGTACCAGCTGGCCACCAGGGCGCAATTGGTTTTTCAGTTGCTGTAAAAAGTCGATCGGTGATTTACGGTGATAGAGCACACCCATCGAAAATACCGTGTCAAAGGCTTTTAACTCCGGCATCTCGTCGATACCAATCGGAATTAAATGCACCTTTGGATCCGGATTAAAATGCTTAATGGCTTCAAATTGGGCGTAAAACAACTGACTTGGATCAATGCCAACCACAAATTCGGCACCAGCGCCGCGCATCCGCCATAAGTGATAACCGCTGCCACAACCGACATCTAACACCAGCCGATGCTGCAATGGCGCCAAATGAGGTAACACCCGATCCCATTTCCAGTCCGAACGCCATTCGGTGTCAATCTGTAATCCGTGTAGCGTAAAAGGGCCTTTGCGCCACGGCATCAGTTGTTTCAGCAACACTTCTAATCGCTGTTTGGCGCCTGCCGACAGTTCATCGGCATGACCAAAACTAACCTGTTCGGTCAATTCGATGGCGGTGGTTTGAGTTTTTGGTAAGTGAGCCAGGACTTTTTGCCACTGCTTAAAATCGCCGTGCAGTGCTTCTTTGCGCCAGTTGGCCAATTGCGCCGGCAACACTTCTAACCATTGATGCAAAGCGTTTTGGGCGATTTCGCCGTAAAACTTATTAAATTCAAGCATCTGATGGCTCCGGTTCTTTAATCGCGACCATGGAGCAAAAATTAAAACACTGGAACCAAACCACACTGCTGCTAAAACCGGCCTGCCGGAAGCGCTGTTGATGTTCCTCAATAGTATCCGGCAACATCACATTTTCCAGCGCACTGCGTTTTTGGCTGATTTCCAGTTCACTGTAGCCATTGGCGCGTTTAAAATCATGATGTAAATCAATCAGTAATTCATGCGTTTGTGGGTTATCCAGCACAATTTTTTCTGACAGAATAAAGATACCACCCGGTTTTAATCCCTGATAAATCCGCGCCACCAGTTCATCCCGATGTTGCTTTGGCAAAAATTGCAGGGTGAAATTGCTCACCACAATAGCCGCGTTATTAATTTCCACGTCACGGATGTCAGCAAGTAACACTTCGAGTGGCACGTCCGAGCGAAATGATTGTAGGTGGCGCTGACAACGCTCAACCATCGCCGGGCTGTTATCAATCGCGATAATCCGGCTTCCGGCATCCGTCAGTTGGCGGCGCATGGCGAGACTGGCAGCGCCTAACGAACAGCCTAAGTCATAATAACGGCTTGCAGGCTGCTGGTACTTTTGCGTCAGTTTGCCGATGGTTTGCACTATGGTTTGATAACCCGGCACCGAGCGCTGGATCATGTCCGGAAAGACTTCAGCGACCGTGGCGTCAAAGCAGAAATCCTGGATCTGAGCCAAAGGCTCGGCGTAAATAAAATCTTTTTGCATAATAAAATCAGGGCTGAGCGGCAATAATGCGTTAGTTTAACCGATTTCATCGCAGCATCGTAACCCTGTCGCCTGATTATCCGTTGGGTTGGCAGCCTAAAGTTAAAATAGCTGCAGCTGTGGTTTTGGTGATGCAACGGTCGAGACAGGCCATGGAGCTAAGACTGGATGGGATATGCCGGATAGTTGTAAAAAATCAGCCGCAAACTGCCGCGCTAGTAAGGGTGCTTGCGCATTGTCCGGCGTGTGAAAAAATGCGTAAGGGGTGCAACCTTGACTGCACCACTGCTGCATTTTCTGCAACCAGGGCTGATAAAATGGCCGGTTTGCTGCGAGATCGTCCAGTCCAATAAAGCGAAACACCGGCTGAAGAGTGAGCGCTATGGCATGTACGGGTAGCCGTGGCTTTTTCTGCTGCGCATCGATCAGTGCGGCGGTATCCGCAGGCACCGAGAACAAAGCTCTGCTATCGAGACATAACCGCTCCGTGTGAGTGGCTCGAAGTTGCTGATGTAACGCCTGTTGCTGCTGTGCTTTATCGAAAAACGCCGGATGGCGCACTTCCAGAGCACAGGGGTAGTCGGCTCGTATTTGTTGCAGTAATGACGACAGATAAGGGAGCTGTGCCGGGCCAAAACTCGCCGGCAGCTGCAGATGAATAAAACCAATTTTGTGTTGTAGCGGCCGGATCAACCTCAGCCAGTTTTCCAGTTCCGCTGGTTCAGCAAACTGATGGCTGACTGACTTTGGCACTTTAAAGTTAAAGCGGAATGTTTCAGGACTTTGCTGATCCCAGCGGGCGATCATTTGTGGTGATGGCGCGGCATAAAATGTAGTGTTTCCTTCAACAGCATTGAAAAACCGACCATACTGGGATAAAAAAGTGGCAGGCTGACTGTCATTGCTAAAAAGGCTGTCGCGCCAGCGTGGATTCGCCCACATCGGGCAGCCGAGATAGTACATTGTTGTTCCTTGAAAAATTGTTCCTTGGATAGTTGCCCCCTGAAAAGGTGTCGACTGCAAGGTAGCAAATTGTGACCGCCGCTGATAGCTGGCTTTCATCCATTGCAGAAAGAGTATCACAATGAAGTTATGGCGTGTGTTGATGACCTGGTTTGTAGTGGGCTGCATGTTCTTCAGCGCTGGTTTTGTTGCCTTGGCCGCAGATCCGCAGTTGCCGCCAACAAAGCTGAAAATTGCGATTAGCAACGATACCTACCCATATACCTATTTGGACAAACAGGAACAACCCGGTGGCCTGGTGGTCGATTGGTGGCGGACTTTAGCCAAAGCGCAAAATATTGAGATTGAGTTTCAGGCCGTCGACTGGGCGAATATCATGGAATTATTGGATTCCGGCCAAGTCGACATTATCGGTGGCATGGCGGTGACTGCCGAGCGGCAGCAAAAATACCTGATGGGGAGTTTGGTGACGGATGTGCACAGTAATGTGTTTTTACATCGTGACTTAGTGCACGTCAACACGCTGGCACAGCTAGCTCCGCACATTGTCGGAGTGGTGAAAAACTCCGGCAATATTGCAGCTATCAACAGCAAACAGCCGGGTTTGACGCTGAAAACCTACGAAAATACCACCGCGATGTATGATGCAGCGCTGGCCGGTCAGATTAAAGCTTTTGTCACCATGGACCGGCTCACCCCCCGTTATCCGGAATTCGAACGGCTGAATCAGCTGTATCCGGTGTTTAAAAAGTTACCCTTGCATAAACTTGAACTCACTTATGGTTTGCGCAAATCGGACGAGCAACTTGCATCGAAACTGGCGCAGTGGGCAAAGCAATTACCTGCTGATTTAACCGACAAGCTCCAACGACGTTGGCTGAGCGGCGCCAGTACCGATGATTCTTTGCTGCTGTCATTGTCGGTGGGCAATCAGCCGCTAATGGGCGTATCCCCAAGCGGGCAGCCACAAGGGTTGTTAGTCGATTTGTGGACCTTGTGGTCGGAAAAAACCGCGACCCCAATTGCGATAGTGCCGGATATCAGTAGTTCCGGCATTAAAAGCCTCAGCCAGGGGCGGGTCGATATTCATATGGGCTATCCGCTGCAACCGTCGTCCGGCACCGATTTGCAATCGGCCTATCAGGTTTATAACTTCAGCTCGTCTTTTTATTACCCAAAAAATATGCCGGTGTCCAGCCTGGCCGATGTCAAACTACCGGTGGGGATTTTTACTTCAGCCGGCTATTATCAGCAACTGCGCAACGATTTTCCCAATCTGGTATTGCAACAGGTGAATACGCTGGATGAAATGTTGTTTGCGGTTGAGCGCAGACAAATTGCCGGATTTTTTGGCTCAGATTTAGTGATGCAGCACCGCTTGTTGCTTACCCAGAGTGACACCTATAAAGCGCTTGATTATCCAAGGTTTAATAGCCCGTTATATGCTTTGGTGCGTGAAGGGAACACCATGCTGGCCAATAAAATTGCCCAAGGTTTTGCCGCTTTGACTCAGGATCAACTGGAGGCCGTTGAAAAACGCTGGATTAACCAAAGTGACTTTGCCTATTTTGCCAAGTTTCGGCAGCAAGTTCCTTTAACCACCGCCGAAAAAGATTGGCTAAGCCAGCACCCGCAATTAAAAGTAGGGGTACTCGCCGATTGGGCGCCAATGGAATTTATTGATGAGAATGGCCAGTTCAGCGGCGTCACGCAGGATGTACTACATAAGTTAAATCAACGGCTGGGAACCAATTTTGTCGCGGTGCCGTTTCAGCATTGGGATGATTTGCAACAAGCCTTTCGTGATGGGCAACTGGACGTCGTTGCCAATATGTCGGATCTGCCGGAGCGACGTAAATATGCCGCATTTAGCATTAATTTTTGGCCATTACAGTGGACGCTGATTAGCCACAACAGCACCGCTGAAATCAGTCAGCTGAAACAACTTCAGGGAAAAAAGATTGCAGTGCTGAAAGAGTATCAAATTGCGAAGTATTTCGAACTGAATTTTCCAACTATTGCGTTATTACATGTGGAAAGCCTGGATGAAGGTCTCAAAGCGCTGCAACGGGGGGAAGCGGATTTTGTGGTGGACACCGTGGTATCGTCCGGCCGGGCATTGCGCCAAACCGAAAACCGCAATCTACGGATGCACTTACCCACCGATATGCCAACTTATCCTTCGCTCTTTGCCGTGCGTAAAGACTGGCCGGAACTGTTGAAAATCCTCGATAAAGGTTTAAAAACCCTGACCGAAGCCGATCGCTCGGAAATTCTCGATCGCTGGTTTACAGTTGAAATCCGCCAGGGTGTCGATGAAGGCAAAGTGGCTGATTTGATTCTGCAAATTGTCGGAATCGGGGTGTTTTTGCTGGCGCTGGTGTTTTTCTGGAATATGTCGTTGCGCCGGGAAATAGGTTTACGCCGCGATATGGAGCAAAAAATGAGGTTTATGGCGACCCATGATGATTTAACCAAACTGGCCAACCGCAATTTACTGGAAGAACGGCTGACGCAGGCGCTGCATCAGCATGCCAGGCATCATGAAAAACTGGCGTTATTGTTTTTAGATTTAGATGGTTTTAAAGAGGTAAACGACCGCTTTGGCCATCATGTTGGCGATGAGTTACTGATTAAAGTGGCCGATGTATTGAATCATTGTGTGCGTAAAAGTGACACCGTGGCGCGTTTTGGTGGTGATGAGTTTGTGATATTGCTCACAGCCATGCTCGATAAAGATGATGCGGCCATTGTGGCCGAGAAAATTCTGCTGCATTTATCCACGCCACTGCAGTTGTCGGCCTGTTCGGCGCAGGTTGGCGCCAGTATTGGCATCGCCTTGTATCCGGATAATGGCACTGATAGCCAGCAAATGATGAAAGCCGCCGACAGTCTGATGTATCAGGCAAAACAACAGGGCAAAGGCTGTTACCGCTTTAGTCAGGGCGCAACATCTGCGCTTTGATGATGAAGGGCAGTGACTTTAACCATCTTTTCTATATAATTGGCGCTCATTTTCAGTGTCAAGTTTCAGTACCGGTAGAAAGGATCAGTGCATGCGTAGTCATTATTGCGGTTTGTTGAACGCACAACACGTCGGGCAACAAGTTTCTCTGTGCGGTTGGATCAACCGTCGTCGTGACCTCGGAGGTCTGATTTTTGTGGACTTGCGCGACCGTGAAGGTCTGGTGCAGGTGTTTTTTGATCCAGATTTAACCGACATGTTCGCTGCGGCTGCAGAACTACGCAACGAATTTTGCGTGCAGATCAAAGGCGAAGTGCGGGCCCGTCCTGATTCTCAAATTAATAAAGATATGGCCACCGGTGAAGTGGAAATTTACGCTTCAGCTTTAACCATTCTGAACAAAGCCCCAGCGTTACCGCTGGATTTTAATCAGAACAACAGCGAAGAGCAGCGCTTAAAATACCGCTATTTAGATATCCGCCGTCCGCTGATGAGCGACCGCTTAAAATTCCGCGCTAAAGTCACCAGCTTTGTCCGTAACTTTATGGACAGCAACGGCTTTTTAGATATCGAAACGCCAATCCTGACCAAAGCAACCCCTGAAGGCGCGCGTGATTATTTAGTACCAAGCCGCACTCATAAAGGCCAGTTTTTCGCATTACCACAATCACCACAGCTGTTTAAGCAGTTGCTGATGATGGGCGGCATGGACCGTTATTATCAGATCGTCAAATGTTTTCGCGACGAAGACTTACGCGCCGATCGTCAGCCTGAATTCACCCAAATCGATATCGAAACCAGCTTTATGACCGCTCCTCAGGTGATGCAGGTCACCGAAGAAATGGTGGTGTCGATGTTTAAATCGATGCTGGACGTTGATTTGGGCACCTTGCCACAAATGACCTATTTAGAAGCGATGCGCTTATACGGCTCAGACAAACCGGATTTACGCAATCCGATGCAGTTTGTCGACGTAGCTGATTTATTAAAAGAAGTCGACTTTAAAGTATTCTCAGGCCCGGCCAACGATCCAAAAGGTCGTGTTGTGGCGCTGAAAGTGCCAGGCGCCGCTGAAAAAGTATCGCGTAAAGACATCGACACCTACACCGCTTTTGTTGGCATTTATGGTGCCAAAGGCTTGGCCTGGCTCAAAGTAAATGACGTGACGCAAAGCCTGGAAGGCATTCAATCACCGGTCGCTAAGTTCTTAACTGCCGATATCGTCAGCGAAATTTTAAGCCGCACCAGCGCACAAAATGGCGACCTGATTTTCTTTGGTGCCGATCGCGCCAAAGTGGTGTGTGAAGCGATGGGCGCACTGCGCTTAAAAATCGGTGAAGATTTAGGTATTACGCAACCAGGCTGGAAACCGCTGTGGGTCATTGATTTCCCGATGTTCGAAGAAAACGATGATGGCAGTTTTTCTGCGGTGCACCATCCGTTTACTTCACCACTGGATACAGCTGCGTTTTTAGCCACGGAAACCGGTGCATTGGAATTGGGCTCGTTACTCTCTAACGCCTACGATATGGTGTTAAATGGCACTGAATTAGGCGGTGGCTCGGTGCGTATTCATACGCCAGAAGTACAAGCCAAAGTATTCCAGTTGCTGGGGATCAGCGATGAAGAAGCGGCTGAAAAATTTGGTTTCTTATTAGAAGCCTTACGTTACGGCGCGCCACCGCATGCTGGTCTGGCGTTCGGTCTGGATCGTTTAGTGATGTTGATGACCGGTGCCACGTCTATTCGTGACGTGATGGCGTTTCCAAAAACGGCGACTGCCGCTTGCCCGCTGACTGATGCTCCAGGTTTTGCCAACCCGCAACAACTCGCGGATTTAGGCATTGCTGTAGTGGTAAAAGCTGACGCTGCGCACTAAAACTAACACAGCACTGCCGCTGCGGTGGTGCTGGTGGTGCTGAAGTATGCACTGCCATTTTAGCTTTCAGGCGGCGACATCATAGTCGCCGTTTTTATCTGCGGGTTCAGGCATTTTCACCGATACCGTAGTGTTTCGAATTTTGATGGAGTACAACATGGCAGGTCATAGTAAATGGGCCAATATGAAGCACCGCAAGGCGCGTCAGGATGCCAAAAAAGTGAAGATATTCACTAAGTTAATTCGTGAATTGACAGTTTCAGCCAAGCAGGGGCCGGATCCGGATGGCAACCCGCGTCTAAGAACGGCGATAGCCAAAGCGCTGGTCAACAACTTGTCGCGTGATGTGATTGAGCGGGCGGTCAAACGTGGTGCTGGTGACAGCGGCGGCGAGAATTTCGAAGAGCTGGTCTACGAAGGTTATGGCCCAAATGGCGTGGCGATTATTGTCGAAACCCTGACTGACAACCATAAAAGAACCGTGGCCGATGTGCGCAGCGCCTTTACCAAATATGGTGGCAACCTAGGCACCAATGGCTCGGTATCCTATATGTTCGCCCGCCAGGGATTATTAAGTTTTGCGCCAGGGGTCAGCGAAGATCTGCTGATGGAACAAGCGCTGGAAGCGGGCGCCGATGATGTTGTCACACATGACGATGGCTCCTTTGAAGTGGTAACCACGCCTGAGGCTTTTGTTGATGTACAAGAGGCGTTAGCTCGGGCAGGGTTACAGGCCGAACATGCTGAAGTCAGTTTAGTTCCTGCGACCAAAGCTGAAATCGGCGCAGATACTGTGGTTAAATTCTTTAAACTCATTGATATGTTAGAAGATTTTGACGATGTGCAAAACGTCTATCACAATGCTGATATCGCCGACGATGTCATGGCGCTGGTTGAATAAGGGTTGAACATAATTCTTGGTATTGACCCTGGTAGCCGGTTGACCGGTTATGGTGTGATCCGCCAGCAAGGTTCGAAGTTTGAATATGTCGCCAGCGGCTGTATCCGGATGACGCTTGGCGAAATGCCGGATCGGCTGAAGCAAATTTTTGATGGCGTGAGTCAGATCATCGAACAAACGCAACCCACGGTATTTGCGATTGAGCAGGTGTTTATGGCGCGCAATCCAGACTCAGCGCTGAAACTCGGTCAGGCACGTGGCGCAGCCATCGTTGCGGCAAAGGTCGGTGGACTGGATGTTTACGAGTATTCAGCGCGTCAGGTGAAACAATCGGTGGTCGGCACCGGCGCAGCCGATAAAACTCAGGTGCAGCATATGGTGCGTACCTTGTTGAAATTACAGGCCAACCCGCAGGCCGATGCCGCAGATGCATTGGCCGTTGCTTTGTGCCATGGTCATACCCAACAAAGTTTGATCAGCATGGCCGGGCAGGCTAGTAAAACGGTACGTGGCCGTTTAAGGTAAAACTGCTTCGACACTGCTGGAACATCACCACCCAAATGCAACTAATTCGCATGAATATGCAGGTAGAAAAATAATGATTGGTCGACTCCGTGGCATTATTGCCGAAAAACAAGCGCCAGATCTGCTGATTGAAGTCGGTGGCGTCGGTTATGAAGTGCAATTACCGCTGACCAGCTTTTACACTTTGCCAGCGGTTGGTCAGGAAACTACCCTCTATACCCATTTTGTCGTGCGCGAAGATGCACAATTACTTTATGGCTTTGCCAATCCGACCGAACGCAGTTTGTTCCGCCAGCTGATTAAAGCCAACGGCATTGGCCCCAAAATGGCGCTGACGATTTTATCCGGTTTAACTGCCAGCCAGTTTGTGCGTTGTGTACAACACGACGATATCAGCACCTTGGTAAAACTTCCTGGTGTCGGTAAAAAAACTGCCGAGCGGTTGTTAGTTGAAATGCGCGACCGTCTAAAAGACTGGGGCTTGTCAATTGCAACACCTGTGACTGACCACTTAGTCTTGGGTGATGACGAAGTGCAGAGCTTTCAACTTAAAGAAACGCCTGAATCCGATGCTATCAGTGCGTTAGTTTCATTAGGCTATAGCCAGGCGCAAGCCGCTTTGGCGGTGAAAAAGGTGTATCATGCTGGCTTAACCAGCGAGCAACTAATTAAAGCATCATTAAAATCAATGATTTAATCAGTGATTTAATTTACAGATAACTTGGCAACACCAGCCTGATAGTGTTCAGTTTAGTTTTCAGAGCATCGACTCCAGAGAGTAGCCCATGATTGAAGCGGATCGTTTAATTGCCCCCGGCGCCAGCCGTGAAGATGAAGTGATCGATAGGGCGATCCGGCCAAAATCGTTGGCGGATTACACCGGGCAGACCCATGTCCGCGAGCAAATGGCGATTTTTATCGAAGCGGCACGGGGGCGGGGTGAGCCGCTGGATCATTTATTGATCTTCGGACCGCCTGGTTTGGGTAAAACCACCCTGGCGATGATTGTTGCCAATGAAATGGGCGTCAATATCAAACAAACGTCCGGGCCAGTGCTGGAAAAAGCCGGTGATTTAGCGGCGCTTTTAACCAATCTTGAACCCAACGATGTACTCTTTATCGATGAAATTCATCGACTAAGCCCAGTGGTTGAAGAGATCCTCTATCCGGCGATGGAAGACTATCAACTGGATATTATGATTGGCGAAGGTCCGGCCGCGCGTTCGATTAAACTGGATTTACCACCATTTACCTTAGTCGGTGCGACCACCCGAGCCGGCGCCTTAACGTCGCCATTGCGGGATCGGTTTGGCATTGTACAGCGGCTGGAATTTTACAAAGTAGAAGAGCTGGCGCAAATCATTCTACGCTCGGCGCATTTCCTGAATCTACAGCTTGAATTACCTGCTGCGACTGAAATTGCCCGACGTTCGCGGGGTACACCACGGATCGCCAATCGGCTGTTGCGCCGGGTGCGCGATTTTGCCCAGGTTAAATCCAATGGTGAAGTGTCGATGGACGTCGCCAATCAGGCGCTGTTGATGGTCGATGTCGATGCGCAGGGTTTTGATTACATGGATCGCAAGTTATTGCTGACCATTATCGAAAAATTTATGGGTGGACCGGTCGGACTTGATAACCTGGCGGCGGCGATTGGCGAAGAAAAAGATACTATTGAAGATGTGATAGAACCCTTTTTAATTCAGCAAGGTTTTATCCAGCGCACCCCAAGAGGGCGGATCGCCTCACCGCACGCTTACAAGCATTTTGGTTTCGATTTGCCGGCAACCAAAGAAGATTAATCAGCTTTGAACTTTGCTATGACAGGCAGCTCAGGCTGCCTTTTTGTTGTATTTCAGTTTGTTACAGGCAAAAAAAAGCCCGCTTAAGCAGCGGGCGAATGCAACAAGTTGAAGTAGAACTTCAAAAATCCAGGGAACATGTTTGACTAGCCCGACTCAATCCGAAGACAAATCCAACTAATCTGTGATCTTTACTACAGTGAAACACCCTCGGGTCACACCGTTGCGCTAGCTCAGAACACGGGCGCATTCTAGGGAATTAGACTATTTACTTCAAACGAGAAAAATTGACCAAATTCATTAGAAAAAATAATGCGAATATTAATTCATCTTTAGTGAATATCAAGTGGCATCTTAATGTAAGCCAATATTTTAAAGGCTCCTAGCCTCTCAAGATGAACATATTATGAATATTTGAGATTATTTTTTTCATGATTAACATGCGCAAGTGCGGCTTTTGACTCTTTGTCGTTGAATCTCGGTGATTCATCGTAAAAAGTGAACTTTTACCGAGTGTAGGTCTCCATTCATTGGGTTTGGCATCAGATCCGCGCACATTTGGAACTATTTTTGCAATTGCGGATGATGCGCTGTTGAGTTAGTCAGCTTGCTCCAATATCATAGCGCCCAAATAGGTAGTTTTATTTCAGCTTTTTTTCAGAGGTACGTGCAGGTGACTGGTCAACTTTCAATTTTACACCTTATTCTTGGCGCCAGTATTCCGGTGATGTGCGTGATGCTCATCCTCAGCGCCGCATCCATTGTGTCCTGGGCCATGATCATCCAGCGCAGCAAAGCGTTAAAAGAAGCCACTGAAGATACCCGCAAGTTTGAAGATCGGTTCTGGTCTGGTGTTGATTTATCTAAGCTGTACAACGAAGTCAGTGCCCGTGCCAACGTCAGCGGCATGGAATCGTTATTTAAAGCAGGTTTTAAAGAATTCGCCCGTCTGCACAAAACCAACGCCCGTCAGCCAAGCGCGGTGATGGAAGGCACCCAAAGAGCAATGCGGGTGTGTCTGTCGCGTGAAGTTGAACGACTTGAAATGCATTTACCTTTTCTGGCAACTGTTGGGTCTATCAGCCCATACATCGGCTTGTTTGGTACCGTTTGGGGCATCATGACCTCATTTATTGCATTGGGTGCGGTGCAACAAGCCACATTAGCGATGGTCGCGCCTGGTATTGCCGAAGCGCTGATCGCAACGGCCATTGGTTTATTCGCAGCAATTCCAGCTGTTATCGCCTACAACAGATTTTCGCACCGGGTTGAACAACTCGAAAATGCTTATGCCAACTTTGTCGAAGAGTTTTCGAACATTCTGCATCGTCAGGCAGTTAGCGGTGGAGACGGTCAATAATGTACGTGCGCAAAAAACGCCGGATGGTCGCTGAAATTAACGTCGTACCTTATATCGACGTGATGTTGGTGCTGTTGATTATCTTTATGGTGACCACACCGATCATTACTCAGGGCGTTAAAGTTGAGTTACCTAAATCCAAAGCAGAACCTATTGAGCAAGTCAAAGACGGCAAAACGCCGATCGTTGCGACCGTCGATGAAGCTGGTTTGTATTATTTTGAAAAAGACGGCGTCAACAAAGGCCCGTTTAATGCCGAGCAATTGCAGGCTGAAGTCACTGATTCGCTGACCATCGAGCCTGGTACTCAGGTGATTATTAAAGGTGATGGTCGGGTGACTTATGATTCAATCATCTTATTGCTGAATTTATTAAAAGAAGCCGGAGCGCCGGCGGTTGGTCTGATGACAGAAGACGTGGAGTCCAAATAAATGGATCCAGCGTTTAAAAAAGCGCTGCAACTCTCTGGTGGTGCGCATGTACTGCTGATTGTAGCGATGTTAGTCAATTTCAGTTTTTTTGATGACAACGAAGTGATCATTGTCCCGCTGTATGCTGCGAGCAATGCGCCGTTGATGGCCAGTGTGGTTGAAAATCCGGAGTTAAAAGAAGCGGAAAAAGCAACCAAGAAAAAACCTGAGCCGAAAAAAGAAGAACCGGTGAAAGAACCGCCTGAAAAGGAAGAACCAAAAGAAGATTTGCAGAAAAAGCAGGAAGAAGTAAAAAAACTGCAGGCTGAAAAAGAAGCGGAAGTGAAAAAGAAGCGCGAAGCCGATGTTGCGCTGAAAAAGAAAAAAGAAACGGAAAAGAAGAAAGAATTAGAGAAGAAAAAGGCTGACGACAAAGCCAAACAGGAAAAGAAAAAGAAAGATGAGTTAGCGAAGAAGAAAAAAGCTGACGAATTAAAAAAGAAAAAAGCCGATGAGCTGAAAAAGAAAAAAGCTGACGAGTTAAAGAAAAAGAAAGCTGAAGATAAAAAGCGACAGCAAGAACTTGAGCGCCAGGCCGAAGAACAGTTGATGGAAGACGAGTTGGCTGAAGAAGCGGACGAAGCTCGTCGGGCAGCACGGCAAGGGCAACAACTGACTGAAAAGCAGCGACATGTTGCCATGATTGTTGAACGAGTTCGCCAAAACTGGTTTACTGATGACACAATGAACGGTAAAGAGTGTGTCATTTCGCTGAGTCTGGCCAGTAATGGGTTTGTAATTAATATGAATGTTGTAGGTGGCGATGCCGGTGTGTGTAATGCCGCGGTCAATGCAATCAACAGGGTAGGGCGTTTTCCAATGCCTGAAGATCCGGATTTAAATGCCGAATTCAGACAATTGACGTTACCATTTAAAAAATAAACAGAGACCTGATGACAATGATATTGAAGTGGATCGGAAAAACAGCAATTTTCGCCTTGGCAGTGGTTGCGTTACAAGCAAAAGCCTCGCTCGAAATTGTGATTACTGAAGGTGTGGATTCGGCGCGGCCGATCGCAATTGTTCCATTTACTTTTGTCGGCCAGAATCAACCGACACAAAACATAAGCCAGATTGTCGCTGCCGACTTAATGCGTAGCGGTAAATTTAATCCGGTGAATGTGATGCGGATGCCGCAACAGCCACAAAACAGCAGCCAATTTAATGCGGCTGCCTGGGCAAAAACCGGTATTGAAGCAGTTGTTATGGGGACAGTGAAAGAAGTTGGCCTTGATCGTTACACGATTAATTATGAGCTGGTCGACGTAGTAAAAGCCAATGGCGGTGTTGGTCAGCCAATGATGAATTCTGCTGGCCGTATGGTCGCAGGGGCAAATCATATTCTGCATTCCAGTGAAATTACCATCGCTGGTAAATTGTTCCGGCAATATGCGCATCGGGTCAGCGATGTTATTTATGAAAAATTAACTGGCGAACGTGGTGCTTTTTCAACCAAAATAGCTTATGTATTAGTAAGAGATAAACAAGAGTATCGTTATCAGTTAGTTGTTGCCGATTATGATGGTGAAAATGAGCAAGTTCTGCTGCGTTCAAAAGAACCTTTAATGTCGCCAACCTGGTCGCCGGATGGTACCAAACTGGCTTACGTGACATTTGAACGTAAACAATCGCAGATTTATATTCAGGATGTTTATACCGCTCGCCGTAGTATTCTGACCTCATTTAAAGGTATTAACAGTGCACCGGTCTGGTCACCAGATGGTCGGAAAATGGCGATGACATTGTCAAAAGATGGCAATACTGAAATATACGTGATGGATATTGCGTCAAAATCACTGAATAAACTGACGAATCATCGCGCAATTGATACCGAACCGAATTGGGCACCAGATAGTCAGACAGTACTTTTTACATCTGAACGTGGCGGAAATCCGCAACTTTATACTGTAGATATCAACACAAAAGCAACAACTCGTGTTACTTTTGATGGTGAACAGAATTTAGCGGGTAAATTTACTCCTAACGGGCAAGCAATTGTTATGGTAAACCGGACCAACGGTCAGTATAATATTGCGCGCATGGATAGGACTACCCGTCAAATGCAAGTGCTGACTCGCACTTATTTGGATGAGTCACCAAGCATTGCGCCTAACGGCTCAATGATAATTTATAGTACTTTGCACGGTTCGTCACAAGTACTGGCACTGGTGTCCATGGATGGTCGCTTTAAAGCTAGGTTACCAGCAGTGAATGGTCGGGTAAAATCGCCAGCCTGGTCGCCGTTTTTATAAAATACAAAAATTTGGTTAATCGTTTTACTAAGGAAAAATCATGAACTTAAATAAAGTTTTAAAAGGTTTGTTAGTAGCAGTGCCAGTGCTGACTTTAGCTGCATGTAGCTCTAACAATGACACTGACGCCGGTGCTTCTAACGAAGTAGCAAACCAGCCAGTACAAGCTGTTGACCAAGGCATGAGCGATGCAGAACAACTGCGTCAGCAATTAGAAGCCCTGCGTCAGCAAAACACTATTTACTTCGACTTCGACAAGTCAACAATCCGTTCTGAATTCGCTTCAGTTCTGGATGCTCACGCTGCTTTCCTGCGTGCTCGCACGACTATCTCTGTAACTGTTGAAGGTCACACTGACGCTCGCGGTACTCCAGAGTACAACATTGCACTGGGCGAGCGTCGTGCTCAATCAGTTCAAAGCTACCTGGCAAACCTGGGTGTTGCTGCTGGTCAGCTGTCTGTAGTTAGCTACGGCGAAGAAAAACCAGTTGACGCTGGTAACACTGAAGATGCGTTTGCTAAAAACCGTCGTGCAGTTTTAGTATACTAATCTGATTTTGTGAGTGTGCATGGACGTTAAGAAGTCACTGATTACAGCATTATCGCTGATCAGCATTGCAGTATTAGCGAATCCGGCGCCAGTCGCCGATTTAAGCCGTAGCAGCAATAAAACTTTCGGTGCACAAAACAGTGCGCGGGCCGGTTCTGTCGAAGAACGGCTCGCTGCATTGGAACGTGTCGTGGAAGCCAGGGCATCTGCCCAGCTTGAGATGCAGCAGCAATTGCAGACTTTACTTGATGAAGTCAGCGAATTGCGCGGTACCACAGAAGTGCACAATCACAAATTAGAAGAGATATTGCAGCAACAGCGCGATATCTATCAGGAAATTGACCGCCGGTTAGGTGGCCAGAGTTCTACAGGTGGTGCAGTGCAGTCAAATGCGCCAGCATCTGTTGAACCTCAAGCTTCTGTTCCTGCGGGCAATCCCGCCGCCGTAGTTGCAGCCGATCAGGTTGCAGCTTCGGAAGCGGCTGCTACACAAGCTGGTGCTTCGGCGACATCGACGATGAGCGAAGGCCAAGCGTACGAGCAAGCAATCAACTTCGTGATTAAAGATAATAACTACGCCGCAGCTATCCCAGCGTTTGAAAGTTTTATCGAAAATTACCCAAATTCAGAATACACGTCAAATTCGCACTATTGGTTGGGACAGCTTTATTATCAAAAGTCTGATTTTCCAAAGGCGCAAACTCACTTTGAACGTGTCGTCAAACAGTATCCAAATTCTTCTCGTGTACCTGATGCTTTAGAAAAGCTCGGTATGGTCGCTGAGAAACAAAACGATTTAGTTGCAGCGAAGCGTTTTTACAATCAACTCATTAAAAGCTTCCCTAAATCAAAACCTGCAGCAAAAGCCCGGAAAAAGCTGGAAACAATGTGATTGTTGTTTTCGAAAGAAACCGCCGAAAGGCGGTTTTTTTTGCCTAGATTTTATGGCCGTCCTTAAGTTGGCTGCAGCAAATTTTTAGTTCAGATATGCAGCGCAAGCCTCGAGGTTGTCGAAATTTTCTATATCGGGGAAACTTATAGGGCTGATTGCTTTGTCCTCACGACAGTTCATTATTGTTCGATTAAGCAACAACTTGATTTTTTTTGCTGGCATTTTAAGCAGTCAGCAGTGCTAAATGGCGTTTTTGGCAGATTTTGGTTGCACTGGGCGTGTAAATAAGTAAGATATGCCTCCGCGACAGGGGCCATTAGCTCAGCTGGTAGAGCAGCGGACTTTTAATCCGTTGGTCGATGATTCGAATTCATCATGGCCCACCACTTTCGCGCAAACAATAGATTGAACTGGGTCATTAGCTCAGCTGGTAGAGCAGCGGACTTTTAATCCGTTGGTCGATGATTCGAATTCATCATGACCCACCAGTTCAGTCCTATCGTTTGGGTCATTAGCTCAGCTGGTAGAGCAGCGGACTTTTAATCCGTTGGTCGATGGTTCAAATCCATCATGACCCACCACTTTCTCGACATCCCGTTTGGGGTCATTAGCTCAGCTGGTAGAGCAGCGGACTTTTAATCCGTTGGTCGATGGTTCAAATCCATCATGACCCACCACTTTCTCCGATAGTTTTTCTCCTTCGAAAACCCGTGTATAATGCGCCACCCCTAGATTGTTGGATGGTCAGCATGAATCAAGCAATGCAGTTTAATGAACTTGAATATGTCTTCCCGAAAAAGCCGTTGCCATTAAGCGCTGACGACAAACAAGCCTATAGAACCCGTATTAAACAATTATTAAAGCAACAAGATGCGGTGTTGGTCGCCCACTATTATACCGATCCGGAAATTCAGGCCTTGGCTGAAGAAACCGGCGGTTGTGTCTCTGACTCGCTGGAAATGGCCCGTTTTGGCAACCAGCACTCCGCCAAGACGCTGATTGTCGCCGGTGTGAAATTCATGGGCGAAACGGCAAAGATCCTGACTCCTGAAAAAACTGTGCTGATGCCGACGCTGGAAGCGACATGTTCGCTGGATTTAGGCTGTCCGGCTGATGAGTTTACAGCCTTCTGTGACGCGCATCCAGACCGCGTGGTCGTCGTTTATGCTAATACCTCAGCCGCAGTAAAAGCGCGTGCCGATTGGGTCGTGACGTCGTCAATTGCGTTAGATGTGATTGAGCACTTAGACAGCGAAGGCAAAAAGATTCTGTGGGGCCCGGATCGCCATTTAGGCGCTTATGTGCAAAAGCAAACCGGTGCCGACATGTTGTTATGGCAGGGCGCCTGTATCGTCCACGACGAGTTTAAAGCCAGTGCGCTGATCGAGCTTAAAAAGCAGTACCCACAAGCTGCTGTGCTGGTGCATCCGGAATCGCCGGCCGCAGTTGTCGATTTAGCGGATGCGGTTGGCTCAACCAGTCAACTGATTAAAGCCAGCCAGACCATGCCGAACGAGATGTTTATTGTGGCGACCGACAAAGGCATTTTCTACAAGATGCAACAAGCGATGCCCGATAAGACCTTTATCGAGGCTCCAACCGGCGGTAACGGCGCAACGTGCCGCAGCTGTGCTCATTGCCCGTGGATGGCGATGAACGGTCTGAAGGCGATTGAAGAAGCGTTAACGGATGCCAGCGGCCACGAGATTTTTGTCGACGGCGCTTTGCGCGAGCGGGCGTTATTGCCACTGGATCGGATGCTCAGTTTTGCCAAAACCAACAGAGTTGCGGTCAAAGGTAACGCTTAATTGTTAAAATAGCGGCTTTGCTGAAAATAGCAGCGAAAAGCCACGTTATTGCAATTTGTTGTTGCGTGGTGCGGTGAATTTACCTAGTATAGCCGCGCTTGCGCAAGCAAGTTCCGGAGAGATGGCTGAGTGGCTGAAGGCGCACGCCTGGAAAGTGTGTTTAGGTTAATCCCTAACGAGGGTTCGAATCCCTCTCTCTCCGCCACATACATCAACAAAGCCCCGCACGAAAGTGTGGGGCTTTGTTGTTTCAGGCGATAGCATGTGGCTGATTAGGCATTCAAGTAAGGCCAACTTTGCCGAACTATTACGCCTGGACATGGCTATTTGCTAGAATCTGAGTGTTGTTTTTACCAATCTGGATATCCGATGCTGTGTCAATATTTCGCTGCTGATCAATGCCGCTCCTGTCAGTTACTCGCTACTCCCTACAGCGCGCAGCTTGATGAGAAACAGCAGCAATTGCTCAGATTGCTTCCATCGTTGCAAGATACCGTGGTGCTGCCGCCAGAAGCCAGTGCTGAAATGCATTTTCGCAATAAAGCCAAAATGGTGGTGATGGGCACGGCGGCAAACCCGGTGCTCGGGATTGTGAATCATCAGCAGCAATCCATCGATTTAACCGCTTGTCCGCTTTATCCCACAGAGTTTATCCAGGCTTTTGCCCAGATCACGGCCTTTATTCAGCTGGCTGGCTTGCAGCCCTATGATGTGACCACGAAAAAAGGTGAGCTCAAGTTTGTGCTGCTGACCCGTAGCAGCGCCACCGGTCAGTGGATGCTACGTTTTGTGATGCGATCGCAAAACTGTGTGGCCGCGATGCGCAAGCATTTACCGTCCTTATTGCAACAATGGCCACAACTTTTTGTTTGCTCGGTCAATCTGCAGCCTGAGCATAAAGCCGTGCTTGAAGGCGATGTTGAAATTTTGCTGACCCGTCAATCGATGTTGCCGGAAATGCTGAACGATGTACCGATGTATATTCAGCCGCAAAGTTTCTTCCAAACCAACCCGGTATTGGCAGCCAAGTTATATCAGACCGCCAGAGACTGGACCGCTGAATTACCTTTGGTACAGATTTGGGATTTGTTCTGCGGTGTTGGCGGTTTTGCCTTACATCTGGCGGCACCGGGCAGAACGCTCACGGGGATCGAAATCTCTGAGTCTGCCATCGCCTGTGCTAGCTTGTCGGCGGCAGAGCTGGGTCTGGACAATTTTCAATTTCAGGCGCTCGATGCTGCAGCTTTTGCCAAAGCCCAGCAGCAGCGACCTGATTTGTTAGTCGTCAACCCGCCAAGAAGGGGCTTGGGGCCGGAATTATGCGCCACTGTTGCCAGGCTTCAACCTGGCTGGTTACTCTATTCCAGCTGCAACCCACAAACTTTAAGTAGCGATTTAGCCTTGCTTACGGAATATCAACTTCGAAAAGTACAGCTTTTTGATTTGTTTCCGCATACAACCCATGCCGAAGTGCTGTGTCTGCTCCAACTTTCTCCTTCTGCCAAAATCTGATTTGTTCGGTGCCTTGTCTATAAAAGTGCAACAGCTTTCATGCTGAAGTCTGATCTGCGCCAATTTAATGCACGACTATTAAAAAATGAGCGCGCTGTTATTCGTTGCAACTTTATAGCGCATCACAATACCCCATTTGGTGCATAGGAGGTTGGCTGCTGTTTCAATTATTTAGTCAGATATCATCGTTGTTTCTACATCAATTTCACGGATCTATGTAACATTTTGTTACTTATGTGCAACACCTTGATATCTTTCGATTGGTTTCGATTTTTCTGTTGATGACATCTGCCTGTATCGCTGTTTCCCGCGCCTTTTCGCATTTAATCTATATTTTTCATGCTTATGAATATTTTTTTTGGATGAATTTTTTTGGTTATAACAAAAAAACGAAAATTTTTTATATCCTATTCCAATATGGGATAGGAAATATTTTGTGATCTGCTGTGGTTTTGTGTAACTGTATGTTTCGTGCACGGTCGGTGTTTTTTAGCGTAATTCACCGTGGTGTAACAATAAGGCCATTGATCGGAACTTTGCGGCGAGACAGAAACAAAGTCAGATTGATGAGACATAAAAGCAACTAAAAAATCCAGGAATCAATATGCACAAGAATCTTCCAGTAAAGCTCTCCGCCATTGCGCTGGCGGTTGGCTTTTGTTTTGCTACCCCAGCTTTTGCCGACAACTCTTCAGGTTCGGTTTATGGTCAGGCGAAAGCCGGCTCGACGGTAACCGTGGTCAGTGCTGATACCGGCCTGACACGTCAGGTGACTGTTGACAGCAGCGGTCGTTACCGTTTTGCTACTTTGCCGACCGGTAAATACAAAGTGACCAGCGATGGTCAGACCCGCGATATCACCGTTGCTATCGGTACCGGTTCAGCTGTTTCTTTTGATGATGGCAGTACTGAAGTCATTACCGTGACTGGTAACCGTATTTCGGCAATCGACGTCACTTCGGTGGAATCGACCACTGTATTTACTGCTGATCAGCTGGAAATGTTACCGGTTGGCCGTAACCTGACCGCTGTTGCATTGTTAGCTCCTGGTACTGTTGCCGGTGATTCTGGTTTTGGTAATCTGGCGTCATTTGGTGGCGCGTCCGTTGCTGAAAACGGTTATTACCTGAACGGTTTTGATATTACCAACACCCGTACATTGACGGAATTTGCTGCCCTGCCATTTGATGCGATTGCCCAGCAACAGGTCAAAACCGGTGGTTATGGTGCTGAATATGGCCGTTCTTTGGGCGGTGTAGTTAACGTTGTTAGTAAAAAAGGTACGAATAACTGGGAATTTGGTAGTTCACTTTATCTGAAGCCAAAATCATTGCGCGCGTCAGCTAAAGATTCATATTCTTATGACCCTGCGGTTAAAGCTTATCAGACCTTCCGTTCGTCGGACGATCGCGACAACCGCTCACTAGTGGTACAAGGTGGTGGTCCGCTGATCGAAGATACGTTGTTTATCTACGGGATGATCGAAGCGAATGATAACGAAGAAAACGATTATGACAATGGTAACAGCGGCCGCAATACCTTTAATGAAACTATGGATTCACCCATAGCGTTGTTGAAAATTGACTGGAATATCAATGAGCATCACATCGTTGAATTTACTGGTTTACGTAATAAAACTGAAGAAAATCGGATCGACTACATTAAACCTGTCAACGAATCACATACCGGTTATCACGGTACAGTGACCAACGACCGGATTTTCCATAAGGGTGGTAATATTCTCATCGGTAAATATACCGGTATTATCACTGACGAATTTAATATCTCGGCCACTGTTGGCTCGATTAAAAACGAAATTTATACCACACCAGACCGTTTAGACGGTTGGGAATGTCCACGGGTGTGGGACGGCCGGACCAACCCGTCCTTGGATTACAAAGGTTGCTGGAACCAACAACAGGCGACTCTTCGTGATACCACTTTTGGTCCGGATACCGATGAACGTTTGGCCTATCGGTTAGATGCTGAATATCGTTTAGGTGACCATACCATCCGTGCCGGTCTGGATTTGGATACCTGGACTTCAGGGAAAGCGGGTACCGTGTATACCGGCGTTGGCCACAATAACTATTACTACCGCTATTACCGGGTGGGCGCTTCGGGTTCAACAGTCAATGGTGTGCGCTTAACGCCAGGCACTGAGTTTGTCCGGACCTGGGATGCCGGTTCTGGTTCTGCTGAATATGAAGTAGAACAAGAAGCTTTTTATATCGAAGATAGCTGGCAGATCACTGACAATGTGATGCTCTACGGCGGTTTACGTTCAGAAGGTTTCAGCAATACCAACGCCAGCGGCGAGAAGTTTGTCGAAGCGAAAAACAACGTGGCACCACGCTTAGGCTTCTCGTGGGATGTCAATGGCGATTCCAGTCAAAAAGTGTACGGTACTGTAGGCCGTTATTATATTCCGGTACCGGCAAATACCAACATTCGTGCTGCGGGTCTGGAGTGGTTTGACACCCGTTATTGGCTGTTTGATGGTCAGATGGATCCGAAAACCGGTGCGCCAGTGAAGTTAGGCACTGAAATTGGCTCCTTTACGGCAGCGCCGCGGGTCGCCGCCAATCCTGGTACCATCGCTGTGACCGACTTAAAACCAATGCACCAGGATGAATTAATTCTTGGTTACCAAACCGATTTAATCGACGCCTGGAGCGGTGGTGTGAAGTTTGTCACCCGGAAAGTTCAGGACGGGATGGACGACTACTGTTCGCACCAACCGTTTATCGACTGGGCTGAAGATCAGGGTTATGACAACTTTGATTACCATAGCATGGCCGGTTGTATCATTATGAACCCAGGTCGTGATTTTAAGCTGATGGTAGATGTCAATGGCGACGGTAACCTGGTGGAGTCGGTTATTCCTAACAGCTATATGAAATTGCCAGAGTATGACCGTACTTACAATGCACTGGAATTCAGCGTCAGCCGTGATAAACAAGATGGCTGGTATCTGAACGCTTCTTATACCTTAGCGAAAAGTGAAGGTAACATTGAAGGTTACGTCAACTCGACGCTGGAACAAAATGATGCTGGTTTAACTCAGGACTTCGACCACGAGCGGTTCCAGACCAATACTGATGGTTATCTGCCAAACGATCGTCGCCATACCCTGAAAATTTACGGTGGTTATGATGTGACGGATGAAATTATGGTATCGGCCAACCTGAATATCGCTTCAGGCCGTCCGGTGAACTGTAACGGTTATGTACCATTAAGTGGTTTGGGGGTCGATGCGGCGGGCTTGAACAACTATGGTCCTTCCGCATTTTATTGCATGAATGCCCAAGGCGTCAGCCAACCGACCACCCGTGGTCAGGAAGGCCGTACACCATGGACCAAAGACGTTGGTATGTCGGTTAGCTACATCCCGGAATGGGCTGATAATAAGCTGACGTTACAAGCCACTGTCTACAACTTGTTTAATACGCAGGAAGTGGTGAAATACAATGAAACAGGTGATTACGATCGTGCCGTTACTCGTCAGAACCTGAACTTCAAAACACCAACCGACTTCCAAACACCACGCAGTGTGGATTTGACAGTTCGTTACAACTTCTAAGCAGCCTTGGTTAAAACCAACAATGATTAGAATCTAAGCCCTCTTCGGAGGGCTTTTTCATCTTAATGCAGCAGGAAGCAAGGGGTATTGCAGTCATGTGAGCGACAGCGGCTGTCGACTGCGATGGTAAAAATTACTTCACACCAATTCCGGTCTGATACTCTTCTGCGGTAAGGGTACAATGCCGGTTTCTGCCGGCCTGCTTTGCCGCATATAAAGCCTGATCTGCCATTTTTACCACCTGCACCGGTTCGATCTGATTGACTGGGATCATCGATGCAATACCAATCGATACTGTGACCACAGCGCCGCTGGTCGGTGTGACGTGTTGAATGGTTAAAGCTTCAACACCTAACCTGATTTTTTCGGCCAGAAAACAAGCGCCATCCAGTGCGGTGTTTGGCAACACCAGACAAAACTCTTCCCCGCCATACCGGGCGGCCAGATCGCCAGGCCTGGTACTACTGTGCTGAATGACTTTCGCCACTTTTTGCAGCGCCCAGTCACCTTCAACATGACCAAAAGTATCATTAAAGACTTTAAAAAAGTCGACATCGATCATCAGCAGCGACAGTGGCAACTGATCTCTGATGGCTTTTTTCCATTCAATTTCCAGATGTTCATCAAAATGGCGCCGGTTTGATAAACCTGTCAGGCTGTCGGAGCGCATCAATCGTTCCAGCGCCAGATTACTGGCCTGCAACTGTTGTTGACTGTTTCTGAGCGCCCGGTTGATTTCATCCCGTTGGCGCAGGGCGATATAAGCTTTGGAGTGATATTTGATCCGCGCGACCAATTCCAGTGCATCCGGTAATTTCACCAGATAGTCATTGGCGCCCATTTCAAACGCCATACTTTTGACTTTGGCGTCGTCTTTGGCCGACAACACAATAATCGGGATCTCGCGCAAGCTGTCATGTGCACGATACTGTTTTACCAAATCCAGACCATCCACGCCTGGCATAATCAGATCCTGCAAAATCACTGTTGGCTTGATGGTCAGTGCTGCGTCCAGTGCCTTGTCCGGATCGGAACAAAAGTGAAAATCGATGCCTTCTTCCGGCAGCAAGATCCGGCGAATAACTTCGCCGACCAACGCCTGATCATCAATTAACAGGACCATGGCATTCTGGCTATAGTCGAGAAAAGAGGGTGGGGATAAGTGATCCGTTGGCAAAATTGAATCCTTCTTAAGTTAATCAAATATCAGCACAATTTGATCAGTCGCTCAGCGATGCGATCAAGGGGTAATACTTCAGTCACCGCATTTAAATGCACGGCCGCTTTGGGCATCCCATAAACAGCGCTGCTGGCCTGGTCTTGCGCAATGGTAAACCAGCCTTTATCTTTCATTTTTTTTAAGCCGGTGGCGCCATCAAATCCCATGCCGGTTAACAAAATGCCGATGGCAGTGCCAGACCAGTTGCACACCAGACTCTCAAAGAACACGTCAATTGAAGGTTTAAACAGGCTAGGTGATGGCGTGTCGGAATAGTAAAACTCGCCTTGTGCTGATAAATGCAGATGTTGATCGGCAGCTGCCAGATAAACAGTGCCGGATTTCAGCAGTTCGCCGGCGGTTGCTAACTGTACCTTCATTGATGCCTCTTGCCCGAGCCAGCTGGCCATCCCTGAGCTGAACTTACCATCCAAGTGCTGAACTATCACTATAGCTGCTGGAAAATCCGCTGGCAGGGCTTTGATCAATTCATTGAGGGACGCCGGACCGCCGGTTGAAGCGCCAATCGCGACGACGGTGAGCTGCTTGTCAGCGGCTACCTGGCGGATTTTTGGGGTGGTTGCCGGTTTCAGCAGTAGCAGTTGCTGCTGAATTTTACGTAACAGCAGTTCGGCGGTGGTTTGTTCATTCAGGGCGATGTAATCATTGGCACCCAAGCCAAAAGCTTTAAATACCAGTTGGGTATGGTCGGTGCCATCGGTGGAAAACAGCACCAGTGGGCAATGAAAACTCTGGCGCAGCAGCACAATGGATTCGGTTAAAAACAGCGGTTGTATTTCAACCAGCAGCAAATCGACCGGCATTTTTTTTTGCTGTAACAAGGCTTGCGCCGGATCGGCAACCACCCAGCAGAGCTGATGTTTTGTTTGCAGCGCCTTGAGCAAGGCGGTCGATTCAACGGCGCCGATAATGCCAAGCTTCATAAACCGGATGCTCCTATTAGTCTGTGCACGGCTTCATATAATGATTCGTCATGAAAGCTTGATTTTGCCAGATAATAATCTGCCCCGGCATCCAAGCCCAATTGTTGATCCTCGGCCCGATCTTTGTAGGAGACAATAATCACCGGCAGGTTATACAGCCTGGCGTCGGCCCGCACCAATTTGACCAATTCAATGCCATTCATCCGTGGCATATCGATGTCAGTCACCAATAAATCAAAGGCGCCTGAGCGCAGCATTGACCAGCCTTCCAGGCCATCAACGGCAACGGTGACCTGATAACCTTTACCGGTCAGCAGCTTACGTTCAAGCTCCCGCACTGTTAACGAGTCATCCACCACCAGCACTTTTTTAACCGCAACGGCCGAGCTATGGTCTGTCAGGTGACCAATCTGGCCTTGTTTGAGTAAAGTATGAGCCGTGGTTAACAAGTCATCGGTATCCAGAATGAGCACCGGGGTGCCGTCAGACAAAATTGCGCCAGCAGCCACTGCTGATAAATGACCCAATCTGGAGTCCATCGGCAGCACCACCAGACTTTGCTCGCCGATGAACCGTTCAATCGACAATGCTATTTTTTGGTCTCGATCCTGAAACAGCATCACGCCCATCCCCAGTGGATCCGGTTGACCTTCTTTCAGGCCAAGCAACTGGGATAACAATAAAATACTGATGGCGTCACCATTCCACCAGAAATGCGGCCGACCTTCGACAATCACCAGCTGCTCTTTTGGCAGGCGCAGCATCTGTTCAATCCGGTGTAATGGCATGGCGTACATTTCGGTGCCGACTTCGAAAATGACACAACGCACGACCGAGACCGTGACCGGTAGTTTTAACTGAAAGGTACAACCTTGCCCAGGTCGGTTTTTTAGCGCAATCTGGCCGCCGAGTTGCGTGATCTCGTGCTGCACCACATCTAAACCAACTCCGCGGCCGGAAAGGGCACTGACTTGTCGCGCCAGACTAAAATCAGGTAAAAACAAAAAGGCCAGCAGCTCTTGTTCATCCATGGTGCGGACGGCTTCGGCGGTCGACAGCTGTTTCGCCAGAATGCGGTTTTTGATGTTTTCGAGATCAATGCCATTACCGTCATCACTCAGTTCAATCTGCAAAAAGCCGGCGGCATGGCGGGCCGTCAGTTGCAATGTAGCTGGTGCCGGTTTACCCGCCTGTAGGCGTTGCGCTGTGGACTCGATGCCATGGTCCACTGCATTGCGCAGCAAATGCACGAGCGGCGCTTCCAGTCGTTCCAGAATATTCCGATCCACTGCTGTGTGGTGACCTTCAACCAAAAATTGCACTTGTTTATCCAGTTGTGTGGCGAGTTCATAAACCAGCCTGGCTTTACCGGTCAGTAAGTCAGCAAAAGGCCGCATCCGGCAGGACAAGGCGGTGTCATACATTTGCTGGTTCAGTAACATGGCATCCCAGCTCATGTGTTCATATTGCTGAATACTATGCTGAATTTGGTTTTGGGTCGTTTGCAGTACTTTGGTGAGCTCGGTCAGATTGTGAAATACATGGTCAGGTAGCTGATATTCCATCAGCATTTCACGTAATGACTCCAGCAGTTTTCGACCATGGAGCTGGGTCTTTTTGACTCTGATCAGATCAGTCGAGAACTTCTGCGAATTTTTACTAACCACCAATGCACGGCTGGCTAAATCCAGCAATAAATCTAAGCGCTCGGCATTCACCCGCAAGGTGTGATTGCGATGTTCGGTGCTTTCCTTGTCGGAATGCGGCAAAGGCGGCGCTGCGACTGGTGTTGGCGGCAAAGCGGCGCTGGCTGGCTGCGGTTGTGGCGGTGAAGCCATTTCAGCTGCCGGTGCCTTTGATGCCGTTGACGCCGTTGCTGCTGTTGACAATAAAGGCTGCCCGACAGCGTATTGCCGGGCTATTGCCGCCACCAGTTCAGCAAGTTCCGGTACCGGCTGGCCATTGGCGATCGCTAATAACATGGCCGAAGCTTGCATCAACAATTGGATATGCAGTGGCAATAATTGACGCTGGCCGCGCATTGCTTCAACCAGCAGTTCTTCCATCACATGGGCAAGATCAACGGCCTGGTGGACGCCTACCAGCCGGGCAGCGCCTTTTAATGAGTGCGCGGCCCGCATGCAGGCTTCAAGTTGCTGCTTATCCTCCGGCTGTTGCAGTAGCTGAATTAACCCCAGATCCAGCGCCTGGGTTTGTGACTGCGCTTCCAGTAAAAATAATTCGAGCAGTGAGGCGTTCTGCAATTGGTCTTCGGTCATTTCAGTTCCTTTAACAGCGCCTGATGTAACAGATCCGCATCCAGCAACGTCAGATTGAACCCTTGCCACTGGACGACCGTCAAAGTTATTTTTCCTAAAGTAGAACCAGATTTAAGCTGTACCGGCTCAGTGGGTGGCTGGGGCAGCCGGACCAAGCCATGGATCTGATCAACCGGTAACACCAAAGCCGCCGATTTATGCTGCACGATCAACATGCGCGGCCAGCTGGTGTTTTGCGCAGCGGTGATGCCCAACAGCCGGTGCAACGAAATACAGGGCACCAGCAAACCACGTACATTGCAGACCCCCAACAAAGCTTTATTTAATCGATGTGGCACAGCGCGGACTTTTTGCGGCTGGGTAATTTCTTGTAACACGGCACTGGCAATGCCAAACCATTGTTGATTAAGCCGGAACAGCAACCATTGTTGAGTTGCCGTGGTCTCTGTTTGCGCCTCGTTTGTTGCGCTCAAGGCCGTGGTATCGCTCAACAAGGCGGTGCTGTCGGTAGGCGCAAATTGATCGCGCAGCTGTGATGCCGCATCGGCATAGACATCACAATTGCGGCAATGCACAACGGTCGCCAGTTTTTCGCAACTGCGATCGCCAAAAATACCAACCGACTTCCAGCAGGTGATCAAGGGTTCCTGGGGCAAATTTGTCGGGCTGTCAGGGGCCATGGTTAACCTCCACTCGTTGCCAGACGTTGTTCAATTAAGGCTGCCGCCGCCACGTCACCTTTGGCTTTGAGCAATCTGCTGAGCTGGGCGATGGTTCTGCTGTGCAACGGATCATAATACAGCGACTTGCGGTAATATTTTTCGGCGTTCGCGCTGTCGCGGTTGCTGTCATAGATCAATCCCCACCAATAAAACAACTCCGCAGAAGGCCCGGCTTGCTCGTAACCGGCGGCGCAACATTGCAATGCTTCGGCTAAAAATCCTTGATTGGCCAGTTGTTCTATTGTTGCCAGCATATTTGCAGCATTTGTAACCTTTGCTTGCTGGTTGTCGACTGTTTTGGTCGGGTCGTTGATTTTTACCGCTGGTCGTTGGCTTTTTCCTGCGATGGCTTGCCTTGGTAGTGTTGACCCCGCTGCCGTTTTTACCGATCCCGGCATATTTTTACTGGCTACATTTTTGCTGGCTAAATTATTGCTGCCCAAGGTGCTGCCCAAGGGTTTGTTGTTAAGCAAAGTACTTTTTTTAGCGATGCTGGCTGGCGCTGGCGGCAGCTGGGTATTGGCATAAGCAAAACACTCAGCTTTGGCCAAAGATTGCATGCCAGCCCGGCTAAATACGCCTGCTTCTGCCGGGCCGGAAAATAAATAGCCGGTCGATTTCAGCACCTGGCGTAATAAAGAGACAGCTTTAATTTGGGTGGCAGTATCAAAGTAAATCAACAGGTTGCGGCAAAAAATAAGGTCGTAGCTGGTGTTGCCTAATGCGCCGGCAGCAAACAAATTGCCATAGTTAAAGCGAACGAGGGCGCGAACCCCGGGTTTTAACTGATAACAACCTTTAGCGCTGCTGTCGAAATACCGGTCGCGCAAACCAGTGTCAGTCTCCCGGAATGAATTCTCCCGATACAGTCCAATTGCAGCTTGTTCCAGCACCTGCCGATTAATATCGATGGCATCAATCACAAATTGTTGGGGCGCAACACCGGCGTTCAGCAAGTAGATCGCAATTGAATACGCTTCTTCCCCCGATGAACAGGGCAGGCTGAGGATCCGGATTGGGGTTGCCGGATCTGCGGATTTCAGTTGCTCTTTTAGCAGTTCAGCGACCAGTTCAGCCATCAGCGCAAATGATTTCGGGTAGCGGTAAAACCAGGTTTCCGGCACCATCATCGCTTCAACCAGCGACAGCCACAGATCCGTCGACTGTTGTACGCCTTGCAGATACTGCTCGGCGCTACATTGAAATTTCTGCATCTGCTGCTGCACCACGCGGTCCAGCATACTGCTGCCAACCGACTGAATATCGAAGCCGATCCTCTGATACAACAGCTGACTGATCAATTCATTCATCCGGCTGCGCCTGCGTTTTTTGTAACAACAGCCGGACGTCGTCTGGTAATAACGCAGCCAGTTGGATCCGTTGGATCAATCCGGACGAATGTTGCTGAACTTCGGCCAGATAATGATGATCAGCGACCTGGACATTGGCTGAGGTCCAGGCCGCTGTCGGCAGCCGCACAAATCGGTTTACTTTCTCCAGCAGTAAACCAAGGATTTGCTGATGCTGATGCTGATGCTGAACCTTGACCAGCACCAGTCTGGTACTGGCTTTGTGGACTGCAGGCCTGCCTAACAAACGCTGGTACAGATCGATCACCGGCACCACCTGACCTTGGTAATACAATAACCCACAGAGCCAGTCCGGTGTGGCCGGTAACTGTTTTAACGGCTGGACACTCAGCACCGTATCCACCTGCACCGCCTGGATGGCATAAAAATCAGCAGCAATCTGAAACAGCAAATACAAATCACTGGTGGCGCTTTTGGCGTGAAGCTGGTTATGTTGTGGCATAAGTTACACTTGAAACCTGTTGACCCCAAGTCGCAGTCCGTTGGCAACTTCATTCATATTGTCGATAGCGCTCGAGGTTTGCACCAGCGATTGCACGGTTTGCGACGATGCATCACTGAGTTGACTCAGTGCCTGATCAATTTGTTCCGCATTGATCGCCTGAGTTTGCATTCCTTCATTCACCAACTGAATTCTTGGTGCTAAATCTTGAACATGTTCAATGATTTGCGATAACTGTTCACTAACCTGGATCATATCGGCCGAGCCACGGCGAACTTCTTCGGCAAACTTATCGATGCCCATCACACCGGCTGCAACCGCAGACTGAATTTCCCTGACCATCTGTTCAATGTCAAAAGTTGCGATGGCCGTTTGATCCGCCAACCGTCTGATTTCATTGGCGACCACGGCAAAACCTTTGCCATATTCGCCGGCTTTTTCTGCTTCAATCGCGGCATTGAGCGACAGCAGGTTGGTTTGATCCGCCACTTTCACAATGGTAATGGTCACCTGATTAATGCCACTGGCTCTTTCACTTAATAACGCCAGTTTGTTACTGACCAGCTCCGCTGCAGCGGACAGATGACGCATCACTTCGTCCATCCCTTTGACTGAGCTTTGGCTGGCTTCGGCCAGGCTGGCGGTATATTCAGCGGTATCGGTCACTTCACTGACGGTGCTGACCAATTCTTTTGACGTGCTGACGATTTGTTTGGTGGTGGCGCCAATTTCGGTGGTGGTGGCGGCAGTTTCAGTCACGGTGGCTTGTTGCTGTTTTGACGTCGCGGCAATTTCGGTAATCGCTGTGACCAATTGCACTGCGGAACTCTGTGTCTGATACACCAAATCGCGCAATGAGGTGGTCATTTGATTAAATCCTTGCAGGATCAAGCCAAATTCGTCGTTGTGCTGTTGTTTCAACTGGATGGATAAATTGCCTTCGCCAATTTTTTGCATCGCCGCCAGAATGGTGTTCACCGGCGTCAGGATGGATCGACGCAATAGCGCGCCACAAGCGGTTGCCAGCAACACTGACAGCAGAATACACACAATGACGGTCGTTTTGTTCTGACTGATATTTTTATGTAGTTGCAGCACCGCACGCTGAAAATTCCCGGTATTGAGTTGGACCATTTGGTCCAAAGTGGCGCGGCTTGTTATCCAGACTTTTTGTTGTCCATCGAGGATAGATTGCAGATCCGCGGGCTGGTTGCTGCTGATCCCCTTCAGAAAGGATTGACTGGCACTAAAATAGTCGTTGAGCTGTTGTTGCAAGATCCGGTATTGGTTCTGGTCTTCATCCAGTGTAATGGTCGCCTGATAGCCGGTATAAAGCTCTTTGATGTGCTGTTCCAGCCGGATGATTTCCTGCACCTTCGCTTGTTCCGCATTGGACTGAGCGGCGGCTGCCACTTGTCGTTCGTGCATCACATCGATGGTGTGAAGCCAGTGATCGGTGATGGATATTCTTAATTCTCTGGCCAAATTACTGCCAGCAATATCGTATTTTTCGATGTTGGTGATGTTCTCTTCATTGTCGTTGCCATTTTGAAAAAACAGCGCACCTGAAATCACAATAATCAACACAATCAGCGCAAAACTCAGATTTATACGCTGGCTTATCGTTAATCCTTTCATCCTCACCTCGGTATTGTCCGGTTTCTTTTTCGAAGATAAATGTGCTGCAATGGCACGGGCAAAAGCATCGTGAATTTACCGAATGTATGATTGCCGTTGTCAAACAGAGCACAGCAACCTTGCCATTCAACCATAGCCGATTTCGGAACTTATGGCAGGGCAGATTGAGTGAAAGCTGCTGGGCGATCAAAAATGCAGGGTTGTGTCAAAGGTGCTTGTGAGGACGATTCGAGAAGCGTTGACAAGCAACCAACAATTCAGGGGGTTGCAGTAACACAAGCTGCCACTGGCGGTAACTGCAGACGATTCAGCGTGATGAGCTGCTTGTCGGAAAACACCAGCTGATAAATGATGCCGTATTCGGTTTCCGCCATCGCTGCAATTTGCTGACCTGATAACAACGCTGCCAACGCTGGCGTGGTGTTGCTATGGCCAACCACCACTGCCGACTGCTGGTTTTGTTGGAGCTGTGCTGCGAATTGCGCTAGTTGGGCGGGATCATAAGGCTGGAGTTTACGATCTTGTTGGGACAAGGCTTTGGCGGTCATCATCGTTCGTTGGTAGGGCGTATGAAAAAGCTGCGGCAGTGCAACGTCTTTTAACAAGGCTGCCAGCGCCGCGGCTTGCTGTTGGCCACAAGCTGACAACTCTGGATCTGGCTTGGTGGCGGCTTTTTCGGCGTGGCGCACCAGAAACAACTGATAAGAGGTTGCCATAGCGCTGCTGCAAAACAGCAAACTGGTGATGCAGCCAGTCTGCAACAGCTGTTTAAAACTCGATGTCATGTAATGAATTCCTTAATCTAACTTATTGAGAATGAGCGATTCATGATGCCATTACCTTAAAGCGCCTTCCTCCGGCCTGCAATCACAAATGTCAGCAGGTGAAAAACTGCGATCCTATTTTTATAAAAATTTTTACCCCTTTTTTCCTGCCCGGACGTCAAAGGTCAGACTCTTACTTGAAAGAAAGGATCGGTACTATGACAACTGCAAGCAACGTCCTGAATATGTTTCAACCCCGTTTTACAGCAGCGGCTGGCGCTGCGATGCTGATAACTTTGGCCCTGTTTCAATTGATGACAGCTTTAGTGACATCCGGATCCTACCAAACTGCCGCGACCAGCACCGTCATTGATATTGGCTGGACTGAACCACGAGCAGAGCGGCCGGTCGAGACCAAACCAAAATTGCAGCCGCCACCGATGGTCACAGTGGCGCCAAAAATATCAGTGCAGTCTGAACCTGTGTCCGGAGAATTGTTTCCAACCGGCGGGCCGACACCAGAAATCCAGATCAACACCAGCGCTGCGTTACCGGGGCTGCAGCAACCTGCCGACCGCGAACCATCACCGATAGTGCGGATCAATCCTAAATATCCGGTAAATGCCGCCAGAGAGGGCATCGAAGGTTGGGTGCAGCTGCGGTTTAGTGTTGACGCCACCGGCAGTGTGACTGATATTGAAGTGATTGCAGCCCAGCCACAGCGGGTATTTGAGCAAGAAGCAATCCGGGCATTAAAACGCTGGAAATATCAGCCATCAACGCTGGATGGTGCCGCAGCGGCGCGCAGTGGCTTGCAAGTGCAACTGGATTTTAATCTGGATGCTTCAGAGTAATGATGTGTCAGTGTGATGAATAGAAACACAAAGCGATGTGACTGATTGTATCTTTTGTACAAGCGGTGCCGGAGGTGTCGATGGGATGGAAACAAATCAGTGGCCGGTTGGGCTTGACCAAAGCAGACAGCCAGCAGTGGATGACCGACTATCAGCAAACCGGTGATCAGGTGCTGTTAGCAAAACTGTTTACGTTGCATGCAGATGCGCTGTATTTCTTTTTACTGCGGCAAAGTAACGCCGAACTCGCGGCAGATATCAGTCAACAAAGCTGGCTGAAATTGCTGGAGCAACGCGACCAGTTTCAAGGCGGCTGCAGTTTTAAAACCTGGCTGTTTACCCTGGCACGTAACGCGCTGCTGGACGAATTTCGCCAGCAGCAGCGTTGGGGCTTGACGGAAATAACGGAAATAACGGAAACCACACTGTTTCCAGCGACGGACGCCAATCCGGCCGAGCAACAATTAGCAGCGCAGCAGCAACAGCAGCAACTTGATTTGGCGATCCAACAACTGCCGCTGTTGCAGCAAGAAGCGTTGTTGTTACAGCTGGAAGGTTTTTCATTGGCTGAAATCGCGCTGATTGCCAACAGTAACGCTGAAACCGTCAAAAGCCGGTTGCGCCATGCCAGAACCATGTTGGCCAGTTTAATGGAGGAAAAACCATGAAACGTTCGGAAGAAGAACTGGAACAACAGCTGCAACAATGGTATCAGCAGTCGCGGCAGCAAAACGCGATGCCGGAGGCGGTTAAAAAACAGCTGACTGCGCAGATTGCCGCAACTTCCCAGCCAATATCAGGCTGGCAGCGGTTGATACCATGGATGTTGCAGCTGTTGAGCTGGCGGAATATTCAGGCGCTTACCGCCGTGGTGGCGCTTGGTGTCGGTTGGCAGTTATTACATCAGCAGCATACCTATTATCAAATCAGCCAAACACTTGATGTGTATCCGGTGCAGGTGCATCAGCTGACCACGCAAGAAGCTGCCGGATTGCCGACAGCAGTCACGGCAGCAACCGTCCAGCGTCAGGCGTTGTTTCAGCAGAAATATCAGGACTACCTGCAGGCGAGCGCTAACCATAAGACCCAACGGCAGCTGATTGTGTCGCGCCAGTTCAGTGATGAGGACGGCTGGCATTTGGATATTTGTCAGCAAATGCAGTTACAACTGACCAGCGAATGGCTGGCCGAATTTAAACTGCAGCGCCAGTGGACGGAGCCGCAGTGGCAACAACTACAAGCAAGTGAATGGCTGCAGGTGACGACGGGCGCAGAAGGGCAAATTCTGGCACTGCAGCGCAGCGAACAACCGCCCAACTGTGCACCGTAAAATCAGTAATACGGTTGTATTGCTGTTGTGAGGAGGCGGATAGCGGTAAACTAGGCGCTGATTTATATCCCAGCCTGGAATTCCGCTCCGCCATGCAAGAATTGATTTACCTGCGTTCGTACCCCGACTCAATCCAGCACCAAGTTGCGCAGTTATTGCTCCAGGGCAAACTGGGCAGCACCCTGCAAAAACGCTATCCAGAGCAGCAACATGCTATTCAGACCGATAAGGCGTTGTACGAGTTGACGCTGAATTTGAAACAGCAGTTTATGAAAAGCAGCGACCCGATCAGCAAAGTGCAGTTTGATCCGAAAATTCATGTCATCAACAATGCACTGGGAACGCACACCCAGGTCAGCCGGGTGCAGGGCTGCAAACTGAAAAGTAAAAGTGAAATCCGTGTCGCCAGCTTGTTAAAACAACTGCCGTTGCCAATACTGCAGATGGTGGTGGTGCATGAACTGGCGCATTTGCGGGAAAAAGATCACAACAAAGCGTTTTATCAATTGTGCCAGTACATGGAACCCCAGTATCATCAACTGGAACTGGATTTGCGACTGTTTCTGACTTGGCGCGACAGTGCTGAAGGAGTTTGATATGGCCGAACCAACTGCACCAACGCATATTTTTGTCTACGGTTTATTGACCTTCCCTGAGATTGTCAGCGCCATTACCGGCCAGAATTTTACAATGGTGCCTGCGGTCTTAACGGGGTATCGGCGGTTTGGTTTATCCAAAAGCCCGTTGGATACACCGGTGCCAGTGTTACTGGAAGATGCTGGTTATCGTCAGACTGGCCAGTTGTTGTTAGATGTTGATGCGGCTTCGGTGGCAAAATTAGATTTTTTTGAAGATCTGGACTCCGGGCATTATGTCAAAACGCGGGTGCGGGTCGAAGCAAAAGGCCAGTGGTTTCAGGCTTTTTGTTATAGCGCAGGCCCGGCATTACAACCTTATGCCACGGGTGACTGGCAGCCGGAATTGGTTTCGGCGGCGGCAAAAGCCGATTTAATTAATAGATTGATCCCACAGATGTTAGTGGCAATCGCTGATCCGGTGACATGACACAACACCGGTCCAGCTTCCAACGTCGATTTAGCAGGCTTGTGCTGCACTATTCGAAGACGTTGCCACCCATGCTGGGATCCCAGAAGGTTATATGCTCAGATTAACAATGCTGGCGAGTCTGTTGTGGTGGTCGGTTTCGGCTGCCGCTGCGCCATCCATCAATGAATTTGCCAACGAATTCCATCAGGAATTCAGCCGGAAGATGGCAAAAAATAAAATCCCCGGTGGCGTCTACGTCATTGTCAAAGATGACAAAATTGTCCGGGTCGGCGCTTATGGGGTACGTTCCCGCAATGCGAAAGCCAAAATTGACGCCAATACCGTATTCCGGCTGGCATCGGTGTCAAAAACCTTTGCTGGCGGATTGGCCGCGCAAGTGGCGCATGAAGGCCGTTTCAGCATGCAGGACAAAGTCACCAAATACGTGCCGGGCTTTAAATTTCGCAGCCCCAATATGACCGCTCAGTTAAAAATTGAACATCTGCTGGCGCAAAATGCCGGCGTCAGCCCGAATGCGTTTGATGATTTGATTGAAGCCAATATGACGCAGGCGCAAATATTACCCAGATTCGCTAAGATCAACCCCCGTTGTCAGCCGGGCAAATGTTATGGCTATCAAAATGTGTTGTTCAGCCTGATTGAAACTGTGCTGCTCAAAACCACCAATACGCCGTACGAGCGGCTGATTGAACAACGTATTTTTAAACCGCTGCAAATGCACAACGCATCTGTGGGTTATTCAGCATTCCTCGCCAGTAAAAACCGTGCCATGCCACATGTGAAAATTCGCAGTGGTTGGGGCGAAGCCAAGGTAGTTCCGACTTATTATCGGGTGAACCCGGCGGCTGGGGTCAATGCCAGCGCGATGGATATGGGCAAGTGGCTGATCGCTAAACTTGGTCATCAGCCAAGGGTGCAATCACCGGCCGTGCTTTTGGATATTCAGAAACCACGGGTGAAAACGTCCGATAATTTGTCCGGCCGCACTTTTGGCCCTTATGTGACGACGGCGCATTATGGTCTGGGAACCCGCATTTATCAGTTTGGTAAACATAAATTGTATTACCACGGTGGTTTGGTGCGGGGTTATCGCACCGATTTGTCTTATTCCAGCGAAAAAGGCCTGGGGTTAGTGGTGTTATTGAATGCACAAAGTAACCTGGTGGCAGAGCTTTCCAGTTATTTCTGGGCAACCATGCTCGATACCCAGCCCCAAGTCACACCACCGGCTAAACGCAAAAAGAAAGTACGCAAAGTAGCGCAGCAGCTGGAACCGCTGTTTTCGCCGGATGAGTTGGATGAAACCGCGCCTTGGTTTGTACCGATGCAGTTACCAGAATTGGAAGACAGCCAGTTGGCGTTGTGGTCGGCTGAGGATTGGGAGCAACCAGCGCCTTAAGGCTGGCTGCACTGCTGCTTTGCGTCTGCTGATACTTATTGGCGCTGATATAGATCCAGATAAAAATCCAGCGTGACGGCGGGCAGTTCGTGCATCAGATGCTGCCGCACCTCCGCGGTGAGCCGATAGCCCAACGGGATCATTTGCAGCAGTTGCTCGAGCTGAGTCGGCGATTGAGGTTGCCAGTGCCAGCTTAACTGCTGGCGCTGCTGATGACTAAAACCTGCTTCTTCAGCGATTTCTGCGCTGTGTAACCGTGGTTCCTGATAGATTTTCTGTTTTAATTCAATTAAATGCTGCGGGGCAGGGGTGACGGTGCACAGCCAGCCACTGGCTTTACAGACTCTTGCAAGCTCACTGCTTTGTGACGGCGCGTAAATGCGTAATAACGCGCTAAAGCTTTGATCAGCAAAGGGTAAGTGGTAGCTGCTTGCCACCGCAAACTGCAGTTGCCGGTATTTTTTAGCAGCGGCTTTAATCGCCGCTTTGGAAATATCGATGCCGCATAAAGTGACGGCTGGTGCCGGATCTGTAGTGGGCAAAGCGGCAAGCTGTTGCTGTTGGATGAAATGCTGTAAACGGTTGCTGTAATAACCTTCACCACAGCCAATATCCAGTATGCTGGGCGCCGTTTGCTGTTGCAGCACACTGGCCAGCATTTTATTCACCGCGTCCGATAACGGCTGATAAAAACCTGCTTCCAGGAAACTGCGTCTGGCCTGGATCATCTCCGCGCTATCACCCGGATCCAACGACTTTTTTTGCTGCACCGGCAACAAATTGACATAACCTTCTTTGGCGCGGTCAAACTGATGGCGGTTGGGGCATTGGTAGCCTGATGGCGAGCTTTGAAGCGACAGTTGACAAAGTGGGCAGCGGTACATAATGAATCCGTGGCGTGTAAAGTTTGGCGATTATAACCTGAACTTTGTGAATGGCTAATCCAGACTGTTGGCACCACCACTACGATTGAGCTCCGCCGACAATCCGACCAAAACATTGGTCCAGCCTTCGATGATCCTTTGCTGATGTGGTTGCCACTGCGCGCACATTTGATGGCGTAACGTCAGTTCGCAGCCAAAGGGCATCGGCGTGATGACAATTCGTACCAGATCAGGCTCAGGTGAATCGCTGTCGGAGCTGAAACTAAATAACAGTTGCTGGGGACGGTCGATGACATGGTATTCACCGGTCCGAAGTACATCAACGCCATTGCGGTGTTCAATCAAGCGATAACGACCGCCGACTCTGGCATCGATATCAATATGCTGCAACTTACCGGTCGGGGTGGCGAACATCCAGCGGCCGGCGCGGTGTTCGTCTAGCCAACAATCAAACACAATACCGGCGTCAAATTCAAAACAGTGGCTGACTTCCAATAATATGGTTTGATGTAGCATTGCAGATCCCTTCTGACTGTGTGTAAAGGCGCGGAGTAAAAACGCGGAAAATGTCGTGTTTTTTGCTGGCAAAACCACCAGCCGCCGTTCAAGTGTAGGCAATTTCACGACAAAGTGATGTCAGTATGGGTATTGTTTGTGAAGATTGTGTGATTAGGTTCGCTGCAGCAGATCCCATTTATTGCCATACAAATCCTGAAAAACCACCACAGTGGCGTAACTTTCGACGCGTGGTTGCTCCAGAAATTGTACTCCGCCGTCCAGCATCCGCTGATAATCGCTCCAGAAATCATCGGTTTGTAAAAATAACCAAACCCGACCAGCGCCCTGGCCGCCGATAAGAGCTTGCTGCTCTGGTTTACTGGCTTTGGCGAGTAAAATGGCACTTTCATGACTGCCTGGCGGTGCCACGACCACCCAACGTTTGTCACCTTGTGGTGTATCTTCTTTGAGGTCAAACCCAAGTTTTCGGGTATAAAATTGAATTGCCTGATCGTAATCGTCGACCAGGATGCTAACCAGACTAAGGTGTTGTGGCATGGTTGGTTCCATTAGAAATTAATATCATTCAGTGATCAATACACCGGCAGCAACAGTGCAACGATTTTGCCGGATTAACCCAGCAAACCTAAGTCGATGGCTTTTAACACTGCTTTGGTCCGATCCCGCACCCCAAGCTTGGCTAAAATCGCCGACACCTGGTTTTTCACCGTGCCTTCGGATTTAAATACCGCGGCGGCAATTTCGCGATTGCTAAAGCCGGTGGCGAGTAACCGCAGAATTTCCAGCTCTTTGCCGGATAAGGCTTCGGCGTGTTGATCTTCGGCTGAAGGCTCATCAGTTTTGCGTTGTAAAAAAGATGCCAGAATTTTATCGGTAATGGCCGGTTGTAACAAGCTGCCGCCACGATGCACGGTATGAATGGCATCGACCAGTAGTTCCAGCGCCACGTCTTTGAGTAAATAACCGCGGGCACCGGCTTGCATCGCCTGCAACACGCGGTCGTTATCATCAAAAGTGGTCAGAATAATTACCGGCACTTTGCTTTGCGCCTGATTGAGTAAATGCAGCGCGTCGATACCGCTGACTTGCGGCATCTGAATATCCATCAGCACCACATCGACCTGATGTTGTTGGATCAGTTCAACAATACCGGCGCCATTGGCCGCTTGCGCCACCACGGTTAAATCGGCGGCCAGGCTGAGCAAGCTGACAATGCCCTGCCGTACCAGCGTTTGATCGTCAATCACGGCGATGCGGATCATGCTACGGCCTCCGTTAATTCGACGTCAATCTGTAGCGAGTGCTGTGGGCGGCTGAGCAATAACTTGCCACTGGCTTCTTCAATCCGTTCGCGCATCCCTTGCAGACCGTTGCCTTCTTGTAATGGCCACATTGGACATTGGCCATTGTCCAGATAGCGTAAATGTATGGTTGCACGATGCCGCCATACTTCAACGGTGGCTTCGCTGGCGTCGGCATGACGAATACTATTGGTCAGTGCTTCCTGACAAACCCGAAACAGCAGCGCGGTCGACAAAGGATCCAACACCAGATCGGCGCTGATTTGGCATTGCAGTTTTAACTGCGGGAAATTCTGCGCCAAGGCACGACACTGGCTGGCCAGATGTGGTTTTTGCGGTTCACGTAGTTGCGACACACTGTGCCGGATATCCTGCAACAGCTGTTTTGCCAACTGGTGGCAGTGTTGTAACTGCGGTTGATGGGCTTGATCGGCCTGATATTCAGCGACCTGCAGCTGGATCACCAACGCAGTCAGGTGGTGGCCTAAGCTATCATGTAAATCGCGGGCGATACGTAATCTTTCGGTATCAGCCGCTTGTTCGGCCAGTTTGCCCTGGGCGTCCAACAACTGCTGATGTGTCAATGCCAGTGCTTCACGCGCCAATGATTCTGAGCGGGCTTTACTCATCGCAAAAATCGCAAAAAACTGAAAGGTGCCGCAGGTCAGCAGCATCAGAAAATCGCCGATCCCCGGGTCGTCCAGTAAGGACACTAGTGCATGCGGTGCCAACGCCGGAATCACCATCCAGTACAACCAACGTTCCGGCACAAACCAGGGCAGTAGCGCCACCCACAGCACCGCCAGGCCGGGGGTAAAACCATGGCTGACCAAGGCTGCATTCAGTGCCAGCACCAGCCACATCGAGCCTAGTTGTAACCATTGCTGGCTGCGTGTTAAGTCAGACTGTGACTTTAAAAACAGTACAATAAACAGCAGCATACTCAGCGCAATCACTGCCGTTTGCCAGCTCGCCAGACCATCACTTCGGATCACGGCGGTAATTTGAATATAACTGAAAGCGGCCCAGGTAATGATGGCGGCCCAGTTTTCCTTGGCAAACCAGGTACGGCGTGCCGGAGCCTGGGCTCTGCCCTGGTGTTTTAACGCGATTTCCATTCTGGCGAAGACCCTCTGACAGCTAAAGTTCTGCGAAGTATGCCGTCTCACTCCACGCGCGGCAATAGGGCATAAGTCATGACGAAGATGATCGCTGGAGACCCAACCGCAGTTATTGTTATACTGCGGTTTTCCTTCAGCCATGAGGCTTTTATGTCACTTGACGCAGCAGGCGATTCGCCAACGCAATTATCTGAATTAGAACTGTGGACCCTGGACGAATTATGCGACCACGCTTTTAGCATCTTTGAAGAACTGGCATCCGAGAATTTATCGGCCGAAGATTATCAGCTATATCAACAACATTATGAAAGCCGCGCTTATGTTGACCTGGTGCCACCTGCCGCCGATTGGGTCGACCTGATCCAGGCCGAACTGGAACCAGAACTGCATTTTGAAGCCTTAATCGGCTTAAGTGGTGAGAATGGCGCCGCCGACATGGTGCTGGCCCGAATTCTGCTGAGCCTCGAAAAACATGACTCGTTATGCCATGCCCAATGGCGTGGACAATAGTGGCGTGGTCAATAGCGGCGTGGACAGTAACCAGGTGAATAGTTGCAGCGTGGACAGCAACCAGGTGAATAGTCGCGGCGTGGACAGTAACCAGGTGAATAGTCGTGGCGTGGCAGCAAAAATCATCCCGGCCGCGACGATGCCGGTCAGCAAATGGGCGGGCGGTGAAACCCGGCAACTGGCGATTTTTCCGGTGAACGCAACTGTTGCAGCGCAGGATTTCCAGTGGCGTTTTAGCTCGGCGACGGTGCTGCAAGACGGCGCTTTTACTCAATTTCCTAAACATCAACGGCTATTAGCGCTACGCCAGGGCGCTGGCTTTACCTTGCAGGTGGATGCGCATCAGCAGCAAGTCCACTCGCAGCAGCAGGTGTTACGCTTTGCCGGTTGTGCCCATAGTCACGCCAGCTTAATTGCTGGGGCTATTGTTGATATTAACTTGATGGTTGATGCCTCTTTGCAGGCCAACCTTTGGTCCGCTAACTGTACAACCGAGTTTCAGCCCTGGCCAAGCCCGCTACTCACGGGCGCTACGCTGCTAATCTATGCCGATCAAGCGCCGCTAGAGATTTGCCTTGAGCCGGGCACACCGTTACTGCAATTGGCGGTCGGTGAAGTATTGCAACTACAGTCGCCACAGCAGCCTTGTTTAGTTCGCGCGGCAAATGCGCCTTGTACTGCAGTGTTTGCCTGGTTGGCACCTTGATGAGGCGTTGGCGCTTTTCATTGAACTTAGGCTTGATCGGCGTGCTGGGGTTCGCGACTGTACCCATCGCGGCCGAGCAACCAGCGCCATTCTGGCCAACTGAGCTGGAAGCTTTAACGCCGCAAACCAGCAAAAACCAAAAAAACGATTTTAGCCAATGGCAGCAACAACAGCGCCAACAGCTGCGCCAGTCTTATCTGTGGCCAGAGCCGCTGCCGCAAATCAAAGCCGAGCGCCTTAGCCAGAGCGACCAAGGTACTTATTGGCGCGAGCACTGGCAGCTGCAGCTGTTAACCCCGGTGTGGCAGCAGGTTTGGTTGTTAATCCCCAAAACGGCAACTCCAGCCCAGCCAAAACCAGCGATTCTACTGTTGCATGATCATGGCGCCGAATTTCGGCTTGGCAAAGACAAATGGATCCGGCCTTTAGATCAAACCAAGCTGCCGTTAGCACAGCAATGGGCTGATAAGTATTTTTCCGGCAACTTTGTCGGTGAACAGCTGGCAGCACAAGGTTTTGTGGTATTAGCTGCGGACACCTTAGGTTTTGGCGACCGTGGCCCGATAGCTTATGCCCAGCAACAACAATTAGCGGCGAATTTTCTGGCGCGCGGCCGCTCCCTTGCTGGTTTTGCCGCGCTTGAAGATCAGCAGCTGGCGGCTTTTTTAGCAGCGCAGCCAGTGGTTAAAAAAGGCCAGATTAGCGCTTTGGGTTTTTCGATGGGCGCGTATCGGGTGTGGCAATTAGCGGCGTTATCCGAACATATCAACGCAGCGGTCGGCATTGGCTGGTTTAATCAATTTGCCAAGCTCACTGTTGCGGATGGCAACTTCAGTAAAGGCCAAAGTTCGTTTTATCTACTGCATCCTGGGGTGATGGCGCAGCTGGATTTACCGGATATCGCAGCGCTGGCGGCGCCTAAACCTTTGTTATTGGTGATGGGCGGCAAAGATCCACTGATGCCGACTGCGGGCGTGCAGCAGGGTTTTGCCAAACTGCAGCAATGGTATCGTCAGTGTAGTGTTGATGCAGCGACCGGGTTACAACTGAAATTTTGGCCCGATAAAGGCCATCAGTTTGATGCCCAGATGCAGCAGCAGGTGTGGCAGTGGTTGCAACGTCAGCCAGTCGCCGCGATATGTGACCAGCCCACAGCAACCATCAAACACGCCAAAAACTAACGGGCGTCCGTCTTTAGATGCAGTTCCAATAATGCAGCCAGCCTTACGGCCGCTTGTTGCAAACGTCGTTCGGCAATAGCACCATCCCGTTGAATTGCCTTGTCATCCAGCAACATGCCCGGACGGTAGCGCTGATAAATGTGGATGGTTTCCGCCAGTGATTCATTGGCCCAGCTCAGCGCATCACCCTGACGCCACAGCTGTTTGTTCGCAGCCGTCACTTTAGCCAGTTTTTCCGCCAACAATTGAGCGTTTTGCTCATACCCCAATTCGGTTAATAAAGCCCGATCCCAGACGCCATGTAAATTCGATGGTTGTTTTAAAAAATACAGCGCGGTTTTATTACCACCCTGGTCATCGGCATAACTGACATGCAGCGGTTGGTGTAAGTCGGCAATAAAATGACTGAAAAACAACAACGATTGGCGTTTTTGCTCGTTCACTGGCAACTTTTTCAATAAAGCGCCATGGTGCTTAATGGCCGACAATAAACAGCCAACAGTGGCGCAATCGCGTGCTTTTACTTCGCGGGCAGCGCGCGCCACATTGATAAAATGATGCGGCGCCGTATAGCGATAAGCGGCTTCGCCACGCGCTTCGTCGGGCCAGACACAACCCTCGGCAAAGCTTTGATTGGGCTGCAACGCCAGCAATGCATCGAGCTGTTGCTGCGTGTCTTTGGACAGTAACTGATAAGCCGCCTGACAAATTTGCTGATGGCCGGTGCGGCTAAAAGCACTGGCCTGCGATGCGCCAAATAAGCAGCACAACAGCAATATCGATGTAACAGAACTGAACTTCATCATCCAAAAAACCTTATTCGCCAACCAACTGCGTTACTTGCCACTGTGCCGTGCCATCGGCCAATAACGGTGATAATTCCTGAAGCGCCTCGGTCATCTCAGTGGCCAGGGTATAAGGTGGATTAATTACCAGCATGCCAGAGCCCGTCATGCCAAAACCTTCGCTGTCGGCTTTCGGGCTGTATTCAATCCGCAGTTGATTGCGAATGCCGGTATCCACAATCGCCTGGATCACCGCTTCAATACTGGCCCGTTCAATCACTGGATACCAGATGGCGTAGACGGCTTGCGGAAAACGCTGATAGGCCTGTTGCAAACCTTTCACCAGATCCTGATATTCGGTTTTCAGTTCATAAGGTGGGTCAATCAACACCAAACCCCGTTTCGACAGCGGCGGCAACATAGCGCGAAAACCGGCATAAGCGTCCATTTGTTCGATGCGGCAATGACGACGATTCAGAAATTGCGCTTGTAACAGTGGAAAATCACTGGGGTGTAATTCGGTTGCCTGAATACTGTCGTCGCGGCGCAGCAGCATTTTGGCGATGGCAGGGGAGCCTGGGTAAAACTGCAGCTGGCCGTTTGGGTTTAACTCACGGATTAATTCCAGGTACGCGGCCAGCGCTGCGCTTTGTGGCTGATGCTGCATTAAGCGACCAATGCCGCTGCCAAATTCGCCGGTTTTGAGCGCTTGTTCGGAATTCAGACTATACAAGCCAGCACCGGCGTGGCTGTCGTGATAGCAAAAAGGTTTATCTTTTTTCTTCAGATACAACAGGATCGCAACTTCCACCAGATGTTTAATCACATCAGCGTGATTGCCGGCATGATAACTATGACGATAACTCAGCATAAATCTGTTCTCCGCGCCAACCCGCGCCTGTAGGGGATCAAAAGAAAAAGTACCAAAAATTGCGCGCCAGCATACTGCGCACGCTGACAAACTCAAGTCTAATCTTCGCCGGGCGCGGCAATTAGGTTAGAATAACTGATTATTGATGCCTGTGATGCAGGCGTAGCCCCAAAGGAAACCTTCGTGTCCGCAGATGCCAAACCCCGCCGCCCGCACGGCAAACCATCGACTACAACCCAAACGCCGCGTCCGCCACGTAAATCCGCTGAGGAAAATAGTGGCCGTGGTGCTGATGCGTTGCAAAAGCCATGGGCCAAAGCCGGGTATAAAGCTGCGGTAAAAACCAGTCCGTTTCAAGGTAAAAAACCAGCGGCAGATCCAAAAGATCCTATGCACAAACCGGCAGCCAAAGTCAGCGCCGCCACTTTAAAACAACACCGGCTGGAAGAAACCAAAGTGCAGGGCGAAAACGCTTGCCGGGTTTGTTTCACTAAGCGGCCACAATCGGTGGTGAAAATGTACCTTGAAGCCAGTATGGCCAGCAAATTTGCCGATGTGATGAAATATCTGGCGGCGAATAAACATGCTTATCATATTGTTGACAGCAGCGAACTGGAAAAAGTCGCTGGCAGTCAGCATCACGGCGGGGTGGTGTTGATTGTCAAACGCAAGCCTGATTTGTCGCTGGCGGCTTATCTGGCAGCGAATAAACATTTAAAACAAGATTGTTTATTGGCGTTGGACGGCGTGGGTAATCCGCATAACCTCGGCGCTATTGTGCGTAGCTGTGCCCATTTCGGCATCAAAGGCGTCATTATGACGCAGCCTTATTTGCTGCAATCCGGCGCCGCCGCCCGCACGGCCGAAGGTGGAGTAGAGTTTGTCGAAGGCTTAAGCTGCGAGCATTTACCGCTGGCACTGCAACTGTGTAAACAAGCCGGTTATAGTTTGGTGACCACCTCTAGCCATGCTGGGGTGTCGTTGTACCAAAGCCAGCTTGGTAGCAAAGTGGTGGTGGTGTTTGGCGAAGAAATGGACGGTGTGTCAACACAGGTCGCCAATAGCACCGATGTTGCACTGCAAATTCCAGGTTCGGGCCAGGTTGAATCGCTGAATGTCAGCGTCGCGGCCAGCCTGATTTTGGGGGAGTGGTATCGTCAGCAGCAGCGTTAACTACGCTGATGTCTGAATTTTATGAGATCATTGATCAAACAAAGGAGTTGTTATGCTCGACCAGACCGGCTTATTGCTGCTGATCAAATCATTCAAAGACGGACAAATCAACGCTGAGCAGTTTTATCGGCAACTAACTGAAACTATTACCATTCAACTGAAATGCAGCCGCGCCAGCCTGTGGTTGTATTCCGACACTTTACTCAGTGAAATTGTCGCCATCGATTTATACGATTCGCTGCAAAACGAACATTATCAGGGCATTGCGCTACATGAAGATGATTTCGCGCCCTATTTTGCCGCGATGCGGGATGAAGGTGGCATCGATGCGCCTGTGGCGGCCGAACATCCGGCAACTTCATGTTTTAACGAACTTTATTTTGAGCCAAATGACATTTATTCGCTGCTCGATGTGGGCATTGTCTATAACGGCCAATTAGTCGGGGTGTTTTGTTGTGAGCAGGTTGGCAATGTGATGCAATGGAATAGCTCACAAAAAGCCTTCCTGGAGCAAGCCGGTAAACTGATCACCTTTGCCTTAAAACCTTATTTACAGCAGAAATTTGCGGCGTTGTTTTAGCGCTGCAACTCCGAAGCATTTTTTACAGTGCGATAGCTTTTACCCTGCTGATAAGTGGTCATTATTTGACCCTGTGCTAGGCTCAGAATAACTGACAATTTTCTGTTCCACGGATGGGCACTGCTTTATGCGGATCAAAACCACCAGTAATCTGATCGCAGCTGTGATGGTGGTGCTGATTGCGATGACCATGCTGAGCGTGATGATTGCAACCTATTACAGCACGCAGCGGCGGCTGGTTCAGGATCATCTGTTGCAGTCGCAGCAAATGCTAACGCTGTTTCGCAAAGGCGCCGACAATATGACCTTCGCGGTGCGTGCTTATGCCGCCACCGCCGACAGTAAATTCCTCTCTGAATACAACACCGAACTGAATATTACCCAGTCCAGACAACGTGCTTTGGCGGGTCTTGCCGGATTGCCGCTACAAAACAACGAACGCGCGCTGATTGAACAAGCGCAAACCTTATCCGACAACGCGGTATTGTTAGAGCAGCAAGCCTTTGATACCGCCACCCAACAAAACACCCAAGCTGCCGTTAACCTGGTGTATGGCACTCAGTATTCCGGGGTAAAACGGGCTATTAATAGCCGGTTGAATACGGTAACGGCAGATATCGAAAAACGGCTGGCGCAGGAAAGCGCCGGTTATACCCGCGCTGCGCAGTGGGCCGACACTTTACTTTTGCTGTTGCTCACCCTGGACGCTGCTTTGATTTTACTGATCTTTATTGGGTTTGTCCGGTTGCGGCTGGTGCGGCCCATTGCCCGCTTGACTCAACAAACGCAGCAGTTAGCGGCGGGTGAACCTGTCAGTAGTTTTGGTTATCAGGAGGATGCTTCGGAGCTTGGCGAGCTGGCGCGGGCTTTGGATAGTTACCGGCTGGCCAGTCAGGAAATTGATTTACAGCGGATCAGTAAGGGCTTAATCACGCAGCTGTCCGATTCACTGCAATCCTGCCAGACCTACGCCCAATTCGGGCAGACTTGTTTGCAATTGCTGGCGACTGAGCTTGGGTTTCAGCATGGTCTGTTTTACTGGTTTGACGCGCAACTGGCGCAGCTCGAATTGATGGCGACTTATGCCTGTCATCAACCGGATAGTATCCCAAAAACGCTGGCGCTCGGTGAAGGGTTAGCCGGACAGGTGGTATTGCAGCAAAAAGCCTTGATCCTGACCGATTTACCGGCGGACTATTTTAAAATTGGCTCCGGCCTGGGTGGCGCAGCTCCCGGCTGTATCCGGCTGTTACCGCTGCAAAGTCATGGCACCTTGCTGGGCGTGCTGGAACTTGCCAGTTTACGGGGTGACGATCCTTCGCAGCAGCGGTTGTTAGAAGCGGTATTGCCGGCCATCATGACCGCGATGACGTTGCTGCAACGCCAGCTCGACAGCAAAGAATTACTGGCTTCGACCAAACGCCAGGCGCAGAAAATGCAGGATCAGGCGCTGATGCTGGCGGAACAAACCGCCACACTGGAAGCGCAGCAACTGGCACTGCGCAGCACTGAAGCCTGGTACAAAGCCATCATTCAATCGGCGCCGGAAGGCATGCTGGTGGTGGCTGAAGATCATCAGATCATTCTGTGTAATCCGCAATTGACCGCGATGTTTGGTTATCAGGAAGCGGCGTTATTACAACAATCACTGCAACTGATTTTGCCGCAGTGCAAAAACTTGTTGGCGGATGTGCTGGCGGGGCAGCACCAAAACGTTGCGGCGATTGAACAGGCGGCGGTGCAACAAAATGGCGCCAGAATTCCGGTTGAAGTGCAGCTGTCGTTATTGCCGCCGGTGGGCGATCGCGGCCCTTGTGTCTGTATTTCGGTGCGCGATATCCGCGAGCGCAAAGCATCGCAGCAGAAGTTGTTGGATCAATTTAGTTTTCAGCGTGCCTTGATTGACACTATTCCTTATCCGGTGTTTTACAAAGGCCCGGATGCGCGGTTTGAAGGGGTGAATCTGGCGTATGAGCGTACTTTTTCCGTCGATCGACAGCAGTTAATTGGCAAAACCGTGTTGGATTTGGACTACCTGCCACTGGAAATGCGCCAGACCTACCAACAGGAAGACGAACACGCCATCGCCACCGGCGGCTCAGTGCAACATGAAATCAGCATGCAATTTGCCGATGGCCGCGCACACGAAACTTTGTATTTTATTGCCGGTTTTAAAAAATCCGATGGCGCGCCGGGCGGACTGGTGGGCACCTTTGTCGACATTTCCGAGCAAAAAGCTGCCGAGCGCGCCATTTCCAAAGCCAAAGAGCTGGCCGAGCAAGCCACCAAAATGAAATCAGATTTTCTGGCCAATATGAGCCACGAAATCCGCACGCCAATGAATGCCATTATTGGCATGTCACATCTGGCGTTAAAAACCAATCTCAGCCATCAGCAACGCGATTACCTGCAAAAAGTTCAGTCCGCCGGTAAACATCTGCTCGGCATTATCAACGATATTCTGGATATTTCGAAAATTGAGGCCGGCAAGCTGGAACTGGAGCAGGTCAATTTTAATCTGGAGCGGATGCTCGACAACGTGGCGGCGCTCATTAGTGAAAAAGCCGCCGCGAAAGGACTGGAGCTGATTATTGATATTGCGTCTGATGTGCCACAAGCGCTGATCGGCGATCCGTTACGACTCGGACAGATTTTAATTAATTACGCCAACAATGCAGTGAAATTCACCGAACGTGGAGAAATTTGCATTCAAATCAGGCTGTTAGAAACGTTGCAAGATCAGGTGACGTTACATTGTTCAGTGCGTGATACCGGTATTGGTTTAACCGCCGAGCAAACCAGCAGATTGTTTCAGAGTTTTCAGCAAGCCGACAATTCCACCACCCGCAAATACGGCGGTACTGGTCTTGGGTTGTCGATCAGCAAAAAGCTGGCTGAATTAATGGCTGGCGACGTTGGCGTTGACAGTGAACCTGGTCGCGGTAGTTGTTTCTGGTTTACCGCGACCTTAAAACTGGACCCGACCCCAGCCCGAAAATTATTGCCACGCCATGATTTACGCCAGCAACGGGTGCTGGTGGTGGATGATAATCAAAGTGCGCTGGTGGTGCTGCGTGAATTACTTGAGTCGATGACTTTTTTGGTGACGACCTGCAGTGATGGTGCGACAGCGCTGCAACTCATCGCAGAGCAAGATCTACAGGGCCAATCCTTCCAGCTGATCCTGCTTGACTGGCAAATGCCCGGTATGGATGGATTGGCGGTAGCTAACAACATCGGCAAGCTGCAGCTAAACCAGCTGCCAAAACTGGTGATGGTCACGGCTTATGGGCGGGAAGAGTTACTTAGCCAGGCACAACATGCCGGGATTGAAGCGGTGCTGATCAAGCCGGTCAATGCGTCGATGTTATTTGATACCGCGATGAATGTGTTAAGTGCTGATTTACCGCAGCTTGTTGAGCATGAGCAACAGACGCAACATAGCGATCCCGATCAGGTGATGATCGCGATACAGCGTTATGCCGGGCGGCGGATTATGTTAGTTGAGGATAATGATTTAAATCAGCAGGTTGGCATGGAGTTGCTGCAAAGTGCCGGTTTTAGCGTGACGCTGGCCGAAGATGGCTTACAGGCACTAACGCTGGCGCAGCAAGAGCCGTTTGACCTGATCCTGATGGACATGCAAATGCCGGTGATGGACGGCGAAACGGCAACCCGCGCTATCCACAACATGGCCGGTCTGGCACATATTCCGATTATTGCGATGACGGCCAATGTGTTAGCGCAGGATAAAGCGCGTTGTCTCGAGGCTGGCATGGTCGATTTTATTGCCAAGCCGATTGCGCCAGAGCAGCTGTTCGCGACGTTGCTACGCTGGTTGTCGACGGCATCGACGCCGGCAGCTCAGGACACACCGGCGCCTGCTCCGGAAAAACCAGCGCTTGCGACCAAATTAAGCCAAACCCTTGATTTAACGGTGCTTGATCAGTGCAGCATGCTGCACTGGCGCGAAGCTTGTCGTCGGTTGCAAAAAAATCATTCGTTGTATCTGTCGTTATTAAGTCGATGCGTTGAGGCAAAAGGTGTTGAGGCGCAAGGTGTGGCGGCGCAAAAACCGTTGGTGCTGCAACTACTGCAAGCCGCTGCCAATCAGCACTGGGTTGACGCTGAGCGCCATGCCCATAGCCTGAAAAGTGTCGCCGCCACTGTTGGTTTAACCGCCCTTGCCAGCGAAGCAACCCAGCTGGAACTGCTCTGTCAGCAGCTCGTGGCTGGTGCTACTTCCACCGATCACAACATCGAGCTGGCAGGCGCATTACAACGGATTCAACAACAATGGCAACAGGTGCAAGCGGAAGTGGCGCCCTTGTTGCCATCGCTCAATGCCGCAGTTTCGACGGCCAAGGCGACAGCGTCGGTCAGTGCACCAGCTGCCGATCCACAACAAATCAACGTAGCCAATCAGCTGTGCCTGTTACTTGCAGATGCCGATGGTGATGCTATTGGTTGTTTTGCAGCGCAGCAAAGTTATTGGCGGCAATTGTATCCGCAGCAATTCTTGCAGCTACAGTCGTTGATTGAAAATTTTGAATTTGAACAGGCATTCAGTTTGATCCGGCAGCTGCAAGGCGAGCCGGACCTGGTGCCAGCTAAATAGCCGGTACGCCGGATCCACAATGAAGTTATGGAGCAATGTCAGATGGACAACCCAGTCAAGACAAAACCGACCGTTCTGGTGGTGGACGACACGACCGATAACCTGATGTTAATGAACGCTTTATTAAAAGATTTGTATCGGGTAAAGGTCGCCAATAGCGGCCAAAAAGCATTGCAGATTGTCGCTGCTGTTGATAAACCAGATTTGATTTTGCTGGATATTATGATGCCGGAGCTGGACGGCTTTGAAGTCTGTCGCCGGTTAAAAGCCGATCCACAACTGGCCACCATTCCGGTGATTTTCCTGACCGCCAAAGTGGCGGTCGAAGACGAAGAGCTAGGTTTTTCGCTCGGCGCCGTCGATTTTATCAGCAAACCGATCAGCCCACCGGTGTTGTTGGCGCGGGTGAAAACCCAGTTAGCGATGAAAAGCCACGTCGATTTTTTGCGCGACAACAATGCGTTTTTACAGGCCGAAGTGGAAAAACGCACCCAGGACGTGTTGGCGATCCAGGATGTGACTATTTTGGCGATGGCGTCGCTGGCAGAAACCCGGGATTCCGACACTGGCAATCATATTCGCCGTACCCAATATTATGTCAAAGTGCTAGCGCAGCAGTTGCGCCACCATCCGAAGTACGCGGCGGTACTGAATGACGAAACCATTAGTTTGCTTTATAAATCAGCACCTTTGCATGATATTGGTAAAGTCGGGATCCCAGACAGTATTTTATTAAAACCCGGCCGTTTTGTTGGGAACGAGTTCGAAATTATGAAAACTCATACCACGTTAGGCTGGAATGCCATTGAATATGCAGAAAAAGCTTTGGGCGCGCCGGTGGCATTTTTGCGACTGGCCAAAGAAATTGCTTTGTATCACCAGGAAAAATGGGACGGCAGCGGCTACCCGGAAGGGTTGGCCGGTGAAGCCATTCCGCTGTCGGCGCGGTTAATGGCGCTGGCCGATGTGTATGATGCGTTGATCAGCCGCCGGGTTTACAAAGACGGCATGCCCCATGAAAAGGCCCGGCTGATTATTCTTGATGGCCGTGGCAGCCATTTTGATCCCGATATTGTTGATGCCTACATTGCGGTGGAAGATCAATTTGTTGAGATTGCATTGCGTTACGCCGACACCGATGAAGAGTTGCAGGTTAAAGCGGCACAAATTAGCCGCTTGGGTTAGCCTGTCTCAGCTAGGGGCACAGCTGCGATTAGACCTGCGGTTCAACCGGCGTGGCAGTTTTCTTCTGCCACAGGTTGCCGGTCACCGCCCAGACAATACAACCACCCCAGGCAATAAACGACATGCCAGCCGGGACGTTGGCAATGGCGATATACTTCAACTGCTTACGATTAAAAAACGCCGCCAGAATAGTGGGTAAAAACCAAATCACCAGCATCAAGGGTAAAAACCATAACCAAAATCCAAGTCCTTGTTGTTGCAATGTGTTGATGATGTCTTGCATAGCGGTGGTCCTTTTTGTGTGTTTGAAGGGGCTTGCTGTTGGGATCAGATTAAGGCTATGCGCGGCTTTACCAGCTAAAAAAGTGATGTTTGGTGAAAATAGGGGTTAAACGGTTGGTTTTGCCACAAAAACGTGTGACGGCAGCAACGGTTGGTTGCTTAAGGCAGATATACGCACCCCACAGTAGGGCGTCACTCACCGCGACAGCGGTAGTGCGCCGGCTTGTTGATACGAATTTCCGTGTGGGATCCGACATCCGGCGGACTAGCCTTCGGCTGAGTCGCGCACTACAGGTGGTTACTCAAGTCGTCATCTACACCCATCAAAATGTCCCAAAAGTCTGTTTCAAACTCTGCATTTGCCGGCGGCTGACTTCTATTTCGGCGCCGTCTTTGAGGATGGCGAGCATGGTGCCGCTGCCGATGCCGGGTTCGAGTTGTTTGATGGCGTCGAGGCGGACGATATCGGCGCGGCTGGCTTTGAAGAAAAATTGTGGATCGAGCCGGCTTTCGATTTTTGACAGCGAGCTGTGCAGGTAAGTTTTGCCAAAGCTGGTGTAGACGGCGGTGTGGTTGCCGATGCTTTCAAAACGGCTGATTTCGTTCAGACGCACGATCCGGTTCAGTTCGCCGAATTTTAGTAACAGGCCATGTTGATCGGGTAAATAATTCTCCGGGATCGCAGCAGACTGAGTAGGCGCGGAAGCCTGTTGTAGCTGGTTTTGTTCAGGTAATTCCAGCGGCCGGTAACGCTGTAAGGTTTTAGCCAACCGCGCCGGATCTAAAGGTTTCACCAGATAATCCAGCGCATTCAGTGCAAAAGCGTCCAGAGCGAAACTGTTAAAAGCAGTGCAAAACACAAACTGTAGCGAGCTATGCAAGCTAGCTGCGAGTTCCAGGCCAGACACTTCCGGCATCTGAATATCCAGAAACACTAAGTCGACGTCCAGTTTATCCAGCAGCTCGCGAGCCTCTGCCGCACTGGCTGCTTCGCCAACAATTTCAATAGTTGGGTGAACACTGAGCAGCCGTTTTAATTCGGCGCGCGCCAGTCGTTCGTCATCCACGATCAGAGTTTTAATCATACTGCAGCTCCAGCGTCACCAAAAACTGACCTAAACCTTGTTTTGGTTCGGTGATATTGGTGGTTAAGGTATTTTCGCCAGGCATCAAAACCAGGCGTTGGCGTAAATTCGCAAGGCCAGTCTGAGTGCCGGCTTGCTGGCTTTGATGGCGGTAGCTGTTTTGCACTTCCAACCGCCAGCGGCTGGCGGATAGTTGCAAACTACTGATCCGCAGCACCCCGGGTTGTTGATTCGGACTGATGCCATGTTTAACCGCATTTTCCACCAGCGTTAACAAACTTAAAGTTGGAATTTGTTGTTGCCACAGTTGCTCGGCAAAATCGAGCTGCACTTGTAGCCGTTGTTCTAACCGCACTTGTTCAATCGCCAGATAACGCTGGGCGATTTGCCATTCTTCCGCCAGGCTCGACAGCGGCCGCAAATGGGCTTGTAGGTGAGTGCGGAACAATTCGGACAGCTGAGTGACGGTTTCGGCGGCTTTATCACGGTCTTCGTAAATCAAAGCGCGGATGCTGTTAAAGGCATTAAATAAAAAGTGCGGGCTTAGTTGATTGGTCAGCTGCTGCAACTGGGTTTGTTGCATCTGAATTTGCATTTGTTTTTTACTTTTAATACTTTGCCACATCACATAAGCCATTGCCCAGGTGGCAAAGACCACGGCCTGGTTAAAGCCGCCAATCAGCAACGTCGTGCCGGTGTCGAGTCGCATCTGATGTTCACCTTCGGCCGACGTAAACACCATACTGCTAAAATCGGTCAGTTTCAGCAGCGGAATTTTGCCATAACCGTACGAAAGCAGCATGCTCAGCACACCCAACACATAAAGCCAGACGACAAGCTGTACCAGTTCCCAGCCAAACCGGCCTTGTGGAATAAAGGTCAGCTTGAGGTAGGGCCGTAGCAAAAAATGACAACACAGAATTAACGTGGTGGTATCAAGCACTCCACGCAGCAATACCGCCAGTTGGGTACGAAAACTGCTGTCGACAAACATCGCCTGCATTACACTGTAATACACCGCGAAGGCCAGTACGAAGGTCACCAAAGTCACCATTTTGTATTCGCGGCTGGCCTGCAGACTCACCTGCCAGAACGGCCGGAACTGCTGCCAGAGGCTGACTTTCTGCGCTGCATTGTTATTCATAACGTAAGGCATCTATCGGTTGTAATCGGGCCGCTTTGACCGCCGGAGCTAAGCCAAATACCAATCCAATCAAGCTGGTAAAGCCAAACGATAACCCAATTGCCCATAGTGGCACCAGTGCGCCCGGCATCGAAGGCAGCGAAAAAGCGATGATTGCGGCAAATAAATAACCCAGCATCAACCCGAGCACCCCACCAAACAACGACAACACCAGTGCTTCGACCAAAAACTGCAGCAGAATAAACTGCGGCGTCGCGCCCAGTGCTTTGACAATACCAATTTCACGGGTACGTTCGGTTACGGACACCAACATGATATTCATCACACCAATGCCACCGACTAACAAGCTGATACTGACCACACCGGCGGCGACGGCGGTAATTGAATTAAACACCGTATCCAGCTGTTGTTTGGTTTTTTCGGCACTGACAAATTCAAAATGATCCGGCGCCTCGCTGGCCAATTTTGCGCGGTGGCGAAGTAATTGGCGAATTTGCTGTTCGATTAGCTTGGGATCAGCATCGGCTTTGGGGCGGTAGCTGATTTCCACCATTAAATTATCTGGGCCATTCAGCGCTTTGGCGGTACTGAAAGGGGTGATGATGTAATTATCCTGATCAAAGCCAAACAGGCTGCCACGCTTTTCCGCCATGCCAATCACCCGGAACCAGTCGCCGGATAAATTGATGTATTGGCCAATCGGATTGGCCGGCATTTGTAGCTTTTTCGCCACAGTCGCGCCGATAAAAGCCACCCGGCGGCGTTTGTTATCGTCTTGTTCTGATAAAAACCGGCCTTGCTGCGGATACACCCGCACCACATTCTGATAGCTGCTGTCGGCGCCAATCAGCTGGGTTTGGGTGCTGTTGCGGCCATAACCGACACTCAGCCCCATACTAAAGGCTGGCATCGTTGCCGTAATGTCTTCGATATTTTTCACTCTGGACTTTAACAGCAGATAATCTTCATCGCGCAGCTTGTTGCGAAAACCGAGCAGTTCCTGCTCTGGGGTGGTGTAAGCGCGGATAGTCACCATGTCGCTGCCTAAATCATCGAGCTGACCGCGGATACTGGAACTTAAACCGTTCATCACCGCGACCACGGTAATCACTGATGCCACCCCAATGATAATGCCGAGCGTGGTGAGTGAACTGCGCAGCGCATGGGCGCGAATTGACTGCAATGCGGCGCGGCTACCTTCAAGTAAAGCGTGCAAAAAGTGCTGCATATCAAACCCTTAACTTATCAGGATGCGGACTGTTGCGACTATCCGCTGCCAGTTTGCCATCAATCAGTCGGATCACCCGCTGACAATGATCGGCAATGTCCTGCTCGTGCGTTACCAAAATGATAGTGTGGCCCTGGGCATGTAAATCATCAAATAACTGCATGATATCGCTGGTGGTTTTGCTGTCTAAATTGCCGGTCGGTTCATCGCCGAGCAAAATTGCTGGCTCGGTCACCAAAGCGCGGGCAATCGCCACCCGCTGCCGCTGGCCGCCGGATAATTGATTCGGCAGATGACCGGCTTTGTCGCTCAGACCCACTTTGGCCAGCGCCGCTTTGGCTTTCGCTTCACGTTCACGCCACGGCATCAACCGGTACACCAGCGGCTGCATCACGTTTTGCAGTGCAGTCATTCTTGGTAATAAGTTAAAGCTCTGAAAAATAAAGCCCACCTGATGATTTCTAAGGATCGCAAGCTGCGTTTCATCCAGCTCTGCGACTTTGTGGCCAGCCAGTTGATAATGGCCCTGACTTGGCATATCCAGGCAGCCCAGCACATTCAGTAACGTCGATTTACCCGAGCCGCTGGGGCCAATAATCGCCACATATTCGTTTTGCCGGATCTGCAGGCTCAGTTCACGCAAGGCGTAAAAAGTTTCATCCGCCATCTGATAACTTTTGCCGATATCGCAAAGGTCAATTACCACCGGCTGCTCATTTGCTGCGATGGCCATCATAAGGTCAGCTCCGTGACTTTGACTTTGCTGCCATCGGTCAGGCCGCTGATGACGCGGGCAGGGCCGGTGACGACTTCCTGGCCTTCGGCTAAACCGTCGATAATGGCTTGGGCGGTGTCGGTGGCCAGGCCAGTTTTGACCGTCGTTTTGTGAGCAACCCCATCTTTAACCGTCCAGACAAAATTGTTGTTGTCTTTTTTCTGCACCGCAGCCAGCGGCACCGACAAGGTGTTTTCAAGGCGGGCAGTCAGTAATTCTGCACGGCAACTAATCCCTGGGTGCAAACCGGCGATGGTTTGATCCAAAAGTACTTTCACCCGAAACGACAAGGCCTGACTTTGCCCAAGCAATCGCGCTGAGCTACCAATCGCAATCACTTTGCCGCTAATCGCTTGGTCGGTATTGGATGCTGCAAAAACAGTGGCGGTTTGGCCGATGCTAATAGCGTTGATATCGGCTTCGTCAACCCGCAGTTCGGCCAGAATGGCGCTGGGGTCGGCTAACGTCATTAAATCCGAGCCAATAATATTGGTAGTGCCCGGGATCACGGTTTCACCCGGTTTCACATCAACCGACACCAGCAACCCGGCAATCGGCGCCCGGAATTCGGTTTTTTTCAGCGCATCTTCGGCCATCAATAAACTTGCAACACTTTGGGTGAGTTGCGATTTGGCGGCGGTAATGGCGATTTGGGCAATCTTCACTTCGCTTTTCAGTAAATCGACCGTTTCCACCTGCACCAGTTTTTTGCGCAGCAATTGCTGCTGCCGATCCAATTGTCGCTGCAAGTTAGCGAGCGCCGCTTCCGTGCTTTGAATTTCGATGTTGGAGCGATTGACCATCGCCTGCGCTTTGGTCACTTCTGCCTGATAAGCGGTCGGATCAAGGCGCAATAACAGCTGATCTTTTTCGACTTGCTGACCTTCTTCGACCAGCACTTCGGCTACCCGGCCGGTCAGTTCCGAGCGAATTTGAATTTGGGTGTTGTACACCAGATTGCCGGACGCCAGGATACTGTCGTCCAACTGGCCGATGCTGGCTTTGGCGATGTTCACTTCCAGCTGTTGTTTGCCGGCGCGGTATTGTGAAAAGGCAATCAGGCCGGCTAAACCTGCCACAATCAGGCCAATTTTAATGAATTTATGCATAACGCCAATCCTTGTACAAATCTGGGCGGAGTGTGTTTGGTGATTTCGAAAACAAAGCCCGGCGCGTTAAAGCTACCGGGCTGGCGTTGTTGATTACACCAACAGCGCCCAAATTCCGAAGATTAAAACTGTGGGCAGCGCAGCAAAGAGGGCCGCTTTCACGGTGCTGAAGTTACACCACTGTTTTAAGCCGACGGCCGTCACGGCAATTTGCCACAACATAAACAGGCTAAAGGCTTCGGCCCAGGTGTAAAATGGCGCGCCAATCGGTAATTGCAGCAGTAACTGATTCAGCGATGCATAGTTGGCAGTGGCCAGTGGTAAGTTTGGGCTATCGGCGAATAACACCAATAAAATCAGTGCAATGGCATTTAATTGCATTGGCATTTGGCTCCAGACACTAAAGCCAAACCAATCCTGATAGCGAAAATCGCCACTCATCTTGCTGATTAAATGCAGGTAACCGGCCAGGATGGCATTCATCAGCAGGAGCATTAACGGCCCGCTGACCGCAGCAATGATCGCGGTGTAAGGAGCCGTTTGCGCCATCACAGCCCGGGTTTGTTCGATTTCGGCCGGCGTTAAATCACCAGCCTGCAGCAGTTGTTGTTCCACCAGCCATTCTGGCGACATGCCCTGATAAAACAGGTAAAACGCCAACGCGGTTAACAGCATCTGGCCGATCAGCAACAGCAGATTGCCGCCGCTACCCCGTAAATTGGCAAAGGCCTGGCTTGGCGCGATAAAAATGTCGAGTAGCGAAGTGCGGATTGCAGAAGTTGTCATCGATATGTCCTTATTCAGTGTTAGCGGTATTGAGGGTTAGCGGTTGCTGGCAAACACTGTAAATAACGGGTAACGTTGACGGGGAATAAAAGTGAATAACGGTAAAAAAAGCGGATAAATGGTTGGAATGGCGGATGTACTGAATTCTTTTATTAAAGGTCTTCGCAGTGAGTGGCAACGGATGACGCTTGCTGCGAAGACCAAATTTAGGTTGGCGCGGCGTTTTAATCTTTGGCAATCGACACCGGACCATTGATTTGGTCAAGATCCAAATCGCCGGAGCCGGCATCGGTGATGGTCAGGCCGGCGGTGCGCACGACGCTGATATCACCTGAGCCGTCGTTGATGCTGACGATGCCGCCAATCTGGTCAATCTCCAAATCACCAGAGCCATCTTCGACGCTCACAGCTCCAGCAATATTTCGGACAAACACATCGCCAGAGCCATCATCGAGTCGCAGCGAATTGCCACCGTTAATGCGAAGTTCGCCAGAGCCATCGGTGACGTGCAATGCGCCGGTTAAGCCTTCAATCACCGTGTCACCAGAGCCATCGTCCAGTACCAGACCAAAATTGGTCGGCACTTTTACAATCAGATCGATATAAGGGCTGTTGCCGTTGACAAAACTACTGGGCAAACTTGCATGCAACTGGGCGTTGTTGCCTTGTGCCTGCAAACTGATATCGGCGTTCATGCCGTCGTAGCTATGAATTTCAGCAACCACTTCGATGGTTGTTCTGCCGGCTTCGCCTTGAATGAGCAAAGAACCGGCACCGGTTGAAGCGACCAGTTGCGTCAGCGCTGATGCTTCCAGTTCAAAACGTTTGGTACTGTGTTGGTCAGGGCTGTTGCCGCCGCCGCCAACGTGGATCACGCAACCGCTTAAGATGGCTGCAGTACAAAAAGCTAATAAAGTCGTTTTCATCGAAGAAGTCCTGAAATAGGTAAATGCTGAATTGCAGTCAATCTTGGCAATAATAGTGCCATAAAAATTATTTATATAATTCAGTTGTTTACATTTTAATGTTGGCTATCAGCTGGTCGTTGCAGCCAAAAAGTTGGTCGATTTGACCAACAATTAACTGACTGATAAACCACGCTTTCCACATCAACCCCGGTGTTGTGTGGTGGTTGCCAGTACACTGCGATACCGTTGCAGCAGAATTTGCACCCGTTTGACATAGGCTTTGGTTTCGGCGTAAGGCGGAATACCGGCGTACTTACTGACAGTGCCAGGCCCGGCGTTATAAGCGGCACTCGCCAAAGCGATATCACCTTGATAACTTTGCAGTAATTTCGCTAAATAGGCACTGCCGCCGAGAATATTGGCGTGACTGTCAAAACTGTTTTTTACGCCTAAGTCTTTGGCGGTCTTGGGCATCAGCTGCATCAGGCCCCGTGCGCCTTGTCTGGATAAGGCATCGGCTTTAAAGCCTGATTCGGCGTGGATCACCGCCCGGATCAATGCCGGCTCCAGCTGATGTGCCGCTGCCGCCTCGCTGATACTATGCTGATATTCCGCCAGAAATAATCGGGTATTCGACCAGTTGACGGTCGATGTCGGATTACAGGCGTAACAATCAAATTTTACTAAGCGGTAAGGGCGGTTCAGCGGTTGTCGATCCGAAAACGCCACCACGCCGTTGGTCTGGGTGTATTGATAGACTTTGTCTGCCGCCATTGCAGGCGCCGCACCCGTTAACACTAGCACGACAAGAGTGACAACAGAGGGTACCCAAGGTGTGAGTGAAAAAAAGTGACGGCTCATAACAGATTTTCAGCCAATAACCTGATGTTTTAACATTGAAGGTAGCGGATCCGCCAAATAAAAACAGGAACCGCTAAGGGTTCCTGTTGGTCCGTCAGCAGGATTAACCACCTGGCCGGAAAATAGAACGGAAACCACCACCGCCGCCACTGCGACGTTCGGCACGACGACGGCGCATCCACAGGAACAGTTCCTGTTTTTTCGTTTCCAGCCAGTCAGCTTTGCTTGGGCTGGTTTCTGCGCCACGGCGAGCAATTTCAGCAGCACGGAATTTGCAAAATTCGTCATAAGCCTGAATATCATCAGCCAGCGATTGAGCCACTAACTCAATCATGATGGCGTCATCGAGAAAACCCAGCACCGGCACATGGTCAGAAATCAGGTCTTCTGGTTTGGCAAAATAGGCCAGCGCACTCAGCACTTCGGCCGTTTCTTCGTCCGTCAGATCCCATTCTTTGTCTTCAACCAGCGCGACCAGTTGCTGTAATTTCAGGATCCGGCTGGCCATAAATTCTGGCACTTTACCATCTACATCCTGTGCCAGCTTTTTAGAGGCCGCTAAAATCTGTTGTTGATTTAAGCTGGATACCGCACCTTGGGTTTTGGCCATGATTTGACGGAAATAATCTAAATCCGGTTCTTGTAATTCAAAAGTGATAGACAGTGACATGTTGGTGTTCCCTTTTTTCCTGGAATAAATAATTATTAGCGTCTGAGTATAAGTAAATTTATCAAAGGCAAACAAGTGCTAAATGCTTGACTTTTTTAACACCGAATTCGCTTTCCAGCCGAAAAAAACGCCGGTCGGCGCTGAATAGGCGACTGTGCGGGGAAGGATGTATTGCTGATGGCTAGTCGTTGGCATTACCTTTACCACAACAATTTGAAATAAAACCAGATTTAGGGATCCAATCATGGAAGTAATCAGCAATTATCCAGCGCCAGAACAAGTGGGACCGGCCTTTTCAGTCGACTTCATGCGTGTGGCGCAACATCATTCCTGGGCTGTGTTGTCGCAAATCGCTGCGGCGATCAAACCTGGGATGACCGAAGCCATCGCCAGGCAGCTTGCCAAAGATTTGTTACAACAATCCGGTGTCGAGCGGTTATGGCACCCGGTGATTATCCGTTTTGGGCAGAATACCTGCAAAATTTACAGTGAGCCTTCGGAAAAAGACACGGTTCTGCAAGAAAACGATATTTTTTTCATTGATTTAGGTCCGGTTTATGGTGGGCATGAAGGCGATGTTGGCGCTACTTTTGTGGTCGGAAATAACACTGAGCAGCAACAATGCGCCACCGCAGCACAGCAGTTATTTGAGCGGGTTCGGCGGCACTGGCTGGTTGCGCAATGTTCCGGTAGCGAATTGTATCAGTTTGCTGAACAACAAGCGGCGGCACTCGGATATGAGCTGAATCTGGCAATTAAAGGCCACCGGCTCTGTGATTATCCGCACAAGCTTTATGCTGGTGGTAATTTGGGGGATTTTGACGGTACCCCAAGGCCGGGCGTCTGGGTGCTGGAAATTCAGATTAAGCACCCAACCTTGCCGATTGGCGCCTTTTATGAAGATGTTTTACTTCAGGAAAGCGTTTTACTGGATGAGGTTGATTTACTTGATAAATCTGTGTCGCCTGCTGTTATACAGAGCTAAAGTTGCGTTGCTGGCAGAGTAATGCCGCGGAATTTACGCAGGCCTAATTGGCGCATCAGCAGGTGGAGCTGTTGCAGATAGTCCGGCTGATCCGGCGCCATTTTTGCCGCGGCCTGATACATTTTGGCGGCCAGTTTAAAATCCTGTTGCTGCTGATGTCGTTGTGCCATGGTGGCATAGGCAGCAGCGCGATGTTGTGGTGAAATAATGAAATCAAAAGCATGCCGGTGTAAACAGCCGGCAAACACTCTGGCACTGTTGTCCAGCATCTGATCAAAGACTTTATTGGCTTCAAACAAAAAGTCAAAAGCGCGTTCTGGTTGCTCTAATCCGGCATAGACGACTGCCGCATGGCACAACATCGACACCGACATCTCCGGTACCTGCAGTTGCTGTTGTTGTTGCAATAAATAGAGCTGCGCGCTGTCGACGCCTTGTTCAAATTTCATCAAGTGGGTTCTGATCAGTAACACAGCTGCGGCGATTTGAGTGACATCTTTATCGTCTTCGATTTGTTGCAACAGTTGTTTCAGTTGGATCAGCAGCACTGGTTTTTTCAGTGGATCCTGATTTAACGTCAGCAATAACAATAATGACCGCGCCTGGGCGATCGACAACTGCAAAAATAGCAATCCTTTACCGGCAAGGCGGCGTTTTCGTTCAATAAATTCAATAGCTTGTTCAGTTTTTCCGGCCAGGATCAACACCATATGAACCAACCGCACCATTTTCATTGACATGCCGACATTGGGTATTTTGACCGCGACCTGGAGTGCTTTGTCATAATCCAATTGCTGAATGGCCAGATAAATTTGCCAGATTTCACGCCGCTCAGCGTACTTGGCCAGCTCTTCTGATCCATCCTGTAAAAAGGCTTCACAAGCGGCAATATCACCCCGTTCATAGCGAATTCGAAACAACGCCCACAAGGCCCAACCTTGCATCTCGGCAACCGGCGTTTTTAACAACGGCACTACGGTTTCATGTTTGTCCATGTCCAGCAGCAACTGAATTTTCAGTTTCAGCAGTAATTGTTGCAGATCGTCCGAAATAGGTTGTTGTCGGGTATGCAGCAATAACTTCAGTGCGTCGTTGTAGCGGCCGAGTCCGGCCAGGCTCAGAATGGGCTTTAACCAAACGCCGGACATCACATGCTGCTTCAGTTCGGCATCTAATTGTTTGATATTAAACGGGCGTGATAGGTATTCAATCTGATGATAGGGGTATTCAATGGCGTGCCGGGCCCGGTCGTTTTCCGCCGCTAACAACACCAATCGGGTGCGGTTGGGCAAAATACCGGCCATGATCAGTGCTTCGACAATTTCGGCGCCACTGCGCTGTTCTTCAATTTGATAATCCAGAAAAATGACGTCATAGCTGAGTTTTTCTTTGCTATTGAGCAATTCTTCGACATTGGATTTGCTGGTCAGCTTTTTAATGCCCAGACTGTGCAACATCTGTTTGATCAGGTGCAGCAGATCCTGGTCTGATTCAATCACCAGCACCTGTAAATCAAACAGTTTTGCCAAATCTAACTTCAGCTGAGTCAAGCCATATCCCCAAATTAGAAAAACCGGCAGTCTGTCAAAAATAGCTACCAAATTCAGTGAGTAATTGTAAGCTAGCTTAGAACTAAATCCAAAACAGTGCAAAATGCGCTGGTGATCTGCAGGCTTCAACCTTTATGATTGGCGCGCGAAGCAGGGTAGAGCAGTAGCATGCCCCATGCTTTGGTTAGAAATTGACTTTTTAATTCATTTTATCGATTAATGGCATTGATTTTATTCGTTATGACGAATTGTCATGCTCGGCTACTATGCTTTCAACGCAACGGCTTTTGTATTGAAGCCCCTTATTCAACACAACATGGAGAAGACAAATGTCTATCATCAACAGCAAAGTAAAACCTTTTAACGCTCAGGCTTTCCATCAGGGTAAATTTGTTTCTGTATCTGACAAAGATTTAATCGGCAAATGGTCAGTGGTTGTGTTCTACCCAGCTGACTTCACTTTTGTGTGCCCAACTGAATTAGGCGACCTGGCTGACTTCTATCCTAAGTTCCAGGAAATCGGCGTTGAAGTGTACTCAGTCTCTACTGACACCCATTTCACTCACAAAGCGTGGCACGATGCTTCTGAAACTATCAAAAAAATCAACTACCCAATGGTTGCTGACCCAACGGGCACCATCACTCGTAACTTCGACGTGATGATTGAAGAAGAAGGTTTGGCGCTGCGTGGTACTTTCGTGATTAACCCGGAAGGCGAAATCAAAGTTGCTGAAATCCATGACCTGGGTATTGGCCGTTCAGCTTCTGAACTGTTCCGTAAAGTTCAGGCTGCTCAGTACGTTGCAAACCACGACGGCGAAGTTTGCCCGGCTAAATGGACTCCAGGTGAAAAAACTCTGGCGCCATCACTGGATCTGGTTGGTAAAATCTAAGCTGCTGCCGCAGGCTTTGAATCAAGTGTGTTGAAGCAATAGTTTTAAATACTAGTGTTAAATGCGACGGTTTCGAAGCAAAACGCATCAATTGAAAAGGTCGGACATGGTCCGGCCTTTTTGCATTTAACAAAGGTCCTTTATTAGGGTTTAATCGAATATATTGATTGGTTATATTTGTTTTATTCGTTATTTATGTTTGATTGTTTTGGTTATGATGGCTTTATCGAATTCAGAAAAAATTAACACCCAAATTTAGAGGAATCACCCATGTTAGATGCCAACCTGAAAAACACTTTGCGTAGCTACCTGCAGAATTTAAAAACGCCGGTCGAGCTGTCGTTAGCCGTTGATCAAAGCGAAAAAGGTCAGGAATTGAAGGCATTAGCGCTGGATATCGCGACTTTATCGGATCTGATCCTGGCGACCGATAACCCAACCGCCAAACGGGTCCCTTCGATGCTGGTGCGCTCGCAAGCTAAAGGCACCGAAATTACCTTCGCCGGTGTGCCGATGGGTCATGAATTTACCTCTTTAGTGCTGGCCTTGTTGCACTCCGGCGGTCACCCAATCAAAGAAGACGCGGCGGTGCTGCAGCAAATTGCGCAGCTGGAAGGTGAATTCCAATTTGATATGTACATCTCACTAAGCTGCCAAACCTGTCCGGAAGTGGTGCAGGCGCTGAACATGATGGCGGCGGTGAATCCAAACATTAAAACCAACATGATTGATGGCGCGGTGTTTGGCAATGAAGTCGCAGCGCGCAACATTATGGCGGTGCCAACGGTATTTTTAAACGGTGAGCAATTCTCGCAAGGCGCCATCACGCTGACCAACATTCTGAACAAAGTCGATAGCTCTGCCGCCAGTCGTCAGGCCGAAGCGCTGGCGAAAAAAGACAATTTTGATGTGTTAGTGATTGGCGGCGGCCCAGCTGGCGCAGCAGCAGCCATTTATTCAGCGCGTAAAGGCTTAAATACCGGCGTATTGGCTGAACGTTTTGGTGGCCAGGTAGCGGATACGGTGGGGATTGAGAACTTTATTTCAGTCAAAGAAACCGAAGGTCCAAAGCTGGTCGCGAATTTAGAAGCCCATGTGCGGCAGTATGAAGTCGACATTATGAATAGCCAGAAAGCGGTGAAACTGTCGCAACATGAACTGTTTGAAGTGGAACTTGCCAATGGTGCGGTACTGAAATCAAAAACTGTCATTCTTTCAACCGGCGCCCGCTGGAGAGAAATGAATGTGCCGGGTGAAAAAGAATACCGTGGCCGTGGCGTGGCATATTGCCCACACTGTGATGGCCCGTTATTTAAAGGCAAACGGGTAGCGGTGATTGGTGGTGGTAACTCGGGTATTGAAGCGGCCATCGACTTAGCCGGTATCGTTGAGCACGTCACAGTACTTGAATTTGATAGCAAATTACGCGCTGACGCGGTACTGGTGAAAAAAGCCAATTCAATGGGCAATATTGACATCATTCTGAACGCGCAAAGCACTGAAGTTTTAGGCGATGGCAATAAAGTGACCGGTATTAACTTCACGGACCGCGTCAGCGGTGAAGCGAAACATGTCGCACTGGCAGGTATTTTTGTGCAAATCGGTTTGGTGCCAAACACTGAATGGTTGCGTGGAGTGGTGGAATTAACGCCACGCGGTGAAATTATCGTCGACGGTCATGGTCAGACATCGCTCAAAGGTGTGTTTGCAGCTGGGGATGCCACCAACACGCCATTTAAACAAATCATTATTGCGATGGGTTCAGGCGCAACGGCATCACTCGGTGCTTTTGATTACCTGATCCGGAACTAAGTTTAGAAAATTCAACCAAGGCTGGACATAAAGTTCAGCCTTGGATTGTTATCACAATAGCGTGGGTGGTGCTAGTCGCCGATAGCCTGTAGCTGATAGCCTTTGGCCAATAGTTTAATGCTCGGCAACAATCGCTGGTTTGAAATGCAGCATCGTCGCGGCAATCATGCTGTGTGCCAATTCATCTTCCCCTAAAAACACTTGCCCCAATTGTTCTTTTTCGAGCAGCGCCACTTCATCTTCGTTGTGCGTGCGCAGGATCACCTGAATCGCCGGATTCACCAATCGGGCGCTATGAACGGTTTTACGCACATCAATGGTTTCCGGCGTGGCAATCACCAACACCGCCGCATGCAGAATATGCGCCTGGATCAACACATCAACGTCGGTGGCATCGCCGAATACGGCCGGTACGCCCGTTTGCCGCAGTTGTTCTACCCGGTCGTGATTTTTATCGGCAACGACAAAAGGAATACCCTGCTTGGTTAAACCTGCAGCTATCCGGCGACCGACCCTGCCATACCCGACCAATACCACCTGATTTTCCAGATACTTACGATCGGTATCCATCGGTAATTCACTGAACGGATCGGCGCGGCTGTCCAGACGACGTGCTAATTGCGAACGTTTTAACACCCACTTATTTAACGGCGATACCATTGCAAACACCAATGGATTCAGCGCAATCGACAATAAGGCGCCTGCCAGGATCAAACTCATGCCCTGTGCCGGTAGTAAACCGAGTGTCATGCCAAGCCCCGCCAGAATAAATGAAAATTCGCCAATCTGGGCCAGGCTGGCTGCAACCGTCAGCGCTGAATTCAGCGGATAACGGAACAACAGCACCAACACAAGAGCGGCCAGAAACTTACCCAGCACGATGATCGCAAGCACGATCAGCACATGCAGCGGTTGTTCAATTAACACCGCAGGCTCGAATAACATGCCAACGGCGGCGAAAAACAACACCGAAAATGCATCCCGCAGCGGCAATGACTCTTCTGCTGCACGGTGGCTGAATTCTGATTCGCGGATCACCATGCCCGCAAAAAATGCCCCAAGTGCAAAAGACACGTGGAACAATACCGACGCGCCGTAAGCGATACTGATGGCACCGGCGATAACGGCCAAGGTAAAGAGTTCCCGCGAACCGGTGCTGGCGACTTGCCACAATAACCAGGGAAATACTTTGCGACCGACCACCAACATCAGCACCACAAAAGCCACCACCTGCAGCAGCGTCTGAGTGATGGTCCACCACAACGGACCTGCGTCAGCACCGGTCGGCGCAGTGCCTCCCAATAAAGTTGCCAAAGGTGGCAGCAATACCAGCACCAATACGGTGGCTAAATCTTCAACCACCAGCCAGCCAACGGCGATCTGACCGTTCCGGCTTGCCAGAATGCCCTTCGCTTCCAGTGCCTTTAACAACACTACGGTGCTGGCGCAGGATAAACACAAACCAAAAACCAGCGCCTCGCCAAAACTCCAATCCCAGCTGCGGGCGACAAAAAAGCCAAGTAAGGTCGCCAGGCTCATTTGCACCACCGCGCCAGGGATGGCGATATTCTTCACTGACATCAAGTCTTTGACAGAAAAATGCAGGCCAACCCCAAACATCAGCAACATCACGCCAATTTCCGATAACTGGGATGCGATATGCATGTCAGCGACATAACCAGGAGTCGCCGGGCCGATGATAATACCGGCCAGCAGATAGCCAACCAGAGCGGGCAGTTTCAGGCGTACTGCAATCAGGCCCAGAATAAGTGACAGGCCAAAAGCGGCGGCAATAGTGGTGATCAGGGAGACGTTATGTTCCATGCAGAGTCCTCAGGGTATACGCCTGTTACAGGGACCTGAAACTATAAAATCACCTGTGTATCCATGGGGTTGTATACACAGTGACTGCATTCACAGCAACTCAGGTTTGGTGAGACTTGAGTGGTAAGAAATAGTTCTGCGTCCAGCGAGTGGCTGGAGTAGCGCAGAAATTACGGCGAAATTTTATTCTGCCAGTCAACTCTTTAATAGTCAATAGTTATGAAAAACGATTTCATTATTCCATAAAGGGATTAAAAACGGCCGATATCGACCGGCAATCAACTGACCGCGGTTGCTTACACTGCTATTTTTTGACTTGATACAGCGCCAAAAACATCGCTACGTTACTGTCGATAATCTGTTGTTGCTGCGCATCATAACTACCAAGCTGAAACACTTTGGGCCAAAACGAAAAGGTTTTAAATAGCCCCCAGAATTGCGATGCGGCCAGTTTTAAATCGGGGATCTGGAGCATACCGGCGCCAATCGCTGCTTTGAGCCAGCTTTCCAGGCCACCTTCTTGCTGTTCCAGTTGCGTCATCGCCGCCACGGCGCGCTCCGGTTGGCGGATATATTCGGCCATCACCACCCGGGCTAGTTCAATAAAATCGTCCTGCTGATAATAAGCCCAACTTTGGCGGGCAATTTGCGCCAGTTGATCGGCGAGTGGCCGCTTGGCATCAAAGGGCACTGTCGCTGCGGATTTGCTGCGTGACCACAACAAAACTGTGGCCTGCTCAAACAAAATTTCTTTACTGGCGAAGTGGTTGTATACAGTGCGCTTAGATACCTGCGCCAACTCCGCGATGGCGTCCATACTGGCGCCGCCAAAACCACAACGCTGAAATTCCGCCACTGCCGCATCGAGCACTGCCTGACGTTTTTGTTCAGAACGACTTTGTGTCACAACAACTTGCACCATGATGTCCCCGGTCTATTTGATCAATGCGAATGAGCACACTGAATAAGCACTTGGAAAATTGTACACTAACGAGTTTACTTTTGCATTTTCATGTGTAAACTACACTGTGTAGTTTACTTTTGTTTGTGGAATTCCACCGTGCAAAAAAGCAAGTTTAAAACTTTTTTCATCAACAAATCAAAGCTGTGGTTCTGGCTCGGATTAAGCCTTGGAGGCGCAATCATGTTCAAATCTGTGTGTTGGCAACAAAATGCTGAAATGGCGCAGCCGGTGCGTGGGCCATTTAAAAACCAGGCCGCCAAAGTCGACAGCGGCGATGGCAAAATTGGTGCGATTTTGTGGCGTTATCTAACCGAAACCGTGGCCGATAAAACACCGGCACAGGTGCTACCCGTGCAACGGATGCAATTACCGGCGCAAGCGGGTGCAGACGATCGGCTATATAAAATCAGCCACTCCACCGTATTGCTGCAGCTGAATAGTCATTATTGGCTGCTGGATCCGGTGTTCTCCAAACGGGCATCACCCAGCCAGTTGGTGGGACCAGCGCGGTTTCATTCGTTACCGCTTGAACTTGCAGAAGTACCTGAACTCGCTGGCATTATCATTTCGCACGACCACTACGATCATCTGGACAAAGCCAGTATTCAGGCACTCGAAGCGCGAACCGCCTTGTTTATCGTGCCGCTGGGTGTTGATCAGCATCTGCGCGACTGGGGCGTCCCGGCTGCGAAAATTGTTGCGCTGGATTGGTGGCAGCAGCATCAAAGCAAAGGCGTCACTTTTACCGCCACACCCACCCAGCATTTTTCTGGCCGTGGTTTGTTTGATAAAAACCAAACCTTGTGGGCATCCTGGGCGATTAAAACCGACCAGCTGAATTTATATTTCAGCGGCGATTCTGGTTATTTCTCGGGTTTTGCCGAAATTGGCCGAAGATTAGGGCCTTTTGATCTGACATTGATTGAAACCGGTGCTTATGACGATATGTGGTCTGATATCCATATGCAGCCAGAGCAATCGCTGCGCGCGCATCTGGATTTACGCGGCAAGGTGATGATCCCGGTGCATAACAGCAGTTTTGATTTGGCGATGCACCCCTGGTACGAGCCGCTGCTGCGCTTGAGTGTGGCGGCGTCGGCCTATCAGGTGCCGTTATTAACACCGATGTTTGGTCAGCCGGTGTTGTTGTCGGAGTCTGCCAAGATTAACCAGGCCGAGCCTGTGACGGAGCAGTGGTGGCGGCAGTTATTGCCGGCTGAAGTCACCGCAGCCGACGAGATCCTATTGCCACAAAGCTTGTAACAGCCGTTGTTTTGAACCGCACTGAGGCAGAATGCTGCTCTGGTGCGGTTGATGACTGCGGGATCACCGATCGATGGTGGAGGAATTTCGTACACTAACTATCCTCACATCTTCAATACAGGTTGGTCTGGCTTGACTAGAAGATCGGCAGTTGTCGCGACATTCCGCTGGCTGCAGCAACGGTTTTTGCCGTGGCTGTGTTTGTTATGGTGCAGTGTGGCAGCAGCTTCCAGCAGCGGCTGGGTGCAAAGTACCCACTTAAAAGCCGAGCTGGTCAGCGAATATCGTCAGTTGCAACCGGGCCAGACCGTAACGCTGGCGCTAAATACTCAACATGAACCGCATTGGCATAGTTACTGGTTAAACCCAGGCGATTCCGGGCTTGCCACCACCATTAACTGGCAATTGCCGGAAGGTGTCAGCGCTGGTGCTATCCAGTGGCCAACACCGAAACTCATCAAAGTTCCGCCGCTGGTGAATTATGGTTACGAAGATCAAAGTATTTTACTGACCGATCTTCAGATCCCAGCTGATTTTACTGGCGAAAGTCTGGTTATTGTCGCCACCGTCGATTGGTTGGTGTGTCAGGAAATTTGTATTCCGGCGACCGCCAGCTTCAGTCTGACACTGCCAGTCGCAGCCAATGCAGAAGTTTCTACTGCCGCCAGCGCTTTGTTTGTAACAGCAAGGCAAGCGTTGCCACAGGCGTTGACGGTGGTGGGGCGATATCAAATGCAGGATCAGTCGTTTTCTGCGGTGATTGAGCTGCCACAAGACCTTCAAGTCAACGCATTTTTTGTGGGCAGCGGTGAAATTGTTGACCACGCCGCCAATCAACAAATGCACTACCAGCCAGGGCGCGGCGAACCAGGTCAGCTGACGCTACGACAACCGCAAAATACTTATTTTAGTCAGGCTCCGACGGAGTTGCCGCTGGTACTGATCACCGCCAGCGGTGCCAAACAGCTGCTGTTGCACCATCAAACGGCGACATCACCGGCCATTGCTGCGAAGAGCACCCATACCTCACCGCCTCAAACATTCGCTCTGACCGAATTTGCGTTGATGTTGCTGTTTGCACTCGTGGGCGGGTTGATCCTGAATCTGATGCCCTGTGTGTTTCCGGTATTGTCGCTCAAAGCGCTCAGCTTATCGCGCGCCGGACAACAACTGGCCGCACAGCGCGCCGAAGCTTTGTGGTACAGCTTGGGCGTGGTGGTCAGTTTTGTAGCCCTGGCGGCGCTGCTGTTGTTGCTGCGCGCTGGTGGCGAAAGTTTAGGTTGGGGTTTTCAGTTGCAAAACCCGTTGTTGGTGGCGTTGCTGGCATTTTTATTGTTTGCGCTGGGTTTAAGTTTGTCTGGTTTGCTGCAGTTTGGGCTAGGGCTGATGAATAGCGGTCAACAGTTAACGCAACAAAGCGGCCATCGTGGTTCGTTTTTTACCGGTGTGCTGGCGGTGGTGGTGGCAAGCCCGTGCACTGCGCCAATGATGGGCACGGCATTGGGTTATGCCGCCACGCAATCGGCGCCGGTCGCCTTGTTGGTGTTTACTGCACTGGGTTTGGGTATGGCGCTACCGTTTTTATTGCTGGCAATGTGGCCGCAACTGTCGGCGAAACTGCCCAAACCCGGCTCCTGGATGGAGCAGCTAAAGCATTGGCTGGCGATACCCTTGTATCTGAGTGCGGTCTGGTTGCTTTGGGTGTATGGCCGGCAAACCAGTATTGATGCTTTGGCGCTGGCGTTATTGGGTTTGGTTGCTTTAGCTGTGGCGTGTTGGCAATGGGGTTTGGTGCAAGTAGCCAAGCAGCAAGGCAACAAAACATTGCTAAAGCAGGTGATTGCGTTAATCGCGTTGCTGTTGGCGCTGCTCAGTATCAGTCAACCTGAACTGCCGGCAACATCGGCGCAATCGAAAGACGGATCTGCAGTGTCGCAATCAAATTCAGAGCAGGGGGCGGCAGAAGCCTGGTCAGCAGTGCGGCTACAGGAGTTACGTGCCCAGGGCAAACCAGTACTGGTGAATATGACTGCAGATTGGTGCATTACTTGTCTGGTGAATGAACGGGTGGCGCTTAATACCGAGCAGAGTAAAGATGCGATGCAGCAGTATCAGCTGAGTTATCTCAAAGGCGACTGGACCAAACAAGATCCGGCCATTAGCGCCTATTTAAAACAATATGGCCGGGATGGGGTGCCGCTCTATGTGTTGTATTTTCCTGGGCAGGACGGCCAGGTGTTGCCGCAAATTCTGACACCCAACACACTTTCGGAAGTACTTGCTGCGGGGCCGCAGCAGTCCGGGCTTTCGCATTGACCGGCGATAGTTTTTCTCGATGATTTTTAACAGTGTTTTTTAATCAGGAGCTCAACAGATGATGAATCAGCTGAAAATACAACAATTTCAAGCAACAAGCCGTTTGATGTCCAAAGCAATTTTGGTTGCTGGTCTGAGTTTAAGCAGTACTTTGACCTTGGCGATGCCACAAGTCGGCCAGCCGGCGCCGGATTTCACCGTCGTCGATAGCCAGGGCAAGCAACATCAACTCAAAGATTTTGCCGGTAAAACGCTGGTGCTGGAATGGACCAATGACCAATGTCCGTTTGTAGTGAAACACTACAGCGGCAATATGCAGGCGCTGCAAGCTGAATTTACTGCCAAGCCCGATCAGGTGTGGCTGAGCGTGATTTCTTCAGCACCAGGTAAACAAGGCCATGTCAGCGCGGAAAAAGCCGATGAACTAACCAAGACCCGCAACGCCAAACCCACAGCAGTGGTATTCGACGAAACAGGCGCAGCCGGTAAAGCCTATGATGCCAAAACAACTCCGCATATGTACGTGATTGATAAAAATGGCATTTTGCAATATATGGGTGGCATTGACAGCATCCCGACCGCCAAAGTAGCAGATATCGCCAAAGCCACGCCACATTTTGCCAATGCTATGCGCGCGGTATTGGTGGGACAGGTGGTCAATCCGGCGGTAACCAAACCATATGGCTGCAGCGTGAAGTATTAAACTAAAGGTTTGGCCTACATCTGGAACTTGAGCAAACCACAGCTGGCCTGGGTTTGCTCACACTTGCTGATTTCGCAAAGCTGCCTATCAGTCACACGACTGAATACCCAATACCCTCAATCTAATACCATCAATCCGAAACCCAGCACCACTCAGCCGCCGCGTTTTTTCAGACGCCGTGGTCAGCTTGAATAAAGCTGCTACTTTTCTGTACAAAATCAAAGCTATGTTTATAGTTAAATCGGAACATTGAATTTAGTCAGTCAACGGAGTGAAACTATGTTTGGGTTAACCTCAAATTCGGACAATATCGTCAACGCAATTCACAAAACTCAAGCCGTTATTCAGTTTTCTTTGGATGGACGGATTGAACATGCCAATCAAAACTTTTTGAATTTAATGGGTTATCAGCTCAAAGAAGTGGTGGGCCAACATCACAGTATTTTTCTGGAACCCGGCACCGCCAGTACCACGTCCTACCAGCAATTTTGGGCGGACTTGCGCAGTGGCAAATCGCAAACTGCCGAATTTAAACGTCTGACGAAATCCGGCAAAGTGGTTTGGATCCAGGCTTCATACACGCCGATCCTGAAAAATGGCCGGGTGCATAACGTAATCAAATTTGCTTCTGATGTCACAGCTCAGGTGCTCAATCAGGCGAATTTTGAATCGCAATTGCAGGCTATTCATCGGGCGCAGGCGGTGATCGAGTTTGATTTGGAAGGTAAAATCCTGTTTGCCAATCCAAATTTTCTAAATTTAATGGGCTACAGCCTCAATGAGGTGGTGGGTCAGCATCACCGGATCTTTGTTGATCCAAAAGAAGCGGCGCTTACCAGTTACAGCGATTTTTGGCGCAAATTGCGTGAAGGGCAATACCAAACGGCCGAATATAAAAGATTCACCAAAAGCGGTAAGGAAGTGTGGATCCACGCCACTTACAATCCAATTAAAGACCCTGACGGGAAGGTCTTGAAAATCGTCAAATTTGCCAATGATATCAGCCATGATATCGCGCAGAAAAAAGACTTTCGTTTGTTATCGATGGTTGCCAATGAAACTGACAATGCCGTGCTGATTTCCAACTCGGAACGGCAAATTCAGTACGTCAATAAAGGTTTTACCCAGATGACCGGATTTTCGCATCAGGAAGTACTGGGGCATGTCGCGCGGGAGTTTTTGGTCGGGCCGAAAACAGACGTAGCCACCCGGGAGCGGATTGACGCTGAATTGTCGGCACCACGGGCGTTTTATGATGAAATTGAAATTCATCGCAAAGACGGTTCGTCGTTGTGGATTTCGGTGACCAGCAACCCGGTTTATGATGATGCCGGTCACCACAGCCATTACATCGCCATTCTGGCAGACATTAGCAAGGTCAAATCGGCCGCGCTGGAGTACCAAACGAGGTTTCAGGCCATTAGTCAGTCGAACTTAATGGTCGAGTGGAACAAGGCCGGACAGTTGGTCGAGCTGAACGATTATCCGCAGCGGCAGTTTAAGCTGAACAATGAAAACTTCAGTCGCGCCGTGGCCGACTGGCGCAGTTTTTTAAATCAGGATCAGGCGGCCAAAGTGCTGGCAGGACAAAGTATTGCTGCCGATATTCATGTGCAGGTTGGTACCACCAAACTTGGCATCGCTGCTACTTTTTGCGCGGTGCGGGATACTTACGGCGATCTGCAGAAAATCATTATGTTTGGCACGGACATTTCCGAGCGCTTGTTGGTGGTGCAGACCAGTGATCTGGTGATGTCGGAATTGGTCAGCTCCGGCCAGAGTATCAACAATATGGTGTCGTCGATTAACTCAATTGCTGATCAAACCAACTTATTGGCGCTCAACGCAGCCATCGAAGCGGCGCGGGCAGGAGAAGCCGGGCGTGGCTTTTCAGTGGTGGCTGATGAAGTGCGTCATCTGGCCTCTAAAGCCAGTGCTTCGGCCAGTGAAATTAATACCGTGGTAGGGAAAAATCAGTCGTTACTCAATAGTTTATCAGCGACTTTGAACAAACTAAATAAGCGGGAATGACTGGCGGCCTGCCGCCAGAATTTGGTAGTTCTTCCGCATTCAGCGCGGCTATAATCGCATTTTTCTAAGCGATTGGAGTGAATGTGTCTGCTGAACTAACAATTGAAGATTTGATCGTCGGCGATGGCAAAGCGGCGGTGCGTGGTGCGCTAATCACCACGCACTATCGCGGTTTTCTGGCTGATGGTACCGAGTTTGATTCCTCCTATCGCCGGGACGAACCCTTTCAATGTATTTTGAGCAACAACCGGGTCATTCAGGGCTGGATCTTGGGGCTACAAGGGATGAAAACCGGCGGTAAACGCCGGCTTTGGGTACCGGCAGCATTGGCTTATGGCGAACGGCAGATTGGTACGATGATCCCACCAAATTCTGATTTGACCTTCGAGATTGAACTCTTAGAAGTACTGACGCGCGATGATTAAATCCCACGTCAGCAGCACAGCCGGCTACTGATGCCGGCTTTTTAACACCTCAATCACATCATTCAGTTGCAGATCCTGACTACGCAGCAATACCAGCAAGTGGAAGATTAAATCGGCGGCTTCATTTTTCAGCTCTTCGCGATCACCGGCCATCGCCGCTAATGCCGATTCCACACCTTCTTCACCGACTTTTTGCGCGATGCGTTTGACGCCACGGGCGAATAACGATGCGGTGTAGCTTGATTTGGGGTCAGCGTGCTGACGCGCGGCGATCACTGCCTCCAGATCGGTTAAAAAGCTTAAACTCGGGCTATTGGCATTGTTATCGTGCCAGCAGGTTTCGGTGCCGACGTGGCAGGTGGGGCCTTCGGGTAGGGCAAGCGCCAATAAACTGTCCGCATCACAATCCGTTGCTAACGATTGCACTTTGAGAAAGTGGCCCGAGCTTTCGCCTTTGGTCCAGAGCCGTTGTTTGCTGCGACTAAAAAAAGTGACATGGCCTGTGCTCAATGTCTGGCGCAGCGCGTCGCTATTGGCATACCCCTGCATCAACACTTTACCGGAAATGGCGTGCTGGACTATTAATGGCAACAAACCGTCGGCCGGCCATTTCAGCATTTCAATGCTGTCGTTATCAAAAATGCTACTCATGGCCGGATCTCCACCTTGGCAGCTAATAAAAACTGCTTTAAATCACTGATTTGAATAATGCCTTTGTGAAACACACTGGCCGCTAAAGCACCGTCAACATCGGCCTGTAAAAACACGTCCTGAAAGTGGCTCATCTCGCCAGCGCCACCTGAGGCTATCAGCGGCACCTTGCACGCGTCGCGCACCAACTTTAACTGCGCTAAATCATAACCCTGGCGCACACCATCCTGATTCATACAGTTCAATACAATTTCGCCAGCGCCCAGGCGTTGTACTTCTTTGACCCAATCAACGGTTTGCCAGCGGGTTTTGGCGGTGCGGGACTCGTCACCGGTAAACTGATACACCTGATATAAACCAGTGTCTTTATCGAAAAAGCTGTCGATGCCGACCACCACACATTGCTGGCCATAAGCGCGATTCAGTTCCTGGATGAGTTCAGGGCGTGCTAAGGCCGGGCTATTAACCGAAATTTTATCAGCGCCGAGTTCCAGAATACGGCCAGCGTCTTCCACCGATTTAATACCACCAGCGACACAAAATGGAATATCAATCACTTCGGCGATGCGCCGTACCCAGCTTTTATCGACCACGCGGCCATCACTGGAAGCGGTGATATCGTAAAACACCAGCTCGTCTGCACCTTCTTCGGCGTAGCGTCTGGCCAGTGGCACAATGTCGCCAATCACTTCATGATTGCGAAATTGCACGCCTTTGACCACCATGCCATCGCGCACATCCAGACAAGGAATTAACCGTTTTGCCAGCATGTAATGGCCTCCTCAATGCTAAATTTACCTTCGAGCAAAGCGCGGCCTAAAATCACTCCGGCGACACCGCTACCGCGTAAACTGCGGATATGTTCAAGGTTGCCAACACCACCAGAAGCTTGCCACTGAATTTGCGGGTATGCTGCCGCGAGTTCTTGATAAAGTTCGACATTCGGACCTTGTAAGGTACCGTCACGGCTGATGTCGGTGCAAAGCACATGTTTTGCGCCAGCGGCTATAAAGCCGTCCAGTACTTGCTCTAAAGTGATATTGGAGGCTTCAATCCAACCGTGGCTAGGCAAGGTTTTTTCGCCTTGGGCGTTAATCGACACATCCAGCGCCAGTACAATGCGATCGCCGCCGTAAATTCGTAACCACTTTTGCACCAGTTCCGGCTCGCGAATGGCCAGGCTGCCAATCACCACCCGGGAAGCACCGGCGGCAAGTAAATCAATCACATCTTGTTCGCTGCGCACACCACCACCGACCTGAATGGGCAAGGTGGCGTCGAGAATCAGTTGTTTTAATAACGTCAGCTGGCGTTTACTGGCATCTTTAGCGCCACTTAAATCAACCAGATGCAACACGCCGGAACCGGCTTTGGCGTATAAATCACGCAGTTCAAACGGAGTTTGCGTGTAGTGGGTGGTTTGGTCATAACTGCCCTGGTACAGGCGGACCGTTTGACCGTCGATCAAATCAATAGCCGGGATAATCAAAATTGGATCCTTTTTAAAACCGGGTTACGCAAAAGTGCATGATGCGGTTAATTGCCCGCTAAATCTGTGGCACTCAGCGTTATAAAATTCTGTAATAACTTACGGCCAACACTGCTTGAGCGCTCCGGATGGAACTGCATGCCAAGGTAATTACCTTTGCCAATAATCGCTGCAAACTGGCTGCCGTAATCGCAGCTTGCCAGCATAAATTCGGACGGCGCCACCGCAAAACTATGCACAAAATAGACATAGTCTGTTGCAGTTAAGCCATGTAGCAGCGGATGATTGACCGTTTTAGCAAGCGTATTCCAGCCCATATGCGGCAGGCGCAAACCTTTGGCTTCTAACGGCAACACCTGGCCCGGAATTAACCCTAAACAAGCGACATCGCCTTCAGCGCTGTAGTCGGTCATCAGCTGCATGCCCAAGCAAATGCCAAGCGTAGGTTGCGTCAGGTTTTGTAGCACTTCGACCAAATTTTTCGCCGAAATATTCGCCATCGCCTGCGCTGCGGTGCCAACACCGGGGATAATCACTTTATCGGCGCTTTGAATCACTGCTGCATCGCTACTGATCGCCACACGACAGCCCAAGCGCTCAATAGCACAATACACCGAAGTGATATTGGCGCAGCCGGTGTCGACAATCACTAATGAAGTTTGCGAATTTTTAGCTAGCAAATCCGTCATTTACAACACGCCTTTACTGCTTGGCAGCTCATCGCCGGTTTTTAAAATCGCCTGGCCCAAAGCGCGGCCAAAGGCTTTAAACAAACCTTCTACCATATGGTGTTTATTGCCAGGCGTGACCGATAGGTGCAATGTCATCAGCATGGCATCGCTTAAGCTTCTGAAAAAGTGCGGTACCATTTCCAGATTCAGCTCGCCAACCAATCCTGAGCCTAATTCCGCATCAAATTTCAACAAAGGCCTGCCGGACAAATCTAAGGTGCACTCGGCGCGACATTCGTCCATCGGCAGTACAAAGCCAAAGCGGTTAATGCCGCGTTTGTTGCCAATCGCCAGTTTCAGCGCTTGACCGAGCGCTAAAGCGGTGTCTTCAACGCTATGGTGATCATCAATATGTAAATCGCCTTTCACCGACACTTGCAGCGAAAAACCGCCGTGGGTGGCAATTTGATCCAGCATATGGTCGAAAAAGCCCACGCCGGTGCTGATGTTGTTGCCGCCTTTGCGGTCTAAATCGACACTGACCCGGATATCAGTTTCGCGGGTGGTGCGCACTACGGTGGCGGTGCGGCCTTTGCTTAAAATTTGTTTGGTGATCTCGCTCCAACCCAGACTTTCGCGGTCATAACGAAAACTCGGCAAGCCCATATTTTCCGCCAGCTGCACATCGGTTAACCGATCGCCAATCACAAACGAATTGGTAAAGTCGATACGACCTTGTTGCAGATAGTCTTTCACCAGTCCCAATTTAGGTTTGCGACAGCTACAGTTATCCGCATCAAAGTGCGGGCAAATTAAGGTGTCGGCAAAACGAATGCCTTGTGAATTGAGTAACTGCATCATCTTGTTGTGCGGCGCATCAAAGGTGTTGCGCGGAAAACTAGCGGTACCAAGGCCATCCTGATTGGTGACCATCACCAGCTGATAACCGGCGTCCTGCAGCTTGAGTAATGCCGGCACCAGACCTGGCTCGTACGCCAGTTTTTCCAGCGAATCCAGTTGCTTATCAATGGCTGGCTCTTCGACCATCGTGCCGTCGCGGTCAATAAATAAAATCGGTTGGCCAGACATTAATTGGCTCCTGTTATTTCAGTTGAATTTGTAGAAGACTGGTTTTTAAAGTATTGGCTTAACGCATCCGTCACCAACGCCATTTCCGCTGGATTGCCAATCGACACCCGCACCACTTGTGACAGACCGATTTGGCTGGATTGGTTGCGGATTAAAATGCCTTGCGCGGCAATTTTAGCCACGCAATCCGCAGCATCCGCCACTTGCAGCAACACATAGTTGGCGTTTGACGGATACACTTGTTTCACCGCAGACTGGGTTTTGGCAAAGGCGATAAACTCAGCGCGCAGTTGGTTAATGACGACCACACTTTGCTTCATCCGCGCCTGACCAGCCGCTGATAACGCCTGCGTGGCAATTTCCGCGACCGGCGCCGCTAACGGGTAAGGCGCAATCATTTGTTTTAGTGCGTTGATAATGGCGGGCGCCGCTAAGGTGAAACCACAGCGCAGGCCAGCGAGCGCAAAGGCTTTGGATAAAGTGCGCAGCACCACCAGATTTGGATAATCGCTGAGTAAATTCAGCACCGAAGCATCAGGCGCGAATTCAATATAAGCTTCATCGACCACCACTAAAGCTTTATCCCGATAAAAATCCAACACTTGCAGAATTTGCTGCCGCGGAATTAAATCGCCGGTTGGGTTGTTGGGGCTACAGATAAACACCAGTTTTGGTGTTTCCGCTTCGAACATCGCCTCTAAATCCAGTGTGAAATCAGGCAGCAAAGGCACGATGGTACGGCTGACCTGATTACTCTCGGCGCTGATGGCGTACATGCCATAAGTCGGCGGGCAAATCAGGATGCTATCACCGGCTTGGCCAGCTGTTTTTGGTTCACAAAAACTGCGGATCAGCAGCTCAATGCCTTCATCAGCACCACGGCTGACCAGCAGCTGCGATGTATCAACACCGGCATAAGCGGCATAAGCAGCGATGAGCGCTGGTGGCTGACATTCCGGATAACGGTTGTAACTGCCAGACAGCTGATATTCCGGCGCTAACGCATTTTCATTGGCGTTCAGCCATACTGCGCCACCACTCATGCTGCTGCGCGCTGAAGCGTAGGGCACTATCGCTTTGACTGAATCGCGCGCTAAGGCACTGATATTTAACTTGTTGTCAGAACTGCTCATTTGTTTTGAACCTGCTTTATGTAGAACGCGCTTTATTTTGAAACTACTTATTTAGAGCTAACCGGAACTTGTTTAAATTCACTGCTGTGTTTGCTCTGCTTGTCCAAAGCCGTTAACCGCACTTTCACCGCATTGGCATGCGCGGTTAAACCCTCGGCGCTTGCCAGCGTGATAATGGCCGGACCAATCGCCTTAATGCCCTGACTACTAATGGTCTGCACTGTGTAGCGGCGGTAAAAATCCAGCAAACTCAAGCTGGAATGGGTACGACTATAGCCATAAGTCGGCAACACATGGTTGGTGCCACTGGCATAATCACCGGCCGATTCTGGGGTCCAGGCGCCGACAAAAATGCTGGCGGCGTTGGTCAGTTTGGGCAGCAACTGCTGATCCTGATTAGTCTGAATAATCAAATGTTCCGGCGCGTAGAGGTTTGAAACTTTAGCGGCAGTCTCTAAATCGGCGGTCAGAATAAAACGACTGTGATCAATGGCTTTTTTGGCAATCATCGCGCGTGGTAATTTCAGCAACTGCTCGTTCATCGCCTGCATTGTGTTATCCAGTAACTCCTGGCTATTGCTAACCAGCATCACTTGCGAGTCCACACCATGTTCGGCTTGTGATAACAAGTCGGCGGCAACAAAAGCCGGGCTGGCGGCTTCGTCGGCGATCACCAGTACTTCCGAAGGACCGGCCGGCATATCGATAGCGGCGCCCAGTGGATCTTTACCGACTTGCTGTTTAGCTTCGGTCACATAGCGGTTGCCAGGGCCGAAAATTTTATCCACTTTGGCAATCGAATCTGTGCCATAAGCCAAAGCGGCAATGGCTTGCGCGCCACCGACGGTATAAATTTCGCTGATGCCACAAAGCTGCGCCGCATAAATAATTTCCGGTGCAATATCAGATGCTTTGGGTTGACCTGGTGGCGTCACCAATACCACGCGCCGACAATTCGCCAGCTGTGCCGGCACGCCTAACATCAACACGGTTGAAGGGAGCGGTGCGCTGCCGCCCGGAATATACAAACCAACGCTATCAAAAGCGGCATGTTTCAGTTCGCAAAGTACACCAGGACTGGTTTCTAACTTGATATCTTTTGGCAACTGCGCACTGTGGAAAGTGCGGATATTGTGGTACGCCAAATCTATCGCCGCTTTGCATTCCGCCGTCAGTTTCGCCAGCTGCTGTTGTTGTAACGCATCGGATAACACCAATTCATTACTGTCGACCGCATCAAATTTCTGACTGTAAAACCTAAGCGCTTTATCACCGGTGTTACGCACCGCTTTAATAATGCCGCACACTTGCTCTGGTAAATCGTCGGCATTTTTCAGTTTTGGCCGCGCCAATAAACGTTTTTTACCATCTTCATCTAACTCTGCCCAGACACTGATCCTGACCTCGAGCATGATTTACTCCATCATTTTTTCGATCGGTAACACCAGTATAGAACTCGCACCCAGTTGTTTGAGCTGTTCCATTGTTTCCCAGAATAAAGTTTCGCTGCTGACCACATGTAACGCCACTAAATCGTCATTGCCAGCCAGCGGCAGCAACGTCGGGTTTTCAGCACCAGGCAGCAATGCAATCACATCGGCCAGTCGGGCGCGAGGAGCGTGCAGCATAATGTATTTGCTTTCATTGGCTTGCATCACACCTTGAATACGCGGCATTAGCTTTTTCAAAAGTTTCAGCTGGGTGCTGTCGGTTAAATCACGACGCTGAATAAGCACTGCTTTGGAGCGGTAAATCACTTCGACTTCTTTTAAACCGTTCGCTTCGAGCGTCGCGCCGGTCGATACCAAATCACAGATCGCATCGGCTAAACCAGCGCGTGGTGCGACTTCTACCGAACCTTTTAAATTGACGATGCGGGCATTGACGCCATTTTGTTTTAAATAGCGGTTGAGTAAACGCGGGTAAGTGGTGGCGATGGTTTTGCCTTCCAAATTTTTGACACCACCGTAGTTTTCTTCCTGTGGCACGGCGATGGATAAACGGCAGCCACCAAAATCAAGCCGTGCCAGCACGGTGTAATCGTAAGTTTCGTTATCGAGCTGGCGCTGCAGCGACATCTCTTCTAATACGTTTTCGCCGATAATGCCCAGATCGCAGACGCCGTCCATCACTAAGCCAGGAATATCGTCATCACGTACCCGCAGCAAATCAATGGGCATATTTTCGACATGAGCGATCAGACGCTGTTCACGTAAATTAATTTTCAGGCCGCAACTGGTGAGTAGCGCTTGTGATTCCTGCGATAACCGGCCGGATTTCTGAATGGCGATCCGTAATCTCTGGCTTTCGTTGGTGACTGTCATCTGCTTATCCTCTTGGCAACAGAGTGCTGTATGAGTGCAACTCGTTGCTATTCGTTAAATTTGTAAAACCGTAAAAAACAACAACCCCGGCGTAGTTCCGGGGTTGTTGTTGAATGATTCAATGCACCGGAGCTACCATTTTCATAGCCCCTCAGCGACTTAACCTGATTGGCTATTTCGGATGATGGTGGTGATGATGGGTCATCAGTGTGAATTGAAGCATGGTTGTTTATCCTGTATTGAGCCTATGGCCAACGCTGTCTGCGTTTTGTTGGTATACAACTTATCGTCTTTTTTTAAGGCTGACAAGAGGGTGCTTTAAAGTTTATTTATCTGCAAAAGATCTGGTTATTTGGTTAAGTTATTGATTTAAATCTTTATTGTTTTATATTTTTCTGCTTTTAAGTTTTGTTTTGAACGGAATTATCTTGGTTGATAATTTATATTTTGGCTAAAATACGCCCTAGTTGTATAGTTTTGTGTGGCGCGTTGCCGCCGATATCTAAAGCAAAATCTAATATTGCCGACATAGAAGAACAGGTTGTGCCCAATAATGCACTTTTAGCCGGGTTGGCGGACTAACTGCATAACTGCGGCGACGTCAAAGTCGAAATCAGCAACAAAGGTAATGACCGATGGATGCGTTTTATCCCTACATCACCAGAACCAATACCCAACCGGTGGACACACCGGTGCGGCTGATTTTGCCGGTGGCGAAATATCAGCGGATCCATGCAGAAACCGGCAATGAGAAAAAATTCCGCGTTGGTTGGCAAGAACCAAAACAACGACAGCAACAAGCAGCCGCAGAGCAGCAATTTTCAGATCAGCAGCATGCAGGACAGCAGGCTGAACCCGCAAGCATCGAACAACAACTGCATTTAATTCCAACCAGTCACACGGTAACACCGGACGCAGAGGCGCATGTCGATGCGGATGGGCATCTGGATATTTATGTGTAAGTGCAGCAATTAAACCAGTCACCACTTGTATTAAAACCGCAGAGCGTTTGCAGCATCCAGCTAGCGCCGTCATAATAGTCCCCTGATTTTTAAAAGCTGCCGCCAAGGCTAACGTCCATGTTTTCTGTATTCATCCTGTTGTTGATGGCCATTTGTGGAGTAGCGCTGCGCACGCAGGTGTCGCTGCCAAAAAGTGTTACCCGGAGTGCATTGCATGCATGCTGAAATCAGTGCCGTTTTTGCTGACGATGGCAGGCTCGCGAAAAACATCGACGGTTTTAAAGCCCGGGACGCGCAGCTACAAATGGCACAAGCGGTGGCCGACAGCATTCGCGATGGTTCAGCGCTGGTGGTTGAAGCAGGTACCGGCACTGGCAAAACCTACGCCTATCTGGTGCCTGCGTTATTGGCCGGTAAAAAAGTCATTCTATCGACCGGTACCAAAAACCTGCAGGAACAACTGTTTTTTCGTGACTTACCCAAGGTGTTAAAGGCGCTGGCGTTACCGCTACAAACCGCGCTCCTCAAAGGCCGCGCCAACTATTTATGTTTGTTCCGGCTGACGCAGCATTACCAACATGTGCCGGTGCAGGATCCGCTATTGATCCAGGATTTATCGCTGATTAAAAAGTGGTCCAGTGAAACCCACAGCGGTGATATTGGCGAGCTAACCTACATCGCTGAAGATTCCAAAGCTTTGCCTTATGTCACCAGCACCTCGGACAATTGCCTGGGCAAAGATTGCCCGGATTTTGAAGACTGTTATTTACTCAAAGCCCGCAAAAAGGCGATGAATGCCGATTTGGTGGTGGTGAATCATCATTTGTTTTTTGCCGATATGGCGCTCAAAGACACCGGTTTTGGCGAATTGCTGCCGAATATGGATGTGGTGATTTTTGACGAAGCGCATCAGATTCCGGATATCGCCAGCGAATATTTTGGCGAATCGGTGTCGTCGAAATTATTGTTGGATCTATGCCGTGATATCGAGATGGCCTGTAAAACTGAATTACGCGATCATCCACAGCTGGCAAAAACTGCTGATAAATTAGCCTCTTTAGTAAAAGATTGGCGGCTGTTATTGCCAGGCGATCCGCAAAAAGGCAACTGGCGCGACTGTTATCAGCGCCCGGAGATGCAAATCGCGATGACCCGCATCGGCGATGCGATGTCGATGGTGTATCAGGTGCTGAAAACCAGTTTAGGCCGATCGGATCAAGTCGACAGTTGTTATGAGCGGCTCGCCACTGCCCGCGCCCGGCTGGATAAACTGCTGGACGTGCATCGCACCGGCGTGAGTTTCTGGTATGAAACCACCCCCCGAACCATCAGCGTGCATTACACGCCACTGAGCATCGCCGACAAGTTTAATGACCTGGTGTTTAATGAGGAGGAAGTTGGCAAAAAACGCAGCTGGATATTCACTTCGGCCACCTTGTCGGTTGATGAAGGATTTGCCCATTTTACCGAGCAAATGGGGCTGCAAAACGCCCGCACCATGCTGCTGGATAGTCCGTTTGATTATCCAAATCAGGCGATGTTACTGGTGCCGCGCTATTTGCCGGAACCGACCGATCCGAAAATTAATCAGGCACTGTTGGAATTGGCAGTGAAGCTGATCACCGCCAATAACGGCCGTTGTTTTTTCTTGTTTACCAGCCATCGGATGTTGCAGTGGATGGCGAAAGAATTGCCGCTACGCATTGGCTTGCCGATTTTAGTGCAGGGTAGTACCAGTAAACGGATTTTACTGGAACAGTTTGTTGAATTGGAACATACGGTGTTACTCGGCACCGGCAGCTTCTGGGAAGGGGTGGATGTGCGTGGTGATGCGCTCAGCTGCGTCATTATCGACAAACTGCCGTTCGCCTCACCGGACGAGCCTTTGCTGCAAGCACGGAGCGAAGATGCCAGACTCAAAGGCAAAGATCCTTTTGCTGCGGTGCAATTGCCACAAGCGGTGATCACGTTAAAACAAGGCGTCGGCCGGTTGATCCGCGATGTGTCGGACCGCGGTGTGCTGGCGATTTGTGATAGCCGCTTAGTTACAAGGGCTTATGGCGAAGTTTTTATTAAATCGTTGCCACCGATGCGCCGGAGTCGCGATGTCGGGCAAGCGGTTGAATTTTTAAAACATATTCACTCAAGTGGAGATCAGAATTGAAATTACTGGCCATAGATACGTCAACTGAAGGTTGCTCTGTTGCACTTCAGTTGGGTACCGAGACGTTACATCTGGACGAAGTGTGTCCACAGCAGCACAGCAAAAGAGTGCTGCCAATGGTGCAACAGCTGCTGACTGACAGCGGGTTGACGTTGCAACAGCTGGACGGCATCGTATTTGGTCGTGGCCCCGGTAGTTTTACCGGCGTGCGGATTGGCGTTGGTGTGACCCAGGGTTTGGCCTTTGGTGCTGATCTGCCGGTCTATGGCGTATCGACTTTAGCCGCGATGGCGCAGGCGGCGTATCGGCTGCACGGCGCTAAGCAAGTGATTGCCGCCATTGATGCGCGGATGGCGGAAATTTATCTGGGCTTTTTTGCGCTGGATGCAACCTTGTTGATGCAAGAAGTTGGCGCAGAAATCGCCATCAAACCCACAGCGTTAACTGCTTGCCCGTTATCCGGCGACAGTGTTGGCGTTGGCACCGGCTGGCAAACCTATCGGGAGCCGATGTTAGCCTGGACTGCGGCTTCGGGCACGGTGCAAATCAGCGAGCAGATTTTGTATCCATCAGCGCAAGATATGCTGGCACTGGCGATTCCGGCTTTTAGCGCCGGTAAATTTGTCGCTGCTGAGCTTGCTGAACCTGTGTATGTGCGGGATGAAGTGACCTGGAAAAAACTGCCGGGTCGTGGCTAAACCGTCGTCGCAAAGTGCACCAAAAATGGGCGTGAGCGGCAATAAGTTGCCGCTTTTAATGAGTCTGTAAGCCTTATCTGACAAGGCTTCTAGCAATTTACGGAATTTTAGGCAGCAGGCTTGGCAAGAACATTTTTGCCGTTATAATGCCAAGAGTTGCGTTTATTTTCGCCGGAGTATTTGCGTTTATGTCGGTTGCTGTCAGCCAGGATTTAGCCCGTAGTCAAAATGTCGCCGAAGTTTTTTCCGGTCGGCAGGCGCGTGCGATCCGGCCCAATACCAGCGCCACTGAAAAACCACAGCTGCCGGAAATTCCTCAAGGCAGTGGCATTAAAAGTTCGGCCGCTGCGATGTCGCTGCTGGATGAATCTCAGAACAGCACAGCTTCGACCGGCTATGACCAACCAGCTCCGCAATATCAAAAAGCGCTCGACGCTTATCAAAGTTTTGCCAGTCAGGAAAAACGAGAACAAATACAACAGTATTTCAGCGTTGATCTGTTTGCTTAATCTATAAAGCCTCTCTTAAAACCACTAAATCCAGCAGTTTTTAATCCATCTAGCCAATTGCCACGTACGGTTCTGATATAGAAATTCCGGGAACTATTTTCTCATGCAAAAATGTTGTTTGATTACCGGCGCCAGCTCGGGTCTTGGCCGGGCGCTGGCGTTGCAATATGCCGCCGCTGGCTGGCAGGTGTTGGCCATCGCCCGCAGTGGTGAACGATTGCAGCAACTTAGTCAGCAATCGCCCTGGATCCAATGTTTGCAATTGGACTTGTCCGACAGTGCTGCCGTGGCGGCTAGTGTGCCGCAGATTTCGCAGCTGTTACCGCGGCTGGATTTAGTGATCCTGAATGCCGGAACTTGTGAATATGTCGACGCCCCGGATTTTGAACTGGCGGCTTTTGATCGTACTTTTGCTGTCAATTTTTTCTCTGTGGTCGCGGCGGTGAAATATTGGCTGCCATTACTCGTCACTTCACAAAGGCCGCAACTGGCGGTTGTGAGCAGTCTTGCCTGGTTATTCCCTTTTACCAAAGCTCAGGCTTATGGTGCCAGCAAAGCGGCACTGAGTTATTTCACCGATAGTTTAAGGCTTGATATTGCTGACAAAGGTATTCAGGTCAGCCTGATTGAACCCGGTTTTGTCGATACGCCATTAACCCGAAAAAATGACTTTGCCATGCCATTTATGTTGCCGGTGGAGCACGCCGCTGCACGGGTGATGACTGCGATTGATGCCGGAAAATTACGATATCGCTTTCCGAAACGGCTGGCTTTCAGTCTGAGTTTACTGAATTTACTGCCTTATCATTTGCGGCAAAAAGTCGCGGCCGGGATGAAAAGCGACCAGAAAAACGCAGCCAAAGGCGATTTGAAAATTGACTAAGCTACTGCAGTTTACCGGTTTTAAGTTGTGCTGGTTTGGACTCATTTTGATCCCGAACCTCGCCATCTGGCCTGCGCTGTTGTACTTGTTGTGCAGTCTTTGGCAGCTTGGTGCGAAAGCCCGGCTAGCAGTTGTCGGCATCAGCATCGCCGGTATCAGCATGGACACGCTGTTGCTGAAAAACGCGGTGTTTAGTTTTGTTGATACTGGGTATCTATCGCCTTGGTTTACGTTGTGTTTGCCACTGTGGCTGCTGTTGTTGTGGGGCTGCTTTGCGCTGGTGTTAGTGCAAGTGCTGGCTGGGTGGCTACGGCATTGGTGGTTAGCCGCTTTGGTGGGGGCAGTGACCGGTCCGTTGGCTTATTGGGGCGGTGCTGCGCTGGGTGGGCAGCTGGTGTTTGCCGACACCACCACATTTTTGCTGACATTGGCGCCTTGTTGGGCGCTGTTGTTAGCGTTGGCTGTGTATTGCAGGTTTTTATGGAGTGACGACGATGCGTCCAAAACCTTATCTGTGCATTAAAGAGTATCTGCGCCGTACACCTTATGCTACAAAGCTGTGCTCGCCCCTGCTGGCGCTGCTGGTCGCTGGTTACTTTAGTTTGCATGTTGGCTTGGTGTCGGCCATGCGGCAACCGGAAACTAAGGCTGTTGCAGTCGCCAGCTTTGAGCAATATCTGACGGTGGGCGAAGGTAAATACAGCTACTGGCTCTGGGATCTTTATCAGGCCAGGCTTGCCACACCTAGCGGCAAATTTGTCGATTATCAACAAAGTGTGCCTTTGTTATTGGAACTGCGTTATCTGCGTGATATCACCAAAACTGAGTTTGTTGATGCAACCGTTGATCAGTGGGGTATTCAAGCGGGGGCAGTACAAAAGCAACACAAATTGTGGGCAGGTGAGTTGACGACCTTATGGCGCGATGTAAAAAAAGGCGACATGCTCAGTGCCGAATTGCACGCTGATGGCCTCATTAGCTTTTATTTTAATCAGCAGCTGTTGGGGAAAACCAAGGATCCAAACCTGGGCCCGGCCTTTTTTGACATCTGGTTGTCAGAGAAGACCACGGCGCCTGAACTACGCCAGTTATTGTTGAAATTACCCTAACTTTACTCGCATTCTTGAAACAAAAAACGGCAGTTGCGGGATGGCATACTGCCGTTGATAAACAGGTCTAGCGGCGTTGACCGCATTACAGCCAGATTATTTTGCTTCGATAAAACCAATTAACTTGGCAGCAATATCGGTATTGTCCTGAAAGCCGGCAAAATCAACCCGTTGTTTACCCCAGGCCAGTACCGGCACGTCAATCGCGGTGTGGGCACCACTGGTCCAGCCGGTTTTGGAATAATGGTTGATCTGCTTTTTAACGGCAGCACTCAGTGTATCCAGTGCTTGTTCCTGAGTTTTCGGTAAGTCTTCCAGATCGGCCGGCAGTTTCGCTCCAAGTACTTTTTTGGCTTGTTGTAGCGCCAGCGTGAGCTCGGCAAATTCTGCTGTAGTGAGCTGAATACCGGTCAAAGTTGCCCATAACTTCGGCACTTCGTTGGCGGAGCTTTCAAGCAACAAGCGGCTGATTTGTGGCGCAGTATGCTTGACGCCTTTAATCACAGCGGTATTCCAGGCATAAACGCCATCGGATCCTAAGGATAAACCACCGGTTTCATGATCCGCGGTGATCACCAACATCGTATCCGGATGACTATCGACGTATGCCTTGGCGACGCGGATCGCTTTGGCAAAATCATCCATTTCCGCCATGGCGCAAGCGATATCATTGGCGTGACCACACCAGTCAATCTGGCTGCCTTCAACCATCAATACAAAGCCTTTTTCAGACGGCGTCAGCAGTTGCAAGGCTTTTTCGGTCATGGTTTGCAGCGGGTTCGCGACTGAATTATCCAATGAACTCGGCAAGCCAACCGGTGCCAATAACGCCAGCGCCGGCAGTTTGGATAGTTTGGTTAAATCCTGCCAGTTGTCGGCATAACTAAAACCAGCTTGTTTAAATTCGGCCACCAGATTGCGGTCGTCGCGGATAAAATACTTGGTGCCACCCCCAAACATCAGATCTGCCACAAATTTACCTGCGACTTTGCTGTCGACAAAATCGTTGGCAATCTCGTTGTAGTTTTTGCGATGTTCGTTGTGCGCCATAAAGCTGGCCGGGGTCGCGTGGTTAATTTGCGACGTGGCCACAATGCCGGTGTGCATGCCTTTGGCTTTGGCTATTTCCAACATGGTGGTCAGCGGTTGATGCTGATGATTGACCGAAATCGCGCCGTTGTAGCTTTTGATACGGGTCGCCAGCGCCGTGGCACCAGCTGCCGAGTCGGTGACAATGGTATCGTCATCCGGATAGGTGCTGGCTACGCCAACCCATAACTCATCATAAATGGTGGATTCAACAGCTTTGGTTGCCGGATTGTCCTGATAATAACGATAAGCCGACAAATACGCCGGGCCCATGCCATCACCAATCATATAAATAATGTTTTTTGGCGCAGCTTCAGCCAATTGCGGCAACATGGCGGCAAACAAAGTTGAAAAGACAATTTTTTTCATAGGGTTGTGTTGTCCTTGGCTATACCAGCGGTGTGCAGCGTGCGGTGCAGACGGTAGAAGATTCGAATGAGGATCTGATTTTAAAGCCATTATTCTAAATGTACAGGGAGTTCGATCAACGCCAGTGTAGCCGCGATAAATGACGGTTTCGTGATTTGCGCGAAATGCGACGTTGTAAGCTTGCGAAGTGCCGAAGTGTCGCTTATTGTGGAACGCACAGGGAGTAAGCTGCAAGGTCACCGGAACTTTTTCGGCAGTTGCAGACTCCAATAACAGCCTTCTTCAGTTATGCAGGAAAAAAGTTGTATGAGATGGTTACCTTTCGCTCTGGTCAGCGTGCTATTGATTAGCGGCTGTGCCACTTACCCGGATGCTGTTAAAGTCGCAGACGGAACCCCACTTGTCAGTTATCAATCCGCCACTCAGGGCAAAGTTCAACAAGGAACTGCACGTTGGAGTGGTGTCATCGCCAAAGTCGAAAATAATGCCAGTAATACCCGACTGGAAGTGGTTTACTTCCCTGGGAACGAGTCTGGTCGGCCAAAAATAAGCGATCAGACCGAAGGCCGTTTTGTGGCTTACATCAATGGCTTTGTTGATCCGATGGTGTATCAGCAAGGTAAATCCGTGACCGTACTGGGTCAGTTAGCGCAACCAGAAGCGGGAATGGTGGATAAGTTTCAGTATCTTTATCCCGTGATCCAACAGGCCGTGGTTTATTTATGGCCGAAGCAGCCGGATACCAGAGTCGACATTGTTGACCCATGGCCGCTGTGGCGTACACCTTATCCGTATTGGGGCTATGGCCCGGCAATCCGGATCAGAACAACAACTCCAATAGGTGAAAAACCAGCACAAGGCCCGCTTCATGTTGAACAAGCTACACAAGGTACACAACAGCGTTAAAGTTTGGGGGCTGGTGGTTTGCTGCGCTTGCGCTTCAATGGCCGCAACTGCCTCCGAATTACCACAAGTGGTTGATTCTGCATTTCGCAGTGCGGAAAATAAACAACGGGATCAATATCGCCATCCGGTTGAAACTTTAAGTTTTTTTGGGATTAAACCAGAGATGTCGGTGCTGGAAGTATGGCCGGCACGGGGTTGGTACACCGAAATTCTGGCGCCTTATCTCAAAGATAAAGGCAAGTTGACCATCGCCAATTTCCGTCAGAATGATGGTAGCTTGGAAGATGAGCGCAAAATTTTCTGGGCCAGGCTGGCCGCAAAACTCAAACAAGATATCAAAAAACATCCAGATCACTTTGGTGCGGTGCAGGTGGAAGAATTTGATCCACCAGGTCTGATGCAATTACAGCAAGTGAATCAGTTTGATTTGGTGCTGAGTTTCCGCAATTCGCACATCTGGAATGAAGAAGGTTATTTACTGGACGTCTACCGTGCCTTGTTCGACATGCTCAAACCCGGTGGTACGCTGGGGTTAGTCGAACATCGTTCCAGCCGCTTGTCAGAAATATCGAGCCGCGCCGGTGAAGGTTATCTCGATGAATATTATGTGATTGCGGTTGCGCAGCAAGCCGGTTTTATTCTGGCCGACCGCTCAGAAATTAACGCCAATCCTAAAGACAGCAAAGATTATCCAAAAGGCGTTTATGCCTTGCCGCCAACGCTGGCGATGGGCGCATTGGACAAAGCCCGTTATCTGGCAATTGGTGAAAGTGACCGGATGACGTTAAAGTTTACTAAACCTTTGGTGCCTTGACGCTCGTGGCTGTGCCATTGCAGTTACCGGTCAGTTACCAGCTTCGCCAGTTAACCCTGCGCGGCTGGCGTAGCGGTCCGGCTGATGGGCCGCTGTGTTTATGTCTGCACGGCTGGCTCGACAACGCCAATAGTTTTATTCCCTTATCAAAACAACTTCTGGATCTACAGCTGATCGCCATTGATCTGCCTGGTCATGGCCAGTCTGATCATCGCAGTCCTGATGCCCATTACCATTTTCTGGATTGGGTTGATGATGTGGTACAGCTGCTGCTGTTACTCAAGCTATCTTCCGACCAGCCGGTGCTGCTGATAGGCCATTCGATGGGTGGCATGATCGCCACCGCGGTCGCCGCCAGTTTCCCGGAATTCGTCAGTCAGGTCATTTTACTCGACAGTGTCGGTCTGGTGACCGGCGCTGAACAGGACACGGTTTCGCAGCTGAGAAAAGCTGTATTATCGCGGCAAAAACGGCTGGATAAGCGTAAACCGCAATACCTGGATCTAGCGTCTGCAGCTGAAGCCCGGCGGGCGCAAAGTGATTTTGATCTGGCGACTGCATTATTGCTGGCCGAGCGGGGGACAGTCGCTGAGGGTGACACACTGACCTGGTCGGCCGATTTACGGCTACGCGAAGTGTCGGCCTATCGCTTGTCTGATGCCCAGGCCTGCCAGTTAATTGAATCCGTTTCAGCACCAGTGCTGGCTGTGATGGCAAAGCAGGGCATCGAGTTGATGCAGCAAGGGCGGCAGCGCTGGCAATCGCATTATCAAAACCTGCAACTGCATGAATTAGATGCCGGTCATCATTTGCATATGACCCATAGCATTGAAGTTGCAGCAAAAATCAGCAGTTTTCTGGCTTCTTTTCCAGCTAAATGATAGGGTCTGATCGATAGCTTTGTTGGCAAGTCCTGAGCCTGAATTCGTCATATTCCGACAATTATCCTGACCATTCCGGACAGCAAAACTGAATGCTTCACCCTAATTGTGCATTTGAGGCAATTGTGGGATGATTGAGGATTAGAGTAAAAACTCAGAGTGCGTAGCGAAGAAGAACATGTTGCACAATCATGTGAAATCTTCGCCAGGCAGTTTGCATATCAGCGCGAACGTACCTATAAAAAACATACCTATAATTAAAAATAAAACTGACGACGAGGAGAAGAAGGTGGATAAAGTCTGGTTAAAGCGTTACCCGACCGGCGTGCCGGCAGAGATCGATGCCGATCACTACAGTTCATTGCTGGACATCTTCGAACAATCAATTAACACCTATAGCGACCGCATTGCCTATATCAACATGGGCAAATCTATTACTTATGGCGAGCTTGGTACTTTAAGCAGCCAATTTGCCGCTTATCTGCAACAAGGTCTGGGCCTGAAAAAAGGCGATGCAGTGGCGATTATGATGCCAAATCTGCTGCAATATCCGGTGGTCCTGTTAGGCGCATTGCGCGCTGGCTGCACCGTGGTCAACGTCAATCCACTGTATACCCCGCGTGAACTGCAGCATCAGCTGATTGATTCACAAGCCAAAGCTATTATCATTGTTGAAAACTTTGCTCATACCCTGACCGATGTGCTGGCGGCGGTGCCAATCAAGCATATCGTGTTGACCAAAATGGGTGACATGTTGGGGTTACTCAAAGGCACCATCGTCAACCTGGTGGTCAAGCACGTCAAAAAGATGATCCCAGCCTACCATTTGCCAACTGCCATTTCTTATAAAGATGCAGTCGCGCAAGGTGCGGGCATGACGTACCAAAAACCTGCGGTTACCGGTGCCGATTTAGCCTTTTTACAATACACCGGTGGCACCACGGGCGTCTCCAAAGGCGCCATGCTGACCCACCGCAATATGGTGGCAAATTTAGAACAGGTCGCTGGATGTATTGGTCCTATTTTATCGCCGGGCAAAGAGTTTATCGTCACAGCATTGCCGCTTTATCATATCTTCGCGCTGACAGCGAACTGCCTGACCTTTATGAAGTATGGCGGCACCAACTTGCTGATCACCAATCCACGGGATATGCCCAATTTTGTTAAAGAGCTGGCGAAATATCCGTTTACCGCAATCACAGGCGTCAACACGCTGTTTAATGGCTTATTAAATTGTCCTGGTTTTGCCGATCTGGATTTCAGCCGTTTGAAACTGTCGTTGGGCGGTGGCATGGCGGTGCAAAAGCCGGTGGCAGAGCGTTGGCAGAAAGTGACCAACAGCCGTTTGGTTGAGGGCTACGGCCTGACCGAATGTGCGCCGCTGGTGACAGTGAGTCCGTTTGATTTAAAAGGGTTTAACGGCAGTATTGGCTTGCCGGCACCATCAACCGATATCCGTCTGATCGACGATAATGGTGTGGATGTTGCGCCAGGCGAAGCCGGTGAAATGCTGGTGCAAGGCCCGCAAGTGATGTTGGGTTATCTCAACCGCGTGGAAGAAACCGAAAAAGTATTAAAAGATGGCTGGTTGTATACCGGTGACATCGCCCGGATGGACGAAGAAGGTTTCTTCTATATCGTTGATCGCAAAAAAGATATGATTCTGGTGTCCGGCTTTAACGTCTACCCGAATGAAATTGAAGAAGTGGTGGCGATGAACGAAAAAGTGCTGGAAGTGGCGGCCGTCGGTATTCCGAACGAAGCTACCGGTGAAGCGGTGAAAATTTTTGTGGTGAAAAAAGACCAGTCTTTAACCGATCACGAATTGATCGCCCACTGCAAAGAGCATTTGACGGGCTATAAAGTACCGAAGCTGGTAGAATTCCGCACAGAATTGCCAAAAACCAATGTCGGCAAAATTTTGCGCCGTGAACTCAAAGGGCAATAACCCGCCCTGAATTGGTTAGCAAAAAAACCGGCGCTTTGCCGGTTTTTTATTGAATAAACAGACGCTGCTGGCGTCGTGCTCGAAGCAGATTGATCTGTTCCCGTACAAGCAAGCCGTCAATGATGGAGTATCCAATGTCCTACCGTATGATCACCGACAATGCGCAGCTGGCCGAGTTTTGTCAGTCGTCGCTTACAGCAGCTTATCTGGCGGTGGATACTGAGTTTGTCCGCGTTAATACGCTGCTGCCAAAGCTTGGTTTGATCCAGTTATACGCTGGTGCAGATTTGGTCTTGGTCGATCCGCTGACCATCACTGACTGGCAACCTCTGGCAGAATTATTGGCGGCGCCATCGGTGTTGAAATTACTGCACTCCTGCAACGAAGATTTAGAAGCTTTTGCGTCTGTCGGGCTGGTGCAAATCTACCCACTGTTGGATACGCAGCTGGCCGCTGAACTTGCCGGTATGGGTTCCAGTCTTGGATACGCCAAGATGGTTGAACAACTGCTGGGTAAACAAGTGGATAAAACCGAAAGTCGCACCGACTGGCTGGCTCGGCCACTGGCACAAACCCAACTTGAATATGCCGCTTTTGATGTGTTGTATCTATTTCAGCTAAAAGATTTGTTACTGGCAAAATTGCCGGATCCGAAATTTCTGCCGCTATTGCTGGCCGAAGGCGGGCAAATGATCAACCGTCGCCAGCATCAATTACCGGTTAGTTTTAAATATCTGGAAATGAAAAACAGCTGGCAGTGCCCACCCAGAGAACTGGCGGTATTGCGGGCTTTAACCAGCTGGCGCGCTGGATACGCGGCACAAAAAGACACTGCACTTGGTTTGGTACTGAAAGATGCAGTGATGTACGAACTGGCCAAACGCCGGCCAGTGACGCTGGAAGGTCTGGCACAAATTCAGGATTTGCATCCACGCGAGCTGCGCCGGCATGGCTCAGTGTTGCTGGAATTGATTGCACAAGCGAAAGCCTTGAGCAATGAAGACTGTCCACAAACCTTCTACCATCAAGCTGAATTTGCCGGGTTTAAACAGGTGCAGCAGGAATTGACCGACGCCGTCGAGCAAGCGGCCACTGCCAGCGGTATTCCGCCTGGTTTTTTAAGTGTCAAACGTCAGCTCAATGAATATCTGAACTGGTGCTGGCGGGTATCGGATAGTGAGCGCTCGCAACTGCCAACACCAGAATATCTGCGCGGCTGGCGACGGGATATTTTATTACCATACCTGCCAAAACCAGCGCATGTAGCAGGCTTGATTTGACCGCACTAAAAACACAAAACCCACCAAAATGGTGGGTTTTCTAAACTAAGCTGCGAACGCTGTTTCTGAGCATGTCAGATGAGCGGGTAGCAGATCAGCGTTTTTCCTCAGGGAACGTCACGTTCAGTTCCAATACGGACAGCTCATCCGAGCTTTTTTCCAGTGAAACGGACACTTGATCATCAGCGATATCCACATACTTGCGGATCACTTCCAGAATATCGCGCTCCAGCTGCGGTAAATAATCCGGGCTGGAACGACGACGCCGTTCGTGGGCGACGATGATCTGCAACCGCTCTTTCGCCGTTGACGCGGTATTCTTTTTGGTCGAACGGAAATAATCGAGTAACGACATAAGTTAGCCTCCGAAAATCCGTTTGAATAAACCTTTTTTCTCCACATTGAGGAAGCGGAAAGGTACATCTTCGCCGATTAAGCGGGCAACAGTATCCAGGTAAGCCTGACCGGCATCACTTTCGGTATCCAGAATAACTGGCTGACCCGAGTTCGATGCATTCAGCACCGCTTGTGATTCCGGGATCACGCCCAGTAATTTGATTGCCAGAATATCGTTGACGTCTTCGACGCTGAGCATTTCGCCTTTGATCACACGTTCTGGATTGTAGCGGGTTAACAACAAATGTTCTTTGATGCCCGGTAAACCTTGCTCAGCACGGCGTGATTTGCTCGACAACATCCCTAAAATACGGTCAGAGTCACGCACTGACGATACTTCCGGGTTGGTGACAACAATAGCTTCGTCAGCGAAATACAGCGCCATCATCGCGCCAGATTCGATACCGGCTGGTGAATCACAGATAATAAAATCAAATTCATCCGACAGCTCGTTTAAGACCCGTTCGACGCCTTCTTTGTATAAAGCGTCTTTGTCGCGGGTTTGCGACGCTGGCAGGATATATAAGTTGTCCAGGCGTTTGTCGCGGATCAGTGCTTGTTTTAAATTTGCTTCATTGTTGATCACATTGACAAAGTCATAGACGACACGGCGCTCACAACCCATGATCAGGTCAAGATTCCGCAGGCCGATATCAAAATCGACGATAACAGTTTTGTGGCCTTTTAATGCCAGGCCAGTGCCGATGGCAGCACTGGAGGTGGTTTTACCCACACCACCTTTGCCTGAAGTCACAACTATGATTTTTGCCATAGCACACAATCCTTAGAATAATTCTGCTAATACTAATTGACCGTCCTGCAAGCTAATACAGGCTGATTTGCCCCAAAACTCGCCTTGCAGGCTCTCGCTTAACCAATAGTTACCTGCAATCGAGATTAACTCGGCTTGCATATTGTAACAATAGATCTTTTTACTGCTGTCTCCGCCCGCGCCGGCAATCGCCTTTCCGCGCAAAGAACCGTAGATATGGATGTTGCCATCAGCGATGACTTCCGCACCGGCGCCGACTGTGCCTTTGATAATTAAATCAGCACCTTTGACGTAAATTTGTTGGCCAGAGCGGATATTTTGTTCAATGAATTTGTTTTCGACTGCGGCCTGCACCACGGGTGCTGGTGGCGGTGGCGCAACCGGTGCCGGAGCTGCTACAGCTTTGGCTGGGGCATCAACGGTTTTACCGTTGTTTTTGCTCAGTTGCAATGCAGCTAAACCGGCTTGTTGCGCGGCTTTTTTCAGGTCGCTGTTGGCGCCACAGACGCCGACCAACACCAGCTGCAGCTCAGTGAAGAGTTGCTTAATAGCATGAAAATCAGGGGCATATTTTGCATTTTCAACGTTGATCACTACCGGTGCCTGATGGAAAAATCCAGGTGCCTGCGCCAACTTTTGCTGTAACTGCGCTTGCAGCGCCGCCACACTAAAATCCTGACAATATAAAACTGATAAAGGAAATAAACTTCCTTTTAACTCAAATGAGTGATCCGACATAGCAACCGTGCGTGCAAAATGAATGAAAAGGTTAGGGTTCTTATCAGGGCCTGCCGGTGGCAACAGGCTAAATTCAGCTGTTACACGTCCGAAGCGACGGTTCGCAAGATAAGCGCTTCATGGTATAGTCAACGCCTGTGTTAGGCAAGTTACCCAGAGTAGATTTTGTCCCATGTTAACTGTGATTTATAAAAGCCCCCGCAAAGATCAGACTTATCTGTATGTTCTCAAACGTGATGATTTCAGCGCTGTGCCTAAGGCTTTATTAGAAACTTTTGGTAAACCAAAGCTTGTAAGTCTACTGGATTTAGCCAAACGCGATAAATTAGCCGGTGCTGATATCGAAAAAGTGCAGCAAGCGCTGACGGCACAAGGTTTTTATCTGCAGATGCCACCGCAGCCAGAAGACTGGTTGGCTGAGCATAAAGAATGGCTGGGCGATCACTAAATTTCATAGCGCAACAATATAGCGCAACAATAAGGATTTGGTTTTGTTTCGTATTCTTTTAGTAAGTTCAATGGCATTGACCTTGGCGGCCTGTAGCAGCAATGCCGCTGATAGTCCGGTTTCTCCTGCAAAAACTGCTGTATCAGCTGCCGGTTCTGCTGCCACTCACACAAAGCCGATTCCGGGCAAAGCTGCAGCGTCCGCTAAAACCGTTACGGCGATGAGCACGGACCAAGTCAAAGACGAAGCGGGTTTTAAATTGTACGCCGCAAAGCTACAACAAGAAGCAGCGCAACGTGGTTATCCAAAACCATTGCTTGATCAAGTCTTTGCCAGTTTAAGTTTTCATCCACGTGCTGTGGTTGCCGACAAAGGCCAACCGGAATTTGTCGAAACCCTGGATACTTATTTACCAAAACGGGTGAGTAAACAACGCATCGACATGGCGCGGCAGATGTATCAGCAGCATCGGGCTGAACTTGCCAGAGTCGAAAAAAAATACGGTGTACCGGCGCGGTTTATCGTGTCGTTGTGGGGGCTGGAAAGTGCATTTGGCCGGATCACCGGTAATTTCTCGGTTCCTTCGGCATTAGCGACCATGGCCTACGATGGCCGGCGTGAAGATTTTTTCAAAACTGAGTTTTTCCTGGCGCTGGATATTCTCTCTGAAGGTCATATTGAACTTGCCCAGATGAAAGGTTCCTGGGCTGGCGCTATGGGGCATACCCAGTTTATGCCAAGTTCCTTTATGAAATACGCGCAGGACGGCGATGGCGATGGTCATAAAGATATCTGGACCAACAGATCCGATGCTTTTGCCTCGATTGCCAACTATCTGAAAATTGAAGGCTGGCAGCCGGGACTGACCTGGGGTCGGCAGGTGCAACTACCCAAGAATTTTGACTACAGCCTGGTGATCCCAACGGGCAGTAAAGATCGGGCGCAGTGGCTGCAATGGTGGCAAAAATCTGAACGTTCATTGGCGGCCTGGCAGAAACTTGGTGTACGTACAGCTGACGGTAAAACCTTACCCAAGCGTGCGGTCAACGCTGCGCTGGTGATGCCGGACAATAAAGACGGCCGGGCTTATCTGGCCTATCACAACTATCAAACGCTGATGCACTGGAACCGCTCGTATTATTTTGTCAGCAGCGTCGGTTATCTGGCTGATTTAATTGATAACGGTTAATGAGAAATGTCGATGAATCAAGCATCTGATCACGCATCAGCAAGCGATAAAACGGTGGCGATAGCTGAATATCAACACCGCGATTGGCAGGGACAGGCGATTGCGCTGCCCGTCGGTAAAGTGGTGTGTATTGGTCAGAATTATCAAGACCATATTCAGGAAATGAATAGCAAAACAGCGCCGCAAGCGTTGTTTTTTATCAAGCCAGCGACTGCACTGCGGCCGCTGGCGCCAGCCTTTGTGATCCCAGGCGAACATGGCGCTGTGCATAATGAAACCGAAATTGCGGTGTTGATTCAGCAGCCATTATCCAAAGCAACGCAAGCAGAAGTGCAAGCAGCCATTTGGGGTTATTCACTGGCGCTGGATTTAACGCTGCGTGATGTACAGGCGGAGCTGAAAAAACTCGGCCGCCCCTGGGAAATCGCCAAAGGTTTTGATGGGGCTTGCCCAACGGCCGGTTTTGTTCCGGCGGCTTTGGTGGCAGAGCCGCAACAGCTGCAGTTCAGTTTACAGGTGAATAATGAGGTACGCCAGCAAGGTGATGCCCGATTAATGATCCGCAGTATTTCGCAAATGCTGGTGGAAATGAGCCAGTGGTTCACGCTGCAGCCTGGCGATATTGTGCTGACGGGAACGCCAGCTGGTGTTGGCCCGTTGCAGCATCAAGACCAGTTACAATTAACGTTAAGCCCGTGGTTGGATGTTTTGACCACTGTGCATCAGACTGTTTAAACAAATTGAACCTGCTGTCAGTAACTTAAGGACAGCAAATAAGTGATCACAAATTAAGTGACAGGACCCAGCATGACCGAATCCGTAAATTTTTGGGAAACCAAAAGCCTGCAAGAAATGACTACCGAAGAATGGGAATCGGTCTGTGACGGCTGCGCCAAGTGCTGTCTGAATAAATTTATTGACGAAGAAGATGAAAATCTGGAAGGACCGACCGACTACATTCTGCCGGAAGAAACAGTGTATTTTACCAATATTGCCTGTCAGTACCTGAACAGCAATAAATGCGAATGTACCTGTTACGACAACCGCACCGTGCTGGTACCGGACTGTGTCAAACTGACCAAAGAAAACTTAAAAGATATTTTCTTTATGCCGACCAGCTGCAGTTATCGCCGGTTGCAGGAAGGGCGCGGTTTACCATCCTGGCATCCGCTGTTAAACGGTGGTAAAAAAAGTCTGATGCACAAAAAGCAAATGTCGGTACGTAATAAAACCATTTCTGAAGCCGCTGTGCATCTGCATGATTTTGAAGATCATATTGTCAGCTGGCCATTAAACGACCTGGACTAATTCTGGCCTCATTCTGGGCTAATTCTGGACTATACCGATGTTAAAAGAACTCAATGATCTGAACTGGGTCACTCAGCTCAAAGCAGTGGCCGAACATTTCAGTCCGACCATTGCGCAGCTGGTGATCAGCCTGATTGTGATGGCCTTTTATGCGTTGCTCAGCCGCCGCATTGCGCCATTTATTTACCGAACTATCGCCGCGACCATGCTCAAAGAAGAAATGAACCGCCGCGCTATGGTGGTGTTTCATATTCTACTGTTCCTGTTACTGGTGGTGGTGCTCAGTATCATCTGGGGCGTTGATATCAAAGGCTTGCTGGTCCTCGCATCGTCGATGATTGCAGTGGTCGGGGTAGCGTTGTTTGCCGCCTGGAGTCTGCTGAGCAACATCACGGCGTTTTTTATCCTGCTGGGTCAACGCAGTTTTGCGCAGGGCGTGTCGGTGCGGGTGATAGATGGCAGTAACCATGTCGAAGGCGTGATAGTGGAAGTGAATTTATTCAGTACCGTGCTGCGTACCAGCGAAGGCGAACTGGTGGTCTATCCAAACAACCTGATTGTGTCACGGCCCGTGGTGGTGAAACAAACAGCGGTTGTCGAGGCTGTGCCAACTGCAGTAACTCCCGCCGAAAAACGACAACATCGTCGCGAAATGTTACTAAAAACAGCCCATCGCAAATAATGTGAATACTGGGGGTCAGAGTCAATTGTTAACAGAAATCTGTTAACAATTGACTCTGACCCCGTATGTTAATTATTCAGTTTTAGTGTCTTGTTGTAATTGATACCAGTTCAGGTGTCTGGTGCTGAGCATTATTGCAGCAAGAACCAGAAACATCAGTAAGCTACCGGCCAGCAGTGCTAAATCTTCCGCCCGTAAAATCATCAGTAACAACGCATATAAACAGCTTAAGCCAACACTACAGGCCAAAGCTTTTGAGATACTTTTCAGCACTGATGCGGTATAGCCACCAATTAAACTAACGCAGCAAAATGTTGCTATGCCATAAGCCATGGCGAACCCGACCACTTCTGATAACGACAACAACAGCAGGTAAAACATCGCTAATGCCAGACCAATAAACAGGTATTGCATCGGGTGAATTTGCAGCTTGCTCAGAAGCTCAAACAGATAAAACACCGCAAACGAAATCACCAGCACCATCAGCGCATATTTCACCGCACGGTTTGCTTGTAGATAGTGATCAACAGGCTCCACCAGACTGACCTGAAAACTATGCTCGGCCAAAGCGTCACAGTCGTCGTTTTGCACACATTTTTGCAATTGTGGTTGCACGTTGTTGGCAAACAAAGTGCTTTGCCAGTTGGCGCTAAAACCTTCGGCAGTGATGTTGCGTTGTTGCGGCAAAAAACGACCGAAGAAACCAGGATGTGGCCAATCGGCAGTTAAATCCCAACTGCTGTGGTCAGCCGTTGGCAACAAACTAAGCTGATCAGTGCCGGTTAGGCCAAGCGTGACTTCAAGTTGCAGCTGTTGTGGTGGCACTGACAGCAGACTAGCGATATCGACTTTGGCATGAACTCCGGATAGTGCTGTGACGCCGGTGCCCGGTAAAATCTGCAGCTCTTGTTGATTGAGTTTAAATTGCGGCATCCCGATCAACCCCCGCACATCACTCAGTGCCAATACCAAATGCGCCGATTTTAGTTTCACCGCGCCCGGAGCTGCCATTGGAGCCACTTCAGGTGCGACTTCAAAGCCCAAATTCTTTTCCAGTACAAACTGCAGCGACATCCTGTTTTGGGTGTGATAAAGCCGGGTTTGATAAATGCCACGGCTGCGTATTTCGCTTTGCAGTTGACTGTCGGCCTTCAGCGTTTTTGGCAGGATCAGATATTGGCGGTTGACCGTTTTGAGGATCGGCTGACCATTGTTGAGATCCTGTTGATATTGTTCGGTGTCCAGCACCAGAAAAGGACCGATGACTTGCTGCGCCCGACTAGAACTGTTGGCAATATCCTGATGCACTTGCAGGCTCATCCGGTGACGCTCGCCAACCAATTCATTAATCATGGCCAGTGGGATTGATAACAATAGTAATAATAAAGCGATAGTGATGGGTTTGAGTTTGAGCAGGTTGAACATAGTGTACTCCTTGTGATGTTGCAGCAAGTCTGACGCAAGCACATGGAGAGCAAATGGAGAGGAGGTGGAGACTGTGTGGAGTTTTGGTTATTGTAGCTGCAGCGGCAACCGCACCGTGACTAAAACGCCGGAGAGCTGACCCCGCTTTACGTTTTCAAGCTGCAATTCGCCCTGATGCAACTTGACGACTTCGGCGACAAAATTCAGACCAAGGCCGGTACTTTTTTGCTGTTTGCCGGGGCGGGGCAGTGAATAAAATCGTTCGGTCAGTCGCGGCAGGGCATAGTTGGGGATCGCCGGGCCCTGGTTGAACAGTGTCAACACGGCCTGTTGTTCAATGAGCTGCACATCTAATGTCACCGTGGCACCTTTATCTGCAAAATCCAGTGCATTGTCCAGTAGATGGCCGATGCTCTGTTGCAATAACAAGGCGTCGCCTTCGATGGTGGTCGCGGTTAAATCAAGCTGTAGTTGCCATTGTTGCTGATCAATCCGGCCCTGGCGTTGCTGCACGGCCTGCTGACAAAGCGCAGCCAGATCCAGAGGCTTTGTTTCAAGTAAATGCTGACGTTGCTCCAGCTCCGATAGTTGCAACAACTGTTCAATCAGTTGATGTAGCCGTTCAGTTTGCTGCTGAATATTGCGGGCAAAGCGCTGCCTGTCCACATCTGGCAAAGGTTGTTGCAATAATTCACTGGCGGCCTGAATCGCGGTTAGCGGACTTTTCAGCTCGTGGGTCAGGGTTTGCACATAACGCTCGGCGTAAGCGCGGCCGGCCAGCGTCTGCCGCATTTTGTCCAGTGCCTGCGCCAAATTCGCGAATTCAAAAAACATCCGGAATTTCGGCGGGCCAACACGCTCACCGGCACTTAGCTGATTGGCGTATGTTTCCAATCGGTTCAGACCTTGCTGTAAGCGCCAAGCCAGCAAAGCGCCAACTGCTAATCCCAGCAACATCAGCAGCAAACCACGCTGGGTTAGATAAGCCTGAGTCCGGTCTATAAATGGCTGCATGCTGTGATTGGGTTTGGCGATCGTCAGCACACCGATAATCTGATCCTGGTGTCTGACCGCAGCAGCCACATGCATCACGGTGCTGTTCTCATCATTGGGATCGGTTCTGCTGGAGCGGGCGCCATATTGGCCTTTCAGTGTCAAATACACGTCATTCCAGCGCGAATAGTCTTTTCCGAGATCCTGATTGGCCGAGTCGTAAATGATGATACCGGCGGCATCTGTGATGTAGATCCGATGGGGAATAGAGGCTTTTTCGACACCCCAAATCAGCGCTTGCGTGCGGTGTTTGCCATAACTAGCCAGCACTTGTTGTAGTTGCGGTGGTAACGGTTGCTGGGCTGTTTGCCCGGCACTTTGGGGGTTATGTTCTGCCAGGTGCGGCGCCACCAGCTGCGCTAATAACTGCGCCGTATCAAACAACACTTCTTCGCTACTTTGCCGCACGCCGGGCTTAATTTCTTTGACCACCAAATCGAGCATAAAATAGCCCGACATACCGACAAATACAAAATACAGAGCAAACACCCGCAGTGCAAAAGGCAGCTGAAACCAACGCCATAATGGAGGTCGTTGTTCAGTCATCTTGTGTGCCAATTTGAGTGGCAATTTGAGTGCCAAGCGGGTCAAAGCTGTAGCCAAAACCCCGTTGCGTCAGAATGTAGCTTTTGGCCGATATTTTGCGCATTTTGGCGCGTAGGCTTTTGATATGGCTATCAATATTGCGATCATAACCAGCGTCGCTTGCCACACCGCAGCTTTGGAGCAGTTGTTCGCGGCTCAACACCTGAGCCGGATGCTGCAACAAATAACTGAGTAACCGATATTCCAGTGCGGTGAGTGGTAAAGATTGTTGGAGCAACTGGATTTGCACTTGCGCTGGCAACAGCCTGAAGTCGCCACGGTGTTCCTGCTGTTGCTCCGCATTGGTGGCGGCTTCCGCCCTAAATGACTGCTGTCGCTGACTGCGTTTGAGGATCGTTTTCACCCTAGCCACCAGCTCGCGTGGGCTAAAAGGTTTGACCACATAATCGTCAGCGCCAATTTCCAGCCCGACCACCCGGTCAATCTCACTGCTGCGGGCGGTTAAAAAAATCACCGGCACCTCACTGCTGTGACGAATTTGCTTACAAAGTTCAAAGCCATTGCCGTCCGGCAGCCCGACATCCAGGATTAATAAATCATGCTCTGCAAAAGCGGCCAACGCCTGTTGCACTAATTGCACCCAATGCACCTGAAAACCTTCCGCTTGCAAGCTGTAAATAAGCGGATCAGCGATGGCGGCTTCGTCTTCTAATAGCAGGATTTTTGTGGTCAAAACAGCTCCTGAACAATGGGGGGCGTGTGGCGTCTGCAATACTTCGCATACTGCCGTTGCTCATTCTAAAATACGCATTTAAAGGTAAGGCTAAACAACAACTTACTTTGGATAGTGGCTACCACGATACTTATCAACCCACATCGCAGTGCCGCCACAAACCGCAATTGGCATCACCAGTAAATTCAGAAACGGCACCATACTAGCAATAGCGACCGTCATGCCAAAGCCATAACTGCCGCTGACGTCTGAGCGTAATTGCTGGCGCATTTTATCAAACGGCACTTTGTGATTGTCGTAAGCATAATCGCAATATTGTATGGCCATCATCCAACTGGTAAACAAAAACCACATCAGTTGGCCAATCAGCGGAATAAAGAAAAACGCCAGTAAAAACACCAGTGCCCGCGGGAAACAATAGACAAATTTGGTCCATTCGCGGCCGAGCATGCGGGGCACATCTTTGACAAAACCGCTAAAACCTTGCTCCGGTAGAGCCTCGCCACTTAAATGCAGTTCGACTTTTTCACTGAGCAAAGCATTAAAAGGCGCGGCGATAAAATTCGCCACCATGGTAAAGGTAAATGCCAGCGTCAGCACACTGCTCAGCACCAACATCGGCCACAAGATATAGGATAAAAACGACAACCACTCCGGCACAAAACCGATTAAAAACTCAACCCAGCCGCCGACTTGCTGCAGTAAGTAAAAAAATGCCACCGCAAACAACACTAAATTAATCGACAACGGCACCAATACATAACGGCGCAAGCCTTTGGCACTTAATAACGACAACCCCTGGAAAAAATATTTCATATGGCCTCCGACGACTGAAACAGAATACAGAACTAGCGCTTTTGTACGCTCGTTCGGCCTAGCTTAGAAGCCAAAGCCCTGATCGGCAATAGTTTTACCGTGACACCCCAAGGTCATTTTGTTACATTCTGTAAGGGAACCAAGGGTGAATTCAACCAACGCATGCGTCTAAAACAGATCAAACTCGCCGGTTTTAAATCATTTGTCGACCCGACCCAGGTGCCATTTCCAGCGGCAATGACCTGTGTGGTTGGTCCTAATGGTTGTGGCAAATCTAATGTGATTGATGCAGTGCGTTGGGTGCTGGGCGAAAGCTCGGCTAAAAACCTGCGTGGCGATGCGATGACCGATGTCATTTTTAATGGCTCCACCCAGCGCAAACCAGTGTCGCAAGCTTCCGTTGAACTGGTATTTGAAAACACTCAGGGCAAATTGCAGGGCAGTCTGGCCGATCGCAGTGAAATTTCGTTAAAACGGCTGGTCACCCGAGATGCGCAATCGCATTATTTCCTCAATGGCACCAAGTGTCGCCGTCGTGATATCACCGACATCTTTTTAGGTACCGGCTTAGGTCCGCGCAGTTATGCCATTATCGAACAAGGCATGATTTCCAGACTAATTGAATCCAGGCCGCAGGAACTTCGGGTGTTCCTGGAAGAAGCGGCCGGTATTTCCAAATATAAAGAACGCCGCCGTGAAACCGAAACCCGGATTAAACATACCCGCGACAATCTCGACCGGTTGGCCGATGTGCGGGAAGAACTGGGTAAAAACCTCGATAAACTAAAACGTCAGGCGGCCGTGGCGGAGCGTTACAAAGAACTCAAAGCCAGTGAGCGTCGTTACAAAGCCGAACTGACGTGTTTAAAGTGGCTGTTTTATCAGGAACATCTGCAACAAGCCGAGCAGATGCTGGCGGCATTGGAAGTCGATTTCGAACGTTTTCAGGCACAAGGCAGCGGTGATTTTCGGGTGCTGACCGAATTTAAACAGCAGCTGGAAGCCGCGCGCGAAGCGGTGGCCGTCAGTCAGCAAAAATTCTATCAGCTGGGCGCCGACATCAGCGCGCTGGAGCAGCAGTTATTGCATCAACGCCAGCGCAAACAAGGCTTGCTGGATGATGAACGCAATTTAACCCTGAGCCTGCAACACGGCCTGGATCAGATGGTGCAAGAACAAGCGCAGCTGGAAGAATTGCAGCAACAACTTTTGAAGCAGCAACCCGATGCCGAAATTTGCGCGCAACAGGCTGAAGAACTAAGTGAATTAATATTTCAGTCTGAGCAGCGCCTGGTTGACCAGCAAGCTGTGCAGCAGCGCCTGCAACAGCAGCTGTTTGATTTACAGCAACAACAACGCCAATTACAGCTGCAGAGCCAGAATCAACAACAGCAAAGTCAGCAGCTGATGTTGCGCGAGCAGCAGTTGACGCTGCAACAGCAGGAATTGGCTGCGACCGATTATCAGCAAAAATTACAAGCAGCTTCGCAGTTGCAGCAACAACTACAGCAAGAACTTAGTTTGCAACAAGCGGCTTTCACGCAAGTAACCTCCGACTTTGAAAACACGCAACAACAGCTGCAAACGCAGCAGCTGGAGTTGTCGACCGTCGAACTGTCGCGCCAACATCTGCAAAAGCAACAACAAAGCCTGCAACAACAAGTGCAGCAATTACTCGCCCAAAAGCTGTTATTGCCGGATTTAACTATCGCGGCCGGTTGGTCGGTGGCTGTGGCAGTGGCGTTAGCAAAACTGAATTTCAGTGCGGTATTACAAGATCATCAGCCGGAAGCTTTAGGCAATTATTTGTTTTTAAAAGATTTCCCAAAAGCCATCCCATCAACAAGCCTGGCCGCGAAAATCAGCAGTGGTGTGATGCCGGCGTATTTCGCCAGTATCTACTGCGCCGAAGATGATGCCAGTGCGCTGCAACTGCTGGCTGAACTTCGACTGACAGCCGCGGGCTCTGGCACGTCGGTGATCTGCAAAAACGGCAATTGGTATGGTCTGAATTGGCGATTGGTCGCAGGCTCCCACGAGCAGGACAATCCACAGGCTTTAACCGAACGGGAACAACAGCTTGGGTTGGAACTCGCTGATTTAGAACACGAAAAATCAGCACTGCAGCAAAATATCGAAGCGCTGACCAGCAGCCGTCAGCAGCAACAATTACAGTTGCAGCAGCTACAATCCTCGTTGCAACAACTACAGCAGCAAACCCATCAGGCGCAAACCAACGCGCAATTATTGGCGCAGCAACAGCAGCAAGTGACGGCGCGGTTAACTCAGATTGCCGAAGAGTTGGCGCAAGTGCAGCAACAGCTGACGCAGGCAGAGCAGAATATAGAGTTGTGGCAGCTGCAACTGGCGGAAGTCGACGAGCAGTTGTTGCAACAGCAGGATAAACACAGCGCGCAGCAACAACTGCAGCTGCAATTACAGCAGCAACTGCAGCAGTATCGGCAACAGCAGCAACAGCTGAGTCAGCAGCAACAACAATTTGCGCTGAGTCAGGTTAGTATCGAGCGGCAGATTGAAGCGGCGCGCTTACATTTACAGCGCACCAAGCAGCAACATCAGCAGTTGGCGGAGCGGTTGCAATTATTAACAGCGCAGCTGGAATTGCTGGATGAACCGGATGGGGCAGGGCAAGAGCAGCTACAAATTCTGCTGCTGCAACGGGATGACATTGCCGAGCAAAAGCTGCAACAACAAAATCTGCAAAGCAGTTTAGAGCAACAAGTGCGTGATTTAGAGCAAGGTCAGCATGGCTTACAGCAGCAATTACAAAGCAAACAAAAACAAATTGAAAGTGCAAGGCTGGAAGCTGAAGGTTACCGGGTACGGGCCAATAATATGCTGGAGCTGTTGTCCGAGCAGAAAGTGAATTTCAGCGAATTGCAGGCTACCTTGCCGAGTGATGCCACGGAATCAGTGTGGCAACAACAGTTGGATAAAGCCAGCGATGCGCTGAACCGGTTAGGCCCAATCAACCTGGCCGCGATTGAAGAATATGCACAGCAAGACGAGCGGAAAAAATACCTCGATTTGCAACATGATGATTTGATTGCGGCTTTGGATACCCTGGAAACCGCCATCCGTAAAATTGATCGCGAAACACGGCAAAAATTTAAAGAAACCTTTGACCAAGTCAACTCTGGCTTACAAACTTTGTTTCCAAAAGTGTTTGGTGGTGGCAGTGCTTACCTTGAGTTAACAGATGAAGATTTATTGGAAACAGGTGTGAGTATAATGGCCCGACCACCTGGTAAAAAAAACAGTACTATTCATTTATTATCCGGTGGAGAAAAAGCGTTAACAGCTTTATCATTGGTGTTCTCAATTTTCCGATTAAATCCAGCACCTTTTTGTATGCTGGATGAGGTCGACGCCCCCCTGGACGACGCTAACGTTGGGCGCTTTTGCAATTTAGTCCGGGAAATGTCAGAAACGGTGCAATTTATTTATATCAGTCACAATAAAATTGCGATGGAAATGGCTACACAGTTGATGGGGGTGACGATGCAGGAACCCGGCGTATCGCGTGTAGTGGCAGTAGATGTGGAAGATGCCGTGAAAATGGCTCAAGCCTGACAGAACAAAAAGGTAAAAAATGATGGCTGAAGAATTTCGTTACGCGTTAATTATCGCTGGTGTGCTGAGTATGGTGGCACTGGTGATCCACGGGCTCTGGTCTGCCCGCAAGAATTCCCATGAGACAAAAAGTCGCTTTTTCCAGGATGAAAGTTCCGGCGCCGCTACGGGTGAAGGTTTTGACGAGTTTGGCGTTGGCAAAATCCGCAAACTAGGGCCGGGTGAAAAACCGCAGCCGAAACCTGAAGTGGTCAAAGCGCCGCGCGCCAGTAAGTTACGGGAACCGGCGAAAAAAATTCGTCGTGATGATGTAGACCCCCAATTTTCTGCCAATAACGATCGTGAAGAGCCTTCGATGTCGTTTAGTGCCGACGATGATTACGAAGCCGAACCAGCACCATCTGCCGCAGCAGCAGAGCCGTTGGCGAATGAAGTGCTGATTTTATATGTGCTGATGCCGGAAGGCACTGACATTAACGGCGCCATGCTGTTACCCAGCTTACTGACGTTGGGCTTTAAATACGGTGAGATGAATATTTTCCACCGTCATCAGGACAGCGCAGGCTCGGGTGAAGTGTTATTCAGCCTGGCCAATATGTTTAACCCTGGCACCTTTGATCTGGAAGAAATGGACAAGCTGCAAACCCGCGGTCTAAGTTTGTTTATGACGTTGCCGGGACCTGGTGAAGCATTGCAGAATTTTAATCTGATGCACAATGCCGCGAAAAAGCTGGCCGAAGAATTTGGTGGTCAGGTATTGGATGGCCAGCGCAGTATGCTGACCGTACAAACGGTACGGCACTATGTCGAACGTATTCGTGAGTTTCAGCGCCAACAATTGTTACGCCAGTAACATTCAGCATGCAACTGCGCGGCATTGATTGCGCGCAGAATTCAAGCCAAAATCGCTGCCAATCCTTTAAAGTAAGCACTTTCATAAAACCCGGCTAGTCCGGGTTTTTGTATTTTTACGCGTAAAACTTTTGGTTAAAATTCATCAATATTTATGTTAGATAGTAACATTCGTTCCTTGTGCCCCCTCTAAAATCAACCAAACTGACAAAAGTTTCGCCATCTTTTGCAAGAAATCTGCGCAATCACAAAAATAAAGTTGTTTTTTTCAGAAATTCTATGTTAGAAAGTAACAAGCGAGGATGAGGTTATTGGGGAGTTAACCAAAGTTTCGCCGACCACTGCAGGATGAACAATCAGCGGGCCAAGATCCCGCGGTAAAATCGAACTATAACAAGAGCGAGTATCACTATGTCCGGAACACAATTTCGTTGTAAACCTCTCAGTTTTGCCGTCCGGTGCGCGGTTATCGGCATGGTGCCGTTTTTTGCCATAGCACAAGATGACAGCGCTGTCAAAGTTGCTGACGACAAAGAGATTGAAAAGATTGAAGTTATTGGTATGCGTGGCAGCGTGATCACGTCGCAGGAACTAAAACGTCAGGCTAATACTGTCAAAGATGTGATTAGTGCCGACGATATCGGCGCTTTACCTGATAAAAGCGTCACCGAAGCGTTGATGCGGGTCCCGGGTGTGACCATTGAGCGTTTTGCGTCGTCTGAAGATCCAAACCACTTTGCCGCCGAAGGTACCGGTGTGGTGGTGCGCGGTCTGGACCGGGTACGCAGCGAAATTAACGGCCGTGACGCATTCAGCGCCAGCACCGGCGGTGGTTTAAGTTATGAAGATATCCCAGGCGAATTACTGGGCCAGGTTGAGGTTGTCAAAAACCAAACCGCCGATTTAATTGCCGGTGGTGTCGCAGGAACTGTGAATCTGGTGACGCGTAAACCATTCGACAGCGAAGGTTTTTTTGGTACCGCTTCACTTAAAGGTAGTTATGGCGATCACCGCGAAGAATGGACGCCGATTGGCTCTGTGGTAGTCAGTAACCGCTGGGAAAGCACTGTTGGGGAATTTGGCGCGTTAATCGCCGCTTCGTCCTCGGATTATAAAGACCGTGGGGACGGTGTTGCTTTAGGCAACTATTACGAACGTAGCGCCACTGCCCGCGAAATGCCGCAATTTGGTAACTTTGGTACTGAGTTACCGAACTACAAAGGCCAAACCAAATATGTGCCGGCCGATGCCTCCATCCGCAGTGCTGATTCAGAGCGGGAGCGTCGTGGTCTGGCAAGTTCGCTGCAATTTCGAAATACCGATAAAACCCTGGAAGTTGTTGCTGAATACATCCGCTCCAAAGCAGGCTTGTCCTGGGATGAGCGCGTGATCCAACAAGGCGAACAAGGCTTTAATGTCAGCCCGAATCAGGTGCAGGTATCGAACGCAACGTTTGACAGTAACAATTTTATGACAGCAGGCACGCTGCTGATGAACAACCGCTCACTGGCTCAGACCCGTTGGCGCCAGACTGATCAAGTGGTTGAAGATAGTAGTTTGCGCCTGACTTACAGTCCGATTGAGAAATTAAAACTTGAATTTGATTATCAGCATATTGAGTCCGCCTACGATGTGGTGGATTACACCATCAATAACAGTTTTGAAAACAATGATTTGACCTTTGACATCAATGGCAGCAAGCCAAAGGTTGATTTCCTTGGCAAGAATTTGACATCACCATTGGCACCGGCGCCATTTAGCGAAATGTATCTTAATTCCGCGATGGACAAAGAAGACGATACCGACGCCGAAGCCGATTCTTTTGCCTTTGATGGCACCTATCAATTGGATCACAAGTGGCTGACGTCGTTCCAGTTTGGTGCTTATGCGTCAACCAAAGAACAAATCAAACGTGATTCGATCTGGAACTGGGGTGAAATGGCCAACGGTACCTGGCAAGCTTATGCCGACGGTGGTCAGCGTACCGCGCATACCGGTACCGCTGCTGTGCCGGGGCATCCTGAGCTGTATGAGGCATACACCTTTAACGCCAATAATTTCCACGGTGGCGGGGTGTTAGGCCGCAATCAAAGTATTTTGTTTGCCAGAATCGCTGATATCCGCAACTGGCAGGATTATCATACCAACAACAAAAAAGCTGGTTTTGCCACCTTTACGCAGTTGCGCGACCGTAGTTGTGTGACGCTGGCTGGTAAATGTGAACTGGATGGCGCTTATTTACCGTCGGAAATCTCCAGCAGTAAAGAAGAGCGTCGTGAGTTGTACACGCAGTTGAATTATGAAAACAACGACTTAACCTATCCAATCCGCGGTAACCTTGGTCTGCGTTACGTCAGCTGGCAGGTTGAATCCAGTGGTGCTACACAATTCCCGAATCCAATACCATCGTGGGATGCCGGTACCCAGGCCATGTACACCGCCGCGCAACTGGCTTATCAAAATGCGCTGAATACCGAAATTATTCATGTTGAAGGCGACAAGTACACCAAAGTGCTGCCAAGTTTTAACATCAGCATGGAGCTGGCGGACGACCACATTACCCGGTTCGCCATTTCGCAGAATATTTTCCTGCCAAACTTTGAGAATTTCCGTTATTTCCGGACTATTTCTGAATCGCACACTTCACCAAGAGGGCCAAATGGTGAAGCATTGCCATTCGCCAACATTGGTTTTGATGGCGTCAGCGGTAACCCGAAAAATATCGCGCCAGAAGAAGCGCTGAGTATTGATTTAACCTATGAATGGTACATCAGTCGCAGTAACTCACTGACGGCCAGCCTGTTCCGCAAAGAGCTGAAAAACCTGATCCGGCAGCGTTTGTACACTGAAAATGTGACCAATGATCTGGCGAAAGTCACGATGCCGGTCAATTTCCAAACCGATACCAACGAAGGATCTGGGACTTTGCAGGGTTTTGAAATTGCTTATACCCAGTTCTTTGACCAGCTGCCTGGTTTATGGTCTGGCCTGGGTATTCAGACCAACTACACCTTTATTGATCAGAGCAATGTCGATGATAAAGTTGGCTTTGGTGCCGGCTCCGGTGGTGCGGGTGGTCGTAACCGTTTCCGCGCCTTTAACAATCTGCCATTACCAGGCTTCTCGGAAGATACGTTGAACCTGACGGCGATGTACGAGAAAAACGATATTTCAGCGCGACTGGCCTGGAACTGGCGCTCTGATTATCTGTTAACCCGTCGTGATGCCGATTTATTTGCACCTGTTGTGGCTGAACCAACAGGTCAATTAGATATGTCGGTCGGTTACCATCTGACGCCAAGTATTAAAATTGGCTTGGAAGCAACCAATCTGCTGGATGAGATCATCAAAACCAAGCTGATTTACAACCAGGCGGGTGCCACAACCTTGCGCAACCAGTTTAAAACTGACCGCCGGTTAGGGGTTTATGTCAGCGCCAAGTTCTAAACTTCGCTGTAAAAACCTAACTTCACTATCGTTCTGAAAGCACTCGCCAGCCGCTGCATCAGCTGCTGGCGAGTTTCTTTTTTCAGCACAACCATTGCTCACTCTCTGTGCATCAGCGACTGAATTCTCGTTCAACCCTTGCAACAAGGCCGCCGAATCCTCATCTTATAAAACAGTTTTCCAGTAGCTTCGAGTTTTGTGCCGATGTCTGACGTTCAAACCCAAATCGACACGCTGCGCCAGCAGCTAAATTTTCATAATAATCAGTACTATGTACAGGACTCACCCAGTATTCCTGATGCTGATTACGACCAGCTGTTTCAACAATTACAACAGCTGGAACAGCAACACCCAGAGCTGATTACCGCCGACTCGCCAACCCAAAGGGTAGGGGCTAAGCCGCTTGAAAAATTTGGCCAGGTGACGCATCAAATTCCAATGTTGTCACTCGATAACGCCTTTGAAGATGCCGATTTTAGTGCTTTTTGTCAGCGGATGGCCGACCGGCTGGATCAACAAACCGAATTTTCCTTTTGTGCAGAGCCAAAGCTGGATGGTTTAGCGGTCAGTATCCGGTATGAACAAGGGTTGCTGACCCAAGCCGCGACCCGTGGCGATGGTTTCACCGGCGAAGATATCACCAGTAATATCAAGACCATTCGCTGTATTCCACTGAAATTACAGGGTGATTTTCCGCCAGTGCTCGAAGTGCGCGGCGAAGTGTTTATGCCACTGGCTGGTTTTGAAAAAATGAACGATGAGGCAAGAACGCGCGGTGACAAAGTGTTTGCCAACCCGCGAAATGCCGCTGCCGGCAGTTTACGTCAGCTGGACCCAAAAATGACGGCCAGTCGCCCGCTGAGCTTTTACGCCTATGCCGTCGGTGCGGTGGAAGATCCAGCCGCACTACTCAATAGCAGCAGCCATTATCAGCGCTTACAACAGCTTAAAAGCTGGGGTGTCCCGGTGTGTCCGGAAATTCAGCTCTGTCAGGGCGAAGCAGCAGCGCTGTTGTATCACAAAGCCATTTTGGCCAAACGTGCCGCGCTGCCTTATGAAATTGATGGGGTGGTACTCAAAGTTGATGCATTGGCGCAGCAATTGGCGCTTGGTTTTGTGTCACGCGCGCCGCGCTGGGCCACTGCTTTTAAATTTCCGGCACAGGAAAAAACCACCCGCTTGCTGGATGTCGATTTTCAGGTGGGTCGCACCGGCTCTATTACGCCGGTCGCCAGGCTGGAACCGGTGTTGGTTGGTGGTGTAACTGTTTCGAACGCCACGCTACATAATCAAGATGAAATCAACCGCTTAGGCATTGAAATTGGTGATACGGTGATAGTACGCCGGGCCGGTGACGTGATCCCGCAAATTGTCGCCGTGGTGCTGGAGCAACGCGGCGAAACCCGGCCCATTGTGTTTCCGGCAAGCTGCCCGGTCTGTCAATCCGATGTCGAAAGAATAGAAGGCGAGGCCGTTACCCGATGCACCGGTGGGCTTTATTGCGCAGCGCAGCGTAAAGAGGCGCTGAAGCATTTTGTTGCACGTAAAGCGCTGGATATTGAAGGCCTTGGCGATAAGCTCATCGAGCAGTTGGTCGATGAGCAACTGGTGAAAACGCCGGCCGATATTTTTAAACTGGATATGCCGGCGTTGGTCGGACTGGAGCGGATGGGCGAAAAGTCGGCGCTGAAATTACTGCAAGCCATTACTGGCGCCAAGCAAACCACCTTGCAGCGTTTTATTTATGCGCTCGGCATTCGTGATGTCGGCGAAGCGACAGCCTTAAATTTGGCGCAGCATTTTCGCAGTTTGCCTGAGCTCCAACAAGCCAATCTGGAACAATTGCTGGCAGTGCCAGACGTTGGTACCGTGGTCGCCGGGCGCTTATTGCACTTTTTCCAGGATGAACATCATCAACAAGTGGTAGCGGCTTTGGTCGAAGTTGGTCTGCAGTGGCCGGACATCGAAGCCAAGGCGCAAACCGCGCAGCCGCTGGCCGGACAAACGGTAGTGCTGACCGGTACGCTAACCGCGATGGGGCGGGACGAAGCCAAAGAGAAACTACAGCAACTGGGCGCAAAAGTGGCGGGCTCGGTGTCGGCAAAAACGCACGCAGTGATTGCTGGTGATAATGCCGGCTCAAAACTCGCCAAAGCGGAGGAGTTGGCTGTCGCAGTGTGGACTGAACAGCAGATGCTGGATTTGTTTGCCGAGCATGGCCTGTGACATGCACAGCCGGAGCTTGATATGAGCGATAAACCCAAAGTCTATGCGGATTTGCCGCTGTTGGATCAAGATGGCCTGCACCGGGTACCGCTGCGGCTTTATCTGCTGCTGTTGGTGTTGCTGCGTCCTTATATCTGCTGGATTGCGACTTTAACCTTGCCCTCAGATCAGCGCACGATGCTGAGTTATATTTACCCGCATAGCAGCGACTTTGTCCGTGCTTGCCTGATTGCAATACCGGTGTTGCTGATTTTAGCGGCGCTGACACAACGGGTGCCTTACGACAAAAAATTAAAACGCGGCCGCGCGAAACGGTTTTGGTTTGGGATCTGGCGGCAAAGCCGTTGGGTATTGTTGCCGGTATGCACAGTCGATTTATACTGGACGGTCAGTCACTTACCACCTTATGTTTCGGTGAATGCACCCTGGTTATTGCTGGCGCCGCTGGTGTTAGTGTTGGGATTGTGTTGGTTAGTCCGAAGCCGGCGTCTGCCACTGGTTTTTGCCGAATGGCCGGAAGATAAAGCCGCGTAACTTGGTTATTTCTAATCGGCAGCCGGATCTGAAAGCAACTAAAAGCAACTACAACGGCGCCAGATGTTTTTGTTTGAGCTGTTCGAAACGGCGGCTTTGCTCCGGGTTTAATTTGCCTTTTTCAATGGTATTTAAACAAGATTGGATCAGCGCCTGCCGTTCTTTCGGGGCGCTGTTTTGTGGGGACATCAACACACTTTGCAGTAAGTTCAACGCGATACCGGCGTTTTTAGGCAGCAGCCGAAAGGCGTGGGCAAAAGCAGCTTGCGCTGCCTGCCAATTACCATGTTGAAAATGCATAACTGCAATGTTGTTCAGTTCGCGGGGTGCCGTGGCAAGTTCGGCGCGTTCGCTGCGTTCTTGCTGCAGGTAACTTTTCAAATAAGGATCGGTTTGTTGCTGCTGACAGTACACACTGATCCGGTCGAACCAGGATTTTGACAGCTGGGTTAAACCCACTTCGTGCAGCGCTTTGGCTTTATCCAGCGCATCTTCGATATTGTCGATATGCACATCCTGGTTATCCAGCTCTTCCAGCATTTTTTGCGCTTTATCTTTATGATCTTTCAGGTATTGCAGCCTGGCCTGGATCACTAGCTGTTGTTGCTTTACATCCACGTCCGGAAACTGGCTGCGCAAATTGGTCAGACATTCGGTCGCTTGTTTACTCAGACGGTTGGTTTCACCATCTTCATCAACACTGACCGCAAAATCGATACAGGCACGCGCCAGATTCAGATACAGATCCGGTTGTTCATACATCGAAAAACGGGCGAATTTCAGCATGTCGCGGGCAGTTTTATACTGGCGTTCGTAATCATGATTCAGCCGCGATAACTGTAATAACTTCTGCTGGCGATATAAATTTCGTGGCGCTAACTGGGCGGCTTGTTCCAGATGTTGTTGCGCTGCTTCAAACTCATCTGCGGCAAACTCTTGTTCGGCCAGCTGCTCCAGCACAAACAACTTACTTTCACCACGCATTTCCAACTGTTGCATTTGTGTATTGGCGAGTTCAGTTTCACCATTGCCGCGCAGCGCTTTCACCAGGCCAATGCGTGCCCAGCCGAAGGGTTGCACCGCCAGCACCGACTGAAAAAACTGCCGTGCTTTGGCAAAATCAGCCAATTCCAGCAACAAGTCACCTTTAAACCGCAGCAGCACCGGTACCAGTTTTGGGGCTTGCCCTTGTGCCAGCATATGGTCGAGTTGCTGTAGCGCGCGGTCGGGACGGCCATGTTCCAGCCATTGATAAATCGGGCGTAACTCAAGTTTACGTTTTAACACCCGTTCAATCCGGCTTTGCAAATCACGCATGGTATAGGGTTTGGCAAGAAATTCATCAGGTTGCAGCTCGAGCACGCTATAAACCAACGACGGATCGGTTTCAGCGCTGATAAAAATAAAGCCGGTACTGAGTTTTTGCAGACGGCGCACTTTCAGCTCTTCATACAGCTGGTAGCCGTCTTTGCCTTGCTGCAAATTAAAGGAACAAATAATTAAATCAAACTGCCTTTCTTTGCACATCGCCAGCGCCGTTTGCGCTTTATCGGTGAATTGCACCTGGCTGTAGCCAAGTTTTTCCAGGGTATATCGAAGGTAGTTTTGTGCCAGCGCCTGTTCGTCAATGATCAGGATTGTCATTTCGCGGCTGAGCGTCTGATCCATTGGTTTGCAAGCACATGGCAACAGTAGGTGTTCCTACTATAGCAGGCAGCAACTGCAGTTGAAACAGCAGCTTGTTAGCCAATTTTGTGCCATGTGGATTTTTACACTCTGGATACAGAAGGTTACATTGTGACGGTCTGGGGTTGGGTAGGCTGGCAACAACTTTCAACAACCAGGAATTTCTAACATGAACCACCACAACATCCGCCGGATGGGCGCTATCGGCCTTTGTTCATTGCTCAGTGCCATGGTACTGCAAGGCTGTAACGTCGATATTATCGACCCGGATAAACCCGTGATCCTTGAATACGACTTTGCGCAAGGCCAACAAAACTGGCAAGCCGGCTTTGCTGATTACAATGCGGCGCAAGCCGACATTTTTGAACTGGACTCCGGTGTAAAAACTTTGCCAACCGGATTCACCGGCACTGGTTATAAGGTTTCCGGACATAATCGCAGTGACGATTTATTTATGTTCTTAAAGCGCCGGGTCACTGGTTTATCACCTTCGACCCGTTATCAGGCACGGCTTAAAGTGAGCTTTTTATCGCCGGCCGGTACCGATTGTTTTGGGATTGGCGGTGCGCCGGGTGAATCGGTGTATCTGCACTTTGGCTTTGCCGATATTGAACCAAAGCAGGTTGGATATCCGCTGAATGTCGCCAAAGGCAATCAATCGCAGGACGGTGCTAATTCCAAGGTGCAGGGCAATATAGCGGTGAAAGATTTGCCTTGTGATGGCAGCAAATATCAAACTAAAACATTAACCTCAGCCACCAGCAACAGCTTGCAGTTCACCACCCAAAGTGATGGTTCCATCTGGTTATTTACCGGCACTGATTCTGGATTTGAAGGCAAAACCACGCTGTATTACCAGAAAATTGAGCTCGAATTAAAGCCGTTGTAATCGCGATAAAAAGTGAATGCTGGCAGGCTCTGGTGGAATAGCCGGAGCTGTTGGCTTTGTTGATGCTTCAGTCATGCAATGCTGGAGTGTTAGTTAACCACCACAATAGGCTGAGTAAGCACCGAAGTAAGTGATAAGTCTGGTGATACGTCGGTCAGGAGCATTGCTGTGTATTGCGGTAAACGAAGAGGAATTTGGTGGATGGTACTGGGCTCGAACCAGTGACCCTCGCCTTGTAAGGGCGATGCTCTCCCAGCTGAGCTAACCATCCTGGGGT
>NZ_SACS01000050.1 GCF_004005945.1 Rheinheimera riviphila
TGACATGCTCAGTATTACTGACTAAATATTTTACTATCTGGTCACTCATACTCAGTTAATTCGTTTTGCGAATCTTCTTTCACGAGTGCCCACACAGATGATTGATTGCTAATTGTTAAAGAGCGTGGCGTTTTACTTAACGCCGAAAGCCGTTGTTTATCAACCACTTTCAGAATCTCTTGCGTTTGACTTCTTCGTTTTCGAATCCGTCGTCGCTGTCGATGAGGCGCATTATAGAGAGATCCAAACAGCTCGCAAGATCTTTTTTACAAAATGATGACTGACCGCCTATATTTTCACCAAATCACGGTTTTATGCTGTTTTTGTGTGCGATTACAGGCCAAAAATGGGATCATTTGCAGGATCCGAACGATCCTAAGATCTAGAAAAATGCCTAGCTAAGGTGATCCAGCCGACAGCAAACTCAAAATTTCGTTGTTTTGTTTGTTTTTGAACAAGGAGACAGCAGAGCTGCGTATTTCGGTGAATCCGATCAGCGATTCCGGAGTTATCCGATCACCTGCTAACCGTTCTTTTTCTTGATGGTATTTTTACGCTAAGTGATCGGATTGGTCTAGTTTTCTCATCGACTCTCCTGTTAAT
>NZ_SACS01000051.1 GCF_004005945.1 Rheinheimera riviphila
TGTAGGAATAGGTGGTTTGCAGCTTTGTTGATTTATGTCCTGTTTTTCTTAGGAAACTGCTGCACTAATAATCTCAGTAAGCGCTAAACATATTGGCCATTTTGTGGAAGGAGGCGTATCTGCTTAACGGGATGCGCCTGATGTTGCTGTTATTGTTGCTTTGCTTATTACTAGACATGTTGCTCCGGCGCGTCCGCTCACACTGGATTAGTGGCACTTGCGGCAGGCCGAAGTATTACCACCCCCCGATTAAAATCTCAGCGGTTAAAATCTCAGCCCTGCCACTTCCTCATGCCAAAAATCATAAAAAACCACAGTGGGTGATTGATAAAGTTTTAGCGCTGGCCGCCGTTTCTGGCTATGGTGCCGGCAAGGTGGCACAGCTGTTTAACCAGCGTTACCGACACAGCGGCGACAGCGTCAGTAAAACCTTTGTTTACCAGCAGATGAAAACGCAGCAGTATCAAATTCAAGTACTGCGCCGCAAGCTCAAACATCAACCGCCCAAAAGCATCCCGGTAAATCACAGCT
>NZ_SACS01000052.1 GCF_004005945.1 Rheinheimera riviphila
GAGCCGCTGTATTCGCGCTGGAGGTCGATCAGCGTCTGCGCGGCATTGGCGAAGTCGTCATAGGCTGTGGTGTCGCCAGCCGCGACGCGCGCCGCCAGCGGGTCATAGTCCGCCCTGGCATTCTCCAGCCGCGTGCGCAGCGAATAGCCGGAATCGCCAATCGTCAGGTTCTTATACAGGTCACTGAGGCTGCCGGTGAGCGATTGCATCGCATCCTCGACCGCCGCCTTGCGCTTGATGTTGTACAGTTCTTCAAGCTGCGCGGTTTCCTCGGTGGTGGCGCCCGCTTCCTTGAAGATCTTGATGAGCGATTGGAACTCACGGTTCAAGTCGTCGATCGCAGCGCCTACCGGGTCTTTGATCTTGCGCAGGTCGCGGAATACGCCCTCGAACTTGAGCGCCTTGGCCAAGCCCTTTTCGAGGTCGCCCGCGTTCTTGAGCAGCGCCTGTGTGCCATTGCGCAGGCCGACAATCACGCCATCGCGAATAAGATCCTGCATCGCGAAGCGCGCGGCT
>NZ_SACS01000053.1 GCF_004005945.1 Rheinheimera riviphila
TCATTCGTACTGTATTTATCCATCGCGGCACCAATCAATAAATGACTGGTCAGTTCCATTTGGCAAACCATTCTGACCATCGGCCACGCTGATTCGCCTGCGGTAGTGATGGGTTTGGTAAAGGCTTCGGTATTTTCGGCTGTGTCAGGGGCGCGCCAGACAACACCATCAACCCCAAGCAGTTGCAGCCCACACCAGCGCGGATGTTCAGCATCCTGATGCCAGAGTCGCTGGGTTTGATGAAATACTTGCCGCATTGCTTCAGAGCCTAAGCGCTGCCTACCTTGTACGACGGCACTTGGTGAACGCAATTTGCATTTTATCGGCAATGCTCCAGACATCTTTGCCACGGTACAACGCCATTCCGAGCACAACCATCACAAGAGATTCTAAAGGCAAACGACGGCGCCGGACGGTTGCAACCCCTGCCTCCTGCAGACATTGGCTGATGAACTCTTCTGGCAACAATTGCTGAAGCGCACCGGCTTCGATGTTTGGGA
>NZ_SACS01000054.1 GCF_004005945.1 Rheinheimera riviphila
GACTTATCGTTAGCAATTTATCCAAATGAAATGTACCAACCGGATCGTAGGGCGTCACTCACCGCGCCAGCGGTAGTGCGCCGGACTTATCGTCAGCAATATATCCAAATGAAATGTACCAACCGGATCGTAGGGCGTCACTCACTGCGGCAGCGGTAGTGCGCCGAACTTATCGTTAGCAATATATCCACATGAAATGCACCAACCGGATCGTAGGGCGTCACTCACCGCGCCAGCGGTAGTGCGCCGGACTTATCGTTAGCAATTTATCCAAATGAAATGCACCAACCGGATCGTAGGGCGTCACTCACCGCGCAAGCGGTAGTGCGCCGGACTTATCGTTAGCAATATATCCAAATGAAATGTGCCAACCGGATCGTAGGGCGTCACTCACCGCGGCAGCGGTAGTGCGCGGGACTTATCGTTAGCAATTCATCCAAATGAAATGTACCAACCGGATCGTAGGGCGTCACTCACCGCG
>NZ_SACS01000055.1 GCF_004005945.1 Rheinheimera riviphila
CCCTTGTTGAGGTCGAAGAACTTGCGCCTGACATGGGCCCAGCAGTGCGCGATCGTCGCCGGCCCGCCGGGACGGTCGGGATGGCCGAGCTTGTCATAGGCTTCGTATCCATCAACCTGCAGGATACCGCGATACTTGCCCAGCAGCGCGCCGCCATGCTTGTGGGCGCGGCTCGGGAAGTATCGATAGACGACCCAGGGCGGTGCCCTCCCTCCATAAGGGCCCTCATCGCAAGCGACACCCCAGAAGTAGCCAGTTCGGGTCTTGCCTGCACCGGGATCGAGTATCTTGACGGTCGTCTCGTCGGCAAACAGCCGATCCATTCCCATCATGATCTCTGTCATGCGTTCGGTGAGCGGCTTGAGGCGGGCGGCGGCATGGCCGGTCCAGCCTGCCATGACACCGCGCTCGAGGTTGACGCCCTGGCGGGCGAAGATCTGCTCCTGACGATAGAGCGGCAGGTGATCGGCATATTT
>NZ_SACS01000056.1 GCF_004005945.1 Rheinheimera riviphila
AGGTTGTAGCAGAGCAACACGCCCCACAGTTCTTGTTTCACCATCTCAGATTTTTTGCTTCGCAGCGTAAATTCGTTTGCCAGCAGTTGCTGTTTCATCTCCCGGTAGCCCAGTTCGATTTCCCAGCGTTGACTATATAAATCCACAATTTCATCACCCATAAACTGCTTCGTATCCAGCATTGATGTCAGGATAAAGCATTCTTTTCCCTTCACTTTTTTATGCAGCAACCTTGCTTCCACATGCGTGGGCAGGCCTGGCCATTTCTTTTGTGCTTGCGGGCTGGTTGCAATACGAACGCGTAAATCTTGTTTACCCAGCTTTTCCACGACCTCATATTGCGCGCCTTTTTTTAGCGGAATAAGCCAGTGACGGTTTTGGCCTTTAGCTTGCCATGCATTGAGCAGACCTAATGAATAAAAGCCACGGTCAAACAGTGTCAGGCTATTATCCGGCGTCGTTTCAATCAGTTGCT
>NZ_SACS01000057.1 GCF_004005945.1 Rheinheimera riviphila
AGATACTCTGTTCCCTGTCAATTTTTTATGTGTTGTTCACTGAACAATAATGTTGAATCGAAGGCAGTCTGGGTCTGCATGCAGGCCCAGATACCCGTCAGATATTTTCGCATCACCGCACACTGTGCCTGGATTTTCTTTTTACCGCGACCTGTTAAGGCTTCATAGAACGCTTTGGCTCTAACGTCGTGACGCACGGCACTCATCGCGGGCATATACAGAGCTGCGCGAAGGTAAGCATTGCCAGCCTTGCTCAATCGCCCAGGCTTTTTGACACTGGTCCCAGATTCAGTTTGACGGACATCTAATCCGGCATAACGACTAACCTGTGATGATTTCATCGTCGATGGTAACACGCAAAGCTCTGCCAGAATGGCGATGGCGCTGGTCTCACCAATGCCCTTGGCTGCTGTCATATGGCTAAAGTGTGCTGCTAAGTTGTCATCGCC
>NZ_SACS01000058.1 GCF_004005945.1 Rheinheimera riviphila
TGATGAAGCGATCCAAGTGGCTTATCAGTCAGGAAGCTATACCTTGCAGGAGCTTGGCGATTATTTTGGTTTGCACTATTCACGGATCAGTAGGATTGTGGCAAAAAGCAAGACCTGACCCTCAGCATTCCATGACCCTCAGCACTTGCTCTTGCTTCTCAGCATTCTCATGGCAAAAAGCAAGACCTGACCCTCAGCATTTCCACTCAGCATTCTCATGGCAAAAGGCAAGACCTGACCCTCAGCACTTGGTGGCAAAAAGCAAGACCTGACCCTCAGCACTCTCACTCAGCACTTGGTGGCAAAAAGCAAGACCTGACCCTCAGCACTCTCATGACCCTCAGCACTCTCACTCAGCACTTCTCAGCACTTGCTCCTCCAGTTTAAAACTAAAGAATTAGTTGCAAGGGTTTTAGCGCTGCGTT
>NZ_SACS01000059.1 GCF_004005945.1 Rheinheimera riviphila
AAATTTTTCAGACAAAAAAGGCCAGTCAAATGACTGGCCTTTCTGATGGTGGTGCCCAGAGGCGGAATCGAACCACCGACACGCGGATTTTCAATCCGCTGCTCTACCGACTGAGCTATCTGGGCAAAACTGGTCTTTACTAAACAAATGGTGCCGCTTATCCGAGTCGAACGGATGACCTACTGATTACAAGTCAGTTGCTCTACCAACTGAGCTAAAGCGGCGTTGTTCAATGAAGAGAACACTGTAGTGGACTGATAACGAAGGGAAATCAACACACCATAAAATTTATGGTGCCCAGAGGCGGAATCGAACCACCGACACGCGGATTTTCAATCCGCTGCTCTACCGACTGAGCTATCTGGGCAACGGGGGGTATTAAACGGATTTTGCCCAGGCAAGTCAACTTTTTTTTGCC
>NZ_SACS01000005.1 GCF_004005945.1 Rheinheimera riviphila
GCACTACCGCTGGCGCGGTGAGTGACGCCCTACGATCCGGTTGGTACATTTCATTTGGATAAATTGCTAACGATAAGTCCGGCGCACTACCGCTGGCGCGGTGAGTGACGCCCTACTTTTTTACTACTTCTGTGTTACCCCGCCAACAACTGTCGCAGCCAGGGTCGTAACGCCTGCAATAGTTGCTGGCGATCGAGCTGGGGGTGCAGTACCGCGCGGACCAGCAGGCCGTTGTAGACTGAGGCCAGCAGTTCGATGCGGGCGTCGACCTCAAAGTCGGGCAGGGTGCGCAAGCTGCCTTGTGGGCCTGCGAGTAACAGCTTGAGCTGGGCGCGCATGCTGTCGTCGGCGTGGCGCAATAAGGTGGCGACTTTATCGTTGCGCGCCGCTTCGGACAGCATTTCCAGCTGCAGCGCGGCGTACGCCGGATCCAGATTTTTCTCCACGCCATAGTCGGCGCCATCCACCATCGCTTGCACCAGATCGCCATCACACTCGGCAAAACCGGCCAGCAACGAAAACAGATCCGCCATATTCTGCTCGATAATACCGGCAATAATGGCTTCTTTACCGTCGAAATAATTGTAAATATGGCCCGGGCTCATGCCGGCGGTTTTCGAAATTTCGGCCATCCCGGCGCCGTGATAACCGCGGCGGCGAAAACAATCGGCGGCGGCGGTTAACACTTGCTCCCGTCTGGCTTGCGCCAGCGCAGGGTCCTGATGTTTTTTAGCTTTTATCGTCATCATGTACTCCAGGCCGGAGCTCAGCTTGCAACTGAGCTCCGGAACCATTTCATTTAAACCTGTACTGGCTTGGCAAACTTGCCAATCAGCACATAAAACAACGGCACAAACAACACGGCCAGAATGGCGGACGCCAGCATCCCGCCGATCACGCTGATGCCAAGCGCATTTTGCGCGCCAGAGCCTGCACTCGAAGCAATCGCCAGCGGTAATACGCCAAAGATAAAGGCCAACGATGTCATCAGGATCGGCCGTAACCGTAAGCGAATGGCTTCTACTGCCGCTTCTTTCAATGCCATGCCTTGTTCAAAACGGCCTTTGGCGAACTCGACGATTAAGATGGCGTTTTTCGCCGCCAGGCCCATGGTGGTCAATAACCCCACCTGGAAATAAATGTCGTTGGATAAACTGGCGCTGGTGGCCGCTACTAACGCACCAAAGATCCCCAGTGGCACCACGGCCATTACGGCTGCAGGCACCGACCAGCTTTCGTATAAAGCCGCCAGACACAAGAACACCACCAACAAACTAATGGCGTACAGCATTGGCGCTTGATCGCCGGTCATCCGCTCCTGATACGACATGCCGGTCCATTCCGAACCCACGCCGTTGGGCAGTTTTGCCACCAGTTCTTCCATCGCCAGCATAGCATCACCGGTACTAAAACCTGGTGCGGCCATGCCCTGAATTTCCATTGAACTCAAGCCGTTATAGCGTTCCAGTCGTGGCGAGCCATAGCTCCAATGGGCGCTGGCGAAGGCCGAAAATGGCACCATCTCACCGGTTTTATTACGCACATACCACTGCTGAATATCTTCAGGTACCATCCGGCTTGGCGCTTCGCCTTGCACAAAGACTTTCTTCACCCGACCTTTATCAATAAAATCATTGACATAAGTAGCGCCCCAGCCGGTTTGAATGGTCTGGTTGATATCGGCCTGACTGACACCCAGCGCACCGGCCTTGGCGAGATCAATATCCAGTTTCAGCTCGGGTGTATCTTCCTGACCATTTGGCCGCACTGCCATCAGGCGTTTGTCTTGCGATGCCATGCCCAGTAACTGGTTACGCGCCGCTAATAACCCATCGTGACCAATATTGGCGCGGTCTTGCAGGTGCAGGTTAAAACCATTTGCGGTACCCAGTTCCACCACTGCTGGCGGGGCAAAGGCAAACACCATCGCGTCTTTAATCTGACTAAACCGGCCCATCGCTTTACCGGCGACAGCTTTCACCGATAAATCATCGCGTTGGCGTTCATCCCAGTGTTTCAGGTTCACAAAGCCAATGGCGGCATTCTGGCCCTGACCGGCGAAACTAAAACCTGCCACCGAAAATACTGATTTTACGGCTTCTTTTTGGTCGACCAGGAAATGTTGCTCGACCTGCTTAATCACTTCTAGCGTGCGTTCTTGCGTGGCGCCCGTCGGCAGGATGATTTGATTAAACAAAATGCCCTGATCTTCATCCGGTAAAAAGGCCGAAGGTAAGCGCATCATCAGCAGTACCATGCCACCGACAATCAGCGCATAAGCCAATAAATAACGTTTTGGCTGGCGGATCATCCGGCTGGCAATCGACTGCGTGGCGTTATTACCGGCGTCAAAACCACGGTTAAAACCAGCGAAAAATTTACCCAACCAGCCGCCACCGCTATGGCCGGACGGTTTTAATAAAGTGGCGCAAAGGGCAGGGGTTAGCACTAACGCCACCAGCACCGACAACGCCATCGCCGACACTAAGGTAATCGAAAACTGCCGGTAAATAACGCCGGTGGATCCGCCGAAAAACGCCATCGGCACAAAGACCGCTGACAGCACCAACGCGATGCCGACTAAAGCACCGGTAATTTCGTCCATCGATTTACGGGTGGCTTCCTTGGCGGATAGCCCTTCTTCGGTCATCACCCGTTCGACGTTTTCAACGACGACTATGGCGTCATCGACCAACAAACCTATCGCCAGCACCATCGCAAACATGGTCAGGGTATTAATCGAATAACCAAAGATGGAGAGCACAGCAAAAGTACCCAGCAGCACCACTGGCACGGCGATGGTTGGAATTAAGGTGGCGCGGAAATTCTGTAAAAACAGATACATCACCAAAAATACCAGCACGATCGCTTCAAGCAGGGTTTTCACTACTTTTTCAATTGAGATCTTCACAAAAGGCGTGGTGTCATAAGGCACTACCGCTTGTAAACCGGCCGGGAAATACGGGCGCATGGTTTCAATGGCGGCTTTCACGCCATCGGCGGTCGACAAGGCATTGGCACCGGCGGCTAACTTCACACCTAAACCGGTGGCTGGTTGGCCATTGTAACGGGCTGAAATCTGGTAACTTTCACCACCAAGTTCAATCCGCGCGACATCGGCTAACCGCACGGCTGAGCCGTCGGTGTTGATCCGCAGCAGAATATTGCCAAACTGTTCCGTAGTTTGCAGCCGGCTTTGCGCGGTAATCGACGCATTCATTTGCTGGCCGCTAATCGCTGGTAAACCACCGAGCTGACCGGCCGACACCTGGGCATTTTGCGCCACAATCGCCGCGCTGATATCCGATGGCATCAGTTTATAGTTGGCGAGTTTGGCCGGGTCTAACCAAATGCGCATGGCGTATTGACTGCCGAACATCTGAATTTCACCGACACCTTCCACCCGCGCCAATACGTCCTGCACGTTAGCGCTGACATAATCGCCGATGTCGATATTGCTCATCGAGCCATCTTCAGAAACAAAACCCATCACCATCAGGAAGTTACGTGCCGATTTAGCCACTTGCACGCCCTGACGCTGCACTTCTTGTGGCAACAAGGGCGTCGCTAATGCCAGTTTATTCTGTACCTGAACTTGCGCGATATCAGGATTGGTATCAGCGCTAAAGGTCAGGGTAATAGTGGCGGTGCCGCTTGATTCCGAGGTCGCCGACATATAGAGCAAGCCATCGAGGCCTTTCATTTTTTGCTCGATCACCTGGGTGACACTGTCTTCCAGCGTGCGGGCCGAAGCGCCAGGATAGCTGGCTGTAATGCTGATGGCTGGTGGCGCGATCGATGGATATTGCGCAATCGGCAGGCCGTTGATGGCAAGCACCCCGGCCAGCATGATCACAATGGCGATGACCCAGGCGAAAATCGGCCGGTCAATAAAAAATCGACTCATTAGTTCGCTCCTGTGGCTTTGTTTTGGCCAGCAGGCGCAGGATTGGTGGCCGTTGCCGAGTTAACTGCCGCGTTAAAAGGCACTGCTTTGGCTGGCGCGCCCGGCCGGACTTTTTGCAGACCTTCGACAATCAGTTGATCGCCAGCGGCTAAACCTTCTTCAACCAGCCATTGATCGGCAGCGCCGCCGTTTACGGAAACAGTCCGACTTGCTTTCACCAACCGCGGTTCGACAGTACCGGCAGCATTCACCACCAGTGCGGTGGCTTCGCCTTTGGCATTGCGGCTGATTCCCCGTTGTGGTGCCAGAATAGCGGCGGTGTTAATGCCGGTTTCCAGTGTCGCCCGCACGTACATGCCTGGCAGTAACAACTGATCCGGGTTGGCAAATTCGGCGCGCAGCACCACCGAGCCGGTGCTGGCATCGACGCTGACTTCGCTAAATTGCAACCTGCCTTTGTGTTGATAAGTGCTGCCATCTTCAAGCTGCAGGCTGACGGCAGTACCGGCGGCACCCAGTGCACCGCTGGCCAGTGCTTGTTTTAGTTTCAAAAGCTCAGCGCTTGATTGCGTCACTTCGACATAAATCGGATCCAGCTGTTGTACGACTGCCAAGGCCTGCGCTTGATTGGCGCTGACCAGCGCACCAGCAGTAACCGCTGATTTACCAATCCGGCCGTTAATCGGTGCTGTCACTTTGCTGTAATCGAGCTGAATTTGTGCACTTTGTAGCTGCGCTTTGGCGGCCAGCACATCGGCCTTGGCTTGTTCGTGCTGCGCCGCCACTTCGTCAAAATCCTGCTGGCTGATCAGCCGCTGTTGGATCATTTTCTGATAGCGACTGGCTTTGGCTGCCGCTTGTTGCAAATTGGCATTGGCCCGCGCCAATGCTGCGGCGGCACTTTGTTTGGCGGCAGCAAAAGTGGCAGGGTCGATTTGATACAGAGTGTCGCCAGCTTTGACGTCGGCGCCTTCAGTAAATAAGCGTTTGAGAATAATGCCGCCCACTTGCGGCCGGATCTCCGCCAGTTGCCAGGCGACAGTGCGGCCCGGTAATTCGGTATTTAAGGTGATTTGTTGTGGCGCTAAAGTCACCACACCCACTTCAACCGGCGCCGGTGCTGCGCCTTGAGCCACATTTGGCGCCGCTGCTTCAGTGCAAGCCTGCAGCAAAAAAGCACCAAGCAGCGCTGCCGCCACTGGTTTGAGCAAAGCTCTCGGCTTTTGGAAAAAGGAATTTGACGATGACATAACGAGGCTCCAACTTTAGAATGAACGATCATTCTACGTTTTGGTGTTAAAATGAGCAAGCGCTTTCTTCGGGACGTGGACGCGGGAATTGGTGGTTTGGTCGTGGGAATGGTTAGGGTTGCACCATTTTTGGCTATCGTCGCAATGCCAAATGAAGCTATGTAAAATTGTCTCAACGATTCGGATTTTTCGTCGAATGCAGCTAATTGAACGTGGATTTGAAAAACGAATTGATAGGTATCGGCTTCAAACTACAGCAATACTTTTTCAACAGTTCGTACTTTGGTTAATTAGAGTTTTATCAGAAAAATAAAGTTTTGTAGCTGATGCAGTTGCGTAACTCAGCCCATGGTTGAGAATTTCCATCTTCAAAATGTCCTTGTACAACGCCTGAAAGCATATCTGCAAACTGAACGTTTCGGCTTGAAGCACTGTCACTGGGTTGCGTCGTTAATTTTGTTACGGCTCGTTTTTCGAACCAAAGTTGAATTTGCAAGTAATCGTGGAGGCTGTTCCCACTTTCCACTTTAATGCTCCTTGGATCGGGAATAAAGGTAATGGCTTCATGCTTGGCCATTTCATTGAGAAGCGAGAGACCAATCATATAATTGTAGAGTTTGTTTGCATCACCTCTGATGTGAGATTGTACATTCTCTTTCTTAACAGTGATTGAAATATAACGGATATCATCAGGATGCTTAGCCCGCAATTCCCGAGCTTGATTTGCAAACCAGACACGTTCAACGACAGACATGTCGGCCCATTTTTTCTCAATATGGGTGGGCCAATTGAATTTGTCGTAGAGCTTTTTAATTAAACGTTTTGGAAGGTGCTTTTTTTCGGGAGTAACTGCAAGGCTTGCTATTGTGATGTGTCTACTCGAACCTCCAGCGCGATAGGGGGCTGTAAATGTCCATCCTAGATCACCACTTTCATCCAAGTAGATTATCATGTTGCTCGCTGATTTTTAGGCAAAAAAATGCGTGATCCCTAGATCCGACGTCTTCAGAAGACGCTTACGATACACAATGTGCTTCGCGGTTTGCCTAGGATTTACTCACGCGGTTGTAATGATACTTAGCATCTGATTTTATGTCAATGAAGGTAACTGATCACACTCATGACATCTGCCAGAGTTGCAACTTTTGAAACTTAGACCAGAGTAAAACCCAGGCCCGGAACTCAGGACGAAAACAACACCGCCTGATTACGACCCTGATGTTTCGCCTGATATAAAGCAGTGTCGGCCTGATGCCAGAGTTGCAGTAAATCAGATTGTTGCTGGCGGCTGGCGACGCCGATACTGAGCGTTACTTGCTGATTTTCCTGCAGTTCCGGCCATTTTAAAGCTGCCACTTCCTGACATAAACGCCGGGCTATTTCCAGTGCCTGATGTTGCTCAGTTGAGGGCAGTAAAATCAAAAACTCTTCCCCGCCGACCCGGCCGATTTTGTCCTGCGGCCGCAGTGAAAAACGCAGGCAATACGCCACTTTTTTCAGTACCAGATCACCGGCCTGATGGCCGAAGGTATCATTGATTTTCTTGAAGAAATCGATATCCAGCGCCAGTACGGTAAAGTTGGTCCTATTGCCGCTGGATTGTTGCCATAACTGCTCGGCCATCGCCACGGTATGTCGGCGGTTTGGCAGCCGGGTTAGTTCGTCAAGTAAGGCCAAATCGGCCAGCTGGCGTGATAATTTGCGTTGGCGTTGCATCAACACTAACAACGTCAGGATTAATAAGACTGCGCAGCCAAGCGCAATCATCTGCCATAACTTTAACTGCTCGGCATCCTGCAGTTGCTGTTGTTGTAGCAGGTTTTTTTGCTGCAGTAATTCTTTATCACTGCGGATTTGTTCGGTTTGCAGCTGGGTTTTTAGCGCGCTGGTGCGCTGATCTAACAGTTGTTGTTGCAGCTGCACATCAAGACGCAATTGCTGTTGTTGCAGCAAAAAGGCACTTTGCCAATCACCACGTTGCGCCTGTAAATCGGCGAATTCTTTGTACAATCTGGCTTCAAACCGGGCGTTCGGATTCGCTTTAAAATACTGCGCTGCTGCGGCTAAATCATCCGCCGCTTGCTGCCACTGTTTGAGCGCCTTGTAACTGACCGCACGGCTTAACTGGCAATACGCCAGAAACTCCAGATTGTTGCTGCTGCGGTAATGGGCGATCGCCTGATCCAGCAAGACGACGGCTTCAGCGGCGCGGCCGGATTTGGTCAGCACAATCGCGATAGAGCGCTGATTGTAGGCGATGTCATCCGGTTGTTGTCGTTGTAGTTCGACTTGCAGCGCTTGCTGTAAATAAGTCAGCGCCTGGGGTAAGTCGCCCATACTTTCAAAAGTGCTGCCAAGGTTAAATAAAGCGGTGGCTTCATCCTGCAAATTATTGCGGCTGCGATGATAAGCCAGGGTGCGTTGATAAAGCGGGATCGCGTCCTGGTAATCGGCCACCGCCGGATCGGCATAAAGATTGGCCAGGGCGTTACTAAGATAACTTTCCGCGTTCGGGTCATTGTGTTGCGCTGCAATCGTCAGTGCTTGCTGGAAATCGGCCAAAGCTTTTGGATATTCACCAGTGCGGGCATATTGCTCGGCGCGCAGGCTGAGGGCGCGAATATGCAGTTCCGGATCTTGCTGTTTTAGCTCGCTTTTAAGAATTTCATGATAAATATCGAGCGCTTGCTGATTTTCACCACGCTGCTCTTCGGCATAGCCGCGGCACAGCTGAAAACGCAGTTGCCACAGTTCCGGCATCGTCGCTGATGTTGGGGTGACTTCTGCAGTGGATGGAGCCAGTAACTTTTGCTGCAGCGCGATCGCTGCGGCAGGTTGCGCTGGTGCTAAGGCCCAGCATAACAATTGTTGTACTTTAAGTCGTTGTTCCGGTTCGGTTTGTTGTTGCAGTAATGCTAAAAAAGCTGCTTCACCGGCTTTGGCGTCGTTGCTAAATAACTGTTCGGCAGCATTGAGTTGTTGTTGAAAGGTTTCTGCAGACAGACTGGCCTGACTCCAGCACAGCAAGCCAAACAGCATAGTCGCTGTCCGGCAACAATGTCTGACTCGGCACAGGTTGAGTTTTGTCGGTTTGCTATTAACTTTTGGGATCAACATTGCTGGCAACATTCGGGTTCGTTCTGGTATTTATTTATCCTTACTATAACCCGACTGCAGCCCTGATTTGCAACTTAGCCTACCACGCTAGTTGGCAAAACCACTGAGTACCAGTTTACCGATCACTTGGCCTTGTTCCAGTAACGCATGTGCCTGACGCAGATTTTCTGCGTTAATCTGGCCCAGCTGTTGGCCAACCGTCGTTTTCAGCTGGCCGCTATCGACCAGCGCCGCTACTTCGTTCAGTAACTGATGTTGCTGTTGTTGATCCGGTGTCTGGAATAACGAGCGGGTAAACATCAGTTCCCAGTGCAGGCTCAGGCTTTTTAGTTTCAGCGGCCGGATATCCAGCGCGGTTTTTGGGTCGTCAATCAGCGCCAATTTGCCTTGTGGCGCTAAGGCAGCAATAAACTGCTCATAATAAGCGGCGGTGTCGACCAGGCTGGCGATATGGCTGACTTCTTTAATACCGATGCGCGCCAGTTCTTCGGCGAGCGGCAACTGGTGATTAATCACATAATCAGCCCCTAACGCCTTCACCCAATTCTGACTTTCTGGTCTTGATGCGGTACCAATCACAATGGCGTCGGTGCGCAGTTTGGCCAGTTGCACCATCACCGAACCCACACCACCGGCAGCGCCGCTGATCAGCAGTACTTTTTGTTGATATTGTCTGTAGCTTGGTGACGGTGTTGCTGGCTGATCCAGTTGCAGCCGGTCAAATAACAGCTCCCAGGCGGTAATGGCGGTCAGCGGTAAAGCTGCGGCTTCGGCATCGCTGAGGGTTTTTGGTTTGTGGCCAACCAATCGCTCGTCCACCGCATGATATTCACTGTTGGCGCCGGGTCTATCGAGCGCTCCGGCGTAAAACACCTGGTCACCGTTCTGGAATAAAGTGACAGCCTCACCCGTCGCAACCACAGTGCCCACGGCATCCCAGCCCAGAATTTCTGGTTTTTCTACGCTGGCCGGGCGGTTCAGGCGAATTTTGTAATCAACTGGATTGGCGGCGATGGCGCTAATCTTCACTAACAAATCGTGTGGTTTTAAGCTTGGCAAAGGCAGAGTTAAATCCTGCAGAGCTTGCGGGTTATCGATAGCTAATGATTCGGTGTAACCGATGGCGCGCATGGTTGCTGGTAAGGTCGTTTGGATTTGTTGTGTCATTTAAAAACTCCGGGCTTATTCGATTTAAATTGATTGTTCAAAAAGGTGCTGGCTTGAATGACGCGCATTGTGCCGGTTTGACATCAGTAGAAAAACCATCTAAAAACACATTCTTTATCAAATAAAATTTGAAAATGCTGCAGCTTCAGGATTTAAAACTGTTCCGGCAGATTGTCGTGACCGGCAGTATCAGCGCCGCCGCCCGGCAATTTGATTTAACACCCGCCGCTGCTTCCGCCGCGCTAAAACGGCTGGAGCTTTATGTGGGCACAGCGTTGATTATCCGCAGCACTCGTTCGCTGAAACTCAGTAGCGCTGGCGAAAAATTCCTGCAACATTGCCAGAATGCGCTGACCGCGCTGGAGCAAGGCAAACAGGAGCTGACTGAACAAAGTGGCCGGATTGGCGGTGAATTGCGCTTAACTGCACCGAGTGATTTGGGCAGAAATCTGTTATTACCCTGGCTGGATGAATTGCAGGATCAACACCCGGATTTACGCATCCGGCTGGAGCTCTCCGATAAAATTGCCGGCCTCACTGCCGAGCAAGTCGACGTCGCGCTGCGTTATGGCGCCTTGCCGGACTCCAATTTAGTATCCTTTCATATTACCGACGTGCCACGGGTGTTATGTGCTGCGCCAAGTTATCTGGCGATACATGGTAAGCCGCTGCATCCAATTGATTTACAACAACATAACTGCTTGTTGTATTTAATCGACCATCGCACTTTCGCCAACTGGCATTTTGGCTATCAAGACGATCCTTTTACAGTCAGTGTCAGCGGCAATCGGGTGACCAACGACGCCGAAATCGTCCGGCGCTGGGCGGTCAGCGGCAAAGGCATTGCGCTTAAATCGGCGCTGGATATGTCTGAAGATTTACGCGCCGGTCGGGTCGTTTCGTTATTGCCGGAATTCAAACCCCACCCGCAACAACTGAATCTGGTCTGCGCCAGCCGCGCTCAGGTCAGCCCCACGGTGTTGTTGCTGCGTGATGAGCTCCGAATTCGGGTGGCGCAGCAGTTTAACCTGTTGAATTTACAAACGTAGTACACCACCTTGCACCAGTTGTTGATGGCTGATAAATGGGGTTTTCAGCGCTTTTTCTTGCCAGCTGTAGCTAGAGTTGCTTGCAGCATTCTGTTGAATTTCCAGTGTTTTTCCTGGGTAATAAGCTGGGTTTAGGCTGATACGGGCGCTTTTTACCGCTGGTTCGAATAGGGTGTATGTTGGGTTGCCGGGATCGGTGGGGTAGAGCCCGAGCATGCTAAATACCAGCCAGCTGGATAAGGTGCCGGTATCGTCGTTGCCGGGTAAACCGGCTGGTGTGTTGTGATAATGTTGTTTAATTAGCTGTTGTACCCGGGCAGAGCTTTGATTGGTTTGCCCAAGATAGTTGTACAAAAACGGATAAGTAATATCCGGCTCGTTCGCCATGTCAAATTTGCCGCTGTCAAAGGTCAGATCCAGTTGCCGGACAAACTCGTCTTCGCCCAATAGCTTGATCAAGCCCGGCACATCGTGCGGTACATAAAAACGGTAGTTCCAGGCGGTGCCTTCGATATAACCGGCGGTGGGTTCAAAGTTGCGGCCGCCGTCCGGATTAAACGGGCTGTGCCAGTCGCCGTTACGTTTTTTAGGTCGTAGCATGCCGGTCGAAGTGTCGAATAACTTTTGGTAATTCAGTGATTTCTGCTGAAACAGCTTGGCATCTTCTGCATGGCCAAGCGCGGCCGCCAAACGGCCAATGGCGGCATCCGCCAGATAATATTCCAGACTGGTGGAGACGCTGCCATCATATGGGCCTTCATCGTCGACCGGCACGTAACCCAGTTGCAAATAATCAGCATTTTCCGGGCGCAGTGGGTTATTCGTCGCCGTCAATGCGGCTTTTTTCATCGCCTGGTAAGCGGTTTGAACATCAAAATCGCGGATGCCGCGTAAATAAGTATCGGCAATCACCACCGAAGCCGGGTCGCCGACCATCACTTTAGTTTCGATGCCAACCAGTTCCCATTTCGGCAGCCAACCCTGTTCCTGACTCATCGCCACCATTGTCTGCACCATCGCGCTTTGCAGCTCGGGATAAACCAGACTGAGCAGCGGATGCACATTGCGATTGCTGTCCCACAGGGAAAACACCGAATAGCGTGGCTGATTTTTATTATTGCCAAACAAAGGTTTATCTGCGGCGAATTCGCCCATCAGCGGGTAATCGCCGTTGATGTCGCTGATGATGCTGGGGTGGATCAGGCTGTGGTACAAGGCGGTGTAAAATAAGGTCTTTTCTGTTGAACTGGCATCGATGTCGATACGGCTGAGCAGACTATCCCAGGCGTTTACGGCGCGTTGACGTAATTCATCGAAGCTTAAACGCTGTGCTGTCTGGTACTGCTCTGCATCCAGATTTTGCCGCGCATTGTCGATACTGACCCAGGACACCCCCAGCTCGACTTCAATCACCTCGTCAGCCTTGTTGTCAAAGCTGAAATAAGCGCCGATATCGTCACCGCTCAGCAGCTGACGATGAAAAGGGTAGGCTTTGTAGTTGTTGTTATGCGGCATCCACTCGGCTTCGACATTTTTGTATAACGGCATTTTTTTAAAGCCGCCAAAACGCTGCGCTGGTTTATTAAAACGGGCGACAAAATACACCGGCCGCGCTTGTTCGCTGTGATAACAAAAAGTGCCAATAGTGCGGCTGCCTTGCACTTCGGTGGCGGAATTAATTTGCAGACTGCCGCCATTTTCGTTGGTCAGGCCAAGCCCTAAATTCAGCAGAATATTCGCCTGACCGGCCGGAAAGGTAAAACGGCTGCGACCGGAGCGTAAGGTGCTGGTGACTTCGGCGGTGGTTTGATACTTGGTTAACACAGTGCGGTAATAACCAGGGCTGGCTTGTTCAGCCTGATAAGTGGAGCCGTATTTTTCGGCGTCCAGTTCCAACGCGCCAGTGGTTGGCATCAGCAGCAATACGCCCAAATCCGGACAGCCAACACCACTTAAATTGACGTGGCTAAAGCCGGTCAGCAATTTATTCTCGAAGATATAACCGCGTGAATTCCAGGCGGCGTCTTTTTCAAATGGATTCAGTTTATCGCCGTTGGCGCTTTTGCCTTCAAAAGCAACGTTAAAAGGCGCTACCGACACCAAGGCCTGCGGATATTGCGCGCCGGGGTGGGTGGCTCCGAAGTTGGCGGTACCGATAAATGGATTGACGTATTGGCTGGGGCTGTTGAGCGCGCTGCCATTTTTTTGCTTTGTAATTTGCTCCGCCGCAGTTGCAAAGACGAAGACGTTGCTAGTCAGCAGCAGGCTGAGTTGTAGGTAGCGAGCAAATTGTTTATTCCATTTCATTGGGCTTTTTCACTCATGGTAAAAATCAGTTCGCCACCTTGCATTAGTTGCTGGTGAGATAGGGTAAAGCCGGTGACTGGTGTGCCGTTGAAAGTCACATTCTTTACATACAGATGCTGCGGCGACTGATTTAATGCTTTGACCCTCAGCTGCTTACCGTTACCCAGTTGCAGTCTGGCCTGATGTACTTCCGGGCTACCCAACACGTAGTCGCCGGACACCGGATCAACCGGATAAAAGCCTAAAGCGCTGAATAAATACCAGGCCGACATTTGGCCGGCATCTTCATTGCCAGCCAGACCATCCGGCTTGGTGCTGTACAGCTCGTCCATAATCCGCCGCACCAGTGCTTGCGTCTTGGCAGGCTGACCGGCGTATTGGTACAAATACGGCACATGATGGCTGGGTTCATTGCCATGCACATACTGGCCAATATAACCGGAAATCCATTCTGGCAGCGGTTGCGCGGAGCTGGTTTGTGAGGAGCTGGTTGGTGAGGAAATCAGCTGAGCAGTGCTAAACATCTGATCCAGTTTGGCGCTAAACGCGGCCGGACCTCCGTACAATGCGATCAAACCCGGCACATCATGCGGCACAAAAAAGCTATATTGCCAGGCGTTGGCTTCACAATAATCTTCCGGATAATAGGCGTTCGGATCAAACGGCAGCCGGAATTTGCCGCTGACGTCTTTAGCGCGCATAAAGCCAGTGCTGGCATCAAAATGTTGGTGATAGTTTTGCGAGCGGGCGCGAAATTCGGCAGCAATATCGGTCTTACCTAAGCGCTCGGCCAAGCGGGCAATGGCCCAATCGTCATAGGCATATTCCAGCGTCAGCGCGACATTCCATTTGCGCTCGGCATAAGGCACAAACCCAAGTTGTTGATAACTTTGTAAGCCAAATGCCTGCTGTTTGGCACTTTTAACAGCTAGCTGCAGAATTTTATCGCCAAGATTGCTTGGTAATAAACCTTTCAGGTAGTTATCGACCAACACCGGTACTGCATGGTAACCCAGCATCATATCGGTTTCGTTGCCCTGAAAATTCCACACCGGCAGCAAACCGGAGATGTCGGCGTGATCCAGCAATGATAATAACTGTTGTTGATTACGATCTGGGTTAAACAGCGTTTTCCAGGGATGCAAAGCGCGGAAAGTGTCCCACAAACTGAAAAAATCGTGATGGGTATGGCCGCTGCGTTGATGCACCTGGCCATCTGGGCCTAAAAACCGGCCGTCGCTGTCGGCAAAGACCCGCGGCGCCAAGGCACTGTGGTACAAGGCGGTGTAAAACTGGGTCAGATTATCGCGCGTTGCCGTCACCTGTACCTGCGACAACTCAGCGCGCCAGGCTTGTTGTGCTTGTTGTTTCACCTGCTCAAAACTCAGCTTTTCACCTTCGGCCAGCAGATTTTGCCGGGCGTTGGCGCTACTAACTGAACTTAACGCGGTGCGGACTGTGATCTCGGTATCGCTTGCGGCAAATTGCAGCAATAACGCCACCGCTACGCCTTGTTGCTGATGTGGTGCTTTGGCGATTGGCGTGGTGCTCAATTGACCATTGGCTTGAAGCGCGATGTCAGCACCCTCAAGTTGCCACTGTAAGCTACTGATTGGCTTTGAAAACTTAGTGTAAAAGTACACTTTTTGCTTGGGTGCCCAGCCGCTGGAATAACGATAACCTTCGATGCTATAAGCATCGATAATCCGGATGGCGCTGGCAGTGGTTCTATCCCAGTTACGGTTATAGCCTAAATCGAGCCGGATCAGCGGTGTGCTGACTGTTTCTTTAGCTGAACCTGCAACCTGATCAAACCGATACCGCTGATATCCGGTCCGCAGGCCAGCAGTCAGTTCAACATTCACCCGATAATCCGGCAAATACACCTGGTAATAACCAGCTTTAGCTTGTTCCTGTTGATGTGAAAAGCTGGAGACAAGCGTGCCTTGCGCTGGGCCGCCGTCGGTTTTTTCACTGTTAAAGGGCAAACGCAGCGGCATAAAGGAGATATCGTACAAATCACCGGCGCCGGTGCCGGATAAATGGGTATGGCTAAAGCCGGCGATCATGGTATCGGGGTAAAAATAACCGGCGATCCAGTCCCAGCCGGTGCGACCGTTGTCGGGGCTGAGTTGCACCATGCCATAAGGCACGGTCGCGCCAGGGTAGGTTTTACCCTTGCCATCAGTGCCAATCAGTGGGTCAACAAACTGCAGCGGATCGGTGGCGGTTAGCACTTGATCAGCTGAGTTGCTGGCCCTGGCTTGTTGCGGTGCCTGTTGTGCGGGCTGACTGCAGCTCGTGACGCCAACCATCAGCAGCAAGCTTGCCAACACCGCAATACCCTTTGCCGAAACAACCTTCGCTGAAACATCATCGCAGTTATGCATCAACCTCACCCCGGCCTCCGGCTTAGTCTGCGCTGCTAAAGCTAACAAGCGGCAAGCTGGCAAAGCCCATACCACGCAGCACTTCGATGCAGGCACACAGGGTGTGATAATCACACTTGGCACCGGCGGCACTTTTCTCATTACTGACTTTGCTGTTGTCGCGGTTCAGTAAGCGAAACCAGGCGCCGTATTGGTGGTCAATCATGTGATCCCAGCTGTATTGCCATAAATTCTGGTACGCCACTAAATAGACTTCAGCGCCAGTGGTTTGATACAACAATGCTGCCGCCGCCATACTTTCAGCTTGCACCCAGAAATATTTGTCATCGTCACACCTGCGACCGTCCGGGGCAAAACCGTAAATCAGGCCGCCATGTTCGGCGTCCCAGGCTTGCTCGTAAGCGCGGTCAAACAGTTCACGGGCTTTGCTCACCAGCCAATCTTGCGGTTGATGGCGGTGCAAAATCAGTAATAACTTAGTCCATTCGGTCTGATGACCTGGCTGGAAACCCCAGGGCCGATACAGGTTTTTTGGATCAGCTTTGTTGTAGTTCCAGTCTGGCTGGAAACTGCTGGTGTAATGTTCCCACACCAGGCCGTCGGTTAACGCCGCTTGCCGCACTGTAATGTTCTGCGCCAAGGTCATAGCGCGATCGAGGAAGTGCCGCTCGCCACAGGCTTCATAAGCGGCCAGCATCGCTTCACATAAATGCATATTGGCGTTCTGGCCGCGATAATCACTGAGCATACCTTGCGGGCTGATTTCGTCGGCATACAGGCCGTGGTCGGCTTGCCAGAAACGTTGTTCCAGCAGCTGATAAGTTTGGTTGAGTTGGTGGCTGTCCTTAATTAACCCGGCTTTATGCACTGCGGCATAACAGAGCAGCACAAAGGCATAACCATAAGCTTGTTGGGTGGTATCGAGCGGCTGATGGTCTTGTAACGTCCAGGCGTAACCCTGGATATCTTCGCGCCAGTGCACTTGCTCGACATAGTCCAGACCGTGCTGGGCGATTGTTTTGTATTTCGCTGACTTTTCAGCATCAGCGGCAAATACCATCGCCGCAGTGGCGTAGTTAATGACGATGCGGGTGCTGCTCACCAGCTGCTTAAATCCCGGATTAAACAACTCGCCGTTATCAAAGTAGTTGTGAAAATAACCGCCGGACGGGTCGACTACCCGTGAGTCATAAAAACTCAGAATGTCCTGACAATGCTGCAGAATAAAATTCTGGTCGTAATAGTTACTAGGCTGTGAGGTGCTTGGCATCATCAATCTCCAAAAATTCAACTGGCCGGCGAAACCGGCAATAAAGGCAACAAAGGCAATAAGGTTTGAATATCGATCTGGCGTTTAGCCAAATCGGCAAGAATTTCGGTGGCATCCGGCAGGGCAGGGAAAGCGCCGGGCCGGGTGACGGTGACTGCGCCGCAGGCCGTGGCAAATTCAATACAGGCATGCAATAAGGCGCCTTTCGGTAATGAAGCAGCTGGTAAACAGCTGAGGCTGAATAGCAACCCCCCGATAAAAGCATCCCCACCTGCAGTGGTGTCGACCACCTGTACTTTGGGCGGAATGACCTTAGCTACAGCAGTGCCAGCGCGGTAGTAGTCAATACTGCCGCCGCCATCGGTAACCAGCAATAACTGACAACCGGCTTGCAGGCAGTGCTGAAGATAAGCCGCTTCCGACTCGAAGCCATCACAAAGATACTGCAATTCATCCCGCGAAAACTTCACAATATCCGCCTGCCACACCAGCGCGTTGACCCGCTCGCGATCGGCAGCACCTTCACGCCATAAGTTATGCCGTAAATTGACATCAAAACTGACCAGGCAGCCGGCTGCTTTGGCCTGCTTTACCAGCAAAGTTGTGGTGTGCGCGATAAATTCATCAGTCAGGGTATTGCTGCAAAAATGCAATATCGGCTTGGCTGCAAACCAGTCGGCGCCAATTTGCTCCGGCGCGAATAACACGTCGGCGCTTTGGTCGCGGTAAAACGAAAAACTCCGGTCGCCGGTTTCATCCAGCATGACAAAGGCCAAAGCGGTTTTGGCGGTTGGGTGGCGCTTCAATAACGACAAATCCACGCCATAAGCCTGTAACGCTTGCGCCAGAAAATCACCAAATGCATCCTGGCCGACCTGACCGGCGAAGCTTGCCAAACCGCCTAATTTCGCCACAGCAACCGCGGCATTGGCCGGTGCACCACCCGGAAATTGCCGGTAGGCTGGTAATTGCAGTGGGCCTTGTTGCTGCACACCGCTATGCAAAAAATCAATCAGTGCTTCGCCAAAACACAACACCTGACGTGGTGTGGTGGCAGTAACAGAAGATGCTGGCAAAACTGTAGTAGTCATAACGATACCTGTGATAACGACGTCAATGTCCGATGTTGCCGGTTGCTATACCAGGCATAACCCGCGATATAGCCATAAGCCAACACCGGCACGATAAAACTCAGTTGCACGCCAACACTGTCAGCGACCAGGCCTTGCAGCAACGGCAATATCGCACCGCCAACAATCGCCTGACACAACAAACCCGAGCCACGGCTGGTCAGTGGACCCAGACCACGGATCGCCATGGTGAAAATAGTTGGGAACATAATAGAGTTAAAAAAGCCAATCGCAATCACCGACCAGACGGCGACCATGCCAGTTGAGTTCATTGTCACAAACAATAATAGAATTGCGATCAGTGCATTACTTAACAGCACATAACTGGCTGAAATATATCGGGTCAGCAGCGCGCCAATAAAACGGCCGATCATCGCGCCGCCCCAATAATAAGCGACCATGGTGCTGGCTTGTTTTTCCGACAGACCACCGATATGTTCCAGCGCCAGATAGTTCACCAGAAAACTACCAATACTGACTTCTGCGCCGACATACAAAAAAATCGCCAACACACCCAATAACAAGCCTTTTTGTTGCCAAATCGAGCTTTCTGCCGTCAGCTGCTGCTGCGTTGGGCTGGCCGCTGCGACCGGTGGCGTTAATAGCGGTAACTTTAGAAAATAAAAACCAGCGGCGGTCAGCAAAGTGACACCCGCCAAAATCAGATAAGGCAGTTGCACTGATTTGGCGTCGGCTGTAGCGCCTGCTACACCAGCACTGGCAGATAAATCAGCAGTGGCCGAGAAAATCAACGCCGCACCAAAGAGTGGTGCCAAGGTATGACCCAATGAATTAATCGCCTGTGCCAAACTTAACCGGCTGGCGGCGGTTTCTTCCTTGCCGAGGATTGCCACATAAGGGTTAGCCGACACTTGCAGAATAGTGACGCCTGAAGCCAGGATAAATAACCCGAATAAAAACAGCGCATAAACCGAAATTTCAGCCGCTGGATAAAACAGCAGACAGCCCAAAGCAATAGTCGCCAGGCCAACCATAATGCCTTTGATATAGCCAATGCGTTCAATCAGTTTGCCAGCCAGCGGCGACACCAGAAAATAAGCGCCAAAAAAGCAGAATTGCACCAGCATCGCCTGGGTGTAATTCAGCGAAAAGGCCGCTTTGAGTTGTGGGATCAGAATGTCATTTAAGGCGGTAATAAAACCCCAGATAAAAAACAAACTGGTCATGGCGGCAAAAGCAAAATGGTTATTTTGGCTGGGATCCCCGCTGACCGCAGGCTGGCGGCTGTCAGGTGTCATCATACTCATGGTTTGGCCTTTTCTGTGGTTGTAGGGGCTGGGGCAGTTGTTGGCGCCGTGTGGTTCGCCGTCGACATCGAATAGGGTCGATCAGCAGTTGCCAAACCCCGTTGTTTGTTTGGCGTTTCGCTCATCTGAAAATCCAGCTGGCCGCCCTGAATAAGCTCTTTGTGACTCAGCCAGTTATGCGGATAAGTCTGCTGCTGCCAGGAAAGTGCTTCAATGTAAGGCGTTTTGGCCAAGTTACCCGGCGCATTTATTTGCAGCATTTTGCCATTGGGTAAGGTCAGTTTGACCTTTTCAAACAACGGGCTGCCCAGCACATATTGGTCGGTACCAGGTGTTACCGGATAAAAGCCTAAAGCGCTGAACACATACCAGGCTGAGGTTTGACCGTTATCTTCATCACCGCTGTAACCGTCCGGGGTGGCGCTGTACAGTTTGGTCATTACATCGCGCAGTCGCGCTTGTGCCTGCCACGGCTCACCCGCATAGTTGTAGAGGTAAATCATATGCTGAATGGGTTGGTTGCCATGGGCATAATTGCCCATATTCACCACCTGCATTTCGCGAATTTCATGAATGGTAAAGCCGTAATAGGAGTCATCGAAGGTCGGCGGCATCTCAAAAACTTGATTGAGTTTATTCAGAAAAACCTGCTCGCCACCCATTGCCTGCTGCAAGCCGGCAATGTCATGAAACACCGACCAGCTGTAATGCAGGCTGTTGCCTTCAGTAAAAGCATCACCCCATTTCAGCGGGTTAAACGGGCTTTGGAAACTACCGTCTTTATTGCGGCCACGCATCCATTTGGTTTCAGGGTCCAGTAACTTCAGGTAGTTTTGTGAACGCTTCTGAAATACCGCTGCATCCTCGGTTTTACCCAGAGCACTGGCGAGCTGGTACAGGTTAAAATCGGCAAAAGCATATTCCAAAGTGCGGGCAGCATTTTCGTGAATACCGACGTCATAAGGTACATAACCTAAGCTGTTGTAATAACTTAACCCTTCACGACCGACCGACGACACCGGCCGTCCTGCTTCTACTTCGGCATTCTTTTTCGTCGCTTCATATAAAGTTTCGATATCAAAATCACGGCCGCCTTTGAGGTAAGCATCAGCAATATTAATGGCCGAATTGGAGCCAATCATCACGCCGCGATGGCCCGGACTGGCCCATTCCGGTAGCCAGCCCGATTCTTTATAAGTGTTGACCAAGCCTTGCATGATTTGGCCATTGAGTTCGGGGTACATCAAGTTAAAAAACGGAAAAACTGCGCGGAAAGTGTCCCAGAAACCGTTGTCGGTGAACATATAACCCGGCAATACGTCGCCGTTGTATGGGCTGTAATGGACGATTTGCTGCTTGCTGTCGACTTCATAAAACTTCCGCGGAAACAGCAGCACCCGGTAAAGGGACGAGTAAAAAGTGCGGATTTGATCTAAATCGCCTTGCTGGATTTCGATTCTGGCGAGTTGCTGTTGCCAGACTTGATGGGCTTTGTGCTCTGTCTGGGCGAAGGTGTCGTTACCAATTTCGCGCTGTAGATTCAGCTCCGCCTGTGCCTCGCTGATAAAGGACGACGCCACTTTGACATGTACTTGTTCGCCTTTGTCAGTGGCAAAACCGATGATCGCGCCGACATGCTGGCCTTCGCTTTCTAACTGATTTGGTTGTAATTTCCAGCCGTCATGCCAGCTATGGCTGACAGTAAAATCTTTATCAAATTCCAGCACAAAGTAGTTATGGAAATTGGCTGGTACACCGCCATGGTTGTTGCGGGCATAACCAATAATTTTGCGCTGTTTTGGCAGGATTTTGACTTTGGAGCCTTTATCAAAAGCATCAAGAATAAGATAGGCCTGCTCAGTTTTGGGGAAGGTGAAGCGAAACTGTGCCGCGCGCTCGGTGGGTGTCACTTCTGCCGTCACATCATAGTCGGCCAGATACACCGAATAATGGTGCGGTTTGGCCGTTTCGGCTTTATGCGAAAACCAGGACGCGCGTTCGTCCTGATTAAATTTTAGTGGGCCTGTCACCGCCATCAACGAAAAGGCGCCGTAATCATTCAGCCAGGGGCTTGGCTGATGGGTTTGTTTAATGCCACGGATTTTGTGGTCATCATATTTATAAGTCCAGCCATCACCCATGGGCGCCGTCATCGGTGTCCAGAAATTCATGCCCCAGGGCAGGGCAATTGCCGGATAGGTATTGCCGTAAGACAGCTCAAAACTGGAGTCGGTGCCCATCAGCGGATTGACGTGTTGTACTAAATCAGGCGTATTCACTAAATCTGGCGTGGCGGGTGCTGGTTTTTCGGCCGTGGCAGACCCTAGATTGATAGCGGCATTGCTGTTTTTTGCCGAATCGCAACCGCTTAGCACACTTAGGCTTAACGTCAGTGTCGCGAGTAAAGCTGTTGAGTTTAAAAGAATTTTTTTACGCATTGGATTTGGTTTTCCGCTGAAATTCCCGGCAGTGCAGGTTGCACCAACATTGTGCTTAAAATGAGCTAAGCTAGACTGTAATCGATTACATTTAAAATTGTCCAGAAAAAATTCACTGGTTGTTCCAGCTGGCAGTTTTTCTGATTAAATGAGTAATAAGTACTCGGTTCTGCGCTAAATTAGTGATGAGTGTTATCGATTACATGGTGCTTGCTATTGTCAGAAAGGAGTGGGAATATAGCCAAAATCGCTATATTTCCGTTATGTTTAGCGGGCTACAGCTGAACAATATGTAGAGCAAACAGCGCAATCCGCTGGCTTTGGGATCTAAAACACGAATGACCAATATCAAAAAAGTGAGTGAACTGGCTGGTGTGTCGACGGCAACGGTATCGCGCACCTTAAAATCACCAGAGCAAGTGACCGAAGCCACCCGCGACAAAGTGATGCAGGCGGTGAAACAAGCCGGTTATCGGCCGAACTGGCTGGCCAGCAGTGTCAAAAGCGGCAAGTCGAATTCGATTGTGGTGCTGGTGCCCAATCTCACCAACCCATTCTTTTTGCGCATTATTGGTGGCATTGAACAGGCGGCACAGGAAAAAGGTTATTCGGTGTTATTGGGTGATACCCAGGGCGACAGTAAACGAGAGAACGAATACGCCGGCATGGTGCTGAGCAACAGAGCCGATGGCCTGATCCAGCTGGATCATTCATTCCCTTTCGCGCCGCAAGATGCTGAATTAGCGGACAATGTGCCTATGGTCAGCGTCTGTGAACGGATTGAAGGTGAGCGCAAATATCCGGTGATCGAGCTGGATAACTATGCGGCAAGCCGGGCGCTGGCGCATCATTTAGTTGGGTATGGCCATCAGAAATTCGCCGCTATTGTCGGGCAAATCAGCAGCCAGATTTACCGCGAACGTTTAGCTGGCATTCGCAGTGTGCTGCAGGAAGAAAACCTGCCGTTGCCGGACGAAATGCTGGTGGGCGGTAGTTATACCATCGAAGCTGGCATCGAAGGCGTGCGGCAGTTATTAAAACAGCCGGTACGGCCAACCGCCATTTTTTGCTTTAACGACGATATCGCTATTGGCGCCATTCACGAAATCAAAAAATATGGATTAAGAGTGCCACAAGACATTTCAGTGGTCGGTTTTGACAATATCAAAGTATCGGCTTTTATCGATCCACCGCTGACCACCGTCGACCAACCCGCCTACGACATGGGCCGCCGCGCTTTTGAAGTGCTCAGTGTGCTGATGCGTGGCGAAAGTCTGACCCGTATCCGCGAAATCCTGCCATTTCAGCTGGTCGAACGCCAAAGCAGCGGGCCGGTACATAGCTCGTAAACATCCATTCCAGTGGTCTGAACAGTGTAAATTGTGAGCAAATGTTTGCTGGCAACTTGCATTTTCATCGTGCTTTTTTAGAGTGAATAACTAATTTAATCAATTGGTTATTCTTGATATTTCCCTTTTATGATCCATCAGTGAATTTTTTATTTTTCTGCAATTGTACAGATTGACAGCAGTGCCAATGCTGGCTAGTATCTAACCGCGACATGTAATCGATTACATTTTGCTGTAAACCATTTCCGCTGATGTTGAGAAATGCAGTGGTCATAACATCATAAGAAATAATAATAATGAATCGAGACATGCTTTAAATGTTTACGATTACACCATTCACTGGGGGAGAACCCATGGTCAACCGGATAGATAGCAAAACGCCTGCGTGGAAAAAAGGTCTGACCCGATCTTTGCTTTCACTGGCAGTTCTAACAGCATTAGGCTCAAATTTTGGTGTGGCGCAGGCGCAGGAAGCCAGCGCGGACACCGACGAAAGCTCCACAGCAACAACTAAAGAACAGGTGACGGAAGTCATTGAAGTTCGTGGTATTCGCGCCAGTCAGGCAGAAAACCTGGCGGTAAAACGTTTAGCCGGTGCCGTGGTTGATGCCATTACCGCTGAAGATATCGGTAAATTCCCGGACAAAAACGTTGCCGACTCCTTGCAACGGGTTCCTGGCGTGGTGATTTCCCGCAGTGGCGGTGAAGGTGCAGCGGTCAGTATTCGTGGTTTATCTTCTGAATTAACCTTTACCCAATTAAACGGCAATTTTATCGCTTCTTCACCTGGCGAACCAAGCCGTTCTTTTGATTACGCATTATTACCTTCAGCGATGATTTCCAAAGTCGAAGTTTATAAATCTTCTGAAGCCAGACTGGATGAAGGTGGGGTCGGCGGCACCATTTTGCTGCATACCCGTAAACCTTTAGACATGGACTCAGGCTCTGGTGTGATGAATGTTGAAGCGACCTACGCCGACGTCACTGACGACTATGAACCGCATTTTACCGGCGTTTATTCCTGGAAAAATGAAGCCGAAAATTTCGGTATTTTATTGGGTTACACCAAACAAGACCGTACCAACCGCACCTTGACCGGCAGTACCAGTGATTGGCGCTGGACCAGTCAGACCATCAAACCGGTGGATGTGAACGGCAATGTCGTTCCTAACAAAGACCTGATCGGACCTATTGTTGATGCCACTGGCACTAAATATGAAGGCTACTGGGTACCCCAGGTGGTCCGTGCCGGCATCACCAATGAAAAACGCGAACGTGAAGGTATTCAGATCACACCACAATGGCAACTGACTGATAAGTTAGAAGTTGGCATCAACTACTTCGGCTTCACCCTGGGTCAGGATATGACCTTGTCGGTACTGGATATGCCGGAATGGTCGCTGAATCCAAACTTCGTCACCAATATGAACACTGATCCCAGCAACTCGGTGATCACCGGGATTGATTATTCGGCCGGAGCTGCTGGTGCGCAAAACGATATGCAATTTCCGTGGATCCGTGGCACTTACGTCAAAGAAGAATCAACCTCCGACACCTACGATTTTAATCTGAAATATGAAGGTGATGCTTTCACGGCGCGGCTGGTGTTTGGTCATACCAAAGCCAAAGGCGGCCCAACAGAAAGCTGGGAAGCTGCCTATAAAAGTTCGAACTGGGGGGAAGGCGATAAGTTTACCGAAAACGCTGCCCAGTATGCTGGCTGGAATATGACCGGCGATAGCATCAATATGTATATGGATCCGGCCATTATTACCAATTTAATGGCGGGCGTCGGCGGTGGCCGTGACCCTGGCTCATCGAATTCCAGTTTTGTCCGCAGCACCCTGGCCGAAACCTACGGTCAGGTTGATTTAGATTTTAACGTCGATTTCAGCGTCTTTACGATGATCCGTGCCGGTTACAAATACCGCAACGGCGAATTGCACCGTGAAACCGGTAATAACTTCTTCCTGCCGAAGGATTTTGATATCGAAGGCGCGCTGGCCAGTGGCCGCGGTATTAATGTGTTTGACAGTTACCAGTGGAATGGCGGCATGCCAGCGGCCAATAAGGTGATCAATACCAGCTCGGAAGGCAATATTCCTGGCGGCTTTAATATCAACGTGATGCCAACCATTAACTGGAACGCTTATCGCGACATGATCACCAGTAATTACCAGTTGTACACCCGGATTGAAGACAATTTTGTCTACGACATCACCGAAGTGATCAACGCCGGTTATCTGCAGGGTGATTTTGAATTTAGCAGCCTGCGCGGTAACGTTGGCGCTCGCGTGGTGCGCACTGAAACCACCGGCGCTTCCACCGATTTGTACACCTATTTCCTCGATCACACCGACGATGTAACCGGTTTACCTGTCACCGGCGATAAACGTTTTATTGAAAAATTCGACGTGATTAGCCAGACCAAAACCGACACCAATGTATTACCAAGCTTCAACATCGCCTGGGATGCCAGTGACAATCTGGTGGTGCGCGGTGCCGTGGCGAAAGTAATGTCACGGCCGGGGTATGGCGCCTTGGGTAGCCAGGAACGGATTAGTTTTGTGTCGGACGAATGGGCCGAAGATCGTGCTTCATTTAACGAATTACCGGGCTTTCGTGGCTCAGGTGGTAACAAAAACCTGAAGCCATATGAATCGGTACAAAGTGATTTGTCGGTGGAATATTACTACGGCAAAGGCTCAGCTGTAGGTATCGCCATCTTCAACAAAGACGTAGATAACTTCGTGGTGCCGCTGATCATCAGTTCAACCCGCGATTTCGCCGGTCAACCGGGCGTGGTGCCTGCAGGTCCTATTACCGTGAGCCCTTACAGCACCAGTGGTAACGGCAGTGACGCCAATTCGAAAGGGGTAGAAGTCTTTATTCAACACGCCTTTGAAAACGGTTTTGGGATCAACGCCAACTATACCCACAACAAAACCAACCAAGCCAATGTCAGTGTGCAGGGCGAAAAAGTGGGTGAGTCCCCGCTGGTTGGGAGTGCCGATTATCAATACAACCTGTCGGCTTATTATGAAAACGACGACTACAGCCTGCGCGCTTCTTATAACAAGCGCGGTGAAGTGGTGGGTGGCCTGGCGAATGGCTTAAACATCTTCTCTGATCCCTATGATCAGGTGGATTTAAATGCCTCTTACAGTGTGACCGAGACATTGGTCGCGACTGCCGCCGTGGTCAACCTGACCGAGTCTGAATCTGTGCAACGCCTTGGCAATGACACCGATTCACGCTTCTTAAGCAGCAGTTATTCGGGTCGCCGTTTTTACTTAGGCCTTAATTATAAATTCTGAAGCTGAGCCTGTTGCCGGTACCTATACTCCGCATCTTCAAGGATGACGGGTATATAACTGGCCAGGGCAGCATCATCTTAAGCACAGGATTTTGTATGAAAAATTTTCAATTAAGCAGTATTGCAGTGGCAACCGCCCTGCTGCTGAGTGGCTGTGGCGGCGCCGGTAAAGATCCGGATCCAACCAACCATCCAACACCAGCCAGCACTGTCGCTGAACTCAGTGGCGCTGTGGTGAAAGGCACTTTAACTGGTGCGAAAGTGGCACTGGCTGCTGTCAATGGCACCAGCGTGACGTTAGACGGCAGCGCCGTGACCGATGCCAAAGGCCTCATCAGCAACTTAAAACTGACCTCAGCACCAGGTTATGCCTTTAACGGCTTGTACCGCGTGACCGTCAGCACCGATGCCAATAGTAAAATGGTCTGCGACGCAGTGCGTTGTGGTGATATCAGCTTAGGGCAAAATCTTACTGGCGCTGCACTGGGCACGTTACAGCTGCAAAGTCTGGTCTGGATCAAAGCCACTTTAGGCGCCACCGCCGATGGTAAAGCCGATGCCGCTTTTCAGGCCAATGCGCTGAGCACCTTAGCCAGTGGCTTGTTAACTCAAGCGATTACGCAAGGCCGTTCGATTAGTGCTTTGGAAAGTCTGGCGCCGGCGCAGCTGGAATACTCGTCATTATTGCTGCGGATTTTAGGGGTTGAAGCCAACAACTTAAACCTGTTCACCGAAGCGTTGGTCAGTGCTGAGGCGGCGGTGAATCTGGAAACTGCCAGCAACAACACCAAATTGCTGTCGTTATTAAACGCCGCTTTTGCTGATTTTGCGCCAGGTGAAAACCTGCAAACGAACTTAACCGCCAGTGCCGCTCTGGTCAACAGCGCTGCTGCCGGCGATTTTGAAGCTGCAGTCGCGCTTCGCGAAAAAGTACTGGCGGCCTGGGCGTTACACCCGGTGATCACTGAACTTGGCCTTGATGCGACGAAACTAATCGACCTGAAATTGCCATTAGTGGCTGAACTCAAAGCCGGTGGTCCGGTGCGTGAATATACCACTGCTGACCGTATCGCCACTGCGACCATCACTGCCCGTGGTGCTATCGGCGAAGGTGAAGCCATTGGCAAAGCCTTTGATGGCGACAGTAAAACCAAGTGGCTTGATAACAAAGGCATTCCATCGGTTGAAGCGCCATCATGGGCTATCGTGAAATTTGCCGAAGCGGTGCCGGTTAGTACCTTGTCGATTACCAGCGCTAATGATGCCGATAGCCGTGACCCAGAGAACTTTAACATTGAAGGCTCCAACGATGGCGTCAGCTGGACACCATTGGCAAGCTTCGCTGGGGTCAGTTTTGCTGAACGTTACCAAACCCAGGATTTTGGTTTTAGTAATACCCTGGCTTACCGCCAATATCGGGTCAATATCACCAAAAACAAAGGCAATGACAGCCTGATGCAGCTGGCCGAAATTGAGCTGATTGGGCCGGTGTATGCCGATATTGATCACAGCGATGCTGGCGGCAATATCACCTCGCGCGGTGCTATCAGTGCCAGCGAAAGCGCCGATCGGGTTTTTGACAACGATGGCAAAACCAAGTGGCTGGATAACAAAGGTATTCCAACCGCTGATGCGCCATCCTGGGTTCAAATCGATTTGGCCGAAGCCAAAGCCGTTGGCACCCTGGCGCTGACCAGTGCCAATGACGCCGACAGCCGCGATCCGGAAAACTTCAATCTGCAAGGATCGAACGACGGCGGCGCCAGTTGGAGCACTGTAGCCACTTTTGCCGGGGAAAGTTTTGCTAAAAGAGCCGAGCGCCGGACTTTTAGTACCGGCAACAGCCTGGCGTTTAGCAGCTATCGGCTGAATATCACCAAAAACAAAGGCAATGACACTTTGATGCAAGTGGCTGAAGTGGAGCTGATTGGGCCGCAAATTGCTGCCAAAGATCATTCCGCCGGCGCGTTGATCACGGCGCGGGGTGCTATTGGCGATGCGGAAAGCCCGGATAAAGCCTTTGACGATAAAACCTCCACCAAATGGCTCGACAACAAAGGCGTGCCTTCTGTTGAATTGCCAACCTGGGTGATGGCGAAATTGCCGGAAGCCAAAGCGGTGAATTTACTGGCGATCACCAGTGCCAACGATGCCGACAGCCGCGATCCGGAAAATTTCAGTCTGGAAGCATCGATGGATGGTGTGTACTGGGTGAAATTGCAAAGTTGGGCTGGTGTTAGTTTTGACGGCCGCTTAACCCGGCAGCAATTCCCATTCAGCAATGACGTTGGTTTTAGTTATTACCGGTTGAATATCACCAAAAATAAAGGCAATGACAGCCTGATGCAAATCGCTGAAATCGAGCTGATTGGCCCGGATTACGTGGCGCAAGATGTATCGTCCTTGCCTGGCGTGACCATTAAAGCCCGCGCTGCGATCAGCCCTTCAGAAAGTGGTGAGCAGGTGTTTGATAACAATCATCTGACCAAATGGCTGGACAACGGTGGCGCGCCGACTGTTGCTGCACCGGCCTGGGTCAGTGTTGGTCTGGCACAAAGTCAGATTGTTAGCGCCGTCGCTATTACCAGTGCCAACGATGCGCCAAGTCGTGACATTGAAAACTTTAGCTTGTTGGGATCTAACGACGGTACCACCTGGGTGAAGATCACCGACGTTGCCGGCCTGAACTTCGCCGGTCGTTACGAGCGGCAAGTGCTGAGTTTTGGCAATGGCCGTGCCTATCAACACTACAAAGTCGACATCAGCAAAAACAAAGGCAACGACAGCTTAACCCAGGTCGCAGAACTGGAATTGCTGGGGCCGGTGCTTGAGTAGCTTGGTCAAGTCTTGTTGAAAAAAGAGTTGTTGAAAAAAGTGTTGTTGAAAAAAGAGTTGTAGTTTTAGCGCAGCTGCGTCAGCCATGGATGGACTGATGCAGCCCTTCGTTATGTAAACCAAGTTTTTGCTTTGTTTTTTTCTTGTTTCATCGTGCTTTGTCAGTGCTTTTAGTTTTTGTTTGTATGCTGGTGAAACCGATTTTTATTTTTATGTTTCAGGAGTAAGCCGATGTTGGCTAGCCGTCATTTAAATCCTGGGTTGAGTCATCAAGCCACATCTACCGCCAGACATTTGGATCAGCCGCTTTTTCTTGGCATCGACGGTGGTGGCAGCAATTGCCGCGCCTGGCTGCAAAATGCCGCAGGCGAGTTGTTGGGGCAAGGGCAGGCCGGTGCTGCCAATCCGGTCAATGGCTATCAACAAGCTTTGGATGCGATTGTGTTAGCCGCCGAACAGGCGCTGATTGCCGCCGGGTTAGCGCCGACGCTGCTATCGCAGTTGGTGGTGGGGGCGGGTCTGGCCGGTTTGCATTTACCTTCGATGCAGCAAAAGTTGGCGACCTGGCAACATCCGTTTGCGCGCTTGTATCTGACCACCGATTTGGACATTGCCGCTTTAGGCGCTTATGGCGAAGCCGATGGCGCGGTGATTATTTTGGGCACCGGCTTTAGTGCATTGGGATCGGTTGCTGGCGAACAACTGGCGATTGGCGGTTTTGGCTTTCCGATCAACTGCACCGGTTCTGGCTCAGGCTTGGGCTTGGAAGCGGTGAAGCTGGCGTTATTGGCCGCCGATGGTTTGGCAGAAACCAGTTTACTGACCGACGCGGTATTTCACGGCCGCACGCAGCAACAACTGGCTGAAGTGATGCTCAAAGCAACACCGGGCCAATATGCACAACTGGCGCCGCTGGTGTTTCAGTGTGCTGAACAAGGTGACACTCAGGCATTGGCGTTAATCAGCCAGGCGGCTGTTTTTATTGAAAAAGTCAGCCAGCGGTTTTTAGACGCCGGTGTGACGCAAATCACCATGGTCGGTGGCATCGCCCCGCGGTTATTGCCGTATTTACCCAGCGCTTTACAGCAAAAAATCCAATATCAACAAGCCGCGCCCGGTCTTGGTGCGCTCAGTTTTGCGAAAAAACAATGGCAGCAAGAATGGCATCAAGAACAGCAGGAAAGCATCCGATGAGTAACAGACGTGATTTTTTGAAGTTATCAGCCATCGGCGGGCTAGTGTCTGGGTTGCTACTGAGTGGCAAAACTCTCGCGGCTACGGCTACTGGCGGCAAGTCGGCTGAAACAGCTCAAAAATCGATGTCGAAACAACCAATAGTCGTCTCCACCTGGGAGCACGGCATGCCAGCCAATGCTGCGGCCTGGCAGGTTTTAAGCAGTGGCGGCACTGCGCTTGATGCCGTCGAGCAGGGCGTGCGGGTGCCGGAAGCGGATCCGAATGTCAGAACTGTTGGTCTGGGGGGGTATCCGGATGCATCCGGCGAAGTGACGCTCGATGCCTGCATTATGGATCACCAAATGAATTGTGGTTCGGTGGCCTACTTAAAACGAATTAAACACCCGATTTCAGTGGCGCGCAAAGTGATGGAGCAAACCTCCCATGTGATGCTGGTCGGTGAAGGGGCGCAGCAATTTGCCAAAGCTCAGGGTTTTGTCGAAGAAAACTTACTGACTGAACAAAGCAAAGCTGACTGGCAGCAATGGCTAAAATCCGGTGCCGCCAAACCACAAATTAATGTCGAAAACCACGACACCATCGGCATGCTGGCGCTCGATAGCCACGGCAATCTGGCGGGCGCCTGTACCACCAGTGGCGCGGCTTACAAGCTGCCGGGACGGGTCGGCGATTCACCGATTATTGGTGCCGGTTTATATGTCGATAATGAAGTGGGTGCAGCCACGGCCACCGGCCAGGGTGAGCTGATGATGAAAACTGTCGGCTGTCATTTAGTGGTCGAGCTGATGCGGCAGGGTTTAAGCCCAAAAGATGCTTGCCGTAAAGCGGTCGAACGCATTGCCGCTCGGTTGCCGGATTTTGCCAAATATCAGGTCGGTTTTTTAGCATTAAGTAAAACCGGTGATAGTGGTGCTTTTTGTATTCAGCCTGGTTTTAACTATGCAGTGCAGGCGCAAGGTTCGGCACTTCTATTGGATGCGGATAACCTGTTAAATCAGCCCGCCGGAGCCAAAGCATGAGGTTGCGGTTGCTGACGTTAGCTATCAGCATGCTGGGCTTTTTGCCTTTAGTACAAGCGGCTGCGCCGGTGACTGCAGCGCCGGTGACCGTAGCGAAAGTCCAAATCATCCCTGATCAACCGCCTTTTGCCTTAACGCTGGCGCAGCTGAAACAATGGTCACCGCAATCTGAATTAGCATCGACCGCCAATATTTCACACCAACCGCTGGCCCGGCGTTTTGTCGCGCCTCTGCTCATGGATAGTCATCAGGATCAGCGGGCAAAAGTGTTGTACGCGCCGGATGGCATGAATAATTTTGGTAATTATCTGCAGCCGCAGCCGAAATTTAACCTCTACAACTTCAGCAACTGGGCACAAATTGACGTGCTGAACTGGTTTGCTGGTACCGCCGATTTAACAGTGCAAATTCCGGCACGGCCCTGGGTCGATACTGCGCATAAAAACGGCGTCAAAGTCATCGGCTCGGTGTTTTTGGGGATCGCGCAGTGGGGCGGCAGTCCGGATACCGTCGAAAAGTTATTAGAGCAGGATGGTCATGGCCGTTTTGTGCAGGCGCATCAGTTGGTGGCCATCGCGCAATATTATGGTTTTGACGGCTGGCTGATTAATCAGGAAACCGATTTAACTGCAGTAAAAGATGCGCAGAATCAGTTAGTCAAAGGTCAGAAAGACACCAAACGGGGTGCTGAACTCGCGGCGCGGATGCTGGCGTTTATGCAATATCTGACCGCCATTGCACCGCAGGGCATGGAAATTCATTGGTACGACTCGATGCTTGCTGATGGTCGGGTACGCTGGCAAAACGTCTTAAATGAGAAAAATCAGCAGTATTTACAACAAGGTAAAGTCGCCTCCGCTGATGCGATGTTCCTGAATTATTGGTGGAATGCTGACATGGTGCAGCAATCGGCTGCCAAAGCCGATGCGTTAGGTCGTTCGCGCTATGAGGTCTATTTTGGCGCTGACTTATGGCCAAGCCGGGATGCCCAACGGGCTTTTAGTGAAACCAAGTGGCTGGATTGGTTATTTATGCCGGGCTCTTCGCCCGATAAACATACTGCATATGGCTCCATCGCCTTGTTTGCGCCCAATGTGAATTTTAATTTCAGCGGTGAGTCGCATCAGCCTGCTTTTAGCGATTTTGCAGCAGATGCCAAAGATCACCGCCGCTTTTATCAGACCGAACAGCGGTTGTTTGCCGGTGATGATCTCAATAGCGTTGTGGTCGACAGCAGCGGTTGGGCTGGTCTGAGCAAATATCTTCCGGCCAAGTCGGTGATCAGCAGCTTGCCGTTTGTAAGCAGTTTTAATACCGGTCAGGGTCAACATTGGTTTGTCGATGGTCAGGCAACCGGCAGCGGCTGGACTGATATCAGTGTGCAGGACCTGCTACCGAGCTGGCAATTTGCGGTGTTTGGCAGTGCCAAAGTTGCCGTCAATTACGATTTTGACCAGGCCTGGCAAGGTGGCAGCTCGCTGCTGATTGAAACCACCACGGCCGGTGATGCCGATATTCCGCTGTATCAGACGCAATTGCGGTTAGGTACAAACACTCAGTTACGACTGGTGTTTCAGCCAAAAACCGGCACCGCTCAATCAACCCTTCATCAAGTGCAGCTCTATCTGCAATTCGCTGATGGCCACCGTGAATTATTCCCGCTCACAGGTTCTGCGATTGGCGATGGTCCATGGCAACAACTACAAGTTGCACTGCCAAAACTGGCAGGCCGCGAACTGGCCCGGATTGGTCTGCAATGGCCAGCGCGGCCACAAACAGCAGCGGTACCACCCAGCTTCAGATTAGGTCAACTGGAGTTATTACCATGAGCTTCACAACATCTTTGCAGCAATTTGCCGGTATCGACATCGAAATTTGCGTCAATTGCGATGATTTATCGACATTAGCGATACAGGTTCAAGCGGCGAAGGCGGGCTGCGCGACCAGACTGGAACTCTGTGGTGCGATGCACGAACAAGGACTCACCCCAACCGTCGAAGCGGTAAAAATTGCTCGGCAAGCCTGGGGTAATGGGCCTGGCTTAGTGGCGATGTTAAGGCCACGCGGTGGTGATTTTTATTATCAGGCGGACGACGTAGCGCTGATGCAACAGCAACTATCGGCACTGGCTGCAGCGGGCGCTGATGCAGTGGTGTTGGGCGTGCTGCGCCAGTCGTCCGATGGACAGATTGAAATCGACTGGCCGTTGTTGAACGTCTTGCTGGCGCAAGCGGCTGATTTATCAGTTGAAGTCAATTTCCACCGCGCCTTTGATGTGTTGCCTATCCCTACCAGAGCAGCGGCACTGCAGCGTTTGCAACAGCTTGGCATTGCGCGGGTGCTCACCGCCGGTTGTGCCTGGGATAGCGGTTTCGGTGCGCTTGAAGGTGTCCCGCAGTTGCAACAGGATTTACAACAAACCGCCAATGCACAGGCGCCACAACTGGTGATTGGTGGCGGCGTTACGCTGAGTAATGTTGCCATGCTACGCAAACAACTCATGCAACTCACACAACTCACACAACTTTCGTCAATGACCAGCACGGCTGGCTGTTATTCATTTCATTGTTATTCGGCGGTGTTGACCGACGGGCGGGTCGACCAGCACAAGGTCGCGGCGCTGGTGGCAACAGCTGCAATACCCCACATTTTTCGTTAAGTATGGACCTTATGAACCAAGCCCACAGTGATAGCGCATTTAGCACCCTTTTCGCAGCAACAGTCGCCAGCCCGGCAACCCGCCGCCTGGATTTAACCGGCAGCTGGAGTTTTTCAGAGGCGCTTAGCGATGTCTGGCATCCGGCGACAGTGCCCGGCTGCAATTTCACCGACTTATTCGCCAACGGCCTGATTGCCGATCCGATGCAGGCCGACCATGAAACAGAGTTGCAGTGGATAGAACAAAAAGACTGGGTCTACCGGCGCGAATTTCAGTTAAGCGCCGCCGAACTACAAAGTCGGGTCTGGCAGCTGGAAGCTCTGGGGCTGGATACCTATGCCGATATTTACCTGAACGGGCAGTTGCTGGCCAGCACCGACAATATGTTTGTTGGTCATCAGCTGGATTGTCAGTCGCTACTGGTTGCCGGTAACAATCTGCTGCAGATTTATTTCCATTCACCAATTAATAAAGTGAAACCGCTCCAGCTGGCGTCCGGCATGGTCTATCCGGCGGAAAATGATAAGTCGGACGACAAGCTCAGTGTTTATGTGCGCAAGGCACCGTGCCACTTTGGCTGGGACTGGGGCCCGCGATTTGTCAGTAGCGGCATCTGGCGGGGCATTGCTTTAGTCGGTCATCAGGCGGTGCGAATTGACGATCTGCAGTTTACCCAGCGTGCTCTAACTACAGCTGAGGCCAGCCTGCAGTTTGATCTGGATTTTACCGTGCTGACGCCGGGGCAGTATCAGCTGCAACTACAATGCAGTGTACGACCGGAACTAAATCAAATAGTTACGCAGGAACTCACCGCTGGCGCACAACAATTTCAGTGGTTGCTGGCGATGCAACAGCCAGAGCTATGGTGGCCGGCCGGGCTTGGCGAAGCGTATTTATATCCGTTTTCGGTCGCTGTGTATGATGCAAACAGTCAACAGCTGCTGGCAGAACGCTCCTTGCAGATTGGCCTGCGCACTGTAGAAGTCATCAACGAAAACGATGCCGATGGCCAAAGCTTTTACTTTAAGGTCAATGGCTTGCCGGTGTTTATGAAAGGCGCTAACTATATTCCGGCCAGCGCTTTTCCGGGCACTTTAACCGCCGCCGATTATCAGCGTGAGTTTGCTGCAATAAGCGCCGCCAACATGAATATGCTGCGGGTTTGGGGCGGTGGTTTTTATCAGGACGAGCAGTTTTACCAACTGGCCGATCAGCATGGCGTATTGATTTGGCAGGACTTTATGTTCGCCTGTAGTTTATATCCGGGTGATGCGGACTTTTTGGCCAATGTTGAACGTGAAACGCGGTACAACATTAAACGGCTGCGTAACCATGCCTGTATCGCCATGTGGTGTGGCAATAACGAAGTGGATATGGGCATTGCGCGCTGGGATTGGCCACAGAAATTTGGTTATTCAGAGCAGTTATTTACCAAGCTAAAACAGGACTACTGCCAGTTGTTCGGACAGTTGTTGCCGGGTCTGGTGCAGCAACTCGATGGCGACCGCTTTTACCTGCGCTCATCACCGATCAGCTTCTGGGAAGACGATGCCGACCATCTCGCCAACCACCATTTTTGGGGCGTCTGGCATGGTGAGCAGCCTTTTACCGAATATCAAAAACGTATTCCGCGTTTTATGAGCGAATACGGCTTTCAGTCCTTTCCGCTTAAAAGTTCGGTCGATAAGTTTTTACCCCAAGCCGAGCAGCGGTTGGAATCGCCGATGTTGACGGTGCATCAGAAGCATCCACGCGGCAATAAACTGATCCAGAGTTATCTGGCTGATGAGTATCAGCTACCGAAGGATTTTGAGCAGCTGCTGTATTTAAGTCAGGTACAGCAAGCGTTGGGGCTAAAGCTCGCCTTTGATGCGCACCGTGCGGCAATGCCATTTTGCATGGGCACTTTGTATTGGCAATTGAATGACACCTGGCCGGCCGCTTCTTGGTCTGGCATTGATTATTACGGCCGCTGGAAGGCGCTGCATTATCAGGCAGCACGGAGTTTCCGGGCGCAAAGTCTGGTATTTAGTGAAGACTTAAGTGAACAGTTTAGCGAACAAAATCAACAGCTCAGGTTAAAACTGGTTTCCGATAGCCAGGTTGCGATGGCCGCCACCTTACAACTACGGTTGCTGGATTTCAGTGGCGCTGTGTTGTGGCAGCAGTCGCAGCAAATCAGCGTCGCGCCGTTGCAAGTCATGCAATTGCAACAGTGGTCACTAGCCGAGCTGACAAAGTTAGCCGATGACCGGCAACTGGTGCTGCACGCTCAACTGCTGTCCGCTGCCGATGGTCGGGTTTTAACAGACAATCTGCATTTTTTCCGGCCTAATCGGGAGCTGTTGTTGCAGCAAGCTGCCGCCGAGCTACAGATCAGCGCCATCGATGGTTTGCTCACAGTACGCTTGCAAAGCCATACCCTGCTGCGGCAAGTGTTGCTGGAATTACCGGATCTGGAGGGCAAGGTGCTGAATTTCTCGGATAACTTTATCGATTTGTTGGCAAACGAGCCGGTGGAAGTGACTGCCGCCCTGCCTGATTTAACCAGCGCCCAAATACTGGCGCTGGCATCGCAGCTGCGGGTGCGTTCGCTGGTGGATAGTTATCCAGACACTTCAGTTAACGGAGTGCCGGTATGAATCTGGTCTGGATTGATCATGCCATTATCCTGCTCTATCTGATAGGCACCTTATGGCTGGGATTATGGATTTCACGCCGCGCTAGTAAAGATCTGAATTCCTATTTTCTGGGTGGCAAAACCATGCCCTGGTGGATGCTCGGTGTATCGAACGCTTCAGGCATGTTTGATATTGCCGGCACCATGTGGCTGGTCACCGTCTGTTTTGTCTATGGCCTGAAAAGCGCTTGGCTGCCGTGGATTTGGCCGATTTTTAATCAGGTATTTTTGATGGTGTATCTGTCGGCCTGGTTACGCCGCTCCAATGCGATGACCGGCGCCGAATGGCTGCAAACCCGTTTTGGTCATGGTCGCGGCGCTGAACTCTGTCAGCTGGTGGTGGTGGTATTTGCGCTGGTCAGCGCCATTGGTTTTATCGCTTACGGCTTTAAAGGCATCGGTAAATTTGCCGCCATTTTCCTGCCGTGGGATTTATCACCCGATATGTACGCGCTGATTATTTTTGCCGTCACCACTTTGTATGTGGTGAAAGGTGGCATGTACGGCGTGGTGTTTACCGAGTTACTGCAGTTTTTGCTGATGACCATCGCCGCTGTCGCCGTTGGGGTGATTGCGATGCAGCAAGTCAGTCCAGAGCAGCTGGCTGCGGCCACGCCAGAGGGTTGGGACAGTTTATGGTTTGGCTGGAACCTCGATTTAAACTGGAGCGGGCTGATTGACTCGGTCAACGACAAAATTCACAACGATGGCCTCGATTTATTCGGTCTGATGTTGATGATGATGTTGTTTAAAGGTGTGTTATTCAGCATGGCTGGCCCGGTGCCGAACTACGATATGCAACGCATTCTGGCGGCGAAAAGCCCGTCCGAAGCGGCCAAGATGAGTGGTTTGGTGTCCCTGGTAATGTTTATTCCACGGTACATGATGGTCGCTGGTTTTGCCGCACTGGCGCTGGTGTATATGCAGCCGGAAATTCAGGCGGCCGGGGCTGGTTTTGATTTTGAACAACTACTGCCTTATGCCATCGAGCGTTTTGTGCCGGTTGGCTTAGCAGGTTTACTGATTGCCGGTTTGCTGGCGGCCTTTATGTCGACGTTTTCGGCGTCGTTAAACGCGGCGCCGGCTTATTTTGTCAACGATATCTACAAAAAGTACCTGCGCCCACAAGGTTCGACCAAAGAATATATCCGCATCAGCCATCTGGTGTCGGTGCTGTTGGTGGTGATTGGGGTGGCGCTGGGGCTGCTGCTGGAATCGATTAACGATATTATGCAGTGGATTTTTGGTGCGCTGTTTGGCGGGTACGCCGCGGCCAATTTACTGAAATGGCATTGGTGGCGTTTTAATGCTTATGGTTATTTCTGGGGCATGTTGTCGGGGCTCATCGCATCGATGTTATTGCCGTTGTTGTGGCCGGATTTACAGCCGCTGTTAGCGTTCCCCTGGTTATTGCTGGCTGGGTTGATTGGTTCAGTCGCCGGGACTTTATTGACGCCGCCGGACGATGAAGCGGTGCTGATGAGTTTTTACCGCCAGGTGCGGCCCTGGGGATTCTGGGCGCCGGTCAAAGCCAAGGTGCTGGCGGCTGATCCGACGTTTTTCCCTGACCAAACGCCTGGCCGCGATGCAGTGAATATTCTGGTCGGTACCGGCTGGCAATTAACGCTGGTAGTGCTGCCGATTTGTCTGGTGATGCAGCAATGGCAGGGTTTCTGGGCGGCATTATTGGTGCTGCTGGTGACCTCCTGGTTCCTGAAAATCAACTGGCTCGATAAACTCAAGGATTAATCCCATTGAATATTGTCATTTCCCCCGGCTGCCACCGCAGCCGTAGCCGCTGCTTTGGTGTTACGCTCGGATTAACGCTGGTTTTGGGCAGCTGTGCGGCGCCAGAAACGGCTATTTCCCCAGTTGCTTCAACGGCAGCAACTGCTACAACTGCAACCACAGTAGCCACAACAGCAGCCTCGGAGCCACCTTCGGCAAATGCCTTGGCGGTGCTGAAATACGTTGATCCCTTTATCGCCACCGGCGGCCATGGCCACGCTTTTCCAGGTGCCGTGGTGCCTTTTGGCATGGTGCAACTGAGTCCGGATAATCCAAGTCAAGGCTGGGACTGGACCTCGGGTTACCATTATTCTGACAATGTGCTGATTGGTTTTAGTCACACCCATTTATCCGGCACCGGCGTTGGCGATTTACTGGATATTCTGCTGATGCCACTGCAAGGTGATTATGCGCAGCAACAAAAAAATGAACACAAACGGCCGTTTGCGCTGTATGAGCATGCCGATGAACAAGCCAGTCCGGGTTTTTATCAGCTGAATTTGCCCGGGCTTGGTGTGAAAGCTGAGCTGAGCGCCACCGAGCGGGTGGGCGTGCATCGCTATAGTTATAGCAACAGTGAAAAGGCCAAACTGCTGCTCGATTTGGGTTATGCCCAGAATTACGATAAGTCAGTGGTGACCTTGTTAAAGGTTGAAGACGCTTACACCATCAGCGGTTACCGCATTTCCACGGGTTGGGCTAAATATCAGCCGCTGTATTTTGTGGCGACCTTTAACCAGCCGTTTGCTGCACAGTTGTATCAGGATGGCAAAGCGGTCAAAGGCCAACTGCTGCAAACCGAAAAAGGCCAGGCAGTGCTCGATTTTGGCGCTTTACCGGGGCAGTCGCTGGTCGGCAAAGTGGCACTCTCTTATGTCAGCATCGACGGCGCCAAAGCCAACTTAGCGGCGGAAGTGCCGCATTTTTCGTTTGATCGGGTGAAAGCAGAAGCTGCCCAGCGCTGGGCGACGCAGCTGGGACGCTTTCAGGTGAACGATCCTGACGAAACCGCCAAAACCAAGTTCTATACCGCGCTTTATCATAGCTATCTGGCGCCGCAACTGTTCAGCGATGTCGACGGCCGCTATTTTGGTGCCGATGGCGCGGTGCATCAGCCAATGGTTGATGGCAACCAGCAGCAAATCCCGCGTTATACGCTGTTTTCACTGTGGGATACTTTCCGCGCTTTGCATCCGTTATTGACCATCACCGATCCTTCGCGCGTTGACCCGATGATGCACTCCTTGCTGGGTTTTTATGATGAAAGCGGTTTGCTGCCAACCTGGGATCTGATGTCAAACGAGACCGATGTGATGATTGGTTATCATGCAGTGCCGGTGCTGGCGGATGCTTATCTTAAAGGCCTGACCACAGCTTCTGCCGGGCGCATTCTGCAAGCCGCTAAAGCCTCGACGCAGCAGTCACGTTTTGGCATCGATTTGTTTGGCAAATACGGGTATGTGCCGTCAGATCTGGACGTCGAAGCGGTATCAAAAACGCTGGAATATGCTTTTGACGACTATGCAATTTCGAAAATAGCCGAGGCGGCCGGCCAGCAGGCCGATGCCGATTATTTTGCGAAACGGGCTTTGTCGTATCAGCAACTGTTTGATGCCAGCACCGGTTTTTTCCGGGGGAAAACCAGCAACGGCGCTTGGGTCAGCCCCTTTAATCCGATTTATGTGGCGCATCGCACCACCGATTACACCGAAGCCAATGCCTGGCAATACACCTTTTTTGTACCCCATGATGTGCCGGGTTTAATGGCGCTTTATGGCGGCGAAGCGAAGTTCACCGAAAAACTCGATACGTTGTTTAGCATGAGTTCAAAGATGGAAGGCGAGGTGTCGCCGGATATTACCGGCTTAATCGGCCAGTACGCCCATGGCAACGAGCCGGTGCATCATGTGCCTTATCTGTATGCTTTTACCGGCAAAAAATGGCAAGGTGAAGCGCGGATCAAACAAATCCGCGACAGCATGTACCGCGCCGAACCCAATGGCCTGGCCGGCAATGACGATCTCGGTCAGATGTCGGCCTGGTATGTGTTTAGCGCTTTGGGTTTTTATCCGCTTAACCCGGTCGGTGGCGAATTTGTGCTCGGCACACCGCAGTTTTCTGCTGTCACACTTAAACTTGATCATGGCAAGTTGTTGCAGATCACCGCTGAACCGGCAGCTCCAGGCGAGTATGTCACAGCTGTATCTTGGAACGGCCAGCGGATAGTAGGGCAGGTGCTGAACTACCAACAGCTGATGCAAGGTGGTACCTTGCACTTTGAGTTTGGGCCTATCTAATATAAAAGATGGTAAAAAAAGATGGTAAAAAGGGGGCGGAGTTAATTGTTTGCAAAGTAAACAATTAGCTCCGCCCCCTTTTTCATTACATAGCAGCCCCGACCAGCAGGCAATTCGTTGACAAGATAGGCCGAACCCGTTAGAACAATCAGACAAAAAATAAACAAAAACAATAGTCTGACGGGGAATAGCATGACAAGGAACTGGCGCCAGAATTTGATCTGGCTGGCGGTCGCTGTGACAGGCGCTTCGGCGGCCGGCGGCATCGCACTCAATCGAGGCGAATCGATTAACGCCATCTGGTTTATCGTGGCGGCAGTTTGTACTTATTTGATTGGCTATCGTTTTTATAGTGCCTGGATCGCGGCCAAAGTGCTGATGCTGGACGACACCCGCGCCACACCTGCCGAACGTCTTGCCGATGGTCGCGATTATGTGCCGACCAACCGCTGGGTGGTGTTTGGCCACCATTTCGCCGCCATTGCCGGTCCTGGCCCGCTGATCGGCCCGACGCTCGCCGCGCAATTTGGTTATCTGCCGGGCACCTTGTGGATTTTAGCCGGTAGCGTGCTGGCAGGTTGTGTGCAGGACATGATTGTGTTGTTTTGTTCGATGCGCCGTGACGGCCGTAGTCTGGGCCAGATGGCGCGGGATGAATTGGGGCCGGTCGGTGGTTTTGCCGCGTTGCTCGCCACCTTTCTGATTATGATTATTCTGATTGCCGTACTGGGGCTGGTGGTGGTGAATGCGATGAAACACTCGCCTTGGGCCACTTCTACAGTGGCGGCGACTATTCCCATCGCTGTGTTTATCGGTATTTATATGCGCTACCTACGCCCAGGCCGGGTGCTGGAAGGCTCGTTGCTTGGGGTGGGGTTGTTGCTGCTGTCGGTCGGGGCCGGTGGCTGGGTCGATCAACAAGCTGGGCTACGCGAATGGTTTAATCACCCTGGTTTGCCGTTGGCGTTTGCCGTGATTGGTTATGGTTTGCTGGCAGCTATTTTGCCGGTGTGGCTGCTGCTGGCGCCCCGAGATTATCTATCCACCTATATGAAACTCGGCACTGTGGTGTTGCTGGCGGTCGCAATTGTCATCCTGCAGCCGGACGTAAAAATGCCAGCACTGACCCAGTTTATTGACGGCACCGGCCCGATTTTCGCTGGCAGCTTGTTTCCTTTTGTTTTTATCACCATTGCTTGTGGTGCTATTTCTGGTTTCCATTCACTGATTTCCTCTGGTACCACCCCCAAACTGCTGGAAAATGAACGGGATATCCGGATGGTTGGTTATGGTGGTATGGCGCTGGAATCTTTTGTTGCGATCATGGCGCTGCTGGCAGCCTGTGTGCTGGACCCAGGCGTATATTTCGCCATTAACAGTCCGGCTGGTGTGGTTGGTGCGGATCCGGCGACTGCAGTCGCGACTATCACCAGTTGGGGCTACCCGGTCACCGTTGAGCAAATGAACAGTCTGGCGGCGACAATGGGCGAAGCCACCTTGTTTGCCCGTACCGGTGGCGCACCATCGCTGGCGGTCGGCATGGCCAGCATTTTTGCTTCGGCTTTTGGCGATCACTTGCTGGCGATGTGGTATCACTTTGCCATTATGTTTGAAGCGGTATTTATCCTGACGACCTTAGATGCCGGCACCCGGGTCGGCCGTTTTATGTTGCAGGATATGTTGGGTAATTTTATCCCCAAATTGGGTCAAACCAGCTGGTACCCATCGGTGGTGCTGAGCTCTTGTCTGGTGGTAGCGGGCTGGGGATATTTCCTCTACATCGGAGTGATTGACCCGAATGGCGGCGTCAATATTCTGTGGCCGTTGTTCGGGATTTCTAATCAGTTATTAGCCGCGATTGCCCTCACCGTTGCAACCTCTATTCTGATTAAAACCGGTCGGGTGAAATATGTCTGGGTCACGGCGCTGCCACTGTTGTGGTTACTGATCCTGACCTCCACGGCGGTGTTTCAGAAAATCACCAGCGACGACCCAAGGATCGGTTTTTTCGCAGCGGCCAATGACTTACAGCACAAACTGGATGCAGGTTTATTAACGGCGGATAAAGCCGCTGTGGCGCCGCAGCTGATTTTTAACCAACAACTGGATGCCTGTCTGGCGCTGTTGTTTGTGGTGCTGTTGTATCTGGTGGTTGGGGACATGCTGCGAATGGCCTGGCGGCGCCAGCGCGGACTTGCGGTATTGCCTTCGTCAGAAACACCTTATCAGCCTAGTCAGTTGCCCAAAGTCATGGGTTGACCCGAGATGCAAATAAATAAAACAGGAACCGCCTGATGAAAAGCTGGTTATTGCAATGTTGGACGCTGCTGCGGCAGTTATCCGGTGACGATGCCTACGAGCGCTACTTGCGCCATCAGCTCAGCCAGCATCCGGATGAGCCGCCGCTGGATCGGAAAAGCTTTTTTAAGCGCGAACAAGAGCGGAAATGGCATGGCATAAAACGCTGTTGTTAGGCTAAAGTTACTGGCGATACGCTGCAATCCGAGTTTTTTGCTGCTGAACTGTTACTGATCGGTCCAGGCCTTGGCCTGTGACAAGGAGGGGTGATGATTTGGTTAGAAGCCGCGATGGCATTTTGTGTGGTGATGATGGTGTTATCGACCATGGTCACGGTGCTGGTGGAGAGTTTTTATCACCGGCTGTTTAAGTTACGCCAGCGCGGCATGCGCCAGCTGGTGGCGGCTTTATATACCGACATCATCGCGCCACGCTTGCAGCTGGAAACCCGTGCCGCCACAGGTTTTAGCAAGAAAATCACTACTTTACGCTATATGCCTTTTGACAAGCAGCTCACCGGTTTTAGCGGCTGGTTTCGCAAACACTGGCACCGGGTGATTGTTGGGCGTGAAGTACAAAGTCTGACTGCGCTTGAGTTTATCGCCCGTTTCGCCGATACCGAAGCCGGGCGTGAGCTTGCCGCGAAAGCCCAGCAACTTGGTGCGACCATCGCGCCGCAATATCTGAGTGATTTCCTCGATGATGTGTCCGAAAAATTTGCCGATTATGGCAATAGTACCCGCGAGTATTTCGCCAAAAGAGCGCAAATGGTTTCGGTATTGTTATCCATCGTGCTGGTGTTAGTGCTAAACCTGAACGTGGTGGATGTGTTTAACACCGTGCTGCGGGATGATAAGGTGCGGCAACAGTTACTGACACAAAGTGAATTGGTCAGTCTGACGATGCAACAACAGCAACAGGCGGCTGATGCGGCGGTACAACAGCTGGTTAGCGCATCGCGCGGGACAACAGACGTTGATGCAGATGCAACTTCAGACCCAATCGCAGCCCCGCCACACCTTAGCCCAGAAAAGTCGGTCGCTGAATTACAGGCCAGCATGCAGCAATCGTTAAAACTGTTACAAGACGCCAGCATTCCGATGGGGGCACCCTGGCCACAGCAATTTCCTGAACTCTTAGAACGGATGGCGCTGGTGATTTTTTCCGGCTTACTGGTCGGCCTCGGTGGGCCGTTCTGGTTTGACACCTTCCGCAAATTGTCGTCGATTGCCGGGGTGATCCGCGCTTTACCGCAAGTTGCTGCCGAGGACCAAGCGCCGGACGCGGTCAGCACCCTGACGCCACTGCAGGTGTTTCAAAAAGCTTTAAAAATGCAGCAGCTGGCGGATCCACAGCGTTATTTGGCGGCGCAGCAAAAGCCGGCTGATTGAAGTTGACAGCAGTGTTGATGAAGCCGCTATTGATTTAACCACTTTCGCAACAACGCAGTTCTGGTTTTGCTGCTGATGGCAGGTTCTTGGTCACAGCAAAGAACGACGGCTACCGCTTCTTTGCTAAAGGGCTCGACTTTGACGATGCTGTTGATGTGAATAATATCGCTGCGGTTCAGCCGGAAAAAGTCGGCTGGGTCGAGTTGGCGTTCAATCTCACCTAAGTTGCTTTCGGTCAGAATATGCACTTGATGCCGTTGGTCTGTCGCGAGCAACACGCCGTTGGCTGCGCGGATCAGCAGAATATCGGCCACCGGCAAAATGGCCAAACTTTGCCCTTTGCGTAGTAAAAAACGTTTTTTAAAGCTTAAGGTTGCAGTTGCTGTGGCGGGCAGCTGCAGTTTATGCTTCAGCTGGGCAAAGTTCAGCATCGCCTCGGCAAAGCGCTGGTATGAAAATGGCTTTAACAAATAATCGACCGCCTGATACTGAAACACCTGCATCCAATATTGATCATAGGCGGTGGTAAAGAGCACAGGGCAAGGCAAATCCAGCTGTTCCAGCGCGCTGAACACCTGACCATCAGCCAGCTCAACGTCGGAAAAAATCAAATCCAGCGACCGCGGCTCGCTGAAAAACGCCAGCACTTGTGCCACGCTGCCGAGTTGCGCCACGATCTCCGCGTCAGGCTGCTGTCGACTCAGATAGCCGATAAGTTTTTCTGCAGCCAGCGGTTCATCTTCAATAATCACTACTTTCATCAACGTTGGTTGTTTCCTGTTCAACTCGCTTGCAGCGGCACCCGAACGATAAATTGCTCGTTTTTCACAATGTCCAGCGGACGACCCAGCAGCGCCAGGCAACGTTCCGCCAGATTGGCTAAACCAGTGCCGGTGCCTGGCTGCGCAAAGGCTTTTGGTCGCAGCAAATGTCGGACAATAAGCTGCTCTTGCTGTACTTCAAGACAGATTTCCAAAGGCTCGCTCGCTGAAGCGCAGTTATGCTTCACCGCATTTTCTATCAGCAGCTGCAGGCTGCAGGGCACCAATTGCCACTGTGCTGACTGCTCGGCCAACACATTGTTCTGCAGTCGAAAACTGCGTGGAAACCGCTGCTGCAGCAACGCCAGATATTGTTTGGCAAACATCAGCTCCTCGGAGAGCGTCACTAAAGGTTTGCTACCTTGCTGCAATTGGTAACGGTAAATGTCGGCGAACTGATCTAAAAACTGCTCGGCCTGATCGGCATTTTTATGGATCAGCACTGACAACACATTCAAATTGTTAAATAAAAAATGTGGGTCCAGTTGTTGTTGCAGCAATTGCAGTTGGTAGCGCTGGTTTTGCTGGCCGACTTTGAGCAGCTCCAGCTGTTGTTGCTGCTGCTGTTGTAACGCCCGCCATAACAGGTCCGCCCCGGCGATTAAGCTATGCACCAGCAGATACATCAGGCTAATCCGCAGATACTGCTGCGCGACAGTCGGCTGCTGGGTTGCGAGGTCGATGATCAGTTGCAGCAGGGTCATCAGACCGACAAACAGCAGCAGACTCAGGCCAAAACTTTGAGTGTAACGCCGCAGCGGTGATGGTGGTTGACGTGTTGCCCAGAGCAGATTGTCCGTTTTACGGCTTAACCACAAGGACAGCACCGCTTGCAACGTCAGCCAGACTGGCGCATCGGCATGAAACTGCAATGGCTCGCCTGGCGCGGTTTGCAATAGCGCCAGATACAACATCAGCCCGTATGAAAACAACAACAACGCCGCCAGAGTTTTCAGTTTGTGGTTCATTTTGGTTGCACCGCTTCAGGCAGACGCATCAGTTCAGTGCCATCTTCGGCATAAAACACCAACTGTGGTTTGCCATCGGTATCAACCGCCATTTCGATTCGCTTTTTACCTTGAGGATCATTCAGTTGCAGCATGGCTTTTTTGTTTAATGTGCCATAAAACGCCCGGCGTTGACCATGAATATCTGGATGTTGTTGCTCCAACTCTTTGATTTTAGAAGTCGCAGCGGCGTCGCCCTTTTCCGAAGCCAGCATCAACGCCATGTATTCATCAATCGGGTAAGCCGGTCGGTCGACAATATTGACGCCGGTGATCAACATGTTGTCCTGTTCGATATGTTGCAGCGCCAGGCTCTGATCCTGATTGTAACGGTCAAAAGATAAATGCAGACCATGTTCTACTTTGTCGCCTTTTTTCTGGCCACGAAAGATGAAGCCGCCGTTTTCAGTGCCTTCATCATTGTAAAAAATCATGCCTGGCCTTGGGCCCGGATCAAAAAACGCTTTGCCTTCTTTAATGGCTTTTGGCGCATGGCTGGTATTGGCGATGACCAAGCGCGGATGGCCGCTTGGCTCCATCACATTGATCCGCTGTACATTCAGTTCACGCACCGTGCTGCTGTCGACTGGCAGTATCTGCGTTTTGATGGTCAGCGCTGCCAGCACGGCGACGAACAGGATATTAAGGCTGGTTTGGTTAAAGATTTTATGAGATTGCTGCATGATACCGTTCCGTTTTGTGGTTGATACCAGCAGTTTGGTGGAAGCAACAAGGGGTCGAAAGCACGATCCCATCAAGGGTAGAAAACGCACTTTTAACAGCGGAAAAAGCGCAATGAGTGGGGGTGAATGAAGAGGACGAGTGACATCATCCATGACGTCACTCAGCAGTTGACCTGCGATTTGATTCAGCAATACAACCGCTGCAGTTACAGTAACTGAATTTCGCAGTGCTGCTGCGTGTTCCCCAACCTTCGATGCTAAGTGAGGTCTGAGATTAAATCTGTCAGCTGCTGTTGTGGCGGGACATCTGACTGACCAAGCTGCATTTGCAGTAATGTCAGATGTTGTTGCTGTCCTGCATCAAGTTGCTGCTGGGCGATGATCCGGCATAACTGCCGCGCCCGTTGCAGCAGACCCGCCCGGTGACAAACATCCACATAATGAAACAGCATCCGCTGTTGCTCGGAGTCCAGACGCGGGTTATTGCTAAAATAACGCCGGAAGTATTCTGCAGTCACTTTCCGACACCAGATTGCAGCGTTTTTGTCGGCCAGTTCATCACAGACCCAGGCTGCTGCTAATGCGCTATATGCCGCATCACACAACTGCTGGCGGGATAAATCCAAAATCGCTTTGCACAAAAACACCCGCGCCAGTTTAGGTAAACTTTCGTCGGACCATTGCAGTTGATATGGAATACTGTGCACCAATGCCCGGATGTCGTCCGGGCAAGCATGATTCAGAGCGGTAGTGGCAAAACCGCATTTTTGACAATAGATGATCGACAATAAATAGCCGTATCCGGTTGGTGCGCCGACATCATTTTCGAGGTTAATGCCCACGCTCAGATCCGCCGGGCTGTCGCTATCGATCGTTCTGGCGGTCTTCATCGGGTGTTGGCAAACACCACATGCAATGACGGAGCCTGGCAGGGGCTGATTGGTGCCCTTTATTGTAATGCCGGTATCACGGGTGCCAATGGTGGCGTCCTGTTGCTGGCAATTGCGTTCCTGCATCTTGCTTGTCCTTGATTTCGTGTACATTTACCGAAAAACCCCTGGTCAAACCCAGTGTGGACAGTTTATAAATGGCATTAACAAATGTATGTAAAAAAGCGACAGGAACTTGTTTTTTCCCGACATGTTCTCGCTTGGATGTGGGCGAACCTGGAGATAGGCTTAGATGCACATGGATGTCAGAATCAACAGGGAGCTGTTGCACGATGAATTAGAGCAGGAATTGATTTTCGAAGACGAGCTGACAAAGGAGTTACTTGCCTGTGAAAGTTTATGCCAATTGCTGGATATCAAGCTGGATTGGTTGGTTCAAAGTACAACTGCAATCAGGATTGCCCCGCAAAAGTTAAATTTGCTCTGCCAACTATTCATCAAGGCGACGATGAAACAAGGGCAGTTGTGCCGACGGATCAGGCTGAACTCTGTACAAAAACCTGCAGGTGCACAGCTTGTGATCCATTTTGATGCCGCAACGTTGTTACCTGATTGGCATCAAAATCTGGCGTTTATCCGATTTTGTTATCTGGCGCGGCAAAGCGGCTGGCAGGTTAAGCTCTGTCACACTGAGCGACTGAAGCGGTTGCAACTTTTTGTGCCGGGCGAAGTGCTGGTGGCAGACAGCGCTGACGCATCCAACCGGCAGATCCGTCGGGACGGCTTAGCGGATTACGGCCAATATATTGGCGGTGAACAACGTTATCGGCCCTGCATTTTGCTGTTTGAACCCAACAACGAGATCCGCCGATTTATCGCCAGTTTATTGCAGAATGACTATCTGGTGTTGCTGGTGCCGGATGACTCGCAGCTGCTGGAATGGGTCAAACGCGAACAACCGGATTTGATCCTGGCTGACGTGTTAGCAGCAAAACCAGATGCCTTGGCGTTGATCCGTCAGCTCAGTCAAGATCAGGCCTGTCGTCATATTCCACTATTTGTGCTCTCCGGGTTTAAAGATCTGGCGACAAAAACCGAATGCTTACTGGCGGGTGCGGTGGACTATTTTTGTAAACCGTTCCATGCCGCTGAGTTACTCCTGAAAATTCGCAATCAAATTCGCCAAAGTATTGCGTTCACCTTGCTGGCAGATAAAAGTCATTACCTGGCCCGATTGCAGACCGATGTTGCGGCGCGTGATCTGCGATTTACCAAGCGGTTAGATCAGTTGATTGACGCGAATTATCAGCTAGCTGACTTTTCAATCCCGGCGCTGGCTGCTTTACTGGGATCCAGCGAACGCCAGCTGCAGCGGCGTTGTTTGCGAATTTATCAAAGCTCTCCGGCCGAATATCTGCAGGAGTTCCGCTTGCAACGCGCCAAAGCATTATTACAGCAAGGCCAGACGTTGCAGTCGGTCGCTTACGGTTGCGGTTTTTCGTCTGATCAATATTTTAGTAAGTGCTTTAAAAAACGATTTGGCATCACGCCAGCAATGCTGCAAAAAGGGCGCTGAGCGGCACAAGCTGCTGGTGTAAATAGTGCGGAAAGAATCGGGAAACGGGATTTGATAATTGGTGGCCCCACCTGGACTTGAACCAGGGACCGATCGATTATGAGTCGAGCGCTCTAACCAACTGAGCTATAGGGCCGTGTTTGATGCAGTTGCGAATGCAGGATGCAATAAAACGCAGGCAGTATAAGAATTTTTCGGACTGTTGTCACTTGCTGTCGCGGGCTTTCCTTGGTCAATTGCTGATTTTTTAGGCGCTTAGCTTGCGCGGATGCCGCAGGGCTGTGTACTTGCTGAAAAACTGCTGCAGTTACCAATCCAGCTGTGGAAAAAAAAAAGCGCCCGTAGGCGCTTTTTTAAACTTAGTTCAACGAACCAGTGACTACTCGTCGAGGAAGCTTTTTAACACTTCTGAGCGGGAAGGGTGACGCAGCTTACGCAGTGCTTTGGCTTCGATCTGACGGATCCGCTCACGCGTTACGTCAAACTGTTTGCCGACTTCTTCCAGTGTATGGTCGGTATTCATATCGATACCAAACCGCATCCGCAGTACCTTGGCTTCGCGGGCGGTGAGGCCTGCCAGCACTTCGTTGGTGGCTGCCTTTAAGCTTTCCATGGTGGCTGAATCCAGTGGTGATTCTGAACCACTGTCTTCGATAAAATCGCCTAAATGCGAATCTTCGTCATCGCCAATCGGTGTTTCCATCGAAATTGGTTCTTTGGCGATTTTCAGCACTTTGCGGATCTTATCTTCCGGCATGCCCATGCGCTCAGATAATTCTTCCGGCGACGGTTCACGCCCCATCTCCTGCAGCATCTGCCGTGAAATACGGTTCAGCTTGTTGATGGTTTCAATCATATGCACCGGAATACGGATGGTGCGCGCCTGGTCGGCGATTGAACGGGTGATCGCCTGACGGATCCACCAGGTAGCGTAAGTTGAGAACTTGTAACCACGACGGTATTCGAATTTATCTACGGCTTTCATCAGACCGATATTGCCTTCCTGAATCAAATCAAGGAATTGCAAACCACGGTTGGTGTACTTTTTCGCAATCGAAATTACCAGACGTAAGTTGGCTTCCACCATCTCTTTCTTGGCGCGGCGAGCTTTGGCTTCACCAATCGACATCCGGCGGTTAATGTCTTTGATTTTGAAAATCGACAGGCCGGTTTCTTCTTCAATTTTGCGCAGTTTGTCGGTTGAACGCACCAGATCGTCACGCATTTCTCCCAGTTTTGGAGAATATGGCTTGTTGGCGGCGATTTCGGCGTCAATCCAGGCGCTGCTGTTTTCGTTACCGGTAAATGCTTTTAAGAAGTTTTTCTTTGGCATTTTCGCGTATTCAACACAGTTTTTCATCACGATGCGTTCCTGGACGCGAACGCGATCCATCATTTCACGCATGTTTTTGACTAAACGGTCAAATTGCTTTGGTACTAACCGGAAACAACGGAAAACTTCACTCAGCTTTTCGATTTCAGCTTTGGTGGTCGCATGTTCGCGGCCATTGCTGGTAATTGAATTGCGGGTTACTTCGTATTGGGTACGCAGTTCACCGAATTTGATTTTGGCAACTTCCGGATCCGGGCCGGTATCGGCTTCTTCGGTTTCGCCATCTTCTTCTTCGTCGTCACCGGTTAAATTAGTATCTTCATCAGCTAATTCTTCTTCCGGCACATCAGAACCGATATGCGTCGCGGTTGGCGCGATATCGTCGACTTCGTTTGGATCAATAAAAGCAGAAACGATATCGCTTAAGCGAATTTCTTCAGCTTCAAATTTATCCCATTGTTCAAGCAGATAGGTAATTGCTTCCGGGTATTCGGCGACCGAGGTTTGTACCTGGTTGATCCCTTCTTCAATACGCTTGGCGATGTCGATTTCGCCTTCACGGGTCAGTAGTTCAACTGTACCCATTTCGCGCATGTACATCCGGACTGGATCTGTGGTGCGACCCAGTTCTTTATCAACACTGACCAAAGCCTGTGCGGCTTCTTCGGCGGCGTCTTCATCCGGTGCCGCGTCAGACATAATCAAGTCGTCAGCGTCAGGTGCCGTTTCAAACACCTGAATACCCATGTCGTTAATCATGCGGATGATATCTTCGATCTGATCAGAGTCGATGATATCTTGTGGAAGGTGATCGTTTACTTCGGCAAAAGTTAAATAACCTTGCTCTTTACCTTTTAAGATAAGGAGTTTTAATTGCGACTGAGGATTATGCTCCATAGAGGCTGTTCTTCCACCCAAATATGTTAAATTTCAAAAATGCGAATGAGCGAGTATAACAAAGCGCGGCTTTTCTAGCCAGCAACCTGAGCTCATCTGCAGTTATTTGCTCTTGAATGCCTTCAACAGCATGGCGTATTCGTGTCGTTCGGCCACCGATAATTTACTTAATTGGTCCTTGCGTTGTAATGATTCAAGGCGCTGCTGTAAATATTGGTCTTCGATCGAACGAAACGTATCTAAAAACTCCTGAGTTAATTGCTCTTCTGCGACCTGATGGTCCCATAACGCCAATTTACTCAGAATGTTGTACTCTGGTAATTCCCGCCAGTATTCCAGCAGTTGCGCTGTCGTTAACTGTGGTTTTTCTATTAAATGTTGTTGAATCGCCAGCAATAGCGCTACACCTGGTAAATTCGCCTGTGCTAATTCCGGCGCATGCGGCATTACTTTGGCCAGCTGCGGATACTGCAGCAGCAGTGCAACAGCCCGGCGCATTGGCGTAATTTTGCTGGTTTTCACCGGCGTTACACTGGCTTTACCGGCGCTGTTTTTGGTATTTGGATTGCGCGCTCTGCCCACCAGATTGGCCAGCTTTTCCTGTAATAATTCACGGTAAAATTCACTGGGGATCGTCGCAATCATCTCATTGGCTTTGACCCACAAACCGGACTTTCCGGCATCGCTGGATACATCCAGCTCCTGCAATAGGTGGTCAAACAGATAATTGCTTAAAGGCATTGCCTGGTCGAGCCGGGCTAAAAACGCTGCTTTGCCTTCTTTTTGGACCAGTGAATCCGGATCTTCGCCGTCCGGCAAAAATACAAAATTCAGTTCAACGCCGTCTTTTAATTGCGGCAACGCGCTTTGTAGCGCGCGCCAGGCGGCATCACGACCAGCACGGTCGCCGTCATAACAACAAATCACTTTGCGACAAAACCTGAACATGGTTTGCATATGGTCAGAAGTGGTGGCAGTACCAAGGCAAGCCACGGCAAAGGAAATCCCTTGTTCCGACAGCGCCACCACGTCCATATATCCTTCAACCACCAACAGCCGGTCGAGCCGATCCTGTTGTTGTCGGGCTTCATACAAGCCGTAAAGTTCCCGGCCTTTATGGAACAATCTTGTTTCCGGCGAGTTCAGATATTTAGGGGTACCGTCACCTAAAACCCGTCCGCCAAAACCAATCACCCGCCCGCGTTTATCGCGGATAGGGAACATAATGCGGTCGCGGAAAAAATCATATTCGCGGCCATTTTCGTTGCGATTGGTCAGCTTTAATTCAAACAGCTGATCGCGGGAAACTTTGTTGGCGCCGAGTTGTTTCAGCAGCAAGTCCCAGCTATCAGGGGCATAACCAATGCCGTATTTTTCGATGGTCACAGCCGATAAGCCACGTTTTGCAACATAGGCCGTGGCATGTGAATGCTGACTTAATTGTTGCTGATAGCTCTGCGCTGCTTTTTGCATCTGACTGTAGTCATCAGCCGTACCCTGCACATAAGCTTTTGCTTTATGGCCGGCTTCACGCGGCACTTCAACGTGGTGAATTTTTGCAAGCTCTTCAATGGCTTCCACAAATTCGAGTTGTTCAAATGCCATCATAAAACTAATGGCATTGCCATGAGCGCCACAGCCAAAGCAGTGATAAAACTGTTTGTCAGCACTCACGGTAAAAGAAGGTGATTTTTCGCTATGGAAAGGGCAACAAGCGGTATAGTTTTTACCGGCTTTTTTTAACGGCACCCGTAAATCAATTAATTCGACGATGTCAGTACGAGCTAACAAATCATCGATAAAGGGTCTTGGGATTTGTCCTGCCACCTTTTTCCTTTTGCTTAAAAATGCTCATTTCAGAAAAAGACAAACCGTGCGCTAAGGCACGGTGTGCAGTTTAACAGCTTATACCCGTCATCCTTGAAGATTCGGGGTTGTTGGCCGCCTTCACAAACCCCAGTCACATAGAACTACTATGCTCCTGGGGATTCGTTCAGTTGCCGCCTACCCGAATCTTCAATGATTTTGGGTATGGACGTTAGTTCAGCCGGTTTTTCACCAGAGCACTGAGTGCGCCCATATCGGTGCGACCCTGAACCTGCGGCTTTAACCAGGTCATGACTTTTGCCATGTCCTGCATTGAGCTGGCTGCTGTTGCGGCAATTGCCTGCGTCAGCATATCGTCCAGCTCAGCCTGAGTTAAGGCTTGCGGTAAAAACTGCTCAATGATCGCGATTTCAGATAACTCAATTTCTGCTAAATCAGCTCTGCCGCCGGCAGTATACTGAGTCGCAGACTCTTTGCGCTGTTTGGCCATTTTGGTCAAAATTGCAAGGATATTGGCATCGTCAGGTTGCATCTGATGGTCGAGCTGGCGTTGTTTAACTTCAGCCAGTGCCATACGGATAGTACTAAGACGCAATTTGTCTTTGGCACGCATTGCGTCTTTTTGTGCTTCCTGAAGTTGCTCGAGCAGAGCCATCTGAGGAATGCGGTCTTAGTAAAGCTTGATACGACGAGCGTTTTCGCGTGAAAGCTTTTTCATGTGGCGCTTAACAGCAGCAGCTTTCTTACGTTTACGAACCCAAGTTGGCTTCTCGAAGAATTCTTTTGCACGGACATCAGCCAATACGCCTGCTTTTTCGCATGAACGTTTGAAACGACGTAACGCTACGTCAAATGGTTCGTTTTCTTTAACTTTAACAACAGGCATTAAAATCTCACCTCGGTTTATCTGGATACCGCGTTCTGGTCAGCGGCTAACCAATACGTTTAAATTTGGTGCGGCATTTTACTCAAAAGCCACGCCTAAAGTAAAGCACTTATATGCTTTGCTGGCTCTGTGCGTTGGATCCCGTTACAATTCGCGGCTTAGCGCCGGGTAAAGAGGGGAAAAAATGCGGGTTTTAGGTATCGAAACGTCTTGTGACGAGACCGGAATTGCCATTTATGATGGCGAAAAAGGGCTATTAAGTCACGTGTTATATTCACAGATTGCCATTCATGCTGACTACGGTGGCGTGGTGCCAGAGCTGGCGTCACGGGATCATATCCGTAAAACTTTGCCGTTGATTAAACAAGCGCTGCAGGAAGCCGGTGTCAGTGCCGACAGCATTGACGGTGTGGCTTACACCGCAGGTCCCGGTTTATCCGGCGCCTTATTAGTGGGGGCTTCAATCGGTCGTAGTCTGGCGATGGCCTGGGGCAAACCGGCGCTGGCGGTGCATCATATGGAAGGGCATTTATTGGCGCCGATGCTGGAAGCCAATCCGCCGCAGTTTCCTTTTATCGCATTGTTGGTCTCCGGCGGTCACACGCAGTTGGTGCGGGTCGATGGCATTGGCCAATATCAGTTATTGGGCGAATCAGTTGATGATGCAGCAGGCGAAGCCTTTGATAAAACAGCCAAATTGATGGGGCTGGAATATCCGGGTGGACCTTTGCTGGCGAAACTTGCAACACAAGGTGATGCAAAAAAATACAAATTCCCACGGCCGATGACCGACCGACCTGGCCTGGATTTCAGCTTCAGTGGTTTAAAAACTGCAGCTTCGAATGTCATTGCTGCCGAAGGCAACAGCCCGGAAGTGCAGGCTGATATTGCCGCGTCTTTTCAGCAAGCAGTGGTGGACACTTTAGTGTTCAAATGCCAGCGTGCACTGAATGAAACCGGCTTAAAACGATTGATCGTTGCAGGCGGTGTTAGTGCCAATACTTCATTGCGAGAGCAGCTGCAGCAGCTTTTGAGTAAAATGAAAGGCGAGGTGTTCTATCCACGTAAAGAGTTTTGCACCGACAATGGTGCGATGATCGCATTTGCCGGTTATCAGCGACTTAATGCAGGCCAGCAGCAGGATTTGAGCATCGGCGTGACACCACGCTGGCCGATGACGGAATTGCCAGCAATTTAAGATACTTTACCTGCTAAAACAAAAATCCCGCGTGATGCGGGATTTTTTATGGGTTCACCGAAGTTAGGCGCTAAGTTCTGGCTTTTCGACCAACAAAAGCCCGGGCAATATCTGACCAGTCCGGCTCTTTGCCATACATCCGAATGCCGAGCGCAAACACCCGGCTGGCCGCAGCTTTAAACCACCACAAGCAACCAATTAACAGCAATAAGGAAAGTGCCCATTCCCACATCGGCACCGCTGAATTGGCCATCCGCAGTGGCATTGCCGCAAATGAAGTCAGTGGAAACAGACTTAAAATCTGCATCATCAGGCCCTCTGCATTGTCCATCACACTAAAAGCCAGCCCTAAAGGCGCTGCAGGTAAAAACATCATAATGCTGCGGCTGGAATGGTTTGGATCATCAATAGTCGCAGCAAAACCTGCCATAAAACTATTCACCAGTAATAAACCTAATCCGACAAATAACAAGGCGCTAAACACTTCAAAACCAGTCATTGGGATCGCTTGCATCGGCTTATTATCGATGAGACGGAAGGCCTGGATCACCAGAAAGAAAAACAAGCCACTGGTCAGCATCGATTTTAAGCAAAACAATGAAATGCCCAGGATTTTCCCATCCATCCATTGTTGTGGCGTGAGTAAAGTCAGCAGCTGTTCGGTGACCCGGTTTTGCTTTTCAGTGGTGATGGCGGTGAACATAAAACCAAAACCAGAAAATACGCCAAGGGCCAGTAAAAACAGCAAACCGGCGCTGACCAGTTTCTGGCCTTTGTCATCTTTGGCACCGCTATCCGCTTTGAGTAGCTCCACCTTAATTTCCGGCAGTTTGGCGATCAGTTGTTGTTGCTCGGCGCTCAGTGGCAGGGCGCTAATCAAGCGTTGTTGTTGCCATTTTTGCACCGTGGTTTTTAACTTATCTTGCCAGCTGGCTTTTTCTTCGGCCAGCAACTGCACCGGCGTCACGCTGGTATCTATCACTGCGTCCCAGACATCGCCGACCCCGGCTGCCACATCGGCTTTTTTATCCGGTGGTAACAGTTGAAATTTAAAGCCGTCCAGTTCCGGTACGCTGCCAGTTGTTGCCAATACAGCAACGTTATAATCTTTATCCAAAGCGTTTTTCAGCATTGGCCACAAACTGGTCAAGGTGAAAATCAACACCATTAAACCAATCCCGATCAGCTCTTGTTTCCACTTGAAATAACGTTTGAACTCAAATAAAGCGATGGTCCAGATTTTCATGCGGCGACTCCTTCGCTGATGCTCTGAGTGGAGATGGTCTGTGTGGTGTCAGGGGCTTGATTATGATGTTGCACAGCCGCCAGGTATAAGTCGTGCAGACTCGGTTGTTGGCGGCTGAAATCGGCGAGGGTACCCAGCTGACTGAGCTCCTGCAGCAATTGATTGACCGTGGCATGGTCATGTAATTCAAGTAAAAACTGCAACTCAGATTGAGCCTGCCAATGCCTGACACTCTGACAATCGCCGAGCTTGGCTGAGTCAATGTTTGCCGTGAAACGAACGCTGTAACTGACTTTTGGGTCCAGTTGCTGCGTCACTTGTTGCAGGTTACCGTGCGCCACCACCTGGCCTTTGTTCAGTAGCATCATCTGATCTGCCAGCCGTTCAACCAACGCCATTTGGTGTGCACTCAATAACACCGTTGTCCCTTTAGCTTTGAGTTCAGCCAGGATCGTCAGCACATGTTCCTGATTAATTGGATCAAGCCCGGAAAACGGCTCGTCCAGAATCAGTAACGCCGGTTGATGCATCAGGCAACTAATCAATTGCACTTTTTGCTGGTTACCCTTGGATAGTTTTGATAGGTTTTCTTTGCGTTTATCAAGCAAATCAAGTCGTTGCAACCAATGCTCCAGTTGTTCGGCAATCTGGCTTTTCGTTAAGCCACGCAGCTGGCCGATATACTGCAGATTTTCTACCACAGTCTTATCCAGGTACAAACCGCGGTCTTCCGGCAGATAACCAAAACAACCCTCAGGCAAGCTGCTGTGCTGCTGGCCTGCGAGTGTCACACTGATTTGCCCTTGATCAGGCAAGGTCAAACCGACCAACATCCTGATCAACGACGATTTACCGGCGCCATTCGGCCCCAGCAACGCAAAAATCTGGCCGCCGGGGATGGTAAAACTTAAATCCTGTACCGCCTGCACATTGCCGTAAGTTTTGGCGACGTGCGACACTTCGATATGCAACATAACAACTCCATTTATACGAAATCATGCGAAATCATGGGCTGGAGCATACCTTCGCTGATTTGTTGATGTGAACATTTTTTTGCATTTCTGCTGCAAAAGGAGGAGGAGCGGTTGATTTCGGCAGTTGAATGGTTTGTTGGCCAGGGCTTCATGTGTCGTACCTGGTGTCGTTTGCCAAAGTCCATGCATTCGGATCAGGTTTTCAGTAGAATGCAGCGGCATTGCGGGCTTGCCCGCCAGTTAAGACTGCGGGTTTGACGGTGTTGGTAAAAAAGGGTGATGCATGTTGCTGATGATCGACAATTACGATTCGTTTACTTACAACCTGGTGCAATATTTTGCCGAGCTGGGTCAGCAGGTGGTGGTGCGGCGTAATGACGATATTTCTATTGCTGAAATAACGCAGCTGATGCCGGAGTTTCTGGTGATTTCGCCAGGTCCCTGCAGCCCGGATCAAGCCGGAATTTCACTGGAAGCGATTCGCCATTTTGCCGGAAAAATCCCAATTCTGGGGGTATGTCTGGGGCATCAGGCGATGGCGCAGGCGTTTGGCGGCAAGGTGCAGCGGGCAAAACAAGTGATGCATGGCAAAAATTCGTTGATCCGTCATACCGGACAGTCGGTGTTTTGTGGCCTGAATAACCCGCTGAGCGTCACCCGTTATCATTCACTGGTGGTCGCCCAAGATCAGTTACCTACCGACTTTGAAATCACTGCCTGGACCGAACATACCGATGGACGCATCGATGAAATCATGGGGCTGGCGCATCGTACTTTAGCCCTGCATGCGGTGCAATTTCATCCAGAAGCGATCTTAACGGAACAAGGTCACCAGTTATTGGCGAATTTTTTAAACTTTGCAGTCGATGCAAGGCCTGCCGCGGTTGACAGCTGAACGGCCTAATCGCACACTGCCATAGCAGAAGAATTTGGAACTTTGTAGAGCATGTCGATTGCAGTGGTATTACAACAACGTTTTTTTGATTGTGTGCTTGAAGTCAGTCCGGAACAAACCCGGTTTGGCGTCAAAACAGGTCAGCGCAAGGGGCAGCAGCCCGACACCAAACGTACCTTACTCGCTATAGAGCAACAGGCGCAGCAAAACCGCCAGGCGGGTGTTGCGGCCAAACAACAGTTTCTCGAGTTTACCCAGGCGCATTTACACGATCAGGTGGCCGAAGAATTATTTCTGAAACTGGGTAAATTTGACACCATCGCCAGTACCGTGTTTAGTCTGGCAGAAGGCTTTCCGCCCGTATTGGATACACTCAGTACCAAAGCAGTGACCTTGAGCCAACTCGAAGCGCTGATCAGTAAAGTGGACTGGTTAAAAGAAGACATTCTAAAGCTGGTCAATCAGCCAAATTATCGCAAAAAAACTTCATCCGGCACTTATGTCAAAGAGCTAAAAACAGCGCTTGGTATGGTGGGTATCGAATCTTTAAAACAAATCGTGCCGGTATTTGGTTTAAAACGTTGTTTACCCCATGCGACCGACCCGTTTACCGGTTTTAAAACCAACATCTGGGAATATAGCCTGGCCGTTGCCATTGCTTCACAGCGGCTGGCGGAAGAAACCGGTGACAATCAGTTTGTGGCTTTTTGTGCCGGTTTGTTTAATAGCCTGGGCTATTTTGTGGTGACCCGCACTTATTTACGCACTTATCAGCAAACCAAACAAACCGCCTTGTTACAAGCGCGGGATGCCCGGGATACGGTGCTGACAGATGCGCTGGACAGCCTCAATGCCGATGCCAGTTTCCTGACCAGCTGCTTCCAGGAATTTGCCGCTATTATCAGCGCCGATTTAGTGTCGAAATGGCAACTAAAACGCATCCCGTTGTGTAATACGCTGGACCAACTGGCCGAAGGTGTGACTTTTCAGGGCGCCAATCAGCTGACCCGACTGCTGCATCAGGCGGAGTATTTCGCCCAGTCGCAGACGCTTAGAAAAGCCAAATTGCTGAGTGATGCCGAAGATCAACAATGGCGCCAGGAAGTGCAATTACGCGAAGATTATCTGCATATTTTGCAAAATACCCGGCTCGATAAACTCGATTTAGAATAATCTGCAATTTTTTTTCCGATATTCATGCAACTGGTCAGAGGCACTTCTGAAGTGGAATGGCCGGTTGCATCCGTGACTGGCTGGCGTTGTCAGCATCTTTTTGTACATTGCTTAGTTATTCATTGCTTCTGCAAATCTATCTGCAAGCCTTGATTTTCTTGGGTTTTGCCAATTTTCGCCCAAGACTTTCAATTTTTATTCTGTAATAATAAATGCCAATCTGCACAAAAAAACATCGGCTGGGGTGCGTCCGGCTGACCATGGGTGTGTCGCCCGACCACCAGGAACAAGTTGCCTGAGGAGAACAGAATGTCTGAACAATTTGCGGTGAATCGTGCGTTATTCGATGAAGTGATGGTACCCAATTACGCTCCGGCGAATGTGATCCCGGTGCGAGGTTTGGGTTCCCGCGTTTGGGATCAAAACGATCGTGAATACATCGATTTTGCCGGTGGCATCGCGGTGAATTGTTTAGGTCACTGCCATCCGGCGCTGGTGAATGCGTTAACCACTCAAGCCAATAAACTGTGGCACTTAAGTAACGTGATGACCAACGAGCCGGCACTGCGCCTGGCGAAAAAACTGGTCGACAGCACCTTCGCGGAAAAAGTCTATTTTGCTAACTCGGGCGCTGAAGCTAACGAAGGCGCATTAAAACTGGCGCGTCGTTATGCGCTGGATGTGTATGGCGAACATAAACAAGACATTATTTCCTTTGGTAAAAGCTTCCACGGCCGGACTTTTTTCACTGTCACCGTGGGTGGCCAAGCGGCTTACTCTGATGGCTTTGGTCCTAAACCTGGCGCCATTCATCACGCTGAATACAACAATCTTGAGAGCCTGAAGGCACTGATTTCGGCCAATACCTGCGCGGTGATTATGGAACCGATCCAGGGCGAAGGCGGCATTATTCCGGCCACTGCAGAATTTATTCAGGGTGTACGCGAGCTTTGTGATGAGCACCAGGCACTGCTGATTTTTGATGAAGTGCAAACGGGTGTTGGTCGTACCGGCCAGCTGTACGCTTACATGCAATATGGCGTGGTGCCGGATATCCTGACCAGCGCTAAATCGTTGGGCGGCGGTTTCCCGATTGGCGCTATGCTCACCACCACCGCGATTGCGGCTCATTTAAAAGTCGGTACCCACGGCTCGACCTATGGCGGCAATCCGCTGGGTTGTGCGGTGGCTGAAGCTGCGCTTGATACCATCAACACACCGGAAGTCTTGACCGGTGTGACGCATAAAGAGCAGTTGTTCCGCCAGGAGCTGGCAAAAATTAACGCCAAATATGACGTATTCAGTGCCGTACGCGGCCAGGGTATGTTGCTGGGTGCTGCGCTCAGTGAAAAATTCAAAGGCCGCTCGCGCGATTTCCTGCTGGCGAGCGCTGATCTAGGGTTATTCGTGCTGATGGCGGGTACCGATGTGGTGCGTTTCGCGCCAAGTCTGGTCATTCCGGATGCCGATATTCTCGAAGGTATGGCCCGGTTTGAACAGGCTGTGGCCAAAGTGGTGAATGGTTAACGCCAAATTGCCAGAACCCCGGTATAAAGCCGGGGTCATATTTAGAAATAATCAGAAAAACAACAAAGTAACGAAGCAATCAACACAAAATGGCGGGCGTGAAGCACCCGCCGCAACTCTGGAGTAAGCGACGATGATGGTGATTCGCCCAATCCGCGCCGAAGATTATCCTGCCTTATACGATATGGCAGTCGAGTCCGGCCACGGTTTTACCTCTTTGCCGGTCAATGATGAATTGTTGCAGCGCAAAATTAATCGATCAGAAGATTCTTTTGCCAAAGAAGTCAGCAAACCCGGCGACGAAGGGTATTTGTTTGTATTGGAAGATACCGAAACCGGTTTTATTTGTGGCACCAGCGCCATTGAAGCGGCGGTGGGCCTGGATGATGCGTTTTATCATTATCATCTGGGTAAAGTGGTGCATACCTCAAGGGCGCTTGGTGTTTATAACACCGTCGATATTCTGACCTTATGTAACGATTACACCGGCGCCACCGAGCTCTGTACTTTGTTTCTGCGCGAGCAACGCCGGTTAAAGCACAATGGTAAGTTACTGTCGCGGTTCCGGTTTTTGTTTATGGCGGAATTCCGTGAGCGTTTCTCCGACCGGGTGATTGCTGAAATGCGCGGAGTATCGGATGAAGTCGGCAACTCGCCATTCTGGCAATGGCTGGAAGAACATTTCTTTTCAGTCGATTTCCCAACCGCTGATTATCTGACTGGCATTGGTCAAAAGGTGTTTATCGCCGAACTGATGCCGAAATATCCGATTTACGTCAGCTTGTTAAGCAAAGAAGCCCAAGCGGTGATTGGCCAGGTGCATGCCAAAACCAAACCGGCGCTGGCGTTATTGCAGTCCGAAGGTTTTTCGACCACTGGTTATGTCGATATTTTTGATGCCGGTCCCACGGTTGAAGCCAAGCTGGAGCACATCAGAACTGCGCGCAACAGCCGCCGGTTACAGGTGCGGGTGGCGGATGTCAGTGGCGGCCAGCCGTATTTGATTTGTAACTGCGATCGGCAAAATTTCCGTGCCAGCTGGACGCATTTGCATGTCAGTGAAACCAGTGAAGAAGTGAATTTGCCACCGGATCTGGCTGCGGCGCTGCAAGTACAGGACGGTGACTGGGTGCGACTGGCGCGGCTGTAAGCTTTGCTGATGCAAGACAACTAAATTCAGGAATTTCAGATGACAACTCATTTTATCAATGGTCAGTGGCAGCCAGGTCAAGGTGCGCTTTTTACGTCAATCGACCCTGCGAAAAACCAGATCATTTGGCAAGGTCAGGCCGCAGACGAGCAGCAAGTGGATGTTGCTTTTAAAGCCGCGCGCCAAGCCTTTGAAGGCTGGGCTGATTTGCCGTTCGAAGCACGTGCCGACATCGCCAAAGCTTTTGCAGCACAGCTTACCGAACACAAAGAAGCGCTGGCGCTGACCATAGCCGAAGATACTGGCAAACCGTTGTGGGAAACCCGCACCGAAGTGGCGGCGATGATTGGCAAAATTGATATTTCGATTCGGGCCTATCAGGAACGTACCGGCGAAAAAGAAAACCCAATGCCCCAAGGCCGCGCTTTTATCCGGCATAAACCGCATGGTGTGGTGGCGGTGTTTGGCCCTTACAATTTCCCAGGCCATTTGCCGAATGGCCATATAGTGCCAGCGCTGTTGGCGGGCAATACGGTGGTATTTAAACCCAGCGAAATGACGCCCAAAGTTGCTGAAGTGACGATCAAATTATGGCAGGCCGCTGGTTTACCGGCGGGTGTACTGAATCTGGTGCAGGGCGAAGTAGCGACCGGCAAAGCTGTTGCTGCGCATCCTGAATTGGATGGCTTATTTTTTACTGGCAGTTCACGCACCGGGCACTTTTTGCATCAACAATTTTCCGGGCGGCCGGATAAAATTTTGGCGCTGGAAATGGGTGGCAATAACCCGCTGATCGTCACCGAAGTTGCCAATATTGATGCCGCGGTGCATGACATTATTCAATCGGCGTTTATTTCGGCCGGCCAGCGTTGTACCTGTGCCCGTCGGTTGTATTTACCGGCCAACAGCGAAGGCGACGCTATTCTGGCGCGTTTGCTGGACGTCAGCCGTCAGTTGACCGTTGGTGTATATGACGCCGCTGAGCAGCCGTTTATGGGGGCGATGATTTCCAATAAAGTCGCGCTTGGGATGTTAGCGGTGCAGCAGCAGTTGGTGGCTCAGGGCGGCGAATTATTGCTACCGATGCGGCTATTGACCGAAGGCACGGCGCTGTTAACCCCTGGCATTATCGATTGCAGTAAAGCTGCGGCTTTGCCGGACGAAGAACATTTTGGGCCTTTACTCAAAGTATTCCGCTTTACTGATTTTGATGCGGCCATTGTTGCGGCGAATCAGACCAGCTTTGGTTTGTCGGCAGGGCTGTTGTCTGACAACGAAGCTTTGTATCAGAAATTCTTCCGCCGTATTCGTGCTGGCATCGTCAACTGGAACCGGCCTATTACCGGCGCCAGTTCGGCCGCGCCTTTTGGCGGTATTGGCGGCAGTGGTAATCATCGCGCCAGTGCCTTTTACGCGGCAGATTATTGTGCTTACCCGGTGGCTTCAGTGGAATTACCGGCGCTGGAATTGCCGGCGCAGTTGTCGCCTGGCATTCGTTTTTAACCAACGCAACAGCCGAAGTTTCAGGAAAATAACTGCCCCTACTGGCGTTCGCTGACCATGGGGGCTTTTTTTTGGCAAAGCCAATAAAATATTTTCAGACAAAGCTTTACCCTGCTTCCTGTTCTGTGGCAGATTTGACTACCTTCTGGTTATAACGGTTTTTGGTTTTTACCATGGTTACTGACAAACCCGGCTACGAACACCTGATCCAGTTTTTAACGGAGCACCTGGCGTTATTTGAACAGGCCGGTACGCCAACGCGCGATAACAAAACTCTGGGTGTCATTATTGAAGAGCGGATTGCCGAGCAGATTATTCAGCTTTGTACCCAGCACACCGAGCTGGAAACCATTCACCGCAGTCAGATTATCCGCGAAGTGGATGGCATCATGTACGACTTCCAGGAAGTGCTGGCATCGGTGTTAAACCGACCGGCGACCGCTGAGCAAATCGAACTGATTAACGAAGTGGCGCTGCTGATTAAAAACCTGTTTGATACCGCTATTGCCCATCTGATGGACTAACTCTTTGGTTAATCATCCCGCCGGACATACAGTGTCGTTGGCGGGAACCTTCTGCAATCCCTTTTTAGGCCTATCCTCCGGCCAGCATTTTTAATAGAATGCTGGCCTACATTTTTGCCAATGTTGGCAATTTCTCGAAATTTCTGGGAGCATTCTGATGGCAGGCGATAACCAACTTCACGCAACGGTATCCTGGGCTGGCGACAGCAGTTTTATTGGTCGCTCTGGCAGCGGACATGCGGTGATGTTCGATTCGAACAAAGATGACGGCGTCGCGCCAACGCCGATGGAAACGCTGTTGATGGCCGCCGGAGCCTGTTCTTCCGTCGACGTGGTCAGCATTTTACAAAAAGCCAAACAACAAGTCACCGATTGCCGGGTGGTGCTCACTGGCGAGCGCGTCGACACCGTACCGCGCGTATTCAGTAAAATTCATCTACATTTTGAAGTAACCGGCTTTGACGTCAGCGAAAAACACGTCGAACGCGCGGTGAATTTGTCGGCGGAAAAATATTGCTCAGTGTCGATCATGCTGCAACAGGCGATGACCGTGACGCATTCATTCAGCGTGCAAGCCTCAGCGGTCAAGCCTGCGGGCTAGTTGTTCAAGACGTTATTTTTGATGATAAGAAACTGCCTGGACCTCAAAGGAAAAGGGCAGTGGAGAGCGCATACCGTGGTAAAACCTTTTGAAAAATTGAAGCTGCATGGCTTTAACAATTTAACCAAAAGCTTAAGTTTCAGCATTTATGATATTTGTTATGCGCCGACCGAGCAGCACCGACAGGAATATATTTCGTATATTGATGAGCAATATAACGCCGGCCGGCTGACCGATATTCTAAGCGAAGTGGTTGATATCATTGGCGCGAACATTTTAAACGTGGCGCGGCAGGATTATGATCCACAAGGCGCCAGCGTCACCATTTTAGTCTGCGAAGAGCCGATTGAAAATCCGGGCGCAGCCAACCAGCCGACGACCGAACAACCAGGCCCATTGCCGGATGCGATTGTTGCCCATCTCGATAAAAGTCATATTTGTGTCCACACCTATCCCGAGCATCATCCGCACGGTGGTATTTGTACCTTTCGTGCCGATATTGAAGTCTCGACCTGCGGCGTGATTTCACCGCTCAAAGCGCTGAATTTCCTGATCCATAGCTTTGAGTCGGACATCGTCACCATTGATTACCGGGTGCGTGGTTTTACCCGTGATGTGAATGGGGTGAAGCATTACATTGACCATCCTATTCATTCGATTCAGAATTTTATGGATGAACAGACCAAAAATGCCTTCCAGATGGTGGATGTCAATGTCTATCAGGAAAACCTGTTCCATACCAAGATGATGCTCAAAGAGTTTGATTTAAATAACTATTTGTTCGGTTCTGGCGGCGACTCTTTCAGTGCGCAAGAGCAAAAAGACATCAGCAAAAAAGTGAAACGGGAAATTCGCGAGATTTTCTACGGGCGCAACTTACCAGAGCTGGATTAACACTACCCGTCATCCTTGAAGATACGGGGTTGTTGCCTTCTCTCGTTCGCCCCAGTCACATAGAACAGCTATGCTCCTGGGGCCTCACTCACTTGTCGCCTACCCGAATCTTCAATGATTTTGGGTATGTACTGCAGGCATGTCGGGCGGGCCTTTTAGTTCAACGGTATTGCCCATTGGATCCTGAATGTACAGCGACGAACCAAAACCGTCGGCGCCATATCGTACGGCGCTGGCGGAAACCTGAATGCCTTGTTCGATGAAAAAAGCGGTCAGTGCTGCTGCATCGTAGGGTGCAATTCGCAAACAAAAATGCGCCAGATTATGACCTTCAACACCTGGGGCAGCACCGCCTTCTTGACCCAATTTGCCGTCGACGCTAATTAAATCAATCAATTGTTTGCCAGCCCTTAACTGATAAAGACCGAGTTCCGGCACGCTACGCTCTAGCGTGCAGCCAAGCACCTGCCGATAAAAATCCAGCATCGCTGGCAGTGAGATGCAACGCAACACGATATGATCAAGATGAAGTAACTGAAACAGCATGGCAATTCCCTCTGGTTGCTGTCGTGCTGATGCCGGCTGGCGTAACGAACTTAATCTGCAGTTGCTGGTTGCAACAGTTCCAGCCAGCGCTCTGGTTCAGCCAGAATAAACTGATACTCGCGGCTGTCGGCCATCGTGATGCAGATAGCTTCGGACAGCAGCGGAATAAAACCACCGCCTTTGCCAGATGCTAGGTCTACTTTGCTGATGTCATGGCGTTTGAGGTGATAAGGGCCTAAGCCGTATGCCTGGTTAAATGGCGCAAAATGTAGTTCCGTGGCGCTAACACTCAGGTAACCGTCACAATGCGCGGCACCTTGCTGGACCGTTGCCAGCACTTTTTTCTGGATTTGTTGTTCTGATAAGCTGCTGATCATCGAGATGTCCTGTTAGCTCCGTTGAACCGGTTTTTAACGCTGCTCTAAGCTTTAATGTAAGCCAAGAAGTCGCTGTTGGTAAAGCAGCCAGCTGTCAGCAAATATTTCAGTGGCGTAAATCTTTCGCCGGACCTTCGACCAACACGACTTCAACCAGGCCTTGTTCAATCGCCAGACTTAAATCCGTTTCCAGTTTTGCCGCGATATCCTGATAAGGCTGATTTAAACCCAACAGGCCATATGCCCGGTTGCGGCCATGTACTTTGCCCAGATATAACGCCATATCAGCCAGTTGTAATGCTTTTGGCCAATTTAAGGTTTGTTCGTCAAGTCCGGCAAAAGGATAAGTCAAAAAGCCCGCTGAAGCCGTGACCTGCAGTTGTTGTTTACCAAAAGTGATAGTGCTGCTGCCGATCACGTCCAGCACCCGCTGGGTAAAATTGGTCAGCGCGGTCATATCAACCCGGCGTAGTAAGATCAGGAACTCTTCGCCGCCCCAGCGCCAGACCATGTCATCGGTGCGGGTCAGGGTGGTTAACCTTTTTGCGATTTCCACCAGTACAGCGTCACCAGCGGCGTGGCCATAATGATCATTGATATGCTTAAAGAAATCGATATCGAGTAGGATAAAACCATCGGTCAGTTGCGGCGCTGCGATGCGCCGGTCACTTTGTTGGCGCCGTTCCATATGTTCGAGTAACGAACGGCGGTTAAACAAGCCGGTCAGTGGGTCACGTAACGACTGATAGGCCAGTTTGTCGTTGGCCTCTTTCAGCTTTAAATTCGCTTGCCGCACTTTCCGATATAGTAAAAACAATAAACAAGAGGCCAGCACCACTACCACACCAATCAGCATGGTGACGATTTGCTGCAAATTTTGCCGTTCTATTTGCACTTCTTTCAGCTGATTTTGCTGGGTTAGCACTGCAATTTCTTTGGTTTTTTCTTTTGCTGAGAACTCTTCCTGCAGCTGATTTAGTTGTTTTTCGCGATCAGTCTGAAAAATTTCCGACGACAACTGATTATACTGTCGCAGTACATCGGCTTCGTCCTGATGTTTACCCGCAAAACGATGGGCGTCCGCCAGTTCGAGCAAATAAGCCAGCAAATCGGCTTTGCCGCCTAAGGTGCCAAACTCTTTAATCATCGCCTGCATTTGCGCAATGCCTTTTTCATAATTTCCTTGTAATACCTGGACATAACCCAGGTTAAAGGTCGAAAGAGCAATCGTCGGTTTATCCTGCTTGCTGATACCAAAAGCCAGGCTTTGCTCAAAATAACTGGCGGCTAAATCCAGCTTGCGCTGCCGCAGATAAATATCGCCAATGTTGTTTTGCAATAAAGCTTCTGAAAAAGTGTCTTTCAGATTGCGGGCTGAAACCAGGCCCTGTTGATAACTTTGCAATGCCGCTTCCAGTTCACCCACTTCGACCAGTACGTATCCTTCCTGAATGTAAAAGTCAGTGACGTGAGACGCTAAATCAGGATTGTTTTTCGACTCCGCCAGCCCTTCCTGAATGGTGGTAATGGCCAGTGGGTAATTGCGTAAGCTGCCATGCAAATTGGCAATACTGGATTTCAGGTACATTTTCCGAAACGGCGTCCGTGGGTTTTCGTCATGCTCGATGCTGGCATACGCCTGATGATAGGAAGCGAGCGCCAGTTCATACTTGCCCTGCCAGGATTGAAAGCGGGCAGCCGTATTCCAGGCGTAATAACGTACCCTGCTTTGTGTTGCCTTCGCAGCATATTGCAACAAGGTGTCAAGGTAACTGACCGCTCTGGCACTTTCGCCACGGCCCCAGTATTGCTGCAGGTGGTCAGCCAGCACTTCGGCCCAAATATCCGCGTCCTGCTGTTGTTCGGCGATTTGCCAGTTTTCCTGCAAGAGCTGGTCCGCGGCCGGGTAGTTTTTCTCAAGAGATAATTGTGATGTTAAATAGCCGTTGAAGCGGACTTTGGTGGCCGCAGGGGTAAGCGCCGTGATGTCTGGTGCTATTTGTTGCAGTAATTCAGCAGCAGCTTTTTGATCATGGGTGGTCAGCTGTAAGTACTGCTCTAGTTTGGCTTCCAGCCTGGCATCAACCTCCGGCGCGGCATGTAATGCGCCCATACTCAGCCACAGCAATAGCAGCCAGCAAGTGCCCTGAATGGATCTCTGTCGGAACCAAAGCCAAGTCTCATGCATCTTTGGATATTTCACCGTTATGTCGATACTCATCAACAGCTTAGTCGGCTATTGCTGCGTCGGGTTAAATTCGTTCTGAAGAATATATCGTGCGGCCGCGACAAAGTCACTGCATCAGCGTGAACTGTTGTAAGTTAAGGTGCAGTGGGTGGCTCGCCAATCCTGAGGTTGGCCGTGAAAAGCTTGCTGCAGATGACATTCCTTCTGCTAAGATACGGTTTTTGCAGTGAGAAGGTCCCCCAGGGTGTCGATGAAGGCGGTACATCATTTATTCCGGCAAGTGCTGACGTTGCTTTTGGTGATTGTCACTTTATGCGGTATTTGTTTTTGGTTATTGTTTGATGCTCAACCGCTGTTAACCCCACAAGGTCAGATGAATGCGGATGCCGTGCGGCATAGCAAACAACTGCTGAGCAACCTAAATGCGGCCATCCGCAACCCGACTGAACAACAGTGGGTTTTTTCTGCCAATACCGACGAACTGAATTCCGCTTTTGCGCTGGCCAGCCGCACCTTGCCTGGTTTTCGTGGTCAGGCTCAGGTCAATCCGGCCGGTTTAACCAGTTTTATGACCTTGCCGGTGTCACTGCTGGGTAAACCCTACTATTTAAACGCCAGTGTGCAGGTGCGTCCGTCCAGCGGACCACTGGACGTGCATCAGGTGACGCTGGGCATGTTAACGGTACCGGGTGAAACGGCACTCAATCTGCTGGGCTGGTTTGCCGATCAATTGTGGGGCGCCGGCAAAGGCGAAAACATCCTGGCGATGGTGCGTTCGGTACAATTTCAGCAAGACGAAGTCAAAGTAGAAGTGACCAGGCCAGGCGGCTGGGATTTACAACGGCTGAAACAATCTGGCTTGTCGGTGTATCGCGAGTTATTCAGCTCGCCAGCGCAAACCGCCAATCTCGAGTTTTATTATAAAATAGCCGCCGAACATGCAGTGGCCAATCCGAACAGCAGTTTAATCAGTTACTTACAATTATTATTTCGTCAGGCGCAAGCGCGCACTGCGGTTTATCAGGACGAACCTGGCCGGGCGCAACAGGAAAATCAGGCAGTGTTGCTGGCGATGGCGCAACTCCTCGGCGGGCGCAATTTGCAGTTGTTGGTCAATGAAGTGAAACGGGCGCCCGGCGTCAAACCGCCCCGGGTAACCTTGGCCAGACGTCCTGATTTACAACAACATTTTATCTATTCGGCGACGATTCAGGTGCTGACCAATAAAAACGTCAGCGACACCGTTGGCGAAGCCAAAGAACTGCTGGATTCGATTAAAGGCGGCAGTGGTTTTAGTTTTGTTGATTTATTGGCAGACCGGGCCGGCGTGCGATTTGCGCAGATTGCCATTGGTTCACCCAGCTCTGCGGCTGAGTTGCAGCGGTTTTTTAGTCAGGATCGCACCGAAGCCGAGTTGTTCCCAAGCAAATCAAGGTTGCCGGAAGGTATTTCCCAGCAAAGCTTTGAACAAAAATATCAGTCAGTGGATTCGGCCGATTATCAGAAAATGCTGGCCGACATCAACCAACGGCTGGACGCGCTGCCGTTGTATCAAATCCGGATCCGGGAATAAATCCCGGTTTGTGGTTTACTTACCGCAAACGCTGATTCAGCTGATCAATCACTTCCACCCAATCGGCATCCTGGGTATAAGACTCGCGTAAAAAAGTGGCTTGGGCGGTGGTCCAGAAACTGGCTTTGGATAAGGCTAAATCGCCTTGTAGCCGGTGTTGGCTGATGAAGTGTTCGATACTGCTGTAATCGCTGTCGAGGCCAAGCTGGTCAAACAGCTGGCTTAAAGAATGGTGACTACTGTCCATGATAAAACTCCGCGGGTGGCTGCTCTATTGCAGTATAGGCAAGCCGACGTCATTTACCAAAGAAGCGAGCAGTTTAATGCGGACGCGCTGCTTTACGGCGCAGTGTCAACACCAGCAGCACTAAGCCACTGATCGTAAACAGCAAAGCCAGCGCCGAGCTGGCGATTAACAAGCCGTGATTAAAATCGTCCCGTTCGTCGTAATCCATAATATGCAGCATCCAGACAAAATCGAATAACCGCCAGTTATCGGTGCGCACCCGCAGCACCTGGCCGAGTGTTGGCTCCAGGTAAAATACGGTGTTGTCGGTATCGTTAAACTGGACTTGCCAGACGGGTGTTGGCAGGCCACGGGCTTCCAGTGGTAATTCATCGATTAATTGCGCGCTATGGATAGTCCCGGTGCCGTTGTAACTTTGTTGTGCCATGACCCGCAGTTCCGGCTCTGTTAACGGTGGTAGCGCACTGCCATCCAGCGCATTGAAAAACTGTAATTTCCCATCGTGATCCAGTTGATAAACCGGCATCTCGCCACGTTGTCTCAGACTTAACCCACCGGTGTGTGCTGGTAATTGTGCTGGGCACATTTTCGCCAGTTGCCAATTGATGGGCGGCACCGGCGCGCGTAAATGGTCGCCACGCACTTCATCAATCGGCAGGATGGACATCACCAGCCCGCTGCCAAACCAGGCTAACAGCTGCAACGATAACAATAAACTCAGCCACAAGTGAAAGGTTCGCCAGAAGCGGATAGAGCCGAAAATGCGCATAGGTTGCGTAACTCACTGAATAACAGAATTATAAAAACCTATCCTAACCGGAAACTTTTTCTAGCGACAGTGGCTGCGACCATTGTTCGCATCCGCCAGCAGATTGTTCAGGTTGTTGCTGGATCTAAAGTAGAGTTGCCAACTATGCTTACCTCAGTATTGGCGCTGACGGATGTTCGCATGATCAAAATGGGTTGCTTTCTGTTGTTGCTGTTTTCTCTGACATCGCAGGCTCAGGAAAAACCACCGCTGCAGGTGCTGGTTGGCATGAATAAACCCCCTTATGTGCAAATTGAAACCTCAGACGGTTTTGAGCTGGAATTACTGCGTGAAATCGTGCTGCGAATGGGCTACCGCGCTGAATTCACCCACGTGCCGAATAAACGGATCCAAACTTTATTGCAGCAGGGGATCGGCGATATCGCCACCTTGCAGCCGATGAATAATGCCCAATCCGAGCTGTTTTACAGCTGCCCCTATATTCGCTATCAAAATGTGGTGGTGAGTCTGGAAGCCGAATCGCTTTCTATTATGCAATTCAATGATTTGCGCGACTTGTCGTTATTAGCGTTTCAAAATGCTTCGCAGCTGCTGGGTGATGATTACCGGCAAGCCGTTGAAAATTCGTATAAATACCGAGAAACCGTCGAGCAAAGCAGTCAGGTGGAGTCGCTGCACAAAAAACGGGTGCAGGCGCTGGTGATGGACGTGAATATCTTTTATTACCATCACGATAAAATCTCACCGCCGCAACAAGTTAAAATTCATCCATTGTTTCCGGCTAGCTATTACCGCGCGGCTTTTCGTAAAGCCGAAGACGCCAAAGCCTTTGATGCTGCGCTAAAAGCGGTGTTGCAAGATGACAAATACCACTTGTTGCAGGAGCGTTATCGGATTAATGCGCAGTCGTTGGTGGAAGGGGCTTGTGAGGGCAGTCGTTGATTGCTGACCGTCGCTTTGAGCGGTCGTTGTCGTATACAAAAAGCCGCACTGGTTTGAGTGCGGCTTTTATCCTTGTTACTGGGGAGTCAGTTTTGGTTTACTTTCCCACTTTATCCCCGGCAAAACCAATCAGCATGGCATTGGCCCAGTTGGCGCAGATTTTGTTGTTACCGGCGGTGGTACGCAGGCTCAGCAGTTTGATGCCGCGGATATCCAGTTGTGGTTTCACCACCGCTGGCGCTTGCAAGGTGCCTGAATCGTACAGTAACTGATCATCGCCATAGATTTGGAACTGCACGCTGCCATGCTGGCGGCAGCTATCGTCGATGCCGACATCGGCACGGAACAATTGCCAGTGGCCAGCCAACGGGTAATCAATCCGGCTCTGTCCGGCTACCCCTAAGCCTTTGCGGAACTTCAGTCCGTTCATTTGCATTTGGCCGCCATCTTTGGCTTTTTTGCCGCCGTTGGCGCTATTGAGTTCCACCGAACCACGACTGTTTTCAATGATACTCGCTGTCACTTCCGACAATGGCTGTTGCAACTGCGGCTGATTGGGCAGCGGTTGCTCCAGTACTTTAAATTCAGAAATGGTGATCGGCGTCACTTGTGTCGGCAGCAGGGCGTTAAAAGCTTTGGCAATGGCCGGTTTTGTTTTATTGGCGTCCGCAGCTTTTTCATCGGCTGTTTTTTCATCCCCGGCCGCCGTCACCATCGGATCCAGCGCGCTGCCATCTTCCGCCTGATCCTGAGTACTCAGCACCCGGAATCTGAATAAGGTACCGGCTTTGGCTGGAAATTCGACTTTTTGGCTGGTCTGCTGCACTTTTAAGCTGCCGCGATGTGCCGGTGCGCCCCATTCGCCGTTGTTGTCGGCGATGTAGACTTCATAATCGCGCACCTGACCATATTTCCAGTGTTGGTCATTCCTTGGCGCAATTTCAAAACCGTTGACCATCCGCCGCTCCCCAAGCGCCAGCGTAAATTCGTGGGCACCGGTTTTCAGCGCTTGGTCGCGCTTGGTTCTAAACCAGGTGGTTGGATTACCATCAAAGGCGTTTTCCAGTAGATGGCCTGATTCTTCAGCCGGGCGGTTCAGCACCAGCAAACTATCGGCGGCGATGGCGTTGCCGAGCTCTGGTGCTGCCGGATAACCTGCGGTTTGCGTTAACGTCAGTGCAGGATTGATCGTCAGCTCAAACTGCAAGGCTTCGCGAATAGAGACTTTTTCAGTTTTGGCATAAATCACCCCGTATTTTTCGCTGCTGAAATACCAGCCACTGTTGGCTTTGGCAAAAGCGGCAGCGTCTTTGAGTTGCGGCAGTGCCGAGCCAGCCAGTTTCACCTGCTCTGGTTTCACTCTACTATGCACCTGCAACTGATATTGCCGTTGCTGCTCTTGTCCCTGATAGTCGCCACTGACCGGCGCAATCTCAATTTGAATGTCACCGGCTTTGCCTGCAGGCGCCTTGACGGTAAAAGCTTGCTGACTAAATTTTCCCTGCTGATACTGGCGGGTATTGCCATCATCCTCATACATCAGGTAACTGCTTTCGCCATAAGGATAAATATCTATCGTCAGTACATCTTTGGGTTTTTCACCGTCATATAACGATACCGGATACATTGGCAGAATGGCGCCGGCGCGGACAAACAGCGGAATGGTTTTTAAATCGACTTTGTAGTCGAGCTTGATACCAGCTGCAGGTGCCTCGACCACCCGGCCATCCCAGTAGTCAAGCCACTGACCTTGTGGCAAATACACATCTTTACGCCAGCCTTTGCTGGCCGCCATCGACCGATACACCGGCGCTACCAGTAAATCCTTGCCGACTAAAAACTGATATTTATGGGCTTCGGTCAGCGCGTTTGGATCATTCGGATAATCCCACATCAGGCCACGTAAAATCGGCGCGCCAGTAATTTCCGCTTCATAAGCGGCGGTATACATATAAGGCATCAGCCGCATTTTCAGTTTCAGATAATCGCGGTTGATGCTGCGATAAGGTTCGTCGTACCACCACGGATGTTTACGTGCCGCTTTGGCCCAGCCCGACATGCCCATTAGCACCGGGGTAAAAGCTTTCCACTGCAAATCACGGGTATAGGTTTCCGGGCTGCCGCCAAAAATTGCGTCAACATCGCCGGTGGCGTAAGCCTGACCGGATAAACCCGAGCCGATTAAGGTCGGGATATGCCAGCGGATATAGTCCCAACTGGCGGATTGGTCGCCGGTCCAGGTCACTGCGTAACGTTGAATACCGGCCCAGCCCATCACTGTCCATAAAAAGGGTCTTGAATCTGAGTTGTTGAGGATGCCGTCAGCAGCGGATTTATTGGCGTCGAGTGCAAACTGATAACCCTGACCGGTCCATGCGACATCGAGTTTTTGCGCGCGGGAACCGGCGGTGCCGACTTCCCAGGCGATTTTATCAACGCCGTTTTCGGTCCAGAGGCCGGTTCTGAAACCGTATTTGGCCAGGCCAGCCACGACTTTGGGTAAGTCGGTGTAACCGCAGCCGTAGCCGTCGTTCGGTAAAATCCAGCCGCCTGGCATGTCATGTTCACGGTATTTTTTGGCAACAGTTTCAATCACATCTGGCGTGGTGCCGGTCGGGCCGTCGCTCCAGCCGTCGGGTACGGTGCCGGGTTTTTTCACGTTATCGCCGTCGTTGTAGCAATCGGCGTCGCCGTATTCAAAGGCCCAGCGCGGAATAAGTCTGGCGCGGCCGGTCAGCTCGGTGTAGTCGGCCAGCACGTTTTTGATGGAGTCGCCGACAAAATAATAACTATCAAAACGTTGTTCGTGGTGGCTTAGGTTGATGTACTCACTGGAGCGAAAATCGTAACTTCCGTTAGCCCAGCTGTTACGCAGCACACCGTAACCTTTGCTCGACATAAAAAATGGCGCCGGGCTTGGTCTGTCACCTTCTTCCCAACCGCCGGAATAGGAAATTTCCATGGTTTTGCCTTTAAATTCAAAGGCACCATTTTGCTGGCCACCGCCAAAAAAGCGCTCTTGCGGATCGCTGCTTAATGTCTGGAAACTTAAGTCTTTCGCCAGTTCCAGCGGTTGTAACTCTTCAAAAATCAGCCTTTGATTATCGGCATGATATAAGGCGAATTTCAGCGGTTGTTTGTAGATGCGTAGTGCCATGGCGCTGGTTTGCAGCAGCTGATAATCGCCCTTGTCATGGAGGCTGAATTCGACTTTGGCGTAATCGTTTTTAATCACGATGGCGGCGGCCTTATCGCCAGGGCCAGGGAACGGACTGTTGCTGTTTTTGGCACCGTCATTGGCAGCTGCAGCTTGTAGCCGGAATAATCCCGGTTTTAACAGCTGAATTTGCAGTCGGATCTGTTGATCGGTCTTCAGCTCAACCTGGCCGGTTTCGGCGCTAATGTGCTGTAAATTGCCGATGGGGGCGGCGACTGCGCTAAATGCCAACGCCTGACTGATCGCAAGTGCTAACACTGCAGGCGCTAATAAGGTGTAACGACAACGAATAGCCATGGAACAACCTCTTTCATAATGAAAAAACGAAATGTGATGGACAACCGCATTAGTCTCGCTCCTGGGTACAATGCATTCTCAAGGGTATCGCTTTCCGCTGCAGCCAACAACATAATGCAAATGTATACTTAGTCGATATACTTTTAAGGTATTGATTTTAATATTGAATATATAAAAATGTCGATCAACCAGGTAGGCTCCACTCGCTCAGTGACAGGAGCGCTCAAGTATTTCCACCATATATTTGTTGTTAAACTCAATGAATTCCTGAATGCTACGTTGATTCAGTTCGGACTTGATTTGTAAGCGAAGATTTTCAATCGCTTGCCAGTTTTGTTCAAATAATGGGTTTGTGTAAAAAGTCCGCTTGATGTCTGTAAACGGAACCAGATCCAAAACGTATAAACAAACAATTTTGTTATATTCAATATGCATCATTGGTTTAATATAGGGTTGAACTGGCCGGTACAAGTGGCCCACAATGATATCGCTCATCAAAGTACACTGACCGCCAGCCAGATATGCCTTAATGCTAAGGAATTGCTCATCGTAACCCCACTGGGCAAGTCCGTGCAGCCCTCGCAGATGTAGATAAAAATTCTTATCAAAAGCATAGGCCGCTCCCATAATGCAGGGAATTGCCGGGTTATCAGCTACGAACGGCAACCAAACGGTGTCAAGCAGTCGACTTGACTCAGTGGAAAGATCAATGGTGCAGCCAGCCCCAATTGGACTTTCGGGATTTATGTTCCAGTTATCGTCAATCGCCACTGAAACAGAGCAAAACAGATGCTGAGGATGGTTGATGACATGGTTCACCAACTTACTGGCCCAATCCGGCTGCAAAAATTTCATATGACCATCTAAAAACAAGATGATGTTATTACTGGCAAGTTTAACGCCACGTTCTCTACTGCCGGAAACACCAAGTCGCGAACTATTCTGATAATATCTGACGCAAAATTCGTGACTTAGCGAATCGTAATCATAGTTGTCTGTAGACAAATCATTCAGCAAGATTACCTCTATGTCAGTCAAATCGCAGCTATCAAATAAACTGTGTAGCGTTTTGCGTATATTTTCACCTTCGTTCAAAAATGGAATAATTACGCTAATCATTTGCCGCTCTCCTGTACTGACAGTTCTTTATAGGTTTTATAGGCCAGACCGTAGCAGAGCATTTCGAGCTCTCGTCCGTAATGAACAAACATTCTGTTGCAGTGCATGTGGAAAACAGCAGTGAGAGCTGCTGAGGTCACTTCGGTACAGTGGCTGGTCAGAAATTTATAATATTGTGCAAGATGCCTGGTGCGGAACTGGGCTTCTTGCGGTGCGTCTTCTCTGAAAGGGTCACTCAGCAACAGTACCAGCTGGCTTTTGTGAAGGCGGTATAATGCAGATAAATGTTTCAGGATATCTGTAGGATTCGTGTACTCGGCAAGATAAGAGTTGAAAATACGGTAGCAATCTGCAGCTTTGTCCGTATTTGTTTGCATTTGCAGGGTTAGTATTTGATCCAGAAATTTGAATGATTGCCACATCCGATCTGATTCGGTAGTCAGCTTTTGCCCAGAATACAGACTCAGAAGGTATCGGCTGTCTGCTGAAAAAATGGCTTCAGCTAACAGAACTCCGGCATATCCGCCATAACGACTGACTTCCCTTTTATAAACTGCGACTTCAATTTCCGTGCGGCCTGGCTGTATCTGATTCAGGAAAGCAAAAATTGCACTGTAATCCATCGTTGGTGTCACTGATTCAGGCGCTCTTAGAAGCCTGAGCCGCAGATGAGGTCGTGGATCGGCATATCGTACGAAAAAAAACATATAGTCTTGATAAGTTGTAATTATCTGTCGCAACTCAGCTGAATTCAGCACACACTCAAGTGTCGTTACCGAACCATAGATTTTGACATATAACTCTGAGCCGCTGGGTGGAAGTATGGATGGTTGTAGTCTGTGTATTGCCTCAGCCGCAGGCTTGGGCTGATAGGGTTTTACTGGCGGTTGCAGTGCGATAACGACTTCATTACTGTAATGCATACCCTGACTGCATTGGATAAGGCTAGTGTATTGATCTGATAATGATTCATACAATTCAAATATGGGGTGATTCTGCTGTAACAGAATTTTTAAGTCGGTATCAGAATGCAAATCCAATCTCAGGATCTGATCCGCCTCGCCAAAACTGATATACCGGTCAAGCTGCAGCAGATTCAGTAGCTGCAGGCGGCCTGCAGCTGTTTGCTTTGCCAGACCAGTAATATCACTGGCTGGGACCAGCCAGCGCTTTTTCTGCAGAATGATATTTCGATACTGAATACGTGGTAGATAGTGCAGCTGCGTTACTACCGGTGGTAACTGGAACGCAGGAGTTCGCGCGTTTTGGTTTTGTAACATGCCGAAAAAATGATACAAATTCAATTGCTGATGCTGATAGGCGTGAGCAGATGAGATTCTGGGGATCACCCGTTTTTTGAGTTTGATGCTATAGAGGCAAATCTCATCGTTATCTAGGTAAACAAGTAAGTCCGCTGGCATGATCACAAATTCTGGTGCTACGGAAGGTGCAACAAACAACGGAATTTCATATTGATACCATGTCGGTCGCCGTATCACATCCAATTGCCTGAGATTTTCGACATACAATACTTCTGCATAAATCAATTCAGGATTGAAACACTGCTCATCTTTTATGGAATTCTGCAGTGAATGTAAAAGTTCATCACCTAATAACGGGCTGAATCTGCTATGCCAGAGAATCGAAGTAGGCCCATATGATCCACAGTAATTAATTAGCAATTTGTCATCTGCATCGACAAATAAATTGACCAGCAAGCCGGAGGTCGCGGCGTAACGATGTTGGATCCCCGCCCCAAATGTGAGTTTAGCATCAGCCAAATCCAGCGTGGAGGATTGCTGTTGAGCACCGGCGGTAATCTGCCTGATAATGTATTCATCAAGCATGCTGGCTTTGAACTGTACTGGTGAATTGCCATCACCTTTTTGCCGCAGTTTAAGAGATTTTAACCACTCACTCTGGACAACTGTGCCGCCAAATGTGGTGATTCCGTTGTCAGTATCCAGCACTTCCAGCAATGGTACGGCGCTGTTTTCGTAGCGTCGAAGAAATTCTTGTTTAAACAACTCTGGCAGATGTTGTTTCCGCGGGTAAACCAAAGAGTCAAGGAAGTACAGATCTTTAGAAAATTGTCGTAAATCTCTCTCTGATAACGTGTTTTGACTGAAAGATGCCTGTAGATTAACAAAGTGATCAGGACGTAATGATGCATGTGCCTGTGCCGGGGGGGGCAGAATCGCTGTCAGCGTCCACTGCGATTCAGTGGCTGCCGGAGTCAATGTAATACCGCCCCAAGTGGATAATACGTCATAGTCAACCAGCTGCTTGATGTAGTCGATTGCTTCTTCTGCTGATGTTCCAGGACTGATCTGACGGATCAGTTGACCAAGCTCAGAAACATTAGTGACATGCCGGATTTGACTAAGCAACGTCGCCAGATCGTCTTCAAGGGCTATTTCACTGAGTTTAAAATGAGCTTGAGAATCCAGCCAGTGTTGCTGCAGATATCTGACCTTTTGCTGCCAAAAATAAAGGGTCGGATTCAGAAAAAGAGGCGCGGAGCCTCGGGATAAAATAGTTGCGTCGGTGGATAGCAATATCTGCGATTTTCTGCTGACATAAGCCTGAAATTGATCAGGATGACAAAGAATTCGGTTACTGTCAGCGCATGTCAAAGGGGCTACAGCGGAGAAAAAACCGAATGGTGTTGGTCGGAAAGCCATACGGATCAAATATTTTTTTATAGTGCAAATGTCTTTATCAGAAATGTTGCCAGTTGCTGCTTTGAGCTGCAGACGTTGCAATAAATCTGGTGCGGCATAAGCAATTGCCACAGATATTAACGGATCATTCAACAACAAACCGACAGTCTCAATACAGTGATGCTCCAGACCGGTTTTATATGTCTGAAAAGCCTCCAGACTGAGGCTGTTTACTCTGGCAATTAAATACATGTCAGTTTTTTGCACTGTTAATCACCATTAAAACATCCAGCCAGTCCAGGTTGTTGATACAAGAAGATAAAGCCAGGCCAATCCCTGCCAGCCCGTTAAGAAAACTACAGTCGTGTGTGGAGCTATTTTCAAGTAATAGAGGTAACTCTTTGAGTAAATTGGTTTTATGCTGTTCTGCAGTCAGCCTGAAAATATACTCATCAGTCAGCTGGTACATTTTTAAATAGAGTACATACAAACTAGCATGGCCGTGGCACAGTGTGAGATCATCAGTCTTTGCATACGCCTCTGCATTTGTTATGGTCTCGAACGCTAAATCCAGAAAGGATTTAGCTAGCGCTGTATCAGACATCAGCCGGGCAATCTGCAGCCCGCTGACAGCAATAGTCAGATCCCCATAGCACCACCCCGGCCTTGTCAATGCGGTGTCGCCAGCCAAATAGCCATATCGACATGCCGTAGGCCGGGCTTGAAATTGTAGCCACCGGTATGCATGACCAAGCAGTTTTTGTGCGTGCGCATGGCAGGAAGGGTAGCGTAGTGCCGGCGCAATACAGGCAATAATTCCAGGAATTCCATGAGCAAATCCAAGATTGTATTCGGATTCGGTGGCTGGTCGGTTACGAAATACTGATTCCTCTGGCTGTTCCCAGCAGCTTCCTGCGGCAACTCCGACAGATTTTATCGTTATCTTTGCCAGATACAGTTCATAAAATTTGCTCTGGTCAGTCCGAAGTGAGCGTTTTGCAAAATATGCCGAAATACCAGACAACCCCTGCAACAACTCAATTTCATTACCGTAAAGGTCTTTGTGCACGACATGGGTCAACAATGTGTCTACTTCGTTTAGCATATCGGGATCATATACAGAGTTATGTTGGTTCAGGTGTTCCAGAAACCAACATATACCGGCAATGCCGTTGCAATAGGAGTAATCCAGTTGCTCACTGTGTAAATGTTGATACAAAACGTCGAGTTCCAGCTCCATTAGATTTTGATCAGAATAGGCGGTGTGATACAGAAACAACAAAATGCCAGCTTTCCCGGTTAGCAGACCAGGAGCGGTACACTCGGAAATTGCCGATGCCGTCTGTTTTTGAATCTGATGAATATAGTGCTGAATTACCGTAGCTGAAGTCATACGCCATTCCATAAATGGAGTAGTCAGACTACTCCATTATTTGTTTACTCAAAAAGCAGGGGAGTCCCCGTTCTCAAATACCTGTTAGTCTCTGCATCCGGTAACCCACTGCGTAGGCATACATGAGATACAGTTACTGGTTGCTTTTGAGGTCTGACAGGCACCAGTTGGATTTGTAGGTGGCAGTGTGCGGGCACCACCGCCGATTTCACTGGTCACCTGAATAGGTAACTCATTTTGGTCAAGACTCAGATGTTTGAACTCTACTTTTTTTAACGTTTTCATATACTCTCCATGTGTAGCAAAAAAGATAATTGCCTGTTGCAGGCCTGATTTTTATACCTTCAATTTTTATTTTGGTCAATGATCGAAACTTGCAAAATATTTCGGCAATGGAGGTGAGTCGAAGTAATTATAGATTTATTTTTTCAATTCCTTAGTGGAAATTTCTGCAATGCATTGATTTTGAATGATTTTATTGTGTTTTATTTTTGTTTTGCAAATTGGAGCTAGTGGGTTGTATGTTATTTTCGAAATTGTTCGAAATATTTGCTGGTTCAAGTTTCATAACTTTGAACCTGTGACACATTTTATAGCCTGTGCTGTAGAGGCTGGCAGTAATACGCGACTCTTTGAACATCGTAGTGGCGCAGACTTTTTCGTTGTCTCTATAGCCACTTCAACCACAACCAGAGTCAGGATCTGCACGACTTCACCGCACATGTGGCTATTGATTTACCAAATTCCCTCCCTGCGATATGTTGCGAACTGACATACTCCCCTCCGGTTTGTTATTTTTTGTTTTGAAATTCCCGAATTGCCCATATCGCAGTTACGCTTGGCTGGCGTAAACTCAGTCACAACGCAAAAACAGTGACTTTTTGGCGATAACCGTCGAATAACTGTCGACGACTACGGCAAGTAAAACCTTCGATACGCTGTTATATCGTCAAATCGAAAATTATCGCAAGTTATATTTTGCTTTCATTTATATGTTTTTAGCCGTATTTTCGATTCAAATAGATCTGAAACTTCTATCGAAAATCAGCGCTGACTTTGGGTTTTTATTTTTAATCGTTTAAAAACAGTAATTTAGTTTACTTTTTTGTATTTTTGCATGCTGTTATGTTGATTTTTAAATAGTGGCGCTTTTGAATTGTCGAAAACGAAAGCTATTGAAAGTTTATTTTTTGATGGTATGGTACAAACCAAGCAGCCCAAGACGGGCAGGGAGCAGGGGTGGAGAGTTTAAATACGATTGAGCGGCAGCAGGAAATTGTCCGGCTGACGCAAGCGCAGGGCAAAGTGTCGGTGGCCGAGTTAGCGCAGCGGTTTAGCGTGTCGGAAGTGACCATTCGCAGCGATTTGGCCACGCTCGACAGCAAACGGCTGGTGGTGCGCTCACGTGGTGGCGCTATGGTGAATGATGATTTAAGCCGGGAGTTGTCGCTCAAAGAAAAGCGGCAAAAACATTCGGACTTAAAACAAAAATTAGGCCGGGCGGTCGCGGCGCTGATCGCCGACGATGAGCGGATCATTCTCGATTCCGGCACCACCACCGAAGAAGTGGCGGCTTGCCTGAGTGAGCATAAAAATCTGATTGTGATGACAAATGGTCTGAACATCGCCTCTGAATTGGCCGGGTTTGAAAAAGTTGAAGTGATGATGACCGGTGGTCTGCTGCGTAAAAAGTCGATGTCGTTTTACGGCGCGCAGGCGGAACAGGCGTTACGGCATTTTCAGTTCGATAAAGTGGTGCTGGGTGTTGATGGGTTTGATATTCGCACCGGCCTTTCGACCCACTTTGAAGCAGAAGCCACGCTGAATCGGCTGATGTGTGAAGTGGCACGGGAAATTATTGTGGTCACCGACTCGTCAAAATTTGAACGTCGGGGTTTTCATCTGATTTGCGCGGCAAACCAGGTGCATACCTTAGTGACCGATGCCGGTATTCCGGCCGGGACTGTCGAAGAACTGACCCGGATGGGGGTGCACGTGCAAATTATCAGTTAACAGGAGTGTTATGAAAGCTTTGCTTGATTTGATCCGCGCCAACAAAGCGGGTCAGCCCTTGGGAATATATTCGGTTTGTTCGGCGCACCCCCAGGTGCTTAAGGCCGCGCTGGCACAGGCAAAGCAAGATGGCAGCCCCTTACTGATTGAAGCAACGGCCAATCAGGTGAACCAATATGGTGGTTACACCGGGATGCAACCTGCTGATTTTATAGATTTTGTGTATAAGCTGGCCGATGAAGTGGCGCTCGCGCGGTCACAAATTTTGTTTGGCGGCGACCATTTAGGTCCGGTCTGTTGGAAACAGCAGCCAGCCGCAGCTGCGATGACACAGGCCGAGCAGTTGATCAGTGCTTATGTGGCGGCTGGTTTTCAGAAAATTCATTTAGACACCAGCATGGCTTGTGCGGACGATGTGTTGCCGCTGTCCGATTTGGCGATTGCCGAACGGGCGGCGCAGTTGTGTCTGGTGGCCGAACAAACGGCTCTTAGCCACTTTGGCCAGAGTGAACTTTGTTATGTGGTGGGCACCGAAGTACCGGCGCCTGGCGGCGTGTCTAGTTTAGAAACTTCGCTGGAAGTCACTTCAGTCGCGCATGTGGCAAAAACCCTGGCTGACCATCAACAGGCCTTTGCCGCCGCCGGGTTAACCGACGTCGTCTGGCAACGGGTGATTGCCGTCGTGGTACAGCCCGGCGTCGAGTTCGACAACACCCAAGTCCATCATTTTCAGATGGATAAAACCGCCGCGTTGGCCGGTTTTATCCGTGATATCCCGCATGTAGTGTTTGAAGCCCATTCCACCGATTACCAACCCGCCCAGGCTTATACGCAACTGGTACGCCAGCATTTTGCGATTTTAAAAGTTGGGCCGCAGCTGACCTTTGCGCTGCGTGAAGCCTTATTTGCGCTTTGTTTAATTGAACAACAACTGCTGCCGGTCGAACAACAGTCCTGCCTGATTGCGGTCTGTGAGCGCGAGATGCAGCGCCAGCCCAATTATTGGCAAGCGTTTTATCAGGTGAGTGCTGATCAGCAATCGTTGTTACGCCAGTTTAGCTACAGCGATCGCATCCGTTATTACTGGAACTTGCCGTCGATTGCCACTGCTGTGGATAAACTTTGTCACAACCTGGCTGGGGTATCGATCCCATTGCCGCTGCTCAGTCAGTTCTTGCCGGTGCAATATGAAGCGGTGTTAAACGGAGAGCTGATTGCGACACCACAGGCGTTGATCCAACACAAAATCCGCCAGGTGACAGCACGATATGCCGCGGCTTGTGGGCGGGCAGTGGCCGCCTGAAAGCTTTGAAGTGTAAAGACAGTTTTTGGTAGGAGTATGGTCGTGGTTAGTTCAGAAGTAAGGTCAACGATGCTTGGGTTCACTGCAGCGCAATTACAGCAAATGGGTGCGGGTTTTACCGCGCAGGAAATCTCCCAGCAACCGGCCATCTGGCAACAGCTGGCGGCGGAATTTTCAGACCAGGAATTAGCGTTACGCAACTGGTTACAGCCGTTGTTGCAGCAGCCGGATTTACGGATTATTTTCACTGGCGCCGGCACTTCGGCTTATATCGGCCAGACGGTGGTTCCGCATTTAATCAATAAGTTACCTTTGGCTGGCCAGCGGGTTGAAGCGGTCAGTACCACCGATTTAGTCAGTCATCCGGATCTGTATCTTTGTGCTGAAGTCCCGACTTTATTGGTTAGTTTTGGCCGCTCAGGTAACAGTCCGGAAAGTGTCGCGGCGTTGCAGGTGGTGGATGCCAGGGTGGCGCACAGTTTTCATTTAATGATTAGCTGTAATGCGCAGGGGCAGTTGGCAACCTTTGCCAAAGGCAAATCGAACTGTGCTTTATGGTTGTTACCGGATGCCTGCCATGATCGAAGTTTTGCCATGACCAGTAGTTTCACCGGTATGTTATTGGCAACCTTGTTGTTATTTGCACCGGATGCTAGCGCGATGCAACAGGCGATTGCGCTCAGTGAACAAGTGTTGCGGCAACAGGAGCAAATCCGGCAGTTGGCGCAGACGTCATGCCGCCGGATGGTATTTTTGGGGGCTGGTTGCCTAAAAGGCATCGCGCAAGAAGCAGCGCTGAAATATCTGGAACTGACCTCAGGGCAAATTGGCAGTTATTTTGAAAGCCCGCTCGGTTTTCGGCATGGGCCAAAATCGCTGGTTGATGGCCATACCCAAATTGTGGTGCTGAAATCGACCGATCGGTATAGTCAGCAATATGATTTGGATTTAGTGCAGGAGCTGCGCTCTGATGGCCGGGCGCTGGCGATCACCGTGCTGGATGTCGCCGAGTGGTCGGCGCCCGAAGTCGGTGCACCAGAGATGCCAGACGTCTGGACTGCCTTTCCATATATTGTATACTGCCAAACGTTGGCGTTTTACAAAGCCTTGCAGCTTGGCATCAGCCCCGATAATCCCTGCCCTGGCGGCGAGGTAAACCGGGTGGTGCAGGGTGTGACGATTTATCCGCTGCCTGAGTCTTTATCTAATTCGGTGTCTCACTCAGTGACTAACGCGATGTCTCATGCCCAGGCAACAACAACAAACTCAGCATTGGCTGCTGCCCGAGGAAACCGCTGATGGTGTACGGTTTGGATATAGGCGGAACTAAAATTGAAATTGCAGTTTTTACCGAACAATTTCAATTACTTGAGCGTTGGAGAGTGCCAACGCCGACTCAGGATTATCCGCAGTTTTTACAGACCATTGCGCAGCAAATCGATAAAGCTGACCAATTTCTGGGCAAACGTGCGCCGGTTGGCATCGCGCTGCCTGGCGTGGTTGCGTCCAAAGGCGTGGTGATTTCATCGAATGTTGCTTGTTTAAATCAGCGGACAGTGGCGGCAGATTTAAAAGCACGCTTACAGCGGCCAGTGGCGCTTGGCAATGATTGCCGGTTATTTGTATTGTCGGAAGCGATGCTTGGCGCTGGTCGTGGCTATAGCCGGGTCTTTGGCGTGATTTTAGGCACTGGCGCCGGTGGTGGCCTCTGCGTAAACGGTGAATTGTATCAAGGGCTGCAACAACTGGCGGGGGAGTTTGGCCATCAATCGGTGGCCGGGCGGGTTCTGTTGCAATATCAGCTGCCGCTATACCAATGTGGTTGTGGCTTAACAGGCTGCGCCGAAACCTATATTTCCGGCACCGGTCTGGCGCGGTTATACAGCCATTTCAGCCAGCAAAACCTGACAACTTATGATTGGATCACCGCCTTTCGTAGTGGTGACGTGGTGGCGCGCCATACCTTTGATTGTTATATGGACGCTTTGGGCGCCTGTCTGGCCAGTCAGGTGCTGGCTTATGATCCGGATGTGATCGTGATCGGTGGCGGCTTGTCGGATCTTGATGAAATACACGCTGCCTTGCCAAAAGCGATTGCCCGGCATTTATTTGAAGGCGCAGAAGTGCCGCTATTGAAAAAAGCCGAATTTGGTGCCGCTTCCGGTGAACGCGGTGCGGCGATTTTGGGGTTGCAATCGGCAGCTGCTCATCCGGCGTACTACCGCTAGCGCGGTGAGTAGCGCCCTACAGTTTTTATTTTAAAACAATATGTTAAGTGTTTTTTGAGCGTAGGGCGGACTCACCGTAGGTAGTCCGCCAGGAAGCCGAACGGTGTTAAATGACCTTCCGGCGTACTACCGCTAGCGCGGTGAGGAGCGCCCTACTGTAAGTATCTAATTGTGATGTAAATTGTAGGGCGGACTCACCGGAGGTAGTCCGCCATGAAGCCGGACAGCATCAAATGACCGTCTGATGTGCGATGAGCTTAATGCTTGGTTTTCAATGGGAAAACTGTGACTTTTTCGCTGAGCCAATCCACCGCCGCAACAATTGTTTCCGGATGCTGAAACATCACCAGATGATCACTATGCTGCAGCGGTAAATATTGCCCGCCTGAGTTTTTCGCCAAGTGCTGGCTCCATGCACTGCCTTGTTGTTGCCACTGTTGCAGCTGTTTCGCCTGCGCCGGATCAGCTTGGATGGCGGCCGTTTCAAAATCGCTGTCGATCACCGTTACCGGAATATCGGTGATGGCCGGTAACGCCGCATATAAGTCTAAGTCTTTGGCATAATTCGCAATTTCAATAGCGCGTTGTTGCTGGCGCTGCGGTGATTGCCGTTGTCCGCTGATGGCGTCGAAGTAGCCCCAGTCCATCATGGTGGTATTGTCGCTGCTGAGCAAAGCCACGATTTCCGCCCGTTCCTTATGCAGTTTATCTTTGGTGCGTTGGTTCCAAACGCCTTTGGCCAATTCCGGTAACAGTTGCTGCAAATTTTTTTGGTACCAATCGACCGGATACCCTTGATACAAGGCCAGTGCGTCTGGAGTTGGAATATCCGGATCGATCCACAGCATCGCTTGCACCTGGCTGTTGGTTTGGCCTTGGATGGTTTGTTGCTGATGCAACAAGCGGGCGCTAATGCTAGCACTGGCAAAGCTGATGAGGATCACCGGCTGTTTGGTTAAATTCGGCAGCAACGTCGCTAAATCCTGACTGAAGCGTCGGTATGAAACATCATCGGCATTGTCACTAAAACCATTGCCGAGCCGGTCAATCGCCAGTACCTGATATTTTTGTGCCAGCAACGGTTGCAGCAAGGCGAACCAGGCACTGTCGGCATGGAAATTCTGATTGGGACCGGACAGTAACACCACCACCGGCAAGTTTTCGAAGGTTGCGGTTGTTGTTGCAGTTGGTGCCATTTTCCGAAGATGAAATTTATGCGTGCCGCTGCTGATCAATTCAGAATACTGCGGCAGCTTGCTGGGTGCTGTCGCCAGTGATTCAGCAACTGGCGTTGCCGCCTGTACCGGCTTGAATAACAAAAAAATCAGCAGCAACCAGCTTTGCCGGTAGTTTCGACGGTAACAAAATTTTGCGTAAAAATTGACAGACTTTTTAAAAATATGTTGGTATGACAAGACGATATACCCTGACTATCAAACGGATAGTCTGAGCCTAAGCCAGTTCGGCTAGTGGCAACATCAACCCGGACTGATTTAATTGTGATGAAAAGCTTACGGTTACCTTTTTCCCTGTTATCTCCGGCGAATAGTCTCAAGCGAAAATTCGCTTTCCTGCCCGCTTTGCCTGGAGTTTCAGCTGTTGAATAACTGGCAACTGGGCACCATTTTTTTCGATACCACGCGGCGGCTGTTGATGGTCGATGGGCAACAACTTTATCTGGAACCGCGGATCTTTGAGTTGTTGCTGGCGTTATTAACCGCTGATCAGCAGCAGTTGAGCCGGGAGCAATTGATTGAACAGGTGTGGCAAGGCCGGGTGGTCAGCGAAAGCGCCATTAATCGTGCGGTGTCGCTGCTACGAAAGGAGCTCGCCCAGCTGGATGCCAGCCAACCTTATCTGGAAACGTTGCCCAAAGTAGGGTATCGCTTGTTGGTGCCGGTGACGATATTGCCGCCAGCGACAGAACTTGCGGTCGATATGCCGGAGCAAACTGCGTTAGGCACGCAAGTGAATCCTGAACCTGTCAGCAGCAACGTCAATATACTCCAGCGCAGCGGCTGGTGGTTGCCAGTGTTGTTGCTCATGTTGCTGCTACTCAATCTATATTGGCAGCAGCAACATTCCACATCCGGATCTGCCCCAGTCACTGCCGCACCAACGCCACGGACCAGTGATGAAGGGGTCGAAGCGCAGCTGAGCTTGAGTCTTGATGGCAAGTGGTTTTCCTATTTGCAGCAAGACGAACAGCACAGCCGTTGGTTTTTGCAGCCAACCGATAAGACAACCGCCACTGCTTTGCCGCGATTGCAAGTTGAGGTACCGGCAGGAAATTTGCGCTATACCAGTTTAAGTCCTGATCGCAATTGGCTAGTGTACGAACTTTGTCAGCAGCAAGAATGTCAGCTGTGGTTACGCCCATCACCGATCACAGCGAGCGCCAGCGGCACCGCGCAAAATACTCCAGACCAACGCTTGTTAGAGCTTCCTTTTGACAGTCAGCTGCAACTTAGTTGGCAACAGGACAGCAAGGCATTTTATTTCCGGCAACGCCCCGATAAAACCAAACCCTATGCGCTATCGCGGCTGGAGCTGGCGACCAAAGCAGTCCAACATCTCACACAACCGCTGACGCCGGGCGGTGATGTCGCGCTGGCGATATCCGTTGACGCCAGCAAGCTGGCGGTGGTCAGTTATCTGGAGCAGGCCAAGTCGGTGTTACGGATTTACCAGCGGCAGGGCATGCAGTTAGTGGCCGAACAACAAGTGCCATTCGCCGTGAAGACGATTGCCTGGAAAAATGACGATCAGCTGCTGTTTGGTTGTGGCGAGCAAATTTGTCGCTGGGAAGTTGATACGCAAAAAACACAACCGCTGTTTCATACCGGCGCGCCAGTGCAGTCGTTGTTCTGGCAAACCGGACAGCTTTGGTACAGCATATCACAGCACAAAATGGAGATTTGGCGGCAACCGCGGCCGGAAGTTAATGTAGTTTCAGGAGTTTCAACAGCTACACAGGATGCCGCAGGCCACTGGCCAGCACCGCAGAAAATCATCGCCAGTTCGCGCATTGACTGGATGCCAAGGGTTGCGGCTAACCAGCTAGTATTTTTAACCAATCGTCAGGGCGAGCAGCAAATCTGGCGCAAAACCGCCGGGCAAAGTGAACAACTGCTGGCAACCTTGCCACCACCGGCCGAATTTGTGCGCCTGACATTGTCAGATGATGGCAAACAACTGGTCTTCAGCCAGCAAGGTGCGATTTATCTGCTGGAAATCGAAAGTGGCCAACTGCAGCAAATCCTCGATGCTTCCGCTAAAGCGATGGTAGTAAATTTTGGGGAAGCGCCAGGACAGCTGATCTACAGTAGCACCCAAAGTGGCGACTGGCAGCTCTGGTCGCTGGACCGTGCCACTGGCCGATCTACGCAACTCACCAGCCAAGGTGGTTACAGCGGCTACCAGTGGCAAGGCGAGCTTTGGTACAGCAAATACCATCAGGATGGTTTGTATCGATTAGACCGCAATGGCCAGGAGCAGCTGATGTTGGCGAATTTTGACAAAATCAACTGGCTGAACTGGCAACTCACCAACGGCGAGCTGTATTTTTACCAACCAGGTCAAGGCTTGCTGCAATGGTCTGTTGCCATGCCAGAGCTACCACCACGCTTGCTGCTGCCCACCCCAGAACGGTTTATGCATCATTACCAGTGGACTCAGGACGCACTTTGGTATGTGCGGCGCGCGCAAGCGCAAGGGGACGTTTATCAGCTGGCGTTGCCGTAGGTTTTGCAACATAGGGTGATAAGACTGATCTTTTTGAGGTGTAGGTTAAATTTCAAGCAATTGAATTTATTGATACTCTTCTAAATAGCACTCACCAAAACTGTCCATTTAATTTACACAATCACTATGGTTTAGATGTTCGTAGTTTGTATAGGTTTTTGATACTTATACAATATATGTTCATGGCATATTTTTTGCTATTTTGACTTGCAACAATTGATAACCATAGGAATGCGAAATGTTACGTAAGTTTTTCGTCTTGGCTGGCTTGCTGTTAGCCAGTGTGTCTACGCCAGCTGCTGTTATCGAATACAAAGGTTATTCACGTGATAGTTCCTCAAATATCGTTACCGGTGGCGGTTTGGAGTGGTTGAAGTGGGATGTCACCCAGGGCATGAGTATTAATGAAGCATTGGCAGCGCATAAAGGGTGGTCGCTGGCAAGCAATTTACAGATGGCATCTCTATTTAACGCGTTTCAGTTCGGTGCCAGTAATTGGCATGACAAAGAAAACATGATTCAGTACTCAGATATTGATTGGAGTCAGGACGAACTTGGGGATACTAACGCGTTTATCGATTTATTTGGTTTCACTTCTGGGCCATGGAAGGTGTGTATGACTCCAGCCGACAAAAATTGTGATATCAAAGAGGATGCTCGATTTTACACAGCCGCCCACTATGGTATCGATAATAACGCCAACGGTTATTACAATCACGCATATATAGAGGATGATAGTTCTTCGCGTTATAGCAGTATGTTTGACGTTGAACAGATAGATGGTTTTGCTTTACTCATGTCTGATTTATTTTTAAATGTAGATCGTGATGATCGTTCGCTTAGTTTTGGTATTGCTCTCGTTCGTATACACCACGCAACACCATCCCCTGTGTCATTACCAGGCTCCTTGAGCCTGCTCGCCTTAGGTCTGGCCGGGTTAGCCTATCGCCGACGCAAAGGTGCAACCGTTAATCTTTGTGGCCAAGCAGCCTAACCGCCGCCATAAATCATCTAATAACCCACAAGCACCGGAGGTTTTTGCCTCAGGTGTTTGTGGCTTTTTGAGTACGGATCGGGCCCGCATCTAGTGATGCTGCATAAACCCCATTGACATAAAAACCATGTATTCACGGCGCGTCTGCGTTGCTGTGCCCCAGCCTCCTGCTCAGTACTGCAGCTATCTTCGCCACCAACCAAAATCCACACCCCATCCCAAATCTGACATTTGTCAGCCAACTTCGATGACAATCTGCGCTGCCTTTACAGCTGCGGTTAACAAACAATAGGCCTCCGGTTTAATCATCCAAGGAATGGCTTATGTTTGCTAAATTGCCCAACGCATCCAATAAACCCAACTCAGCAAAAATAAACAAAATTAATAGGTTAGCGATTTTATTACTCACATTATTGTTGCTATGCAGCCAGCTACCGCTGCTGATCACCACCTTTGTACCCTTATCCAACCAGGGCAAGGTGCAAAGCCAATTGTATGTACCGGCTACAGCAAGTGCGGCAAGACCGGCGCCGCTCTTGGTGATATTGGGTGGTTCGGAAGGCGGTATGGGCATGACCAGCGCGCGGCGGGCGGCAGATCGGCAAGCTTATCTGGATGCCGGTTTTGCGCTATTGGTGGTCGGTTATTTTGGGTTGCCGGGTATTCCATCTGGATTGGATCGGATTGAGCTGAGCGGCGTGTTAGATGTTATAGAAATCACCCGCAGCAACCCCGCCGTCGACGCAGAAAATTTGTCAGTGCTCGGGGTGTCAAAAGGGGCGGAGTTGGCGTTCCTACTGGCCAGCAGGTTAGCGCAAATCAGCACTGTGGTTGCGGTGGTCGGTAGTGAGGTGGTGTTTGGCAGTCCAGAGTGGTACAGCACCAGTTCGTCCTGGAGCTGGCAGGGACACTCCATGCCTTTTGTGCCTTTTAGTTGGCGTTCGGCGATACCACTGATGCAGGGCAACTTTCGGCAAGGACATGAAATTGCTATGCAAAATCAGCAGGCTTACCAGCAAGCGCTGATCCCGGTGCAGCAGATGCAGGCCAACGTGTTATTTGTTTCCGGTACTGCAGATGAGCTATGGCCATCCAGTGAAATGTCCGATCGGATGATGGAACGGTTGCAGCAACATCAATATCAGTATCGTTATCAGCATTTGAAAATAGCAAATGGCGGTCATGGTGGGCTCGTCAGGGAATATCAACCGCAGATTATTGAATTTTTACGACAGTCGCAAATACCTGCCGTACGCTTAACGGATTAAAAGCTGCGCCTGAAGTGAACGATGGCATTGAAGATGACATCAACGATCCTGGCCAACCTTACGCATAATCCTGTTATACAAAGCGGCATTTTTATCTTCACCGCAAGGCACGGGTTTCATGCTGAAAATATCAGCGCGCAGGTCAGCGCCCGGTTTGGCTTGATAGCAATAGTCACCGACTTTTTCGACAAAGCTACCGTCACTGAGTTGCATCAGTACGTTGGCGGCGGCGTGCTCGGGCTTGAGTTGTACCTTGCTGGTAGTAGCGGGGCGGTCTCGCAGGTGTGGCCGTTGTTGACTGGCAGCTAAAGCTTCATTGCTAATATCATTGTGACGCCGGGTGGCGATCGCCAGGCTGCGCTCGGCCAGACTCATGGCATGGGGTTCTTGCGCCGGGTTTGTCACGTGGGTGGCTTCGGTTGGCGTGCTGTTATTGTCGATTGCTTTGTTGGCTGGCACGTCGGCAGGTTGGTCTGCGGTTCGCTGCGCAGTAATTGGCTTTGCTGGCTCGACCACAGGTTTTGCTTTGACAGCGGTAGGAGTTGGCTTGGGTATTGGCTTGAGTGCTGGCTTTACCGGCGCCACTTCTTTTGGAGTAACTGCTGGCGGCTTCGGCCGAATTGCCTGATACACAAAAGCTTCGATCGCCCTTGGCTGCGCCACGACCTTTGCCGGCCGATGCGTGTACCACAGCACCGCAATCACTAATAGATGGAGCAATGCCGACCAGCCCAAAGCTTTTGCTAAATTATCAAACATTTACAGCGCTAGAAAAATAATCGATGCAATCCAGACTGATGAAATAATCGAAAGTTCAGCTGCTTAACTTTTTGAGATGTACTTTTTAGCAATTCCTTTTTGCTTAAGGCTGAACAAGCGGGCGACTTGCTACCAGAAAATACGCGCAATGGTTTAACAAAGCAATGGCGGACTGCCTGCGGCGAGTCACGCCCTACGGTGGAAGTTGTGCTATTAACGTCTTGTTTTATATTGAAAAATGGTAGGGCGTTACTCGCCGCGAAGCGGCAGTACGCCACTCTTCGAGCGAACTCCACATATCGATCGTACAGGACTGTCCGATGAAAAAGTACGATGTACTTAGCGCCATCGTACCTTTACCAAGTTCATTTACTTAAATTCTTTCATCCTAACCAGACGGCAGAGCTTTACCATCAATACTGATAATACTCAGCTTTTTTCAGTAACGACTCAGTGTTTAACTTGCCAGTGACGCACTGATTAATATCAGATTTTTTAAACACCCAATAAATATCCTGGTTATTGCGGCCGTGCGAATTCGACAGCTGTAACGACACAAACTCGTTGTCTTTCAGCTCACGTAAACTGGCGCCGTAATCACACAGAGTATTGGCAAAATTGACACTGATGGTCGCGATCAGCTCTTTTTGTTTTTCGGCGGCAATTTTGGCCTGCTCAACCCGTTTTTTCTGATATTCCTGCTCCATCACACTGTATTTTTGCTGCATTTCATCCATGCGTTTTTTCAGTTCAGCACTTTTAGTGTTGATTTTGGTCAGCTCTTTTTGCTGATCAGCATCCAGTTTGCCGACTTTGCTTTGAAAATCGATATCGCGTTTTTCGCGTTCTAAATCGCGGAATTCACGTTCTAAATCGCGTTTTTGTTCGCGTACATCCCGCATCATGTCCTGCTGTTGTTCTTGCTGATCCATCATCTGCTCCACTTCAGCTTCCGCCTGCTCGGCAATGGCGTCGATGGCTTCTTCATCGATATGACCACCGGCCATGGCGGCATTCGCGACCGCTGAAGCGCGGGCGGAAATGGCGGCAATTTGTTCTTTGTCGATGGAGATAGCCACCGGCACCGACATGCCACCCGGCGGCATCGGCGCCATCGGAGCTATTGGCGCCATCGCAAAATAGCGGCCAAAGCTACCTTGGGTACTGGTTTGGAACAGCACGCCTTGACCGGCCAAATAACTGTGGCTAATGCGGCCAACGCCGGAGTCACGGCCTTGTTCTAATGAGGTTTGCAGAATGTTCTGCATAATTTCCAAATTTTGTTTCAGCTTCGGGCTGACTTGGGTGGCAGCCTGGCTACCGGCGCTCAGCAATAACGTGGCCAGCGCGGCTAAATATGGGGTTAATTTCATGGTCTAGTTACTCCGTTTAGGGTCAATTTGCGTGCGGTTTGGCAGGTACGAACTGCCGTAATCTTGTCTGGCTTGGGTTGGCTGAACGTTGTCCTGCCAGTATTGCCAGTCAGCCTGTCGTTGCTGATTTAAGTATTCCACCAGCTCGATCATGTCGCTGCTGCGGGCTTTTTGTTCGTTTTCAGTCAGATAGTCTTTCAGTAACACCAACTGTGTTGCTTGTTGATGTTGCTGGTTCTGTAACTGTTGCTGCAAATATTGCTGCTGCTCTTGCTGGAAACTGGCCAGCATGGTGGTCATCTCTTGCTGCTGTTGCAGACTGTTGTTCTCTTTCCAGCTCAGCGCCAGAGCGCCATCCTGTAATTGCAGCTGTAACGGCGAGATGCTGATAATCAGCGCCATTGCTGACATGCCAACACTTAATCTGGGCCACCAGGCGGTTTTTGCTGGTCGACCACCCCATTGCTGGCGGAACATCTGGCTGGTGTCAATATCGGGTACTGGTGCATAAGCCGGCACTTTGGCATGCCGTTGCAGTTGCTGTGCGGTCAAAAACCGGCCGTACCATTCGCTGTCTGACTGAAGTTGTTGCTCACACTCAGCAGTGGTCAGTTTGCCGGCGAGCCAGGCTTCAAAAATTTGCTGATTGTTCAACATGGGCTACCTCCAACTGCGTGCGCAGTTTATCTAATGCCGCGTAAAATCTTGATTTAACGGTGTTACTGGAAATCGCCAGCTGATCGGCAATTTCATCAAAAGTAAATTGCTGGTAAAACCGTAACTCGACCACCAACCTTTGGTCAGCGGGTAAATGCTTTAACTGTTGCTGGACGATTTTCTGCGTTTGCTGGCCATAGAGCCTTGCCTCAGCAGTTGGTTCATCGTCATTAAACAAATCCGGGCTATCGTCAATGTCCTGCGTCGGTTTGCGCTTACGCAGCATATCCATGGCACGATAGTTGGCGATGCCAAACAGCCAGGTTTTAAAGCTGCTATCGCCGCGAAATTGTGCCAGATTGCGACAGAGCACCATCAACACGTCCTGCAGCAAATCGCGGGCATCATCCGGATTGCCCATCAGCCGCAGGCCATAATGGTACAACATGGTCTGATATCGACTGACCAGTTGCTGCCAGGCGCGCTCATCGCCATCCAGGGCTTTATTAATTAAGCTTTCATCACTGCGTTTAAACACTTGAGTCAGGTTCTTTAGTTTTGATGTGCATTGGTCGGCCCTGCTTTAAAAAAAGTTTTGTTTTTTGGCATAAAAAATAAATTTAGTGGAAATATTTAGTAGATGACTGAATTTATTATGCATTTTTTTATCGTTTGCGGCGATGCCTAGCCAGAATTCAGTCCGGAAATTGGCTCGGCGAGCGTTTTTTTGCCCAGCGTTACGGTAAAAGGGATCCAGTGCGGTCACCAGGCCGTAGCCTCCTGCAACGTTTGCAGACCGGTGCTGCCTCATTTACCTAAGGAATTTCCATGATCCGCAAAGCCATTCTGGCCAGTCTCGTGACTCTATTCGGTTGTAGTCAGTCAGTGCAGGATTATCAGGCGTTGTCGCCGCAGCTGCAATTGACTGAATTTTTTCAAGGCAGTAGTGAAGCCATCGGCGTGATGCACGACTGGCGCGGCAAACAATCGTTGCGCTTTGTGGCAGAACTTTGTGGCCAGTGGCAGGGCGATCGCGGTGATTTATATGAAATTTTTAGTTTCAGCGATGGTCGTATCGACAAAAGGCACTGGCAGTTAACCCAGCAAGCCGATGGGTCAGTCAAGGGCACGGCCGAGGACGTGGTGGGGCAAGCCAGTGGCCAGCTGGCCGGTAATACCTTGTACTGGGAATACACCCTACGTATCCCGCAAGATGGTGATTATATTGATGTGAAAGTGAAAGATTGGTTGTATCTGATAAGCCCAGGGCAGGTGATCAACCGCTCGACTTTACATAAGTTTGGCTTGACCGTGGGTGAGCTGACTTTAGCGATCAGGCAGTTACAGCCACAAGCCGACTGCGCCGAATTTATCAAAAAGTATCAGGCGACGGAGCGGACGATACCCCTGGCACCTTAATCCATCTGATCTGGAAATGCATCGCGGATGGCAATAAAGGCGTCGACCTGACTGAGCAGAATATCGACCAGCATCGGGTCAAATTGTTTACCTTTTTCGTCGGCCAGATATTGCAACACTTTGGGCATCGGCCAGGCTGGTTTGTAACAACGTTCACTGGCGAGCGCGTCAAATACATCGGCCAGTGCAGTAATGCGACCGGCAATATGAATATCTTCGCCTTTTAAACCACGTGGATAACCATTGCCATCCCAACGCTCATGGTGTTCGTAGGCAATGATAGCGCCTTGTTGCAGAATTTCATTTTGCGACTTTTGCAAAATCTGATAACCAATTTCGGCGTGCTGGCGCATGATGTCCCATTCTTCCGGATCATGTTTGCCGGGTTTATTGAGAATGTGATCCGGAATGGCAATTTTGCCAACATCGTGCAGCGGTGACGCCAGTTTGATTTTTTCCGCATCATAGGCCGATAAACCATATTGTTGCGCCAGCAGAAAGCTGAAATTGGCGACCCGTTTGACGTGGCTGCCGGTTTCCTTCGAGCGTTTTTCCACCGCTTCACCGAGGATATACGACAGTTCACGCTGGCTTTCTTTAATCAGCTCACGCAGCCGGATATTTTCATAGGCGACCGCAATATTGCTGGCGAAATAGCTGAGTAAATGATGGTCGACCTGATCAAACTTGCTGTCTTTACTGACATACAGCAAATTCTCCAGACCACGGCTGGTGGTAAAAAAACCCACAAAATAATCTTCGCCCTGATACGACTGTTTCAGCTGATGTACTTTGGTCAGCTTTTCCACCACGTCTTCAGGTAATACTTTGTCTAAAGCGGTGTCATGGCCGGTCGCGGCAATAATATCCAGCGACAACTGATGTTGCTTCGGATCGCCGGTCGCCGCACAGCAGTAGATTTGCTGATGTTCCAGGCCTAATAGATGCGAAGCTTGCGCCAGAATATTTGAGGCAAATTCGGTCAGACTTTCGCATTCCAAAAAGCTGACCGTTGAAGCAATGATTTTCTCCAGACCTTTTTTATTACTGTCGATAATGCAGATATCGCGGTAAGAGCGCAGCGCCGAATACAGCAGTGTTTTGAGCTTAATGGCGGTGACTTCAGTCTTGTTTTTGTAATCGTTGATATCGTAGTCGCGAATAACACTTTCTTCCGGTGCTTCACCAGGCTGGCCGGTGCGCAAAATTAAGCGTATTTGGGGCTGTTTTAAATCGGCGCGGATGGCTTTGACTAGATCAAGACCCGCGTGATTAGTTTCCATCACTACATCCACAATGGCTACTGCAATGTCGGTTTGTTGTTGCAGCATGGCATAAGCTTCGCGGCCACTGAAGGCATGCAGCAGTTCAACTGGCCGGTTTTCAAAACTGAAACCACGTAGCACCAGCGTGGTGATTTGATGGATACTTTCATCGTCGTCAATCACCAGCACTTTCCAGGGTTGCTGGAAACTGGTCACCGGCTCGGGTTCAGCCGGTTGGGTTGCACTGTTGTCGTGACCAAATAAAAAATCCGAATGACTCATAGAGAAAGCTCACTGCCTTAGTTAACACTAACTATGGCAAAGAATTCTCATTTTGCACTATACCCGTCATCCTTGAAGATGCGGGGTTGTTGGCCGCCTTCGTTCACCCCAGTCACATAGGACTACTATGCTCCTGGGTCGGGCTGGCGTTCCAGATTCGCTCAGTTGCCGCGGTTCCACCGTGGCGATTCCGCATCTTCAATGATTTAGGGTATGTCAACGATTTTCCAAAGACTCCAGTTCGATATTAATCGCGTTGCAGGAAATCTGAATTTCAAATAAAGACATCACCAACGACAGCAATAAACTGACCAGACTGGCACCGAAAAAAATCTGTCCTGCCAGCTCCCAACTTAAAAACAGTGCAAACATCGACAGGGTACAGAGCAAAAAGCTAATTACTCCCCAACGCTGCATCGAACGAATGAGCACAATACGTTGCCGCAGATTGACGATTTGTCGTTTCGCCAAATCCCGTACCTGGTCGCCTTCGCGATTATTCAGTTGCCGGATCAGCTGTGCCAGTACTAAAAAGCGGTTGGTATAGGCCAATAACAACAAAGAAATGGCCGGAAATAATAAGGCTGGCGTGGTCATTGTCATCATAAGAACCTCGGAAATATTTGCTGTATCTGGCATAGGAATGTCTCGCAACAATCTGATTCGCTTGAATTCTAATCTCATATTACACTGAGTTCAGACAAAGATAAGACCGGACGGACAACTTTATGGCAGTTGATTTGTGGAGCGCAATGCTCACCTTGTTTCTGATTATGGATCCGCTGGGGAATTTGCCGATTGTGGTCGCCATTTTAAAAGACTTAAAACCTGAGCGGCGGCGGCTGGTGCTGATCCGGGAATTGGTGTTGTCGTTGATTATTTTAATGTTGTTTCTATACGGTGGCCAAAGTTTCCTCAATTTGCTGGGCGTGAAGGAGGAAGCCGTCAGCATTGCCGGTGGCATCATTTTATTTTTAATTGCGATCCGGATGATTTTTCCGCCGCCAGGCGGTATGGTAGTGTTAAAAGAAGGTGAAGAACCATTTTTGTTTCCGTTAGCGGTGCCGATGATTGCCGGTCCATCGATTTTGGCGGCGTTGATTTTGCTAGCGAATCAGCAACCGGGCCAGATGATTGACTGGACTTTGGCCTTGTTTGGCGCCTGGTTGCTCAGTTCCGCCATTTTGCTGTTTGCACCTTTGTTACATCGGGTACTCGGCGAACGTGGTCTGACCGCAATGGAACGATTAATGGGTATGATTCTGGTCATTATCGCCGTACAAATGTTGTTAAATGGCATCAGCCATTATTTTAAGTGGGATTAGCAAATGCAAGTGGTGCCCTCAAAAACAGAGCAGGCTGAACAGACTCTGATTCAGACTGCGCAACAACAGCTGGAAACCACCCTGGTGGATTTCTCCGGCCAGTTATTGGCGCAGCAACAACAACTATTGGAACAACTTGGCGCCACAGTGCGTACAGAGCTTGAACAGCAGTGGCAACAAAAATTGGCCACTCAGCAACAACAGCTCAGCAGCCAACTGAGCGCTGCCGATGGCGCCAGTGCGCTGCAGCAACAGCTGGAACAACACAATCAACAGCTACAACAGCAGCTGGAGTCGCTGGAACAACAACATCAAAAAAATACCCAGCAGCTGGGAAAACAGTTACAACAAGCATCAAAACAACGGCAGATGGTCGCTGAAGAAAAAGAAGAAGCTTTAGCGGCAATGCAGCGTTTAGCGGTACAGCTGAAACAAAGCCAGGATGATTTTAAAGCCGAAAAATACCGGGTGATTGAGCTGGAACAGCAACTCTCGGGTTCGGCGACTGAGCAACAGGACAAGTTTCAAGCGGCACTGAAGCAGCTGGAAGAGCAGCGTGACGAGCTGAAACTCGCGCTGAACCAAGCCAAAGCTGAAGTGAATGCACAGCAACAATTATTCCATGCCAGCCAGCAACAGCTGCAACAACAAAATGCCGGTTCGACCGAGCTGGCGCAGCAAATTCATCATTTACAGCAGCGCCAACAACAACTCAGCGAAGAACTGGCTGGATCGCAGCAGGCCAAAGATCAAGCGCTGGAAGCAGAACAACAAAGCCAGCAACGGGTGCAGCAGTTGCAAGCGCAACTGACCGCACAGCAGCAACAATTGCAGGCGCTGCAGCAAGAGCAAAGCAGCAGTGTACAGGCCGCACAGCGCGCGCAAGCGGATGTCAGCCAATTGCAGCAACAATTGGCAGCGCAGCAAAGTGCCGCTCAGCAACAGCTCAGCTCTCAGCAACACCAGCTCAGCAGTCAGCAGCAACAAGCTGAGCAGCAGTTACAACAAGCGTTGAAAACCCAACAAACCCAGCATGAACAACAACAAGCAGAACTGCAGCAACAGCTCACTCAATATCAGCAGCAGATGACGTCGATGGCGGTGCAGCTAAATCAGATGTCGGTGATTGATCAGCAATTACAGCAGGATTTAACTGCAAAATTGCAGCAGTTTAAGCAGCTTGAGACCGAACATCAGCAATTAACCCAAGCGCTGGCTGAGCAACAACAACTGCACAGTCTACAGCATGCGGAGTTCAGCGCCTTACAGCAGCAGTTGCAGGACATCCAGCAAAGCGACGATGGTCAGCAGCAACAATTAGCGTCGTTGCAGCAAAAAGAGCAGGAGTGGCAGGCATTGCAGCATAAGCTGGAAAGCCAGTTGTTCCGCGCCCAAACCCGGCAGCAAGCGTTGGAAGAGCGCTATCAGACTGATAACGACCAATCCCGCGAAACCATTCGGGTGCTGCGTCAGCAATTACAAGCGTTGGAAACCGAAAGTTTGGCGCAGCAACAGGTATTAGAGCAGCAGCTGACTGAATATCGATTGAAGTTTGAATATGCACAGCGGCAGATTAAACCGGCCAATGCCTGAAGTGTCGACTGGGTATTGCTCTAAAATGTTGGTGGTCAATTGGTATCACTTGAGTCTGGCTGGTTCTGCCTGTCAGCCTTGTGTATCATAGCGCCCATGTAAACCGCCGCTGTGGTGGTGAGTGCTTTGACAGAGAAAACCATGAATTCAAAAGCGAATAATTTCCAGCGGATGCGCGACTTAGGATTTTACCAACAAGCCGCCATCGCGGCTACTTTGCTGGAACGGATGATCCCAAGTTATCAGCTGTTTGCTGAAGTCAGCAATTTTGGTGACGCGGCGTTACCACGCCATGTGCTGGATATGGTCTGGGAATGGTTACAGGTCAAACGCGCGAAAATTAACTTCGACAAGTTGCAGGAAGAACTGGAACTGGTGACGCCAGAAACCAGCCATTTTGATATGTTCGGCGTCTATCCGGCGGTGGACGCGATGATTGCGCTCGATTCAATGCTCAACGGCATCACGTCGCAAGACAGCAGTGAATTTATTAACGTGGCAAAAATTTCGCAAGCATCGGTCGCAAGGTTGATTGAACATGAATCCGCTGATCTGGACATCACCACCGAAGCGGAACTGCGTAAAGTGGTGCGCGACCACGAACTGATGCAATACGAAATGGATTGTTTAGTCGAGCTGATGGACACCGTTGAACCGTGGCAACATTTTGGTCGCCCGGAAGTGCAGCAACTCAAAGCCTGGGTCAAAGAGCAGGGCGTCACCAACCTTGGGATGGAATTGACTGCAGATCCCACCGAAGGCACTCCAGCGGAATAGTGGTTTTAACCTAATTTTGTTCTGAACCCAATCATTCTTTTTTGGCGTACTGCCGCTGACGCGGTGAGTACGCCCTACGCAAGCTTCTGATTTTATGTGAGACGTAGGTCGGATAAACGCGAAGCGTGTCATCCGGCAGACGCTCGATTTGTATGGTGGTCGTATCCTACACTGCTGGCGGAACCCGTTGATACAAGCGATACGCCAGCTGACCTGCAATACTTTCTTTTAATAATCGCCAGTGCGCTGGCAGACTGGCAACATTAAGTTCCTTCTCACACTCCAGATAAATCAGTGCTTCGGGCGCTAACCAGCCGTGCTGTTCCAGGTGTGCTGCACATGGCAGCGCTAAATCCTGGCGAAACGGTGGGTCAATAAACACCAAATTATAGGGGCGACGGGCCTGTTGTTGCAGATATTGCAGGCAGTTGGTGGCAACCACTTCGGCGTTGTCACATTTCAGCGTCAGCAGATGTTGCTGCAATTGTTTGACCGCTGTTTTATCCAGTTCCAGCAAGGTGGCAAAAGCGGCTTGCCTCGACAATGCTTCCAGAGCCAGACTGCCGCTGCCACTAAAACAATCCAGCACCGTGCTGCCAGCGGTATCCGCCATGAGCCAGTTAAATAAGGTTTCTTTCACCCGATCGGTGGTCGGGCGTAAGCCTTCGGCATTGAGTACCGGTAATTTCCGGCCGCGCCATTGGCCACTGATGATCCTGACAAAACCGGTGCCGCCGTGGGCTGGTGGTGGCTGTGGAGTACGACGTGATTTCATCGGGAGTTTATGCCTGAATAATAAAGGTGGTAGTATAAAGGGCGATTTTACCTGAGTTTCGATTTTCTGACAGCGGACCCTATGACAAAACCTAATAAACTGTTTTCCTGGCTTGGCTTTGGTAAAAAGCCAGAAGCTGATCCAATTCCTACAGCGGTTGCAACGCCAGAGCCAGCGGCCGAAATTATCCCTACAGAGGTTGCCACCCCAGAAGTTGCCAACGTCGAAGTTTCGATCGCAGCACCGGAAGCAGTGCCCCTGGTCACGCCGGTTGAAACTGAGATCCCGGCGTCATCGAGTCCTGAGCCTATCGCCGAGCTTGCTCACCAAATTATTCCAGCACCAACGCCGGAACTTATTCCACAACCGATTTCTGAACCAATTCCAGAACCGGTTCCGGCACCCATCATCGAAACAGCACCAGCACCAGCACCAGCACAAGCACAAGCACCAGCACCAGCACCAACTCCAACCCAGCCAGCCGAACCTATCGCCGACAAAAAACCAGGCTTTTTCGCCCGGTTAAAACAAGGCCTGAGCAAAACCAGTCAAAACCTCGGTAATGGCCTGGCGAGTTTATTCCTCGGCAAAAAAATCGACGATGATTTATACGAAGAGCTGGAAACCCAGTTGTTGATGGCCGACGTTGGCGTGGATACCAGCCAAAAACTGATTAAACAACTGGTGCAACATGCCGACCGCCGTCAACTGAAAGACGCCGACAGTCTGTACGAAAAATTGCAGCAGGAAATGGCCAGCTTACTGGATGATGTGGAAAAACCGTTGGATACCAGCAATGGCGATGGTCCTTTTGTGATCCTGATGGTGGGTGTGAATGGTGTGGGTAAAACCACCACCATCGGTAAAATGGCGCAGCAATTTAAACTACAGGGAAAATCGGTGATGTTGGCGGCTGGTGATACCTTCCGTGCAGCTGCGGTCGAGCAACTGCAAGTGTGGGGCGATCGCAACCAAATTCCGGTGATTGCTCAGCACAGCGGCGCCGATAGCGCTTCGGTGATTTTTGACGCTTATCAGGCAGCCAAAGCCCGCAAAATTGATGTGTTGATTGCTGACACCGCCGGTCGTCTGCAAAACAAAGCCCATCTGATGGAAGAGCTGAAAAAAATCGTCCGGGTGATGAAAAAAATTGATGGGGCCGCGCCGCATGAAGTGATGCTGACTTTAGACGCTGGTACTGGTCAAAACGCCATCAGTCAGGCAAAGTTGTTTCATGAAGCTGTTGAACTGACAGGCATTTCATTAACCAAGCTCGACGGCACGGCCAAAGGCGGGGTGATTTTTGCCATCGCCGATCAGTTTAAATTACCTATTCGCTATATTGGTGTGGGTGAAAGCATTGATGACTTGCGGGTTTTTAACAGCAAAGACTTTATTCGGGCATTATTTAATAAGGAATTCTGAGCATGCTGCGTTTTGAGCAGGTCAGCAAAGGTTACTCCGGTGGTTTTGTCGCGTTAGACCGGGTCAGTTTTGAACTGGCCAAAGGTGAAATGGCGTTTTTGACTGGTCACTCAGGCGCCGGTAAAAGTACTCTGCTCAAACTGATCAGTCTGATTGAACGGCCATCGGCTGGTCGGGTATTTATCAATGGTGTTGATTTAACAGGCATTAAACCGCGGCAAATTCCTTATGTGCGCCGCGACGTTGGGATGATTTTTCAGGATCACCGCTTGCTGATGAATCACAGCGTGTTCGATAACGTGGCGCTGCCGTTGGTGATTGAAGGGTTTACCGGCCGCGATATGGCGAAACGGGTGCATGCGGCGCTGGATCAGGTTGGTTTACTGGATAAAGCCCGTTGTTTGCCTGCAACTTTATCCGGTGGCGAAGCGCAGCGCGTTGGCATCGCCCGTGCTGTGGTCAACAAACCACCGTTGTTGTTGGCCGATGAACCGACCGGCAATCTGGACCCGGATTTATCCAAAGACATTATGCGGGTGTTTGAAGCCTTTAATCAGGCAGGCGTTTCGGTGTTGGTCGCTAGTCACGATCTCGGCCTTATCGCCAGAATGCGCTACCGCACCATGACGCTTAAAGGCGGCAAAATGATTAACGATGGCTTGTTGCATCAGGAGGACTCGGAATGAGTATTTTATTCTCCGGTCGTGCTGTGGGTGCGACGGCGACGCAACCGAATATCCTGCAAAAATTGCTACGCGGCATTTTTACCCATCTGCGCCAGGCCATTACCAGCCTTGGTGAATTGTGGCGCAGCCCGCTGTGGACTTTGATCACCGTTGCGGTGCTGGGCGTCAGTATGACGTTGCCGACGACCCTGCATTTATTAGTGAAGAATATTCAACAAGTTAGCCGCAGTTATGATCAATCGTTTGAAATCAGTTTGTTTTTGCAAAATGAAACCACATCAACTGAGATCGCCACTTTGGTGACGTTGCTGCAAGGCGATCCGCAGGTCGACAAAGTACGGTTGATTGATAAAGCGGCAGCGATGACTGAGTTTAAGCAGCAGTCTGGCTTTGGTGAAGCCTTAGCATTTTTGGATCAAAATCCATTGCCGGACGTGTTGCTGGTGACGCCGAAGGTGAATCAGCCAGCAGCGGCCGAAGCGTTGATGCAAAAGCTGCAAAAAGAGCGGCATGTCGAACTGGCAAAACTGGATATCAGCTGGCTGGAACGACTGGCGGCGCTGATGAATCTGCTGCAACAAGCGGTGTATACCATTGCGATTTTATTACTGAGTGCTGCGCTACTGGTGATTGGTAACACGATCCGTTTGTCGATTATGGATAAAAAAGCCGAAATTGAAGTCATGAAACTGGTTGGCGCTACCGATGCTTTTATTCAACGACCGTTTTTATACACCGGCATTTGGCTGGGGGTGTTTGGTGGTTTTCTGGCCTTTGTGGTGGTGGAAGTGATGTTGTGGTGGTTGCGCTCGGCGATCGCCACCGTGACTCAGCTCTATCAAAGTGATTTTGTGTTGAACTCGTTAAGCATGCAGGAATTTGGCTGGCTGATGCTGATTGCGGTGTCGCTTGGCCTGATTGGCTCTTACATCGCCGTGCGCAGCCATATTAAGGCGATTGAGCCTTAACGAGCTGATGAAAACAGTGCTGAGCGCTCAGCACTGTTCGTTGAAACCTAGCCAGTTGAAAGCTAGTTAGTTGCTACGCGCCGTCAACAGTAAACCATGCGCCCAATCCACCGCCTGCATATAATGCGGGCTTAAATCAATCGCTTTCCCAAATAACTTCTGACTCAGTTGTTGCTGTAACTCCCAATCGGCCTGTTCAAAAGCTTTGGCCAATTCCAGATATTGCCCCAGTTTGCCCTGATGGGCGACCAGCGCTTCTTTAATCTCAGGCAGTATCGGCAAATCTTCCAGCAAATCGGCTAACGGTTGTTCCAATAATGCGTCAACCAACGAAAACAAACCGGTTAAAAAAGCCGAAGGCGGATTTTCCGGATCATGGTTCATTTGTGCCATTAAATCGCAGAACCGCGCCCGCACCATCGACATATTCAGTAGCTCGCTGCCGTTATCTTCACTCAAGTTCGCCAGCGCCAGCAAGGCAATAAACTTCTTCAACTCGGCCTCACCCATATACACCATGGCGTGTTTTAACGAACCAATCGGTTTTTCGCGGGCAAAACTGGAGCTATTCACAAACCGCAGCAGCTTATAAGACAGGCCTAAATCACGTTCGACGATGGCGGATAACTGGTCAAAATCCAGTTCCACTTTGCTCGATTCGGAGATCAGCAATAATAAATTAAGTTTACTACTGGCGATTTTTTTGTGTTTCAGCATTTCCGGTCGCGCAAAAAAGTAACCCTGAAATAAGTTAAACCCCAGCTGTTTCAGTTTCTGGTATTCGGCAGCAGTTTCCACTTTTTCGGCGAGCAGTGTTACTGGATGATGTTTAATGCGGGAAATGTATTTGCTGATTTGCAGCATATTAAATTGCTGCACATCCACTTTAATAATGCTGATATAAGGCAGGAAGATGTCCCACTTCGGTTCAAAATCATGATCATCCAGTGCCAGTTGATAGCCCATGCGGTGTAACTCACGACAGGCCGTTAACAGCTCGCGACTGATTGGCACTGTTTCCAGAATTTCGATCACCATGCTTTTGGGGTCAATCGAAGTCGGGAAATGGTGAATCAGGGTATCTGCCGAGAAATTAATAAAGGCCATCCGGCTGCCGGTAATTTTCTCTACCCCCATCAATAAATGATGTTCGGTGATGAGCTTTGAGGTCGCCTCGTCGGCGTTAATGTTCGGAAAACAGTTGGCGACGCCGTCCCGAAACAACAGTTCGTAGCCATAAAGATTTTTTTCGGCATCGAGGATCGGTTGCCTAGCCATGTAACAATACATAGGACTACTCCTGGTACAGATCGGAAAAGGCTGGAACGCAGCGGTATAGCGGCTTTGGGGACAATTACCACATTACAGCTGTTGTTATTGTCATTTGAGCATATCGTAAAAAAGCGCTTCCACTATATGCTTTGATATTCTGAAAAAAATCTGTTTATAAGATTAGGGTCTTAAAAGCAGCGGAACTTTGCTTAGCACTCTCAATCGAAGAGTGCTAAGATGAGTCCACTTGATGAAAGCAGGAGCTATGTAAATGACTAAAGCATCCCTTATGACCATGTCTGTCGCCGCCAGCGGAAGCCTCGAAGCTTATACCCATGCGGTGAGTACCATTCAGATGTTGTCTGCTGACGAAGAACGCGCTTTAGCCGAGCGGTTACAACAACATGGTGACCTGGAAGCAGCCCGTCAATTAATCATGTCGCATTTACGGTTTGTGGTGCATATCGCCCGCAGTTATTCCGGTTACGGTTTACCGATTGGCGATTTAGTGCAGGAAGGCAATATCGGCCTGATGAAAGCAGTCAAACGTTTTGACCCGACAGTCGGTGTGCGTTTAGTCTCTTTTGCCGTGCACTGGATCAAGGCTGAAATTCATGAGTTTGTGCTGAAAAACTGGCGTATTGTGAAAGTCGCGACCACCAAAGCACAACGTAAGTTGTTCTTTAATCTGCGTAAAGCCAAGAAAAACTTAGGCTGGTTCAGTCAGGAAGAAGTGAAAAACGTGGCTGAATCTTTAGGGGTTCCGGAATACGAAGTGCGGGAAATGGAATCGCGGATGAGCAATCACGATATGCCATTTGACGCGCAGGATGATGACGACGAAGCTGCCATTCATGCTCCGGTGTTTTATCTGCAGGATAAATCGTCCGACTTAGCCAGCAATTTTGAAGAAGACCAATCTGAAGGTGCTGCGGTTGACCGCTTGCAAGCTGCGGTGCGGACTTTGGATGAGCGCAGTCAGGATATTATCCGCGCCCGTTGGTTAGATCATCAGAAACTGACCTTACAGGAACTGGCGGATCGATATTCAGTGTCAGCAGAGCGGGTGCGTCAGCTGGAAAAAAATGCCATGAAAAAGCTGCATGCAGCGATGGTTGATGCTTAATTGCTAAGTAACTACTTGCTTAGTAACTAATAGCGAAGTATTGAATTTAAAAAAGAACAGGCAGCCTAAGCTGCCTTTTCTTTGTGCATTTTTCGTCGATGCAGCACTGCTTAACGCAGTAACAATGCTTAACGTAGTAACAATAAAGGCGTCGCAGCCGTTGGCACTGTCGTCGCTACTGCCCGCTGATCTTCAAACCAAAGTTGCCATTCCGCAGCCATCACCACAGCCGGAATGACAAAACCCGGTAAATCTGCTTTATAGGGTGGATGCCATTGCAAAGGTTCCGCCACCGCTGCGGCTGCAATCTCTGCTACAGGAGCAGAATGACCTGCAGGGTCAGTTGTCGGGTTCGTCATTTGCGAATCAGTGTTGTGGACCAGACTGACTGAGCCGGAGCCTGCTTCACCCACGGCCGATACTTTTTCTGGCTGAGGCGACAATTTCACCACCTTTTTCCCGTCGCTGCGCGCTTTGACAGTCCAGTTGGTTTCATTGGCGGCGCGGCTTTCAGTCCTGTTCGCGGCAGAGGCGGCAGCTGTTTTTGGAGTCGCTGTTCCCTGTTGGGCGGCCAAGCTGACTGGTGGCAGGTCCAATAATTGTGATGCTGGCACCAGCTCAACTCCAGATGCAGCCAGCCGCGCCAGATTGCGCTTTAAGTAGCGGTAAGTTTCCGGATAAGGATGGCCGATAGCAACGGCGCTGCCTTGTTGTTTCGCCAGTTTAATCAGTTGGTTAAATTGTTTATCCAGCGCAGCATGTGATTTGTCGTTGTCGAGAAAAATATCGCGACTGCGGCTTTTAATCTGATGGGTGGTGGTGGCGCGGGCGACGGCGCTGCGGGCTGTGGTTTTGCTGTCAATAAAATACAAACCCCGTTCGGCCATCACTTGCATGGTCCAGTCCATTTGCTGCGGCAAACTGGTATACAAACTTCCCATATGATTGTTGACGCCAATAGCCTGAGGCACCTGCGCCAGCGCTAGGTGCAAAGCTTGTTGTACCTGGGTTTTGGACATCTGGCGGCGAAGTGCGCCTTTGCCCAGCAGATGGTTTTGCGCCACCGCTTCCATCGGCATATGCAACATCACTTCTTTATGCTTTAGCGCAGCAAGCTCCGCCATTTGCTGGCTTTGTGGGGCGAATGGCATCACGGCGAATGTTAAGGCATAAGGGAGTTGGATCAACAGTGGATCGGCTTTTTGATAGCCAATATCATCGATAATAATTGCCACTTTCGCCGGCAACGTCTGTGCATCAACTGCTGCAGTAAAGCCAGCAAATAACATCAAAAATCTTAGAATATACAAGGTATTTACTTCACTGCCTGATTGCTGCACTAAGCCAGAACATGGCTTGGGGAATGGTTGAGATTATACCTTGCTATGATGCCTGGCTGTTATATTTGGCGATTATGTTTGATCACGGCCGCCGCAACCAGCGCAGCGGGTTTACCGCCGAACCTTTTTGGCGGATCTCAAAATAGAGTCCGGGTTGACCCTGACCACCACTTTGGCCAACCAGCGCCACCGCATCACCGGTGCGGACTGTTTCGCCCGGGGTTTTTAACAAGGTTTGATTGTGGCCGTACAAACTCATCAGGCCATTGCCGTGATCGATCACCGTCACCCAGCCATAACCTTTCAGCCAGTCGGCATAGATCACCTGACCATCGGCGACCGCTTTGACGGCAGTACCGGCACGGGCGTCGATAATCAAACCGCTGGCAGTCATACCACCGCCATGTTTCGCCCCGAATGGTTGTGAAACAGCACCTTGCACTGGCCAGGGTAAATCGCCGGCTTTGCCGGTGTTGCCTGATTTACTGACTAGGCGACGGTTAGCTGCTGCAGCTTTTAATTTCGCCAGGGTGTCCTGCAGGCTTTTTTCATTGGTCTTCAGATAAGCGAGTTGCTGCTGCTGATCGCTAAGCAACGCCTGTAGTTCTTTCACCGATTGTTGCTGACTTTGCCTTGCGGTTGTTAATTCATCTTGCTGCGAAGTCAGCTGTGCTAACCGTTGCTGTTGTTCCAGCTGATTGGCAGCCGTTTGTTGTTTGAGCGCATCGAGTTCAGCAACCGTGGCTTTGAGCGCTAACAGTTGTTGCATTCTGGCATTATTAAAGTATTGATAGTAGGTGAGGGTGCGCTCTAACTTGACTGCATCCTGTTGATTCAGCAGCAGTTGCGTATAGTCGTGACCACCGACCTGATAGGCCGCTTTCACTTGCGCTGCCAGCAATCCTTGTTGTTGCTGGCGTTGTTGCTCCAGCACCTGCGCTTCGCCATCCAGTTTTTGTTGTTGCGCCTGTAATTCGGTAATTTTTGTTTGTTGTTGCACCACCGCATCAGCAGCTTGCGCCAGCGCAGCATCAGCCAGTTTCAACTGTGCTTCGGCTTTTTTCAGTTGTTGCCGTTGATCCCGTCGTTGCCGTTCGGTCTGCTTAATTTCCTGCTGCAACGATTCCAGCTCTTTGCGGGCGCTGGCAGTGCTTTGTTGCGCCTCGACCGCAGTGGTCATGCTGCCGAGCAAAAGCCCAAGCAGCATGGCGCATTTGATGGTGCGACTGACAAAAATCACTGGAGTTTAAACAACAATTTGCCGGTCATCTCGGCCGGAACCGGCATGCCCATCAGTTGCAGCATGGTCGGGGCGATATCACTTAAAATGCCACCTGCAACTGGCGTTGCGTCCCGGCCGACATAAATCAACGGCACCGGGCCACTGGTATGGGCGGTGTGGGCCTGACCCGATTCGTGGTCGACCATTTGTTCAGCATTGCCGTGATCAGCGGTAATAAGACATTCGCCACCCACTGCAGAGAGCGCTTCAACCACCCGGCCAATACAGGTGTCTACCGCTTCCACAGCTTTAATCGCCGCCGATAAAATGCCGGTGTGACCCACCATATCGCCGTTTGGATAGTTGCAGATAATCACATCAAACTTGTTGCTATGAATGGCTTCGACCAGCTTATCAGTCAGTAAAGTTGAATTCATTTCCGGTTGTAAATCGTAGGTCGCAACCGATGGCGATGGGATCAAAATCCGTTCTTCACCGGCAAACACATCTTCGCGGCCACCGCTAAAGAAGAAAGTGACATGAGCATATTTTTCAGTTTCGGAAATCCGTAACTGCGTTTTGCCATGTTTTGCCAGCCACTCGCCCAGCACGTTATCTAATGCAGTAGGTGGATAAGCCACTGGCGCTTTAATATCGGCTGCGTATTCAGTCAGTTGCACGAACGAACTTAATTTCGGCTCTCGCTCGCGGACAAAACCGCTGAAATCGCTATCGGTAAAAGTACGGCTGAACTGACGGGCGCGGTCGGCACGGAAATTCATAAAAATCAGCGCGTCGCCATCGGCAATTTTAATCGTCTCGCCAGCGGCGTTGGTGATGGCGGTGGCTTTGACAAACTCGTCGTTTTCATCACGGGCGTAGGCAGCATGCAAAGCTTCGACAGCGTCGTGGTGCTGAAATAGGCCTTTACCATCCACAATCAATTCATAGGCTTGTTGTACCCGATCCCAGCGCTTGTCGCGGTCCATAGCAAAATAACGACCGATGATGCTGGCGATTTGGCCGCTGCCGATGGTGCTGAATTTGTCTTGCACCAGCTTTAACGAGGCTTCGGCGCTGCGGGGAGGCGTGTCGCGACCATCTAAAAATGCGTGTAAATAAATCTGGCGGGCGCCTTCACGATGCGCTAATTCAATCATCGCTACTAAATGCTCTTCATGGCTATGGACACCACCTGGCGATAACAAGCCCATCAAATGCACTGCTTTCCCCTGGGCAACAGCACTTCTGACTGCATTCACTAAAGCTGGGTTCTGGAAAAAGTCACCATCTTTGATGGCTTTAGTGATGCGGGTGAATTCCTGATAAACCACCCGGCCCGAACCTAAATTGACATGGCCAACTTCCGAGTTGCCCATTTGGCCATCCGGTAAACCAACGTCCATACCAGAGCCGGAAATCAGGCTGTGTGGGCACTGTTGCCACAGCCTGTCCATCACCGGGGTATTGGCTTGCAGAATTGCGTTGTCAGCCGGATCTTCGCGATAACCCCAACCGTCTAAAATCAGAAGAACTAAAGGTTTACCCGGCTTTGTCATCACTGCTCCGCATCTTGTTGCTTGATCATCATTCGGACGTCCATCTTACCCAAATTTGTTGACGACTCCAATCAACCTTGGTTAGTAAATGTGCAACTGGTGCATGATCTCGGCTAAAAGTCTGCGAAAGTCGGTGAAATTCCACAACCGCCAGAAAAGGCAGGGCTGTTTTTGCCCCTGAAAGCCGTTATACTCGGCGCCAATCGAATTTTGACGGAAGTAAAAAGCTATGGAGCAATACATCGAATTTGCCGGTAATCATCAATTACTGAGCCTGGCTTGGGGCGGCATTCTTATCGCGTTGGTGGTCAGTTGGGTACAGTCGCTACTGTCGAAAATCCAGATGTTGTCGCCGACCGAACTGACGATTAAAGTCAATCGGGAAGATGCGGTGCTGTTGGATATTCGTTCAGTCGATGATTTCAAAAAAGGCCATATTACTTCGGCCCGTAATATCCCCTTAGCACAACTCAGTTTGCAGCTGCCAATGCTTGAAAATAATAAAAACAAACCCATTATTGTGGTCTGTCAGGCTGGAATGTCGGCGCAAGGTGCCGCAAAACAGCTGATTAAAGCCGGCTTTAGCCAGGTTGCGGTGCTGCGTGGCGGCATGAGTAAATGGGCAGAAGCAAATTTACCAGTGGTAAAAAAATAACGGGAACCGCCTTGATGAGTGCAGCCAGCGTCACTATTTACACTAAAGCCTATTGCCCGTATTGTGTTCGCGCAAAAGCCTTATTAACGGCAAAAGGAGTGCAGTTCCTGGAGGTCAGCATTGATCAACAACCGGAACTGCGCCCTGAAATGATCGAAAAATCCGGTGGTCGTACTACGGTGCCGCAGATTTTTATTAATGATCAACATATTGGTGGCTGTGACGATCTTCATGCGCTCGAAGCGCAGGGAAAACTGGACACTCTGCTTCGCTAAATTTTAATCAAATTATCAGTTAGGACTAATCATGGCCGACGAACAAATCAATGCAGTTGCCGACGAGCAACAAGTGCAATTCGCTATTCAGCGCATTTATGTCAAAGACATTTCTTTTGAAGCGCCAAATTCACCAGCGATTTTCCGCAAAGACTGGCAACCAGAAGTAAAATTGGACCTGGATACCCGCAGCGAAAAGCTGGACGACAGTACTTTTGAAGTGGTGTTGTCATTAACTGTGACCGCCACTATTGGCGAAGAAACAGCCTTTTTATGTGAAGTGCAACAAGCCGGTATTTTCTCAGTTCCTGCAGTCAGCGATGCGCAAATGGCGCATATGTTAGCGGCATTCTGCCCAAACATTCTGTTCCCATATGCTCGTGAAGCAGTATCAAGCCTGGTCAACCGGGGTACTTTCCCACAGTTAAACCTGGCACCAGTAAATTTCGACGCTCTGTTCGCACAATACGTGCAACAGCGTCAGGCTGAAGCGCAAGCTCAGCTGCCAAACTAAGTCTGCGGCGTCTGCTATGACTGCGGCAATCACAGTTTTAGGTGCCGGCTCGTACGGCACTGCGCTGGCAATTTGCCTGGCGCGAAACGGTCATCACACCCTGTTGTGGGGTCGCAGTCTGCAAGACGTGGCGGCGATGCAAACCGACAGAATCAACCATAAGTATCTGCCGGAAATTCGTCTGCCAGACACGCTGGAAGTTACCGCTGACTTGGTCGAAGCGGTGACTGCCAGTCAAAATATTCTGGTGGTGGTGCCAAGCCATGCTTTCGCCGACACCTTAAAACAAATTAAGCCTTATTTGTTGCCGCATGCCCGGGTGGCATGGGCGACTAAAGGCCTGGAGCCGGATACCGGTCGGTTGTTGCAGGATGTCGCGCGCGATATTCTGGGCGAAGACGTATCGCTGGCCGTGTTGTCCGGACCGACTTTTGCCAAAGAACTGGCGTTGGGTTTACCGACCGCTATTTCTTTGTCGTCCACTGACAGCGAATTTATTACTGTTTTGTCCGACTTACTGCATTGTGGCCGCACCTTCCGTGTCTATACCAACCCTGATTTTATTGGTGTGCAACTGGGCGGCGCCGTGAAAAACGTCATTGCCATTGGTGCCGGTATGGCCGATGGTATTGGTTTTGGTGCCAATGCCCGCACCGCACTGATCACCCGGGGCCTGGCGGAAATGTGCCGGTTAGGTTGTGCCCTTGGTGCGCAAAAAGAAACCTTTATGGGGATGGCAGGTTTAGGCGATTTAGTGCTGACCTGTACCGATAACCAGTCACGCAACCGTCGTTTTGGGTTACTGCTTGGACAAGGCACTGGCGTTGAAGCCGCGATGGCCAGCATTGGTCAGGTGGTGGAAGGTTATCGCAATGCCAAAGAAGTATTTAATCTGGCGGCGCGTGTTGGCGTGGAAATGCCCATCACCGAACAAATTTACCAGGTGTTGTATCAGGGCAAAGATGCCAAATTAGCGGCGATTGATTTACTGGGCCGCGAAAAGCGCGACGAATAGCAGCCGTACCATCGCCTTATAATAGCCGTAAAATAGCCGTACAACATGATGAGCACGCCAACAGCATCAGCGACCAGGCCGCAGGTTAACCGGCCTGGCTGATTGGTTGCGGCAGCAGGATAAAATCGGCGCTGATCTGTACAGCAGTTTTCGGCTGATCAAACAACGAACCTTGCCCGGACCAACAGCCCATCACATGTAATAAATAACCCTGCATTTCATTGTCGATACCTTGTGCTGTCAGCGTCAGTTGATGGTAGCTGGCGAGCCGGATTAAGCTGGCGCAGATATTTCGCTGGTTGTCCTGCAACTCTAAATCGTCGATGAGCGAATTCGCCAGCATCACTTCTGACCAAAAATTTTCGGCCAATAACGCCAGTGCAGTATGACCTTTGCCAAAATCCTGCCAAACCAGGCTAAAACCAGCATGCTTTAATGCCTGCAGCTGCGTAATCGCCATGCCCGGCTGCTGCAGCCAATATTGCTCGGTGATCAGCAATTGCAGCAATTCAGGTTGTAATTGCCACTCTTGCAAGTGATGCAGTAAATAGGGCAATAAATCAGGTTGTTGTAGTTGCAGCGTCGACAATTCCAGCCGGAATGTCGGCAGCTGACAGCCTTGTTGCCGCCATTGCCAGATCTGCTGACAAAGTTGCGAAAAGCGCCAGCGCTCCAGACCCAACAACAAATGGCTTTGTTCGGCAGCCGCTTTAAACTGCGGCAGCCACAGTAAACCTCTGCCTGGCGAGTGCCAGGCCAATTGCACATCGACTGCCAGTAGTTGTTTGTCCTGTAACTGGTAACAGCCCTGAAAATACAGTTCAAATTGATATTGCTTCAGGCCGTACTGTAGTTCTTCGGCTAAGGTCGCATCGGCGACGTTGGCCATTCCCGATTGCTGCCATAAGCAAATTGATTGCTGCTGCAACAAACTTTGTTGCAGCGCCCAGTCGGCATGTTGCAGTAAAGTCTCTACATCTTCGCCACCTTGTGGAAACAGCGCCACGCCAATGGCGCATTGGCCGATTAAATCAAAATCATCCAGCGGGCAAGGGCCGTGCACCGCCAGTTGCAACTGCCGGGCAATCTGCAGGCTGGCCTGTTCCGGTGCTTGCTGGCAATGCTGCGCCGTTAATAACACCGCAAAACGGCGATCGGTAAACTGGCCCAGACTGGCACCTGCCGGTAAATGGTGCTGCAGTTGTTGTGCTATCCATTGCTCAAACTGCCGGGCTTTGCTGATGCCGAATTGCTGGCGGATTTGTTCCAGTTCCGTCAGTTCCAGCAGCAAAATGGCAAAATGTTGTTGGGCATTACGGCATTGCAGCAAAACAGGCTCAAGCTGCGCCAGCCACAAGGTCCGGTTCGACACACCGGTGAGTGCGTCGTGCGTACTGAGTTGTTGTAACTCAGATTGTTGTTGCTGCTGCTCGCTGATGTCCTGTTGCACAATCAGGTAATAGCCAGGTTGGCGACGGGTTAGTGGGGTAATAGTTAATTGCAGCGCACGGGGCAGTGTTGCGGTCGGCATCCAGACCACACCTTGCCAGCTTTGATTCTGTTGCAGTTCAGCCTGAATATCGGGCCATGCGCTTTGCAAACATTGGCGACTGCTGAATAACTGCGGCCGCAGCCCGGTTGGCCACTGAAAATTGGCCATCGCTTGATTGCTCTGGCGTAATTGAAAATGCTCATCTGCAAACCAGGCCGGGCACGCTAACCGCTGAAAAAATACATCCAGACTGAGCGTATGTGGTGTTGGTTGTAATTGCCGCTGGCGATACCACCAGACGCTGGCCAACAAAGGTAATAGCCATAAACCGTAGGTTGTTGTCAGAAGCCAGAGCCAGCCGCCGAATGTTTCCATCTGAAGTCCTGCATTCCGTTGCCAATGGGTTGTCCCGAAATTATAGGCTGGACATCAAAAACCGCCAGTTTATGGCGAAAGTGATGTGCAGAAAAAACCTGACCCACTGCGCCTACTGCCACTTTTCGATATACTGCGCCTTCCCGTGAATATTCTGAATCGAGCTTATGTTTCACATTGCCTTGTTCGAACCCAAAATTGCGCCAAATTGTGGCAATATTATTCGCCTCGCCGCCAATAATGGCTGCAGCCTGCATTTAATTGAGCCCTTGGGTTTTGATTTCGAAGAGAAAAAGCTGCGCCGCGCCGGGCTTGATTATCATGATTTAGCCAACGTCACCCGTCATGCCAATTACGCGGCGTTTGAGCTGGCGATGGCGGGGCGGCGGATTATCGCCTGTACCACAAAAGGCAGTCGGCCGCATACTGATGTGCTGTATTTACCAGATGATGTACTGTTGTTTGGCTCCGAAACTCACGGTTTGCCGGACGCAGTGCGCGATGCGATAGCAAGTGAGTTGAAAATCCGTATCCCGATGATGCCGGATGCAAGAAGTTTAAATCTGGCCAATGCGGTGGCCATCATTAGCTATGAAGCCTGGCGTCAGCAAGGGTTTGCCGGCGCCGTTTAACGTCAACCAATTCAAGGAAGTCTCATGCCAAAGCAACAACTGCCAGTCACCGACACTGCCCACGCGGATTATGCCAAATGGGTTCGGCGCTCTGGCTTTCTGACGCTTGGCGTCGCGGTGCTGATTGTGCTGCTGAAACTGACGGCGGCGGTGATGACCAACGCCGCTGCCGCGCTGGCGTCCTTTATGGATGCGCTGCTCGACGTATTGGTGTCGCTGTTAAATTTTGCCGCTTTACGGTATGCGCTCAAACCCGCCGATGCTGATCATCGCTTTGGTCACGGCAAAATGGAAGCGGTGATGGCGCTGTTTCAGGCGGCGTTTTTAACCGGCGCTGCGGTGTTGTTGTTCTATCAAGGGGTGAGTCGTTATCACAGTCCGGAGCCAATAGCCGCACTTTCCAGTGGGATCTGGCTCACGGTATTGTGTACCGCTTTAACTATCATGTTGGTGCTGGTGCAAAGATTGGTGATCAAACGAACCGGATCCTTAGCCGTCAAAGCCGATTCAGCGCACTATCGCGGTGATATTCTGATGAATGCAGCAGTGATTTTGGCGCTGTTTTTAGTGGCTAATAGTGTGTTGTGGGCCGATGCGGTGATGGCGGCGCTGATTGCACTGTATTTATTCTGGAATGCCGTGCAGTTGGCGCGGGAAAGTCTGAAACATTTGTTAGATCAGGAATTAACCACAGCGCAGCGGCAGTTGATTGTGGATACGCTACAGCCGTTGCCACAGGTGCTGGCGGTGGATCAGCTGCGCACCCGTCAGGCAGGCCCGAAAGTTTTTGTGCAATTGCGGTTAGTGCTGCCGGACGAGTTATCGCTGGTGCTGGCGCACGATATCGTCGATGACGCTGAGCTCAAGATTGCCGCCTTGTTTAGCGACGCCGAAGTGATTATTCATGCTGATCCGGCATCAGCGGTGACGCAGGCGGAATATCCGCTGCTGGCGACGCAAGCTGTTTCTGGTTAAACCCAGTCAGCTGCCAGTAACCGGCAACGTCTGTAAAAACTGATTGATCTTTGACAGGGCAAGTCCGCGAATCTTATCCGTTTCAAAGAGGATTTCATGTCGTGCATCGGCCAGCAGATGCTGCGCTGATAAGGCTGACCAACCGGAGCTTTGACTAAAACGCTGCCACAGCTTTGTTTGCGCGGCATTATCCACCACCTGATCCGCACCTGCTTGCAACAATAAACAAGGTAGTTGTGGGGCAGGGTCTTTTTGCATCTGCTGGCAAGCCGCCAACGCCTGAGCCAGCCAGCGCCAGCTGATGCCGCCGAGCTGATACGCCGGAAACTGCTGATATAACGATCGAAACCACTGATACCGTTCAACACACTGACTTAAATCATTGTCGAGAAATGGCCGGTTTTGATAAGGGCCTTGTCCTGGAATGTACCAACTTTGCTGACTACACAGCTGATTGAGCTGACTTACCACACGACTCAGCGGCAAAGCCAAGACGTGTGGTAAAGGATGGGTTGGAATACCCCACATCGGTGAACAAAAGATGGCGGCAGCTAAACCATGATGTGGCTGTTGTGGTATCTGTTGTTGCTTCTTTTGCTGCATCTCTAGCTGCAGCTCTTGTTGCCGCTCTTGCTGCAAGTACCGACACAAAATCCCACCGCCCATCGAGTGGGCCAACGCCAGCAGCGGTAGTTTGGTTTTTGGCTTGATGATTTGCTGAATAAAGTTCGCCAGATCAGCGACATAATCATCAAAATCCCGCACATCACCAATCTGGCTTTGGTCATCAAGCCGACCTGAAGCACCTTGCCCCTGATGATCCAGCACATAGACCTGATAACCGGCGTGCAGCGCTTCGTTGATCAGTTCCAGATACTTATGGCCCGCTTCAATCCGCCCCGGGATTAGCACTAAAGCTGCGGTAGCGCCTGCGGGTTGCCAATAGCTGAAATGCAGTTGCAGCTGGTTTGGTGCAGCGCTGTGGTTATTAAGTTTGCTAACACTATCAAAAGTGCCGTGTGTTGCCTGTTGCCAGCGCTTAGCCAGCGCCAGGGTGGCGCGGGTGCTGTGATCATCGGAGCTGGCAAAATCGCCACTAGACAACTGCGCTTTAAATTCAGGCCATTGCATCATGTAATCGCAGTCCGGGGCGGTAAGGTTAGGGTGATACAAAGCCCACCGGCAGGCGGTAAGCTAGCGGCAATCTGGCCACCATGTTGCCGCACCACTTGCGCTGCAATCGCCAGCCCAAGCCCAGTGCCGCCAGTTTGGCTGTTGCGACTGTCCGATACCCGGTAAAAGGGCGCAAAGATTTGCTCCAGACTATCGGTCGGAATACCTGGCCCCTGATCCGCAATTGCAAGCGTGGTGGTGGTCGCCGTTTGCGATAGCACAAAGCTAATTTGCGCCCGGTCGGGGCTGTATTTAATCGCGTTACGCAGCACGTTTTCAATGGCACGAGCCAGTAATTTGGGTTCAATCAAGAGCGGGCAGGGGTTTGGCCCCTGTAAGCTAACCTGCAACTGCTTTTGATCCGCTTCCAGTTGATTGACGGCAATAATTTCTTCAATCAGTTCATATAAATCAACATCCTGGCACTGTAATTGGTATTGGCCAGCATCTAAACGGCTGAAGGTTAACAGCTCGCCAAGTAGTTGATCGACGCGCTCCAGTTCCTGCTGCAACCGTGGTAATTGGGCGCCACCGCCCTGACGTTGCTCCAGCGCAATCGCCAGTTGGGCGCGGGTCAGCGGTGAGCGCAATTCATGCGACACATCACGTAACAGCCGTTGTTGGTTTTGCAGCAAATCGCCGATTTTCGCCGCCATCAGGTTAAAACCACGGCTCAGTTCGCCTATTTCATCATTGCGCCTGGCTGGCGCGTCGGCTCTTGCCGTTAAATCTCCGGCGGCAAAATCGAGATTTTTTTGCTGCAACAGTCGCAATGGTTTGGTGATGGTTAAAGCCAGAATAAAACTGGCAAGGGCTGACACCAACACCAACAAAGCGGGAAGCAGATAATCAGGTAATGACATTAAGTCGAGCCCAGGCGATTGTGGTCTGGGCCGCAGTTGATAAAGCGCCAGGTGTTGACCTTTGAAATGGACTAAAAAAGGCCCGGCCAACACGGTTTTACGGTGAATGAGTAAGCGTGGCCGATTGAGTTGTGACAGCTCGGTCAGCCATTGTTGGTTAAAATTTCTCGGCAAGATGTCGCTATTCAGTACCTGATTTTGTTCAGGCTCGACAATCAACCAGCGATTGCGATCGCGGCGGTTGATCCGTGCCGCCAGCTCTTCAATTGAATCGGCTTTGTGCAGCGATTTCAGCAAAGGTTCGAGCTGTTCGGCGATACCGTGGGGCAGCCGGCGGATTTCGGTGTCGTCGCTTAAGCCGCGCGCCAGCAACCAGGCGCCGCCGAGTGTCAGCAATAACACCAGCCAGAACCAGGCGAAAATCCGAAAGGCCAACAAGCGAAACGGGTTCAGACCGCTAAACTTCATGCCTGCTCCAAAAATAAATAACCGCTACCGCGCAAGGTTTGAATTTTTTCAGTGGGATCACAACTGGCCAGTTTTTTACGGATATTGCTAATATGCATATCCAGACTGCGATCATATTGCTGTAAGGCGCGGCCGAGCACGGCTTTGCTTAAGTCTTCTTTGGTAATCACCTGACCGGCATGACTCATCAGATAATCCAGAATTTGAAATTCGGTGGCGGTCAGCACCACTTGTTGTCCCTGGCACCAGACCTGACGATTTTGCCGGTTCAGTTGTACCTGATTTAATTCCAACAGCGGCGCTGCGACCGGGTTGGCGCTTTGCTGTTGTGCCAGTTCAACGCGACGTAGAATCGCCCGTACCCGGGCGCTAAGTTCACGTGGATTAAAAGGTTTCGCCAGATAATCATCGGCGCCAAGTTCCAGCCCGACAATCCGGTCAATGTCATCACCCCGGGCGGTTAACATCAGCACCGGGCAATAGCTTGACTGTCTTAGTTGCCGCAGCAAGGACAGACCATCGAGACCGGGCAACATCACGTCCAGCAAAATCAGCTGATACAAACCACTTTGCGCCCGTTGCAAGCCGCTTACACCATCGGAGGCAACGTCCAGACTAAAGCCATCCAGTGTCAGATAATCGCTGACCAGCTGGCTTAACTCGACATCATCATCGATTAACAGGATCCTTTGACTACTCACTTCTGATCTCCGGCGGTAGGTTTTGCGTCAGTGTAAATCGGCGACACATTGCGACAAGGCTCTTTACACAACCTTTACCCGTGCTTGGCGTTGCTTTGCATTGCACAGAGTATGCTTGGTTCATCGCTGTTTCGTCCAGCCGGACAAACGGTTTGTGTTTCACAACCTAAGGTAACGATGATGAAAAAATTTAATCTGATGGCGGCAATTTTAAGTTCGGTATTAATGGTCAGCGCGGCGATGCCTTCCTTTGCTGGGGAAGGCGCTGGTGACAGGGAAGGGCATAAACATGGTATGCATCACCAGCATGGCATGAAAATGTTTAAAGGGTTGGATTTAACCGATGCGCAAAAAGCGCAAATTGAACAGCTCACCGCAGCGCATCGTCAGACCATGCCGGATAAGGCAGTCGTTGCAGAAAGTCGCGAAGAGTTACGCACTTTATTGCAGGCGCCTACTTTTGATGAAGCCGGAGTGCGGGTGTTACTGGAAAAACAACAAGCCAAACGGCTGGAAATGGAAGTGGCGCAGTTGAAATTTCAGCACCAGTTACGTGCAGTATTAACGCCAGAGCAGCAAGCCAAACTGGATGAACGTAAAGCGAAAATGCGCCACAAAATACGTGAAAAGGCCGCCTCATCTGAATAATTTGCGAGCTCTGGCTGGTTATTAAAATGTTCATCCTGACTGGCGCTTTGACCTTTGTGGTCAAGCGCCTTTTTTTATCCGGTTTTTGAGTGAGATGATTGAGTATGATGGTTAGCTGCAACCGCTTTGTACAACTAATTTAACCCTTCTCTAAAATAATCTGAGCAAATACTTTAAACCTTATATGACCACTTGATTGTGCCAGCTGTTGCTGCGGATCACGCTGATTTATGCTGTTGAAGTGATATTTATGTATGGAAATTGCCCTTTATTTCAAACAAACAGCCGCTGAAGCCGGCTTTAATTTAACATTTGTTCCCCAAAATGACGATTGTGATTGTATTGAACTGCTCTATCTTAGAAATCGGATCTGTCAGCTGTCTGTTCCGTAAAACTAAAAAGCCAATCAAAATAAAATCAAATCCAGACAAGGGGATCGTAGATGAAAATAACAGCAATGCTGCTGGCCGCAGTATTTTGCAGTATCAATGTCAGTGCTGCAGTGGGCGGCTATCCGGTGGTGTTAATCCACGGTTTTCAGCCCGATAATTTAAAAGATAAACCCAACGCCAGTCAGGTCAAAGTGAATGGCCAGGAATATTGGCAAGACTATTGGGCCAGCCGCGCCGATTTACGGATTGACTGGCCCTCACAAGAGCGGATCAGCGTGAAAATCGCCAGTGACTATGTCTGGCCACAGCTGAAAAAGTTGGCAATAGACGGCACCTGCGCGCGAGGCTGCATTTTCGTTAATCACTCCACCGGCGACTTAATAACCCGTTACATCCTTGATAACCAAGCATTATGGCTAAAAAATGCCGGTTTAACACCGCTGAATATCGTGGCTACTTTTGACTTTTCCGGCGCCGGTGGTGGTTCTGAACTCGCCGATTTAGCGGTGAATGTGGCGACTGGTGGCGGTTTGATTGATGGCGCGCTGAAGTTTGCGGTGTCGTTATGGCTGGGTGAAACGCCATCCGCCGGTAATGTTGGTGTATTACTTGATTTGCGGGTGAATACGGCCAGGCAGTTAGCGCCACAGCCCCTGAGTAAAGTACCAAGACTGCGTTTTGTCGGTGGTGCTTCGGATTACCTTGGCGTGACCAGCCCATTTTTACCCGGCGATGATGACGGAGTGGTCTCCCCGCATTCAAGTTGTGGCGCTTCGCAGGCTGCAGCCTTTGATAGCTGCTCGGCCAGTATTGCGCTCGATGGTAAGTTGGAAAGCCAGTCGGCCGGTGTCCGCAACTTTATGCCTTATCATTACCCATTGCTGATGAGTGATAGTTACAGTCACAACGCCACTATTGGCCTGCAACGGCAAGGGCAAGTGACAGCTGCGCGGAGCCAGGGGAACTATCTTGATCAGCGCGCCCTGAAATTTACGACTTATCAGGAAAATCGCGGCTGGTGGGTCTTCAGTTCGAAGTATCAGTTAGTCACTGGCTCGGACCAGTTCAGCATGACTGATCTGGTGTTTCGTGCTGCGAACTAACCCAAGTTGAACCTGGCAGGCAGTGGGCAAAAGTGTGTTTGGCCGCTGCCGGATCACCGGAGTAAATATGCAACAAAAATCCTGGCTGTTGGCGGTGCTGCTTGCGCTGTTCGCAGTCGTTTGGTGGCAGTGGCCCACCGATCAGCCTGTGTCAACATTGATGAAAAAAGCTGAACCCACAACTACAGTGGTTGCCGAAACTAAACAAGTCACCACTGTGACAACGCAGGCTCCGTCAAAACCAGAACAATTGCCACAAACGATGCAACAAAGTTTCGCACTGGTGGCAACAGCCTATGCCGAAGAACTGCAACTGCCGGATTATGTCAGGCCGCTGACTCTTGCCGATACGCAGTTGCTGGCACCTAATCAGTTTATTGCGCAGCAGTTGCCGCTTGAGGGCGGTGCCAGCGTCAGTATTGAAGCCGACAAATACCGGTTCAGTGCACCTGAACCGGTGGTGGTTCGCTTAAAAGCGCAGAATATCGAGCTATCGCAAGTGCAGGTGCTCCTCAAGAACGAACTCAGCGGTGAGCTGCTGGTTACAGAAACTCTTTCAGGTAGTCGCGGCGAGTATGTTGCAACGTTGCCAGCCGAAAAACATTGGGATGGCCCGTTGATTGTCGAATTCCAGTTTAGCGGGGCAGGGCAAACCCAGAGTGTGCAGACCGGTATTGAATATAGTCAGCCGGTTGCGATCATCACCGCCGTGAAGCCGCTGTTGGCTCGGGGCAGCGATATGGTGATCCCGGTGCAAATTCAGGTGGAATTGGCCGGCACGTATCGGCTGCGGGCAAACTTAATGACCGCGGACGGTCAGCCTGTGGCGCAGCTGACGGCAAGTGCAGACCTGGCAGAAGGCACACAAACACTGGATTTAAAGGCGCATAAACTGGTCTTACAAGGCGCGCCACGTGATTCAACAAGCACCAGGCAGGATGCATTTCATTCGGACCCGGCGGATCACTATCTGTTAACGACTTTCCAGTTAGAACGACGTTCGCCATCGCCGTTTGAACCGGCGCGTTATGGTCGTAGCGCGCAACCTGAATTCGCCTTAGGGGATTTTGACCCGGCACAGCTGACCGATGCTGTAGCCGAGCCAAGCGCTGAGGATCGACAGCGCTTAGAGTTTTTACAAAAAATGGCGGGCAGTGAATAACGGTTTAATGAAGACGTGATGTTGGGTTGCGCTATAACTGCGACAACCCAAACCTTTATTCCATATCCAGTTCTTTTAACTTCCGGGTCAGGGTATTTCGTCCCCAGCCTAACCGTTTTGCCGCATCCTGTTTATGACCATGGGTAAATTGCAGCGCCTGTTTCAGCACAATGCGCTCAAACTCCGGGCCTGCTTCGGACAAAATATCTTCTTCACCGGCAGTCAGTTTTTGCTGTACCCAGGCGGCCAGTAAATCTTGCCAGCTGTGATGCTGTTCACCGCCAAGCGGGCTGAACACTTTTGGTGCAGCGGTCAGTTCCGGCGGTAAATCCGACAGCAATACTTGTTTGCCGCTGGCCATCACCGTTAACCAACGACAGGTATTTTCCAGCTGCCGTACGTTGCCGGGCCAGTCCAGTTGCGCCAGATACTTTTCAGTATCCAAAGCTAAACTTTTCGCTTCAACATTCAGCTCTTTCGCTGCTTGTTGCAGGAAATGCTGCGCCAGTTTTGGAATATCCTGTTTGCGATCTTTCAGCGCCGGAATATGAATGCGAATGACGTTTAAGCGGTGGAATAAGTCTTCGCGGAATTTACCTTCCGCTACCAGTTGTTCCAGGTTTTGATGCGTCGCTGCGATGATCCGCACATCAACGTTCACACCCTGATGGCCACCAACCCGGTAAAACTGGCCGTCGGCGAGCACGCGCAGCAACCGGGTTTGCACATCGAGCGGCATATCGCCAATTTCATCCAGAAATAAAGTGCCGCCATCGGCCTGCTCAAAACGGCCTTTACGCAAATTTGCCGCGCCGGTAAATGCGCCTTTTTCGTGGCCAAACAGTTCAGATTCAATCAAATCTTTTGGTATTGCCGCCATGTTCAAAGCGATAAACGGCTGTTCAGAACGCGGGCTGTGTTTATGCAGCGCCTGCGCCACCAGCTCTTTACCGGTACCGCTTTGACCGTTAATCAGCACACTGATACTGGAACGTGATAAACGACCAATGGCGCGAAACACTTCTTGCATCGCCGGTGCTTCACCAATAATTTCAGTCAGTTGTGACGTGGGTGCTGGCTGCGCTTTGGGCTTTTTCGCCATCGCGTGTTCCAGCGCGCGGCTAATTAGGCCAACCGCTTCATTGATATCAAAAGGTTTGGGTAAATACTCAAAAGCGCCGCGTTTAAAGGCGTTCACCGCACTGTCTAAGTCTGAGTGCGCGGTCATGATAATCACCGGTAGTTCCGGCGCCAGTTCCTGTAATTTCGATAACAACGCCATGCCATCGGTGCCGGGCATCCTAATATCAGAAACCACTACCGCAGGTTGGTCGTATTCCAGCCGCTGCAGCATTAAATCGGCGGAGGCGTAACTTTCACAGACAATACCAGCGCGTGATAACGCTTTTTCTAACACCCAGCGGATGGAGTTGTCATCATCAATAATCCAGACATCCTGATGCATGCTTAAGCCCCTTGCGAGTTGATGGGTAAATACAGAGTAAATTCGGTACGGCCGGGCCAACTTTCACAGTCAATCCAGCCATCGTGTTGATGGATAAGGGTTTGTGCAATCGATAAACCCAGGCCAGTGCCACCAGGTTTACCGCTGACCATCGGGTAAAACAAAGTGTCTTTGATATCCGCCGGAATGCCGGGACCGTTATCAATCACTTTGATGGTTGCTACTAAACGGTGGCGACGACCATGAATGGTGTGCTGATGTAAAATTCGGCTTTGCAATACAATCTGGCCACCGTTTGGTAACACTTGCTGGGCGTTGCGGACTATATTCAACAGCGACTGTTCAATCAGCTCCGGGTCGAGTAAAAAGTCCGGAATGCTCGGGTCATAATCCCGCACAAACTGCACGCCGGAAGGGTTATCCATTTGTGCTAGTTGGCTGACCCGTTCGATGATCTGGTGCATGTTGGACACCAGCCGCTGCGGTGGTTTGTAAGGACCGAGTAACCGGTCGACCAGATTTCGCAGCCGATCGGCCTGGGCGATAATCAGCTGGGTATATTCTTTTTGCTCTTCATTCAGCGTTTCTTCCAGCAATTGTGCTGCACCACGCAAGCCACCCAGGGGGTTTTTAATTTCATGCGCCAGACCACGAATAAGTTCACGCGCCGCCAAATGCTGATGTTGCTGCAGGCTTTCCATACTGATTTTACGTTGCTGGTCGACCTGGCGTAGTTCAATCAATAATGCCGGTAATTCGGTTTCCAGGGCGCTGGCGGTAATGTCGATCAGAATATGGCGGCCATCCGGCAGCACACAATTGACATCGCTGACGCCAAACCCCTGCTTCGTCGTGAGGGTGCTGACGAGATGGCTGGCATGTAAATCGCTGAATTGGAACAGAGCTGGAAAGTAATGATTTTGCAGGCGTTTTTCGCCGATGCTTAATAAAGCACAACAGGCGGTATTAAAATGCTGTACCTGTAGTTGTGCATCCAACACCATGATGGCTGTGGTCAGGTGATTGGCGTAGTCGATGCCGGTTAAATCCAGCGACTTTGGGGTCTGCGTCACAGTGTTGATTCCTCTGCACCACTTTAGTGCATCCTAATCTCCAGTGTAACTGGTGATGGCTGAGAATTCAGCCGCGATGCACTATTTTGGTGAAATAGCCGAAGCTCTATGCAAATAGAAGGTCGTTACCGGACTGGTTGCAATAATCTTGCCGCTTTGATCAAGCAGTTCGAGGGTCAGTTGATGTTCGCCGCGATCGACGTTGTGGAGGATAAAATTGGCGTTACCGGTCGGGCCGGCCACTTGTTTGCCATCGAGATACAGTTTCACCCGCAGGCCTTGGGCGAACATGGGTTTAATTTGGCCAGACACATAGACGGTGCCGCTGTTTTCACGGACAGTGCCTTGTTGTTCAGGTTTGGAGATGGCGACTTCGAATTTAGTACTTTCCTGCACCACTGACGTTGACACACCAGGTGTCGTAGGAACCATTTGCGTCGCAGTATCTTTCACGGTGACTTGGGTAGCGCCAGGGCTTGGGCTGTCAGAAAACACCAGATTGTTATTTTTGTCGACGGTGACAAAAACTTTCTTATCGTCTGCTGCTGTTGCAGCAAGGCATGTGAGTAATAACAACCACAGTGCTTTTTTCATTGGATACCTATTTTCACAACAATAGCTGTTTGGTAATTATTTGTTTACTCTATCGCGCTTTGTTTGATTTGACCAGAACAAAAAGCCCGCAGTTGCGGGCTTTTTCACTAAAAAGTTATATGTTTGAAAATCAATTGATTAACGCTGGTTTTAGCAGCCTAATCTGTTCAAACGCTGTTGTTTATACGCTGTAATACAGATCGTATTCCAGTGGGTGAACAGCCATCGAAACTTTTTTCGCTTCAGCACGTTTCAGTGCGATATAAGCATCGATCATTTCGTCTGACATCACGCCGCCTTTGGTGAAGATAGCGCGAGATTTGTCCAGGTTGTCCAGTGCTTCATCTAAAGAACCACAGACCTGAGGGATCAACGCTTCTTCTTCTGGTGGCAGATCGTACAAGTCTTTATCCATCGCATCGCCTGGGTGGATCTTGTTCTGGATACCATCCAGACCAGCCATCATCTGCGCCACGAATGCCAGATACGGGTTCGCCGCTGGATCCGGGAAACGCACTTCGATCCGACGTGCTTTTGCACTTGGTACCAGTGGAATACGCACAGAAGCAGAACGGTTACGGGCTGAATAAGCCAGCATCACCGGCGCTTCATAATGTGGCACCAGACGCTTGTACGAGTTGGTTGACGGGTTGGTGAAAGCGTTGATGGCTTTCGCATGCTTGATGATACCGCCGATGTAATACAAAGCCAGTTCTGACAGGCCAGCGTACTTGTCGCCGGCAAACAGGTTGACGCCGTCTTTGGCTAACGACTGGTGACAGTGCATACCTGAACCGTTGTCACCAACGATTGGTTTTGGCATGAAAGTCGCAGTTTTGCCGTACATGTGCGCCACATTGTGGACCACATATTTCAGGATCTGTGTTTCGTCAGCTTTTAAGGTTAAAGTGTTGAAACGAGTAGCGATTTCGTTCTGACCTGCAGTCGCAACTTCATGGTGATGCGCTTCAACGGTCTGACCCATTTCTTCCAGCACCATACACATAGCGCTACGGATATCGTGGTGTTGATCTACTGGTGGTACCGGGAAATAACCACCTTTTACGCCAGGACGGTGGCCTTTGTTGCCGCCTTCATAGACAGCGTCTGAGTTCCAGGCCGCTTCTTCTGAGTTTAATTTGTAGAATGAACCTGACATGTCAGTTTTGAAACGGACTTCATCAAACATGAACCATTCTGGCTCAGGTCCGAATAAGACGGTGTCAGCGATGCCGGTTGATTTTAAGTATTCTTCCGCACGTTTAGCGATAGAACGTGGGCAACGATCGTAACCTTGCATTGTGCTTGGTTCGATGACATCACAAGTGATATTTAACGTGGTTTCTTCGAAGAATGGATCCAGTTTCATCGACGCTGGTTCAGGCATTAAAATCATGTCTGAATCGTTGATGCCTTTCCAGCCAGCGATTGAAGAACCGTCAAACATTTTACCGTTTTCAAAGAAATCTTCATTGATCTGGTTGGCAGGGATAGTCACATGTTGCTCTTTACCCTTGGTATCAGTAAAACGTAAATCAACAAACTTCACGTCGTTTTCTTTCATAAAGCTCAGAACGTTCGATGCAGACATGCAATCCTCCGGATTATTCCTGTTAATACTCAAACTGTACTTGAAGATATCGGTTCAACCGACAAGTTGCGCTTACTAAGCTAATAGTATGCCAATTATATAAGTTGTTGATTTTAATTGATTCAGCCAACAAACCTTCCACACACCCTCAGTGCCGTGCATCAATTTGGTGCGCGAACGCCTTGTTATGGTGCGTTGCAGCCTACTGTTGCACCACTTTGGATGCAGCGCTAACCATAGCAAGTTTTTGGGTGATGTTGCGCAGACCGTGCAATTTTTTCACTGGATTGTGTCAGGTGACAGGTCGCTACGAAAAAAATCGATCAATAGCGTGGAATAAGAGGCAGAAAATAGCGAATTCAGTTGCAGCTGAAAAATGCTGCAAACAGATAAATTTCCCTCCGACCCACAAAGCAGGTAAAATGCGCGCACGAATTTTTCGGGTACTTGCTGTGATTTGATACATGCGGGTACACATTAACACTTCACTAAGCGAGCACCACATACATGTCTTATGATCTCAGCAAGTTGCGCAATATAGCCATCATCGCGCACGTTGACCACGGTAAAACTACACTTGTTGACAAATTACTGCAACAATCCGGCACTTTCGATGCCCGCGCGAAGTTACAAGAACGGATGATGGATTCAAATGCGCAGGAGTCTGAGCGCGGAATTACCATCCTGGCCAAAAACACTTCAGTTCGCTGGAACGGTTACCACATCAACATCCTGGACACACCAGGCCACGCCGATTTCGGTGGTGAAGTTGAGCGCGTACTGTCAATGGCAGACTCAGTATTACTGTTAGTTGACGCTGTTGAAGGCCCAATGCCACAAACACGTTTCGTGACGCAAAAAGCGTTCGCCCACGGTTTAAAACCAATCGTTGTCGTGAACAAAATTGACCGTCCAGGCGCACGTCCGGATTGGGTTATTGACCAGGTATTCGACCTGTTTGACAACTTAGGCGCGACTGACGAGCAGTTAGATTTCCCAATCGTTTACGCATCAGCCATCAACGGCTGGGCGACACTTGATTACAACGAACCAAAAACTGACATCAACGACCTGTTCGCAGCGATTGTGGAGCACGTTGCACCACCAAAAGTTGAACTGAACGGCGACACGCAGATCCAGGTTTCTCAGTTAGATTATTCCAGCTACCTTGGCATCATCGGTATCGGCCGCATCAAACGTGGTTCGTTAAAAGTGAACCAGCAAGTTACTGTATTAGGTGCTGATGGTTCAAAACGTAACGGTAAAGTGGGTCAGGTCTTCAGCTATTTAGGTCTGGAGCGGATTGAAACTCAAGAAGCAAACGCTGGTGACATCATTGCATTCACTGGTTTAGGCGAACTGAAAATTTCTGACACTATTTGTGCCACCACCAACCTTGAAGCCTTACCACCATTACAAGTAGATGAGCCAACAGTGACCATGACCTTCCAGGTCAACACTTCGCCATTTGCTGGTAAAGAAGGTAAGTACGTGACTTCACGTCAGATTTTAGAGCGTTTAACCAACGAGCTGAAACACAACGTGGCACTGCGTGTTGAAGAAACTGAAGACGGTGACAAGTTCAAAGTGTCTGGCCGTGGTGAATTGCACTTAGGCGTTTTGATCGAAAACATGCGCCGTGAAGGTTTTGAACTGGCTGTTTCTCGTCCGGAAGTGATCATGAAAGTGGTTGACGGCGCGAAAATGGAACCCATCGAAAACGTCACCATTGACGTGGAAGAGCAGCACCAGGGCTCGATCATGGAGAAAATGGGCGAGCGTAAAGCTGAAATGACCAACATGCAGCCAGACGGTAAAGGCCGTATCCGGATGGATTTCCAGATGCCAAGCCGTGGTCTGATTGGTTTCCGTACTGAGTTTATGACGTTAACTTCAGGCACCGGCCTGATGTACAACAGCTTCGACCACTACGGCCCGTACAAAGGCGGTTCAATCGGTCTGCGGATGAACGGCGTGCTGATTTCTAACGCCATGGGTAAAGCCGCTGGTTACGCGATTTTCTCTTTGCAGGAACGTGGTCGTATGTTCATCGGTCATGCTGATGAAGTGTATGAAGGTCAGGTTATCGGTATTCACAGCCGTAGCAACGACTTAACTGTAAACTGCTTAAAAGGCAAACAGTTAACCAACGTCCGTGCATCAGGTACCGATGAAGCGATCAACTTAGTGCCGCCAATCCGCTACACGCTGGAACAGGCACTGGAGTTTATCGACGACGACGAACTGGTAGAAGTAACACCACTGTCAATCCGTATTCGTAAACGTCACCTGACAGAAAACGACCGTAAACGCGCCAGCCGTAGCTAATAGCTCAGCGATACCCCGAATCTTCAAGGATGAAGGGTATCAGCGATTTCGGAAGTTTAACCAAAGGTCAGCAGCTGCTGGCCTTTTGCATTTATGGTTCTGATGTCGCAGGCCGTCCGCTTAAATCAACGATAGGGGCACGAATCAAGTGGTTGTTGCTGCTGTTGTAATGCGGTTAATTGCTCGCTGATCGCCGTGAGTTGAGGTTGTAGTTGCTGCTGCTGTGCAATGGCGGCATGGATCGCGGCGACTGACTGATGGGTGTGTTGCACAAACTGCTGACATTGATTGTACAGACGTTGTGGTGCGGCGATGATCTGCTGAACTTCAGCTTGCCAAGCCAGTTTAGGGCCAAAATGTTGCTGCACAAAATCGTCGGTACATTGCAGAGCATTTTCCAGTTTGACGGCATAACCAACGCCTTTGAGCACGATCCCAAAGAATTGTTCAAACCCCGATTCACTTTGGATCATCTGATTCGCGATATCGTCGGCATAGCCCGCCAGTGCATCGACGACGGCTTGATCCAGTTGATATTTTTCACCCGCCAATTCGGCGGCCATGGCAGAACAGCCCGGATTTGATAGCAACCCAGGAATTTGCAGTTGCTGAGCGGCAATACCACAACCTTCGTTTCCTAACAGTAGACTGAAACAGATAGCGCCCCCTTCACTGCGGCATTCCGGTTCGGATTGACATTTGGTGAACGGCTCCGCCGGTAATACTTGCTGTGGCGGTACCTGGCAGCTGTTTTCGGCGAATGCCGGGTGCTGTGCTAATGCCTGCATCGTGTTGGTATGAAACTGTCGCGAGTGAAGTTCGGCGTCAATCGCCGCTTGTAGCTCCTGTTCTACCTGCATTCTACGCATCGACAAATCGCGGTATTGTGCCACCAGCGACAGCATGAAATACGGTGGTTCGGCCAGTGACTGTTGTTGCTGCAAGCTCTGCACACTAAAACACTGATCGACAACCAGCTGCGGCGGTAACGCAAAGATCAATTGGTCGCCCGATACGGTGGCCTGGCTAACCAGTTGATCCATCTGATCAACGAGCACATAACTGTCTTGCGGTGTTCCGGACATAGTAACGCGCACACTTTGGTAATCTTGTTGCAGAGTCAGCGGACGTACAGAGCAACCGCTCAGAATGACGACGGACAACAGCAGTAGCGGGAATATCCATTTCATTGAAGATCCTTGTTCAATTATTGGCCATTGACACCCTTCATCGCAGCTGAGGTAGGGCTGATGCAGACTGACATCGAGGCTAGGTTAAGGCGGTACGACGTCCTGATGACTCAGACGGTGCCGCAAAATAAGCATGGTCCAGAAAATGAAAATTGTAAAAATTATGGCCAGCAGCAGCAGAGCTGTGTATTGTTCCGCTGTCTGAATTAACGGGAAGAATGGTAGTGCAGGAGCAGGCATGACATCGCGACGCGCATTCTACAAAACTAAAACCGTGCTCGTGGTTGATGATTCTGATCAAATTCGCAGCTACCTGAAAAGTATGTTGCTGCTGATTGGTTTTGATGACGCGATATTGGCTCGTGATGCCGAGATGGCGCTGGGTCATTGTCGCCGGATGCCGTTTGATTTTGTGTTGTGCGATTTTCATTTAGGCCAGGGCCGTGATGGCTATCAGCTGTTTGAAGTGCTGCGCAGTGAGCAACTGCTCAAGCCCGACTGTTGTTTTCTGGTGATCAGCGCCGAACGCCAACGTCAGGCCGTGCACGGCATGGTCGAATTCCAACCTGCTGACTATTTACTAAAACCCTTCAGTTATGCCGAACTGGAACGCCGGATATCCCGTGCTTACCATATCCGTCAGGCGTTGCAGCTGGCCTATCAGGCGATCAATCGTAAAAATTACGAAGAAGCGGTGCAGGCTTGCGACCATATTGTTGATCACAAAAGCCAGTACGCCATGCATGCGACGCGCTTAAAAGCCGAATTGTTGATTAAACTCGACCGTTATGACGAAGCAGAGCATTTATATACCTGGGCGCTCACCGTACGGGAGTTCGGCTGGGCTCGGCTTGGCCTGGCAGTGACTTACGGTTATCAGGGGCGGCAGGATGAAGCGGAAGCGTTATTGCAGGAGCTTTCTGGTATTGCTGAAACCAAGACCGAAGCTTTAGATTGGTTGACCCGGTTGTACATCAGTCAGAACCGGCCGGCTGAAGCACTCACCGCCGTGGAACAAGTGGCGCGGCATTCCCCGAAAAATTATCTGCGTCAGCATGTATTGGCAACATTATCCACCATCGACAATCAAAAGCAGCAGGCGGTACAGGTGTATCAGCGGCTGCTAACCGCGTCGCGTTATTCGATGTATGACACCGCCGACAATATGCTGAATTACGCCAGAGCCATGGTCGAAGTGGCCAAAGATCAGCAAGAAAAAGATCGCAATGACACTTTTACCCGCATCGACGCCTTTGTCACCACCATCAAAAAACGGTTTCATCCGGCGAGCTTTGAGCATGATCGGATGGTGCTGGATGCCCGGATCTTATTACTGCAGGGCAAAACCGCAAAGGCGTTGGAGCTGCTACAAAACAGTGAAGAGCTGACCCTGGAAAAACCGCTGTCGCCATCCGGCATGCTGGACCGCGCCCGCGCCTATTATGAAGCCGGTAATTTACCGATGTGTGATCACTATATGGCGGCGCTGAGTACCGTGGCGCAGGATGATGATTTGTACTGCAGCGCGCTGAATCTGATGATGCAGCACGAGCAGGTGAAACATCAGCAATTGCGGCAACAGCTGATGCAGCAAAATGCGGCCGGGATGGATGCTTTTGGTAGTGGTCAGTATTCAATTGCGATTGAGTATTTTCGTAAAGCGCTGGAAACCATGCCGGCCAACGTTAATATTGCGTTGAATTTGCTGCAGGCGATTAGTATGCGTGAACGTCTGACCGTCGATTTACGGGCTTTGGCGCAACATTGTGTTGAGGTGATCACCGAAGGACGTTTGCCGATGGAGCAGGAAAAACGTTACCAAGTGATCCTCGGACATCTTGATTTGTAAACAAACCGAAGGTAAATCATTGTTCGGTCGTGATTTTTTTGAAGTGCGTTGTCACTTAGACGTGCTGGTGAAAATCAGCGGGGTAGTTTACTGGCAATTGTGGCGGGGCTTTTGTAAACTGCCGCAGAGTTAAATACGGGGGATTTCAATGATGTGGGCTATTTCAAAGCGGTTGACTACCGTGTTGTGTTGTTGTGCCATTGGTGTTGGCTGCACCCCAGCCGATCCGTTAAAGAAGTTCAGTGGCCCGGCGCAGGGTGCAACTTACAATATCAGTTACTGGAGCGATCAACCTGTTGATCAGGCCGCCTTGCAGCAACAAATCACCGCCGAGCTGGAACGGATTGATCTGGCAATGTCGAATTACCGTCCCGATTCCACCATAGAAAAATTTAATCAGTTGCAGACGATGGAGCCGGTGGAAGTTGGCACTGAACTGGTGCAACTGGTGGCGCAAGCCCGTTTTGTCTCATCGCAAAGCCAGGGTTGTTATGATTTGACCGTCAAACCGTTGTTTGATTTATGGGGCTTTAAAGCCGATCAGTTTCATCACCCGACACCAGAGCAACTGGAGCAGACCATGCAGTCCATCGGGATGGCGAAAATTCATGAATCCGGCGCCGGGATGTTAGCAAAACAGTTGCCACAGTTGCGTCTTGATGTATCTTCGATCGCACAAGGCTGGACCGTTGGCCAGTTGGCGAAAATTGTCGAACAAGCGGGCATTGAAAATTATCTGGTCGAAGTCGGTGGTGAATTGTTAGTTCGCGGGAAAAAACCGGAACAACAGGATTGGCGCGTAGCGATAGAGAAACCGCTGCCAGGAGCCCAAACCTTGCAAAAAATAATTACCGTCAAACAAAATGAACCTCTCGCGGTAATGACGTCCGGCACCTATCGCCATTATTTTGATGCGGATGGTGTGCGCTACAGTCATGTACTGGACGCCCGTACCGGTTCACCGGTGAAACATCAAACAGTCTCCACCACGGTATTGATTGAAGATCCTACGTTGGGTGATGCCTGGTCGACCGCCTTTTTATGTTTAGGCAGTAAAGATGGTAAACCGGTCGCCGATCGGTTGGGTCTCAAAGTGTTATTTATTGATCAACAGGCCGACGAGCTGATTGAAATCAGCAGCGATGCACTGCATAAAAGTCAGGCAGTGTCATTGCAATAACTGGTTGCAACGGTGTCAGACGGAAGATGCCGTCTTGCTTCGCTGGTTGTTGATAGCAGGTAGCAGGTAGCAGGTAGTAGGTCGCAGGTCGCTTGTTAACCAGAGCAGGGAACAGCATTGATGGAACGATATTGTGGTTAAAACCTTAGAATGGCTAAAGCAACAGCTGCAACACGGACTGCAGATCACCAGTTTGTATTTGCAGCGCTGTCAGCGCGATCAGGTCGGCATGATCAGCGGTTACCTGGCCTATATCTCGTTACTGTCGCTGGTGCCGCTGGTGGCCGTGGCGTTTTCAGTACTGAATGCTTTTCCGATGTTTTCCAGTCTGCGACAGGATATCGAAGCTTTTGTGTATGCCAATGTGGTGCCATCGCGTGGTGATGAGCTGCAAACTTATATCAATGGTTTTGTTGAAAATATCGGCCAAATGACCACAGTCGGCGTGCTGTTTTTGCTGGTGGTGGCATTGATGCTGATGCACAACATCGACAAAACGCTGAATAAAATCTGGCGGGTGCAAAAGCGTCCCCGATTAATGATTTCGTTATCTATTTATTGGATGATCTTAACGCTCGGCCCAATTTTACTCGGCGCCTCGATTGCGATGACTTCCTATCTGGCGGCGTTAACCCATCTCGCGGACAGTTACACCCCGATTTTATCGACGCTGTTTCTGACCGTCGCGCCTTATGTGGTGAGCCTGCTGGCATTCTTTATTTTGTATCAGCTGGTGCCCAATACCAGGGTGCGCTATCGCTACGCCTTTTGGGGCGCGTTATTCAGCTCGGTGTTGTTTGAAATGCTGAAACAAGCCTTTGCCCTTTATATTCACCATTTTCCGACTTATCAGGCGATTTACGGTGCACTGGCATTGGTACCGATTTTGTTTGTTTGGGTGTATTTATGCTGGGTTGTGGTATTGCTGGGTGCTGAATTAACGGCTTTGCTGCAGGAACTACATCAGCGTCAGCTTGAAGTTGAAGCTGAAACAGCAGCTGAAGCTGCCAAAGCGGAGGCACTGGATGTATCACCCTGAACCGGTCGAAAGTTACCAGACGTTGATGCTGGATCGCCCGCATCAACAGCAGATTTACGTTGAGCAAAGTGGCAACCCAGCCGGGATCCCCGTGCTGATGTGCCATGGTGGTCCAGGCGGCGGCAGTTCACCGTTTCAGCGCACTTTATTTGATGCCAAACGCTATCGGATTATTTTGTTTGATCAACGCGGCTGTGGGCATTCCACGCCTTTTGCCAGCCTGGACCACAACAATACCGCACAGCTGTTGGCTGATATGGAAGCGATTCGCCAGCAGTTGCAGATTGAGCAATGGGTGGTTGCCGGTGGTTCCTGGGGCAGCACGCTGGCGCTGGCATATGCACAAATGTATCCGGATCGTTGTCTGGGTCTGATTTTGCGTGGCATTTTCCTGGCCCGGCCGGAAGATATTGATTGGCTATACCGGCCCGGCGGCGGTGCCAGTCAGTTGTTTCCGGACTATTTTGCTGACTTTTTAGCGCCGATTGCTGCGATGCCGGGAGTCGACGTGCTGGTGGCTTATCAGCAGTTATTGCAGCATGTTGATTTGCAAGTTCAAACGGTCGCAGCGCAGGCCTGGAGCCTGTGGGAAGCAAGGGTTGCCAGCTTATTACCCAATCCGGCGATGCGCCAAGGCGCAGTGGAGCCTGAATCGGCGCTGCCGTTGGCGCGGATTGAAAATCACTATTTCCTGCATCATTGTTTTCTGGCACCTCAGCAACTGTTACGGGATTTGCATAAAGTACAGCATCTGCCTTGTTACATCGTGCATGGTCGTTATGACATTGTTTGTAAAATGGAAAACGCCTGGACCTTGGCTCAGCAGTGGCCAGGCGCTGTGCTGAAAATCGTCAACGATGCCGGTCATTCGGCCAGTGAAACTGGCATCAGCCGCGGTTTGTATGAGATGTCGGTGCTGTTGGCGGATCGGCTGTTGGCGGATCAGTTAAGCTCAGCGGGGAATACCGCGTGATTGCGTTATTACAGCGGGTACGCCGTGCAGAAGTGCAGGTCGACGATCAGGTGGTCGGCAAAATCGGACCCGGGCTGTTGGTATTGCTTGGGGTGGAAGCCACTGATCAACCGGCGATGCTGAAAAAGCTGGCCGACAAAGTACTGAATTATCGGCTGTTTAACGACGAAAACGGCAAAATGAACCTGAATTTACAGCAAGTTGGCGGTGAGCTGTTGGTGGTGTCGCAATTTACGCTGGCGGCGGATACCAATTCCGGTTTACGACCAAGCTTTACCCCAGCGGCGTTACCGGCGGTGGCTGAGCCTTTGTATCAGCAATTTGTGCAGTATTGCAAAACACAGGGCGTGGCCGTGGCGACCGGGCAATTTGGTGCCGATATGCAAGTCAGTCTGGTCAACGATGGGCCTGTGACTTTTTGGCTGCAGGTCTGAGTTTTTTTCGGATATTTACCCGCCAAGCCATAACTGATTCAGGTAACCTGGCACCTTGTAACAGACCAGTTTAACTGGCTGCTGCTGCCAGAATTGTTGCCATTGCGCTGGCGGTTCGCCCGGCAGATTGATACAAAACCAACCCTTTTCAGCCCGCAGTTGCAGGAGCGCCAGCATCAGCGCTTGCCAGTTTTCCGGCCATGGATAAATATCGACAAAAATCACTTCAAATCGCTCTGGTTTAACCAGTGCGTCGCAGGCAAAACTCGCGGCGTCGGCGCAGATTAAGCTTTCGTTCGGATGCGGCTGTGGCCGGAAAAATTGCTGATAAGCCTCGATGATCAGTGGCTGTTGTTCCACAGTCACCACCTGACGCTCTGGCCAGCGCGCCGCCAACACCCGATTAAATTCACCGCCGCCTAAGCCAATCTGCAATAAACGTTGCCAGGGTTTGTCGGCCAGCCAGTCCAGTAACTGCAGCAAATGCGGGTAGCTCGGACTTGCCGGTTGGTGTAGCTGCATCTGACTTTGCCGCTGGCCATTGAGCACCAAATACCGCCGCTGTTCGTCCTGCTCCACGCGCAAGTCAACCGTTGCTGTGCGTTGCCAGCTGAGAATGGCTTGAGTTCTGTTGTCGCTTTGTTCCACAATGCCCTCAATTTTTATCGCTGCTGCAATCCATACTGCAGTGCTGAACCCAAGGATCAACGATGAAGTGGCAGCTTATTACGCCTTCAACAGAAGCTCAATGGCAGGGCTATTATCAACTTCGCTATCAAGTGTTACGGGCACCGTGGCAACAACCACCCGGATCTGAGCGTGATGAGCTCGAAGCAGAGGCGCAGCATCGGATGATCGTGGATGCGGCAGGCGAAGTACTGGCGGTTGGCCGCTTGCATTTAGTGGATGCGGACACCGCGCAAGTACGATATATGGCGGTAGCCGAGGCCGCTCGGGGCACTGGTTTAGGCGCAGTAATGCTACAGGCGCTAGAGGAACAGGCCGTGATCATTGGTGCAAAGCGCGTCATTTTAAATGCCCGCGACAGCGCAGTGGTTTTTTACAAAAAGTCCGGTTATCAGCTGGGTGCCGAACAATCGCCGCTATTTGGTATTGCACACTGGCAAATGCATAAAGCCCTGTATCTGGCAGGTTCTGCTGCAGAAAGGCAAAGCTGGGTGCAGGCATTAACGCTGACCTGGCAACAAGGCATTCCACTTTCTGAGTTTATGCAGTTACAGGTGCAGAGTTTTGATGGCCATCAGCTGCAATGTAAAGCGCCGCTGGCACCGAATAAAAACCCACATCAAACCATGTTTGCCGGCAGTATTTACAGCATGGCGACCTTAACCGGTTGGGGCATGGTGTTTCTGCAAATGAAAGCTCTGGGATTACAAGGGGATATCGTGCTGGCGGATGCGCAGATCCGTTATCTGGCACCGCTGCAGCAGACACCCTCCGCCAAAGTCGACTTGCTGCAACTCAAAGGTGATTTAACGCCGCTGGCGCGTGGCCTCAAAGTGCGGCAGCACCTTAAAGTACAGATTATGGATGGCGACAATCAAGTGGCTGAATTTGAAGGGCGTTTTGTGGTGTTGCCACTACAGCCAGCACAAGGACATGGACATTGATGCAAAAGATTCAAAACACGCAAAAAGTGGTGATTATTGGTTGCGGCTGGTTAGGGCAGCAGCTTGGAACTTTGTTGGCGGCACAAGGTTTTTTGGTGTATGGCAGTCGGCAAAGTAGTGCTGGCCTGGCGGAGTTACCCGCTGAAATTCAGCCGTTATTATTGCAGTTACCACTGCATGTGCTGGAACTTGAACTGACGGGCATATTAAAAGACAGTTGGCTGATTTGTGCCATTCCACCTGCGGCGCGCCAGCAAAGCGCCGCAGATTATGCGCAGCAGCTACAAAGTCTGGTCGAAGTGGCGACCGTTGCCGGCGTACGTGGTGCGATCCATTGCTCCAGTACCGGGGTTTATCAGGGGCTGTCTGGCGATGTTGATGAACAAAGCTTGCTGCCAAATTTGGAGCAAAGCGAGCTGCAAAGTATGGAACAAAGCCCTGCAGGGAACACAAAACCCCAGAACTGCCGAGCCGCCGCACTGCTCGAAGCTGAGCAGATCCTGCAACAAATCCCGAACTGCTTTACATTAAGGCTGGCCGGACTAATTGGCCCGGGTCGCAATCCGGCGCGGTTTGGCCAGGGGCGAACCTTATCCGGACCCCAACTGCCGGTGAATCTGGTGCATGCTGCTGATATTGGTCGCTTTGTGCTGAATTTACTGACCACGACAGTGGCGCCACACCATCAGCTGTTTAATTTGTGTTGTCCGGAGCATCCGCTCAAAGCCGATTTTTACCATACAGCAGCGGTACAAGCTGGGTTACCGCCAGTGAGTTTCAGTGCAGCGGATGAACCAGCGCGGCGGATTTTATCGCGACGTAGTCAACAACAACCTGGTTTTGAGTATCAGTTTCTATCACCATTACAGGCATTAACGTCCTGTTAAATGAGCAGATCCTGCACCGGGATTTATCAGATTTTTATCACAGCTCAATTAAGTTTCGAAATCCGAACCGGCAGATAATCTGCGGCAACTTCACACAAGGTTGCCGTATGACAAACAAATGGATCCTGGGTTCAGCTTTAAGTACTTTGGCTGGTATTGTAGCGGCAGCAGTTTATCTGGTGTTGCTGCAGCCGATACATGAGCCTCGCGAACTGCCGAATTATCATGCGGAATGGTTGTTGTGGTTTTTTCTGGCGATGGTGCTGGTGTCGATGCTGGTCAATTTGTCGGTGTTGATTGCGCCCCCAGCCAGCTGGCTGAAGTTGTTGCCAAGGATAGCTTCGAATCAGCACAGTCATAAACAGCAATTAAATCAATATCAACAGCAGCTGCAATTGTTTTTGCAGCTGCACCAGTCCCAGCTGCAACGGTTAACCAGTCAGGCAGATATTTATTTGTGGGGGTTGCCACCGCAGCCGGTGTTATTACAAATTGCCGTGAACGGAACACAGCAGGCGGGTATAGAAGAAATGCGACAGTTGTTTCGCTGGATGTTGACCCATCAATGCCGGCAAGGATTTTATCTGTCGCCCCAACCCCCCGATCTGCAAGCCGAAATTTTCGCCAGAGAAGCCGGCATCGACATCGTTGATCTGCAGACACTGCAAAAACTGCATTTAGCAGTGAATGGATAAATTCCTTCGCAAATCAATGATAATATCAAGTTTTCATAAGGTTTTTCTTGTCTCTGTTTTGGCAATATGGAATGGCTTTAACTGAGAAAGGAACAACATAAATCCAAGGTTGGATACCAAACGCTCCCTGCCTGGCTGGACTTAGTCCAGCCTTTTTCTTATACCCGTCATCCTTGAAGATTCGGGGTTGTTGCCTTCGCTCGCCTCAGTCACATAGGACAACTATGCTCCTGAGGTCTCGCTCGTTCGTCGCCTACCCGAATCATCAATGATTTTGGGTATGGACTGGTAACCTATCGAAAGTGAGCTAGCGAAAAATGTGGGGATGCTAAACCTTAAACATATGAATTGATTGCTGCAGCTGCTCGGCACTTTGTGCCACGGCATCGCTATGTTGCAGGGTACGGCTGGCTTTGTCGCTGCTTTGCTCGGCCAGTGTCACCATTGTGCTCATATTTTCGGTAATCGCCTGACCCAGACCCAACTGGTTCTGCGTGGCATCGGCGATGGCGGCGCTAATCTGCTGCATCTGGCTAATCGCCTGATTGATATTGCCAAGCGACTGCACCAGTTCAGCGGTGTGGCCAACACAGGTATCGGCATCGGCTTTACCGCGGGTGATAGCGCTGACGGCGGCGGTACTTTGCTGCTGCAGATTTTGGATCATCTGGCGGATTTCATCGGTGGCACTTTGACTGCGCACGGCCAGCGAACGCACCTCGTCAGCGACCACTGCAAAACCCCGGCCTTGTTCGCCCGCCCGTGCTGCTTCGATTGCTGCGTTTAACGCCAGTAAATTGGTTTGTTCGGCGATACCACGAATGGTCGCCAGAATGCTGCCGATGTTGTTCGATTGGTCATTTACTTTCAGCATAATCTCGGCGGTGCTGCTGAGCTGACTGGCCAAACCGGTAATCAGCAGATTGTTTTCGTTCGAGATGGTATCAATTTGCTCACTTTGCGTGCGGGCATGGTTCATTTCGTTTACTGCCTGATGGGCCTGCCCGGCAATCAGATTGGTATTTTCGGCCAGTTGGACTGTGGTGTCGTTGACCGCCGCAATTTGTTGCTGTTGTTGCTCCAGTGCCCGGTTAATTTCACCCACTTCGCCGCGTGAAAACTCGGCGCTTTGTTGCAGTTCAGTGGCGTTTTCGGCGATACCGCGAATGAGTTGGCTGAGCGCCTGGATCAGACTATTCACTTTGGCCGACAGTGCGCCAAATTCGTCATCATTTTCAATAATAAGCTGCCGGCTCAGATCGCCGGCGGCGACTTGTCCCAGCACTTTGTTGATACTGCCAAGTGGCCGTAACATAGCGTTGATGGTGAAATAGGCCGCACCACCAGCTAAAGCAATTAACACCAACATCAGGATGAACGTGCGGACAGTGCCAAAACTTAAGGTATCCGACATGTCATTTTGCAAACTGGAAAACTGTTGATCGGCACCGCTAACGACTGAATCTAAAGCGGTGACGGCCTGCGAAATGGCCTGCTCTGATGCGGTTAATTGCTGCCGGGCCTGCTGCAGCGCAGTCAGTTGTTGTAGTTTTTTCGCGACCAGGCCATTTTGATCGGCCACTTTTGCCTTCAGTGCAGCGAGCTGTTCATTAAAAGATGCCCACAAATCTTCTGCCCCAACTTCCGGCACCAGATTACCGACGTAATCGAGGTTACCTTGCATGTCGCTCAATGCAAATTCGATATTTTGCTGACTTTCCGTCAGTTGACTGACGTCGGTAAATGCGCCGGTTTCCCGCACCGTCTGCATCATTGCCAATAACTGGCCATCCACGCGACCGGCAGCACCCGCTATCAGCTCAAGCTGTTGTTGTTTGCCCGGAGTTTCCAGATAAGAAATATCGACAAGCGTCGCACCGGCATCGTCGATTAATTGCACCAGGGTCGTCAGTTCGGTTGCGGCAGCTGCGCCAGCAGTTACTGTGGTCAGTTTTGCTTCAAACATAGCCTTTACGGCAGTGACATAATCCTGATAGTGCTTAGCAGCTTCTTTTAATGGTTTATTTAAGGTGGTGTCGGCGGAGAGCAGCGCTTGTAATTGCTGCATATTTTGCTGATACAAAGCTTCGGCGCTGGCAAAATCGGTTTGATATTGCTGAATATCTTTGGTTTGTTCGGCGGTGAAACCTAAAGCCGATAATTTAGCCAGTTTCAGTAATTGAATTTGCGCTTTGTTGCTTTGTTGCTGCGCCGGTACTGCAACTTCGTTCACTCTGTTACTAGAGTCGGAAACGACGGCAAAACTCCACAAGGAGGATAGGCTGGCGATCAGCAGCAAAATTGCGATAAAGCCAAAGCCGATGATCACTTTGTGAGCAACAGTTAATTTCATGTCTAACCCTATTGTCGGTTGTCTTGTATGCAGAAGTCATTGCAACTGCTGTAGTTATTATTGACACTCCTGTTCGAAGGTCAAAGACCTGCACGAAGTTAGCAGAGTTCAAATGGCTGGTCTAGCCAGTTGTTCAGAAATAATGCAATTACGAAGACGGAAGCGAATTTCGGGGAACAGACGGGAAAAGTGGCAGAACCGTTGAGATAAATAGAACACAAAGTGTCAAACACTGCTGCCGCCGCGATGAAACCGGCGACAGCAGTGGCTGATCAATTAGTTTTGGCTTGGCAACATCGCTGCAGGCAACAACGCCGTTAACCTGCCATCGCGCAGCAGGTTGGCTGCGTCTTCGATATCCGGCGCAAAATAACGATCTTCCGCATAAAACGGCACTTGCGCGCGCAAAATGGCTTTCGCTTGTTCCACTTTGGCTGAAGCTTTTAATGGTGCACGGAAGTCGAGGCCTTGTACCGAAGCCAGATATTCCACTGCCAATACGCCTAAGGTATTTTCGGCCATTTCAGCTAAACGACGGGCGGCAAAAGTGGCCATTGATACATGGTCTTCCTGGTTGGCAGAGGTTGGCAGACTATCCACCGAAGCAGGATGCGCCAGTGATTTATTCTCAGAAGCAAGGGCTGCCGCTGTCACTTGCGCAATCATAAAGCCTGAATTGACGCCGCCATTGTTGACTAAAAATGCCGGTAATTTCGACAGGTGCGAGTCAATCAACAGCGCCATCCGACGTTCTGACAAAGAGCCAATTTCCGCAATCGCTAATGCCAGATTGTCCGCCGCCATTGCCACCGGCTCTGCGTGGAAATTACCACCAGAAATAATGTCGTTTTCGGCGGCAAATACTAATGGATTGTCGGTGACGCCATTGGCTTCAATCAGTAACGTCACTGCTGAGTTACGAATTTGGGTTAAACAGGCGCCCATCACTTGTGGTTGGCAACGCAAGCTGTATGGGTCTTGCACTTTTTCACAGTTTTTATGCGAATCAGCGATTTCTGACGAATCCTCTAACAATGCGCGATAAATCACCGCGGCATCAATCTGACCTGGTTGACCGCGTACCGCATGAATACGCGCATCAAACGGCGAGCGGCTGCCCATCGCAGCTTCAACGCTAATGGCACCAATGACTGAAGCAGCAGCATATAAATCTTCTGCGCGGAACAAGCCTTCCAGCGCCAGCGCAGTCGAAGCTTGGGTGCCGTTAAGCAGCGCCAGACCTTCTTTGGCGGCCAGTACAATAGGCGCTAAACCGGCAATGGCTAAACCTTCTTTGGCGCTGTAAATCTGACCTGCGATGGTCACTTCACCTTCACCAATCAGCGGCAGCACCATATGCGATAACGGCGCTAAGTCGCCGGAAGCGCCGACTGAGCCTTTTTTCGGAATACATGGATAAACTTCGGCGTTCACCAGTGCGATCAAAGCGTTAATGACTAAAGGCCGCACACCAGAATAACCACGGGCCAAGCTATTGATTTTTAATACCATCATCAGGCGAACTGTGCTGTCGTCCATCAAGTCGCCAAAACCGGCGGCGTGCGATAACACGATCGAGCGCTGCAATAATTCCAGCTGATCTTTATTAATTTTGGTGTTAGCCAACAAGCCAAAACCAGTGTTGATACCATAGACGGTGCGATCTTCAGCGATAATATTGGCAACCGTTTGCGCTGAAGCTTCGATACCTGGTAAGGCGGATGCATCGAGCGTCAGCTGCACTGCGCCTTGTTGCACTTGACGCAGTTGGGGCAGGGTTAATTCACCTGGCACGATATTCAATTGATAAGTCATTTATTACCCTTATTTGTTTGGATCGGCCGCTGGCAATGGCGGCCTATCGGAATTTTTGGCAGCGGTGGTTTGCCGCACGCCAGCTGTTGGTTGTGTCCGTTATTTTTTACCGTTGGCGCCCGGCACCATTGGTAAATCCAGCCCTTGTGCCACAGCGCAATTTTTGGCGATATCGTAACCAGCGTCGGCGTGACGCATCACACCAGTGCCCGGGTCATTCCACAGCACGCGGCCTAAACGTGCGGCTGCGGCATCGGTACCGTCGGCTAAAATCACCACACCAGAATGCTGGCTGTAACCCATGCCGACGCCACCACCATGGTGCAGCGACACCCAGGTCGCGCCACCGGCGGTATTGAGCAAGGCGTTCAGCAGTGGCCAGTCAGAAACAGCGTCTGAACCATCCAGCATCGCTTCGGTTTCGCGGTTTGGCGAAGCGACTGAGCCAGAATCTAAATGGTCACGGCCGATAATAATTGGCGCGGACAACTCGCCATTTTTCACCATTTCGTTAAAGGCCAAAGCAATCCGGGCACGGTCTTTTAAGCCGATCCAGCAAATCCGTGCCGGTAAACCCTGGAATTTAATCCGCTCACGCGCCATATCGAGCCAGTTATGCAGGTGAGGATTGTCCGGGATCAGCTCTTTGACTTTGGCGTCCGTTTTATAGATATCTTCCGGGTCACCCGACAGCGCCACCCAGCGGAACGGGCCAATACCTTCACAGAACAGCGGACGGATATAAGCTGGTACAAAACCAGGGTAATCAAAGGCGTTTTCCACGCCAACGTCTTTCGCCATCTGGCGGATGTTGTTGCCATAATCGACAGCAACGGCGCCACGGGTTTGCATTTCAAGCGTTGCCAGTACCTGCACTGCCATGGCTTTTTTCGCTTCGGTCACCACATGGGCTTCGTCTTTTAAGCGCTCAGCTTTGGCTTGTTCCATGCTCCAGCCTTGTGGCAGGTAGCCGTTGAGTGGATCGTGGGCCGAAGTCTGGTCAGTGACGACATCCGGGATAATATTGCGTGCGACGAGCTCGGCGAAAATATCGGCCGCATTGCCGAGCAGGCCAATCGACGTTGGTTTGCCAGCAGCTTTGGCAGCTTCGAGCTGCGCTAATGCTTCGTCGAGTGAAAAGGCTTTTTGGTCGACATAACCGGTGCGCAGGCGAAAATCGATACGAGACTCATCGACTTCACAGGCAATCATATGGAAACCAGCCATGGTGCCAGCGAGTGGCTGCGCGCCACCCATGCCACCTAAACCGCCGGTTAAAATCCACTTACCGGCCGGTTTACCATCAAAATGTTGTTTGGCGATGGCGACAAAAGTCTCGTAAGTGCCTTGCACAATGCCCTGGGTACCGATGTAAATCCAGGAGCCGGCAGTCATCTGGCCGTACATCGCCAGGCCTTGTTTATCGAGCTCGTTAAAATGCTCCCAGGTCGCCCAGTGTGGCACTAAGTTCGAGTTCGCCAGTAACACCCGTGGTGCGTCCGGATGGGTTGGAAACACGCCAACCGGTTTACCGCTTTGAATAAGCAACGTCTGGTTGTCTTCTAACCGGTCCAGCACTTCAACAATTTTGTCGTAGCTCGCCCAATCGCGCGCGGCACGGCCGATGCCGCCGTACACCACTAAGGAAGTTGGGTGTTCGGCCACGTCCGGATCGAGGTTGTTCATCAACATCCGTTTGGCGGCTTCGGTCTGCCAACTCTTGGCGGTGATTTGGCTGCCGCGGGCGGCGCGGATCACCCGGCTAGGGTCAAGTCTGGAATTGTTGTTGCTCATAGGATTCTCACTTTTTGCTCGAGGTGTTGATATTCAGATGACCGCCAAGCCGGTAGCGGCTGCCAGCGGAAGTTAAATAGGCAAAACTGACGGCGCCTTCGCGGCTAAAAGTACGGCGGGTTAACCGCAGGCAAGGCTCGGTTTTATTAATTTTCAGATATTTACAGGTAAATTCGTCCGGCAGAATGGCTTCCACCACGTGGTCGGCTTCGGTTAACGGCGCCACTGCACTTAAATATTCATGAGGAGTTTGCTGCACAAAATCCTGCTGCAAATAAGCCGGAATTTGTTTTGGATTGACAAAACGGGCTTCGAGTTGCAGCGGTTGTTGATTGTCGTAATGCACGATGAGCGAAAAAAACACCGGTTCATTACGCTGTAAACCCAAAGCGCCGGCCACGATTGTCGGGCAGGGCAACTCAGTCAGCTGCACCAGTTCGGCCGAATGAAAATGGCCCCGCGCCTGAATTTCATCGGCGATATTGCGAATTTCCAGCAGCGCAGATTGCGACTTGGCGCTCGCGACAAAACTGCCGACACCTTGGGTGCGATACAACACACCTTGTTCGGTCAGCTCTTGCAGCGCACGGCGGGCGGTCATCCGGCTAACGGCAAATTGCTCGCACAATTCATTTTCTGACGGCACCCGGCTATGTTCGGGCCAATTGCCAGATTCAATCTGACTGAAAATAAATTCTTTAATGGCGGCAAATTTGGGGGTGCTGCTGGTCATGGGACAATCCAAAAGCTGTGATGGCGGAAAAATAGCTGAATCTGGTTGTATATACAAGCGGATCAAGTAGAATTATTTACAGCGCCGACCAGTGTGAATTGACGCAAATTGGCAACTCCACTGGCCAGTTTGCTCTGGTGTTGGTGCTAACATATTCATCATGCTGTTGTTTTTGGTTTGGCTGTTTTTGATTTAGTTGTTTTTCAGCTTTGGAGCTTTCATGTCTACGATCCAGCAATTCGACGCCATTTGGCACAATGTTCACTTGGCGACGATGACCAATAATGGCCAGCCGTATGGCGCTATCCGCGATGGTGCGCTGGCGGTGAAAGACGGCTTGATTGCCTGGTGTGGCCCCAAAGCGGAACTGCCGCCTTGTGATTTATTAGCGACCCCTTTGTTTGACGGTCAGGGCCAGTGGTTAATCCCGGGCCTGATCGACTGCCACACCCACCTGGTGTATGCCGGTAGTCGCGCCAATGAATTCGAAATGCGCTTAAATGGCGCCAGTTATCAGGATATCGCGGCGGCTGGCGGTGGTATAAAATCGACCGTCGCGGCCACCCGCGCAGCTTCGCATGAAGAGTTATTTGTACTGGGCAAAGACCGCTTAAATGCGCTGCTCAGCCAGGGTGTGACCACAGTGGAGATTAAATCCGGTTATGGTCTGAACCTGGAAACCGAGCAAAAAATTCTGGAAGTGGCAAAAATCCTCGACGAAAACCATCCCATTCAGATCGAAAAAACCTTTTTAGGTGCCCATGCTTTGCCAGCTGAATTCGCTAACGACAGCGAGGGTTATATTGACTTGGTCGTGGACACCATGTTGCCAGCCTTGCATGCCCAAGGTCTGGTCGATGCGGTGGATGTATTTTGTGAAGGCATTGGTTTTTCAGTGGCACAAAGCCGGCGCTTGTTTGAAAAAGCCCGCGCACTGGGCTTGCCGGTGAAAGCTCATGCCGAGCAATTATCGGCGCTGGGTGGTGCTTCGCTGGTGGCGGAATTTGGCGGTTTGTCGGCCGATCATATTGAATATCTGACCGAAACCGATGTGCAGGCGATGGCAAAAGCGGGTACTGTCGCAGTGCTGTTGCCGGGCGCTTATTACTTTTTACGCGAAACCAAAATGCCGCCAATCGATTTATTGCGCCAATATCAGGTGCCCATCGCGGTATCCACCGACTTAAACCCAGGGACTTCGCCGCTCTGTAATCTGCCATTGATGCTGAATATGGCTTGTACCTTGTTCCGCTTAACGCCGGAAGAAGCTTTGCAAGGTGTGACCATCAACGCTGCCAAAGCGCTGGGTAAAACCGACCGCGGTAGCTTGCAGGCCGGTCACCGAGCCGATTTTGGCTTGTATGCCATCAGCCAACCGGCCGAGCTTTGTTATCAGTTTGGGGTTAGTCAGCTTAAGCAATTGATAATTAATGGAAAAGAAGTGAATGTTCGCCGCTGAGGCTGACTTTACAAAATAATGAAAAAGAGTAAGCTCAGCAGTATCTGTCCAAAGCCGGATTACAGCAGTGAAAAAAGTAGTTTTGCTGATCAGCGTCAGCGCTTGGCCTGTCTATGCTTTGTCGCATTTAGTGGAGCAAGCCAATTGGTTGCTGCCGTTGTTGTTGATTGGTGTGCTGGTGGTGGCTGGCTTGTGGCAACGCTCCGAGCGGCAACGCCAGAAGCTGCAACAACAACTGGATTTACAACCGCTGACGCCGGACAGTTTTCGGTTATTGCACGACGAAATTACCGGTTATCCCAACAAATTGGCGCTGGAACAGCAGCTTGAAGTGCTGCTGCGGCGTCAGCCTTCGCAGCATTTTTCGCTATTGCTGCTGAAAATCAAAGACTTCGAACAAATCAATAAAGTGCTGGGTCACAGCAACAGCAACTTATTGCTGACGCAAATCGCCTCCCGGATTAATCAGCATTTAATCAGCGAACCCGATGTGCTGCAGCTGGAATGGCAAGGGCAATACGCCTCCGTGGTGCATTTGGGCGGTGTCGATTTTGCCGCCTGGGTCAATGCCAGTCGTAAACAGCATCTGGCCGAATATCTGGCGCAGCGCATTGAGCATGAAGTGCCGGAACCTTTGTTAATCCATGGTTGTGGTATTGAATACCGTATCGCCAGTGGTGTGGCGCATTATCCGCAGCACGGTACTTTACTCAATGACTTACTGGATAAAGCCCATCAGGCGCTGCAACAACATTTGTGGCGTTATAGCGATACCCAGGTATTTTCCGAAGAGATGCAAAGCTACACCGACGACAAGCTGACGATGATGTCGCAGCTGAGCGTCGCCATTTCACAGCGGCAGTTGCAACTGGACGTGCAGCCGCAGATCCAGCTGCTTGACCAGCAAGTGCTGGCGGCCGAAGTGCTGCTACGTTGGCAACATCCAGAGCGGGGTTTATTGGCACCCAAAGATTTTCTGCCGCTGGCGGAATCCATCGGCATGATTTATCCGCTGACACAGTGGGTGCTGCAACAAAGCATTCAGATCATGCAGCAGTTAAAACAAGATGGCTTTTCGATTGCGCTGGCGGTGAATCTGGCTAGCCGTGATTTGATGCAGGTTGAATTGGTCGAGCAATTACAACAAATGCTGGAAGACGCTGATGTTGACCCTAAGTTACTGATCCTGGAAATCAAAGAAGATGCCTTGCTGATTGAACCTGGCAAAGCACTGAATGTGTTGAACCGGCTCAATCAGCTCGGCGTGCAGCTTGCGCTGGATGATTTTGGCACCGGCTTTTCGTCGTTAGGTTATCTGCGTCAATTGCCCATTCAGCAAGTGAAAGTGGATTGCTCTTTTATCGCCGGTTTACATCGGTCAGATACGCAGGCGGCAGTCACCGGCGCTATTTTGGATGTGGCGCGAAACTTACAGCTTACTGTGGTTGCCGAGGGGATTGAAGAGCAGGCCGTGGCCGACAAATTAAAACTCATGGGTTGCCATCGTGGCCAGGGTTTTTTGTATTCCAGACCTTTTGCGCTGCATGGTTTACCGGCCTGGATTAAACAGTATCAGTATCATCAAAAGCGTTAAACATGACACCTTGCTGCCAACATCTGGCGACAAGGTGCTGTATTTGAACGTCAAAGTGTTTAATCGCTAACCCGCAGTTTTAGCCTGAATAAACGCCAATACCAATGCAGTTAATACCTGACCAGCTTCCGACATCCCCGCCGCTAAACCGGCCGGATGTTGCGACGGCGCCGCTTCGGCCAGATGCAAATAACGGCTTTGTGGCAAGCTGGCAAAATAGTACACATAACGCTCAGCGCTTGCGACAGTCACCCCACAATTGGTAAAAGCACTAACCGGCATCATGCTGATACTGTCGGTATCAAGCTCAATGCCCAGTGGGGTTGAAGAGTTGTGTGTTGGAATGCTGGGTTTTGAACCGTTTGGCTGGTCAGCTTCGAAATAATCCCATGCTAACTGCAGCGACTGTTCAAAACTGTAGTGTTGTCGCAAATACATATCCTGATAACTGCAAAATCCAACTCCTGCCTGCTGCATCTGTACCAAGGCAGCCGCTGAATTTTTCAGCTCGTGCAAGCCGACCACAAAATAACGGTCCAGCCACTGCTGCGCCTTGGCGTAACTAAAGCCATTACCGCTGTGGCGTCCTTCTAACAATCGAAAATCACAATGCGGGTCGAGATTAACAGCGTTCACCGCAGCACCGGTCTGCTTTGCCAGCGCCTGTAAAATGGGCAGTGCATTGTTGTGGCCACCGCCAATCACAATCGGTAATAGCCCGGCGGCGAAAATGGCCTGCACCACCGGTGTTACACGCTCGTCGACTTGTGCACAAAGCGCCCGTAATAAAGTCAGCTGCGCCGGGTCTTTTACCTCCAGACTCTGACTTTGTTGTTGCAAATCAGCGCAGTGGATTTCGCCAGCAATCCAGATTTTTGCACCATCCACAAAAGGATTGGCTTGTAAGTTCAGGAAACGTTTTAAAAAAGCCAGAAAACCAAGATCAGCGCCACCGTTGCCAAGATTGGCTCTGGGGCCGATATCTTCCGGAATGCCGAGGATCACAAAACGCACACCAGCGGTTTTAGCTTGTTGCAGGGCAGGGGTGAAATCGCTATCAGACTCAGGCCAGAACAAGGTTTCACCCAGTCTGGTTTCGCCGCTGCGCAGTTGTTGAAAGGCCGCCAAAGTGGCGGCCTGATAAGATTGAATCTGATGCATAGAGTTGCGTGTTATCAGTTGGTTAAAATAGTTGGTTTATTCAATATCCAGCGCATCGGCAGATAAAATAATGCCGGTGCTGTCGGCATATAAATGATCGTCAGGCAGGAAAGTCACACCGGCAAAACAAACCGGCACATCCGTTTCGCCAAAGCCTTGATCATCAGCGCCAACCGGAATGGCGTTAACCGCCTGAATACCAATATCAAAGTCTTCCAGCGTATCCACATCACGCACACTGCCGTAAACCACAATGCCTTCCCAGCCATTCTCGGCCGCCATGGTTGCAAGCTCGGCGTCGATTAAGGCACGACGGGCAGAACCACCACCATCAATCAACAACACTTTACCAACGCCCGGCTCAGCCAGCATTTGCCGTACCAGGCCATTGTCTTCAAAACATTTAACGGTATGGATTTTGCCCCCGAAAGAGCGACGACCACCATAATTGGCAAACAGTGGCTCCACCACATCGATCATGTCTGCATACAAATCACATAATTCAGAAGTATTGTATTGCATCTGTCAGTCCACCTGATAAGTCATTGATCCAGAGCACAGTATAAACTTATCCTCGTTAAGCTCAAGCTGGGTTTTTCGAAGGTCAATTTAGCGGGGCAAAGTGCAAATATCTGATGAGTGTGTTAATTTTTACATTCATCCCTTCTTAATTTAGGAAAAGTTGCTTGACTACAGAACTCATCCTGGCCCGATTGTCTTTGTTCCTGATCCAAGCTGGGCTGGCCTTAGTGTTGAGTCTGGTGTTATGGCACTTTTACCGAATTTATCAACGTCATTATTTAAAATCCTGGTCAGTAGCCTTTTTGGTGTTTGCTGCGTACGTGATTTGTCTGACCGGCTACAGTACGATTGGCAGCAATAATCAGGATTGGCGCGTGCTGCGGCTGGCCTTTGAATTCAGTTATATTTTCAGTTGTTATGCCTTTGCTATCTGGGTGCTGGTCGGGGTGCGGGAGGCGGTGACGACCGAGCGGATCCCATCAAGAACCGTCAATCAACTGCTGTGGCTGGTGGGTTTGATTGCGTTGTTTTCAGTGGCAGTGTTTGCTTTTGACAGCCAGGAAAATCCGTGGAAACTCTATCTGCAAATTAACCTACGGCTGTTGTTTATCGGCTCCGCTTTATTGGTCGCCGGGATCTGGTTGTTTTCGCTACAGAATAAAATTTTTGTCACCAAACTAGTTGCGAGCAGCGTGCTGCTGTGGGGCGCGCAATTTATCCTGGTGGCGCTGGTCTCGGTGTGGCTTGGCACGGGTGAAACCTTTGATCGGGTGGTGATTGTCAGCAAACATCTGGAACTGTTCTGCCAAACGATTCTTGGCTTGGGGTTGATCATCTGGCTGCAGGAAGATGAGCGTACTGCCAACATGCAGCTAACCGCCAAAACCCGTTATCTGGACAGCCACGACCATCTCACCGGTGCACTGAACCGGGATGCCTTGTTGCAGGATTTGAATCAGTTGATGTTGCATCATCCAGAGCCTTTGCTATTGATCATGATCGGGCTCGACCGCTTTAAAACCATTAACGAATCGGTCGGTTTAAAGCAAGGCGACCGTATTTTGCGGGAAGTTACCCGGCGGTTTGAAGCCAGTATCTTAAAACCAATTTTTATCGCCCGTACCGGCGGTGATATTTTTGCGTTGGTGCTGTCGGATGTCCAAACCGACAAACAACGGCAATTCAGCCTGCAACATATTGAACAACAAATAGAAAAACCTTTTAGTTTTGAATCGTCATTGCTGAAGCTGACGGCCAGCATGGGCGTGGCGATGAGCCCGGAACACGCCAACAATGCCGAAACTTTATTGCAAAAAGCCAATATCGCCTTTCATCAGGCCAAACGGCAGCAGCAACGCTGGGTGCAGTATCACAGCGGCATGGAAGAAGAATCAGCGCGGCTGTTGTTACTGGAAAAAGAGCTGATTACCGCCATCGAACAGGATCAGTTTGTGCTGTATTTCCAGCCGCAATTTAATCTGCGGGAACAGCGGATTGATGCCTTTGAAGCCTTGGTGCGCTGGCAACATCCACAACGCGGGCTGCAAATGCCGGGGCAATTTTTACCGGCAGTGGCGCAGCTTGGATTGAGTCAAAGGTTGGATCTGGCAATTCTGGATAAAGCGGTGGCCACTTTAGGACGCTGGAAAAGCCAGAATATTCTGACGCCGGTCGCGGTGAATATGTCACCGATCCATTTTGAACAAGATGGCCTGAAACAGAATATTCAAATGCTGCTGCAGAAATATCAGGTGCCTTCCACCATGCTCGAACTGGAAATTACTGAAAATACCGCGATGGGCGATATGGAAAAAGGCAGCAACTTTGTCACCGAATTGCAGCAGATGGGGATCCGGGTGTCGATTGACGATTTTGGCACCGGCTATTCGTCGTTGGGTTATTTGCGCAAAATGCCGATTGATAAAATTAAAATTGACCGCAGTTTTATCACCGATATGGCCAGCAGCGATTCCGATATGATGATTGTCAAAACCATGATTACGCTGGCGCATGGCCTTGGCAAACGTATTCTGGCCGAAGGGGTGGAAGATGAAAATCAGCTGGGCTTGCTGCGGCATATGGCCTGTGATGCGGTGCAAGGTTATCTGATCGCCAGACCAGTGCCGGAATTACAGGCTTTAGCACTGCTAAAGAATAATTAGCTGGATTAGACTGAGTTCCCTGGATCGGGAATTCAGACTATCGAAGGTATTTTCACAGCGCTCTGTTCGCCATTTCATTATTTATTTCCTATGCTTAACGCTCATATCGGTTAATTGGGCTTGGTTATGTTACGAAATTTTTCCATCAAACAGCGGCTGTTAATTAATGCCATTGCGGTTGGGGTGGCGATGTTGATCATGTTGTTGCTGCTGATTTACCAAAGCAGTCAACAAAGCAGTTTATCGGCGCTTCGCCTAGATATAGCAGCTCTGCAAACCGATGTCCTTACCCTGCGACGCCACGAAAAAGACTTTTTGATGCGCCGCGAATTGTCCTACCAGGAAAAGTACCACCAGGTATTTAAAGAATTACAAAGCCATATCAGTCACTTAAAACAAGGTTTGCAAGACGCTGATATCGATACCACGCCGCTGGACGATTTCGCCCGGCAAACCGAAGTGTATCAGCAGCAGTTTGATCAGGCTGTCAGCCTGTGGCAACAAGTTGGGCTGGATCCGCAATCTGGCCTGTATGGTGGTTTACGCAAGGCTGCACACGAGCTGGAACAACAATTTAAGCAGGTGCAAAATGACGCCATGATGGTGAGTTTGCTGCAACTGCGCCGCGCCGAAAAAGATTTTATGTTGCGGCTCGACTTAAAATACCTTGATGCCTCTCAGGAAGAATTCTCCCGCTTTCATGGCATGCTAGAGCAAGGTGCGTTGCAGCAAGCCGCCACGTCCTATCAGCAGGCTTTTGTCGCATTGGTGCAAGGGCAGCAGGCGATAGGGCTGACACAGGAACAAGGCGTGATGAAGCAAATGCGCGCTGCCATTCATGAAACTGAGCAAAGTATGCAGCGGATGGCAAAAGACGCTGAACAAGCGGTTGATAGTGCGGCACAAATGACCCAAAACATCGCCTTTGCTTTATTTGTGCTGGTACTAGTGTCGGTCCTGATCCTGGTGATGCTAACCAGTCGCAGTATCGTGCAGCCCATTGCCAATGTTTGTCGGACCATTGGTTTGATCCGCGCCGACAACGATTTCCGGCAAAGAGTGGACGTGCAGGGCAATGATGAAATGACCGCCCTTGCCACCGATTTTAACTATATGCTCAGTGACTTTCAGGATTTAGTCAGAAGCGTCAATCAGGCGCTGGAAATGCTGGATGTGGCTACGGCTGAACTTGCAAAATCGACAGCTGATACCAGCCGCGGCATGGGTCAACAACAAATGGAAAGTGATATGGTGGCGACGGCGGTGACCGAAATGGGTGCCACCATCGACGAAATTGCCAATAATACTGAAAACACCGCCAACAAAGCCGAAGCGACCAATCGCAATGCCACTCATGGCATGAAAGAAGTTGAGCAAACGGTGGCCAGGATCAGTAGTTTATCCAATGACTTACAACAAGCCGCTTTGGTGATGGGAGAGCTGGAAAAAGACAGCACCACCATCGGCTCGGTGCTGGATGTGATTCGCGGTATCGCCGAACAAACCAACTTACTGGCCCTGAATGCCGCAATCGAAGCAGCGCGGGCCGGTGAACAAGGCCGGGGTTTTGCGGTGGTGGCCGACGAAGTGCGGAGTCTGGCACAGCGCACCGCTGAATCAACGCGGCAGATTGAACAAATCATTACCGGCTTACAAAGTCGTACCAAAGCCATAGTGCAGTCGATGAATAGCTGCCGTGAACAAGGGACCAGCAGTGTCGAACAGGCCGGCATGGCCAGTAAATTGTTGTCAGCGATTACGCTCGATGTCAGCACTATTATGGATATGACCACGCAAATTGCGACGGCAATTGAAGAGCAAAGCCATGTTGCTTCTGAAGTAAATAAAAACGTAGTGCGTATCCGCGATATTTCGCAGGAGTCGTTAGTGATTGCGCAGCACAATGCGCAAATCAGCGAAGAAGTGGCTGCGCAGGCAGCGCGGTTACATCACACTGTGGATCGGTTTAAGGCTTAATCTAAAACCTTTATCCGGCTACGCATATGAAACAAAAAGCCCCGCTACGTTGCGGGGCTTTTAGCTTTTTAAAGCTGCTTAAAACTCAAAGTCGCTTCGCGATTGCTGTTAGCCGCTTGCAGCCGCTCCAGATAATCCTGCCATAAGGTTTCCCGGTTTTCATGCAACTGGCGTAAATAGGGCCAACTGTAAATGCCGGTATTGTGGCCATCATCAAACACCAGTTTCACCGCATATAAACCCACCGGCAAAATCTGTTTGATGCCAACATCACGTTTATGGCTGACCAGCACCGGTTTGCCATGGCCGCGCACTTCTGCTGATGGCGACAACACCCTGAGTATTTCGGCACTAAAACTGGCGCTGATGTCATCGTTAAACAGCACATCCAGCAGTTTGGATTTTTGGTGGTAATGCAGTTTGGTAACCTGATGCATCAGCTTAATCCTTGTAGTTGTACTTTTAAGCAGAATGCCGGATCACAGAATAAACCGGCTTAGATCTTCATCCTGCACCAGTGCATCCAGATGACTGTCGACATAGTCAGCATCAACCACCACCTGTTGACCAGCGTGATCCGAAGCTTCAAACGACACTTGCTCCAGTAACCGTTCCATCACCGTATATAAACGCCGGGCGCCGATATTTTCAGTTTTTTCATTCACTTGCCAGGCGGCGCGGGCAATCCGCGAAATACCATCGGCGGTAAAAGACAACACCACGCCTTCGGTGGCCAGCAAGGCACGGGTTTGTTCAGTCAACGATGCTTTTGGCTCGGTTAAAATCCGTTCAAAATCAGCGGCGGTCAGCGCCTGCAGTTCGACGCGGATCGGCAAGCGGCCTTGCAGCTCCGGCACTAAATCTGATGGTTTTGACATCTGAAAAGCACCGGATGCAATAAACAAAATATGGTCGGTTTTCACCATGCCGTGTTTGGTACTCACGGTACAACCTTCAATCAGCGGCAGTAAGTCACGTTGTACGCCTTCGCGCGACACGTCCGGGCCTGAGGTTTCGCCACGTTTACAGATTTTGTCGATTTCATCGATAAACACGATGCCATTTTGCTCGACGGCTTCCAGCGCTTTGGCTTTCAGCTCTTCCGGATTGACCAGCTTACCGGCTTCTTCGTCCACCAATTGCTTCAGTGCATCTTTGATTTTCAGTTTGCGCTTTTTGGTCTTTTCCGAGCCCATGTTCTGAAACATGCTTTGCAGCTGCTGGGTCATTTCTTCCATGCCCGGCGGCGCCATAATTTCGACGCCCATCGCCTGCATGGCTAAATCGAGTTCGATTTCTTTGTCATCAAGCTGACCTTCGCGTAATTTTTTACGGAAAATCTGCCGGGTGTGGTTGTCGGTGTCGGAAGTCTCGCTTTCGCCCCAGCTGTTTTTAGCACGTGGCAACAGCACGTCTAAAATGCGTTCTTCAGCGGCTTCTTCCGCGCGAAAACGGTTTTTCGCCACTTCAGTTTCGCGCACCATTTTCACCGCGCTGTCGGTTAAGTCGCGGATAATACTTTCCACTTCCTTGCCGACATAACCCACTTCTGTGAACTTGGTGGCTTCCACTTTAATAAAAGGTGCATGGGCCAGTTTTGCTAAACGGCGGGCAATTTCAGTTTTGCCAACACCGGTCGGGCCAATCATCAGAATATTTTTTGGGGTGACTTCCTGGCGTAAGGCCGGATCGAGCTGCATCCGGCGCCAGCGGTTACGCAGCGCAATGGCCACCGCACGTTTGGCATCTTGCTGCCCGATAATATGGCGGTCCAGTTCGTGGACGATTTCTCTTGGCGTCATTTCAGACATAACGGACCTTCTTATAAATCTTCAATAGTGTGCTGTTGATTGGTGTAAATGCAGATATCACCAGCAATGGTTAAGCTTTTTTCGACAATGTCGCGCGCACTGAGTTCGGAGTTTTGCAACAGCGCCGTTGCTGCCGCCTGGGCAAAAGGGCCACCAGAGCCAATCGCGATTAAATCCTGCTCCGGCTGGATCACGTCGCCATTACCGGTAATGATCAGCGAACAATTGGCATCGGCGACAGCCAGCAAAGCTTCCAGTTTTCGAAGCATGCGGTCAGTGCGCCAGTCTTTGGCCAGTTCCACCGCGGCGCGCATCAAATGCCCCTGGTGTAATTCCAGCTTGGCTTCAAATCGTTCAAATAAGGTAAAAGCATCAGCGGTACCGCCGGCAAACCCGGCCAGTACTTTGCCGTGATACAAACGACGCACTTTGCGGGCATTGCCTTTCATCACGGTATTGCCAAGGGTGACCTGACCATCACCGCCTAAAGCGACATGGCCATTGCGGCGGACAGATACGATTGTAGTCATGACATCTCTTTATCAGAAAGCTTTATCAAAAAGCTCTATCAGAAAACGCCAGGCTGGCAATCCAGTTGGCGTATGCGGAACACTGCTATCTGAAATAAGGGTGCCGGGGAGGATTTTCAAGTTTGCGCGAGCGAATGACTTACAAAGGCATCCAACAATCAGCCACTTTGCTGCGTTTGAGCTTATTCCGATCATTCTGCGCCTGGCGTCGACTGGTGTAAGGCCCAACGACAACCCGGTGTTTGCCGGAAGACTCTTTGATGGTTGAGGTGATCCCGACAAAAGCAATTTTCGCTTTTAGCTGCTGGGCGCTGCTCAGATCTTTAAAAGCACCGCAGTACAAAGTTGCTGGCTTTTTCGCATCTAATTCGTCAGCGGTCACCTGAATTTCTTTGGTTTCCAGCTCTTTGATGTAGGTATAGGGCTCTTTTGAAGGTTTGTCTGGCAATGCATCTTGCACTGCTGCCGGCGCTGGTTGTGCCGCTTTGGCTTGTGCTGCTAAAGCTTCAGCACCTGGCTGATGGGAGATATGCCACAAGAAATAACCAAAAATGATCAGTAACACCGACACTGCAGCAATCAATAATTTCGGGATTGGCGCTGGTGCCTTGGCTTTGGTGCGGGAGCGGGGCGCCGGGCGGGCGGCTTTGACATAATCTTGCTGCGGCATAACGGAGTTTTAAATCACACTTTTTAACAGGTCATACCGCATTCTACTGAAAACTTCCCGAAATGACACCCTTAACCTTGGGCTAATTGCAGCGAAGGTGCGACCGAATTTGTAATTCAATCAGCTTAAATCAAGCGGATCCACATCCAGCTGCCATTTCACTTTACGGCTGAGCGCAGAACTCTGAATGAGCTGCATCAGCGCTGCTAATAACTGATGCAAGGCTTTGCGATCCGGACTAAATAGCTGTAGTTGCCAGCGAAACTTGCCAGCTTTTTTCTCCAGTGGCGCTTTGACTGGCCCCAGCCATTGCAGCGGTGCTTGTTGCGCCAGCAGCGCTGTGTGCTGTTGCAGTAACGCCAGCCACTGCTCACAGACGGCAGAATCCAGCGCTTCGGCGCGGAACATCGCCATATACTGATAAGGCGGCAAGCGGGTTTGCTGGCGCTCGAGTAAGGCACTTCTGGCAAAAGAGTGGTAACCGTTTTGGATCACGTCCTGCAGGAGCGGGTGACCCGGATAATGCGTTTGCAGCAACACTTTACCAGCGACATCGCCGCGGCCAGCTCTGCCCGAGACTTGAGTCAACAACTGCGCCAGTTGTTCCGATGCGCGAAAATCGCTGCTATATAAAGCGCCGTCGACATCGACCACCACCACTAAGCTCACCGCCGGAAAATGGTGCCCTTTGGCCAGCATTTGGGTGCCGATAATCAGTTGTGGCGTGCCACTGTGAATAGTTTCCAGATGCGCTTCCAGACTGCCTTTGCGCCTTGTGCTATCGCGGTCCAGGCGGGTAATTGGAAACTCTGGGATCAGTCGGCCCAGCTGTTCTTCTAACTGCTCGGTGCCCTGGCCAACCGGCGCCAGTTGGGTGCTGCCACAGTTGCCACATTGGTGTGGTACTGGTCTGGTGGCGGCGCAGTGGTGACAAATCAGCTGGCGGCTTTGTTTGTGGTAGGTGGTAAAAGCGCTGCAGTGCAGGCATTCGGTTAGCCAGCCGCATTCATGGCAAATCAGCGCCGGGGCAAAACCACGACGGTTGAGAAACAACATCACCTGCTGGCCGCGTTTTAAGGTCTGCCGAATTTGCGCCAAGGTACCGTCAGCCAGGCCGTTTTTCAGCACTTGCTGTTTCAAATCAAGCAGTTCAATTTTGGGTACTTGCTGACTGGTAGCGCGTTCCGGCAGCTGCAGATGGATAAATTTCTGTTGCTGTACGTTGTACAAAGACTCGAGACTGGGTGTGGCTGAGCCGAGCAAAATCGGGCACTGCTCTAAACTGGCGCGTTTTACTGCAAGGTCGCGCGCATGGTAACGAAAACCATCTTGTTGTTTCAGCGACTGATCATGCTCTTCATCAATAATCAGCAAGCCTAAATTGCGAAACGGCAAAAACAGTGCCGAGCGGGTGCCGATCACAATAGCCGCATCGCCGCTTTGGCTGCGTTGCCAGCAGCGTAACCGTTCATGGTCAGTCATATTGGAATGCCAGGTCAGCATTGGCACGGCAAAACGTTTTTCAAAACGGGCCAAGGTTTGTGGCGTCAGGCCGATTTCCGGCACCAGTACCAACACTTGTTGGCCTTTGGCCAGCACTGGCTGAATAGCCTGCAAATACACTTCAGTTTTGCCAGAGCCGGTCACACCTTCGAGTAAAAACCGTTCAAAACGCCCAAGCGCCTGCACCACAGCGGTCACCGACAGTGCTTGTGCCGGGTTTAATGGCAAAGGTTTTTGTTTTTCCGGCAGATATTCAAAAGGCGTAAAAGGTTGGCTGATGAGTTCGGCGATGCCTTTGTCGATCAGTTGTTGCATGGTCGCGCGACTAAATTCGCTGACAGCAACTGTTTCTGTGAATGCCGTTTGCTTTAGTTGTAGCCAGAGCGCGAGTTGTTTGGCTGAGCGTTTAAACAATATATCGCTACAAGATTGACCTTCAGCAGTTAATTGCAGCAGTTTTTGCTTCTCGTTATTGAGTAACCGGCCTTCCCGCAACAAGGCGGGCAGGGCGCTGGTTAGCACATCCCCGAGCGGATGATGGTAATAATCGGCGGCGAAGCTGAGTAAATCACGTAGCATCGGGCCTAATACCGGCACCGGGTCCAGCAATTGGGTGATGGGTTTCAGCACTGCATCGGTAAAACTGTCCGACGGGTCAATCTGCCAGACCACACCGACCAACTGTCGTTTACCAAAGGGCACTAGTACCCGCGAACCTATGCTGACGCTGATATTTTCATCAGTTTCCATTTGATAATCAAAATGTTGGCGCAAAGGCACTGGTAAGGCGACACGAAGAATTGGCACTGGTATATTCCGGCAGTAAACTGGCTTCAGTGTACAAATTCGATCCTGCAAAGAACAGGAGTATTTCCATCAAGGCTCAGGCGTTGCAGCGCTTTACTGGCTTGGCGATCTTTTTGTTGAATAAGCCAAACTTATCTATTAAACTTCGCGCCCTAAATTAACTGAAATACGTATGGTGTTTGACAGCAGGACTGATCAGATTGCGATACGGCCCAACGAGGTAAGCCATGAAACCAGGTATCCACCCGGAATACAAAGAAATCACTGCAACCTGTACTTGCGGTAATGCTTTCAAAACTAGTTCAGCACTGTGCAAAGACATCCACTTGGACGTATGCTCAGCTTGCCACCCGTTCTACACTGGTAAGCAAAAAGTTCTGGACGTAGGTGGTCGTGTTGACCGCTTCAAAAAACGTTTTGCAGTACTGGGCGCCAAATAATCCGGCTTCCGTCGTAAGACAGTTAAAAAGGCACCTTGGGTGCCTTTTTTGCATTCTGGCTTTACAAAATCTGCCGCTCGTCATGGTTCAAAATTGAAACTTATCGCTATCTGCTAAAATTATTTTCATTGCATAATCGCTTTTGTAGATATGCATTATTTTTACTGCCGTGTTGGGTCGATAACCACTTCATTCATATCACTTTTACCAAAACAACCTGCAATGCCCTGCTGCATAATTTCTTGTTTGAGCTGGCTGGATATCTAACCGGCTATTCAGTTTTATTGCATCATTATCAGCTAGCGGACTATCTGGTCTGATGAGTGGCGTGTTAGGGGATTGGCGCGCTGCAGAAAACTTGTTATAACAGGACTGCGCAAACTTCCACCAGCCGCTGCGGTGATGCCGCTTCGACACAGTGGTACGATCAGCAAGTTATTGATTTGCATAGCGCGCTCTGCTCTTTAGAATGAGCGGCTTTTCGCCCTACAGCGCAAAGATTGGCAAATACACCCCGAATCTTCAAGGATGAAGGGTACAACAAAAGCCCACAGGGCTCAGCGTCAGGACCTCTTACCATGTCAGATTTCAGAGAACAAGCACTGCGGTATCATGCCGAACCTAAGCCAGGCAAAATCAGTATTGAGATCAGTAAGCCCGCCGAAACCGTCAAAGACTTAGCGCTGGCGTACAGCCCTGGCGTGGCCGAGCCGGTGCGCGAAATTGCTGCCAATCCGGACGATGTTTACAAATACACCGCCAAAGGCAATTTGGTGGCGGTCATTACCAACGGTACCGCGATTTTAGGTTTGGGCAATTTAGGCCCTATGGCTTCTAAGCCGGTGATGGAAGGTAAGGCTTTGTTATTTAAACGCTTTGCCAATCTGGACTCGATTGATATTGAAGTCACCCATCGCACCACCGAAGATTTTATTAATACCGTCGCCAATATTGCAGACACTTTTGGCGGCATTAACCTCGAAGATATTAAATCGCCAGAATGTTTTGAAATTGAAAAAGAGCTGATTAAACGCTGCAATATTCCGGTATTTCACGACGACCAGCACGGTACAGCAATTGTCACTGCCGCGGGTCTTCTGAATGCTCTGGAAATTCAGGGCAAAGACATTGGTAAAGTCACCATCGTTTGTATGGGGGCGGGTGCTGCCGCTATTGCCTGTATGGAGCTGCTGATTAAATGTGGCGCCAAACGTGAATACATTTATATGCTTGATACCAAAGGCGTTATTCACACCCGTCGTGACGATTTAAACAAATACAAAACCTTATTCGCCAATAATACCGATAAACGCACCTTAGAAGATGCGCTGGATGGTGCCGATGTGTTTGTGGGGGTGTCCGGGCCTGATGTATTACCGCCGGAAGCTTTAAAGTTAATGGCTGATAAACCAGTGATTTTTGCCTGTTCTAACCCGGATCCGGAAATCAAACCTGCATTAGCGCATGCGGTACGTTCGGATTTAATCATGGCAACCGGCCGTTCGGATTATCCGAATCAGGTGAATAACGTGTTGTGTTTCCCGTTTATTTTCCGTGGTGCTTTAGATGTACGCGCCAGCGTGATCAACGACGAAATGAAAGTGGCTGCGGTACACGCCATTCGTAGCATCGCCAAAGAGCCAGTGCCGGAGTCAGTGCTTATTGCCTCTCAGGTTGCCAGTCTGGAATTTGGCAAAGAATACATTATTCCAAAACCTATGGATCCACGCTTGTTACCACGGGTCGCCAAAGCAGTGGCCGATGCGGCAGTAGCTTCGGGTGTAGCACGGATTGAAATGCCTGCGAATTACATGCAGTAGTTTTTATAGTTATACCCGCATCTTCAACGATGAAGGGATAATAAAAAAACCCGCCAATTGGCGGGTATTGCGTACTGTTGATTTGTCATTATTTTTTTAATAGAACTGACGCTTTAAATACAACATCTACTACTTTAAGTGCGACAGTTTACTCCTCGTCGGAGTCGGCTTCCTGGATCACTGGAATAGGTTTGCCCATGCTGGTCAGAATGTTACGTACTTCGACCGGGATTTGATGCGGGTTATCTTTACGCAAATCTTCATCGGCTGGCAGTGGCTGACCGGTAAATGCATGCAGGAAAGCTTCACATAATAATTCGCTGTTGGTGGCATGACGTAAGTTATTGACTTGACGACGAGTTCTTTCATCGGTCAGCACTTTTAATACATTCAGCGGGATAGAAACGGTGATTTTTTTCACCTGTTCTGATTTTTTGCCATGTTCTGCATACGGATGAACGTATTCACCATTCCACTTAGCCATAGTTGTACCTTGATTTGTTTTTAGTTGCGTAGCGCATTTTGGGCCGGAATTTTACTTCTTTATACGATGGGACACAAACAATGCGCAAGAAATAATCACTACAGACGTCTAAATGTTTTGACTTCTTATTTTTCGGAAGTATACTTTTAGACGTCTAAACGCCTATATAAGCCCGAGGTTAATTATGTCGACCCGCCATTCTGCCACTATTACTGCCCGCGCTGGCATTGCTCAGGACCCGGCCTATGGTTCGGTGACGCCACCTTTGTATTTAACTTCGACTTACGAACTGAAGGCTTTTAAGCAGCCCGGCAAATATGATTATTCGCGTTCGAATAACCCAACCCGTGATTTACTCGGTGATGCGTTAGCTGAATTAGAAGGCGGCGCCAAAGGTTTAGTCACCAGCACCGGCATGTCCGCTTGTGTGCTGGCGCTGCAACTATTAACACCAGCCGATACGCTGGTGATCCCACATGATTGTTATGGCGGCAGCTATCGGTTGTTCGTCAATCTGGCCAATCGCAAACAAGCTTTTAAAGTGGTCATCGTGAATTTTCAGCAAGATAACTGGGCGGAATTGGTCGCAAACGCCAAACCAAAAATGATCTGGCTGGAAACGCCAAGTAACCCGTTACTGCAAATTACTGATATCAAAGCAGTCTGTGAGTTGGCGAAAACATTGGCGGCGCTGGTCGTGGTCGACAACACCTTTTTATCGCCGGTACTGCAGCAACCGTTGCAGCTTGGTGCCGACATTGTGGTGCACTCCACTACTAAGTATTTGAATGGCCACAGCGATATCGTCGGCGGTGCTTTGATCACCAAAGATCAGGCCACCGGCGATGAACTGAAATGGTGGGCCAACTGTTTAGGCCTGACCGGCGGCGCTTTTGACGCGCATCTGGTGCTGCGCGGTATCCGCACTTTATTACCGCGGATGAGAGCGCATCTGGAAAACACCACGCTGATTGTGGATTTTTTACAGCAGCAAAAACTGGTGGCGAAAACTTATTATCCGGGGCTGAAAGATCACCCGGGTCATGCCATTGCGAAGGCGCAGCAAAACGGTTTTGGCGCTATGGTCAGCTTTGATTTAGCCGCTGACGAAGCTTATTTGCCGGTATTTTTTAATGCACTGCAATGTTTCACGCTGGCGCAATCTTTGGGCGGTATTGAAAGTCTTATTTGTCACCCTGGGACTATGACCCACGCCTCGATGGATGCAGCAGCGCAAAAAGCTGCTGGCATGGGGCCAACGCTTATTCGTTTATCGGTGGGCATTGAAGATAGTCGCGATTTGCTGGCGGACTTAGCCCAGGCTTTTGCGGCCGTTGAGCAGGCGATGTTGGCCGATGATGTGAAGCCGGTGTCCACGGCTCCTGAAGCTGTCGCTCCGGCAGCAACTTTCGTTCAGGAAGCAACTCGCGCTCCGGCCACGTCAAATAAGGTTGCTACGGACGCGCAGTCGCAACAAGAATTTCGTTTAAACCCGGCTTTAGCCGCTTTTTGGTGAGTGTGATGGCAGTACAATTTTCAACAGCTTTTAATGCAACGACCTTTTCTGCAACAACTGTGGCCTCTGCGCTGGTGGTGCATAAATTTGGTGGCAGCAGCTTAGCTTCGGCCGAACGTTTTCATGCAGTAGCGGATATTTTATTAGCGCAGCCGCAAGCTTCAGCCTGGGTCGTGGTGTCAGCACCAGGTGATACCACTGACGCGCTATTAGCCTTGCTGGATGCCGCCGCCGACCAAACCGCGCTGGAGCAACATTGGCAGGCACTGTCACAGCAATTGCGCTTGTTGGTGACCCGTACTTTATCAGTGGCGACAGCGCCTTTGGTGCTGAATCAACTGAACAGCTGGCTGGCCGATGTGCCGGTGGCAGCGCAGGCCGGTCGGCACAATGATGTGTTGGCGATTGGCGAAAAACTCTCAACGCTGCTGCTCAGTCATTTACTGCAGGATCGTGGTCAGCAGGCTACGGCGATTGATGCCCGTGATTTCCTGCGCCTCGATGGTCAGCAAGTGCAGTGGCAGCAATCAGCGGAGTTATTGCAGCAACTAGTACAGCCAGGTTTTAACGTGGTAACCGGTTTTATTGCCCGCACTGTTGATGGTAAAAGTATCACCCTTGGCCGCAATGGCAGCGACTACTCGGCGACCATTGTCGGCCGTTTGGTGCTGGCGCAAAGCATTAATATCTGGACTGATGTTGATGCCATTTACAGCGCCGACCCACGCAAGGTGCCGTCCGCCCGCGCTTATCGGCAAGTGCCGTTTGCACAGGCCCGCACTTTAGCGCAACTCGGAAATCCGGTATTACATGCCAAAACCTTAAGCCCGCTGGCAGATTTTAATGCCGAATTGGTGGTACGCAGCAGTTACGAGCCAGAGCAACCCGGTTGTCGGGTCAGCCGCCAGGCCGCAATTGAAGTGCAGTTTGTGACCGATTTAGCCGATGTGGTGCTGGTGACTTTCCCAAAAAGCCAGCAAGTAACGGCTGAACAAGCGGCGGCTGCGCTGCAAAGCACGGTGTTTGCCGTGCCGGGTGATGTCAAAAGCTGGGTGGTCGAGCAAAAAAATCTCGATGCACTGCTGAGCTTTTTAGGCCAACAACAGATTTACCCGCGCGTGAGTAGCGCCCAGTATCAGGCGATTGCCTGGGTCAAACCGGCCGCCAAACAACAGCAGCAATTATCGCTGCAGGCGGCGCATTGGCTGGAGCGACAACAACCGGCTTTTAGCTTTGAAAATGCTGAACTGGCGTTATGGCTCTTTCAGCCGCCGTTGTCAGCGCGCGAACTGACGGAATTCCATCAATTATTATTGCCATCACAAGTGCGGTTGAACGTAGTAGTGGCCGGTACCGGTAATGTCGGTTCAGAATTTCTGGCGCTACTTGGCAAGCAACAACAAGCTTTTACCGGGCAAATCGAGCTGAAACTGGCCGGGGTGTTTAATTCCCGCCAAGCCTGTTTTAGTGATGATTTAACGGTACAAAACTGGCCACAGCAGTTAGCGACAGCGCCGGCTTATCAGAAACAGGAACTCCTGGATTATTTAGCAGCGCTGCCAAGCCCGAAAGTGCTGGTGGATATCACGCCAAGCAAAGCTTTTGCTGAAGGGTATGGCGATTTTGTGCAAACCGGTTGTCACTTGATTAGCGCCAATAAACAAGGCGTGACCTTGCCGCTGGCGCAATATCAGCAAATCAGTGCTTTAGTGGCTGAGCAGCAAGTCAGCTGGCTGGCCAATACCACAGTTGGCGCCGGATTACCGGTACAACGGATTTTGCAGGAGCTGCAAAGCTCAGGCGATCATATTCAGCAAATCAGCGGTATTTTTTCCGGTACTTTGTCCTGGTTATTGTGTAAATACGACGGTAGTGCACCGTTTTCAGAATTTGTCACGAAGGCCCAGGCCGAAGGTTTGACTGAACCGGATCCACGTGATGATTTATCTGGTAAAGACGTGCAGCGTAAATTGCTGGTGTTAGCACGGGAACTTGGTTTAACCCTGGATATCAACGATATCGAATTGACGCCCTTATTGCCGGAAGGTCTGGAGCAGGGCAGCTGGGACGAGTTTTGGTTAAAACGCGATGAGCTGGACAGTGCAGTCGCAGCGACTTTTGCCACAGCTAAAGCCGCTGGGCAAGTGCTGCGTTATGTTGCGACTTTAACCGTGACTGCTGAAGGTCCAAAGGCCAATGTGCAGCTGTTAAGTGTGGCGCCGGATCATCCGCTGGCTGCAATTCAGGCCTGTGACAACGTGTTTGTGATTGAGTCTGACTGGTATCAGGCCAATCCGTTGGTGCTCAAAGGTCCTGGCGCAGGCCGGTTGGTGACGGCTGGTGGTATTCATGCGGATTTGGCTATTTTAGCCCGTCAACAAATGGCTGCTGCCAAAGCTGCTCGCCATTCACAAGCACAAGCTGCTGCCTGGGCCAACGAGCGCGCGTAATACCTCAAGGTCAGAGTCAATGCTTTAGCATTGGCTCTGACTTCGTACACCTGCGATCTTACCCCGAGCCTTGCTCTCAAAAGATTGACTCTCAAAAAATGAGCCTCAAAGCATATGCATCCAAAACATGTGCTTCCAAAGCATATGCTCCCAAAACATATGCTTCCAAAACACCGGCTGTCAAAAATTTGGCAGTTCGAACAGCTCGCGGTCCATCTCACGAAATACAAGGTCTTGACGCAAGATCGTCAGCAATCTGCGTTCCGATTGCCGCAACGACATTTTCTTCCGCTCGATCGGCAGATGCTTGCCGCCAGCACGAGATTTGGGGCGGCGCAAAGTACAGAGCTGTCGGCCTGAAATAGATGCTGCCGATGACGGCCAAAATATCTACGCCATTATATTTTCATATAATTCATATGGATAGTCAGAATTTCTTTGAGTGTTTCGACAAAGTGCGCCACGGATCCCAGGCGTAGCCTCCCAGCTATTTGTTGTTTTCAGGCATAAATGGCGGCCAAGAAATTGGCATTTATTGTTGGCCTGATAGTTGCTCTATCACATTGTAAGGATTACTGACCCTGCCTCAGGAACGGGCGCGATGTGATGACAATAAAAAAACAGACAAATAAACTTACAAATTAGGGATTTACTCATGAAGTTATTCAATGCACAATCGAACGATACACAAGTCAACCAGATCAAAGCCGCTGTTGCGACAATTGACACTTTAGAGTCTAAAGTGTTGGTATCAAAAGATTTATTAGCTACGGTTGCGGGTGGTGTTAATGAAGTTGTGCGCCCTTGGCCACCAACAGATCTGGGTTCAAACTTATAGGCAAGAGTGAACAGAGCAAAAAATACCGCTAAAGATTTATTGTGCCTGACAGTTTGTACATTGTCTTTGGCGGCTATTTTTTACTTCGGGAATACCTTATACAACTATCTTGCAACGACTATTGCCATCCTGACCGTTGGCTTTTTTAGTTTATCCCGCCGCGAAAATTTGCCGATCTTACTGTTTGTGATTGGCATACAGCTTCTTGAATTTACCCTGGGCACGATGTTAGAACGGGTCCAATTATTACAATTAACCGCCGCTTCATTGCTTGACCTCTTATTGGCATTTTGTATCGTGCACTACCATAACGACCCAGCACTTCGCAGACTATTTAAAATCAATGAACCGGTAAAACGAGTGCCGCAAGTGTATCTAATATCACTGGTGCTGGCATTTTCGTCGTTATTTTCGTTTTTGATGGCAGGCGAAGTGATGTTTTATTACATCGATAAGAACATCTTTAATGGTGAGGTGCCGCTTTTTTATAGCATCAGTGGTTCGGTAAAACTGACGATTAAAGTGTTGTTTGATTTAGCAATTTGGTCGTTGTTACTGACCCCGGGCCACTGGAAATTTTTACGTCGCATCGAACAGCGATTTGATCTGTAACCAACTTCGTTCATCGCAAACCGACTCGAATCGGTGGTGAATTCCACAGAAGCACGCCCTTTCTACGTTATGCTAACAATCTGAAATCCAAAGTCTTCCGGGAGTTGCATGTCTCATCGCGCTTATCTGTTTTCATTGCGGATTGCCCATGCCCTGCGGGAAACGGCCGCTGAAGGTTATCACCGGCAGCAACTCTATAAAGATGTGATGGCTGGGATCCGCGTGGGCATTATCGCCATTCCTTTGGCGATGGCGTTGGCGATTGCCAGTGGGGTGCCGCCGCAATATGGCTTGTACACTGCGATTATCGCCGGTTTTATCATTCCGTTGTGTGGTGGTTCCAGATACAGCGTGTCCGGCCCGACCGCCGCTTTTGTGGTGATTTTATATCCGGTGGCGCAAAAATATGGCCTCGGCGGTTTGTTACTGGCAACCATGCTGTCAGGTGGTTTGCTGGTGCTGATGGCCACTTTGCGACTTGGGCGCTTTATTGAATACATCCCGGAAGCCGTCACCTTAGGTTTCACTGCAGGTATTGCCGTGGTGATTGCCACTTTGCAAATCAAAGACTTATTTGGCTTACAGCTCGCCAATATGCCCGAGCATTACATCGAAAAACTGCATGCGCTGATGCTGGCGGCAGATACCGCTCACTGGCCTAGTCTGGTCGTTGCCGCTGTCACTTTGTTGACGATGCTGAAATGGCCGAAACTCAATACCGCTATTCCCGCCCATTTACCTGCGGTGTTAGCCGGTACGCTCGCGGCACTGCTGCTCGGCTGGTTTAATTTTCCGGTTGAAACCATTGGCAGTCGTTTTCAGTACACCGATCTCAACGGTGCGATAGCTGCTGGTATTCCCGATATGCTGCCTAGTTTTATCTGGCCCTGGCAGCAAGCTGGCGCCGATGGTGGTGCGCTGATCTGGAGTTCGCAGATGGTGAAAGACTTGTTAGCTGCGGCCTTTGCGATGGCGATGTTAGGCGCTATTGAATCTTTACTTTGCGCAGTGGTACTGGATGGCATGACTGGCCGCCGCCATAGTGCCAACAGTGAATTGCTGGGGCAGGGCATTGGCAATCTGCTGACGCCGTTTTTTGGCGGTATTACCGCAACGGCTGCGATTGCGCGTTCGTCCGCCAATGTGAAAGCTGGGGCGCAGTCGCCGTTGGCGGCGATGATCCATGCTTTGGTCGTATTGCTGGCGCTGTTGGTATTGTCAAAATGGCTGGCTTATTTGCCGATGGCAGCAATGGCAGCGCTGCTGTTAATGGTGGCGTGGAATATGAGTGATGCCGCTAAAGCGCTGCATCTCATCAATACTGCACCGCGCAGTGATATCTGGGTGTTTAGTGTATGTTTTTCTTTTACCGTGCTGTTTGACATGGTGGTGGCGATTACCTGCGGCATTATCTTTGCGGCCTTGTTGTTTGTGCGGGAAGTGGCTGAAATGACCAAGGTTTCCGATGTCACTGACAGCCCAAAGCTGGTACCGGATAAGCTGGCAGATGGGATTAAAGTATTTCGCATTAGTGGCCCATTGTTTTTTGCAGCGGCAGACCGGGTTTTTGCGGAACTGTTAGCACTTTGCAAAGGTCAGCATTCGGTAGTGCTGGTGATGGATGGTGTTTCAGTCCTGGATGCCGGTGGCTTAGTCGCTTTGGATAAATTTATCAGCGCTTGTGATCATGCCAACTGCCAGATCTTGCTCGCCGATTTGCAATTTCAGCCGCTGAAAACTTTGGCCAAAGCGAAAATCCGGCCGGTGGAAGGCTTGCTGGCGTTTTATCCGACGTTGACCGAAGCGCTGAAAGTTCTGCCGACCAAAGAGCAGCAATGGCAGGACGCTGAACAAAATACCTTACATGATTCCGGGCTTTAAGTAGCCTTTGCGACTCGTCAAGCGGCAAAGGCTATTAGCGAGCCAAACGAATCACTCTTTGTTACTTTTACTTCTGCATAGAGTCATCGAAAAAGTCACTGTTTTCGGCTAGCCTTAGCAGCAACGAAGCATGGATCATGTCCTATGTTGCATTTTGATGCGATAAGTATTAATTAATATTAATTCAAAAAAACAGCATAAAAATTCTTGAAAGTGCATGAGCTACCCATTACACTGGCCGCATCTGTTCTGGCGTGGCCATTTTGATTATTTGTTTTTGGAGATCGACCGCTAATGTCGTCTGAGTTGCCAACCCAAACCCCAACATCTTTAGTAAAAGCCGCTGTTTTAGGTGCGGCCGGTTATAGCGGCGCTGAATTGTGCGCTTTATTAACCAGAAACCCTCACTTTGAGCTCTGCTTTGCCTATGCCTCTGCCGGGCGCAAAGCAGAGCCTTTTTCTTCGCTCTACCCACGCTTCCAGCAGCAAGTGGATGTGTTAGTTGAACCCTGGACAGACGACGAAATCGCCCGGATCAAAGGTAAAGTTGATGTGGCCTTTTTAGCGCTGCCGCATGAAGCCAGTGAAGAAGTGGCGCCAAAACTGATGGCTGCCGGCATCGTCGTCGTCGATTTATCCGGTGCTTTTCGCTTAAAACAGGCCGACCTTTATCCAAAATTTTATGGTTATGAGCATCAGCATCCGGCGTTACTCAACGAAGCGGTTTATTCACTGATGGAATGGTTGGACAAGCCATTACCACAGCTGATTTCAGTGCCGGGTTGTTATCCAACTGCTTGTACTTTGGCGTTGTTACCTTTGTTAAAAGCCGGACTGGTCGCGGATAACTGTATTCCGGTGATTAATGCCACCAGCGGCGTTTCGGGCGCCGGTCGTAAAGCGGCGCTCAATACCTCTTTTTGCGAAGTGGGTCTGAATGCTTATGGCTTTTTCAAACACCGGCACCGGCCTGAAATTGAACAGAATTTAGGCCGTAAAGTGGTGTTCACGCCACATTTAGGTAACTTTAAACGCGGTATTCTGGCCACCAGCGTGGTGACATTAAAAGCCGGCGTCACCGCTGAACAGGTGAAAGCTGCTTTTCACCATGCTTATGCCAATAAACCACTGGTACGGTTAACGGCAACCTCGCCGAATGTGGCGGATGTCGATGGCACACCGTTTTGCGATATTTTCTGGCAGCAAGATGGCGAGCAATTAGTGGTGGTTTCGGCGATTGATAATTTGCTGAAAGGTGCAGCGGCGCAGGCGATGCAGGCGGCCAACGTCAAATTTGGCAAAGCTGAAACGGCGGGTTTATTCGCTTTTGCTAAAGCAGGAGTGCTGTGATGAGCCAACACACCCAAGCAAACCCAAAAACGCCTTTAGTGTTAAAAATGGGCGGCCGGTTATTACAAGACAATCACGCGCTGGACGCACTACTCAAAGTAGTGGCTGAGCTTTCAACCCAATACCCGATTGTGCTGGTGCACGGCGGTGGGGATCAGGTTGACAGCTGGCTGGCAACTTTTGGTTTCAGCACGCAGAAAATTGATGGTCAGCGGGTATCACCAAAAGAACAAATGCCGGTGATCACGGGTGCTTTGGCCGGTGCAGTCAATAGCCTGATGGTGTCGCGAGCACAGCTGCAGGGTTTAAAAGCGGTAGGTTTAACTTTAGCCGCCGGTAAAAGTCTGAAGTTTGAAGTGAATACTAAACTGGGGGCAGTCGGCATCGCTAAAGCCAACGATGGCACCTTAGTCAACACCTTATTGCAAAGCGGTTTTGTGCCGGTATTTAGCTCGATTGGCCAAAGCGATGCAGGCGATTTACTCAATGTAAACGCAGACTTAGCCGCAGCCGCCATTTGCCAATTGGTACAAGGTCAGCTGGTATTGCTGACCGATGTGCCGGGTATTCTGGACGCCGAAGGCAAGCTCATCAGCACACTAGATGGTAAAGGCGCACAGGCATTGGTCGAGAGTGGCGTGATTAAAGGCGGCATGAAAGTGAAGTTAGATGCGGCGCTGGAAACTGCGGCGGCGCTACGACGATCGATCGTTGTTGCCGGTTGGCAGCAACCCAATGATTTATTAAAACTGATGCAACAACAAGCAGTCGGAACTTGCATCAGTGAATAAGGGGGCGTTTCGAAGTACCGGGAAACCCTCAACCCCACTGAAATCCGCTATCACGAAGGTCTGACGCTGTTAGACCGTCGGGCCGATTTCCCCAATAAGGAAGCCGCAGCGCGGTCGAGCAGTGTGAGTTATGAGTCAATTAAAACAGCTGTTATGTTTAGCTGAACTGGATCAACAACAATTGGCGGGCTTGCTGGATTTAGCCCTGGAAATTAAACAACACCCAAACAACTACAGTACTGCACTCAAAGGTAAAAGTATTGCGCTGTTGTTTGAGAAACCATCGCTACGTACCCGGGTCAGCTTTGATGTTGGCATCAACAAACTGGGTGGGCACAGCGTGTACCTGGATCAGCAAAATGGTGCCATGGGTGTACGCGAATCGGTGGAAGATTTCGGTAGCAATTTAGCCTGTTGGACCGATGCGATTGTGGCGCGGGTGTATTCGCAGCAAAGCCTGATCAAACTGGCGCAAAGTAGCAAAAAGCCGGTGATTAACGCCCTGAGCGACTTGTACCATCCATGTCAGGCGCTGGCCGATTTGCTGACGCTCAAAGAGCAATTTGGTGATTTATCCAAAGTGCATCTGGCTTTTGTCGGTGATGGCAACAATGTCTGTCATTCGCTGATGTTAGGTGCTGCCATTATGGGGATGACTTTAACAGTGGTGACGCCACCTGGTTTTGGCCCTGATGCACATGTGCTGTTAAAAGCGCAGGCTTTAGGCCAGGAAAGTGGTGCCAAGCTGACGCTGAGTCAGCATGTGTCGTCCGCCTCCGGTGCGGATGCCATTTATACCGACACCTGGATGTCGATGGGGAACAAAGCGGATCCGGCGCAAGTCGAAAGAGTTTTTGCCCCTTATCAGATTAATACCGCCGTGATGCAGCGGCTGGCAGTGAAAAACTTTATGCACTGTTTGCCGGCCCATCGTGGCCATGAAGTGACCAGCGAAGTGCTGGACAGTGATTATTCCCTGGTGCTGCAGCAAGCGGAAAACCGTATGCATGCGCAAAATGCCGTTTTAGTAAGTTTATTTGCCTGAGGCCGAACATGAGTGATGTAAAACAAAACGTGAAAAAAGTGGTACTGGCGTATTCCGGTGGTTTGGATACTTCGGCCATCGTGCCTTGGTTAAAAGACAACTATGACTGTGAAGTCATTGCGTTTGTTGCCGATGTTGGTCAGGGCGCTGAAGACTTGGCTGGCGTCGAAGAAAAAGCGATTAAATCCGGTGCCAGCAGCTGCTACATCGTTGATTTACGCGAACAGTTTGTCAAAGAAGTGATTTACCCGACACTCAAAGCTGGCGCAGTGTACGAAGGCCAATATTTGCTCGGCACGTCGATGGCGCGGCCAATTATCGCCCGGGCGCAGGTTGAGCTGGCGCTGAAACTGGGTGCTGATGCGTTATGCCACGGTTGTACCGGTAAAGGTAACGATCAGGTACGGTTTGAAGGCGCATTTGCCGCTTTAGCACCACAGCTGAAAATCATTGCGCCATGGCGTGAGTGGGAATTTAATTCCCGCCAGTCTTTGCTGAATTACCTGGCCGAGAAAAACGTGCCGACCACAGCAACCGCGACCAAAATTTATAGCCGTGACGCCAACTTATTCCATATTTCGCACGAAGGTGGCGAGCTGGAAAATCCGTGGAACGAGCCTTCTGATCAAGTCTGGATGTGGACCAAATCACCAGAGCAAGCGCCGGATAAAGCTGAATATTTACAGCTGAGTTTCGAAAAAGGCGAACTGACGGCCATTAACGGCAATGCCGTTGGCGCAATTGAAGCCATTGAACAGCTGAACGCCATTGGCTCTGAGCATGGCGTGGGCCGCATAGATATTGTTGAAAACCGCCTTGTCGGCATGAAATCGCGTGGTTGTTATGAAACACCGGGCGGCACTATTATCGTGGCTGGTCTGCGTGCGCTGGAATCCTTGGTCTACGACCGTACTTCATTGAAATACCGCGAAGAAGTCGGCTTAGAAGTAGCGCAATTGGTGTATGACGGCCGTTGGTTTACGCCACTGAAAGACGCCTTATTTGCCGCTTCAAACTCGCTGGCCGAACAGCTTACTGGTGATATTGTGGTGAAGCTTTACAAAGGTCAGGTCACTGTGGCGAAACGCCGTTCACCAAACAGCCTGTACTCAGAAGCTTTTGCCACTTTTGACGGTGACGAAGTGTATAACCAGAAAGATGCCGCCGGTTTTATCCGTCTGTATTCACTGGCCAGCCGCATTCGGGCGCTGCACGCCAAAGGTTAAACTGTAGCTGTGACTGGCATGCCAAACAGCAAGCCGGTCAGCGAGCGGATTAGATCCAGCAGCGGTTTCGGCCGCTGTTTTTATATTTAGTATCGGAGACTTTTATCATGGCCATGTGGGGCGGACGTTTTCAGGAAGCCAGTCTGGATGAATTCCGGGCTTTTAATGATTCATTAGCCTTTGACTATTTATTGGCGCAACAAGATATTGCGGCATCGCGCAGCTGGGCCATTGGTCTGGCCGAAGCGGGCATTATCACGGCGGAAGAAGCGGCCTTATTAGACGGCGCATTGGCCGAACTCGCTACGGAAGTCGAAGCTAATCCAGAGCTGCCGCTGCAAACCAAAGAAGAAGATATTCATAGTTGGGTCGAAGCCAAGCTTGGCGAAAAAATCGGTCATGCTGCGAAAAAGCTCCATACCGGCCGCTCGCGCAATGATCTGGTAGCCACTGATTTGCGGCTATGGAGCAAACTGAATGCCGGTTTAGTGCGCGATGCGCTGCAATCTGCCATCGGTGCATTACTCACTTTTGCCCGCAGTCATTATGGTTTGGTGATGCCTGGTTTTACCCATCTACAACGGGCGCAACCGGTGTTGGTCAGTCACTGGGCTTTGGCTTATGTCGAAATGTTCCGCCGTGATCTGAGCCGGATTGATGATGCCTTAGCACGGATGGATGTTTGTCCACTGGGCTGTGGCGCTTTAGCTGGCACTGGTGTGTTATTGGACCGGGTTACCGTGGCCGAACGTTTAGGTTTTGCCGCTGCAGCGCGCAATAGCCTCGATGCCGTATCAGATCGCGATTACGTGGTGGAGCTTTCTGCTGCTGCCAGTCTGTGTTTAACCCATTTATCGCGGTTATCCGAAGATGTAATTTTCTTCTGCTCTGGCGAAGCGGGCTTTTTTAAACTGGGCGACGCGATTTCATCAGGCTCTTCGTTGATGCCACAGAAGAAAAACCCGGATGTATTTGAATTGCTGCGCGGGAAAACCGGTCGGGTGCTGGGCCATTTAGTCAGTATTTTGCATGTGCTCAAAGGCCTGCCGCTGGCGTACAACAAAGATATGCAGGAAGACAAACAAGGCTTTTTTGATTTGATGGCCACCTGGCAACAGTGTTTGTTGGTGCTTGCCACAGTGCTACCGCATTTGTCGGTCAATGCCGGGCAATGTCGTCGTGCCGCTGAACTTGGCTACAGCAACGCCACCGATTTAGCCGATTATCTGGTTGGCAAAGGTGTGGCATTTCGTGATGCGCATGAGTTATCGGGCGAACTGGTGCTGAAAGCTTCAGCCCAGCAAAAACCGCTGGAAGCGTTGTCGTTGACCGAGCTCAAAGCCGTATCGCCGCTGATTAGCGATGATGTCTATGCTGCACTCACCATCGAAGCAGGTTTAGCCAAACGTGCAGCCTTGGGTGGGACTTCGCCAGAGCAGGTCGGCAGTGCGCTCACTGCGGCTGAGCAGTGGTTTGCTAAGCTGTCTGGTCAATAAACGGATCCGACCGCTACCCGCCAGATCCCAAACACGTTGCCTTACGGAAAAATGCTGAGGTAGTATTCAAAGACCTCAGCATTTTTTTCACAGGGAATCAGTGTGATATACGCAAAAAACTTTATCAAAGGCCTCGGTAAACTACTGCTGGTGTTGCTGGCATTCGCCATTAGTTTGTACTTGTTGTTATGGGCGATTAACCTGAAGGATGAAGCACCTTCGGCGGAAAGTGTGCAATTACAGCAGATCCTGCAGGCGCAAGTGCCGGCACCGGAGCAGGATAATAGTTTTATCTACTATACAAAACATCTTGCACAGCCGCTAAATTTACCCGATGCGCTGCGGACGTTGCTGCAGTGTCAGCCAGAACAATGTCTGATTGAACTGCAAGCAGCACAAGCTGCATTGCCGGCTCAACTTACTCAGCAGCAGGGTGTATTGAATTCTTATCAAAAGTTACTGGCGTTTCCGGTCTGGCAATCTCCGGTACTTGAGGTCAGCACCGAACCCGTTGCGCTTAGTCCGCTGAGTGAAATGCAGCAGTTGTATTTATTGGATGTCTGGTTAAAAACTCAGTCGGGTGAACTGGCAACCGCCAAAACGAGGTTACAGCAAGATGTGAGTTTCTGGCGTAAACAGCTGGTCACCAGCAATAACCCACTCTCCAAATTGCTTGTGGTTGCTGGAGTCCGCCGGCATTTTATGTTTGCAGAGATGCTGAAACAAACTCTGCCAGCGGAGCAATATCAACAATTAATGCCTGATCTTTGGCAACAGCCACTGACTGCCGATGAATCGTCGTTGCTGCTGGCGATGGCGGGTGAATGGAGCTTTGCGAACAGTGCCATCGCCAGCGTTGTTCAGGTCAGTCCGGAAGAGCAAAGTCTACTTGACCGATGGCTAACGACGTTGCTGTGGCGGCCTTTTCTTAAACTTCAGGCCGTTAGCAATGCATTTGCCCGGCTGCATCTGGCCTGTGCAGAGCAAAAGTCGGCCGACGTTTCCGAAACTTATCCTTGGTATAGCTGGCCGTACAATCCAATTGGTAAAATCCTGACCCAGGTATCTGGCACTGATAGTTGCATGAGGCAACACAAAGCTTTAGCCGAATTGGAACAACAACGGCAGCAGCTGAACCCCGGCGCCGTGGTTTTGTAATGACAGGGTTTTGTAACTATGGGGCAATAGGTTTGAAGAATGCCCTGAAGTTGCAGCAATGGCTGCTACAACTTCAGGCTTAAACAGTTCGCTTAGCGGAAAATATCGATTTCTTCCTGCTTTTGCTGATGTTCCGGCAAATCCGGATTATTCGGACTGGCGTACTGCGTTGGCTCAGTGCCTTGCTGGAAAAACTCAAAACTGCTGCTGTTATCCGTTGCCTGCGTGAGCAAACCGGTTTTGTTGTCAATCCGCACCGAAACGATACCGACCGGAGCTGGCGGAAATTTTTCCGGTAAATCAGCCAGCGCCGCTGCAGCATAAATTTGCCACGGCGGCAGAGCAGTGCGGGCGCCAGATTCGCCACCAGAAACCTGTTCAACACCCAGATTGTTATTCCAGGCAGTTTTGCCCAGCACACTTTCAGCATCATCAAAACCAACCCAGCTGGTGATCACCAGATCGGGTGTAAAACCAGAGAACCAGGTGTCTTTGACATCGTTGGTGGTGCCGGTTTTGCCGGATAAATCCCGTCGTTTTAATGCTTTCAGGTTCTTGGCGGTACCGTCCCATCCATCACCACCCCAAACTGCACTTTTCATCGCTTCGGCAATTAAAAAGGCGTTTTGCGGTGAAATCACCCGTGGTGCGAAGGTTTCAGCTGGTGTTGTTTCGATGGCCGCCGGTTCAGCTTCGCTAACTTGGGTGCTATCCGCGTCCGCAACGGCTGCTGGTTGCTCAGCAGCGACCACGTCCGTTGGCGCCAAAGTTGGCTGACAATCCTGACAAACCTTGATTGGCTGATGTTCAAAAATCACATTGTTCTGATCATCAAGGATTTTGGTAATCACATAAGGTTTCACCAAATAACCACCGTTGGCAAACACCGCATAACCAGTTGCCAGCTCCAGCGGTGTTAACGAAGCAGAACCCAGCGCCAGCGTTTGGTTCCGCGGTAAATCGTTTTTATGAAAGCCAAATTTGGCTAAGTGATTGATAGTATGATCAATGCCAACACCACTAATCAACCGCACCGACACCACGTTTTTCGATTTAGCCAAAGCTTCACGCAAGCGGATCGGGCCGTCATAGACATCAGGCGAGTTTTTCGGCCGCCAGGCGGTACCAGAACCAGCGTCCCATTCATGAATAGGCGCATCATTCAGCACCGAAGCCAGCGTATAGCCATGCTCTAAGGCAGCAGAGTAAATAAAAGGTTTGATGTTCGAGCCGACCTGACGGTTGGCCTGGGTCACCCGGTTAAACTGAGTCAGACCAAAGCTGTAACCACCGACCAGCGCCCGCACCGCGCCATCGGTTGGATCCAGCGCCACCAGCGCACTGCTGGCTTGGGGTAACTGACTTAACCGCCATTCGCCTTGCTGTTCCCGCACATAAATGTGCATGCCTGGCGCCAGAATTTGGGTGGCAGACTTTGGCGGATTGGCTTGACGCTCGTGGCTGATAAAAGTCCGCGCCCATTTCAGCCCGTCCCAGCCCAGTTGCACCTTACGACCGCCGGCAATCATCACTTCAGCGCTGCGGTTTTCGACCAGCGTCACCACGGCCGGTGTCAGCTTTTCGATCGCGTCCTGTTGGTCGAGGTAGGCCAGAATGGCTTCGTCGGAAAAACGTTTGTCTTCGACAAAACTTACCGAGCCGTCAGCATTTTCCTGGCGGGTTGCCGGCCATACCATAGCGACCGGCCCGCGGAAACCATGGCGTTCGTCATAATTGTGCAGATTTTGTTGCAGCGCCTGCACGGCGGTGGTTTGCTGCGCTGAATGCACAGTGGTAAAAACCTGGAAACCCTTGGAATAAGCTTCATCTTCACCATAGGTATCGACGATTTCTTTGCGGACCATTTCTGCCAGATATGGCGCCGACGCGGTAATTTGGGCGCCATGTAATTTGGAAACGATCGGCGCCTGAATGGCTTCATCGTATTGCTGCTGGGTGATATAACCAACGGTCAACATCCGTCCCAGGACGATATTCCGTCGCGCACGCGCTCTGCTTGGTGAGCGTACCGGATTTAATACCGAAGGTGCTTGCGGCAGACCGGCAATAATCGCCATTTCCGATAACGTCAGGTCTTGAATATTCTTGCCAAAATAGACTTGTGCGGCAGCACCAACCCCAAATGCCCTTTGTCCCAATTCAATCCGATTCAGGTACAACTCGAGAATTTCATCTTTGGTCAGCAGCTCTTCAATATGAAAGGCCAAAAAGGCTTCTTTTATTTTGCGGATGATTTTCTTTTCGCGGCTAAGGAAAAATAATCGGGCAAGCTGCTGGGTAATGGTGCTGGCACCTTGCGAATAATCGCCGGTGGTGGCGACGACTGTGGCCGCCCGGAACACGCCGATGACATCAATGCCCGGATGTTCGTAAAAACGTGCATCTTCGGTGGCAAGCACCGCCTGGATCAATAAAGGTGGTATTTCATTGATCTTCAGAGGGATCCGGCGCTTCTCTCCAAATTGTGAAATAAGCTCGCCATCCTGACTAAATACGCGCATCGGCGTCTGTAATCGGACATCCTTCAGCGTCTCTACACTAGGCAGGTCATCTTTCAGATACAGGTAGCTGCCAAATATCACAGTCAGACCTGCAATAAAGCAACTTAGGGTAATAATTACCAGTTTTTTAAGCCAAGACACTGAATCGCCCCAATTTTTACTCCCATTTACTAAAATAGGCTGCTAGTATAAATTTATTAGCAGTCGTTAAAGCTCTTTAGTTGTGTGTTAAAACGGCTAAGCTAAAAATCAAAACCATAATAATCATAAATTTGATACGGCCGCAGGAAGCTATGATAAATCGCCTGTTTCAGACAAAAAACCCTTTAATCCTAGGGGTAGATATCGGTGCTCACACTGTGAAGGCTGTGTTGCTCAGTCAGCATGGCGGGCATTATAAAGTAGAAGCCTTTGCAATAGAACCCATGATTAAGGGCTCAATGAACGAGCGTGAGATCCAGGACATTGAAGCCGTTGGTAATGTCATCGGTAAAATCCGCAAAAAAATTCCTAAAACTGTGAAGTTCGCCGCTGCAGCCGTCTCCGGTTCGACCGTGATTAGCAAAGTGATTTTCATGGATGCCGCCCTGACCGATGCCGAACTTGCCAGTCAGATTGAAGTTGAAGCCGACAGTTTAATCCCTTATCCGCTGAGTGAAGTCAGCCTGGATTTTGAAAAACAAGATCTGAACAGCAACGACCCGTCCAAAGTGAATGTGTTATTGAGTGCCGCCCGCACTGAAAGCGTGCAAACGCGGGTCAGTGCGCTGGATCAAGGTGGTTTTGCTGCCCGCGTCATCGACGTCGAAAGTTATGCCCTCAGCCGCGCTGCAGAACTGTGTGCCAGACAACTACCGTCAGATGCCAAATCGAAATTAGTCGCGGTGGTTGATATCGGCGCCACCATGACTTTACTCAGTATTCTGGAAGATGGCAAAACCCTGTACACCCGCGACCAGGTGTTTGGCGGTGAGCAATATACCCGCAGTATTGTCTCTTATTATGCCAAAACTTATGAAGAGGCAGAGACAGCGAAAGTCACCAATGATTTACCGCCGAATTATACCTTTGAAGTGTTGGCGCCTTTTCAGACCATGTTATTACAGCAGGTGCGCCGCGGTATCCAGATGTATCTGACCACCTCAGGTCGCGACAATATTGATTACTTGCTGATTTCCGGTGGCACCAGTCTCATCGAAGGTGTCGACAAACTGTTGACCGACGAACTCGGTATTCATACCGTAGTGGCGAATCCATTTTTGCATATGGAAACTGCCGCGTCCGTTGACCGCGAATTGCTCAATCAGGTTGCTCCCCAGTTAATGGTGGCAAGTGGCCTGGCGTTACGGAGTTTCTCAACATGGCATATATAAATTTATTGCCGTGGCGTGAAGCGCAGCGGAAACAACAACAAACCCAGTTTATGACTGTCCTCAGCGCGGCAGGGATTTTAAGTTTTGGTGCTATTTTCGGTTTAAGCGCGGTTTATACCGCAAAAATCGAAGGTCAGAATAGCCGCAATACCTACCTGCAAGGTGAGATTACCATCCTGGAACAACGGATTGTCGAAATCAAAGAATTGGACGAGAAAAAGAAAAACCTGCAAAAACGGATGGAGCTGATCAGTCAGCTGCAAAGTAGTCGAAACCTGGGTACTCAGATCATGGATCAGATTGCTTCGGTGGTTCCGGCGGGTGTGTATTTATCCAACTTACAAAAACAAGGACCGTCTTTGTTGCTCGTGGGTAAAAGTGAATCAAATAACCGGCTGTCGAATATGATCCGCTCGGTTGAAAGCTCCGAACTGCTCAAAGATCCACTGCTGGAGTTTATCGAAGCGGGTAAAGATCAGACTCAATTGCTCAGCGATTTCAAAATCCACTTAACCGTGAAAGGTTTTGAAGCCGTGCAGGGGGCCACCACCGGCACACCGAAGCCGGCCAAGCCAGTACCGGGAGCCGCCAAATGAGCATGAATTTTAATCTAGAAGAACTCAACAATCTTGATATGTCCGATATGGGGTCATGGCCCATTGCAGCCAAAGCAATGGTGGTGGCGATATTGGTCTTGATGATTGGCGTATTAACCTTTTTCTTACTGGTTGATGATCAAATAACGCAACTGGAGATCTCAGAAGCAAAAGAGCAGGAGCTGCGTCAGATTTATCGGGTGAAGTATGCTTCGGCGGTAAACCTTGAGCTATACAAGGCACAGATGGTTGAGATGGAAGAAACGTTCTCCTATCTGTTAAAACAGTTGCCAGCGACCCACGAAACACCGGGTTTGCTGGACGACATTACGTACGCCGGAACGTCGACCGGTTTAACCTTTGTTAAAATCAACTGGTTACCGGAAATCGAAAAAGACTTTTACACCGAACTGCCGATTAAAATCGACGTCGTCGGCGACTACCATCAATTTGGTAACTTCGTCAGCGAGGTCGCCAAATTACCGCGGATCGTTTCATTACACGATTTCTCGGTTACGACTGATAAAGATGAACGCTTAGTCTTTAACGTCGTTGCAAAAACCTACCGGTATAAGGAGGCTCAATAATGAAGCGTTCTTTACCTGTGGTTTGTGTCAGTTTGTTGTTACTGCAAGGCTGTTACGACGATTTAACCGAAATTCAGCAGTTTATGAATACGGTGAAAGCCAGTACGCCGGCGAAAATTCCGCCGCTGCCGGAAGTCAAAGAATTCGTGCATATTAGCTATAAATCAGCGCAGTCGCGCAGTCCGTTTAGTGCGCCACGCCCGGAAGCCGTGCAAGAAAAATATGCACAAATTCAGGACTGTCTGAGCCCTGATCCGGCCCGGCGCAAAGAGCCGCTGGAGAAGTACGCACTGGATAACCTGAAGATGCGCGGCACTTTAGGTGACGAAAATGATATTTGGGCGCTGGTTGAAGCGTCAGACAAGACCTTACACCGGATCAGTAAAAACAATTACATTGGCTTGTTTCATGGCCGTGTGATTAACGTTGATCCGGCTCAAGTGGAATTACTGGAACTCATTCCTGATGGTGCAGGTTGTTGGAAAGAACGAACCACAGTACTGCCAATGGCTGAACCAGCAGCTGTAGCCAGCAAATAAGGTGTGCGAGAGAAGCATGGAAAATACAACTAAAACAATCAAAAAATTACCGGTGAGCCGTCGTCTGCTGCTCGGGATCCTGTTGCTGTCTGCTGCGCCTGCGATGGCAGTGCCGTTACTTTACGATGTACGGTATAACCCGCTGAGTACTGGCGAAACCGAAATTGAATTTGTCTTTGATGAAGATTTACAGGCTGAGCCGACGGTTCAGGTACTGAACGAACCTTCCCGGATTGAATTGACTTTTGCTGAAGCTGACTATGAAGAAAAGCTGGCGGATGTTGAGATTGATAAAGCCGGTGTGCAACGCGCCAAATCTGAATTCTTTAATGAAGGTTTTAAAACCTCAATTTATCTGGACCATCTGAAGCTTTATCGCACCAGGGTTAAAGGCAACGTGTTTTACTTGCAAATTTCCGACAACCCGACGGAAACGACACCAGGACAAACCGCCGATGTCACGCCAACTTATATCAACAAAGTAAACGCCATCGATTTTCGCCGTGGTGAAAAAGGTGAAGCGCGGGTGTTGGTATTCTTAAAAGAAAATACCGCAGCGGTGGATGTGTCGGAAAAACTCGGCAAGATCATCGTGGAATTCCACAATACCGATATTCTGGAAGAACTGTTGTATCAGTTAGATGTGGTGGACTTTGGTACTGTAGTCAAAGGTATTGAAACCTTTAAAGAAGGCGCTTTAACCCGTATCGTGATTGAACCGACCTCTGCTTTTAAGTTTAACTACCAGCAAATTGATAATATTTTCAGCTTGTCGGTAGAAAAAGATGCGTCAGCCGTTGGCTTTATGGCCGGTGGTAAAGAATATAAAGGCCGTGCTATCTCATTAAACTTCCAGGATATTCCGGTACGGACCGTACTGCAGATTATCGCGGACTACAACGGCTTCAATTTAGTTACGAGCGACTCTGTGGTCGGTAATATCACGTTGCGTCTGGACGGCACGCCTTGGGATCAGGCACTGGATATCGTGTTAAAAGTACGGGGTCTGGATAAACGGATGGACGGCAACATTCTGATGATTGCACCGACCGACGAGCTGGCGGAACGTGAAGCTAAAGAGTTACAAGCGCGGAATAAAGTGGAAGAACTGGAAGCGCTGTACTCCGAGTTTATCGCGATTAACTACGCCAAAGCTGCTGATATTGCGAAGTTATTAAGCAATAAAGACGCTTCGTTACTGACTGCCCGTGGTGTGGCATCGGTGGATGATCGCACCAACACCATTCTGCTCAAAGACACTGCCAAAGCCATCGAGAACGTCCGTCGGTTAGTTGAACGGTTAGACGTACCGGTGAAGCAGGTGCTCATTGAATCGCGGATGGTGACGGTTAAAGACAGCGTTGCTGATGAACTGGGTATTCGTTGGGGTTTTAATGATCAGCAAAATACCAAAGGTGTGGGTGGGTCGCTGGAAGCTGCAAACTCCTTGGCCAATGGTCAGATCCCAGCGCTGGTCAATAGTAATGGACGCTACAACGTCAATCTGCCGTTAAGCAGCACCTCTGCTGGCCGTATTGGTTTCCATATCGCCAAATTAGGTGACGGTACGCTGATTGACTTAGAACTGTCAGCCCTGGAAGAAGAAAACAAGGCTGAGATTGTTGCTTCACCAAGAATTTCAACCGCCAATCAGAAACAAGCGCGGATTGAACAAGGTGTGGAAATTCCATATGTGCAGTCTGCATCAAGCGGCGCCACCACTGTTGAATTCAAAAAAGCGGTACTGAGTCTGGAAGTAACACCACAGGTGACCCCGGATAATAAGATTATTCTGGACTTAATCGTCACCCAGGATACCGAAGGTAAAATTGTACCAACAGCAACGGGTAATGCGGTCGCCATTGATACCCAGCGTATTCAAACGCAGGTGTTAGTCGACAATGGTGAGACCATAGTTCTGGGCGGTATTTATCAGCAACAAACGATCAATACTGTGCAAAAAGTGCCATTCTTCGGCGATATCCCTTATGTTGGCGCAATGTTCCGCCGTTCATTGGATAAGACCGAGAAGAAAGAATTATTGATTTTTGTCACGCCAAAAATCCTGACTGAAGGTCAGTAGCCATTCTGCTCAAAGCTGTCAGGGCCTGTCCGGGCCCTGACAAATTTAGCTTGCTAAGCTGTCGGCAAAACTGACATAATTCAGCGCTTCAAATTTTCGTGGGAGCTTTTAGGTCCTGACATCAACCCTCATTTAGTTAGCTGATTAGCATTACGACATATGGCAGAGAAACGCAATATCTTCCTTGTTGGCCCTATGGGCGCAGGAAAAAGTACCATTGGCCGTCATTTAGCAGAAATGCTGCATCTCGACTTCTACGATTCAGATCAGGAAATTGAGCGCCGTACTGGTGCTGACATCGCCTGGGTCTTTGATCTGGAAGGAGAAGAAGGCTTTCGGGTACGTGAAGAAAACGTCATTGAAGATTTAACTGAACTCCAGGGCATCGTACTTGCCACAGGCGGTGGTTCAGTGATTAGCAAAGAAACCCGCAATCGTTTGTCAGCACGTGGCATCGTGGTGTATCTGGAAACTCCAATTGAGAAACAGGTCGCCCGCACCCAACGTGACAAAAGACGTCCGTTATTACAAACCGAAGAAGCTCCGCAGCACGTTTTGGAACGGCTGGCAGCAGAGCGTAACCCACTGTATGAGGAAATCGCAGATTTCACCATCAGAACTGACGAGCAAAGTGCCCGTTCGGTTGCAAATCAAATTGTTGAACAACTGGGTTTTTAATTTTTCCAGCTAAAGGGAGCTGTCGATGGAAAAAGTTGCCGTTCAACTTGGCCAGCGCAGTTACCCAATTGTCATTGCGCCTGGTTTATTGTCAGGCGCAGGGCAAGTGCCGGAGCTGCAACAGCTTTGGCAGTTCAAAAAAGTCGTGATCCTCTCCAATCCTGTGGTTGCTGCGCTTTATCTGCCGCAGTTACAAGCATTGTTTGGCCAGCAACAGCTGTTTGAATTGCTGCTGCCTGACGGTGAAGCTTATAAAAATCTGCAATCTTTTGACCAGGCCAATACCTTTTTATTGGAGCACGGCATTGCGCGTGATGCACTGTTGGTGGCTCTGGGTGGCGGGGTGATTGGTGATTTAACTGGTTTTGTTGCCGCCTGTTATCAGCGTGGTGTGGCTTTTGTGCAGGTTCCAACCACCTTGTTATCGCAGGTCGATTCGTCGGTCGGTGGTAAAACAGCCATTAATCATCCGCTTGGCAAAAATATGATCGGTGCATTTAACCAGCCATTGGCGGTGATCATCGATACTTCCGTGTTGCACTCGTTACCGCAGCGTGAGTTTTCCGCCGGGATGGCCGAAGTGATTAAATATGGTTTGTTAGGGGATGCCGCATTTTTCCAGTGGCTGGAGCAACAACAGGATGCGCTTGCCAGGCTGCAGGAACCGCAACTCAGCCAGATGATTAAACACTGCTGCCAGATGAAAGCCGATATTGTCAGCCGTGATGAAACCGAACAGGGCGAACGTGCTTTGTTAAACCTCGGCCATACCTTTGGTCATGCGATTGAAGCCTGGCTTGGCTATGGTACCTGGTTACACGGTGAAGCCGTTGCCGTTGGCATGATGATGGCGTTTGAACTGGCGTACGCCCGTGGCTGGATTGACGCCCCGACCGTCGCACGGGTTCGACAGTTATTAGTTGCCTTTGAACTACCGGTACAGCCGCCTTTGGGCATGCAAATTGCCGATTTTATGCCATATATGAAAACCGACAAAAAAGTTAAAGATGGCAAAATGCGGTTTATCTTGCCTCAAACGCTTGGTGCCGCCATTATCGTCGATGATGTCACTGAATCAGAATTACAGCGGGTTTTCGCCGGATAATCATGTCGCACTTACAACAAAAACTATTAAAAATTCAGGGATTATTGCCTTCGCAGCGCAGCTGGCTGGAACGTTTGGTGTTTCAGCTGGAATTTAACCCTTATCAACTGATCCATATGGTTGGTGCTGCCGGCACTGGCAAAACGACGCTGACTTTAGCCATTGCTGATCTGCTATCCAACGAATTTAACCTCGCTTTAATCAAAGCCGAGCCGGAACTCAATGCCGTACGAGTGCGCCAACATGTGTTGGAGCATTGGTTTGGTACCTGTAAAGACGCCAATCGCAGCTTGTTACAGTTGGTGGGGGATCGCCAGCTGAACGAGCCGCTGGCGCTGGTGATTGACCAGGCCGAACAACTGCCGCCGGAATTGTGGGCCGAACTGGCTGAACTGCCTTGTCTGGTGATTGCAGCCACCGAACATGCCGATGCGCATGCGGAACTGAATTTACCGCTGCCTACTTTAACCCTGCAAGATGCCGAGATGCTGCTCAAAGACAGTGAACTCAGTACTTTGAGTGTCGCCGACCGGTTAGACAATGCGCAGGGCAATATTCATCTGTTACTTGATCCCAGTTTAAAACGCCAACTGCAGGCAGTTAAAGTGGATCTAAAACCCGCATCTTTGGCTTATCCGCTAGCGGTTTTTAGTATCGGCATGTTGGTCATTGCTGCTGTGGTGGTGTTTTGGCTGTGGACAGAACAGCAAAACCGGCCTGATGGTCTTGGCCAGCTTACTTATCTTCCGGAAGAGCAAGAAGTACAAACCAGCGCTGAACCTTTGGCGGTGCCTTCGGCCAGCAAAGCGGTGGTGGAACAGTTGGTGGGTCAGTTGGAGCAAGTCGGCAGTAAAACTGCGTCTTCGTCTGCTTCCGGATTGGCTAAGCCTGTTGATTTTAATGAAGGTGCTGAAGTCACCAGCTCAGGCAACGACCAACAAACTGCAGCAGCTGAAATAGCAGAAGCAGTTGAGGTTGAGGAAACTGTGACGACGGCGACACCTGCCGAATCCACCGACTTACCGGCCGCGAAAACCGACGATACTCAGAATAATGCGGTATCCGGTGACAGCAAAGTCCCGGATTTAATCCAGGGTGTTGCCGCCACGCCGCCACAACCGGCAGTGGTGATTGCCGCTGAAACTGAAGTGTCGGTGGCCGAGCAAATGGCGGAAGAGCTGAATAACGAACCCGCTGCAACTGCAACGTCCACCTCAGCAGCAACGCCAACACCACAAAGCGCCGAGCCGGATCTGGCCGCTGAAGCTCAGGCTGAGCTGGCTGAAAGCAGCAGTAACAGCAATAACGGCGGTTATCGTTATGCCGAAGCAGATTTGTTATCGATGTCAGGCCAGGCCGTGGCATTGCAGCTGGTGGTCCTGTCCAATGATGGCGCATTAAAAGATTTCGCTGCAAGCTACCCCGGACTGGAAACTTACACCTATCAACGGCAGAAAAACGGCCAGCGCCAGTTAATTGTCGTCATGGCACCTTTTGCTGATCCCACCGAAGCAAAAGCGCAAATCAGCCAGTTACCGCCCGCATTGCAGCAGGCTTTTGTGAAACCTTTAGCCGATATTCACAGCGAAATCAGCATTCAATAGTCAGGTGGCGTCAGGTTGAGCAAACAAGTTACCGCAAAAAAGCAACGGGCATTTTTGAAATGGGCTGGCGGAAAATTTAATTTGGTAGAGGCAATAACTGGTCATTTGCCGGCGGCTGATGTGCTGGTGGAGCCTTTTGTTGGTGCTGGTTCGGTGTTTTTAAATACGGACTATTCACGTTATCTGCTAAACGACATCAATGCTGATTTGATTCATTTGTATCAGTTTTTACAAACAAAACCGGTACAAATGATCGCCGACGCCAGAATGTTTTTTACTGAAGGCAACAATGACAAAACCAGTTATCTGGCGATCCGGCAGCAGTTTAATCAAACTGCAGATCCATACCTGCGCTCTTTACAGTTTTTGTACCTGAACCGGCACTGTTATAACGGCTTGTGTCGTTACAACCAATCGGGGTTGTTTAACGTGCCGTTTGGTTCGTACAAAAAACCGTATTTCCCGGAAGCTGAATTAGTTGCTTTCGCCGAAAAAGCCACCCGCGCCACTTTTGTCTGCCTCAATTACCAACAGCTTTTCGCCCAATTGCCAACTGGTGCTGCGGTGTATTGTGACCCGCCTTATGTACCATTATCAAAAACTGCCAGTTTTACCTCCTATGCCAAAAACAGCTTTAATCTGGATGATCAGGCAGATTTGGCCAGTTTATCCGAGCAAGCCACACTGCAGGGGCATCACGTACTCATCAGCAATCACGACACCAGCTGGACCCGCAAGATTTATCAGGGCGCTGAGCTGCATTCCATTCAGGTTGGGCGTTCGATCAGTCAAAAAGGTAGTTCCAGAGGTAAAGTTGCTGAGTTGTTTGCGCTGTATCGTAGTCGCAAATAACAAGATTGCGGCCATTAATTGCGAGGCAGGGGGGCCGTTGTTGGCACAGAATAACGGTGGTTAAGACAGTACCAACGAGACGATCGTGATCAGCCCGATAACAAACAGCATGGTCATCACCACACCAACAATAATATAGGGCAGGGGGCTTTGGCTATTGAAGTCTTGCTGGCGTTGTTGTTCTGACTGTACACCGATAAAGGCACCGGCCACAGCTTTGATGATTTGTTTTAAGGTGGGCTTATTGCTCATGCCGCAGGTTTGGCGTGCAACCGGCTGATTAATTCAAGTAAATCAATAAAGTGAAATTGTGCAGAACTACTTTGGCCTGAGAACCAGGATGCCCAGCTGGTTTGGGGGGCTAAGGCGCATTTGACGGTAAAACTTTCGACACCGTTTTGCGTCATAGCGACGGTGTTGGTGCAGCTGGCAATGACGCTGTTTTGCTGTTGTGGCAACAGGTATAAAGCTGCTGACAAGCAAAGCAAAAAAGCTGCGGTTTTAACAAGCATTGGCGTTCTCATTACAGTCTCAGATCCATCAATCGACTGCTCGATAATACAGCAGCCCCGACGTCAGAACAAGGGCTGCATTGCTGTTGCAGGCGGTTAGGCCAGTGCTTTTGCGATTGATGTACCGATAACCAAGGTTAATCGCAGGGATTAAAATGCTTTGGTCAGGCTGAACACCACACGACCATCACACAGATTACATTCGGCTGAGCTGTCGATATCGGTGTCGGCATATTTCAGCGACAGGCTGGTGCCCATCCAACTGGTGGTCGCGCCAACGCTCCAATCAATGTAGCCATCGCCAGACACCGGACCTGCGGCTAAAAAGGTCGCATATTGGGTGTTGTCTTCAAACTGGTTGTAGCTTAAGTGGAACTGAAAGCTCAGATTGTCGATCACCGGGTAGTTGTAATCTGCTGAATAATAGTAATATTTATCGACATCAGTGCCGAAATAATCACCTGAATAGGCCAGGCCTAAAGTCAGATTCTGATAAATGAATTTGCTGTACAGTTCGACAAAGTTAAATTGATCGGTGGCGTTGTCGCCATTTGGGTAACGGTACTGCATGATACCGACGTCGGTGGTCCATTCTTCGGACAGTTTACCGGTCCAGCCCGCCAGAATATCCAGTTCCAGTGAACCCTGACCAAACGTGATATTGGAGCCCCAGGTCGCCAGATAAAAACCAGAATCGTCGGTTAAAGTTAAACCGCCTTGTAACGCCATGCCTTCGTCCGTTTGCGAAATACCACGGAATAAATAGTCTGAAGTCAGGGTTAAACTGCCGGTTAAGGCGGTATCAGCCTGTACTGCAGTTGCTGCAAAGCCAAGGCTCAGCACCAATGCGGCACAGACTTGCTGTGGGTAGTTTCTTGTTGCATATCCTGCTTTTGTTTTCATGTTATTTGCCCTTCTCTGAAAGTATCGCTTAACGCTATTCCATTTCTGTGCCAGTGATAAATGTAGTTGAAATTCAATTAGATAGTGTATTTTTTGCTTTTTAATTGTTCGATGCTGCGCGAAATTGGTGCGTTATTGCTTGTTAAACGGGCAGAAAACAGCGAGCCAATGGCTGCGAAACCGAGTGAAATCAGTTACATTGAGCGCTTTGTGGCGTGGATGGAGATGCGGGCGATGCAACCTTTTTGGATAGCACCTTCGATATTGTCGGCCGACTTGGCCAGGTTGGGTGATGATGTCGCCCGGGTATTACAGGCTGGTGCCGATGTGGTGCATTTTGATGTGATGGACAATCATTATGTGCCGAATCTGACCTTTGGCCCGATGTTATGCAGTGCACTGCGCAATTACGGCATTACGGCGCCTATCGACGTCCACTTGATGGTTGAACCTGTGGATGCACTGATCCCGCAGTTTGCCAAAGCTGGCGCCAGTATTATTACCTTTCACCCGGAAGCCAGCCGCCATGTTGATCGCAGCTTGCAACTCATTCATGAACACGGCTGTCAGGCCGGCTTGGTATTTAACCCGGCAACGCCGTTAAGTTATTTGGATTATGTGCTGGATAAAGTCGATGTGGTGCTGCTGATGTCGGTAAATCCGGGTTTTGGTGGCCAGAGTTTTATTCCGGCGACTTTAGACAAACTGGCTACAGCTCGGCAAATTATTGACCGCAGTGGCCGGGCGATCCGTTTGGAAGTGGACGGTGGCGTCAAGGTTGAAAATATTGCTGAAATCGCCAGTGCCGGTGCCGACATGTTTGTCGCGGGCTCGGCGATTTTTAGCCAGCCGGATTACGCTGATGTCATTGCTAAGATGCGGGCAGAGCTGGCGAAAGTGCAGCGCTAAGCATTTATCCCCCGTAACCACAGGCACCTTGCTGCTGCCAATTTCAGCATAGCTAGGTATAATCAGACACAATTTTTCGACGACGGGTCGCCAATTCGATGCAATCGACCCGTTGTTCTCCACAGTTTTGACCATAGGATTTCTTATGACAACAAGTAACAAGGCAACCAAGCCCATCGTACTCAGTGGCGCGCAGCCTTCCGGTCAGTTGACCATCGGCAATTACCTTGGTGCTTTGCGGCAGTGGGATCAGATGCAGGACGCTTATGATTGCCTGTATTGCATCGTCGATTTGCATGCCATTACCGTACGGCAGGATCCAGCAGCACTTCGCAGTGCCTCGCTTGATTCACTGGCGCTGTATTTGGCTTGCGGCATCGATCCGGCCCGTTCTGCGGTTTTTATGCAATCGCATGTGCCAGAGCACAGCCAGCTCGCCTGGGTACTGAACTGTTACACCCAATTCGGTGAATTAAGCCGGATGACCCAATTTAAAGATAAATCTGAACGCCACAACAACAATATCAACGCCGGTTTGTTCACCTACCCGGTACTGATGGCGGCAGATATTTTGTTATACCAGGCCAATCAGGTACCGGTCGGCCATGATCAAAAACAACATCTGGAATTAGCCCGTGATGTGGCGATGCGTTTTAATACCGCACACGGCGACATTTTCACCGTGCCGGAGCCATTTATTGCACCAGTTGGTGCCCGGGTGATGAGCCTGCAGGAACCGACCAAAAAGATGTCGAAGTCGGATGAAAATCCGTGGAATTTTGTTGGCTTGCTGGAAGATCCAAAAATGATCAGCAAGAAATTCAAAAAAGCGATGACCGATTCGCAAGACCCACCACGGGTCTATTTTGATCTCGAACAAAAACCAGGCGTGGCGAACCTTTTGAGTATTTTGTCAGGCGTCACCGGTAAATCGATTGATGCGTTAGTGGCTGAATACGAAGGCAAAATGTATGGTCATTTAAAGGCTGATGTGGCAGATGCGGTGATTGCGTTATTAGAGCCGGTGCAGCGGAAGTTTACTGAAATACGTCAGGATCAAACGACGATGGAGCAGGTGATGCGCGCAGGTGCCGCAGCCGCCAGAAGCCGTGCCGCTGCAACGCTGGCTAAAGTAAATGAAGCAGTTGGATTTGTATTGCCATAAATTGCGATAAATTGGTCGGCAATGCACGCCGTGGTAGTTCCGGTGCTGACTTTAGCTGGCGCTGCAACGGCGTCAGCTGGGAATTTATGATCTCAGCAGCTTCATTCATTCATTCATTCTGGCTTTTTCGTTTTATCCCACACCTTCGATTCTTTGCCCTGCCACAGCCTTAAAATATTCTGCCGGTGCCGGAAGATAATTAAGATGCTAAGCATCGATACAGGGATTGTGTATAAAGGCTTGATAAACCATGTGAAAATGGGCGCCAAACTAACGGTGACCACAGCCGCAAACGACGAATAACCGGTTGCACCCACCAGAATAATCCAGGTCGCTACCAATAAACCGGCTAAGTCGAGGCCAATCGGCATCATGGTGCCAAAAGCGGTTGCGACGGCTTTGCCGCCCTGAAAACCAAAAAACACCGGGTAAATGTGGCCAAGGCAGGCACAAATGGCAATCATGCCCAGATAAAAAGCTTCAATGCCGAGGAAATATGAACCCCAGACCGGAATGGTGCCTTTGAGCACATCAAACACCAGCACCAGCACAGCGGGCGTGGTGCCGCCGAGGCGCAACACATTGGTGGCACCCGGATTCCCTGAGCCATGCAGCCTGGGATCGGGTAAGCGAAATAATTTACTGACAATCACGGCCGACGACACCGATCCGCAAAGATAAGCGGCAATCATCATCATACCGATCACGGAAGTCATGAATGGATTTCCTCAATACCGGGTTTTGCGTTAATATCGCGTCGGACTCAGAGCTGTTGATGCTTAAAAGAGTGGTGCTGACAAACAAAAGCCGCATCACCTTTAATTCGAACAACAGCAGCTGGCACGAGCGGTCAGATTATAGACTTTTTGCTTAATTGCCTATCCGACCAGCCCATTCACAGCAAAATACCACGCAACGCGGAACCAAAAAATGGATATTGTTTTTATCAGGCAGCTGCAAATCGACACCGTTATTGGCGTGTATGAATGGGAAAAAACCATCACCCAGCGCCTGGAAATTGATTTGGAACTTGCGACTGATATCCGTCAGGCCGCAGCCCAAGACGATATCCGCTTGACCCTTGACTATGCCGTGATTGCAACCCGGGTGCAACAATTGATTTGTGCTGAACCGATTGAACTGATTGAAACTGTTGCGGAAAAAATTGCAACCATGTTGCTGGAACAGTTCGCAACGCATGCCGTTCGGGTGCGGGTGTGCAAACCAACAGCGGTGGCTAATGCGCAAACGGTTGGCGTGCAAATCAGCCGGGGCAACTGGGCATGACGCAGATTTACATCAGCGTTGGCAGCAATACCAATCGCGAGCATCATATCCGGATGGCAGTGTTGGAATTAGCGGCGGCTTTTGGCGAGTTAATTTTGTCATCGGTTTATGAAAGTGAAGCTGTGGGTTTTCGTGGTGATGCCTTCTACAATATGGTGATTGGTGCGCGTACCGATCGCAGCGTGGCTGAATGTGTCACGGTATTCAAAGCCATCGAAGATAAATATGGTCGGGTACGCGGTGGCGAAAAATTCTGCGGCCGAACCCTTGATCTGGATTTGTTAACTTACGATCATTTAGTTTGTGCTGCGCCGGTGGAATTACCGCGGGCGGAGATTGTTGAAAATGCTTTTGTGTTGTGGCCGCTGGCAGAAATTGCCCCGGACGCTCAACATCCAATTGCTAAGCTCAGTTATCAGACGTTGTGGCAGCAGTATGCCAAAGCGCAAAAAATCTGGCCGGTGCCGTTTCAATTCGCACCTTAGATTATTTGCGGTTGTTTGGGGTAGTTTAAGCAGAATCAGGCCACGAAGTATCGTGACCTCTGGCCAACCAGTGATCGTTAAGCACCACCTGGCCGTAAAACTTAGTCGTCAAAACTCACGCCAACTTTTATTGTTGAATGCGCACCATGGAAGGAGCACTATGTTAAGTTGTCTCACAAATAGTTACAAAAACTTGCGTAAAAGCTGTCTCATTCAGCTCGAACTTGTCACTCAGTCATGGTATTTTATACAGTACTTGAGCATCAAAGATATCCCTTTAACGATTAACCTTAGTGGCGACCATCATGAAACCATTTAAATCTGTGTTGATTTCCCTCGGCTTGCTGGCGGTACTGCTGGTGGTCATCGTTGGTATTAAAGCTGAACAGCTGGGCATGATGGCCGAAAGTGGTGCCAATTTTGTACCGCCGCCAGAGTCCGTCAGTTTATATACCGCAGCCACCCAAAGCTGGCCGCAAACTTACACCGCCATCGGTACCGTTGAAGCAGACGAAGGCATCACCATTTCGGCACAGGTGGCCGGTAAGGTGAAACGGATTGCCTTTCAAAGTGGCGCTCAGGTGCGCGCCGGTGAAGTGCTGATTGAACAGGAATCGGTGAACGAAAAAGCCCAGCTCAATGCAGCTCAGGCTAGATTGAAATTAGCGCAGGCCAACTATCAACGTCTGGACGAACTGCGTAACCGTAAAATCGCCAGCCAAAGTGAATTAGATACCGCAGTACAGCAGGTTGAATCTGCCAAAGGTGATGTCGACGATTTACGCGCCACCTTAGAGAAAAAACAAATTCGTGCGCCTTTTGATGGCCGGGTTGGTATCCGCCAGGTCGATTTAGGTACTGACTTACAGGTTGGCGCTGCCATTGTGACGTTACAGGCGACCAACCGCGTCCGGGTGAACTTTCCTATTCCACAAGACTGGCTGATCCAGATGACTGCAGGTTTGCCGGTGAGTGTGGCGGTTGGCGATGCACAAAACTCGCTGGTCGCGGGCGAAATTACCGCCATTGGTGCGGAAATTAATCCGGTCACCCGTAATGCCGTGGTGCAATCCTCTTTAGAAAATCCAGACAACCGGTTAATTCCGGGTATGGCAGTGTCGTCGACAGTGACTTTAAGCGAGCCATTGTCGGTGTTGGCGGTGCCTTCCACCGCCATTATTTATGCTCCTTTTGGTGATACGGTGTTTGTGGCTGATAAAGACGCCAAAACCGGTGCTTTAGTGGCGCGGCAGCAGTTTGTACGGCTGGGTAAAACCCGTGGTGATTACGTCGAAATTGTTGATGGTTTAAAAACCGGTGAGCAAGTGGTCAGTGCTGGTGCTTTTAAACTCTTCAACAAGCAGGCGTTGGTGGAATCAAAACTGCCAACACCGGAATTTAAAACTGAGCCAAAACCAACGAATAGCTAATTCTTATCCCTGAGCAGGCAGCGCATTTTTCCTCTGCCTGATCAGGAACGCGACATCGACTCAGGTAACGACCTGACCCCTTTATCCAGGTGAAGCATGAATATAACTGATATTTTTATCAAAAAACCGGTGTTAGCCATCGTCGTCAGCTTGCTGATTTTGCTGGCCGGTTTTCAATCGCTGAGTAACTTGTCGGTGCGGCAATATCCGCGCAGTGATATCGCGGTGATTAAAATTAACACTGTGTATGTCGGCGCCAATGCCGAACTGGTGCGCGGTTTTATCACCAGCCCGATTGAACGCGCCATCGCCTCTGCCGGTGGTATTGATTATGTTGAATCGCAAAGCAGCATGGGTGTTTCGACCATCAGCGCGCATTTGCATTTAAACTATGACCCACTGAAAGCCATGACCGAAATCACCGCCAAAGTGAATCAGGTGCGTGGCGAATTGCCGCCAGAAGCGGAAGTCCCTTCGATAGCTATTGAAGCAGCTGACAGCCAATTCGCTTCAGCTTACTTAAGTTTCAGTTCCGACATTCTTGAACAAAATCAAATCACCGAGTTTCTATCACGTTCAGTGCAGCCGCGCTTGATCGCGATTTCCGGCGTGCAAAAAGCGGAAATTCTCGGTGGCCGTACCTTTGCCATGCGCATTTGGCTTAAACCAGAAAAAATGGCGGCCTACAGTGTTACGCCAATGGATGTCAGAACGGCGCTTGCCAATAATAACGTTCAGGCAGCCATAGGTCAGACGAAAGGCAGTTATACCGCGGTTAATCTAAGCGCCAACGCCGATATGACCAACGTCGAAGATTTTCGGCGGTTAGTGGTCCGACAAAACGCCGATGGCGTGGTGCGACTACAAGATATTGCAGATGTGGTGCTAGGCGCTGACGATTACAGCGTCGAAGTGAATTACTCCGGCCAGACCGCAGTCTTTATGGGCGTGTTTGTGGCGCCAAATGCCAACAGCCTCGAAGTCATCAAAAAAGTGACCGAAGAAATGGCCGCTATTCAGGCCGATTTACCGGCCGGTTTAAGTGGTGAAGTCTCTTACGACGCCACCAAATATATTCAGGCGGCGATTGACGATGTGATTAAAACCCTGGCCGAGACACTGCTGATTATTATCGTGGTGATTTTCTTGTTTTTGGGCTTTAGTCGCTCGGTACTTATTCCGGTGATTGCGATCCCGCTATCGCTGATCGGCGCATTATTTATTATGAAAGTCTGTGGCTTCTCCTTGAATCTGCTGACTTTATTATCGATTGTGTTGTCGGTTGGTCTGGTGGTGGATGACGCCATCGTGATGGTCGAAAACATTGAACGGCATATTCAGGAAGGTTTAAAACCGTTCCAGGCGGCATTAGTCGCTGCGCGTGAGCTGGCAGGGCCGGTGATTGCAATGACGGTGACGCTGATGTCGGTGTATGTGCCTATTGGTTTGCAGGGGGGGTTAACCGGAACCTTGTTCCGCGAGTTTGCCATCACTCTGGCCGGGGCCGTGGGCATATCGGCGATAGTGGCCATTACTTTGTCGCCAATGATGGCGTCCAGAATGCTAAAACCCCATACCGAATTAAAAGCGCCGCTGTCGAAAATTTTTGACCGTTTTACCGTATTCTACAGCCGGAAACTGAATGAAACGCTGCAAAACCGGATGGGCGTTTATATCTTCTGGTTAGGCATTACCGCTATGACGGTGCCGCTGTATATGTTTTCGGCCAAGGAATTAGCACCGACTGAAGACCAAGGTGTAATTTTTGGGATTGTCGACGCTTCAGCCAATGCCACCATTGATCAGTCCGCTTTTTACGGCAAGCAGGCCAATCAGGTGTTTATGAATGTGCCTGAAACCGACTTTACCTTCCAAATCACGTTCCCCAGTGGCGGCTTTGGCGGCATGGTGGTGAAACCATGGGCTGAGCGTGATCGGACTACGGCAGAAATTTTACCTGAAGTGCAGCAAAAACTCGGTGAAATAGCCGGAGTACGGATTTTCCCCATTACACCGGCTGCCTTACCTGGTGGTGGTCAATTCCCGGTGGAATTTGTGATTGCTTCAACGGCAGATTCGCGGGAAATTTACGATTATGCGCTGAAACTGCAGGAAACCTTAACCGCCAGTGGTATGTTTGCGTTCCCGCCAATGCTGGATATGAAAGTGGACCAGCCAGAATATCGTTTGCACATCGACCGCGAAAAAGTGGCAGATTTAGGTCTCGATATGCGCACCGTGACGCAGGATCTGGGGACTTTATTGGGTGGTGGTTACGTCAATCGGTTTAACATGTCGGGTCTGAGTTACAAAGTGATCCCACAAGTGGAGCGTGCGGGTCGGTTGAATCCGGATGATTTGAAAAACCTGTATATCACCGGCCCGGATAACAGCATGATCCGGTTGGATCAAATTGCCAGCATGACCCACGACACGGTGCCTCGTAGTATCAACCGGATGCAGCAGCTTAATGCGGTGAAAATCAGTGGTGTAACTATCCAGCCACTCGATGCCACCTTGACCTATATGGAAAATGAAGCGAAGAAGTTACTGCCAGCCAGTTATTCGATTGATTACACCGGCGAATCACGTCAGTTAAAGCGCGAAGGCAATACCTTCCTGCCAGCGTTTTTAACGGCGTTGACGATGATTTTCCTGGTGTTGGCGGCGCAGTACAACAGCTTCCGCGATCCAATTGTGATACTTGCCGGTTCAGTGCCGTTGGCAATGTTTGGCGCGTTGTTGTTTACCTTCCTGAAAATGTGGGCACCGATGCCGCACTACACCGATGCCATTACCAGTACCTTGAATATTTATTCGCAGGTAGGTTTGGTGACGTTGGTTGGTTTGATTGCCCGCAACGGTATTCTGGTGGTGGAATTTGCCAACCGATTACAGGAAGAAGGATTAAGTAAAATTGAAGCGGTACGGCAGGCATCGGTATTGCGATTAAGACCGGTGCTGATGACCAGTATTGCGACGGTTGCCGGCCATACGCCGTTGATTTTTGCTGAGGGCGCTGGCGCCGAAGCGCGGAACTCTATCGGTATAGTTCTGGTATTAGGGATGACGGTCGGCACTATCTTTACGCTGTTTGTACTGCCTTCGATTTACGTGTTGCTGGCTAAAGATCACCAGGCAGACCATGCAAAAGCGCAGGCGCTGGAATCGGCGTGACGAAGCTGAGTTGTTGAAAATAAAAAAGGAGCTTTTGCTCCTTTTTTACTTTTAAAACAATATATTAAACGTATGTCAAGCGTAGGGCGCGACTCTGCCGCAGGCTAGTCCGCCACAAAGCCGATCCGAATCAAATCACCATTCGGCGTACTACCGCTGACGCGGTGAGTAGCACCATTCGGCGTACTACCGCTGCCGCGGTGAGTAGCGCCCTACGCAAACATCTGATTTTAATTGAAAAGTAGGGCGGGCTCACCGAAGGTAGTCCGCCACAAAGCTGCTCCGAATCAAATCACCATTCGGCGTACTACCGCTGCCGCGGTGAGTAGCGCCCTACGCAAATATATGATTTTAATTGAAAAGTAGGGCGGACTCACCGAAGCTAGTCCGCCACAAAGCCGCTCCGAATCAAATCACCATCCGGCGTACTACCGTTGACGCGGTGAGTAGCGCCCTACGGTAAATATATGAATTTAAGTGAAAAAGTAGGGCGCGACTCAGCCGCAGGCTAGTCCGCCACAAAGCCGATCCGTATCAAATTACCATTCGGCGTACTACCGCTGCCGCGGTGAGTAGCGCCCTACGCAAATATATGATTTTAATTGAAAAGTAGGGCGGACTCACCGAAGGTAGTCCGCCACAAAGCCGCTCCGAATCAAATCACCATCCGGCGCACTACCGCTGCCGCGGTGAGTGCGCCCTACGGTAAATATATGAATTTAAGTGAAAAAGTAGGGCGGACTCACCGAAGGTAGTCCGCCACAAAGTCGAACCGTATCAAATCACCATCCGGCGCACTACCGCTGCCGCGGTGAGTAGCGCCCTACGCAAATATATGATTTTAATTGAAAAGTAGGGCGGACTCACCGAAGGTAGTCCGCCACAAAGCCGCTCCGTATCCAATCACCATCCGGCGCACTACCGCTGCCGCGGTGAGTAGCTCCATTCGGCGTACTACCGCTGACGCGGTGAGTAGCGCCCTACGGTAAATATATGAATTTAAGTGAAAAAGTAGGGCGCGACTCAGCCGCAGGCTAGTCCGCCACAAAGCCGATCCGTATCAAATTACCATTCGGCGTACTACCGCTGCCGCGGTGAGTAGCACCATCCGGCCAGGGTCGTGTTAACTCCTGAAATACATGTCCTGCTGTTTAAGATGCTGTTTGTTGCAACTCGCGTTTTGTCGTACTTATCGCGTCCAACCGCGCTTTTTTCACCGCTTCCTTCATTGCTTCGCCGACAAAACCCTGTGCCACTAGAGCTTTTATATCAACACCGCGCGCAGCTTTTGCCAATCCGCGTAGATAATCTGCCTGTGGATACAAAGCTTCTTCAAAACCGGTGCGGCCGCGTAAATCGGCGATACAGCAAGTCAGCAGCAGTTCCAGCCGTTCCGGACGACGCCACAGATCAATGCCATCAAACAGTTTCTGCACCGTGACTGATCGCAGCTCCTGCGCTTTGTGAATTTGTTGATGATATTGACTGGCGAGCAGCGCCAACTCTTTACAGTCATTTGGCACCCGTAAGCGCTGACAGAGGTTTTCAATCAGCGGTAAGCCCAGCATTTCATGACCATGATGGGCCGGCCACTGTTCGACCGGCGTTTCGCCTTTACCTAAATCGTGGCATAAAGCGGCAAAGCGCACGTCGATGCGATCGGACAACAGCGCCGACTGCGCCAAAACCAACATACAATGCACGCCGGTATCAATTTCCGGATGCCATTTGGGCGGATTGGGAATACCCCAGAGTTTATCCAGCTCCGGCATTAACACTGCCAGCGCACCGACTTCATGCAACAGTTCAAAATACGGTGCTGGGGTTTGTTCCGAAAGTGCCCGCGCAGTTTCTTGCCACACCCGCTCGGCAGTTAAATGTTGCATTTCGCCTTGTTCCACCAGCTGTTGCATCAGTAGTTTGGTTTCGGCAGCGACTTTAAAGCCCAGCGGATAAAACCGGGTATAAAACCTGGCGACCCGCAGCACCCGTAGTGGATCTTCAACAAAAGCAGGCGATACATGGCGCAAAATACGTTGCTGTAAATCGTCCTCGCCACCATAAGGATCGAAGATTTCACCGCTTTGCTCGTCTTGTGCCATGGCGTTGATGGTGAGGTCGCGACGCATTAAGTCCTGTTCCAGCGTCACATCTGGTGCAAAATAACAGGCAAAACCAGTATAACCCTGGCCTTGTTTGCGCTCGGTGCGGGCCAGCGCATATTCCTGTTTGGTTTGTGGATGCAAAAATACCGGAAAGTCTTTGCCGACACTCTGGTACCCTTGGCTTAGCAGTTGTTCTGGTGTGGCACCGACCACCAGATAATCACGATCTTTCACGGGCAGCGTTAATAAGGCATCACGCACCGCGCCGCCCACAAGATATGTCTTCATATGCTTTCCTGACTGCGGAATTTTTGCCATTATAACCAGCCAGCAACAAATGTCGCCTAACTGATGATCAGGATGTTATGTACACCGGATTTTTTGGCCTGAACAGCCAGCCATTTTCAATAGCGCCGAACCCCGATTTTATGTATCTCGGAGCCCGTCATACTGAAGCTTTGGCGCATTTGCGTTATGGGCTCGGCGATGCCGGAGGTTTTGTGTTGCTCACCGGTGAAGTCGGTACCGGCAAAACCACGGTATCGCGTTGTTTATTAGCGGAATTGCCTGAAAATACGCAGGTGGCATTTATTCTGAATCCAACGTTGTCCGAGCTTGAGCTGTTGGCCGCCATTTGTGATGAGTTAAAAATCCGTTATAAAAAAGCCGATGCCAGTCTGAAAATGCTGACCGACAAAATTACTGCCAAATTGCTGAAAAACCATCAGGGTGGCTTTAACACCATTCTGATTATTGATGAAGCGCAACATCTGCAACCTGCAGTGTTGGAACAATTGCGCTTACTCACCAATCTCGAAACCAATACCAAAAAATTGCTGCAAGTGATTTTAATCGGCCAGCCGGAATTGCAGCAGTTATTACAGCGTCAGGATTTACGCCAGTTGGCGCAGCGGATCACCGCCCGTTATCATCTGATGCCCCTGACGCTGCCCGAAGTGCAGTATTATGTGCAGCACCGGTTACAAGTGGCGGGTTGCACCCGGCCGGTGTTTACCGACAGCGCCTTCAAAAAGCTATTTATGCTCTCTGGTGGTATTCCGCGGTTGGTGAATCTGATTTGCGACCGCGCTTTGTTGGGTGGTTATAGCCAACAAAAACCGTTGATTGACGGCAAGCTGGTGCAACAAGCGGCCGGTGAAATTCTGGCCATTCGTCAGCCAGAGGCTAAAAGTGGCTGGCCGCTGTGGCTGTGGCCGTTATTATTTATGGTGTGTGTCGCTTTGGGTGTGGCTCTGGCGCGTGGGTTGAATTTAGCAGGAGTCTGAAAGACATGTCGTTATTAATGGAAGCACTAAAACAGCAACAAACCGGTTCAACCGCGCCAAACATAGCGCCAAACGCCGCGCCAGTTTTAAGCGTCAATGACAGTGGCGTTCATGTGCCGGGGATCGCGCAGGGCAGCGGCCAAGGTTGGAAAGTGCTGGCGTTAGTGTTGTTGGTTCTGGTCGGTTTACTCGCGGGCTTTGTGCTGGCGTCATGGCTGCAACGTCCGCCAGCGGTGGCTGCAGTGGTCGCTACACCCGCGGCACCGGCCAGCGCCGGTCAGATATTAACGGATTTACTGGTCGTTCCTGCACCATCAGCTGCTGATGATGAGCTGGCGGCTGATACTGCTGACAGCAGTGATGTTGAAGCTGAAGAAGAACAGCAGTTATTGGTATCCGCTGACAAACCCGTCAGCAAACGCCGCAAAGCTGGCCAAACGCTGGAACAACAGGTGCAAGCCGTTGAATCTTATGACGATGATCCTGCATTTTCCGAGCAACCAGAGATGGCTGAAGCCGATGTCGACGAGCCGGTATCCGAAGTGCCAGCCAAACCGGCAGAGCTGACCGCCGCCGATGTTTCAGATGAACTTCGCTCTAAATTTGCTTTAGCGCTGGAGCAATCCGATCCAATGCCCCAGCATCAGTCGGTCACCGATCATGCCGCTCCGGCCCGTGATATTCAAACCCTGGACGAACTGCTAAAACGGCAAATTCCGCCGCTGCGTTTTGAAGCACATATTTATGCTTCCGAGCCAAAACAGCGTTGGGTAAAAGTGAATGGCAAAGATTTACAGGAAGGGCAGTGGGTGACGGCAGATATTCAACTGAAAGAAATTACCCCACAGTATGTGTTGCTGCAAACCGGTCGCCAGATGTTTAGTATGCAAGCGTTAACCGAGTGGTCGTATCGGTTGCCGAATCCTTAAATGTAGTGGCGGTGTTTGATCTGATCAGTTCGCCCGTTATAAATAATGCTGTAGCTTCAACTGATATTGATTGAGATCGGCACAGCCTTCCAACGGATCGTCGGTTTGTTTGCTTAAATCCAGCAGTTTGGCCGCCAGATGATGGCGGTGCACACTGTGATAAATCAATTTCACCCGTGGTTTGTCGGCATGGAGTGGGTGGTTCTCGATCACCAGTCCAACCCGTCCGGATTTCAGCCGCACCGCACTGCCCGGACAATACAAGCCTACACATTTTAAGAAACTTCCGACCAAGGCTAAATCCAGCTTTTTACCAGCCTGTTGTTTCAGTTTTTCCGCCGCTTGTACTGAACTGAGTTTTTGCGTTTGTACGGTTAACTTGCTGTAACTGTTTACAATAGCCAGCATTTTACCGCCCTGACTTTGTTGCTGCGGTAAACCCAAACAATGTTCTTCAATCACTTGGAGCAGCAATGGCGGGCAATCCGGCTGATGTTGCAGCAGCGGCACACTGTAAGCAGCTGCGTCCTGATCCTGGACTTGCTGCTTTGGAAATAATTGTTTCAGCTGCAACGCGCCTACGTCGTGCAACAGTGCCGCTAAGGTCAATAACGAAGCTTCAGGCTCAGCCATTTTTAACTCGGCACAAAATGCCGCCATCAGACAGGCACAACTTAAACTGTGCTGTAATAGTTCATCGTCCTGCACGCCGACGTGCTGCAAAAATAATAACGCCTGATGGTTACGTCTGGTGCTGTCAAGCAAGCGGGCGCTGACCGAATTTAGCTCTACAAAATCAACAGGATGATGATGCACCAAGGCCGACAGTGCGATTGATGCGCTTTGCACATTGGCTTGTAATGCCAATCCAGCTTTATTCACTTCTTGTTCGAACAGGATTTTTGGGGCTTTTTTTACGGCTGCCGGTTTGGCTGCAATAGGTTCCGGGCTGGGCTTGGCAGGTGGCAATTGTTTGTCGGTATCAATCTGAACTTCCAACACCCCACGCTGGCGCAATAAAGCGATGGCATCGTCCGAGCGCACCCAGCCAGCATCCTTAACAATCACATCACCTTGCTGACGCGTCACCGCAATGACATAACTGCCCAGTTGTAGTTCGTCGATGGAGACCAGCTGTAGTGGCATAGGCGAAGGTGTACTCCGTGCGATAGTTTCTCTGATCAACATAGGCAGAGCTGCACCAAAACGCAATATTCCGGGCAGGAGTGCAAGCCAAATCTGATTATTTTTGGACTGAATGAAAATAAATGAGAGATTCGTGATAAAAATTCGTGTCCCGGTGTAAATACCACAGAGGTCAATAATTGATCTTCTAAGGAACATTGTTTTTTGTAGCAACGCACCATCACAAGCTTTATCAGGAACGATTATGCCAAAATTATCTTTGTTAACCACCGGCTTGCTGGCGTTTAGTTTAACGGCCTGCATCCCTGCTCCCACTCCAAAGTCTGGCGCTGGCGAGACCGAATCAGCGCAGGAAGTAGCCGAAAGCGTATTGCTGCTACGCACTTATCAGGTGCCGGAAGGCGAAGCTGCTGCCATCCGCAGAACACTGGATTCGTTATTTCGGGTGAGAAGCGAGCAAGTGAGCCCGGCGCGGGTTGAAGTATTACCCAATCAACAACTTGCGGTCTATGCAACAGAAGCAACTCATCAATCGGTGGCGACGGTGTTGGCACAGCTGAAGCCTTCGGTGAAACCCAAGCCGTTACAGGCGAAAATCAGTTATTGGCTGGTGTTGGCACAGCCAATGGATAATCCGGCTGAGCCGACAGACGGGTTAGTTGAAGTGAAAGCCGCTCTCAACCAAATTAGTCAACAACATGGCACTTTGCAGTTTGAGCTTTTGGAACGACTGGAGCTGACGAGTTTGCAGCGGACGCATGCCATTCCCGGCGCTTCTGAATCAGCCACAGTCCGGGGCAGTATGTTTTCAATAAGTCAGGAAATGACCCAGCTCAATGATAATGTGCAAGTGCAACTCAATATCCAAAAAAATCGTGGAATAGCCGCTGAACTTCAGAGTAAGTTGCCAAATGAGTTTTTTTTAAATACTAGGCTGACGGCCGATCAGCCTGATCAACTGCTGGTCGTTGGTTCGAATGCCAGCGATATCGCCAAAGGGCAGTATCTGTACACCATTGTTCGCATTCAACAACAATAACGGACGTTATTGATGTTACAAGAGCAGGAGTTGCTCGATTGTTATCAGGCTTTGGAGCGGCCATTGTATAACGTGCTTTATCGAATGCTGTGGCATGCACAGGACTGTCAGGACTTGGTGCAGGAGGCCTTTTTAAAGGTGTGGCAGCAACGAAAGCAGGTTGATGCGGCAACTTTGCACGCTTATGTTTATACCACGGCGTTAAATCTGGCGCGGAACAAAATTCGCTGGCGGCTGAATTGGGTGTTTGACAGTGTTGAGCCTTGGCTAGAAAGCTGGTTTAGTGCTGAACAAATGGGCAGAAGTGAGTTGGCAAAAGATTCACCGGAGTACGTTTTACAGATGCAGCAGCAACAGCAAGTGTTGCGAAAGGCGCTAGCATCCTTAGCGTCTGTCGAGCGTGAAGTGCTTTTGCTGACTGAATACAGTGAACTGACACTAGCTGAAACAGCGCAAGTGCTGTCGATTGCGCCAGGTACTGTTGCGTCCAGACGCGCCAGGGCACTGAAACAATTAAAAGCAAAACTGGAACAACAGACGGGGAGGGCCTGGACCGATGAAGATTAAATCTCTATTTCAGTCCATAGATGCGCCACCACATGGACTAGAAAAGCTGCAACAGGCGCTGCGGCAGCAACAGGCTTCGGAACAAATGGCACCTGCGCCAGCGTTGACCGTCAAAAATTGGTACTGGCAGGCTGCTACTGTGCTGTTGGTTGGGGGCTTGTGGTTTGGATTAAGCGAGGTGCCGGATCTAGCCCAGCCTATGGTTGCGTTGCAAGTACCTTCTGTTGAAACGGAAATCATTAAGCAAAGCGCTCTAGTCACGTTGCCAAGCACAGATCCTCAGGTAAAAATGTATTGGGTGATGTCAGAGGGGTAAAAATGTTAACTGCAGGGTCAGAGTCTGAGGTATCCCCACGGAATTACTATTTGAAACAAAGAGATAATTAAAATTTAGATAGGAAGGAACATTCATGGTGTTCGGTGATCAGATCAATCGCCAAACCAACCAGTCAAGGAGACACCATGAA
>NZ_SACS01000060.1 GCF_004005945.1 Rheinheimera riviphila
GCCAATAATTAGGCTGTTGATTCGCTACAAGTCACCATTCGGCGTACTGTCGATGACGCGGTGAGCGCCATTCGGCGTACTACCGCTGACGCGGTGAGCGCCATTCGGCGTACTACCGCTGACGCGGCGAGCGCCATTCGGCGTACTACCGCTGACGCGGCGATCGCCATTCGACGTACTACCGCTGACGCGGCGAGCGCCATTCGGCGTACTACCGCTGACGCGGCGAGCGCCATTCGGCGTACTGTCGCTGACGCGGCGAGCGCCATTCGGCGTACTACCGCTGACGCGGTGAGCGCCATTCGGCGTACTACCGCTGACGCGGTGAGCGCCATTCGGCGTACTACCGCTGACGCGGCGATCGCCATTCGGCGTACTACCGCTGAC
>NZ_SACS01000061.1 GCF_004005945.1 Rheinheimera riviphila
GACAGCCTCGAATCATGGCATTAGTATTGCGCCCCGTTGCAGACACAGTTCCTCAGTAGCTCAGCCGGTTAGAGCGGCGGACTGTTAATCCGTAGGTCGTTGGTTCGAGTCCAACCTGGGGAGCCACTGTAGTTTACAACACGTTATTTCAGTTCCTCAGTAGCTCAGCCGGTTAGAGCGGCGGACTGTTAATCCGTAGGTCGTTGGTTCGAGTCCAACCTGGGGAGCCAACTGAAATAACCAAAAATAACCGCGTACAATTCCTCAGTAGCTCAGCCGGTTAGAGCGGCGGACTGTTAATCCGTAGGTCGTTGGTTCGAGTCCAACCTGGGGAGCCACCTAAAGCATATATTCCTTTAAACACCTTCTTTGCTTCAACTTCTCGCC
>NZ_SACS01000062.1 GCF_004005945.1 Rheinheimera riviphila
GGTGACACTCAAAACAGCGGTTTTATAAACATTGGCGGCGATGATGGCTAGAATGCTGGAGTTGTTGTGAGAGCGCATTTAGTCACGGTGTACTGCCGCTGCCGCGGCGAGTAGCGCCCTACGCAAGCATCTGAATTTCAATAAAAAAGTAGGGCGTACTTACCGAAGGTAGTACGCCATCGAATGCAGCGGGTCGTCTCTAAACCGGCGTACTGCCGCTGCCGCGGCGAGTAGCGCCCTACGCAAGTATCTGAATTTAAATGAAAAAGTAGGGCGTACTCACCGAAGGTAGTACGCCATCGGCGTCAGCTGGTTAGTTTCAATGGTCTGACCAAT
>NZ_SACS01000063.1 GCF_004005945.1 Rheinheimera riviphila
ATCGCAGACACAAAAAAACCGACATCAAGTCGGCTTTTAAGTAAGTTGGTTGCGGGAGCCGGATTTGAACCGACGACCTTCGGGTTATGAGCCCGACGAGCTACCAGGCTGCTCCATCCCGCGTCCGAAAATTACACTTGAGCAGAGAGTGTAACTTGTTAGTTTGCAATGACTTTGTCGTGACCTTCAAGCGTATTCAGTCACAATTTGGTTGCGGGAGCCGGATTTGAACCGACGACCTTCGGGTTATGAGCCCGACGAGCTACCAGGCTGCTCCATCCCGCGTCCGTCATTGCGGGGCGCATCTTATGGTTTTTAGGCCAACGATGCAAGC
>NZ_SACS01000064.1 GCF_004005945.1 Rheinheimera riviphila
ACAGTATTTGCAGGTTTTAGGCAATAGAACCCGGCGTTTGCTCTGAACGCTGTGGGGTTGTGTTGTTTAAACCGCTAAGTGTTGTTTAACCTGGCACATAATAGCCGCATAACACCCCATGCCAGGCTGATACCCAACTGGCATGGTGCTGGTTTTTACTTGGTCGGCCGAGCCAGATCTCAGCGGGCGTCAGGCCGTTTAAATTCTGATGCGGCCGGACATGGTTGTACCAGCTGCGATAGATTTCAAGCTCGTGCTGTAACTGGCAGCCGTTAAAATCCAGCTGCCTGAACATCTGTTTAAAAGTTCCAAAAAACCGTTCGATGCGGCCAT
>NZ_SACS01000065.1 GCF_004005945.1 Rheinheimera riviphila
TCCAAAGCGCAAAAAACGACAGTGTAAAGAGTACAATATGCACCAGCCATAGTGGCGATTTACGAAACATTGTTCAGACCTTATCTTGCGGCGGCCATGGAGGCAGTGTAGTCCCACCACCACTATTAGGAGTATTATCTTGCGGCGGCCACGGAGGCAGTGTAGTCCCACCACCACTATTGGGAGTATTACCTTGCGGAGGCCATGGAGGCAGTGTAGTCCCACCACCACTATTGGGAGTAAGAATTGTCCCGTCTTGAATATCGCTTTTTAGTAATTGACTCGCTTCGTTTGAAATCGTGACTTTTTCACCTGGCTGTAAAGGAT
>NZ_SACS01000066.1 GCF_004005945.1 Rheinheimera riviphila
CCATCGCACCTGTTGCCGTAAATACATAAATTTATATGGAAAAGTAGGGCGTACTCACCCGAAGGGTAGTACGCCGAAGTGGTTTAGATGCACATGCGGCGTACTGCCTTCGGCGAGTACGCCCTACGACTTTTCTATTTGAAACAATAGGTTATCCATCGAATTTATTGGCGTAAATATATAAATTTATGTGGCAAAAGTAGGGCGTACTCACCCGAAGGGTAGTACGCCGAAGTGGTTTAGATGCACATGCGGCGTACTGCCTTCGGCGAGTACGCCCTACCCGATTTTTATTTTTCAGGCTCTTGTCGCATCAACCGAA
>NZ_SACS01000067.1 GCF_004005945.1 Rheinheimera riviphila
TAATGCGCGCCATGCCACGGTGAGCAGCGAAAGCAGCGAACTGAGTGAGTTTGAAGAAAGTGAAAATAGTCGATAAAAAGACGCTTGACACGAACTGAAAACTGACTAAAATGGCCGCCTCGCAGCGGCGAGGGGTTGAAAGACCCGAAAGTCGAAGTGAGGCAGAAAATTCTCCGGGGTTTTCAAAGTGAGTCAGGTTGAGCAGCAGAGCTCATTCAAATAGTGAATTCTGCTGCTTGACTTAAATTCTGGGAAGTGTATTATTCGCCTCCCGCTTCGTAGTCGAAGCACGCTCTTTAACAATTAGCAATCAATCA
>NZ_SACS01000068.1 GCF_004005945.1 Rheinheimera riviphila
CGTTGCGAAAATCGCCCCCGTGGCAAGATTTGCAACAAGATTACAAAATGCGTCCTTAGCTCAGTTGGTTAGAGCACCACCTTGACATGGTGGGGGTCGGTGGTTCGAGTCCACTAGGACGCACCAAATTTCAAAACGCCTGTTTTGAGATTGCCGCTTTAAACGGCAGCGTTACACTACACAATCTGCAATGCGTCCTTAGCTCAGTTGGTTAGAGCACCACCTTGACATGGTGGGGGTCGGTGGTTCGAGTCCACTAGGACGCACCAATATTGCCCTTGGTACCCTTTCCTTTTTAGTTCTCAGTTTATATATT
>NZ_SACS01000069.1 GCF_004005945.1 Rheinheimera riviphila
CAAAAAACTCCGCTTTTCTCGTTAAATCATCCAACTCTTGTGGAATGTGGTGGCTACTAATCAGCGTGAACCCGTATTCAAACAAGCTGACTATCGCATTGGCGCACAGCGTAAAACTCAGCTCATTCGGATAAATTCCCGGGAGGGTCTTTGCCATCCGCACCATCTGGTAACGGACGAGGTTGTAGCAGAGCAACACGCCCCACAGTTCTTGTTTCACCATCTCAGATTTTTTGCTTCGCAGCGTAAATTCGTTTGCCAGCAGTTGCTGTTTCATCTCCCGGTAGCCCAGTTCGATTTCCCAGC
>NZ_SACS01000006.1 GCF_004005945.1 Rheinheimera riviphila
GACATGCTCAGTATTACTGACTAAATATTTTACTATCTGGTCACTCATACTCAGTTAATTCGTTTTGCGAATCTTCTTTCACGAGTGCCCACACAGATGATTGATTGCTAATTGTTAAAGAGCGTGCCTCGACTACGAAGCGGGAGGCGTATGTTACACTTCCCAGAATTTAAGTCAAGCAGCAGAATTCACTATTTGAATGAGCTCTGCTGCTCAACCTGACTTACCTTGAAAACCCCGAAGGCTTTTCTGCCTCACTTCGACTTTCGGGCTTCTCAACCCCTCGTCGCTGCGAGGCGGCCATTTTAGTCAGTTTTCAGTTCGTGTCAAGCGTCTTTTTATCGACTATTTTCACTTTCTTCAAACTCACTCAGTTCGCTGCTTTCGCACCACCCCGTTGGCATGAGGCGCATTATAGAGACTTTAAGCGCCCTGACAAGCGTAAATTTGAGAAAACTTGTGTTTTTGAGTGCGACAGCTTCTTTTTCGTGCGAACAGTGCTTTTTGCCAACAATTGCCGCATACTTTCCGCACAACAAAGGAGTTCAGCATGACAATTCGTTCTTATAAAGGTGTAAAGCCGGTCCTTGGGCAAGGGGTTTATATTGATGAAAGCGCAGTTTTGGTCGGCGACATTGAATTAGCAGCCCATGTCAGTATCTGGCCGTTGGTCGCCGCGCGTGGTGATGTGAACATTATCCGCATTGGTGCCAGAACTAATATTCAGGATGGCACCGTATTACACGTATCGCGCCCCAGCGAAAAGAATGCCGCGGGTTCGCCACTGATGATTGGTGAGGATGTCACTGTAGGCCATAAGTGTATGTTGCACGGGTGTACGCTTGGCAATCGTATTCTGGTTGGCATGGGTGCCATCGTGATGGACGATGCCATAGTTGAAGATGATGTGATGATTGGCGCCGGTAGTCTGGTACCACCGGGCAAGACTTTAGCCTCCGGCTATTTATATGTAGGCAGTCCGGTAAAACAGGCCCGCCCGCTCAATGACAGTGAAAAGGCTTTTCTTGCTGTGTCGGCGCAAAACTATGTGGTACTCAAAGATGAGTATCTGGCAGAAATCTGATCCCCATCCGTTGCCTAAGCCACCTACGTCGAATTAAGCAGCCCCATCCAGATAGAGAACGCCATCGCTATTGAGTTGATCTGCAGCTAAAGCGTCCTCTATTTGTTCTTCCCAGAAAAAAGCGTCTTCTTTTATCTGAGCTAACCAAATATGTGGCTCCCAGCCTTCGGGCATATGGATGACTACAGCGATCCGCAGGCCGGCCTGTAATACGCTACAGCACACAGCGTCTTGATTATCGGTAAGTCGGAAGTCATTGTTGAAAATCAGTTGCTGGTTCATCTACGCACCAATGTCGTCATTTTTTCGAGTACAGGTGTTATATCTGGTGTTACCCCACGCCAGATCGCGAAACTTGCCGCTGCCTGCGCCACCAACATGCCGATCCCGTCGGCACACAGCGGCACCTGATGTTGCCGACACCACAGGATAAAGGCTGTTGGCTCTTTGCCATACATCATGTCATAAGCCAGCTGACAAGATTGCAGATGCTCAGGACTGAAATCCGGGCGTTGCTGACTGAGGCCGGACGAAGTTGCGTTAATCACCAGCTGCCAGTGATCAGTTGGAATATCGCCATAACCTGAAGCTGTCACCTGACTGTTGAACAGCTTCGCCACTGTCATCGCTTTATCTGCCGTGCGATTAGCTATATGCACAGAGGCAACACCAGCAGCCAATAAAGGACCGACCACGCCACGGCTGGCACCACCTGCGCCAAGCAGCAGAACTTTAGCGCCATCAAGCTTTGCACCCAGTCGCTGCAAATCAGCCACTAAACCAAGACCATCGGTGTTATCACCACAAAGTTGCCCACTACTATCTATATAGAGTGTATTCACCGCGCCTGCCTGCTGCGCCCGCTCGCTGACGATCTGCGCCAGCGCAAAAGCCACTTCTTTAAGGGGCACTGTGACATTTGCACCTTTACCACCCGCAGCGACAAAATCCCGCCAACTGTCGGCAAAGCCATCGGCCGGTGCTAGAATGGCCTCATACTGCAGGTCCTGACCGGTTTGTTCGGCAAACCAACGATGGATCAAGGGCGATTTTGAATGCCCGATTGGATTTCCAAATACAGCGTAACGGTCCACACCAACCACCATGATAAAGTTGCTGAAAAAGATGTTTAACACCGACGATAGCAAGCGCCATCCGACACCACAAGTCACGCCTTATGAATTGATTGGCGGTGAAGCCGCGACCAAACGTCTCGCCAACCGTTTTTACGACATAATGGAAACTGCGCCGGAAGCCGCTGAGCTTTATGCCATTCACCCGCTGCCGCTGGACCTGATCCGGCAAAAGTTCTTTGAGTTTTTGTCCGGCTGGTTGGGTGGCCCTGGTTTGTTTGAAGAAAAATACGGTCATCCACGGCTACGCGCTCGTCATATGCCTTTTACGGTGAGCCCAAAATTACGCGAGCAATGGATGTTTTGTATGAACAAGGCACTGGCCGAAGTCGTTACAGATAAAATGCTGCGCGAGGGTTTAAGTGAGGCTTTAGGACAACTGGCCAGCCATATGATCAATCGCAGCGACTAAACCGCGATGCTCCAATATTCAACTCACCATCAGCTTGTCGCTTCCAGACCCAACCAATCCTGCGGTTGCAAATAACGGCTGTAAAGCTGTGCTTCGGCAGAATCTGCTGCTGGCTGGTACCCATATTCCCAACGCACCAACGGCGGCATCGACATCAAAATCGACTCGGTGCGACCACCACTTTGCAGGCCAAATAAAGTCCCACGGTCAAATACCAGATTAAATTCAACATAACGGCCACGGCGATACAGCTGGAACTGCCGTTCATGGTCGCCATACGCGGTGTTTTTACGAGCTTCGACAATCGGCACATAGGCTTTGGTAAAGGCTTCGCCGACACTGCGCATAAAAGAGAAACTCGATTCAAATCCCCATTCATTCAAATCGTCGAAGAACAACCCACCCACGCCACGGGTTTCTTGACGGTGTTTTAAATAGAAGTATTCATCACACCACTTTTTGTATTTTGGATAAACATCGTCGCCAAAGGGGTCACAACAATCTTTGGCGGTCTGGTGCCAATGCCGCACATCGGCTTCGACCGGATAAAATGGCGTTAAATCAAAACCACCACCAAACCACCAAACGGGTTCTTCACCGGCTTTTTCCGCAATAAAAAACCGCACATTGGCGTGACTGGTTGGCACATGTGGATTATTCGGATGAATGACTAACGAAACGCCCATCGCTTCAAAGCCGCGTCCGGCCAGTTCCGGTCGGTGCGCTGTGGCTGAGCCGGGCATTTTGTCGCCAAACACGTGGGAAAAATTCACCCCGGCTTGTTCAAACACGGCGCCATGCGTCAACACCCGGCTGCGGCCACCACCACCTTCGGCACGCTGCCAGCTGTCTTCAACAAACTGCGCCTGACCATCTGCTGCAGTAAGAGCAGCACAAATTTGTTCCTGCAGTGCCAGCAAAAAGGCTTTGACCTGGGCTTTATCTACGTGTTGCATTGTTTACTCCTGTCTCGGAATTCACTCATCTGCGATGAACAGCCAGTGAAATAACCCAGCTTCAACCGGCCCGAAAAATATGTCCGGTATTGATATCCCGAATTTCTGATGGATTGAGCCGGCCGCCGGTTGGTGCGTCCAGGATCACCGCAAGCTGCTCACCTAGCTGCGCTGCGACATCGGCGGCGTTACGGCAAGCGGGTTGGCCGGTCAAATTCGCGCTGGTTGAGGTGACAGGTTTGCCATAAACCCGGCATAACTGCTGCACCAACGGGTGGTCACTAACCCGCACCGCAATAGTACTAAACTGGCCGGTCAGCCAATCGGTTAAGCCCGGCCGTGCCGGCACCACCCAGGTCACCGGGCCCGGCCAGCTATCCAGCATGCGTTGCTGTTGTGCTGCAGTGATGGCATCCACATCGATATAAGGCGCCAGTTGCGCAAAATCAGCGGCGATTAAAATCAAGCCTTTGCTTTTTTCGCGCTGCTTCATCTGCAGCAATAACGCGATTGCTGCCAAATTATCTGGATCACAGCCGACGCCGTACACAGCTTCCGTTGGATAGGCAATTACCTGCCCTGCAGTTAATGCATTGATTGCTTTAACTAATTCAGTCTGACTCATCATTAAACCATACTCATCAAAAATGCCGAACTGCACAAATATTTTCCTGGCCACGGCCAGATGGCTATAATAGCCGCCTATTATGCCAGTAGCTGGCCGTTTTGAGGAAACAGCAATGAAAGTCGGTATCATTATGGGTTCAAAATCTGATTGGCCCACCATGAAAAATGCAGCAGACATGTTAGATAAGTTTGGTATCGCTTATGAAACGACTGTTGTTTCTGCTCACAGAACGCCACAGTTATTGGCTGAATATGCCACAAATGCGGCCAGTCGCGGCCTAAAAGTGATTATCGCCGGTGCCGGTGGTGCAGCACATTTACCCGGCATGGCCGCAGCATTCACCAGCTTGCCGGTGCTCGGTGTACCGGTACAATCCAAAGCCTTAAAAGGGCTGGATTCGTTGTTATCGATTGTACAGATGCCTAAAGGTGTCGCTGTTGGCACTTTGGCCATTGGTGACGCTGGTGCCGCCAATGCCGGTTTATTAGCCGCACAAATTCTGGCAACTTCCGATGCCGCTTTAATGACCAAGATTGATCAGTTCCGCCAAGAACAAACCGACTCTGTGTTAAGCCAGCCTAATCCGGCTCTGGACGCATCATGAAAAAAGTTCTGGTGATGGGTGCCGGTCAGCTGGCACGGATGATGGCCTTGGCTGGCGCACCACTGAATTTGCAAGTGCTGGCCTATGACGTCAATACCGATTCTGTGGTGCATCCGGTGACTCAGCAACAATTCCCTATGACGCTGACAGAAGCTGTTGCCGACGCCGATGTCGTCACCTCCGAATTTGAGCATATTCCCTACCCAGTGCAGCAGGTTTGCCAGGCTAGCGGTAAATTCTTCCCGAATAGTACGGCCATTAAAGCCGGTGGCGATCGCCGGCAGGAAAAGCAACTGCTTGATGCAGCAGGCGTTGCCAATGCTGGTTACCGGATTGTCAGCACTGAAGCAGAGTTTCAGTCGGCCATTGCAGCTTTGGGTTTACCTTTGGTGCTGAAAAGTGCTTTGGCCGGTTACGATGGCAAAGGCCAGTGGCGGTTAAAACAAGCGGAAGATGCAGCAGCCATCTGGGCTGATATCAAAAGCTTTATGGCGGGCGCTGATCACGCTTTACCGCAAGCGATTGTCGCAGAACAGTTTATTCGCTTTGACCGTGAAGTGAGTTTAGTCGGCGCCCGCAATGCCAAAGGCGAGACTGTTGTCTATCCGCTGACAGAAAATCATCATGTGAACGGTGTATTGGCGGTGTCATTAGCATTGCCAGGACAACAACAACTGCAGCAACAAGCGAAACAAATGTTTGATGCGATAGCCGCCAAACTGGATTATGTGGGTGTGCTGGCGCTGGAGTTTTTCCAGGTTGGCGATCAGTTACTAGTGAACGAGATCGCACCACGGGTGCATAACTCCGGTCACTGGACCCAACAAGGCGCGGACACTTGTCAGTTTGAAAATCATCTACGTGCGGTCTGTGGTTTGCCTTTGGGTAGCACTGCGTTAGTGCGGCCAACCGTGATGGTGAATATTCTGGGTGAAGACTTTGTCGACCCGGCAGTATTGGCGCTACCTTCTTGTCATCTGCATTGGTATGGCAAAGGCAAAAGAGCGGGCCGCAAAATGGGTCATATCAATATCAGCGGTTCGACTGTCGCTGAACTTGCAGCGCGGTTTGTCGCGTTATGTCAGCATTTACCGGAACCAGGCTTTCCGGAAGTGGCTGAAGTTGCAGCAAAACTTGCGCGCAGTGCTAGTTAACATCAAGCACGAATAACAAAGGCCCGGTAAGGGCCTTTTTCGTTGAAGACGATCAACTTCATTCATTCCGCCTGCGGCAGCTGACATTTTTTACTGGCGCAAATCAGCTTCACCCCTTGGGCTGACGGCTTCTCGGCCAGCAAACCAAAACCACAGTGCTGGCAACTGCCAGGCGTAGGTTTGAGGTTCAGCACAAAATCACAACCGGGGTACTGGTCGCAACCGTAAAAGGTCTTACCAAATTTACTGGTCCGCTCCAGCAACTTGCCTTTGTGACATAACGGGCAACTGACATCAGCCACTTCCGGCGCTTCTTCATGCACAATAAAATGACAAGCCGGGAAATTGCTGCAACCGATAAACATGCCGTAACGGCCGTTTTTGACGGCCAGTGGTGAGTTGCAACTGGGGCATGGCGTGTCAGTAAGCAACTTCACCACGGTGCTGTCGTGTGGGTGTAAATTCTGAATATAGTGACAGTGTGGATAATGGCTGCAGCCCAAAAATGGCCCATGTTTACCCGACTTCATTACCAGCTCGTGCTGACATAAAGGGCAGATTTGTTTGTGCTCGGGAATGGCAAATAATGGGGTTTCAGACATAACGCTGCGTCAAAGTCAGGGATAGACGGATTATCGCACACAAGCGCACTAAACGGCGCAGCAACTTATGACAACAGATGCTTAGCGCCGTCAGCATTTTTAGGAAAAAGGCTGCTTAATGCAGCGGCCCGGTCGGTTCTTCAAATATTAAATCTTCCATCTGGGCATAAGCGGTTTCATGACCCGGTGCATTAAATAACACCATCAACACCACCCATTTTAAGTCTTCCAGACACACTTCTTTACTGTCTAAATCCATCACCCGGTCTAACACCATTTCACGGGTTGGCAAATCCAACACGTTGATTTGTTCTAAAAACAGCAGGAAGCCGCGGCACTCCGCATCCAGCTTTTGTTGCTCATCCGCAGTATACACGCGCACTGCAGTTGAATTGGTTTTGGTAAGGTAAGGTTTAACATGACTTTCCTGCAGCTTGGACAGGTTCTCCAGCCAGCGCAGTGCTTTAAAAATATCATCATCGTGGAAACCGGCTTTGACCAGCTCGCGGGTCAAATCAGCCTGATTAACATAGATTTCTGATTCGTTGTGAATATAGTTTTCGAACAGATAGACGAGGATATCAAACATAATCAGGCCCTCCTCACTCGAATGTAGCCACCAGGTACTACTGCTACTTCACCGGAGAGTTCCAGTTGAAGTAGGGCAATGGTTACTTCAGCCACTGATAACTGCGCTCGCGCTGCGATCACGTCAATTGCAGTGGCCTCATCTCCTACGTTAGCCAACAAGCTGGGTTCGAACAAGTCTTGCTGACAATTATTTTTACGTTTCACGGGTTTATTCAGACCAGTCGCCGCACTAATTGGCAATTCTTCCATAATATCGGCACAGGAACGGGTTAACTTAGCGCCTTGCTGAATGAGTTGATGACAACCTGCCACCATCGGATTCAAAATCGAGCCCGGCACCGCAAACACCTCCCGGTTATATTCAGCAGCGTAATTGGCACTGATCAGCGAACCACTTTTTTCCGCTGCTTCTACCACTAAAGTGCCAAGACTAAGCCCGACCACAATGCGGTTACGCAGTGGAAAAAATAACGGTTTTGGCTCAATATCGGGCAAAAATTCAGACACTAAAGCGCCTTCGCCGGCAATTTGCGCCGTTAACGCCTGATGCTGTTTGGGATAGATATGCGACAGGCCATGGCCCAGAACTGCAATCGTTTTACCTTGCACTGACAGCGCGCCTTGATGCGCCGCCCCATCAATACCACGTGCCAGACCACTGGTAATGGTTAAACCCTGACGGCACAAATCGGCAGCAAACTGAAAGGCAATTTGTTTGCCGGTCGCAGTGGGTTGTCGGCTGCCCACGATCGCCAATTGTGGTTGTAATAGCAGCTTTACATCACCTTCGACAAACAACGCCAGTGGCGGCTGTTTGATTTGACGTAACAACTCAGGATAAGCATCGTCGATGCAGCGGATAAAATGCCGGTTGGGTGCCTGTTGCAACCAGTGCATAGCAGAATCAACCAACCGATGATTGGGTGATACCAGCAATTGGCTTTGATATTCGGTCAGACCAAGCTGTTGCAGCTCAGTGGCAGACAAAGAAAAGAATTGGTGGAGTGGCAGTGACTGGCAAATCCGTTGGTACCGGCGCAAATCCATCCCGGGTACCGAGGCAAGAGCCAGCCAGTCGCGGAGATCATCCATGATCGTCCCCTTATGGCTTCATTAATTAAAACGCCTTAAATTTCTCCGATCAAATCGCCAACCCGGATTGGTCTGCTGGTCGAAGTCACAATGGCAAAGCTTACCCGATCAGCGACTTTAAAGATCATCAACTGACCAATTTTTTCCCGTGGCATTTCCAACGCTTCACCTTCGATACCGCCGGTCAGTTTTTCATATTTGCTGGCGTCACTCATATAAACCGGTCCGCGTTTGGTATCGACCACCGAAGGCGATTTGCGGTAAATCGACAACATATGACCGGCTTTCAGATCTTCAATCGAGCCTTTGTTCAATACCACGATGTCCCACTTTGAAAACTCACGTAAATCTGAGGTGGTATCGATGATCACACCATCAATCACTTTTTCTGGTTTGCTCATCACAAAAAATGCCGGCAATGATTGACCGTCTGATGCCGGAATTAAGCGATCGCCCTGCTTAATTTCTTGTTTTACATCAATCACTTGCACGGATGCTGGTGTTTTGTTTTCGATGCTGCCAGGGCGAAACACTTTGCCGGTCGCCACCAAAATGGTTTCATAGCCCAACAGCTCTTCAGTGACCGGGTCAATATAAGGTTTTCCTTTGCGGTAAATACCATAACTGGAACCAAGCTCCAACTCACCTTTGACATATAAAATCTGTTCAACGATGGTATTTTTCCATTCTTCGTTGGCGCCAAGTACATAAGGGAGAGCGGCAATTTCGGCTTCAGTTAAAGCTTGTTCAAACGTCAGGAAAGGCCGAATCATTTTCAGCGGTAACGTCGTCACCGCCTTGGTTGATTTGATCGTTTTGCGAATTTTTGGCGTCAGCTTTTTGATACCAGAAGGCCCGCTAATGGCAACAACTTCAGTCTCAGAAACTGCAGCTTCAGTGTCTGGTGATACGGTGATCACAGCATTTTCGTCGTTGATGGCCAACACTGGGTTGCCATCCGCGTCATAGGTCAAACTTAAAACATCACCAGGAAAAATTAAATGTGGATTATCAACTTGTGGATTTAATTTCCAGAGTTGTGGCCACAACCAGGGTTGGGCTAAATACAATCCGGAAATATCCCATAAGGTGTCGCCTTCTTTTACGGTATAATTTTTCGGAGCGTCCGGTTTTAATGTTAATTCCTGCGCGGTTACAAAACCTGTATAACAAAGCAGCAGAGCGGCGATTGAAGTCGTTATTATTTTGAGCATGCCAGCTTCCTTGAGCCCGAACTTGTGGTAATTAATGCAGACTAAGCTGTTAATACAGCTGATTAATGGCTAAAATTAGACCATATCATAGATAGTTAAACAACGCTTAATTTTGTAGGTCCCATGACAGTCTTAACAGTATTACATTATCCCGATGAACGCCTTCGTACTACGGCCAAACCGGTCGCTGAAATTACCGCCCAAACCCGTCAACTGGTCGCTGACTTGCTCGACACCATGTATGATGAAAATGGTATAGGTCTGGCAGCGACACAAGTCAATGTTCATCAGCGTGTTGTGGTGATTGATGTGTCAGAAAGCCGTGATCAGCCGCAAGTTTTTATCAATCCTGAAATCATCAGTAAAAGTGGCGACACCACCTATGAAGAAGGTTGTTTGTCGGTCCCGCAAAGCTACGCCAATGTAGAACGCGCCGCCGAAGTCACGGTAAAAGCGCAAAACACCGAAGGTGAATGGTTCGAACTCAAAGCCGACGGTTTGCTGGCTATTTGTTTGCAGCATGAACTAGACCACCTGGTTGGCAAACTGTTTATCGATTATCTGTCACCGCTTAAACGTGATCGGATCAAAAAGAAATTAGAAAAAGAAGCCCGCAACGCGGCTCGTTAAGCCACCACAGGATTTGAAGTGACTCCACTACGTATTATTTTTGCCGGCACGCCGGATTTTGCTGCCCGCCATTTACAGGCGTTACTTGATTCCGAACATCAGGTCATCGCCGTGTACAGCCAACCGGATCGCCCGGCTGGTCGCGGTCAGCAATTACAAGCCAGCCCGGTGAAGCAACTGGCGTTGGCACAGCAAATTCCGGTATACCAGCCAAAATCACTGAAAAAGTCCAAAGCTCAGGCCGAACTGGCCGCTCTCAACGCCGATTTAATGGTGGTGGTGGCCTACGGTTTAATTCTGCCAGCAGTCGTTTTACAAACGCCGAAGCTTGGTTGTATTAACGTACACGGCTCTTTATTGCCACGCTGGCGTGGTGCTGCTCCTATCCAACGCGCCTTGTGGGCCGGTGATATAGAAACTGGCGTCACCATCATGCAAATGGACGAAGGACTTGATACCGGCGCTATGCTGAGTATCAAAAGCTTAGCCATTACCGCTACCGACACTTCGGCCAGCCTGTACGACAAACTCGCCGATATTGGCCCTCAGGCTTTATTAGCAGCACTGACTGATTTACCTGCACTACAACAGCAAGCCAAAGCACAAGACGATGTATTGGCGAACTACGCTGAAAAACTGAGTAAAGACGAAGCGCTACTCGATTTTAATAAACCAGCCGCAGCGCTTGAGCGTGAAATCCGTGCTTTTAATCCTTGGCCGGTGAGCTATCTGCAACTCGGTGCCCAACAGCTGAAAATCTGGCAAGCGCGGGTTGAACCAACGCACGCCACCGCTGCGCCGGGTACTGTGTTAAGCGCAGATAAAAAAGGCATCGCCATTGCAACCGTTGATGGAGTGCTGGTATTGCAACAACTACAACCGCCAGGCAAAAAGGCCATGGCGGCGGCTGATTTTTTAAATGGTCGCGCTGATTGGTTCCCGGTTGGCTCCGTCGTAGGAGTCACACCATGACCGCCAACTTAAGGGCGGTCGCAGCCACTTGCTGCTATCAGGTGGTCGATCAGGGCAAATCGCTTTCTGATGTGCTGCCCAAAGCACAATTTCAATTTCCCTTGCCCGCCGACAAAGCCTTGCTGCAGGAAATTTGTTTTGGTGTGTTGCGTTATTTACCGCAACTGGATTTTGTCTGTCAGCAACTAATGGCCAAACCGCTGATTAAACAGCTGCGGCCATTGCAGTTTTTGATTTATGTCGGCATTTATCAGCTGAAATTCCTGCGTATTCCTGATCACGCCGCCGTTGGTGAAACGGTGGAAGCGGCCCGCGCTTTAAAAGGCGAGTCGATGACCAAGCTGATCAACGGTGTGCTGCGCTCGGTGCAGCGCAAGCCGGAATTGTTCGACGTCAGCCAGGCACCGCTTTCGGTGCAAACCAACCATCCGTCCTGGTTGGTGCAGTCGCTGCAAGCGGCGTATCCAGAGCAGTGGCAAACGGTGATTGACGCCAATCAGCAAAAGGCACCGTTGTGGCTACGGGTGAATACTCAGCGCTGCAGTATCGACCAGTTTTGTCAGACCTTAGCCGACGCCGGCATCGCCTTTTCTCAGCCGCAACCGCAAATGCCGCAGGCTATTTTGCTGGAACAAGCCATTGATGTGACGGTATTACCTGGTTATGCCGAAGGCTGGTTTGCGGTGCAAGATTTAGCGGCGCAATATGCGGCGCTATTTTTAACCCCTGAAAATGCCGATCGGGTGCTGGATGCCTGCTGCGCGCCAGGCGGTAAAACCGGCCATTTGCTGGAATTGGCGCCACAATCGCAGGTGCTGGCTTTGGATAAAGACCCGCAACGGTTAGTGCGGGTGCGCGAAAATTTACAACGTTTAGGCCATCAGGCGGATGTCAAAGCCGGTGATGCCGCCACACCAAAACAATGGTGGGATGGCGAACTTTATGATCGTATTTTATTGGACGTGCCTTGTTCGGCGACTGGGGTGATCAGGCGCCACCCGGATATCCGCTGGCTGCGTAAATCGGCAGATATTGCCGCACTTGCCACCTTGCAACAACAAATTCTGATCCAAATCTGGCCGCTGTTAAAGCCCGGCGGCACTTTGCTGTATGCCACCTGCAGCGTGTTGCCTCAAGAAAACCAGCAGCAAATCGCGCAGTTTTTAGCCCATCATCCCGACGCAATTCCGGTTGCCCTAGGTTTGGGTATTGATGACAGCCAATGGCAAATTCTGCCCGGTGAACAAAGTGCAGATGGCTTCTTTTATGCCAAGCTGCAGAAAAAGGCGAACTGATGAAAATCATTATCTTAGGCGCAGGTCAGGTCGGTGCGACCTTGGCAGAAAACCTGGTCGGTGAAGAAAACGATATTACCGTAGTTGATATCAACGCCGACAAATTACGGGCGCTGCAGGACAAACTGGATTTACAGGTGGTGCATGGACATAGCGCACACCCGGATATTCTGAAAAAAGCCGGCGCTGAAGATGCCGATATGATTATTGCCGTGACCAACAGTGACGAAGTGAATATCGTCGCTTGTCAGGTGGCTTATAGTATTTTTAACACGCCGACCAAAGTAGCGCGTATTCGTACCAATCAATACATCAAATACCGCGACCAACTGTTTAACAAAGACGATATGCCGGTGGATCATTTTATCGCCCCGGAAACGCTGGTCACTGACTACATCCGCCGCTTGATTGATTACCCTGGTGCGTTACAAGTTGTTGAATTTGCTGGCGGTTTGGTAAGTCTGGTTGCAGTAAAAGCCTATTATGGTGGTTTGTTAGTAGGCCATGCGCTGTCGACACTACGTGAGCATATGCCGCATATTGATGCGCGGGTTGCCGCCATTTACCGTCGTGGTCACGCGATTAAACCAATTGGTACCACCATTATTGAAGCGGACGACGAAGTCTTTTTCGTCGCAGCCACCAAGCACATCCGTGCCGTAATGAGTGAACTACAAAAGCTCGAGTCGAGTTACCGCCGCATTATGATCGCCGGCGGCGGTAACGTCGGTTTTGGTCTGGCAAAAGCGCTGGAAAAAACCCACAGCGTAAAACTGATTGAACGCAGTAAAGAGCGGGCGGAATTTTTATCCAGCGCTTTAGAAAATACCGTGGTGTATGCCGGTGACGCTTCTGATCCGGAATTATTACAGGAAGAAAATATCGACCAGGTCGACGTGTTTTTAGCCGTGACCAATGACGATGAAGCCAACATTATGTCGGCGATGTTGGCCAAACGGATGGGCGCGCAAAAAACTATGGTGCTGATTAAACGCGGCGCTTATGTCGATTTGCTACAAGGCGGCGAAGTCGATATTGCCGTCTCACCACAACAAGCCACCATTTCAGCGTTACTCACCCATGTCCGTCGTGGTGATATCGTCAACGTCTACTCCTTGCGTCGTGGCGCGGCCGAAGCGATTGAAGCCATCGCCCATGGTGATCGTACTACTTCAAAAGTAGTTGGCTTGTCGATTGGCAAAATTAAACTGCCACCAGGCTGCACCATTGGCGCCATCGTGCGTGGTGATGAAGTGATGATTGCCCACGACAGCACTGTGATTGAAACGGACGACCATGTCATTTTGTTTTTGGTGGATAAAAAATTCATCGGCGAAGTGGAACGGTTGTTCCAGGTGAGCGCGATTTTTATTTGATTTTGAAATTGCCCCGCAGAGCCGATACCATATCGGCTTGTTTATTTATCTGGAAGCCGGTTGATGCAGCATTTATTCAGTTCCGCCAATCAACATCTTGACGCCCTGGGCCTGCGCTGCCCGGAACCTGTGATGATGGTTCGTCTGACGATCCGTAAGATGCAAGCCGGTGAAACGCTGCTGATTATTGCCGACGATCCGGCGACCACCCGCGATATTCCGGCATTTTGTCGGTTTATGGATCATGAACTGATTGCCAGCGACACCACCACTTTACCGTACCGGTACCTGCTGAAAAAAAACGCAGGATAAGCTTGTTATTTCAACACTCAGGTCGCAAAATCGAAGCTATTCACCGCTCAAGGATGGCCAGCATTGGTATTGCTCAGAACTGTTTCCAGCAAAGCTGCTTCGATTGACTCCATCCGCCGCCGTTATATTCTGCTGTTCGTCAGTTACATCACTTCGCTCATTATGCTGTTGCTTGGTTTTAAGCATTTGTTTAGTGAAGATTATTTGCTGCAGGCTATTTTATTTGGCTGCTCCTTTGCGTTTCTGGCCAACATTGCCTGGTTTCATGCCAGTAATGAGCTGGATAAAGCTTGTGTGATAGAAACGGTGCTGGTCGGGCTCTTTGTGCTAGGGCTGGTGTACCACGGTGGATACGAAAACACCGCGCTGTACTGGGTATTCCCATTTCCGGCGATTATTTTTGGCTTGCTTGGCCCCCGTGTTGGCATCCAGATCAATGGCTTGTTGGTGCTGGTGCTGCTGGTGATGCTCTATCAGCCTGATTTGATTGTAGCGCAGTATAAAAATGCCGAAATCTCCCGCTTTATGGCATCAATGGCCACGGTGATTGCTGTTGGCTGGATCAACGAGCACTTTCGCGAACGTAGCCATAACGCCATGGCACTGCTACAACGTAGCAAAGAAACGCAGGCCAATACCGACGCTTTAACACACCTGGCCAATCGCCGTTTTGTCGATGAAGTCCTGCCACAGCATTTTGCACTGCAACCCGAGCACTTCTTTCCGCTGGCGGTGATCATCGCCGACTTAGACCACTTTAAGCATATCAACGACAGTTTTGGCCATGACCAAGGCGATTTAGTGTTGCAGCAAGTGGCGATGTTGTTCCGGCAAAAATTGCGGACTGAAGACATTGCCTGTCGTTATGGCGGTGAAGAATTTTTGTTATTGCTGCCCAAAACCAATCAAAACGATGCCACCCGGGTTGCCGATAAAATTCGTGCCGGGATTGCCCAGCGCCGACTACTGACCGAGCATCCGGATTTAGTCATTACCTGTAGTTTTGGCGTGGCTTTGGCGCAGGATGAAAGTGAGTTTTTGCAGGCAGTAAAACTTGCGGATCAGCGTTTATACATCTCTAAATCGAGTGGCCGGAATCAGGTGAACTGATCACAAAAGCTACGGGATCCAGCTAATTGACGCCATATACCGACGCCATCAGCCACCCTTCCAATTTACACCTCAATCACAAAAAGTTACAATTCGCCGCCATTTCGGCGTAATTAACTTATACGGATATTACATGAAAGTTTTATACCCCTTAACATTGATTTCTGCACTGGCACTTCCAACCTACATCCAAGCTGATGAAGCCATTGATAATACCGGTTTTGCTGTACTTGTTGATGTTGGTGTTGCCGATATTGCAGTCGATGCTGAAGGTGGGTATCAGGAAGAATCTGATACCACGACATCGCCAGCTTTGGGTCTGAGCTACCAGTTCAATGACAATATGTCTGTTGTTGCGCACTACACGAATTATGGTACTGCTGAGTTGTTCAGTACCACAACATACATCAACTCTACGGTTGTGGATGTTACTGTTGAATCGAAGACAACTGCTTTTAGTGTGGTTGGGCAATATATGGTGCCACTGGCGAGTGAAAGCTGGTCTATTGGTGCGCGTTTGGGCTTAATTTCCTGGGATACCGAATTTGGCGTGAAGGCTGTAACGAGCCAAGCCTCAGCCAAAAACAAATTTGGTGATGATTCAGGTACTACTATAACCGGTGGCATTCTGGCTGAATATGCCTTGTCAGAACAACTTTCATTCACACTCAGTGCCGACTGGTTCGTGAACAAAATTGATAATTCAGTTGAGTTTACCGATGACGGTGCGGATCTGGATATGCAATATGGTCGTTATGCGATGGGCCTGAAGTACGCTTTCTAACGTCTCTCCCAAGCGCTATCTACTGCAATGATAAGCGGTTGAAATAAAAAGAGGCAGAGGTTGCTGTTCGTCAAACAACTGCCTCTACCCCTGATTACGTTTGTTTACTGCAACAGCGAAATATCAGCCACTTGCAAGAAAGCTTGCCGTAACTGATTCAGCAGCGCCAACCGGTTATTGCGCACTGCCTGATCGTCGACGTTGACCATCACTTCATCAAAGAACTGATCGATAGCCACCCGCAGCCCGGCAAGTTGGGTTAGATTGGCATTGTAATCGCCGGCAGCAACCAGCGCAGTTGCAGCTTGCTGTTGACTGAGCAAGGCCTGCGCTAAATTCTGTTCAGCGCCCGCTTGTAACAAGCTCTGATTGATTGTAGTTGGCAACTCGCCTTCCACTTTCGCCAGAATATTCGCCACCCGCTTGTTGGCCGCAGCTAAGGCAGTTGCAGCTTCCAGTTTACTGAACTCTGCCACCGCTTTGACTCGACGGTCAAAATCAGCCGGATTGGTTGGACGACGTGCCAGTACTGCCTGGATCACATCCACCGCATAACCTTCAGCTTCATACCAGGCACGGAACCGGCCTAACATAAACTCCAGCACTTCGTCAGCAACGGTTGCTTGGGTCAACTTGTCACCGAAGGTGGTTTGGGCATAGCCAATCACGTCCAGTAAATCGAGTGGCAACTGTTTTTCCACCATAATGCGCAGGGCACCAATGGCGGCACGACGCAGCGCAAACGGGTCTTTGTCGCCTTTTGGCGCCTGACCGATGCCAAAAATACCGACCAATGAATCCAGCTTATCGGCAATGGCTACTGCACAACTTTCTAACTGTGCAGGCAAACTGTCGCCGGAGAAACGTGGTTTATATTGCTCGTTCAGCGCCACGGCTACCGCTTCAGGCTCACCGTCGATCCGGGCATAATGCATACCCATAATGCCCTGGGTTTCCGGGAACTCACCGACCATGTTCGTCATCAGATCGGTTTTGGATAACAAACCGGCGCGGGTTGCATGCGCAACGTTCGCACCAATTTTACCGGCGATATAACCTGACAGTTGAGCAATACGCTCGGACTTCTCACGTAAGGTACCGAGTTTTTGCTGGAACAAAACAGTACCCAGACTTTCCAGCCGATCTGCTAGTTTGGTCTTTTTATCCACGCCAAAAAAGAACTGCGCGTCCGTTAAGCGTGGCCGCACCACTTTTTCGTTACCGGAGATGATCTGGCTTGGGTCCTTGCTGCTGATATTGGCAACAAAGATAAATTTATTCAAAAGCTTGCCGTTGTGATCTAACAGCGGGAAATACTTCTGGTTGTCTTTCATCGTGGAAATCAGCGGCTCAGCCGGCACTTCCAGGAACCGCTCTTCGAACGAACCCACCAGTACCACTGGCCATTCCACCAATGACGTCACTTCATCCAGCAATGCTTCGTCGGTCGCCACAACGCCATTAAGCGATGCGGCCGTTTTCGCCACTTCTGCGGCAATAAAAGCACGGCGTTTAGCGTAATCGGCCACCACAAAAGCTTGTTCCAGCGTCGGTAAATAAGCATCAGCATTAGCAATCGCTACCAGCGCCGGAGCGTGGAAACGATGACCATGGGTCTGACGACCTGACGTTTTACCCAGCACAGTCGCAGGCACCACGTCATTGCCATATAGCATGACAATGGTGTGAACCGGGCGAATAAATTCTGCTGTCGAATTGCCCCAGCGCATTGGCTTGGCAATAGGTAATTTTGCCAGCGCGGTACTGACCACATCCGGTAGTAAACTCACCGTTGCGCCGCCGACCACTTTGGCTTTATGCACCAGCCAGGCACCTTTGTCGGTTTCCAGCCGTTCAGCTTGCTCAACGGTAATGCCATTTGATGCCGCCCAGGCTTGTGCCGCTTTGGTTGCTGCGCCGCTTGCATCAAAAGCGCCAGCGATGGCCGGACCGCGTTTTTCTACGATTTTGTCCGCTTGCTGTGAAGCGAGCTGATTAATCCGAACCGCTAACCGGCGTGGTGCGGCATACCACTGCGTATCAGCGAACTGTAAACCCAGCTTATTGAGTTCATCAACGATGTTCTGCTGGAATGAGGTTGCTAAGGTTTGCAGCGACTTTGGGGGTAACTCTTCAGTACCAATTTCAACGATAAAATCCTGTACCACGTCAGACCTCCTGCGTTTGCTGTTGAGTGCGGCATAACGGGAAGCCAAGCTTCTCGCGTGCTGCGTAATAGGCTTCAGCACAGGCTTTGGCCAAGGTGCGAACCCGCAGGATATAACGTTGCCGCTCGGTCACAGAAATGGCGTGGCGGGCGTCTAACATATTAAAGGCGTGTGAAGCTTTCATCACTTTTTCATAGGCTGGCAGCGGTAAACCGAGCTCAATCAGCTTATGACTTTCGGCTTCATATTGATCAAAAGCAGCAAACAGCGCAGGCACATCAGCATGTTCGAAGTTGTAAGTTGATTGCTCAACTTCGTTCTGATGGAACACGTCACCGTAAGTAACCCGCCCCAGCGGACCATCAGCCCAGACCAAATCATAAATACTATCAACGCCCTGGATGTACATCGCCAGACGCTCTAAACCATAGGTGATTTCGCCGGTCACCGGACGACACTCTAAGCCACCAACCTGCTGGAAATAAGTGAACTGTGTCACTTCCATGCCGTTTAGCCACACTTCCCAACCCAGGCCCCAGGCACCCAGCGTTGGCGATTCCCAGTTGTCTTCGACAAAACGGATATCGTGCACCAGCGTATCAAGACCCAGTTCGCGTAACGAACCTAAGTACAGGTCCTGAATGTTGTCTGGCGACGGTTTTAAGATGACCTGGAACTGATAATAATGCTGTAACCGATTTGGGTTTTCGCCATAACGACCATCGGTCGGGCGACGACATGGCTGCACATAAGCCACGTTGCTTGGCTCTGGGCCTAATGAGCGCAGGAAGGTCATTGGGTGGAAAGTACCGGCACCCACTTCCATATCCAGCGGCTGGACAATGACACAGCCCTGGCGCGCCCAGTAATCCTGCAATGCCAGGATCAGGCCCTGGAATGTTTGAATATCATACTTGTGCATCACAACGCACCTGCTTAAGAAAAGGACGGAAAAGTATACCTATTTAGCGATGATTTCTGTAGCTCAGAGTGGCATTTTCATTGGGTTTTTTATGAATTTGTGCCGTGCTGACAGCGACTTGTCTTTGTGAATAAGATGCATAATGAAGTCTTTGGCCGATCGCTGAAAAAGAAAAGGCTCCCGTAGGAGCCTTTGTCATTGATAAACAATATCTTAGACGTCGAGGTTAGCAACCCGCAGCGCATTCTCTTCGATAAATGCGCGGCGTGGTTCAACGTCATCACCCATTAAGGTGCTGAACAGCTGATCGGCACCAATCGCATCTTCGATGGTGACTTGCAGCATGCGACGGGTATTTGGATCCATAGTGGTTTCCCACAACTGTTCCGGGTTCATCTCACCAAGACCTTTATAGCGTTGAATATAAAGACCTTTTTTCGACTCCGTCATTAGCCATTCCAAACCTTCGACGAAACTGGTGACTGGTTTGATTTTCTCGCCACGACGGAAGAAACCACCTTCTTCCATCAAATCACGAATAGATTCACCTAAAGCAGCAATCCGGCCGTAATCAATTGAGGTGATAAAGTCATAATGCAGTACGTATTCGTTATCGATACCGTGCTGACGAATGACGATTTTTGGCAGGGTCAGATTGCGCTCACGATCTTCGGTGACATCAAACGCATAGCTCGAACCATCACCTTCTTTGTCTTGCAGACGTTTGGCCAGTTGTGCGACCCAGTCTTTGGTCCGCTCAGCGTCTTTTAACATCTCAACCGTAATGCCAGGCACATACACCAGCTCATTCAGCAGGTTTAATGGGATCTTACGGCCTAATCGTTCAATGGTTGCTTTACACTTGTGGTATTGAGTCACCAGCGCTTCCAATGGCGCGCCACCGATGCCAGGGGCTTCCGGGTTCACATGTAAGGTTGCTTCATCCAGCGCCAAGGTCGTCAGATATTCAGTCATCGCCGAATCGTCTTTGATGTACTGCTCTTGCTTACCCTTTTTCACTTTATAAAGTGGCGGCTGCGCAATATAGATATAACCACGTTCAATCAGTTCAGGCGTTTGACGGTAGAAAAAGGTCAACAGCAGCGTCCGAATGTGCGAACCGTCGACGTCAGCATCCGTCATCAGAATGATGCTGTGGTAGCGTGTTTTGTCCGGATTGTATTCTTCACGGCCAATGCCACAGCCTAATGCAGTGATCAGAGTGCCGACTTCTTGTGAAGAAATCATCTTATCAAAACGGGCTTTTTCCACGTTCAGGATTTTACCTTTCAGTGGCAAAATTGCCTGGTTTTTGCGGTTACGGCCCTGCTTGGCAGAACCACCCGCAGAGTCACCCTCTACCAGGTAAAGTTCAGATAATGCAGGGTCTTTTTCCTGACAGTCAGCCAGTTTACCCGGCAGACCTGCGATATCCAGCACACCTTTACGACGGGTCATTTCACGGGCTTTGCGGGCCGCTTCACGGGCACGGGCAGCGTCGACAATCTTGGTGACAATGATTTTAGAGTCGTTTGGGTTTTCCAGCAGATACTCGTTCAGCTTCTCGTGCATCACGCTTTCAACGGCAGATTTCACTTCGCTGGAAACCAGCTTATCTTTGGTCTGTGAGCTGAATTTTGGGTCCGGGACTTTAACGCTAATGACAGCAGTTAAGCCTTCACGTGCATCGTCACCGGTCGCCGACACTTTCATCTTCTTGGCATAACCTTCAGCGTCGATGTAAGTGTTCAGGACACGGGTTAATGCCGAACGGAAGCCAGCTAAGTGAGTGCCACCATCGCGCTGTGGAATATTGTTGGTAAAACAATAAATGCCTTCCTGGAACGAGTCATTCCACTGCATCGCTACTTCAACGGTAATGCCGTCGTCGCGGGTTGAGCAAAAGTAGAATGCTTTTGGATGGATTGCAGTTTTGGTGCGGTTTAAGTACTGCACAAAAGCTTCGATACCACCTTCGTATTTGAAATGGTCGCGCTTGTCATCACGCTCATCGGTCAGAATGATGCTGACACCTGAGTTCAGGAATGACAGTTCACGTAAGCGTTTTGCCAGAATATCGTAGTGATAATTGATGTCAGTGAAGATGGTATCACTTGGCCAGAACCGGATTTCAGTGCCGGTACCCTCTGTTTCACCAATCACTTTCAGTGCTTCGTCTGGCACACCTAACCGATAAATTTGGTTATGCACTTGGCCTTTGCGACGAATCGTCAGCTCTAATTTGTCTGACAGCGCGTTTACCACAGACACACCAACGCCGTGCAGACCACCAGAAACTTTATAAGAGTTATCGTCGAACTTACCACCGGCGTGTAATACCGTCATGATAACTTCAGCGGCCGATACACCTTCTTCGTGCATGTCGGTTGGAATACCACGGCCGTTATCACGGACCGATACCGAGTTGTCACTGTGAATAGTGACGAACACGTCGTTACAGTAACCTGCTAACGCTTCGTCAATAGAGTTGTCGACGACTTCGAACACCATGTGGTGCAGGCCAGAGCCATCGTCGGTATCTCCAATATACATACCCGGTCTTTTCCGGACTGCATCTAAACCTTTCAGTACCTTGATACTGGAGGAATCGTAATTATGTTCTTCGGCCATGTTCATCCGTCCGTACTATCTGCCCATGTTCCACGTGGAACAATCCAACCTCAGTGCCTGACACATGTGGCAAGACCTGAGCAGCTTCAATTGCAGTAATAAACACCTGCGAATTGATATGATGTAAAAAACTAAAGATAAAGCGCTTAGATTGGTCATCCAATTCCGAGGCTAAATCATCGATCAACAGCAGCGGCTGTTTATGGCCGCTGGAAAAAATTAGGTTACTTTGCGCAACTTTTAACGCAAACAATAAAACTTTCAGCTGGCCACGGGATAGAAATTCTTCGACATACTCGCCTTCGATTTTTATCCGTAAATCTGCTTTTTGTGACCCGAGTTGGGTGTAGCCCACTTTAAGATCACTTAAAAAGTTATCTTGCAGTTGCGCCAACAGTTCAGCCGCATCACCTTGTTTGTTTAACCAGCCAGCAACCAATTCAAGTTCCACCCCGGCTAACGCTTTGATGGGTTGCAATAGTGGCTGCAGCATCAGCGTCAGCTGGTTGATGTACAGCTGCCGCAGCTTTTGAATGGCAACAGCTGTGTCAGCAAGTTGCTGATCCCAAAACCGATAACTGTCGTTGTACTGTTGTTTGCTTTTTAATAAGGCATTACGCTGTTTTAAAACCTTATTAAACAACACCCAAAGTTCGTAGAAAGAAGGTTCCACGTGGAACAATCCCAAATCGAAAAACTGCCGCCGCTCTTTTGGCCCGCCAAAAAACAGTCTGAAACTTTCAGGCGTGATCAGTTGTACTGGTAACAAACTGGCGATATCGGCCATCCGCGTGACTTTTTCGCCATTCAGTTTTAACTGCCAATCGCCACTGCGGTCACGCTGCATGCCGACACTCAGTAACTGCAACGACCAATTTACTTTGCCATGCAATACCAGGTGCGATTGCTGGTTTCGGATCATCTTCTGTGCTTTGGCCGTTCGAAACGAACGACCATGCGCCAGCAAATAAATAGCTTCCAGCACACTGGTTTTGCCACTGCCATTTTCACCACAGATTAAATTCATCGAAGGTGAGAACTGCAAACTGGCTGACTGAATATTGCGAAATTCCGTCAGCTGTAACTGCGCCAGCGCCATGCGGTAAACGAATTACAAACGCATTGGCATCACGACGTACAAAGCGCCCTGATTGCCAACACCTTCAACCAACGAACTGGAGTTGGCGTCGCTCAGGTGCATAATGACTAAATCTGTGGCCAGTGTATTCAGCACGTCCAGCACATAACCGACGTTAAAGCCGATTTCCAGTGTGTCGCCCTGATACTCCACTTCAATCACTTCTTCCGCTTGTTCATGCTCTGGGTTGTTAGCAACAATCTGCAGCTCACCATTGCTCAAAGTGAAACGCACGCCACGGTATTTTTCATTCGACAAAATAGAAGCGCGGACACAAGCATCTTTTAGTACGGAACGATGCGCCGTGACTTGCTTAGAGCTGTTGCGTGGCAACACCCGGCGATAATCAGGGAAACGACCATCAATCAGTTTGCTGCTGAAACTAAACTGGCTATCCAGCAACCGGATATGATTTTGACCAATCGCCAAACGGATCAACTGGTCATCACTGGCCAGCAGTCGCATCAGCTCCAGCACACCTTTCCGTGGAATAATCACTTGTTTTTGCTGACCTGCTACCACCGGCAATTCCATCGAGCTGAGTGCCAGACGGTGACCGTCCGTAGCCACAGTTCTTAAAGTACCGTTGTCGACTTCAAACAATAAACCGTTCAGGTAATAACGCACATCCTGATTGGCCATCGAAAAGGCGGTATCGTCGAGCAACTTGCGCAGTTGCGCCCGGCTTAGTTCAAATTCAACTTCGCCTTGCCAGGATTCCAAATTTGGATAATCGCTGGCACTTAACGTAGCAAGGGTAAATTTACTTTTGCCGGTACTCACGATGCAATTGTCGCCTTGAACCGCAATATGCAGCGGCGAACCTTCCGGCAGTGAACGGCAGATATCCAATAACTTTTTTGCTGGAATAGTCACCCGACCGGTGCTCTGTACCTGCGTCAGCGGCACTGCAGCAACCAGTTCAATTTCCAGATCAGTCCCAGTGAGTGACAGCTGGTCCATCGAAACATCCAACAGCACGTTAGACAAAATAGGCAAGGTATGCCGGCGTTCAATCGCACCAGATACCATTTGCAGTGGCTTTAGCAGAGTGTCACGGTCAATGAAAAATTGCATAACCTTTCCCTATTAAGACGACAACGTCCGAATCAAATTCTGAAAATCTTCTTTAATTTCATGAGTTTCTTCTTTGAGAGACTCAATCTTGCGCACCGCATGCAACACCGTGGTATGGTCGCGGCCACCAAAGGCATCACCAATTTCCGGCAAGCTGTGGTTGGTCAGCTCTTTTGATAACGCCATCGCCATTTGCCGTGGCCTGGCCACAGAGCGCGAACGGCGTTTTGACAACAAATCAGCCACCCGGATTTTGTAGTACTCGGCGACGGTTTTTTGAATATTTTCAATGGTGACTAGTTTGTCCTGTAGCGCTAATAGATCGCGCAGCGACTCGCGGACAAAATCAATGGTAATAGGCCGACCCGTGAAATTGGCGTTGGCGGTGATCCGGTTCAGCGCGCCCTCTAATTCCCTCACATTGGAACGAAGACGTTTTGCCACAAAAAATGCCACTTCTTCCGGCAACCGAATATTGTTTTCCTGCGCTTTTCGCATCAGGATCGCAACCCGGGTTTCGAGTTCCGGTGGCTCGATCGCAATGGTTAAACCCCAGCCAAACCGGCTTTTCAGCCGCTCTTCCACGCCATCTATTTCTTTTGGATAGCGGTCAGAGGTTAAAATGATCTGCTGGTTACCTTCAAGCAAAGCATTGAAAGTATGGAAGAATTCCTCTTGCGAACGATCTTTTTTGGCAAAAAACTGAATATCATCGATAAGTAGCGCGTCAACGGATCGGTAATAGCGCTTAAATTCTTCGATGGCGTTATTTTGCAGCGCTTTAACCATATCCTGCACAAATCGCTCTGAGTGCATATAGATGACTTTCGCGTCTGGCTTTTTCGCCAGAATGCCATTACCGACCGCATGTAATAAGTGAGTTTTACCAAGACCAGTGCCACCATAAATAAAAAGTGGGTTGTAAGCGGTACCTGGATTGTCGGCGACCTGACTGGCCGCAGCGCGCGCCAGCTGGTTTGATTTACCTTCAACAAAGTTATCAAAGGTATAATTGGCACGAACATTACTGCGGGCAATGGTTTTTGGTGCTGGTTCAGCGACTTCAGGCGTTTGTACCGCCTGGGTAGGTGCAATATGGTTGGTGCGCGCAGGCACCGGGGCTTTGACAGCCTTTTGACTGCTGCCAACTTCAAAGCGTAAACGTGGCGCATGATCGCCACAATAATCATGGATCAGCTCATTGATCCGATTCAGGTATTTATCCCGAACCCAATCGAGCACAAAGCGGTTAGGTGCAAATAAGGTAAGCGCATCGTGAGAACTGTCGGCTTGCAATGGCCGGATCCACATGCTGAATTGCTGTGCTGGCAATTCAGACTGGAGTGCTTCAAGGCAATTTTGCCAGACTGACTGATACACCATATCTCCAAAAGCCCCGAATAATTATTATTTAGCAAGGCAGGCGTTATGCAAAGACCGGCATTATGGTCTGATCTTATCCACAACTGCAATATTGACTTTTTGAAAAAGTCTTCATTTCAGGCGAGAATAAGCTATCATGCTGTTTTTAAACAACTAATATCCATTATACAATTAAATAATACTCAAAGATTTGCAAAGACGATTCGGAAATATCGACGGTATAAATTGCATTTAATTCACATTTTATCCCGTGACAGATGCCAGCCTGTGGAAAACTCTGACTGATCAGCGCAAATACAAGGATCGGATCGTTATTTAACCAAGGATCGCATTGACAAATACCCACTTAGTCCTTAAAATTCGCGCTCTTTTGAAATCGCTGCGTTTTGGTACTTTACTAAAACACAGATAAACCTTAGTAAATATCGACCGGACGGACGAAGTTATGAAAAGAACATTTCAACCTAGCGTTTTAAAACGTGCTCGCGTTCACGGTTTTCGTGCACGTATGGCTACTAAAAATGGCCGTGCAGTATTAGCGCGTCGCCGTGCTAAAGGCCGCAAGCGCTTAACAGTCTAGTCAGATTATAAAGCGCTGCGTGGTCAGCTATACCTTCAGCAGGGAGTTACGTCTGTTAACTCCCCGCGAATTCGACAATGTCTTCCAGAACCCATTCCGGGTTGCGTCTCCTCTGTTCACCATCCTTTGTAAACCTAATTCTTCTATTAGCCCGCGTATTGGTCTGACGATCGCAAAAAAACGTGTTAAATTAGCCGTGCAACGCAACCGTATCAAACGTTGTGCCCGCGACAGTTTTCGTTTACATCAGCATCAGCTACCGCCGGTAGATTTGGTTTTGATGGTGAAAGGTGATATCAGCAACACGGATAATGAAGAGTTACACAAACAACTGGAGCGGTTATGGAGCAAAATCTCCCGCCAGTACCTCGCACTTCAGCCCAAGTCTTAATTAAGGCAATAACAGGCTATCAGCGTTGTATTAGTCCATTGTTTGGTCCCAGTTGTCGTTTCTACCCCAGCTGTTCGCATTATGCGATTGAAGCCTTAGAACGCTTCGGTCCAATAAAAGGCTGTTGGTTAACCACTAAACGCCTATTAAAATGTCACCCTTTACATCCGGGTGGTGATGATCCAGTTCCGGAAAAGCCAAAGAGATAAGCCCACACATGGAATCGCTACGCAGTTTTTTAGTTATTGCCCTGGCCTTAGTCAGTTTTTTATTATGGCAACAATGGCAGGTTGATTATGGTCCGAAGCCGGTTGTTGCAACGCAAGCTACACCAGCCACCCAAACCACCACCACGTCGGCTGATTTGCAGTTAAGCGGTGCAGTTCCAACGACGCCAGCTGCTGCAGTCACCACCGCGAGTGCAGTGCAATTAGTTGAAGTGAAAACTGATGTGCTGACGGTGAAAATCAACACCCAAGGGGGTGATATTGTTGGCCTGGAACTGCCAGGTTTTACCGTATCACAGGAGAACCCTTCTTCTTATCAGCTGATGCGTCAACTGAATGGCTTTGAATACGTGGCGCAATCCGGTTTACTCGGTGATGGTCCGGATGACAAAAAAGCCCCACGTCAAACCTATCAGGTTGCTCAAACCAGTTATCAGTTGGCCAACGGTCAGGCTGAATTGGTGGTGCCATTTACGTTACAGCACAATGGTTTACTGATTGAAAAACGGTTTATTTTCACTGCTGGCAAATATGATGTCCGGGTCGAATATTCAGTCACCAACCAGGGCGACGGCAGCAAAGTCGTGCAACCTTATTATCATTTCGCCCAAACCATCGATAATGGCGAAGGCAGCAACATGATGATGCCGGTCTATCGTGGTGGTGCCTACTCAACTGCTGAACAACGTTACGAAAAATTCTCGTTTGAAGATATGGCCGATGCCAACCTCAGCCTGAGTACCAAAGGCGGTTGGGTCAGTATGCTGGAGCACTACTTTGTTGCAGCCTGGGTTCCACAAGCCGAAGATACTAACCAGCTATACAGCTTAGTGTCAGGAAATTTAGGCGTTATTGGCGCACAAGGTCCACAATCCAGTATCGCGGTTGGCGAAACCAAAACTTTCAACGCAGTTTTTTATGCCGGTCCAAAAGATCAGGACAACCTGAAATTATTGGCCAATGGTCTGGATCTGACCGTCGACTACGGCATCCTGTGGTTTATTTCGCAACCGCTGTTCTGGTTCCTGCAATTTATCCACGGGATCGTTGGCAACTGGGGTATCGCGATTATCGCGATTACCTTACTGGTCAAAGGCGCTTTGTTCCCACTGACCAAAGTGCAGTACGAATCGATGGCGAAGATGCGCAATCTGAAGCCAAAAATCGATGAGCTGCAAGCTCGTTTCAAAGACGACCGTCAGAAGATGGGTCCGGCGATGATGGAACTGTATCGCAAAGAGAAAGTAAACCCGATGGGTGGCTGTCTGCCGATGCTCATTCAGTTACCGATCTTCCTGGCGCTGTACTGGGTGTTTGTGGAAAGTGTGGAATTACGCCAGGCGCCATTTATGCTGTGGATCACGGACTTATCGGTACAAGATCCATACTACGTGTTACCGGTACTTTACGGGATCAGCATGTTTATCATGCAAAAACTGACGCCGATGACCGTTACCGATCCAATGCAGGCGAAGATTATGCTGTGGATGCCAGTCGCATTCTCGGTGTTCTTCCTGTGGTTCCCAAGCGGATTGGTATTGTACTGGGTCGTCAGTAACTTAGTATCACTGGGTCAGATGCTCTATATCTACCGTGGTATGGAGAAAAAAGGCTTGTACGTGCGCGAAGCCAAATAACAAGCTTTGCTTACCCGCCTGCAAATGCCCATTTTGAAAATGGGCATTTTTTATTGGCCAGGATGGTTTTTTAAACCAAGAATATAGCAGCAGCCATTGTTGAACGGTCAGCCTCCAGCCACAACTTCAGCAACTCACAACCCGAGGTTTGTATGTACACCACAGATACCATCACCGCTCAGGCAACAGCTCCCGGACGCGCCGGCGTTGGCATTTTGCGGGTATCTGGCCCAGCGGCCAAAGCAGTGGCGCAAGCGGTGCTCCATCGATTGCCAAAACCTCGTGCGGCTGAATATTTGCCGTTTTATGACGCGGACGGTGCCGTTTTAGATCAGGGCATCGCACTGTATTTTCCGGGCCCGAATTCTTTTACTGGTGAAGATGTGCTGGAACTCCAAGGCCACGGCGGACCGGTGCTGCTGGATATGCTGCTACGGCGATTGTTGCAGCTAACCGGTGTGCGTATCGCCCGCCCCGGTGAATTTTCCGAACGAGCTTTTTTAAACGACAAACTGGATCTAACCCAGGCCGAAGCCATTGCCGATTTAATTGACGCCAGCTCTGAACAGGCAGCCCGTTCTGCCATGCAGTCATTGCAGGGTGAATTTTCCAATAAAATCCATGCGTTGGTGGAAAAAGTCATTTACCTGCGGATGTACGTCGAAGCGGCTATTGATTTTCCTGATGAAGAAATCGACTTTTTATCAGATGGTAAAGTGGCCGGCGATCTGGCCAGCATCATCAGCGATTTAACCGGCATTCAAAAACAAGCCACCCAAGGCAGTATCTTACGCGAAGGCATGAAAGTGGTAATTGCCGGCCGCCCGAATGCCGGTAAATCGAGCTTACTCAACGCTTTAGCAGGCCGGGAAGCAGCGATTGTCACCGATATCGCTGGCACCACCCGTGACGTACTGCGTGAACACATCCATATCGACGGGATGCCGCTGCATATCATCGATACTGCTGGACTACGTGAAGCCACCGATAAAGTCGAGCAGATTGGCATCGAGCGCGCCTGGCAGGAAATTCTGCAGGCCGATAGGGTGTTGTTTATGGTCGACAGCACCACCACCGACGCCACCAGCCCACAAGATATCTGGCCGGAATTTATTGAACGATTGCCAAAATCGCTTGGGGTGACGGTCGTACGCAATAAAGCGGATTTAACCGGTGAGCAAATCGGTGCCAATAGCGAAGGTGATACCCCGGTGTTTCACATTTCTGCGAAGACCAATCAGGGCATCGATGCACTGCGCGACCATCTCAAAGCCTGTATCGGCTTTGAGGCCTGCACCGAAGGCAGTTTTATCGCCAGGCGCCGTCACCTGGATGCTTTACAACGTGCAATGGAGCATTTAGACATTGGTGAATATCAACTGCACAATCATCTGGCAGGCGAACTATTAGCAGAAGAGCTGCGGTTAACACAACAGCAACTGAATGAAATCACCGGTGAATTTAGCTCCGATGATTTACTGGGACGGATATTTTCGAGTTTTTGTATCGGAAAATAAGCACGCTGACAACCCGCTACAGCTGGAACACTCTCTAAAACAACGCCGCATCAAATTGCGGCGTTGTTCATTTTTGCAAAAGACCCATCAACTTCAACGGGCATAAGTCGCGGTTAAGGTCTTTTTCGCCAGCGCACTGGCATTGAGCATATAACCAATAGTTGCAGCGTTGGCGTTATCTGGCACTGCCAGTTTCGCTTCCGGTAGCGCCCATAGCGTAAACTGATACCGATGCATACCGTGACCAGCTGGCGGGCAAGCGCCACCAAATTCTTTGATACCGTAATCATTGTTGAAACTACGGCTACCCGCAGGCATTTTTCCACCGGCAGAGCCAGCGCCCTGATTCAGACTTTGGGTATCGGCCGGGATATCAACCACTAACCAATGCCACCAACCAGCGCCGGTGGGTGCATCAGGGTCATAAGCAGTGATGGCGATACTCTTGGTGCCAGCCGGCAGGTTTTTCCATTGTAGCGCCGGAGATTTGTTGCCGCCGGCACAACCAAAACCTGCAAATTCAAAAGTATTGGCCATAAAATGACCTTCTTTAATATCCGGGCTGGATAACTCAATCGCGCTGGCTGATAACGAAGTCGCCAACAGAGCCAGCGCGCCGAATAATGGTTTCATAGGGTTTCCTTTGATGTTTTTTAGGTTCTGCAATCACTACGCTTACTGCAATATAAAACAAGTCAATCAACATGCCGCAAACGTCACCGCACAACCTTAGCTGACTGAATTTAATTTTGCCGCATTTTGTTGTAACCACTGATAAAACTGAGACTTCGGCAAAGCGCCAGCCAGCTGCGCAATCATGGTTCCTTGTTGAAACAACATCAAAGTGGGAATAGATCGGATCTGAAACTGCGCTGCCAATTGTTGCTGCTGTTCGGTATTAATTTTGCCAAAGCGGAAGTTTGGCTCCAGCTCGCGCGCAGCCTGGCTAAATACCGGCGCAAAATTAAGACAAGGTCCACACCAGCTGGCCCAGAAATCCAGCACTATCGGTAATTCAGACTTTTGCACCAGATTGGCAAAGTTTGCGCTGGTAATGTCCACGGGCTGACCACTGAACAACGGCTGTTTGCATTTACCACAAACCGGTGCAGCAGCTAGCTTTTCAGCCGGGATCCGGTTTAATCCGGCGCAATGCGGGCAGGCAATAATCATCAAAATTCTCCGGTAAGGCTAATTTGGTTGATCTGGGGTTGAACCACTATCGCTTCAAGGATGGGAGTCGCTAATTCATACACATAAAAAAACCGGCATCAAAGCCGGTTTTTCATGCAAGTACATCTTAATTGCCGATGTGACTCAGGGTATTACTCGCGGGTACGACGCTTCGGTGCAGCACCTGGACGTGAGCCGGCACCAGCTGGCGCTGATGAAGGACGACGTTCACCGGCTGGACGTTCAGTGCGTTCACCAGCAGCACTGCCGGTATCCACGCTGATGTTCAGCTTTTGCTTACGCACGTAAACCTTTTTCAGGTGCTGGAAGATTTCGGTTGGGATATCTGCCGGCAGCTCAACAGTCGAGAAATGATCAAACAGTTTAATGTTACCGATGAACTGGCTGTCGATATTGGCTTCATTGGCGATTGCACCAACGATGTCACCGGCACGAACGCCATGCTCTTTACCCACTTCAATGCGGTAAGTATTGTAATTACCCTGCATTTCGCGACGTGGACGTGGTGCGCGCTCTGGACGGTCACCTGAACGTTCTGGACGATCACCACGCTCAAAACGCGCTGGACGTTCGCCTGAACGCTCAGCTGGACGATCCGGACGGTCACCACGGGCGTGCGGCTCACGGATTTCCGGGAACTGCTTGGCCACGTTTAACGGCTGATCTTTTTGCGCCATAAACAACAAAGCTGCAGCTAAATCAGCATCGGTTGTTTCCAGCTTTTCACGCCAGTCATTGATTAAGTCCTGGAAGAAACTTAAGTTTTTCGCTTCGATGGTGTTGGCAAGCGTGGCACGGAAAGTTTCGATCCGACGTTGTTCAATCACTTCACCGGTTGGTAGCGACATTTTTTCAATCGGCTGACGGGTGGCAACTTCAATAGTGCGCAGTAAACGGCGTTCACGTGGTGACACGAATAAAATCGCTTTACCTTCACGACCAGCACGGCCAGTACGACCAATCCGGTGCACATATGCTTCACTGTCGTATGGAATGTCATAGTTAATAACCAGACTAATCCGTTCCACATCCAGACCACGGGCAGCAACGTCGGTCGCCACAATCACGTCAATCTGGCTGGCTTTTAAGCGGCGAATAGTTTGTTCGCGGTTGGCCTGGTTCATATCGCCATTGAGGCAAGCTACAGCATAACCGCGAGCACCTAATTTTTCGGCAATTTCCTCGGTGGCACTTTTGGTGCGGACGAAAATGATGCTGGCATCATATTCTTCACCTTCCAGCACGCGGGTTAACGCGTCCAGTTTCTGATTGCTGTCCAGCATCACATAACGCTGAGAAATACGCTCAACAGTGCTGGTTTTAGATTCGATTTTGATTTCATGCGCATTTTTTAAATGCTTTTGCGCAATGGCACGGATTTGCGAAGGCATGGTTGCTGAGAACATCGCAACCTGACGACCGGCTGGCGTGGCATCCATAATGGTTTGCACGTCATCGATAAAGCCCATCCGCAGCATTTCATCGGCTTCATCCAGCACGATGGCACGCAGTTTATCCAGCTTTAAGGTGCCGCGATCTAAGTGATCAAGGATACGACCTGGCGTACCAACGATGACTTGCGAACCGCGTTTTAACGATTTCAGCTGGTTAGTGTAACTTTGACCGCCATATAAAGGCAGCACATGGAAGGCTGGCATAAAGCGGGCATAAGCCTGGAAGGCTTCAGCCACTTGAATAGCCAGTTCGCGGGTTGGTGCTAATACCAGAATTTGTGGTTCATTTTGCGACGGATCAAGCCGTGCTAACAGTGGCAGCGCAAAGGCGGCTGTTTTACCAGTACCGGTTTGCGCCTGACCCAGTAAATCTTCTCCCGCTAACAGTTTTGGGATGGCCGCCGCCTGGATAGGCGATGGAGTTTCATAACCCAATTCTGTTACTGCACGTAACAAGGGTTCCGGCAGCATGAGCTGGGAAAAAGTCAGGGACTCAGACATATATTGTAAAACCTCAATAACACGCAGGCGATGGTGGTTGTGCTATTGTAGTTTTACAGAGCCTGCTTTGCTGTAAAAATACCCCAAACGTACAAAAAGCATGGCTTTGCACGTTTTTATTCCAGTAGTATAGCCAATCATTTTACTGACATAGGTTTGACAGATGATTGAGATCCTCGTGGGCAGCCAAATGGGTGCAGCGGAATACACTGCAGAACAAGTAGCTGATACACTGGTACAAGCGGGTTATGAAGTCAGGCTGCATCTGACACCCGATTTAGAACAACTAGCCAGGAACTCTACCTGGTTAGTGATCACCTCGACCTACGGTGCGGGTGATCTGCCCGACAATATCCAACCCTTTGCGGATCAATTAGCACAAGATCGAAGTGATCTTACCACAGTTTCCTATGCCGTGATCACTTTAGGTGATTCCAGCTATGATACTTTTTGTCTGGCAGGTCGGAAAATCGAAGCCTTACTGGCAGCTAAGCAAGCAACAGCCCTGGGTATAAAGTTAGATATTGATGTATTGACAGCCGATTTGCCGGAGGATCAAGCGCTGGCCTGGTTGCCACAGTTTATGACATTAATAAGCTAAAAATCACTTCACTTCATCAACAATCGGCGTGATCGAATAAAAAAAGGCGGGCATTTCAGCCCGCCAAATACACAAGTCACTTTCCAGAAACTGGATGTCTTAAACAAGTCAACCAGTTGATTGCAGCAATTCACAATCAACTGGTTGCAGTATCAGCTTCCGTAAAATCAAACTCTTAATATCAATCTGATAAAAGCGTGATAAAAGCCGGATCCTGGTTATGATCAAGCTATACCTGGTTACCCACAGTTTTGGAGCATTTAAATAATTAATGTGCATAACTAAGGTATAAGTAGGTGTATATGCTGGTATTATCCTCTGCATCAAATTAATCGAGATCCGGTCTGTGTATAAGTAGGCGACTTAAACACAGGATCAACCGCAGTGGATCCGGATCAGATCACAGTTTAGATCTTTCGTAAGATCTTGATCCTCAGGGCTAAAAATAGCTTATCCACCTAAAATGGCTTCTCTAATAGTAAGAGTAATAAGAAGATCTAAATAAAGATCTTTAAATATTTAAAGAGATCCTCAAGGATCGTGATCGAATTTTAGTCGTTCCGTTTCAGGGCAGATCCAGTTACAATACGTGCCCCTTTTTTAGCATTCAGCTTGAAGTACCCGAGGCCAATATGTTGTTCCAACAGAGTTATGATGTGATTGTGGTCGGTGGTGGTCATGCCGGCACCGAAGCTGCGTTGGCAGCGGCACGCATGGGCATGCAGACTTTATTGCTGACACATAACGTCGAAACTTTAGGCTTAATGTCATGTAATCCAGCGATCGGTGGTATTGGCAAAGGCCATCTGGTTAAAGAAATTGACGCTTTAGGCGGTGCTATGGCCAAAGCGACGGATCTGGCCGGGATCCAGTTTCGCACACTGAATAGCTCAAAAGGCCCAGCAGTCCGTGCCACACGTGCCCAGGCCGATCGTCAGTTATATCGGGCAGCCATTCGGACCACTTTAGAAAACCAACCAAATCTGCAGATCTTTCAACAAGCTTGTGATGATCTGATCGTTGAAAATCATCAGGTTTGTGGTGTTGTAACCCAAATGGGCCTGAAGTTCACTGCCAAAACTGTGGTGCTGACGGTTGGAACCTTTTTAGGCGGCCAGATCCATATTGGACTTGAAAATTATAGTGGCGGTCGTGCTGGCGATCCTCCGTCGATTGCACTGGCGAGACGGTTACGGGATCTGCCCTTCCGGGTTGGTCGGTTAAAAACCGGTACTCCGCCGCGGATTGATGCCCGCAGTGTCGATTTTAGCAAAATGCAGCCACAGCCTGGTGATACCCCAGTACCAGTGATGTCGTTTATGGGCAAGGTCAGCGATCACCCGCAGCAAATTCCTTGTTACATCACCTACACCAATCAACAAACGCACGACATCATCCGTGGTGGCCTGGATCGTTCGCCCATGTATACCGGCGTGATTGAAGGCGTCGGGCCAAGGTACTGTCCTTCGATTGAAGATAAGATCAATCGGTTTGCTGATAAAGATAAACATCAGATCTTTATCGAACCTGAAGGTTTAACCACCCACGAACTTTATCCAAACGGGATCTCAACAAGTTTGCCGTTTGATGTACAACTGGCGTTGGTGCATTCAATTCCAGGTTTGGAAAATGCGCATATCACCCGCCCTGGTTATGCCATCGAGTATGATTTCTTTGATCCAAGAGATCTAAAAACATCACTCGAAACTAAATTTATCAAAGGTTTATTCTTTGCAGGCCAGATCAATGGTACCACTGGCTACGAAGAAGCTGGTGCACAAGGCTTGCTGGCTGGCCTCAATGCCGCATTACTGGTTCAGGAAAAAGACGCCTGGATCCCAAGCCGCGATCAGGCTTATACCGGTGTGTTAGTGGACGATCTGACGACCATGGGCACCAAAGAGCCGTACCGGATGTTTACCAGCCGGGCTGAATATCGGTTGATGCTGCGCGAAGATAATGCCGACTCCCGTTTAACGGCGAAAGGCCGTGAACTGGGTTTGGTAGATGATGTGCGCTGGGCAGCATTTAATATCAAAATGGAACAAATTGAACTGGAACGCCAACGTCTGAAACAGAACTGGATCCATCCGCAACATGCAGCGGTGGCGCAGGTGAACGCACTGGTGAAAACACCGTTAAGCCGTGAAGCAAGTCTGGAAGATCTGATCCGCCGTCCGGAAGTGAATTATCTGGATCTGATGGCGATCGAGGGGGTCGGCCCGGCTTTGCTGGATCCGGCAGCCGCCGAACAAGTTGAAATTCAGATCAAATACGAAGGCTATATCAATCGCCAACAAGATGAGATTGCCAAACACGAACGTAATGAAAACAGCCGTTTGCCAACTCAGTTTGATTATTCGGTGGTGAAGGGTTTATCCAACGAAGTGGTAATGAAACTGAATCAGTCATTGCCGGAAACGGTTGGCCAGGCATCACGCATTCAGGGTATTACCCCAGCCGCTATTTCGTTGTTGCTGGTGTATCTGAAAAAACAGGGTTTATTGCGAAAGTCTGCGTAACTTGATGATTGTAAATATTTTAATGGCGAATACATGAACCACTTGTTGGAAAATTTAACGAAACTGGTGGCACAAACCAGTTTGCAATTGTCAGAGTTACAGCTCCAGCAACTGGTGCAATACGTGCAACTGCTGGACAAATGGAACGGCGCTTATAACCTGACTTCGGTCCGTGATCCGGAAGAAATGTTGGTCAAACACATCATGGACAGCCTGGTGGTCGCGCCATATATTCAGGGCGAACGGATTATCGATGTCGGCACTGGCCCTGGTCTTCCTGGGATCCCGCTGGCGATTTGTTTTCCGGAAAAACAATTTACTTTGCTCGATAGCCTTGGCAAAAGGATCCGGTTTTTAAACCAGGTGAAATTGCAGCTGGGGCTCAAAAATGTCACACCATTGCAAAGCAGGGTTGAAGACCATCAGCCGGAACAAGGATATGACGTGGTGTTGAGTCGTGCTTTTGCGTCGTTAAGTGATATGATCGGCTGGTGCGCACATTTACCGGCTACCAATGGCCAGTTTCTCGCCATGAAAGGCGCTCAAGCGCAGGAAGAAATTGCAGCTTTGCCTGATTTTGTTAAAGTTGTCGCCAGTGAAACTTTGCAGGTGCCTGAGCTGAACGGCCAGCGTTTTTTGGTCATAGTCCAGAAGACAGAGCAAAAAACAGAGCAAAAAATAGTGCAGAAGGTTGCAATTCAGGCTGATTGATTGAGGGAGTACTGTGGGAAAAATCATCGCAATTGCGAATCAGAAAGGTGGTGTTGGCAAAACCACCACCGCAGTAAATCTGGCCGCTTCTATGGCCGCTACCAAACGCAAAGTATTGTTAATTGACCTGGATCCACAGGGCAATGCCACTATGGGCAGCGGCGTGGACAAATACGAAGTCGCCGCCACCGCCTATGAATTACTGGTTGAAGAAAAACCATTGCCAGAAGTGGTTGTCACTGAAACCGCCGGTGGTTACCACCTGGTGGCTGCGAATTCCGATGTCACCGCGGCTGAAGTTCGGTTGCTTGATGTATTCGCACGTGAACTGCGTTTGCGTAATGCCTTAAAAGATCATCGCGATAAATACGATTTTATTTTTATCGATTGTCCGCCTTCACTGAACATGCTGACGGTCAATGCGATGGCCGCTGCCGATTCGGTGCTGGTGCCAATGCAATGTGAATATTATGCGTTGGAAGGGCTAACCGCACTGGTCGAAACCATCAATAAGCTGGTGTCAGTGATCAATGCCGATCTGAAAATTGAAGGCATTTTGCGCACCATGTATGACCCGCGCAACCGCTTAGCCAATGATGTTTCTGAGCAATTAAAACGACATTTTGGTGAAAAAGTATACCGCGCCGTGATCCCACGCAATGTCCGGCTGGCAGAAGCGCCAAGTTTTGGTACACCTGTGATGTACTACGATAAAAGTTCGACCGGAGCCAAAGCCTATCTGGCATTGGCCGGTGAAATATTACGACGGGCCGATAAAAAAGTCGTCAAAACCACAGCCCCAGTTTGAGATTTGAAGGAATGAGTGAACAGATGTCGGTAAAAAAACGGGGTTTAGGACGTGGTCTGGATGCATTACTGACCAATGGCAGACCGGGAGCAACAGGCAATGTTGCGCCGGCTGAAAGTCATCCACACGAGCTACAAAAATTACCGATCGAATTTTTACAACCAGGCAAATACCAGCCGCGTAAAGACATGTCGCAGGACGCGCTGGAAGATTTAGCCAGTTCAATCCGCGCTCAAGGCGTGATCCAGCCGATAGTCGTGCGCCAGGTTGCGGATAACTTATACGAAATTATTGCCGGTGAACGGCGTTGGCGTGCCAGTCAGATCGCCGGTCTGGCTGAAGTACCCTGTATTATCAAAAACGTACCGGATGAAGCTGCTGTTGCCATTGCCCTGATAGAGAACATTCAGCGCGAAGACTTAAACGCGATGGAAGAAGCGGTTGCACTGCAGCGGTTATCGACAGAATTTGAACTGACCCATCAGCAAGTCGCTGATGCGGTGGGTAAATCCAGAACTACTGTGACCAATTTACTGCGGTTAAATCAGCTGGCGGATGATGTCAAAACCTTGTTGGAACATGGTGACATCGAAATGGGTCATGCCCGGGCGCTGCTGACCTTAACGCCAGAACAACAATCCGATACTGGTCGCGTGATCGCGGCAAAGCAGATGACCGTAAGGGAAGCTGAAGCTCTGGTACGGCGCATTCTGGAGCCACTGCCACCGGCGGAGCCAAAAGTAAAAGATCCGGATGTCGCCGCACTCGAGCAAACGCTGAGTGAAAAGTTTGCTGCGCCAGTGCATATCAGCTACAGCAAAAAAGGCAAAGGCGAATTGGTGATCGGGTATAGCAATCTGGCTGAGCTTGATGGAATTCTGGCCAAGCTTGGGGTGGCAGAGACTGAAATTTAAGCAGTCGGGTTACTAAAATACCGACAAATATAGCTGTGGCGCCGCTTTTGGTTGCAAAAATAAGGCAGTTAAGTATACTTGCGCGAGTTTTTTGCGTTGATAATTAAGCTTTTTTCGGGTGGTATTCGTTGATTTTAGCCACGTCAAAACAGCGCTACAAACTGATTTTAATAACATTTTTGTCGCAATTGGCTGCGGCTTCTGCCATCGCAGCAATGGTTTTTTGGGCATTTGATGCCTTAGCGGCAAAATCGGCGTTTTACGGCGCGTTATGTGTAGTTTTGCCCCATTGTGTGTTTACGTGGTATGTGTTTCGTTTTCGAGGGACTGATCAATTACAACTGATCCTGAAGTCCATTTATCGCGGCGAAACCTTCAAATTTTTATTGATGGCACTGCTGGTGATGGCGGTGCTGAAACATGCTGTAATAGTCGATTGGCTATTTTTTGCCGGACTAGTGTCCGCGTTGATATTACAGGTGTTTTTACCGATTTTGATTAACTACGATAATTGGGACTAACGATGGCATCTGGTGCTGAGCTTACAAGCAAAGAGTATATTACCCACCACTTGACCAACTGGAGTGTCGGCGAAGGTTTTTGGACCTGGCATGTTGATACTTTAGGCTGGTCAATTCTGACAGGTCTTATTTTCCTGTTCTCCTTCCGTGCAGTGGCAAAAAAAGCCAACGCCGGTGTCCCGACCAAATGGCAATGCGCCGTTGAAATGGTTGTGGAATTTGTCAACGACACCGTCAAAAGTACCTTTCATGGTAAAAGCGCTGTAATCGCGCCTTTAGCCCTGACGATTTTTGTCTGGGTGTTCCTGATGAACCTGATGGACTTAATTCCGGTCGACTTCATTCCTTACTCAGCGCAACTGATTGGCGGTGCTATGGGTTATGATCCGGCACATGTTTATATGAAAGTCGTACCGACCACAGATTTGAATATGACCATCGCCCTGGCACTGGGTGTGTTTATTCTGATGATCGGTTACTCAATCAAAATCAAAGGCGTAGGCGGTTTTATTAAAGAACTGACCACCCAACCGTTTAACACCCCTTGGTTGTACTGGTTCAACTTCATTCTGGAAATTGTAGCGCTGCTGGCGAAACCACTGTCTTTGGCACTGCGGTTATTCGGTAACCTGTATGCTGGTGAACTTATTTTCATCCTGATTGCCTTGCTTGGCGTGTGGCAGTTACCCCTGCACTTCCCATGGGCGATGTTCCACATTCTGGTTATTACACTGCAAGCCTTTATCTTCATGGTGCTGACAGTGGTTTACCTGAGTATGGCGCACGAGAAGCATTAATTTAGGTACAAAGATTTCGTTTTAACTTTAACTTTAACTTTAGAAACTTGGAGAAAATCATGGAAATGGCAGAAGGTTTAAAATTGATCGCAGTTGCTCTGTTAATCGGTTTCGGTGCTTTAGGTACTGCAATTGGTTTCGGTACTTTAGGTGGTAAATTCCTGGAGTCTGCTGCTCGTCAACCAGAATTAGCGCCTTCATTACAAGGTAAAATGTTTATTGTTGCAGGTTTAATCGATGCGATCGCAATGATCGGTGTAGCGATTGGTCTGTACATGCTGTTTGCGATGTAATTTGAGACATCCTACAGAACTTTTACTTTTGGTAATTAAGGAGAAGCGTTCGTGAATATTAACGCCACTCTCATTGGTGAGTTAATCGCGTTTTTGGTGTTCGTCATTGCCTGTATGAAATGGGTATGGCCACCAATTATCGGCGCCATTGAAACTCGTCAGCAAAAAATTGCAGATGGCCTGGCCGCGAGTGATCGCGCCGAACAGGACCTGCGTTTAGCGCAAGAGAATGCAAAAAAACAGCTGATCGAAGCCAAAGCTCAGGGTGCTGCCCTGATTGACCAGGCTAAAAAACGCGAAGCGCAGATTATCGAAGAAGCTGCAGTGAAAGCGCAGGCAGAGCGGGAAAAAATCCTGGCTCAGGCCAAAGCTGAAGTCGAAGCTGAACGCATCCGTGCGAAAGAAGATTTACGTAAGCAAGTGGCTGCTTTAGCAGTGGCTGGCGCAGAACGTATTCTTCAACGTGAAATTGATGAAGCTGCTCACAGCGACATCCTGGAAAAACTGGTAGCTGAACTGTAAGAGGATGAGCCATGTCTGATTTGACGAATGTAGCTCGTCCTTATGCCAAAGCGGCGTTTGACTTTGCTGTTGAACAAAAAGCTTTGGCGGCCTGGGCGGATATGTTGTTTTTTGCTGCTGAAGTAGCAAAGAACAGCGTGGTCGCCGAGCGCCTGCAAAGCAATGCTGGCGCGCAAGCGCAAGCCGAGTTTTTTATCCAGGTATGTGGTGCGCAACTCAATGAACAAGGCCAGAACCTGATTAAGGTGATGGCTGAAAACAAACGTTTATTGGCGTTGCCAGCGGTGTTTGAAGCCTTTGTAGTGCTGAAAGCCGAGTTCGAAAAAGAAGCAACTGTAGATGTTGTTTCTGCCACTGAACTGAATGCTTCACAGCAACAAAAGCTGATCGCAGCTTTATCACAGCGTTTAGCACGCAATGTTAAGTTGAACTGTAGCGTAGATCCGACAGTTGTCGGCGGTATGTTAATCAAAGCCGGTGATATGGTTATTGATGGCTCAGTTCGCGGTAAGTTAGACCGTTTAGCCACTGCGCTGCAGTCATAATTGGGGATTAGAGCATGCAACTGAATTCCACTGAAATCTCTGAACTGATCAAACAACGTATTGCTCAGTTTGAAGTTGTCAGTGAAGCTCGTAACGAAGGTACTATCGTGTCTGTTACCGATGGTATTATCCGGATCAATGGCCTTGCTGATTGTATGCAAGGTGAGATGATCGAGCTTCCTGGTAACCGTTACGCTATCGCACTGAACTTAGAGCGCAGCTCTGTTGGTGCCGTAGTAATGGGTCCATATGCGGACCTGCGTGAAGGTATCAAAGTAAAAGCTACTGGCCGTATTTTAGAAGTGCCGGTAGGTCCAGCTCTGTTAGGTCGTGTGGTCAACACTTTAGGTGAGCCAATCGACGGTAAAGGTCCAATTGCAGCCACTGCATTTGCGCCGGTAGAAAAAATTGCACCAGGCGTTATCGACCGTCAATCGGTTGATCAGCCAATGCAAACCGGTTACAAATCAGTCGATGCGATGATCCCTATCGGTCGTGGCCAGCGTGAGCTGATCATCGGTGACCGTCAGACAGGTAAAACTGCCCTGGCCATCGACGCCATCATCAACCAGAAATCTTCTGGCGTGAAATGTATCTACGTTTGTATCGGTCAGAAAGCTTCGACCATCGCCAACGTGGTACGTAAGCTGGAAGAACACGGCGCCCTTGCCCACACTATCGTGGTTGTTGCATCTGCTTCTGAAGCTGCTGCACTGCAATTCCTGGCACCATACTCTGGTTGCACCATGGGTGAATACTTCCGTGACCTCGGCGAAGATGCCCTGATCGTATACGATGACTTGTCTAAACAAGCTGTTGCTTACCGTCAAATCTCGTTGCTGTTACGCCGTCCACCAGGTCGTGAAGCTTACCCAGGCGACGTATTTTATCTCCACAGCCGTCTGTTAGAGCGTGCATCACGGGTGAACGACAACTATGTTGAGCGTCTGACCAATGGCGCAGTGAAAGGCAAAACCGGTTCTTTAACGGCGTTACCAATCATTGAAACCCAGGGCGGTGACGTTTCTGCATTCGTACCAACGAACGTGATTTCAATCACTGACGGTCAGATCTTCTTAGAATCTAACCTGTTCAACGCCGGTATCCGTCCAGCAGTTAACGCTGGTATTTCGGTATCGCGGGTTGGTGGTGCGGCTCAGACTAAAATCATCAAGAAGCTCGGCGGCGGTATTCGTCTGGCATTAGCCCAATATTCTGAACTGGCAGCATTCGCGCAGTTTGCTTCTGATCTGGATGACGCGACCCGTGCGCAGTTAGACCATGGCCAGAAAGTAACTGAACTGATGAAGCAGTTACAGTACGCGCCAATGGGCGTGGCTGATATGGGTGTGTCGATTTTCGCCATCGAAAAAGGCCACATGAAAGACGTTGAAGTTGCGAAAATTCTCGACTTCGAAGCGGCCCTGCTGGCTTACATGCACGCAGAGCACAGCGCGTTCATGGCTGATCTGAACAAAACCGGTAACTACAACGACCAAATCGAAGCCACGCTTAAAGGCGCGATTGAGAAGTTTAAAGCGACTCAAACCTGGTAATCAGGGGTTGGCATCGGGTGGTGGCAACACCACCCTTCGTTGAAATTTTCGGAGATTAGTCATGGCCGGCGCAAAAGAGATAAAAAGTAAGATCGGGAGTATTAACAATACTCGTAAGATCACCAGCGCTATGGAAAAGGTTGCGGTCAGCAAAATGCGCAGAGCGCAAGAGCGGGTCGCACACAGCCGTCCATACGCTGAAGGTATGCGCAAAGTGATCGGTAATATCGCCAATGGTACCCTCGAATATCGCCACCCGTTCTTAACCGAACGGCCAGTGAAAAACGTTGGTTACATTGTTATATCAACAGACCGGGGTCTTTGCGGCGGCTTGAATACCAACGAATTTAAACGTGTGATGATTGACCTTCGAACGTGGAAAGAACAAGGCGTGAATGCAGAGTTTGCCGTAATCGGTAACAAAGCGACGGCTTTCTTTAAACGTTTTGGCGGTAAAGTAGTTGCACAACAAGTGGGTTCAGGCGATACACCACGTTTGGCTGATGTGATTGGTACGGTCCGGGTCATGCTGAATGAATATTCAGAAGGCAAAATCGACCGCTTATTCCTGGTATACAACAACTTTGTGAATACCATGAAACAAGAGCCAGTCATTGAGCAACTCTTACCTTTGCCAAAAGCAGAGATGTCAGCCAGGAGTCATAGCTGGGACTACATTTACGAGCCAGATCCAAAAGCTATTTTAGACCAGCTTTTAGACCGCTACGTTGAGTCTCAGGTTTATCAGGGTGTGGTTGAAAATGCTGCCAGCGAACAGGCAGCCCGGATGGTCGCGATGAAAGCCGCCACCGACAACGCCGGCAGCCTGATGGATGACTTGAAACTGGTTTACAACAAAGCCCGTCAAGCAGCAATTACGCAGGAACTGAGCGAAATCGTCGGCGGTGCCGCAGCTGTTTAACGCCCTGGTTTACAGGTTTGAGAAATTAGAGGAATTAACATGAGTCAAGGTAAGGTAGTCCAAATCATTGGCGCCGTTGTGGATATCGACTTTCCACAAGAATCGGTACCTGGGATCTATGACGCGTTAAACGTAACAAACGGCGACCTGGCTGGCTTAGTACTTGAAGTACAGCAGCAGTTAGGTGGCGGTACTGTGCGTACCATCGCGTTAGGTTCAACCGACGGTCTGCGTCGTGGTACTGAAGTTGCCAACACTGGCAAAGCAATTCACGTTCCGGTGGGCAAAGCCACACTGGGTCGGATCATGAACGTACTGGGCGAGCCAATCGACGAAGCTGGCCCAATCGGTGAAGAAGAGCGGATGCCTATTCACCGTGCAGCACCAAGCTACGAAGACCAGGCCGCTTCTAACGCATTGTTAGAAACCGGTATCAAGGTTATCGACTTGGTTTGCCCGTTCGCTAAAGGCGGTAAAGTAGGTCTGTTCGGTGGTGCCGGTGTCGGTAAAACCGTTAACATGATGGAACTGATCCGGAACATCGCCATCGAGCACAGCGGTTACTCAGTATTCGCCGGTGTAGGTGAGCGTACCCGTGAAGGTAACGACTTCTACCACGAAATGAACGACTCAAACGTTCTGGACAAAGTATCACTGGTCTACGGCCAGATGAACGAGCCGCCAGGTAACCGTTTACGTGTGGCACTGACCGGTCTGACGATGGCTGAGAAGTTCCGTGACGAAGGTCGTGACGTACTGTTCTTCGTAGATAACATCTACCGTTACACCTTAGCCGGTACTGAAGTATCTGCACTGCTGGGCCGTATGCCATCAGCAGTAGGTTACCAGCCAACGCTGGCGGAAGAGATGGGTGTCCTGCAAGAGCGGATCACGTCAACCAAAACTGGTTCTATCACTTCTGTGCAAGCCGTTTACGTACCAGCGGATGACTTAACTGACCCATCACCAGCGACCACGTTCTCTCACTTGGACGCAACAGTGGTACTGAGCCGTAACATCGCATCACTGGGTATTTACCCGGCGATCGACCCACTGGATTCAACTTCTCGTCAGTTAGATCCACTGGTTATCGGTAAAGAACACTATGAAGTGGCTCGTGGCGTGCAGTCAGTACTGCAACGTTACAAAGAGTTAAAAGACATCATCGCGATCCTGGGTATGGACGAACTGTCTGATGAAGACCGGACGACTGTATTCCGTGCTCGTAAAATTCAGCGTTTCCTGTCGCAGCCGTTCTTCGTTGCTGAAGTATTCACTGGTTCACCAGGTAAATACGTGCCGCTGAAAGAAACTATCCGTGGTTTCAAAGGCATTCTGGAAGGTGAATTTGATCACATGCCAGAACAAGCCTTCTACATGGTTGGTTCTATCGACGAAGCGATCGAAAAAGCGAAGAAGCTGTAATTTTACAGCTTTAGGAGAGCGAAATGGCGATGACAGTACAGTTAGACGTAGTAAGCGCTGAAGAGAAAATTTTCTCTGGCCTTGTTGAGTCTATACAGGTGACTGGTAGCGAAGGTGAACTGGGTATTTTACCTGGTCACATTCCACTGCTGACCGGCATCAAGCCAGGTATGGTACGGATCGTAAAACAATTCGGCGAAGAGCATCTGATTTACGTAGCGGGCGGGGTACTTGAAGTACAACCTCATACGATTACAGTGCTGGCCGATGTGGCAGTCCGTGCCGAAGACCTGGACGAGCAAGCAGCGCTGGCCGCACAAAAAAGTGCGACCGAAGCAATGCAACACGCCGGCGCCGACTTCAACTACGCAGAAGCTGCGGCCCAGTTGGCCGAAGCAATTGCGCAGTTGCGTCTTATCCAGAAACTGCGCAAAAAGTAATTATTCTGTTACTTGTTAAGAACCACCTTCGGGTGGTTTTTTTTTGCCTTTTTGCTGAACCTCCGCCAGCAATGTCAGATAGGTTTTTGGCAATAGTGACTCTGCACTCCTGCTTATTGCAAACTAGCACTGTAATTTAAAGCCAGATCCGATAAAATCCTGCAATCAACTGAAAAGGATTGGCAGAAAATGGCGTTAAACGTAGTGATCCTGGCGGCCGGTAAAGGCACGCGAATGAAATCTTCCCTCCCGAAAGTACTGCACAAGGTGGCCGAACGCTCGATGGTGCAACATGTCATCGATACCGCCAACTCATTAGGCGCCACCCAAATTAATTTGGTGTATGGCTATGGCGCTGAGCAACTGAAAGCTGGTTTAGGTGAACAACCGCTGCATTGGGTACTGCAAGCCGAACAGCTGGGTACCGGGCATGCGGTGCAACAAGCTGTGCCTCATTTGGCCGATGATGATACCGTGCTGATTTTATATGGTGATGTGCCGCTGACCCGCCAGGAAACGCTGGAAAAACTGCTGGCGGCGCGACCGGCGCATGGGCTGGCGGTGTTAACGGTAATCCTCGACAACCCAAGCGGTTATGGCCGGATGGTGCGGGAAAATGGTCTGGTGGTGGGCATTGTCGAACAAAAAGACGCGACGCCGGAGCAGCTGAAAATCAACGAAGTCAACAGCGGCATTATGGCGGTACCAGGCAAACAGCTGAAACATTGGCTGGCCAACTTACAAAATAATAATGCGCAGGGCGAATTTTATCTGACCGACATTATCGCCATGGCGCATAAAGACGGTGTGGAAATCGCCACCGCTCATCCTGCTGATCCTATCGAAACCGAAGGCGCTAATAACCGGGTGCAACTGGCACAGTTAGAGCGTGCATATCAAAAACGCAAAGCTGAAGAGCTGATGCTGAGTGGTGCTAATTTACGCGACCCAGCACGCATTGACGTGCGCGGGAACGTGACCGTTGGCAGCGATGTGATGATCGACGTCAACGTGATTTTTGAAGGCAAAGTGGTGCTGGGTAACGGCGTATCGATTGGTGCCAACTGTATCCTGAAAGATGTCACCATCGGCGATAACACCGAAATCAAACCAAATTCGATGCTGGAAAGTTCGGTGGTGGGTGCTGATTGCTCAGTCGGTCCTTATGCCCGCATTCGGCCGGATTCAGTACTGCTCGATGACAGCCATGTCGGTAACTTTGTTGAGCTGAAAAAAACCACCCTGGGTAAAGGCTCGAAAGCCAATCACTTAGCTTATTTAGGCGATGCCATCATTGGCAGTAAAGTGAATATTGGTGCCGGTACCATCACTTGTAACTACGATGGCGCCAACAAGTCGACCACCACCATTGAAGATGGCGTCTTTGTCGGCTCCAACAGTTCGCTGGTGGCGCCGATCACTTTGGGTCAGAACAGTACCGTCGGTGCCGGTTCAGTGGTCACCGCCAGTGTCGCGGCCGATGAACTGGTGGTTGCGCGTTCGAAGCAACGTCATATCACCGGCTGGAAACGCCCGGTGAAAAAAGCAAAATAATCGTTTGTGTTTAGCGCCTATTTCGCTGCCATCAGCGGTTAAACAACCATCGTGATGGCAGCCCCTTCGTCAGTTGCAAGGAGTTTTGACATGAAAGTTTCCGCTTTGATCCGAAGCAGTGTTGTGGTTGCGATCACCACGCTGTTGCTGCAAGCACCGGCATTTGCCGCCAGTTCAGTGTGGAAAATCTCCAAAGGCAACGACGAGTTGTATCTGGGAGGCACCATCCACATGTTGCCACCCAGTGCTTTTCCGCTGCCGGCGGAATTTGAGCAAGCTTATCAAAAAGCCGATGTGGTGGTGCTGGAAGCGAAATTGCCAGATCCTGCCGATCAACAAGCAACCATGGCGATGATTGCAAAACTGTCGTACAGCAATGGCGATACCTTAACGCAAAAACTAAGCCCGAAGGTGCGGCAGAGCCTGACCGATTATCTGAAGACGTTTAACCTGACACCGCAGCAGTTTAACGCCTTTAAACCAGGTTTTGTGGCGATGCAGATTGCCATGTTGGAATTGCAAAAAGCCGGGATGGCCGGTGAAGGCGTGGATGCTTATTTTGTCAAAAAAGCCACCACCGACGCAAAAACCCAACAGTATCTGGAAACGGTGGAATTTCAGCTGGATCTGATGGCGGCGATGGGCGCCGGGACTGAAGATCAGTTTATGCTGGCGAATTTAAAACGTGCTGATGAAACCGCAGAACTGCTGCGCCAGTCGATTGCGGCTTGGCAGGTGGGTGATATTCAGGCGTTGGAACGGATTTTACTCAACGATGCCCGTGCTGATGATCCGGCGTCCTTTGCATTGCTGTTTACCCAACGCAATCAGGATTGGATCCCAAAAATTCAGCAGCTGTTTGGTAATGGGCAGCGGGAGCTGATTTTAGTCGGTGCCGGTCATTTACCCGGCAAAGATGGTGTGCTGGCATTGTTAAGCACAGCAGGTTATCAGGTGGAGCATTTTACAGCGGTACAGCCTAAATGATGGGTCGCTATTTCCCGAAGCTCCGCTGGGCTTTGCTGTTGATGCTGTGGTTACTCAGTGGCTGTCAGCATAGCAACCAGTTGGCGCTTTATAGTCTGAGTCAAAGCGAATTAAATCAGCAGCTCACCGGCGTGGTGTCGCAGCTGCAGCAAGATGTGCGGTTAGCCGGTATTCCGCTGCAGTTGCAGGTCAATACGTTACAGGCGGTGATTGCCCCTGACGGTCAGCCAGTGATCGAGCTGACTTTGCAGACCGAAGCCGTGGCACAGCTGCTGATGTTAAAAGCACCGCTGCAATTGGCGTTAAGGTTGCGGGCTGAACCCTATTTTGACCAACAACGGCAGGCTGTTTATTTACGTCAATTCAGTGTTGTGCAGTCGGATCTACAGGCTGGTCGTTGGCAAGGCAAGTTAAAACCACTCAACCGCGAATTAGCACAGTTACTCCAACAAATGTTGGCACAGCAGCCGGTGTATCGGCTGGACCCAACCAAGTTTAGTCACCGTGCGCTGCTGAATATACCGCTGGCTCTCAAACTGTCACCGGGCAACTTGGTGTTGTCGCCCGCTTATCGCTGAACGCTACTCGCCGCTGTCAGTTGATGCGCTATGGCGCGCAGCAGCTGGTCATCGGAAATTTGCAATTGTTTTGCTGCCTGCACCAACTGGGTAATTTGTGGCAAAATTCTGATGATTCTGCTTTGCTCGTCTTCTTGTTGTCCTGATAACTTTGCCACCGTCATCGGTTTGCCGCGCTGGCGTTCCAGTAATCCTTCAGCCTCCAGCAAGCTATAGGCTTTGGAAATGGTCATCGGATTAATGGCATTGCTGTTGGCGAGTTCGCGCACCGACGGCATTTCGGTCCCTGGCTGCAGTTGGCCACCGGCAATCAGTCGCTTTATTTGCTCGACCAATTGCCGGTAAATCGGCTCGCCGGCGTTCGGGTTTAAAATAAACATCGAACCTCCGCGCTAGAGCAGTTGTTTGGGTTTAAGTTGCGAATAATCCATGTTCAGCCAACGGGCTTTTCCATAACGCCGCAATGAATACACCGGTAACACCAAGGCCAGACTGGTCAGATAAATGAGCTGCGGCATAGCCCAAAGAAAATCTATCGCCACCAGCAGTGCCAACAATAACAACAGATTGGCACTGATACTCCACCAGAAATGTTGCCCGGCCAGGGCAAAAATCAGATAACAGAGCAACAAGGTCGCGCTGATCCCATAACAAAGGAGTGGCACGATCATCGGGTAAGGAACCAACAGCAACATCAGAACCAGCGTCATCGCCAGATAAGCCAGCAGTTCCTGAAAATACACCCGCTCAGCAAAACCGTACATAGTCTGACGACAGCCGCCCAGCACCAACCAGCACCGCCCCAGGCGTTGTGACAATTTTTGCTGCTGTGCACTGAGCGTAAACAGCGGGCAAAGTGTTAATAACACCAGAAATGTTTGTTCACTCCATAGCCGAGACGACGGCTTGTCCGGACTGCCGAACAGGATGCTGATCAGCCAAAAAGTCGCAGGAGCCAGCCAGGTTGCCCAGGTCGCCCGTACCAGCGATGCGACCCAGCTGTCACCATCCCCAAGCAACATGGTGCCGGCCAGACTCGCCGGTCGGCGGGTTAAGCGCAGCAGCCATGGAATTTCAATCCCATACAATGCAAAGACAGAGGTTCGTTTTGCATCATCACGGACGCGTCGCGCCGGATGTAACCAGCGATACTTCATCCAAAGCCACATTAGGACTGTCATCGCGATGACCAAACTGATGAACCAGGCTGATGAGCGATGCTCCACCAGCCAGGTGCGACTGTCCGGTCGCATGACAATCACCATCAGCAACACTATTTCAGCCAACAATGGCCAAAGATGTCTGACATAAATCGTTGGCAGCATCACCAGACTGAACAGCAACGCCACATAAGGCAGGTGAAACCAACTGGGAGACGCTGCTTTTAAGGTCATTCCTGTGATCACCAGTAGCCACAGCGCCAACAAAATCAACAGTAATATCAGCAGCGAGGATTTAAAGTGCGGCAACAACAGCCAGCTTTTTCTACTGGTTAAATTATTGATTTGGATTGGAATACTCAGGTGGAGGCTCAACAGTCCGACGATGCCGGAGATCAAAGGCAGACCTGCGTTACTGACAATGCCAACCAGCAACAGTCCGATCGCCAGCAACCAGGCCATTGCCAGCCAACGGCTTGGCCAAAAGACCGCTTGTGTGACCGCCAGCAGTGGTTGCCATGACCAGGTTCCGGCGAACCAACGACTGGCCAGCGGTAGGCTGAGGCTTCGGGTCATCGATTCAGCTCCAGGAAAATTTCCTCCAGCGACAAGTATTCCACCTGGATCGCCGGATAGCTGGCTTGCAGGCTAGCCAATTGCCCTGGCTGCCAGTCTTGGACTGTTAAGGTGGTGCTGTTGCCTAATTGCTGGCGGCGGACCAAGGTCAGCTCCGTGGGAACTTCAGTTAAGGTTTGTGGGAAATGCAGGCGGACGACCGACTCTTTCAGGTCGTCCAGCGGCCCTTGAAACGCCAGCTCACCATTTTTCAGCAGCCAGACCTGATTGGCGATGCGCTCCATATCTGAGACGATATGGGACGAGAAAATAATAGCGCGTTGTTGCTCGGCGGCAATGTCGATCAGTTCTGCCAAAAACTGGCGGCGGGCCATTGGATCCAGACTTGCCACCGGCTCATCAAGGATCAGTAATTCCGGCTGATGGCACAGTGCCAGCACTATCGACAACTTTTGCCGTTCACCCAACGACATTTTACTGATGCGGGTATTCAGTGGGATTTTCCAGCTATCGACCAGTCGATCGCAACAAGCCTGATCCCAATGGGTTCTGAATTTGCTGAACAATTTCAGCTGCTCGGCACCCGTCAGCTGCTCCAGTAGTTCGTCCTGCTGCGGCACAAAACCGATATGTTGTTTTTGCTGCTGAGTCAGCGCGATACTAGGCGTTTGCCACAGCTTCACTTCGCCGCCATCCGGCACGCCGAAGCCAAGAATGGTATGCAATAAGGTCGACTTCCCGGCGCCATTTTTTCCCAGCAATGCGACCACATCACCACGCTTGATGTGCGCTGTTAAACCATTTAATACTTTGTGTTGGTTAAAGGTGCGCACCAGCGCGTCCATGGCAATGATCACTTGTTGATCCCTGTGTTATCCGAGTGGGTGTATTGCTACAGTAATACACTTGGCAGTGAACGATCAAGAGGCTACGCTGCGGAACATCATGGTAAATGAGGAGTGATTGCGGGGGATGACGGCCACGTAGCTCTGCGCGACCGTTGACGGTTGTTGATATCGGTTCTTACAATTTCACAGTGGCTACGTAAGTGCTCAGACTGCTCAGCACCAGCTGCAACGACACAGGTTGTTGCCATACCAGTTGATGAAACTTCGCTTCCAGCGGCGCCAATAACGGGCTGCACAACAGCAATAGTAAACATAACAACGCCAGTAAGCGACATAATTGCCAGCCTGAGGGCAGGACAATCAGTTCAATGTGGTCAACATCCTTCATTTTGGTGCTCCGGCAGATCCTGGTACTGATTGGGTACGCGTTAGTGTTGATTGGTCGCGGCCACTTCGCTAAAAGTTTAAGCCTTTGGCGAAAAAATCGTAGGCACAGGTGATAACAGGTTGAAATTACGCGCTGACCGGTTAAATAGTTCAGATCAATGGCCAACAGGTCTATTCACACCACAGGTTAATCCGCCTTGCCATCCAGCTGATATTTCTCCAGCCGGTATAAAAAGGCTTTGTAATTGAGTTGCAGCAACCTCGCCGCCTTAGTGCGGTTGCCGTCACTCAGTTGCAGCGCTTGCTCCAGGCAGCTGCGTTCCAGCGCTTCGAAATGAATACCGGTGGCTGGCAACACAAAGCCTTCGCTGGTGCTGAGCGCTGTTTGGGTGCGCAACGTAAGCTGCAAGTCCGCCAGCAGTTCCTGCTCATCTTGCAACAGCACAAAACGCTCGATTTTATTGCTCAGTTCCCGCACGTTGCCCGGCCACGGATATTCAATCAGCGCCTTGAGCACCACTTTAGACAGCGGCGGCAACTGTAGCCGATAGCGTTGTTGTTGCAGCTGCATAAAGTGCTGGATCAGTTTGGGAATATCTTCTGTGCGCTCACGCAGCGCCGGCATATGCACCGGCACCACATTCAGCCGATAGAACAAATCCTGGCGAAAGCGCCCTTCGGCAACGCCGCTGGCCAAATCCTGATGGCTGGCGGCGATGATCCGCACATCCAGTTTAATTTCCTGATGACTGCCCAGTCGGGTGACTTTGCCTTCTTGCAATAACCGCAGCAGTTTTGCTTGCAGCGGCAATGGCAGCTCGGCAATTTCATCCAGAAATACCGTGCCGCCCTGAGCAGCTTCAAACTTACCGGCTTTACTTTGCACCGCACCGGTATAAGCGCCTTTTTCCGCCCCAAACAGTTCAGCTTCGGCCAGGCTTTCCGGAATAGCGCCGCAGTTAATCGCGATAAAAGGCGCGTCACGGCGGGGGGATAGCTGATGCAGCGCCCGCGCCGCCAACTCTTTGCCGGTGCCACTTTCGCCGCTGATCAGCACAGTCACATCACTACCGGCGACTCTGGAAATCCGCTGAAACAGCTGCTGCATACAGGGGGCATGGCCAATCAGTTCGACCAGCTGTTGTTGTTCACCCAATTGCGCCGACAGTTGCAAATTCTGCTGCCGCAGCTGACGGGCGCGCAGCCCTTTGCTGATCGCCAGTAGCAACTCCTGGCGCTTAAAAGGTTTGGTCAGATAATCATCAGCACCGGCGTGGATTGCTTCAACGGCATGGCTGACTGAACCATAAGCGGTCGCCACCACAAAACCAGTGGCGGCAAGGTGCTGGCGGACATATTGCAACACCTGCATGCCATTACCCGTCCCCAGCTTCCAATCACACAACACCAGCGAGATCGCGGGTAGTGCTTTTAGCGTCAGAATGGCACTTTCGACACTGTCGGCCTGATGCAGCACATAACCTTCGCTGCTGAGCAACTGACAAATCAGTTCTCGTTGGCTATGGTCGTCTTCAACCACTAACAGTTGCAGGTTCATGCGGTTGCTCCCGGTGCCGAACAGATGCGTAATGTCGCAATACAGCCACTGTTTTCAGCCGGATGTAACTCGACACTGCCTTGATAATAGCGTTGTAATAAACGCTGACACAGATATAAGCCCATCCCGGCGCCTTCAGCTTTGCTGCTGATATGCGGCTGAAATAAAGCCGCTGCAATGTCCGGCGCCAGACCCGGGCCTTGATCACGGACACTCAGCACGGCGCCACCTTGCATTTTACTCAGGCTGATTTGTACCAGACCACCCGGTGGACTGGCTTCAACCGCATTACTGATCACCGCGTGGCAGATACTGCGCAGTTCTGTTTCAGCACCATGAATGGCCAGAGTTTCCGGTAAATGCAGCTCGATGTGCACCGGCTGACTTGAGAATTCCAGCGTGATGTCTTTGAGTACCAACGGCAATGAAACCGGCTGACTGCGATCAACCCCTTCACAGCTTAACGTCAACAATGCCGTCAGAGTACGGTTGATATGCTGCATTTTTTGTTCAATTAGTTTTTGCAACGCCTGCTGCTCCGGCGCCTGTTGCGGCAGTTGCTCCAGTGCCAGCGCCATGGTGTGAATTGGATTCCGCAGCGCATGCACCAGGCCACGACTGATTTCGCCCAGTTCAGCCAACTGTTGTTGCTGTTGCATCTGTTCGCGTTGTTGCGCCAGTTCATCCAGTTGCCGGCTGGCGTGGTTAAATTGCTCCAGCACATACTGATATTCGGTCAAGGTGGATTGTTGGGGCAGCTGCACCGCATTTTCGCCAGCGGCTAAGCGCCGAAACCCCTGTACCAACAATTGCAAAGGGGCGATCAACCGGTAACCCAGCCACAACACCAGCAGTAACGCCAGGGCAATGGTCACCGCCAGCGCCATCACCTGATAAGCCAAATATTTTTGCAGCAGTTGTGCGCTACTGTCGTTGCGTTCCAGTTTAAATTGTTGCACCCACTGTGCGCTGCCGGGCTGGTCGGTTTTCAGTTCCACCAGAATTTGTTCCAGCTCTTGCTGCATTACGCCGGGTAATGCGTCAGTTGGTGGTGTATTCAGTCGGATCACTTTGACCCGTTTATTGGTGGCATGTTCCGGGTCCGGTTTTGTGGTCGTTGCCTCATCCTCAGTGCTAAAGACAAAACTTTGCCCTTCAGCACTGATGTTATGAGTGACCAGTTGCAGTTTTTCCGCAGTTCGAGCCAAGACTAACTTACTCAGCTCGCCACTTTGGGTGGTCAGTTGTTGCTGCAATTGCTGCTGGAACCACCATAAGGTGCCCAGTTGTCCGATGGTCATCAGGGTGAAAATGCCACATAACCCTAGCCCCAGTGCTTTTTGAATTTTCATCCTGACTCTCCCGGTTCAGCTGCAATCTCGACCTGGTTGCAGTACTTAGGATGGCATAGTCAAATTTAATGCCAACCATGAATTTCATAAAATATCGGTTAAATTTGAACAAGTTACAAGAAATGCTTGCCGCTGCTGTAACGCCAGAACGGGAAAAATGCGGATATCGGGAAGGAATTATCCCGATATCAGGATTATTTAAAGTGACTGCTGGTTGTTGAATTTTATGTATTTGATATTTAAAGATAAAAATTATGGCATCAAACTTTCAATAGGCAGCACACTGACAGTGTCGCAGCAGGCCGCACTGCGGTATCAGATCCAACAGAAGGAAAAAAACATGAATAAAACCACCAAATTGATTTTCCCCTTGCTGTTCAGTGCGCTGGTCGTCGCGGGTTGTGCCCAGGCGGTGACAGCAAAACCGGCGGAGACGCAAGCGACTGAAACCCAGACCACAGACATTCAGCTTAAAAAAACCAACAACATCACCAAGCTGGTACTGGTCACTAATGGCAATGCACAGACCTTCGATTGGTCTGCCGCTGATTTGGCGGATCCAGCCGCGATGGAAAAAGCGCTGGCGGACGTGCCGGAAGCCGAACGTGAAAACATCAAAAAGCTGTTATCGCAAATGAAAGAAGGTAACGGACTGCAATTGGTTACTGAAGGGGATCACAAGGTGATGGTCCATCATCTGGGGCCGGACGCTGATGGTGTCAAAGTACTAACCAACAAAAAAGTGATGATGCACAAAATCGGCGGTGGTGATGGCTCAGAATTTTCGCTTTTGAAATCACTGTTAACCAACGCCAAGCTTAGTAAAGAGCAGTTGCAGGAATTGCAAAAACTGCTCGATAGTAAGTTCTAACCGCAACAAAGGTTTTTCCACAACCGCGCACCAGCCACCCGATGTGCATCCTGGAAGATACAGGTGGCCGGTGTTGCGGTTGTGTTTTACCCTTCATCCTTGAAGCTGCAGGGTTGTTGGCATGCTCATTCACCCCAGTCACATAGGACAACTATGCTCCTGGGTCGGGCTGGCGTTCCAGATTCATTCACATGCCGCCTACCTGCATCTCCAATGATTTTGGGTACATACCCTTCATCCTTGAAGCTGCAGGGTTGTTGGCTCGTCATTACCAACCGCAAGTCCGGCCTTTGTTTTGCTCGTCCAGATAGGTTTGCAACGGTGCAAAATAAGCCAGAATGGCCGATGAATCCATATTCGGTTGACCGGTCAGGCTTTGCATCGCTTCTTGCCATGGTTTGCTGGCGCCCATTTCCAGCATGGTATTCAACTTCGCACCGGCTTCTTTGCTGTTGTAAATCGAGCAGCGGTGAATTGGACCGTCATCTTTGGCAATTTCACATAAGGCTTTGTGGAACTGGAATTGCTGAATATGCGCCAGGAAATAACGGGTGTACGGCGTGTTGCCCGGCACATGGTATTTAGCGCCGGCGTCAAAATCGCTTTCGCTACGGGCTACCGGAGCGCTAACGCCCTGGTATTGTTCCCGCAATTTCCACCAGGCTTCGTTGTATTGCTCTGGCGTGACTTTGCCGGAGAATACCTGCCAGCGCCACTGATCAACCAATAAACCAAATGGCAGGAACGCCACTTTATCCAGCGCCATTTTCATCAGCAGACCAATGTCTTTCGACTCATCCGGCACTTGTTCCAGCAGGCCAATTTGTTGCAGGTACTTTGGCGTGATCGACAGAGCGATGGTATCGCCAATGGCTTCATGGAAACCGTCGTTGGCGCTGCCCTGATATAAAATCGGCAGTTTGTTATATGCGCGTTGGTAGTAGTTATGCCCAAGTTCGTGGTGGATCACCGAAAACTCTTCGCCGGTGCGCTCGATACACATTTTGATCCGTAAATCGTCTTTGTTATCAAGGTTCCAGGCTGAAGCGTGACACACCACATCGCGATCACGCGGTTTGGTGAATAACGAGCGGGTCCAGAAGGTTTCTGGGAGTGGCGCAAAACCTAAAGAGCTGAAAAATGCTTCAGCGCCTTTGACCATCTTCAGTTCATCATAACCTTTGTCGGCCAGCAGTTTGGTCAGGTCATAACCCGGATCAGAATTTTCCGGTGCGACCACATCGTAAATATTGCCCCAGGTTTGTGCCCACATATTGCCGAGCAAATGCGCCGGAATAGGTTTGTCCTGTGGCACTTTGTCGGTGCCGTATTTTTCACCGAGTTTGGCGCGCACATGGCAATGCAACGCCTGATACAGCGGCTTGACGGTCGCCCACTGTTTATCCAGTTCAGCGGCAAAAGCGTCGGCATCCATATCATATTTAGAACGCCACATGGCGCCGGTGTCGGCATAACCGAGTTCACGTGCACCTTCATTGGCAAGTTCCACCTGCCGCTGATACAACGGTCGCATTGGCGCCGCGGTGTCATGCCAGCCTTTCCACATTTCTAATTGTTCGTCGTAATTGCGCGAACTGGCCATAGTGGCCGACATTTGGCCCAAATCGAGGCAAGTGCCATCGGCTTTACAATATTTGCCTTTGCCGTACATACCATTCAGTTTGGCGGCAAGACCTGCCAGTTCGGCCGTTTTGGTGCTATCGGTTGGCGCGGCTAAGGTCAACGCTTGTTTCAGTAATTCCAGCTGGCGACGGGTATCGGCATCCACCTGCACCTGATTAAACTTCGCCGCTTCATTGGCCATTTTGACAATTTTGGCAGTCAGTTTTTCGTTGACTGAGGCTGCTAATGCTTCGGTATCTTCGGTAATAAAGTTATTGGCGATCCACTCGGCGCGGCCGCTTTCAATAATCAGCGCATCTAAATCTGCGGCGGCTTGTTGTAAAAAGGCTTTGGCTTGTTCAGCAGTTGGCGCTGCAGCTTCGGCCACGACCGGCGTGGTGGCAGCTGGTTTGTCGGCAGCTGGCTGACAACCGGCCAGCAGCGCTGTGCTGACCAGAAATGCAATTAAACTGGGTTGAAGTGATTTCATCAGAGGTTCCTGTAGGCTTGTGTGATGTTGGTGATGTCAGTTTGCCGTCTCTTGCAGCAATCACAGACTGCCGCCAGTATTATCCTTTGGTTAAATATTTGCAAACAAAGGTCTGCTGCCTTTGTATTCTAAAGGGCACTTGTATCCTTTAAATTATTGGCGTACTCTTTTTGGTACAACTTAACGTACTGAAGGGGGCTGTAATGTCACGAGTTCGTGTTGATGAAGATATACGTCCATTGTCAGAGTTTCGCGCTGGTGTGGCCACTTTTGTTAAACAAGTGAATGAAACACGGCGCCCAATGGTGTTGACGCAACGAGGTCGGGGGGTGGCGGTGTTGGTCGATGTTTATGAATATGAAAAAATGCAGGAACGTCTGGAAATTCTTGAGGAGATTTATAAAGCTGAAGAGCAGTTAGACTCAGGAAACGTGATATCGCATGACGATGCTAAAGCCCGGATTTTGGCCAGACTACAGCGATGAACATTGTATGGACTGCATTGGCGCTGAACCGCGTCGAGCAGATTGCACTGTATATCGCCGAAGATAAACCAGATGCAGCCGTACAGTGGGTCGAAAAGTTATTTATAGCCGTGGAACGATTGGCAGAATTCGCTGAAAGTGGTCGGATAGTACCGGAAGTGCGATTACCTCGTATCAGAGAGGTGATTTTCGGCACTTACCGGATTATCTATAGTGTTAAAGACGAAGTTGCTATCCTGACGGTTCGTCGCAGTAGTCAGTTGTTGAACTTATCAGAGCTAAGCGACGATCAAAGTTAGTTTGTCTGTTAAACCGCCCCCAGCAATACCGCAACATTACGCTGTTGAGCTGGTTTCTCCCGCTTCATTGCGCAAAGGCTTTTTCGCCGGAATAGGCGCGATATAGCCAATCAGCAGCATCAAGACCCCAACCACGACAAAGGACAAAATCCGCGCCATTGAACCTTGATCGGCGAGGTCAACGGTAAATAATTTTGCCACCACCGCCAGCAATAACAAACCACCACCGAGCCATAAGCCGCGGGATTGGCGTCTGGACGCTTGTTGCATACTAATGAGCGCTACTAACGTCCAACTGATGGAAAGGGTCATCTGCACTTGCGGATTTTTCCATAAGAAGTCCAGCTGATACGGGATGTCCAACAGCCAGTGTAGCCCACGTAATAGCAACACATTCAGCCAGCCAAAACTGAGCAGAGCCAATAGCTGCCATGCGGAAGGGATCAGTTTTTGCTGTGGTAACCACAGGTACAAGCCAATCAGGCCAACGGCCGCCAACATCAGCAACAACGGCTGCGGCAATGTACGGGCATAGTGCTGCGGTTCATCGCTACCCGGCCAGTGTGGTCGGCGGCTTAACCAGAGCCAACCAAGCACCGGACCGGCCAGTAATACAAACAAGCCATAACTGTACTGCAGATCAGACAACTGCCGCAGCTCGCGCCAACTGAGCATTTGCCACAGTGCCAGCGCCGCCAGCCGCTACCAAGGTGATGAAATTGCCGCAGCCCTTTGCTGAGCGTTGACCGTTCCAGATAAAGCCACCGATATTGCACCAGTGCAAAAGCAATAATACCGACAAGTTTACTCAGGCTGAGTGGTTGCAGCTGTGTAGCCAGCAACCCAGAGTGCATATTCAGCTGCAGACGCGCGCCCGTTATTTTTTGGGTCGCTTTATTCTTTGGGTAATTCGGTCATCAATAAATAAAACTTTTCTTCCCCTTCACTCGAACTGCGGGAGAAACTGATGCTACGCCCTTTGGTCCACGGCTGTTGTCGCAGATTCTCGCGTAACATCGGGCCAAGGTCTGATTTGGTGATTACACCGGAAACCTCACAGCCATTTTGACGGCAATGGACCTTACTAATCTGAATAAACTGCTGATCAGGTTGTAGAAAATAATAATCTTTTAACCGTTGTTCGGTAAGGTTTGCCCAATGCGGGTCAACTTCCGACTGGTGAAATTCGCGGATTAACTGCTGATTTTTCGCGGTTTGACGGTTCAATAATCGCTGCGTATGTTCATCATAATGTTGTTGCAGATATTCCTGCCAAACTGGATCTTCCGGTGTTTTTTGATGTGCTGCTTGCAGCTCAAGCGCTAAGATTTCAGCTGGGTCAACGTCAAAAGATGGCGTTTTCGGCTGAGTTGTCTGCTTTGTAGCCGATGGTACTGTTGTGATCGGGCTGTTAGCTGTAGGCATCGCCGCTATGGTCGGAGAGGCCACTGTAGTCGGCTTTACAGGAGGTTCCATCGTCACTGGCACATTCTGCGACGTGCCGAACCAATAGCCGAAGCCACTTCCAACAACGAACACCACCATATATCTGATCAGACTGAACATCCGCACTTCCTTGTTTGCGTCAAAGTAGTGAATGTTAACTGATTGATAATTTATGGGCAAGTTCGTTTCAGCAGCTGAGGATGGTGGCTAAGCTGGCATATCCAATCTGAAACAAGCCGAAGGGCTGGCTTGTAGCAGCGATAATTCGCCATCCATCGCTTGCAGCAGTTGCCGCGATAACGCCAGACCAATGCCATTGCCTTTGGCTTTGGTGGTGAAAAACGGCGTAAACAGATTGGATACAGCGTCCTGGCTAATACCAACGCCATTGTCGGTGATATCGAGCAACATGCGCTCTTGCCGCCGACTTACCGTAAGACTGAGTTGCACCGGTGCTCCTGTTGGCACCGCCTGAATGGCATTGGTGGCCAGATTTAACAACACCTGCTCCAGCAAGGCTGGGTCGCACCACACTTCGGTACTGATTTCTGCTGGTTCAGGCTGCTGCCACTGCCAGCGCAGCTGCGGATACTGAGCTTGCAGCAAGCGCAGACTGTGATCAACCAGTGGCTTTAAAGGTGCGCGGCTCAGTTCACAGTGAATGGGCTGGGTCAGACTGCGAAACTTGTCCAGAAATTGCAGTAAATGATTGCCGCGTTGTTGTACTGTCGCAAGTGCAAGCTGCGCATCGGCCAAATCTTCAGCTTCAGGCGCCTGTAATAGCTGACGAACTGATTCGGTCAAGGACGTCATCGGCGTGATCGAATTCGCCATTTCATGATTCAGCACCCGCAGCAATTGCTGATAAGCCTGCACTTTCTGCTGTTGCAGCGGGCCGCGGATACTTTGTAAGGTCAACAGATAACTCCATTCCCCTTGCAGACGAGTTCGCACTATGGTGATGGCCAGCACATCGTCCGGTAGTTGTAGTGTATTGTGCTGATGATGCAGGGAGCTCTGCAGCAGACTGTGGATTTTCTCCAGTAACAGAGACCCGGTGTGGCTTTGCAGCCGCTGCGCCGCCGGATTTTGTTCCTGCACTTCCCCGTTTTCGGATACCCGCAACACCGCAACATCCAGCTGGCTTAATAAGGTTTGCAGGTAATTGGCGCGCGATTCGGCCTGCTCGCGGGCCTGTAGCAATTGGCTGCGGATTTGCTGCAGTAACGCCGCTGTCGCGGGTTGTTGTTGATCCTGCAGTGATAGATCGGCATTGGCTAACGCCTGAAGCAGCCGCTGTGTTTGTTGTTGTGGTGCCAGATGAAGCTGCCATAACCGATACAGACTGAAGCAAGTCATGGCCAGGCAAAGTACTAAACGCGCGCTAAATTGTTGCTCGCTGCTCCACAGCCAACAGGCCGCCACTGTACTACCCAGCAGCAGTGCCACCTGCAACAGCCATTGGGTTTTTGAGCTCATAAACCGTACTTCTCTAACCGACGATACAGCGCGCCACGGGTCAGTCCCAGCGCTTGCGCCGCCTGACTGATATTGCCCTGATAAAAACTCAGGGCCTGGCGGATGGTTTTTGCTTCGACCTGTTCCAATAAAAAATCCGGGTTGGCTGTTGCGTCTAGTGGCGGCGCTATCGCAGATTTGTCGTTGGGATTGTTAATGTCAGTAGCTGGCGAAGCAGAGGTTAAAACCAATTGCAGCTGACTAAAATCCAGCACCGAGCTTTCACTGAGTACCACGGCGCGCTCCAGCATATGCGCCAGTTGGCGAACGTTCCCCGGCCAGTGATACTGACACAATAAATCAAGCTGCGAAGACGACAGCTGCAAACCGCTGCGCTGATACTGGCTTGCATACATTGCGAGGTAATACTGCGCCAACATCGGGATGTCCTCGCGGCGTTGGCGCAGTGGCGGCAATACAATTTCGACGGTATTGATACGGTACAGCAAATCCTGGCGGAATAAGCCTTGATCGGCGAGTTGCTGCAGACCCTGATTACTGGCACAAATCAGCCGTAAATCAATGGCTTCGGCGGATGTAGCTCCCACCGAAATCACCTGACGCTTTTGTAGCACTGTCAGTAGTTTTGCCTGATCGGCCAAGGCCAGATTGGATAATTCATCGAGGAATAAAGTACCGCCCCGCGCTTGCCGAAAGCGGCCGGGAGCGTCGGTGACTGCACCGGTAAAAGCGCCTTTTTTGTGGCCGAACAACTCACTTTCCAGCAAACTTGGCGTGATACTGCCCATATCGACACAGACCAGCGGCGCCGGCGCTCGTATTGATGCCCGGTGAATGGCCTCAGCCACTACTTGCTTGCCGGTGCCACTTTCGCCCAACAACAGAATATTGGCATCAGTGGCGGCGGCTTTGTGAATGAGTTGCCGTACCTGCTGCATCGCCGGACTATCGCCCAATAGCGGTTGACCTTGGCTGGAATTAATCAGGTTGGTATTGAATGACGTCACCGGCACCACCTGTGCCAGCTGACGGGCGATGATGTGGCGCAGTTGCTCGTTTTGCCAGGGTTTGGCGACAAAATCGCGGGCGCCGAGCTGCATCGCCTGCACTGCAAGGCCAACGTCGGCATAGGCGGTCATCAACACCACTTTCAGATCCGGCTGCAGCGCCAGCGCTTGTTTCAGGTAATACAATCCTTCAGCGCCGCTGGCCGCATCCCGGCTGAAATTCATATCCAGCAGTAACACTTCAATTCGCTGACTGCGCAAAATCGACAACAACTCGCCGGGTTCGCTACTGGTTAATAACCGACAACCCAAGGGTTTTAAACAGAGTTTGCAGGCCAGCAGCAGATCGGTGTTGTCATCCAGCACCAACACCGCCGGCCGCTCCGGCACAGCAAAAGGCCCCGGCACAGTATAGGATCCTGACGCTGCAACAGGTGAAGACATGGCTAAAACTCCGGCTGAAAGATGCACCACAGGCAACAACTGTGGATCGGATGTCGGGAGTATGTTGCCAAAACCAGCACCTTACCTGAAGGCTGGTTGCTCTGGCAAGCCAGGCCAACTGCTTGAATCGCTACCAAATCACTACTGAACTGACGCAACTGTCCACTGCTGGACACTTCGCTCGAACAGACTGTCCACGGATGGACAGTGGTTTTGCCGGGCAAATTTTAAGTTGTTGTATTCATTGTGGTAATTAACTGGCACAGCGCTTGCGGACATCAAGGAAAGTGAAGTTTTCCAGGATTTAGCAATGGACAAAATAATTGCGCAACAACCGATCTGGCGTCAGCCGAAATTCCGGCTGACTGCCTTGGCCATCGCCGCCGTGTTATTCGCGGGCGGCAGTTTATGGCAGTGGCGGGCGAACGCCAGCCCGCAGGCCGAGCTGCACATCAGTTCGCTGCAAACCGCGTTAGTACGCAGTGAAAATTTCAGCGAAAACCTGCAATTGCGCGGGGTGGTATTGCCACAGCAAACGGTGTTTCTGGATGCGATTGAAGGTGGCCGTGTCGAGCAGCGTCTGGCCGAGCCCGGTACTTATGTCGAAGCGGGTCAGCCGCTGGTGCAGCTCACCAATACTGCATTACAGCTGGATTTTATCAGCCGCGAAGCACAAATCAGCGAGCAGCTGAGTTTTTTACGTACCACTGAACTGGCGATGGCCACCACCGAGCTGGATTTAAAGCAGCAGGTGCTGGACGCCAGTCATGCAATTCGCCAGTTGGAGCGGCAGATTGGCTTTAGCAAACCGCTGGTGGATCGTGGTGTGCTGGCCAAAGAGCAACTTCGCACCATGGAAGAAGATTTAGCCTTTCAGCGCGAAAAACTGCAGCTTAGTAAACAGCGTCAGCAACAACAGCTCACGGTGCAGCAAGTGCAGAAAAAGCAGTTGCAGGACAGTGTGGCTATGCTGAGCAAAAATATCGAATTTGCCCGCCAGCAGCTGCAAAATTTATTAGTGCGGGCGCCAGTCAGCGGTTATTTAAGTGAATTTCAGGTAGAACCCGGTGAATCAAAAGCACCGGGCACCAGGCTGGGTCAAATTGATATTCCGGGCCGGTTTAAGTTACAGGCGCAGGTGGACGAGTTTTACTTAAGCCGCATTCAGCCGGGCATGAGTGCTACGTTGCAAAGCAGCGCTGCGCAAAGCCCTGCGACGCCAGCCAATCCGCAGGCCATTCACATCAGCCGCATCGATAGCCGGGTGGTGAATAACCAGTTTAGTGTCGAACTGTTACTGCCAGAGCAGTTTCAGGGTAAACGCGGCCAGACGCTGATTTTTGATTTGCTGCTAGATAAAAGCAGCAGTCAAAGCCTGGTATTGCCGAGGGGCGCTTATCTCACCGACGGCGGCGGCCAGTTTGTCTATGTGCTGGACGGCAGTGGCAAAGCGACCCGCCGTGCCGTCCAGCTTGGTCGCCAAAGCAGCCAGAGTGTGGAAATTCGCACTGGTCTACAAGCGGGCGAAAATGTCATCATCTCCAGCTATCGCGATTTTCGCCAGGCTGATCAACTCCAATTAAAAACAGGGAACGCATTATGATTGAACTGAAACAACTCAGCCGGGTATTTCGCACTGGTCAGCTGGAAACCACAGCGCTGAATAATATTCATCTGAGCATTCAAAGCGGCGAATTTGTAGCCATCATGGGGCCGTCTGGTTGTGGTAAATCAACCCTGCTCAGCATTCTCGGTATGCTGGATAGTCCAAGTCGCGGTCAATATCTGTTTAAAGACAAGGATGTGGCGCCACTGAAAGAACATCAGCTGGCCAACATCCGTAAACAACATCTGGGTTTTGTGTTTCAGAGCTTCAACCTGATTGACGAATTAAGCGTGGCCGAAAACGTCGAGTTGCCGCTGCAATATTTGGGTGTCGCCAAAGCAGAGCGAGAAGCGCGGGTAGCAGCGATGCTGAAACGGATGGCGATTGACCATCGTGCCGATCATAAACCGCTGCAGTTATCCGGTGGTCAGCAGCAGCGGGTGGCGGTGGCGCGGGCGTTAGTGATCAATCCAAGCTTGATTTTAGCCGACGAACCGACCGGGAATCTCGACTCGAAAAATTCCGAAGAAGTGATGCAGTTATTGTCTGAGCTGAACCGGCAAGGCACCACCATTGTGATGGTGACACACTCGGAACATGAAGCGCAGTATGCCAGCCGCATCGTGCGGATGCTGGATGGGCAGATTGTTTCCGAGCGGGTGCTGGAGGTGAAATATGGCTAGTCGGATCTCTACCTTAGGCCAGACACTTAATTTACGCACCGGCTGGCGGTCGTTATGGCGGCAGCAACTGCATATGCTGCTGAATTTGTCAGGCTTGGCACTGGGTTTAGCGGCGGCTTTATTGATTTTATTGTTCGTGCGGTATGAGCTGGGTTTTGATCAAAATCAGCCAAATGCTGAACACAGTTATCGCATGGAGCAGCATTTTGAGTCCTTGGGGCAGCGTTTTCCGGTGGCCAGCCCGGCAATGCTAGGGCTGCTGCAAAATTATGATGCGAATATCAAAGTGACGCGAATGACTTCCGCGGCGCCAGATGTGGTGGTGCCAAGCCGCGGCACGCAGGGGCTGAAGCTGGTGCAGCCACTGGCTGTCGAAGCAAACTTCACTGATTTTTTTCAGGTTGACGTGCTGCAAGGCGATTTGGCGGCTGTGCTGCAAAGCCCACAGCTGATTGCATTGTCAGAGCAAGAAGCCGAGCGGTTATTCGGTACTGTATCTGCCCTTGGCCAGCAATTGCAGCTCGGCGACAAACCTTATCAGGTTGGTGCCATTTTTGCGCCGCTGTCAAAGCAAAGTCACCTGCCCGCCGGTTCGTTGCGCCGGATCGACGATAAGGAAATCGGTAATCCGCTGCGGGTCAACAATGTGTATTTATATCTGCATTTACCGGCGGAGCTTGACGCAGCGCCGATGTTACAACAGCTGACAACGCACTTGAATCAGCAGGCTTATGAAGGTCGGCCGATGAGCGAACTGCACCTGCGTAAACTCACCGACATCCACTTACATTCAGCATTGTCCTATGAGTTTAAAGTCAACGGCTCTTTTGGCACGGTGCAGATTTGCCTGGGTCTGGCGGCTTTGCTATTGGTGATAGCTGGCATTAATTTCGTCAATATGAGTATTGCCAGAGCGGGTCAGCGCGCCAAAGAGGTGGGGGTTCGTAAGGCTTTGGGCGCCAGTCGCGGCCAGCTGATAACGCAGTTTTTAATGGAGTCTTTGTTATTGGTGGCGATGGCTGGCTTGTTGGCGGCGGTGCTGGTGGAGTTGTGTTTGCCCTGGTTTAGTCATTTGGTCGATCGGCAACTAAGCCTGGATTATCTTGGCAGTTTTGGCTTGATGCTGAGTGCGGTGGTGCTGGTGATTGGCCTGCTGGCAGGGGCTTATCCGGCGTTTTTCCTGTCGGCCTTTGATGCGAAAAAAGTACTGAGTGGTGATTTTCAACGGGGGCAGACGGCGATTTGGCTGCGGAAAATGCTGTTAGTGTTACAAGGGGCGATCAGCGTCGGTTTGTTGGTCAGTACCTGGGTGCTGCAACAACAACTGACCTTATTACAAAGTATGCCCACCGGTTATGAGCGGCAGGCGCGGTTGACCATCAACGAAGTTGAAAATCAGCAGATGTTCTGGGATAGCACACACAGCCTGACCCATTTATTGGCGCGGCAAAGCGGCGTGCAGGCGGTGACGCTGCTGGATATGGGGCTGACCGATACCATTTCCCAGGCGCAAACATTACAGGTGCCGGGTCAGCCCGATTTACCGCCGGTGCGCCAGTTAGGTGCTGGTTATCAGGTCGTTGCGGCGGCGGGATTTCGGTTATTGGCGGGTCGTGATTTTAGTGCCGATTATGCCGACTGGTATCAGGTTGACGAAAAGCAGGCGCAGGCGGCGGTGTTGATCACTGAATCGTTGTTACATAAAGCTGGTTTGCAAAGTCCTGAGCAAGCGATTGGTCAAGTCTGGACGATCCCGGGGGAGCAGGTGCCGCTGAAAGTTCAGGTCGTTGGGGTGATTGCCGATTTACAAATCGGTTCGGCCGTGGGAACGCCCGAACCACTGCTGGTGATTTGTGGTCGCTCACCGATGCGCATTGCTCAGCTCCTGATTAAAGTTGACCCGGCGCAAGCGCTGACGTTACGCCCGCTGCTGGAGCAGCAAGTGCAACAGAAACTACAAAAAAGTGAGTTAAAAAGCAGTTGGATAGCCGATGATTTTTATAGCCTGTATCAGGGGCAACGCCGGCAAAGTCAGGTCGTGACGCTGTTTGCTTTGCTGGCGGTTGGGCTAACTTTAGCGGGTTTGTTTGGTTTGTCGGCGTTCAGCACCGCGCAGCGCAGCCGGGAAGTCGCGATGCGTAAAGTGCTCGGCGCCAGCCGCCTGGCGCTGGTGCAACTATTAGCCAATGAATACCTGCGGTTAATGTTGGTTAGTATCGTGCTGGCCACACCACTGACTTACTGGTTATTGGAACAATGGCTGGCGCAGTTTTCGGCGCAGATCAGCCAGTCGCCTTTTGCTTACCTCGCTGCCGCGGCTTTAACTCTGGGCTTAAGCTGGCTCACCGTCGCCAGTCTGGCCTGGCAAGTGACCAATCGCTCTCCGGCGATGGTACTGCGGCAACTCTGAGTGAGTTGTGGTGTTTGGTTGAAGGTCTTTGGGAATATCAGGGGCGACAGGTTGTTGTCCCTGTTATTTTGGCCGAAGGCTTTGAATGTCAGGCATTTGGAGCTCTACACAACCAACAACCAACAACTACTGCGTTCGCCCGTTCGCGCCTCCCGCGCTCACTGTTGAATGCTCACTGCGCAGTTACAGGTTGTTGGTTTGATTAAAAAAATTTATTAAGAGCATACTTCAATGCTAATAAGATCTGAAATGTTGACTGCAACTTCATACTCTACAGATTGTTTTGAGTAGAATATTGAGTTTTTTGGAATTTGCGCTTTAAGCACCACACGGTTACTTGCGTCAAACCACGGCTGCCCTTGGTAAAACGTAAAGGCGAAATCGTGGGCTACGGACTTTGACGTTGACCACGACTGTCCGTAAGACTTTAATTCATGCTCCTTAGTACTACAGCCTCTATAAATCGTAACTATTTCATCCAAAGTATGAATATCATTCGGTTCCAGCTCTCTAACAAGCGTAATTTTTGGGTACCAAGCTTGGTTCTCTTGTCGAGTGAAGAGTTGATGTAGCCCTCCATATGCAATACCGTCAAATGCATATCGGAGAGTATCTAACATACAGTAAACCGCTTTGTTGGTATGAAGATGCTTGTAGTTCCTAAAGATGTTTTCTATTTCTTTCTCTGCGTGCTCACATGAAAGAGCATCAAAAAGTGCTGCAATGTACAAACAAATTTCGCCGGTATGGGTCTTTACTGAGGGAGATGTTATCGCTAAGCAAAGATCTTCCGTGTCAACGCACATTTGATACTTGAGAAATTCAACAACATCATGTCTTAATTCCAAGGACACGCTCCAGAGCAATATTTATATAAGTGGGTTTTCAACAGTCGCAGAACCCGCGAGTTCTTAGACCTTTCATACCTATTGATGAATCAAGCTAACCGGTTTTTTCTGTCTGTTCAACAGCGGTTCAATATGAGTGGGATTACTTGGGACGTGATCATCTTGGACCTGAGAGCTGCAGAAAATACAAATGTTCTCGCAAAGGCTGTGTTAGGGCTACTTTGTGGTAGGTACAACCGAAGCGACTTATTGTTTAGATAAGGCCTTTTGTCGCAATGGCCGATGACGCTTCGCTTATCGGCCCTACGTTTTTCCTTTGTAAACCATTTAATTAAATGACGATCCAATTCCGCTTAGCCCCGTAAAGTGAGCCGCTTTAAAATCGGTGGTTTGAGGTTTTAAGACGACAACTGTCTGAGCGGGTCGACGCTAGCGACCCGCGAGTTTTGTCGTCGCCTCAAATCATTGATTTTATTGCGGGCTTTCGAGCGATCCGGGGTCGCCTTTTCTTTGGTTCTTTCTTTTGGCGAAGCAAAAGAAAGATACTCGCCGTAGGCGAAACCCGCGCCAGGCCAGCATAGCCCAATAACCATTACGCAACGCAGTTTGCACTGCTCTGTGCAAATCAGCTTCCCTACAGCAAATCCAGCGCCTGGCTCAAGTCTGCAATTAAATCATCAGCATCTTCCACACCAATACTTAACCGCACCAATTTGTCGGTAACACCGGCTTTGGCGCGATCGGCGGCGGTCATGGCGGCGTGGGTGGTGGATGCCGGATGACAGGCCAGACTTTCTAAATCACCTAAGCTCACAGCTTGGGCAAATAATGTTAGGTTATCGAGCAGTGTTGCGGCAGCAGCAAAACCACCGGCCAGCTCCAGTGCGACCATGCCACCAAAACCGCCAGCGGTGTCTTTAATCACCTGATGGCCAGGATGTTCAGGCAAGCCTGGGAAAAACACTTTTTCCACTTTGGGATGTGCCGCCAGAAATTCTGCGACTTTTTGCGCTGCAATTAAGTGCGCGTCCATCCTAAGTGGCAGGGTTTTGACACCACGTTGTAATAAATACGCTTCTTGCGGACCCATCGGTGCACCGATGTGTTTCAGCGCTATGGTGCGAATGCGCTGGATTAATGGGCCGTTGCCTGCAACTACACCAGCAATAATGTCGCCGTGACCACATAAATATTTGGTGCCGCTGTGCATCACGACGTCCACCCCCAGCTCTAACGGACGGAATAAATAGGGTGTTAAGAAGGTATTATCACAAACAGTAATAGCACCAATGTCGCGGGCGACGGCGACAATTTTGCGGCTGTCGATGACTTTTAACGTTGGGTTGGTGATCGGTTCCCACAGCACTAACCGGGTGTTGGCACTGTGATTGGCGACAAAATCATCATCGCTGCTGTAGCTGGTCACTTTGATACCAGCGCGCACTAAGGTGTTACGTAAAAAGGCATCGGTGCCACCGTAGACCGGGTCAATAAACGCCACTTCGTCGCCTTGTTGGGTCAGCGCATAGACAATACTGCTAATCGCCGCCATACCGCTCGCGACGACGACCGCTTCATCAGCACCTTCCATCGCCGCCAGCTTTTGCTCCAGCGCGCTGGACGTTGGATTACCCATCCGGCTGTAAATATAACCCGGATTCTGCCCGGCAAAACGCGCCTGACCTTCAGCGGCGGTGCCGTAGCTGAAGGTGCTGGTCAGATAGACCGGGGTGTTTAAGGCGCCGGTGGACGGATCTGGCTGCTGACCAGCGTGGATAGCGAGGGTGCGAAATTTCATTGAAGTACCTGTTTGAATAAATGACTGCTGCGCCCTTTCAACAAGGCTGCTTTGGCACGTGCAGAAGTTAAAAACCGTTAGATTAAGAGTAGCTGTTCGCGCCGGGAAAGCAGAGCCTTCCGGACGCGCAGCGTTATGGGTTGCTTGTTGCGGTGATTTGTAAACAAGTGAGCAGCGTCATTAGCTAGCGACATCCAAATCCGCATAATGGCTAGCGGCAACATCGCGATGCGAGCGCAAACGGCCTTTCAGTACGTTCTGTCCAACCTGATAAAACAACGGATTACGTGGATCCGAGGCTGGGCCTTTGGCTTCAGCAGCTAAATGTGCTGGCAGCTGTAATAGCGGTACCGTGGCATCCAGCTGTGCTGCCATAAAAAAGGCACAGGAATAACGCTCGATTCCCGCCACCGGACTAGTGACTCGGTGTAAGGTGGCTTTTAAGTAGCCGTTGGACGCCAATTCCAGCAATTCGCCGATGTTCACCACAAATGCACCAGGTAATGGCGCTGCGCCAACCCAGCCATTGTCGGTCAATACTTCTAAACCGGACTGATCGCCTTGCAACACCAGCGTCAGATAACCCGGATCTTTGTGTGCGCCAACCCCTTGTTTACTGCTGCTGGCTTGTTGGCCCGGGTAGCGAATGAGTTTCATATGCTGGTAAGGTCCGGCGGCAATGGTGCTTTGCAGCGCATCGGCAGGCAGTTCCAGCGCCTGCATAAAAGCGCCTAACAAAGTTTCTGTTAAATCAGAGAGTTGCTGCTGCCAGCCCAGCATCTCGTCTTTAAAGCCTGGCATGGCTGCTGGCCACTGATTCGGGCCAATTAACCGCCGCCATGGTTCTGTTGATTCCGGCAAGCCGCTGACAATGTCTTCGCGCATGATATCGAATTGTTCGCGTTGATCAGGCTGGCCTAAGGTCAGCTCACCGGCAACCCCGGTATAACCCCGAAAATGTGGGGAGTGAATCATCTGCACCGCTTTTTTCTCGGCACTTGGCAGGGCGAAAAACTGCTTTGCCAGTTGCAAGGCCTGTTGCTGGCGCTGGTCGCTGATGCCATGTCCCACCAGATAAAAAAAGCCGACATCACGGGCGGCGTGGCGCAGCTGCTGTAAAAACAGCGCCTGTTCGGTTGCCGTTCCGCTCAGCTGACTTAAATCCAGCACTGGTAATTGTGGGCGCGTAACAATATGCATCACAGACTCCGACTCTCAACATCGACCACAACAAGCTGCGATTACAGCCTTGCCGGTCATTTAATGGGCGCATTTAAACAGGCAGCCGCGCGATAAAAAATGACCAAAACTCTCTGATTAAGTTTTTTTTGATATAAGCAGATGGCTGGATAGATAGGAGTTTTTATAACTAAAGTGGTTTTATGCGATTTGGCGCTTTATTTGGCTGAACGCCTGACTGTGGGATCAGCAGCACAGGAAATGATTTTAGAGTAACACTATGAAAAAATTACAGATTTTATGGTGAGTCAACATCAATACATGTAGGCCTAGGCTCTCTTGACGCCCAGCTGTGTAGCCGTCCGCTTACAACTAAAAAATCTGTAATAGTCCTAAAACAACGGTTCAAAAACTCAGTAATCCACAAGCAGACCCGCATAACTAACATAAAAAAAGCCCCACCAGAATCGTTGGCAGGGCTTTTTCAGACGTTCAACAGGCCAAACTACATCTTAAACGACACAGTGCTATAGAACAGCTGGCCGATATTGTCGTAGCTGGCTGAACCGGTGCCGGTGCCGGTGGTGACACCTGGCAGGTTGCGGTCAAACAGGTTGTCGATACCGACGGCCAGTTTTACGCCATTGCTAAATTCATAACCCAGGCTGATGTCACTGATAAAGTAACTGCCGTAGTTCATGATATCCGACGGATCCGGGTTAATCGCCAGTGACTGATCAGTGTACAGGCTGATACCGCTTAAATGACGGGTCTTCCAGCTGGCGGTCCAGGCATCGCGGCTATAAGCCACGCTGAAGTTTTCCTGCCAGGTTGCTTCACCTTCAGTACCTGCGCGCTGTTCAAATTCAGCCGGGTTGTTCTGGAACGAGTAGGTTTTACGTGAATCCAGATAAGTACCAACCACTTTGGTTTTGAAACGGCCACCGGCAGCATCAAAATCATAACCCAGTTCAAAGTCGACACCTTCAGCGGTTTGTGCCGCTACGTTCAACGTGCTGGACGTGATCAGTTTCAACTCTTTGCTGGCAGCATCACGGACGATTTGCTGACAGAACACATTGTTAATGCCGTTGGCTGAATCAACACACTTGTTGACCACGTTTTGGGCAGAAACAGTGTCGATAGCGTCATCAATTTCAATCGACCAGTAGTCGACGGTCAGTGTCGCGTTTTCAAACCACTCTGGCTGATACACAAAACCGATGGTGTAGCTGTCTGACTCTTCTGCTTTCAGATTGCTGTTACCACCTGACAGGCCTTCAATGCTGCTGCCGGTTGCAGTGGACACAAACTGCGCCGGAACCCCTAAAGCGGCACAGTTAGTGACGCGGTTGGCGCTTTGCTTGTAACGGATATCACAAGGATCGCTGACGCGGAAGAAGGTCTGGTTCAGCGGACGATACAGCTCGCCAATGTTTGGCGCGCGCAGAGCGACTGAATAGGTGCTGCGGATCCGCAATTCGTCGGTCATTGTCCAGTCCAGACCGGTTTTCCAGCTGGTGGCTTCACCAATGGTGCTGTAATCGGCATAACGGGCTGCGGCGTCAAAGGTCAGATCCTGGAATGGACCCACATCACTCAGCAGTGGCACTGTCACTTCTGCGAACAGTTCTTTGACGTGGAACTTACCGTGGGTGGCTTGCAGTGCGTTCAGGAAGGTTGCACCTGTGGCGGCAAAAGCATCCGGCACGTTATCGCTTTGTTCATGACGGTATTCCACACCACCGGCAAAACCGATGCCACCGGCTGGTAAGTCATACAGATTGCTGTTGGCAAAAGAGGTACCGATAACCCGTTGTTTAATCTTCGCTTCTGAAAAAGCTGTGGTGTTAAACCAGTTCGCTGCAGCCTGGTTCACTGCGCCGTTACCAAACACTGAAGTTGGCACACAACCGGCGGCACGAGCGGCCACATCACGGCAAACGATTTGGCCGTTAACGTTAATGGCATCAATCGATTGCGCCCAGTTTTTCCGGATCAGGTTGTTGAAGTTTTTCTGTTTCAGCGTGGTCTGGCCATGCGTGACAAAGCTATCAATCGACCAGTCGTCGTTTAACTGACCTTTCAGGCCCAGGTTAAACTGATCGGTGATCCGGGTATTTTCTTCCTTGCGACGACCCGCATCTTTGTTAAAGCGGTGCACGCTGATGGTTTTTTTGTTGCTGGCATCCATCAACGCGCCCAGGCTTGGGCTGACAAAAGCGTTGTCGCGTTGGATCACCAAAGCTGAACCATATTCAAAAAACGATGGCTGACGATCGGTGTACCCTTCATTCACCACGTGTTTGGCTGAAGCGCTCAGCGTCATTTCCGGCGTTAGGTCGTAATCGCCTTTCAGGTTGAAGCTGTAACGATCAAAGTTTGGCTGTAAATCGTCGTAATCACGCAGGTTCAACAGTTCACAGTTCTGACAGGCTGTATCAGACGCAAACACAGTACCCATCTGCTGTGGACGCACAGAGCCGTCCGGGTTAAAGGTGTACCAAACTTTGTTCAGCAGGAAGTTACCGTTGACTGAACTGTCGTAATAACCAGCGTTTGGTAAGGTAATGCGATCAGGCACGCCATCATGAATGGTATTGCCAGCGGCATCTTTTTGCGTTTCTTTGTTGGCAGGGTTAGTCACAGCAAACCATGGCGTGCGGGTCAGGCTGCGATCGTTGGCATTCATGCCATCCTGGGTAGCGAAATCAGCTGCAAAAGCTACGTTGCCATCGCCATTGGCGATATCCTGACCATAAGAGAAGGTCAGTTTTTGGTTGTGGTAAGGGTTGTCATTGGCCTTGCTGGCGGTGGCCGAAACGTCCAGACCCTGGATATTTTTCTTCAGTTTGAAGTTCACCACGCCTGTAACAGCGTCAGCACCATAAATGGCCGAAGCGCCACCGGTGATAATTTCAACACTTTCCACCCAGGCGGTTGGAATGGTGTTGGTATCGACAGAAGCCGTACCGGCGCTGCTCGCGACATGGCGTTTGCCATCGACCAGCACCAGGGTACGGGAAGTACCCATGCCACGTAAATCCAACAGGCTTAAACCGGCTGTGCCAATTGAATTACCCGAGTTGGCCAACGAATAAGTGGATGCCAAAGCTGGCAGTTCGTTTAAGGCTTCACCGATATTCAGAGCACCGGTTTCAACCAGTTCAGCACCGCTGATTGATGTGACCGGAGAAGGAGAAATAGCGCCTTCGCGCATAATACGGGAGCCAGTCACCTGTACCCGCTCCACGGCGGCTTCAGTTTGTTGGGCAATAACGGCAGTGCTCAGCAGAGCGCTGGCAGCAGCTGCCGAATACAGACTCAGTCTGATGGCTTGGTTTAATTTTTGCTCTAATACTGGACGACGAAACATGTACACCTCAAATTGTCGAAATTAGTTGCGCTAGTGAAAGACCAATTTCAGCTTTTTAGTACCTGGAAATAACACAAAACGTGCCCCGGTTTTCGGGGCGGCGGATTCTATAGAAAAAAACCGGCGCTGCCGCCACAAATGCGATGGAAATCCGGACTTCTGCAACCAACTGCTGATCAAAACAACAATCAGTACGAAAAATAAACAAAGACTGATGCTTCTGTGAACAGCGTTTTCTGGCGAAAGGATGGCTCGGGAAGAGTTGATTTACATGGTTTTGCGGAGTTTCAACGCCGTAGTTAGCTGGAGAAACATTCGATGAATTGGAGCGGTATTTATTGAAACGGTGATGCGTTGCAACCACTTATTTTGTAATTTGGCTTGGCAAGCAAAGTGCTTTCAGCTATAAATGTAAGTGCTTACATGCAGCCAGAAAGTGCACGCTGCACCGGCCTCTTTGGTTCCACGTGAAACTGTTATTGAGTGTGAGTTGACCCTGCTTGATCTGGCATGGGCAACAAAATTGGCTGGTGTTTATCGTGCAGATTTTGTTTGTCAGATCAACTTTAAATTTCTGAGTGAAACCTGCTCTCCCACAGTCGCCCTGTTCCCGTTTGTCATCCTCGGCGAACAGGTGCGGCTGATTTTCAGCACATTTACCGCTTAGCTTTGCACCGGAAACAGCAAAATCATCTCGGCTGCCGAACAATGGCAATCAAAACCACAACGGACACAGGCATAACCAGCCAAACTTTCAGCACGCCATTTATCCGGATGCTCTTTGATCAGCACACCACCGTGTCGGCTGAAATACTTTACCGCCGCATTGCCAGGGCTTTGTTGCCACAAGTGTGCCAGGCCAGCGATGGCGCCTTGTTGTTGTAAAGCCTGGATCGAAAGCTGTAATAATTGCCCGCCAATACCACCCCCTTGTTGCGCTGGGGATACCGTATTGCATTTAAAATAAGCGACTTTTTCTGGCGGAACAGGCCATAACTGCGGGCTACACCATTGATCTAACTGCCATTGCCCTGCTGCGAACGCCAATCGGAAACCAACCAGCTGTGCTTCAGCATATGCGACAAAACTGGCATTTTGCTGCTGTGCCAGGCCCCGTTCAAAATACTGTTGCAGTAATTCCGGCGTCAGATAACCCTCACCATGCACCAGATTGCCGAGTTGCAGCACGGCAGCAAAATCTTCGGGCTGCATCGGTCGGTAGTGGATGTTGTTGATTGTATTCATGCAGTGGTCTGGAAGGCTTGGCAAGGTAAGTATATCTTGCCATGATTAGCCGCATAACTACAAAGGGCTCCGCCCTGAATTCCGACTGACCCTCACTCAGCAGAAACAAAGCAGACTTCTTATGACAACAGCAAAAAATCCGGCCAGCGCCATGTATGACCCGATGCACGATAGTTCCCCTGGCCAACATCAACCCTATCCTGATAGCTACTGGGCGGCACAATCTGGCGAGGCACCGGCCGACGACGGCATGTTAAGCGGCGATGTCAGCGTGGATGTAGCGATTATTGGCGCCGGCTATACCGGGCTTTCCACGGCTTATCATCTGGCAACTGAGCATGGCGTGAAAGCCGTGGTACTGGAAGCGAACCAAACCGCCTGGGGCTGCAGCGGCCGCAATGCTGGTTTTGTGCTGAAATCCAGTGGCCGTAAACCTTATGCCCAAATGCAAAAACAATGGGGCGACGCGGTGATGCACGGCATTTACCGCGAATTCTGCGAAGGTGTCGATACCGTCAAAGCGATGATTGCCAAGGGTATTGATTGTGATATGCAGCAACCCGGTTATCTGCGGATGGCGCATAAACCTTCAATGTGCAAAGTGTTACAGGCACAAGCGGAACTACAGCAAAAAATGTTTGGTTACCAGGTTGAAGTGTTAACGCAGCAACAAGTGCAGCAACAGTATGTCGGTGACCAACAAGCCTTTGGTGCTTTGCGTTACGCTGATGGTTTTGGCGTCAATCCGCTGAAACTGGCTTGGGGTTATCAACGACTGGCGCGAGACGCTGGTACCCGGATCCATAGCGGTTCACCGGTAATCGACTGGCAACAACAAGCCGGCCAGCAATTATTGATCACGCCGACGGCGCGGGTGCAGGCGAAAAAAGTGGTGATTGCCACCAACGGTTACACACCAAAAAACTTTCATGCCGGGGTACAGGCGCGCACGTTACCAGTGTTGTCGCAGATTATCGTCACCGAGCCGCTAACTGCCGAGCAGCTGGCGGCCTGTAATTTTCTGACCAGCCATGTGGTGATGGATACCCGGGCGCTGAAATACTATTACCGCAAACTGCCGGATAACCGGATTTTATTTGGCGGTCGTGGCGCCATTACCGGTAAAGACGCCGCCAATCCTTATTACGCTGACCGGTTGCTGCAGGTGTTGCAGCAAAGTTTTCCAGCGCTGCAAAAAATTCGCTACCAATACAAATGGTCGGGCTGGGTCTGTATGGCGCTGGATGATATTCCACATATTTATCAAGCAGATGAGCGTGGTGATGTGGTGTACAGCATGGGCTACTGTGGCAGTGGCTTGTCATTTTCAGTGCAAGCGGGCAAGCGCCTGGCCGAGCGGGTGATGGGCATTGCACAGCCGATGCTACCCTTGTATCAAACGGCTTTACCAAAATTTCCGCTGCCGGCGCTACGCCGTTTGGGGCAATGGGGTTATTTTCACTACGGCAAATACAAAGATTTGTGGTTTTAAAACCGGTCACACCAGCTGCATCACTGAAACAAGTTTAATTCTAAGCCATTGATTTTGTTTGACATTTAAGTTCAGCCTGTCTTGCCATCAATTTTTTAACTGGCAGTGGCAAGACGCGCACTCGCTTTAAATCGGCTGATTTATGGTCGATTCAGGTAAATATGTATAATAAATGTTTATTTTATTTTTAATTTTGTATTGAATTTTTAGAAGGATCCCCATACCATGCCGATTGTAGCTTTATGGAGCAAAGCGAATGATTGTAATGGAACTGTTACCTAACTTTAATGAACTCTTTTTAGCCTTTGGCGTTTTGTACTTTTGGTACGCGCCTTTGATCCTGATTTTCAGCCGCCCCGGACTGAATTTCGCCCAGCGGCTGCGTTGGGGCATGGCTTGCCTGGCCTTGTCGTGGTTAAGTTACTTCTGGTTGAAACAACAACAACAACAACAACAAAAAAGTTAAATCGCGGCTATTTTTACCAAAAAATAGCCGATTTGACGGCGTCAAATAATAAAAACATCTTATCCTATTGATTTACAATGAATATATTGTGGCTCAGCATTTGCTATCCTCAATCAACTCATTGGTATCAGGATCTACATTATGTCAGTCACTGCTTTTTCATTGCCGAAGTTTTGTCGTAATACCTGGTTAATTACCCGCTTTGAATTATTTCGTTTGTTTGGCAGCCCCCGCGGTTGGTTTGCGTTAGCGGCATTTGCCGTGATCTGGTTTTTAATTCTGCGTTACCCCATTTTTGAAGCAAGCGCTGCGCTGCAGCAAGCCGACACCCAAGCCATGTTGAGCCGGGTGTTTGGCATGATCGGTATGTATAAACTGATGGCCTGGCCTTTACCCGAGCTGATTGTGTACTGGTTGATTAGTCTGGTGTTGCTGCCGTTGGCGGTTGTCATCACCAGTGCCGATCAGACTAGCAGCGACCGCTCGCGGGGCACCTTACGTTTTCTGACCTTACGGACCAGCCGCGACTCTATTTTCTTTGGACGTTTTCTCGGGCAGTGGCTGGTACAAGGCTTGTTGATCATCATTTCTTTAGTGGCAACGCTTGGCATGGCGGCGTGGCGACAACACAGTTTGTCGCTGGCAGCACTGGAAGCGGCATTGATCATGGGTTTAAATTTGTTCATCGTACTGGCGCCTTTTACCGCATTGATGGCGTTGTGTTCGGTGTTGGTACGCTCGTCGAAACTGGCGGTTTGTCTGGCCATTGTTGGTGGTGGTGTGCTGATTGGCTTGATTAGCTGGGCTGGCTGGTATTTTCCGGATGTATTGCGGCTGCTGCAATATATGCCTGGCGCGCAAGTGCCGGCATTACTCAGCAATCAGGGGTGGTCGACCTTTAAAGAAGTGACCTTGCCGCTGGTACAAACTGTGGTACTGCTGGCGGTGGGCCGGATCGCATTACAAGGAAAATCATTATGAGTACGATTATTCAGGCGCAGCAATTATCTAAATCGTTTGGCCGGCATCAGGTCCTGCATTCGCTGAACTTCAGCATCGAAGCCGGTGAGCCAATTGCGCTGATTGGTCCGAATGGCGCCGGCAAAACCACCTTGTTCAGTATTTTGTGTGGGTTTCTGAAACAAGACCACGGCAATATCGAAATTTTTGGCCAAAAGCCCGGTAGTGAAGGCTTGTCTGGCCGGGTCAGCGCTTTACCGCAAGATGCGATGCTGGACCCAAATTTTTCGATTGGTACCCAACTGACATTTTATGGCCAGCTGCAAGGCATGAATAAAGCGACCGCTGTCGCTGAAACCCGTCGGGTGCTGGCGTTGGTGGACTTGGCCGATTACATCTCACAAAAAGCCACGGTGCTGAGCCATGGTATGCGCAAACGGGTTGCAATTGCCCAGGCTCTGTTAGGACAACCAGAGTTGGTGCTGCTGGATGAACCAACGGCCGGTCTGGATCCGGTCAATGCGCTGCAAGTGCGTCAAATTATTGCAAATCTGACCTCTGAAGCGACTTTTATGATCAGCTCGCATAACATTTTTGAGCTGGAACGGCTGTGTGGCACTGTGCTTTATCTGGAGCACGGCAAGCTGGTGCAGCAACGTTCAGTGCAACAAGGCGCTATCGGTTATCTGAGTTTGCAATTAGAAAATGCTGACGCGGCGTTAGTGCTGAATGTACTTCGGCAGTTGCCTGGAGTGAACAGCGTTGAAAATGCGCAGAAAAATGAATTTGCGATCCACTATGACCGCGAACTGGCGCCGGACTTGGATATCAGTTTAATTGGCGTGCTGCGCGCGCAGGGCTGGCAATATCGCAGTCTGACGCAAGGCCGTACTTTAGAGCAGCAGCTCTTTGCGGTGGCAAACGGTTAGCTTTCCAGGAATTGCAGCTTATCCGGCACGCCGTTCCAGAGATCGGCATCTGCCGGAGCGGCTTTGACGGTGTTGATGTTGGGCCACACCAGCGCCAGTTCGGCATTCAGCTCAATGAATGGCTGTTGTCCTTCTGGCAAAGCGTCGTGTTGGAAAATGGCATTGGCCGGACACTCTAGTTCGCATAAACCACAATCAATACAAATGATTGGGCTAATGGCGAGAAAGTTGGGACCTTCAAAAAAGGCGTCGACCGGGCAAACGGCAACACAGTCAGTGTATTTACATTTGATGCAATTATCGGTGACGACAAACGCCATGTTGACCTCCCCAAACCACGGGTCTAATAAATCCGCCAATGTGCGGCCGGTTTTCGCGGCGAAATTGTACGGAACAAACGCAAAAATACAAGTCAGCAGCTTTTTTTCAGGCACTGACGCAAATTGTAACGGCAATTATGACGTCTGATCAGCCAATTTGACGTAAAATAGCCGCAATTACCATCTTGTGAGCTGGCGACATGCTGGCTAAGACACCGATAGGACTTTGCATGATCCGTTTAACTGAAATTAAATTACCCCTCAATCACGACGAAGCTGCGCTGCCAGCGGCCATTCTAAGCAAACTCAAAATCAAACCGGAACAACTGAAAAGTTTCAGTATGTTCAAACGTGGTTATGACGCGCGCAAAAAATCCGACATTCAGCTGATTTACACTTTGGATGTTGAAGTCGAACAAGAAGCTTTGCTGCTTAAAAAGTTCGAAAAAGATCAACACGTTAAACCCTCCCCTGACACCAGCTATAAGTACGTTGCACAGGCTCCACAGCAGTTAAGCGACAGGCCGGTGGTGGTTGGTCTTGGCCCTTGTGGGTTATTTGCTGGTTTATTGCTGGCTCAAATGGGGTTTAAACCGATTATTCTCGAGCGCGGCAAAGAAGTGCGGGAACGGACTAAAGATACGTTCGGCTTCTGGCGCAAAAAGCCGTTAAATACCGAATCAAACGTGCAGTTTGGTGAAGGTGGCGCTGGCACTTTTTCTGACGGCAAATTGTACAGCCAAGTGAAAGATCCAAAACATTATGGCCGCAAAGTGATGAGCGAATTTGTCGCCGCCGGTGCGCCTGATGAAATTATGTATGTCAGCAAACCCCATATCGGCACCTTTAAGTTGGTGAATATGGTGGAAAAAATGCGCGCCAATATTATTGAACTTGGTGGTGAAATTCGATTTAGTACCCGCGTCGACGATTTGTTGCTGACCGATGGCGAAGTTACAGGCTTGCAATTGTCGACCGGTGAAACCTTGCCATGTCGTCACGTGGTGCTGGCCGTCGGTCATAGTGCCCGCGATACCTTTGAAATGTTGTATCAGCGTGGTGTGTACATCGAAGCCAAACCGTTTTCGATTGGCTTTCGGATTGAACACCGCCAGTCAATGATTGATGAATGCCGCTTTGGCAGCAACGCCGGTAACCCGTTGCTGGGCGCTGCCGATTACAAACTGGTCCATCATTGTGACAATGGCCGCACCGTCTACAGCTTTTGTATGTGCCCGGGCGGCACTGTGGTCGCGGCGGCATCAGAAGCCGGCCGCGTCGTCACCAACGGTATGAGTCAATATTCACGCAACGAGCGTAATGCCAATAGCGCCATCGTTGTTGGTATTGACCCGGAGCGCGATTATCCAGGCCATCCGCTGGCGGGCATTGAATTACAACGAGTGTTAGAAGCTCAGGCCTTTGTACTGGGTGGTGAAAATTATGACGCGCCAGCCCAGCTGATTGGTGATTTCCTGTCCGGTACACCGTCCACTGAATTTGGTGAAGTACAGCCTTCGTACACGCCAGGGGTGAAACTGACCGATTTATCTAAAGTATTGCCAGACTTTGCCATTGCCGCGATTCGGGAAGCTATTCCGGCTTTTGATCAGCAAATCAAAGGTTTTGCCCGGCCGGAAGGTTTACTCACCGGCGTCGAAACCCGTACTTCGTCACCAATTTGCATCAAGCGCGGTGCCGATTTACAAAGTCTGAATGTGAAAGGTTTGTACCCGGCTGGCGAAGGCGCTGGTTATGCTGGCGGAATTTTGTCGGCGGGTATTGATGGCATTAAAGTCGCTGAAGCTTTGGCATTGGCGATGCTGGCGCAGAATCAGTCTGCGTAATTCATGTTGTTGTGATATAAAGACGTTTTGTCAAACTAACGTAAAAAAAGTATGGTGTAACCCGGCATTTACCTGTCGCCAGGCATAAGCGGCGCAGTCAAAAATGACGTGTATACCCCGAATCTTCAAGGGTGACGGGTATAGGTCTTACCATCGGATCAATGAAAAGGAGTGCATAATGCGTAAGACCTTGATAGCTGTCGCTGTAATTGCCGCCGGAGCGCTGGCTTATTATAAATTTGGCCCGGGCATGGCCTCGGCACCAGAACTGGCTGGCCTGGAATACGTTCCAGCCGACACCGCGTTGTTTTCAGCGCAGGTAACGCCAATTGATTTAGGTAGTTATTTATCCAGCCTTGGCATGGGCCCGCAGTACTACGACGCCAATATGCAAAAAGCTTTTGCCGATATGGCAGTAGAAGCCACTGAACCTCAACACAAATTCGGTTTGGCACTGCTGCAGACTTATATGAAAGCATTGGCAGATCCGGCTGCATTAAGTGCCAATACCGGCATTAAAGCGCAAATGCGCAGCCTGGCCTACATGGTTGGTTTGTCACCGGTGCTGCGGATGGAACTGGGTGATGAAGCTGCATTCTGGCGTCTGTTTGATGATGCTGAAAAAAGCAGTGGTTTTAGCCATGTCGCGCAGCAAATTAACACCGTTAAATATCGGCAGTACCGTTTTGCTCACGAAGAACTGAGCATGGATTTTCTGGTGTCGGTGCAAAACGGCTGGGCGACTATCGCCTTTACTTCAGAGAAATTTGAGAAGCAGCATCTGGCCATCATGATGCTGGCAGAGAAACCAGAACAAAATCTGGCGAATACTTCAACTATCAAAGATTTACAGAAAAAGTATCAGCTGGAAAAAGGTGCTTATGGTTATCTGAGCACCGCACAGTTCAGCAAGTTCCTGACCAGTAAAGACGGTAACCGTCTGGCGAAAGACGTTGAAGCTGTGTTTGGTGCAGAAACCACCGTCGCTTTGGCCGCTTGGCGCAACCCGGCTTGTGAAGCTGACGTCGCTGCGATTAGCGCCAGCTGGCCGGGCATGTTTATCGACAATAAGTTTGACCTGTCCAATTCAGCGTTGCTGAAAGTGACGGGCCGGATGTTGATCCCAACTGAAAATCAGGAAACAGTGAAGTTGTTGGCTGCATTACGTGGTTTCCTGCCGGCGCATACCATGTCCGTTCAGAATTCAGGCATGTTCTCTACGGCAGTTGGTTTGGATGTGGCGCAACTGGCGCCAACGCTGGGCAAACTCTGGACCGGTTTAACTGAACCGGCTTATAGCTGTCAGCCGTTGGCCGAGATGCAAGCGCAGATGAAACAATCAAATCCATTAGCGGCAGTGGCGATGGCCGGTATGGCCAGTGGCTTGCAAGGTCTGTCGGTGACAATTAACGACGCCGAGCTTGACCTCACCACCAGCAACCTGAAAAGTGCTGACGCGCTGGTAACGGTGTCTGCTGATAACGCCCGCACCTTCTTTGAAGGGATCAAAGCGTTTTACCCACCGCTGGCAACGGTTGCATTACCTGCGGCCGGTGCAGAGCTGGATTTAGCGACCATTATCCCGGAAATGGCGGTGCTGGGTATTCAGCCAAAATTAGCCTTGTCTGATTCGCACCTGCTGATCTACGTTGGGCCTACAGCAACCACCCAATCTGCTGCCGTTGCTAAAGAAAGCCTGACTAAAAATGGCTTGCTGAGCTTTAGCATGGACTATGGCCGTTTCTTTAAAGCGCTGGAAGTTGCCATGAAGGCCAGCGGTACTGAAGTTCCGCCAGACTTTCAGCAATTCTCTGGCAGCACCATGAAAATGGCGCTGAAGATGGATGTGAATCAGCAAGGTATTGTGATGAATTCCGAACTGGAAATGGCGCTGGCGACTAAATAACGTCACAGCTCTATAAAATCAGTTTTACCTGATAACCGCAGCTGTTGCATCGGCTGCGGTTATTTTTTGGGTGCGATGAAGTTCACACGGTTTTAGCACGCAACCACTGTTGTTGCCACCACAGGAGCGGCGCAGTGATCAAAATCAGCAACAGCGCATAACTCATGGCTGGGCCCAGCATCCAAACCAGCAATAAACAAATGCCGATACTGATGCACACCACCAGCCGGTGTTTCGAAGGGAGGAGCCGCAGTGCTGCCGACATACTGCCCAGATATATCAGCACAAACACGCCATTGACCCAGCCGATGAGATCCGGTAATCCGGCATCCAGCCATTCGGCACCACACAATACCATCGCCATTAGTGACAAAATACTGCCCAGCGCCCGTTCCGGTACCTGATGTCGGTTCAGTGGTTGCAGTGCTTTGGGCAAGACGCCATTGTTGCTGAAACTCCAGCACAGTCGCGCCACGCTGGCGGTGTAGACATTCACCGTGGCCAGGCCACTACAAAGTCCAAGCACACCAATCAGCAGATAACCACCGCCGCCAAATAAGCGGTTAAAACCATCGGCCATGCTTAAGTCTTCGCCGGGCTTGGCTAAAATCTGCAGCAAATGGCTGCAACCTAAATAAATACAACCGACCACCAGCAAGCCGAGCAACAGCGCCGGTACTAAATCACGTTTGGGGTCGCGAAAATCCTGGGCTAAATGGGTCATGGCTTCGACGCCAAGGAAACTCCAGAAACCCAGTGCCAGCGCTGCGGTAAAACCGACGGTATTGAATTCAAGTGTGGTTTTGTCTGGTAAAGGTACGTTGTCTGCCTGATACGCAAAAGCGCCAAACATTAACAGCACCACCGCGACGATCAAAAGTGTGAGTCCGAGCTGCAATTTGGCAGATAACTGCACTCCCCGCCGGTTTAATAGCCACAACAGCATTAAAAACATTAGCTCGACCGGCAACTGCCAATACCGTAAATCGCCAAGCCAAGGGCTCAAGAGCGGCGCGACAAAAGAATAAGTCATCATCATCGCGGCCGAAGCGCCGAGTGGCACCACCAGCACAAACATCAATCCGGTGACCCGACCGGCCAACGGCCCGAACGCTTCCCCGACAAAATGCGCTGGCCCTGCCGCATGGGGCAACACTCGTGCCAGTGCCGCAAACACAAAAGTGACCGGAATCGCCAACACCGTCAGTAGCAACCAGGCCCAGCTGGCATAAGGTCCGGCCTGGGCGATGGTCAGTTGTGGCAAAATAAACACGCCGGTGCCCAATAAAGTGGTTGCCAGTAACGCCGCACCTTGCCAGAGGTTGAGTTTGTGGTTCGAATTCATGGTGGAAAGTGCCTTTATCTGAATGATCGACAGCTGCGTTTAGTTCTGGCGCTATGCTACCTTGTTTTTGCAGTGCAAAATGGCGGAAAATCGCTCTGCAGTGCCGACGTTTTGTCGCGCCAACCGGCGTTATGCCGGTGTTTTTTCAAAATGGAGACTTTGGTGTCAGATAAATTTGATCAGTTGATTATCAAAGCATTACAGGAAGATGCCCGCCAATCGGTGTCAGCGATTGCCGAGCAGGTTCATTTATCGCGCAGCGCAGTGTCGGAACGGCTAAAGCGGCTGGAGCAAAGCGGCGAAATTCGTGGTTATCAGGTGTTGCTCGGCCATAAAAGCATGTCAGGAGTTGCCGCATACTTTGACATTCAACACAACAGCGCGCGTTGTGCTGATGTGATCCCTTTGCTGACCGCCATTCCGGAAGTGCGGCGGTGTCATGGTATCAGTGGTGAAATTGATTTAATGGTGTTTGTACAGGCCGATTCAGTGACAAGGTTACATCAAATTCGCGAGGAGCTGGATGCGCATCCGGCGATAGTGCGGATCAAAACTCATATTGTTTTAAGTGATTGGATTAACAAGGCTGATTGACGTAATGAACCCATTGGCAAAGGTTGTTTCCTACCAAAAAAATGTGGCCGGTATCATACCGGCCACATAATTTAGCGATTGTGGTTTTTAGAATTTATAGCTGACTTTGGCGTAAACATAACGGCCACGCGGGCTGTACATGCTGCTGACGTAGCCATATAAATCGCCATCACCATCCCCTGCTGCAAATGGTGGATCCTCATTCAGCAGGTTGCTGACACCAAGTAATAGTTTGGTTTGCGAATTCAGATTGTAATAAACCTGTGTATCAACGGTGATTTGTGAATCAACCATTTCTGATGTTTCAGTATCAAAATCCAGCGAACCATCAAAATCAATATCCGGGGTATCTTCAAACTCGCCGATGTAAGACAAAGATGCTGCTACACCCCAGTCGTTGCGGCTCCAATCTGCAGAAGTGACCCAGCGATATTGCGGATAACGGTATTCACCAGCGTAGGATCGGTTATCTTTTTCAAATTCATCCAGATAGGTCCATTCCAGATTAAATTTCAGCAGACCATTGCTTCCAAGATCCATTTTATAGTTGCCCGATAAATCAAGGCCCTGAGCTTCCTGCGAACTGACGTTAAAGTAGCCATTATTGATGCGATCTAATGTACCCAGAGTTTGGCCCGGTTGTGGTGCAAAACGGATACAAATAATGCTGTTCTGATTGCCGCATTCAGCCTGGTATACATCACCAAAAGGCACTTCATCAATTTTGTTATCCTGGGTGATGCTCCACAGATCCAAGCTGAAATCCAGATCCGGTGTTGCTTGCCACACTAAACCAACGTTCCAGCTTTCCGATTCTTCCGCTTTCAGATTCGGGTTGCCGGCAAAAATAATGGTGTAGTCGGTCGAAGCACAAGCTGGATTATTGGTATTTGGTGTTGGGCAAAGGAAGGTATCGATAAAAAATTGTGATTCCTGCGATGGACCAAGACCAATTTGAGCCAGTGATGGCGCCCTGAAGCCTTGGCTCCAGGATGCGCGCAGGGACACCGTCTCGGTTGGAGTGAAATGCAGGGCAATTTTAGGATTCGCCGTACCGCCAAAATCGCTGTAATGGTCGTAACGTTCGGCCAGTTGCAGCTCAAGGTTTTCCATGACCGGTACTGACAGTTCGACATATGCCGCTTTTTGCGAACGGGATGCCGCAGCTGATACCGATTCAGTACCAAAAATCAGCCCGCGGGTAAATTGGTCATCCGGTGTATCGCGTGCATCTTCTTTACGGTATTCCACACCAGCAGCCAGGCCTACTGCGCCGGTTTCAAGCTGGAACAACTCACCGCCAATATGTGCATCGACTGAGGTCAAATGCGATTTACCGCGACGCACCAGGCTGGTGGTAATGGCATCAATCACCGATTGTGGGTTTTGCACACCACCAAAGGGGTTATAGCGACCGGCATTAATTTCGGTTTGTAAAAAGTCGGTTCTGACCCAGCCCTGATCCCGTTCACCGGTCTGAGTCGCTGCGCTACGACCTTTTTGCGCTGCGGCTTCCCATTCCCAGTTATTAAAAGTGCCGCGAATACCAGCTAACAACCGTAAGGTGTCTGAGGTAATGTCCCAACGGCGGTTACCGGCATCAACAGTACGATATCGACCTATTTTGATGTCTTTTTTCCATGGGTTATTCGGGTGCGAACCTGGCACCGTCAGGCCTGCACCTTCATCCAGTGGCGTGGCGGCTCCGCCAGCGGTTGAGGTATTGTGCTGAACCGCGATTTCAGAAAATATCTCAATATCACCATCCAGTTTGCGGCTTAAGTTTAAGATAGCACCAAGCCGTTCTGCTGCTGGGATGGCGATAGAGGACGGGCCATAATCATACAAACAAGTTTGACCGGCTATGCTGCCTGCCGGGCAACCAGGGTCACGCAAGGTTACGCCATCGACGATAAATCGGCCGGGATAGCCCCGTGACGAACGCAGATCCTGACCACCGTATGCGGATTGGTTGGCACTGCCAAATCGCCCCAGTTCCGAGTTGTCAATTTGGCCGTTATTAAAATAATCCAGAATTAAGGTGGCGTTACTTTTATCATCGCCAGTGCCCCAAACGGTGCTAAAAGTGGTTTCGTCATATCCTGGACCTGTGGTCTGGCCGTAACCCAGCGACACATCAGTGCCGGTATAGTCTTTGCGAAGAACCACGTTAACCACGCCTGCCACAGCGTCTGAGCCATAAATAGCCGATGCGCCGTCTTTGAGAATATCAACCCGTTCTATGGCGGCGACCGGAATGCTATTGATATCGACAAACGAATTGACGATGCCTTCGGCAAAAGCGCTGGTTGCCACCCGACGGCCGTTGATCAATACCAGTGTCGCATCGGCGCCAAAGCCACGTAAGCTGATAGCCGCCGCACCATTGGCGGTCGAATCCTGGCTGTTGCCCCGAGTGGAAAAAGTACCGGAGCCGGTGGTCGGCAACCGTTCCAGTAATTGTTGTAAGTTATCAAAACCAGATTTATCAATCATTTCGCGGTCGATGATGGTGACCGGAGATGGTCCTTCCAAATCTGTGCGTTTAATGTGGGAGCCGGTGACTTGCATCCGTTCAACGGCTTTTTCTTCGGTCGGTGGGGTAGCTTGTGCCAATGCTGTATTGCTGCAAAGAATGGTACTGACGGCAAAAGCGCAACGATGTAGTTTCGATCTAATGTGTTTCATAGCAATCCTTTTGTAACCTGGGTCATTGTTTTTCTAGTTTTACTTACCGTTATCCGGCGGTTTACCTATAGTACAAAACCGCTGCTTTTGTCGGATTACAGCCTAAACTTTGCATAATTTTTTTTCATGTGTCGTCCGAAGTGGCTATTTCAGGCAGCACCGAAATATATTTTTACAAATCAATGGTTTTCGGGAACATGATTAGTGGTTAACTACTGAAGTGCTTGAGTTTTAACCAGCGGCGTTTTACTTTCGTTATAGATCTGGCGGTGCCGTAAACAGAGCAGCCAGCGTTGCAGTGAACAATTTCGTTTACATCAAAGCAGAAGGAATTCGAATGAAAGTTTATCCGGAACATAAAACCAGAACGTCTGTGCTCGTCGTCAGTTTACTGGCCGTGTCGATTTTAGCGGGTTGCGAGAAGGCGACCGCTCCAGCCACTGAACCCGCTGCCGCAGTCGTTGCTGCCGATCAAGCGACAGATAAAGCTGCTGCGCCTGCATTTGCCAACTACAGTGCCGAGCAGTTTTATGCCACTAAGTCCTATCAGGGTAGCGCGATAAACCATAATGGTCAGTCGTTGCTGGTGGCTTCGGATGAAACCGGGGTCTTTAATTTGTACCGGGTCAGTCTGGATGGAAAAACCTGGCAACCGCTGACGACCTCAACCACTGACGCGGTGACGCCAGTTGATTGGTTCCCGAAGGATGATCGGGTGTTGTATACCGCCGATCAGGGCGGCAACGAACTGCACCACCTGTATGTATTGGAAGCTGACGGCAAAGTGGTGGATTTAACGCCGGGTGACAAACTCAAAGCGATGTTTGGCGGCTGGCTGGGTGATACGGCGTTTTTTGTGATGAGTAACGAGCGCGACCCAAAATTTTTCGATTTGTATCAGTACGATGCTAAAACCTACGCTCGCACGCTGGTGTATCAAAACAACGAAGGTTTTGAAGTGGCGGCGATCAGTGACGACGGTCGTTATCTGGCGCTGAGCAAAGAGCGCACCAACGCTGACAACAACCTGTATTTACTCGATTTACAAGACCCAGCCAAAACCCCACTGCATATCACACCACACGATGGCAAGGTCACTTTTGCCGCGCATGGATTTAGTCGCGATGGTAAACAGCTGATTTTTGGCTCGGATCAAAGTTCGGAATTCAGTCAGGCATTTAGTTATGACCTTGCCAGCAAGCAAAGTGCGGTCTATCAGCAAGCGGACTGGGATATCAGCTACATCGGCTTTAGCAAAGACAACAAATACAAAGTGACCGCCATTAACGCAGATGCTTCCACCAAAATTCAAATCACCGACCAAAATACCGGCCAGCCGCTGCAGCTGCCAAAACTACCGGATGGCGATTTACGTGGCATCAGCTTTTCAGCAGATAGCCAGTATCTGAGCTTTTACGTCAACGCCGACAACAGTCCATCCAATTTATACGTCTGGAAAATTGGTGATGCCACCGCCAACCGCTTAACCCAGGCGCTCGACAGCACCATCAACGAAAACAACTTGGTGATGAGCGAAGTGGTGCGGTTTGCCAGTTTTGATGGGGTGCAAATTCCGGCCTTGTTATATCAGCCAAAACAAGCCAGCGCCAATAGTCGGGTGCCGGCCGTTATTTGGATCCACGGTGGCCCGGGCGGACAATCCCGCACTGGTTACAGCCCGGTGATCCAACATCTGGTCAATCAGGGTTATGCGGTGTTGTCAGTGAATAACCGGGGTTCCAGTGGTTATGGCAAAACCTTTTTCCATCTGGATGATTTAAAACACGGTGAAGACGATTTGCAGGACATTGTTTACGGTAAAAAATATCTGCAGTCGCTGAACTGGGTCGCCACCGACCGCATTGGCGTCATGGGCGGCAGCTATGGCGGTTATCTGACGATGGCGGCGATGGCCTTTACCGATGAATTTAAACTGGGCATCAATATTTTTGGCGTGACCAACTGGGTACGGACGCTGGAAAGTATTCCACCATGGTGGGAATCGTTCCGGGAATCTTTGTACGCCGAGCTTGGCGATCCGACCAAAGACGGTGAACGCCTGCGTCGCATTTCACCGTTATTTCATGGCGATAAAGTGAAAAAACCGGTGCTGGTGGTACAAGGTGCCAATGATCCACGTGTATTGCAGGTGGAAAGTGACGAAATGGTCGCTGCCATCAAGAAAAACGGGGTGCCGGTGGAATATGTTTTATTCCCGGATGAAGGTCACGGTTTTGTCAAAAAAGCCAACCGCATCACCGCGCAAAATGCTTATTTAGCCTTTTTGCAGAAGTATTTATAACAGCAAAAGCCCGTTGTCCCTGAAGTTTCAGGTACAACGGGTGTTTAGCCTGCAACTTCAATGATGAAGGCCAGAAGTTATTGATCTTCTGGCCTGCTCTGTTTACCCTTGCGCTATTGATGCTGCTTCGGATGTCACCATGCCTGCCAAAACGCCAACCACTACTTTGCCGCTGACGACTGCCACTGAGCCGTTATCAGCCGACCGTTTGCAAGCTTTACATCTGGATCAGCAGCTGTGTTTTGCGATGTATTCCACTTCCTTGTTGATGACCAAAATTTATAAACCAATGTTGGATCAGCTTGGGCTTACATATCCGCAATATCTTGTGATGCTGATTTTGTGGGAAAAGGACGGCCTGGCGCTGAAAGATATCGGCGAGCAGTTGCATATAGATTCCGGCGCCTTAACCCCGGTGATTAAACGGATGGAAGCGCAGGGCTTGTTAACCCGTCGCCGCCAGCCGGATAACGAGCGGACGTTAGAAATTTGCCTGACGCCAGCGGGCTTAGCGCTTCGGCCAGCCGCCAGTGAAATCAACCGCAATCTCGGGATGAAATGTGGCATGGCCGAGCCAGATATTATTGCGCTGCGTCAACAACTTATCGCGCTGCGCAGTAGTTTGCAGCGCGCTTTATAACCGTTTAATTGGCGCTATTTTTGCCGCTGCTCACAACCGGAGTTACGGCTATTCCGGTAACTGCTTGCTGCTTCAGCCACAGACTAAACTCCTGATCCATCGAAGTTCCCCAGCTGCGAACCAATGCCTGATATCTGGGATAATCACCGTTTCGAAGTAAATTCAGCATCCTGTCCACTTGCGGCCTTTGTTGTTCCAGTAAAAAACGGGCCGCCAGATAACCCCAGCGATAAATCCGATCGCTGCCGTGATTGCGCTCATAACCGGTGTGAAACAACTCGCTGAGTTTAAATTGCTGGGTTGTCGCCAGTTTCAAGGCTTCCGGATTGTCTGCGCCATGCGCCACATATTCGGCCATGCCCTCGGTCCACCAGATTAAATAAGGCGTGTCGGGCGCTGGCGTCGGGCAGTTTTCTGGCGGTGCATGCGAGTCGTGCAACGTGGCACAAAAATCACCATATAAGTTAAAACGCCCATCCAGATAATGCACAAACTCATGGCTTAAATTCCATACCTGGCCTTGCTCGCGCTGATAAGCAACAAACTCGGCCTGATTTCCCGGCAGATCCGGAAAACCCTCCAGATACATCCCACCGTTGTCGGTAGGCATCTGAAAATGCTGACCAGCGAATTCGACATACTGCTGTTTTGACTGATAAATATTGGCGCGTAGCATGGTGTTGTGATCGTGCTTCACCGGCTTGCCCGCAGTTTGAAACAACTGATGAAACCGCTGTTCGATGGCGGCAAGTTGGGCACAGGCCGCTTGTTGTTGCGGCTGAGTTAGGGCCGCCGAGCGCAAAGTCAGGCTGGTGCTGCATTGGTGCTGCTGACTGAGGATTTGATCCACGCTGGCGGTTTTTCGGGTGGCGGCCGGATTGGCATTGGCGATGCCACTCACAATCAAACTGCTTATCAGCAAACAGCTGTTGAGCAAGCCCTGGCACCTGAATAAAAACATCATCTTCGTCATAAATTCTCCGGAAACTGTTTACTTTCAATTCAAATATATTGTATACAATATTCTATATCAAGGGTTTTCACTTGTACGCAGTGCACGAAGCAGTGCCGGTACCAGAACTAATACCAGGCCGGAGCAGAAGTTTATATGCAAAGCTTTCAGCGATTTGCAAAGTGGCAACCGCCACTCGATCACAAGGCATCTTCAGCAGCACCTGCGGTTGAAATCAGCACGCTCGATTGTCACACCGGTGGCGAACCGCTAAGGATCATCACTGCAGGTTTTCCTGAGCTACAAGGCGATTCAGTGCTGGCGAGGCGCCGTGATTGTCAGCAGCGTTTTGATGGTTTACGCCGGGCGCTGATGTGGGAGCCGCGTGGTCATGCCGATATGTACGGCTGCATTATCGTCTCACCAGAGCGCGCCGACAGTGAGTTTGGGGTGATTTTCCTGCATAACGAAGGCTATAGCACCATGTGTGGTCATGCGATGATTGCGCTGGCCAAAGTGGCAGTGGAAGCCGGCGTGGTGCCAATGACGGAGCCTGTTACTTCCTTTGCAGTCGATGCGCCTTGTGGCCAGATCCGGTTATTTGCTGAGGTCAAGCAAGGGCGGGTGCAGCATTGTTGGTTTCATAATGTGCCATCTTTTGTGGTGGCGAGCGACCAGCCGCTGCATTTGCCGGGCATTGGCGATTTACGCTACACCCTCGCCTATGGCGGTGCTTTTTATGCGTATGTCGACGCGGCCAGTATTGGGTTGTCGCTGGCGGCGAGCAATCACCGGCAAATTATTGACCTGGGTCAGCGCATTAAGCTGGCGCTGGCGGCACAAATTGAGCTTCAGCATCCGTTTGAGCCGGATTTAAATTTTTTATATGGGACTATCTTCTACGGCGCGCCGCTGTCCTCCGGCGCACCGCTCAATTTTAAAGAAGCAAACCATCCAGCCAACACCACCAGCCCAGCCAACATGCGCAACGTCTGTGTGTTTGCCGATGGCGAGCTTGACCGTAGCCCAACCGGCAGCGGCGTTTCCGGTCTTGCCGCCATTTTGCAGCAACAAGGCCAGCTGGCGGTCGGTGAATCCCTGGTGATCGAAAGCATTCTCGGCTCGCAGTTTCAGTTATCCATAGTTGATTTGGTGCAATACGGCCGCTATCCGGCGGTGATCCCGCGGGTGCAAGGTCAGGCTTATGTCACCGGTCGCCAACAGTTTTATCTTGATCCTCAGGACCCCTTTGCAGAAGGATTTATCTTCCGATGAATACAGGAATTCCAATGCTGGCGCCGTTGCAGCCACAGTTTGCCAATCGTCTGGCGGCGTTTCGCCAAGCGATGCAACAAGCCAATCAACAGGCGGCGCTGATTTTTGGCGCTGAGAATTTACGTTATCTGGTGAACTACGCCGGTGAAGCGGCTTGTGTGGTGTTGACCCAGCACAGCGTGGCTTTGATCACCGATTACCGTTTTGAAGCACAGGCGCGGCAGGAATGCGCAGTGGCGCAAAATGGCTGCCGGGTGATTTGTCGTGATCGTGATCAGCAGCGTCTTGGCGAAGCACTGGCGCTGGAGTTTGCGGCGCAGCAAGTGAGCCGTGTCTGGTATGAAGCTGAGTCGGTGAGTGTGCAGCAATGGCAACTGCTGCAACAGGATTTGTCGGCTTTTCACTTCAGCCCTTGCTTACCGGTGCTGACCAGCTTGCGGATGGTGAAAGACGACTGGGAAGTGGTGCAAATTCAGCGGGCGGCGCAAATTGCCGATGCTGCTTTAGCCCAAACCTTGCCACTGTTGCAACCGGGCATCACCGAAATCGATTTTGCCACCGAACTTGAATATCGGTTGAAAAAGCTTGGCGCTGAAGCCTTGTCGTTCGCGACTATTGTTGGTTTTGGCGCACGTTCCGCCTTGCCACATGCTTTGCCTGGCACGCAGCGGCTGAAAAAAGGCGACTTAATTCTGGTGGATTTTGGCGCTGTGGTGAACGGGTATCGCAGTGATATGACCCGCAGTTATGTCGCAGGCAAAGCCGATTTATTGCAGTTGCAGCTGTTTCAGGCGGTGCAACAAGCGCAGCAAGCCGCGTTAAAAGCCGTGAAAGCCGGGGTTTCGGCCAGTGCGTTATTTGCCATTTCCGATCAGGTGTTACAGCGCTCCGAATTTGGGCGTTATGCCGGGCCAGGGCTTGGTCATGGCGTCGGGTTGCAGTTGCACGAACAACCTTTTTTAAGCCCCGGCAACGAGCTGAAATTACCAGCCGGCGCTGTGGTGACCATCGAGCCAGGGGTTTATCTGCCCAATTATGGCGGGCTGCGACTGGAAGATGATGTGCTGGTAACGGCACATGGTTATCTGCAGCTGACCAAAGCGCCCCAGCAGTTTGCGCTGGAATGCTAAGCCAAAACTGCCCTTTTATTTTTAGAGAAGTACGCAATGCAAATTATTAGTGCACAACAAGTGGATCAAGTGCTGGATTTTCCGCTTTTGATCAATGCTTTACAGCAAGGTTTTGCCAAAGAGTTCACGATGCCGCCACGAAAGGTGTGGCCGCTGACACCGGGTTTTCCGGAAGCTTTTGCCTTATTACCGGCCTGGAATGAACAGGTGATTGCGGTGAAAGCCTTTAGTTATTTCCCGAATAATGCCCAGCAACAATTACCTGCGTTACACGCCAGCATTTTGTTGTACCGGCGCGATAACGGCGTGCCACTGGCCTGGGTCGAGGGCAGCAGCGTGACTTGCTGGCGCACCGCCGCAATATCGGCGTTGGCGTCCCGTTATCTGGCGCGGCCGGATTCCCGCACCCTGTTATTACTTGGCAGTGGCCGATTGGCGTTGCCGCTGCTGCAAGCGCATCTGGCGGAACATGATTTACACACTGTGCTGTTGTGGAGCCGTAATCAGGCGGCGGTGCGTCAGCTTAGTCACAAAGTGCAGCAGCTCTATCCACGGCTGCAAGTGCAAGTGGTGCAAGACATCAATGAAGCCTGTCAGCAATCCGACATCATCGTTGCCGCCACCGGTTCAGCGACGCCTTTGCTATTTGGTAAGCATATTCCGCTGGGCTGTCACGTCGACTTGCTTGGGAATCACAGCCCGCAGCAACGCGAATGTGACACTGAGTTAGTCCGGCGCGCTTCGGTCTATGTCGATGATTGCAACAATGTGCTGAATGAAGCGGGCGAGCTGTTGATCCCAATTGCCGAGCAGCAATTTTCCGCGAGCGACATTCGCGCTGAATTGGCTGAACTATGCCGCCGCAATCTGCCAGCGCGGCAACATCGTGATGAAATCACGCTGTTTAAATCCGTAGGTACTGCGCTCAGTGATTTGCTTTGTGCCGAACTCGTATTGCAGCGCCCCTACTTCAACTAGTTAAAAAAACTCAGAGACAAACCGATGAGCACAGTCCGACGTAGCCCTTTTCCGGCGACTTTTTATGTCGCCAATACCATGGAAATTTTCGAACGACTGGCCTGGTACGGCTTTTTCAGTTTGTCTTCTTTGTATATGACGAGCCCAACCAGCCACGGTGGCCTGGGGTTTAGCGATCAGGAGCGGGGTTTATTGCAGGGCATGATCCCGTTTTTGCTGTATTTACTGCCGGTGTTAACTGGCGCGCTGGCCGATCGATACGGCTATCGGCGCATGTTTTTATGCTCTTTTGCGCTGATGGCACCGTCTTATTACCTGCTGGGGCAAGTCGAAACTTTTTGGGCATTTTTTCTGGCTTTTACCGCAGTCGCAGTTGGCGCGGCCTGTTTTAAACCAGTCGTGGTGGGCACCGTCGGCCGTTGTAGTGATGACAGTAATCGCGGCTTGGCCTTTGGCGTTTTTTACACCATGGTCAATATCGGCGGTTTTGTGGGGCCGCTGATCGCGGGTTATTTACGGGCGATCAGTTGGGACTGGGTGTTTGTGATGTCCTCAATCTGGATTTTAATCAACTTTATTCCGGCGCTGTTTTGGTATCGCGATCCGGTGGTCAATACCGCAGATCAGCGCACAGTGCGCCAGGTGTTGCAGGAAATGCTGCAGGTGCTGGGTAATGGCCCTGTAGTGTGTTTTCTGTTGCTGCTGACCGGTTTTTTTACCGCGTACAATCAGCTGTTTATCACCTTGCCGGTGTATTTACGCGATTACGTCGACACCCGCGATTTGGTGCACATGCTGGCGGCCTGGTCACCGGCGCTGCTGGATTATTTTGCCGCGGTGAATATTCCGCAGCTGGCGGCGGCTTTACCTGCGCTGGCGACGAAATTCGCCTCGCTGCCAGCCGCCGAGTGGCAAAGTTTGGTGCTGGAACTGGCGCACCACAAAATTCTATTGCCGCCAGCCGAGATGGCGGCGGGCTTGCAGGCGTTGTCGCAGCAACAACTGAACGCTGAACAGTTGGCCAGCCAGTGGGCTGCTGAATACCGGCAGATCAACCCGGAATATATTGTGAATTTGGGTTTTGCCACCATCGTGCTGGCGCAAATTGCCATCAGTACCTTTATTCAGCGCTGGCCAGCCATGCCGGTGCTGGTGGTTGGTACTTTGGTGATGGCCGCTGGTTTGCTGGGTTGTGGCCTGTCCGGCATGTTGCTGGTTGGCGGTGTGACGGTCGTGGGCGCTGTGGTGGTATTTTCCTGTGGCGAGATGATTGCGTCGCCCAAAAGTCAGGAATATGTCGCCGCCATCGCACCACGCCATCAAACCGCGATGTATATGGGCTACTACTTTGTGGCGATGGCGCTGGGTAATTTATTTGCCGGTTTGTTGTCGGGTTTTGCTTATACCGTCATTGCCAAGCAGCTAAATCAACCCATGCTGATGTGGGTTTTGTTTGCTGGTATTGCAGTGCTGACTGCCGCTGGCATGTTGATATTTCACTTCTGGGTGCAACGACTACACTTAGCTTCACCTGTTCCTTACACTCAGAGTTAGTGGATGGCCGACGCCCCTCTTTGTTGTTATCAGGAAGACGATCCAAAACATTGTTGCCACGAACCGGCCGCTGCGTCCGGCCTTTGTTATTGGCACGATCCGACGATTTGTAAAGACCAGCCCGGCGACAAAGCTGCGTTAGAACTGTACGCCAAAAGTGGTGGTCAGCTGCGTGGTTTAGCGCTTAAACGTGCGCAGCTTACGGGGTTAAATCTGGCTGCCGCACCGGGGCAACCTGGTTACGATTTAAGTTTCACCGATTTATATCGCGCCAATTTACATGGCGCGCATTTGTATAAAGCCAATCTGACCGAAGTGAATCTGATGAAAGCCGACCTGCGTGAGGCCAATGTGCATTGGACCTGCATGCAGCAGGCGAATTTGCTCGGGGTGAAATGGGCTGGCGCGCGGCTTGAAAATATGCAGCTCGGTAAACAATTACGGCAGGAAAAAATCGCCCATCAGGCCGACAAAATTCGCGACCGGGCGCTCGCCAATGATTATTTTGAACAATCAGAAGAAATTTACCGCGACCTTAGAAAAGCCGCTGAGCATGAAGGTTTGTTTGTATTATCAGGCCGTTATATTCAACAGGAACTGCGGATGCGCCGGTTTCAGTATCCGCGTTGGAGTAAACCGAGGTTGCTGTCAAAACTGATTGATGTGTTTTGCGGTTATGGCGAAGAGCCGGTGCGGGTAGTGCTGTTTTCGCTATTGCTGATTTTCCTTTGCGCCATTTGTTATTTTTTCCTTGGCGTGGTCAGCGGCGGCGAGTTGTTGCAGTTTAATCCGGCCGATAGTTTTTGGCAGCAGCTGAAGTTATTCGGCACCTGTTTGTACTATTCAGTGGTGACATTTACCACCCTGGGTTACGGTGACATCACGCCGATTGGCTGGTCGCGGTTATTTGCCGCTTTTGAGGCATTTACCGGCAGTTTTACCATCGCCTTGTTCGTGGTGGTGTTTGTGAAAAAAATGACCCGCTGACAGGCGCAGACATTCGTCTTTTCCGGATTTATCAGCCCAGACGGATTGATTAACGCCCAGCGCTCCCCCATTTCCTGATCAGCTGTATTTCTGCGGCGCCCCCTTTGGGTCGTCGCTTCTATTGACCAAACCGGGGAATGACCATGCTTTATGACTTAACCGTAGTGCAATTTAGCAAAATGCTGAATAACCTGAACGCCATTCTGGCCAAAGCTGAACTTGCCGCGACAGCGAAAAAATACGATGTGTCGGTGCTGTTAAATTCAAGATTGGCACCGGACCAGTTTAACCTGATCCGTCAGGTACAAATTGCCTGCGATACCGCCAAAATTGGTGTGGCCCGCTTAGCCGGTGTCGTCGACAGCGCGCCAAAACATGACGACAGCGAAACCACGTTGGCCGAGCTGCAAACCCGTATTGCGCAAACGCTGGACTATATCAACAGCTTTAAAGCCGAAGATTTGGCCGAAGCAGCTGAGCGTCATATCAGCCAGCCACGCTGGGAAGGTAAATACCTGACTGGCTTAGAGTTTGCGATCCAGCACGCTATCCCGAACCTCTATTTTCACGTGACCACCGCCTACGCTATTTTGCGTCACAACGGTGTTGATGTTGGTAAAAAAGACTATTTGGGTGCAATGCCGTACAAGGTGTAAGTCCCTGAGTTTATTGAGGTCAGCAGCTGATGCTGGCCTCGTCTTGTTCATTCTGTGATCCCCGCTCTACCTACCACATCCTGCTCAAACTTCCAGCTCATTGATCTTTAACCACTTTATTACATAAATGACGATTAACTGGTCGTATTCCGTTTTTAATAAATTTCACCACACACTAAGGCATTGAATCATATGCTTATTTTTATTGGCATCTAACTTGCCATTTGTATCGGCCTGCAAGGCAAATAGCCGAACTATGATTCAAAAAAACGGAAATCCTTTATGAATAAAATATTCTTTAATGCGCAGCAGCAACTGAGAAATGGTTGGTGGGTATTGGTGTTTATCGCCATTCTTGCCCTGTCACGTCAACTTTATAAACCGACCAGAGATTGGCTGGCTGGTCTTGGCGCCAGCACCATGCAGCTCGAACCGCTGGCACTGGTGTTTTTATTGTTAGTCAGTTGGAGTTGTGTGTTGTTACGAAGACAACGACTGGCCGATCTGGGGCTGGCTTTGAATTCACGCTGGTGGCAACAGTTACTGTTTGGGACTGCTGCTGGTATGTCGATGATGGCTGTGATTGCGTTGCTGATGTGGTCTTTTTCAGCAGCAACTTTTGGTATCAATCCTAAGTTTCAAGCCGCAGATTTAGTCTTAGGCGCATATTTGCTGTTGTTAGGCGCGGCGCTGGAAGAGTTACTGTTTCGGGGTTTTGTCTTTCAGCGATTGATCGATGGGCTGGGCGTCTGGCCAACCCAGCTATTATTTGCCGCTGTTTTTGCCGCCGGACACTGGGAAAATCCTGGCCTTGAAGGCAGTGCCAAAGTGGTGGCAATGCTGGATCTGGCTTTAGCTTCATTGTTGCTTGGTCTGGCTTATCTAAAAACCCGCAGCCTGGCGTTGCCGCTGGGTCTGCATTTTGGCTGGAATTGGGCACAAGGGTATCTGCTGGGGTTTCAGGTCAGTGGCTATGAGCATAACGGCTGGTTGTTACCACAGCTGCAAGCAAAACCAGACTGGCTGACCGGCGGCAGTTTTGGGGCCGAAGCCTCGATATTTGCAGTCTTTGTTGATTGTCTGGCGATCTGGTTGTTATGGCGCTGGCGTGGGGTGGCACAAACGTCAACTGCCGCTGAATTTAAGCCGGACTCAACAAAAGCTCTAGCTTTACCAACCTAATATTAGACCTGAACTAAATTCGCGCGGGCTGTCAGCTCCACCCGCTGTCGCAATAACTGCAGCAGCGGGCTTTCGCTTTGCCAATAATGCCAGTACAGCGGTGTATCCAGAAAATAACCGGGGGATAAATCAATAAGTTGGCCAGAATCCAGCAAGTGCTGACTTTGCAATTCCGGGAGCAAACCAAAACCGAGTCCGGCCAGCACTGAGCGGACAAAACCTTCGGAAGATGGGCACAAATGTACCCGCTGCGGTGTGGCTCCGGCGATGTCCTGCAAATACTGATGTTGCAGTTGGTCGTCCTGACTGAACACCATACAAGGTAAAGCGGTAATTTTTTCTGCCAGGTTTTCAGTGAGTTGATGCCGTTTTACAAAATCGCGACTTGCTACTGCACGATAACGTAGCGCTCCCAGGTACAACACTGCACCGCCATTCACTGGCTGCGCCGCGTCACAAACACAGGCCATGACGTCACCTTGTTTCATCCGTTTTAAGCCAACCGACTGATCTTCAACCACTAAATCAAACTGCACGCCTGGATGTTCCGGTAGCACCAAAGCTTGTGGCAACCAGGTTGCCAGCGAGTCGGCGTTAGTGGCAAGACGCACCACCAAATGTTCAGGATCATCAGTCAGCCCCAGCGCCGCTTCCATTTGCCGTACTTGTTGCAAGTGATTTAGCAGCCGCTGGCCGGTAGCGGTGGCGACCGGCGGCGTGGTTCGCAGCAACACCGGCTGGCCGAGCAACGCTTCCAGCTGTTTGATGCGGCGGCTGATGGCCGATTGGGTTAAACACAGCTGCTGCGCGGCTTTTTCAAACCCTTGTTGTGCAATGACCGCGGCTAAAGCTTGCAGGAGTCGGTAGTCAATCATGATTAAAACTCATGGCATCTGAAAATTATTCGTTGGATTCATTGTAGTGTGGATCTTTAGACTGTCGCCAGTGTTGTTGTGAGTGTCCTACGGCAGATCTGCATTTTTGAGGAAAGAACCTATGTTGTCATTTTTTACCGGCTTTACTGTCGGACTCAGTCTGATTGTCGCCATCGGCGCGCAGAATATCTGGGTGCTGAGCCAAAGTATGGCCGGTGCGAATCGGCTGGTGATAGCGCTGGTCTGCATCAGCTGCGATGCGCTACTGATTATCACCGGCGTATACAGCGTGCAGTGGCTACAACAAATTATTCCACCGCTGGTGCCGGTGCTGACCTGGTGTGGCGTGCTGATGTTGTTATGGCTGGCTTATGGCGCAGCACGTCGCGCCTGGCAAGGCAGTGCCGGGCTGCTGGCAACGCAACAAGTACAGGTCAAACCCTGGCAACAAACTGCTTTAACCGCACTTGCGATTACCTTGCTGAATCCGCATGTGTATCTGGATACCGTAGTATTGATCGGCGGCGTCGGCACCTTGCAACCACAACCGGGTTGGTTCACCATCGGTGCTTGTCTGGCGTCCCTGCTATGGTTTAGTAGTCTGACTGCTTTGGCACCCAAGCTAAAAACCGTGTTAAGTTCACCCAAACGCTGGCGGATGTTTGATGCGCTGGTGGCGATGACGTTAACCGGGATAGCGCTGAAATTGGCAGTGGCTTGATGATTTATTGCATATAAGGAAGGGAGTTTTACTGATGCACTTTTTATTGATTTACGATATCGCTGCCGATTATCTGCAACGCCGCGGCGAGTTCCGGATGGCGCACTTGGCGTTGGCCTGGCAGGCCGCTGAGCGCGGAGAATTGTTGCTTGGTGGTGCGGTCGGCGATCCGGCAGATGGCGCCATGTTGCTATTTCGCTGTGACAGTGCCGATATTCCGGCCGCTTTTGCCAAAGCTGATCCCTATGTGCTGAACGGATTGGTTGCACGCTGGCAGGTGAAACCCTGGAATACTGTGGTTGGGGATGGTGCGACGATGCCGGTTAGACCTTAATTATTGTATGGGTTAAGGTTATCGCAGTAGTTTTTTTCAGGTAACTCACACCGCCCTCATTACAAGTTAGTGAGTTTCCACCTCACTTTTTTCAGGATAGATTTGCTGGCCTATTCTGGCGATATGCTCAAGCAGTGCTTTGCTTTGGATGTCGTGCAGCGCTTTCAAATCGACCTGCCATGGCAGATCTGTTTCGTCGAAAGCCAGTGCAATTTGGGCCAGTTGATGCCGGTCCAACAAGTTCCCTGTGACGGCTAAGTCGATATCACTGCGAGTATTCATCGTGCCTTTTGCACGGGAACCAAACAATACTGCTTTTTCGATGGCCGGAAATTGTGCTAGTACCTGCCGGATCATCTGCAATTGGGCGGGAGTGAAACCATAAACATCGTTCATCTCAGCTCGGATCCAGAATTTCTTGTAATAAACTGAGGCGCCACTCTGATAACATCGGCAGATACTCAGCACCGATGGACTGCAATACCACTTCAAATTTCGCGCTATCGTAAGTGTGGCTCATTAAATTTCTGTCGCCAATCATCCGTAACCATACTTCCGCGTCTTCAATGTATTTCGACTGGTAGGCTAACCGCACCACGGCTCGGGGTGATATTTGGTCGATAATCAGCCCATCATGTTCCATTTTGTCTTTCAGCACTTTCCAAGCGAGTTCAAAAGTGAATTCAAATCGTTGGATCACGCCTTCTTTTTCAAGCTGGTTAAATTGCTGAAAATCTTGTTCCATCGCTTCACGCAACAAACTAAAGGCGCGTTGAAAATTCTCGAATCTTTGTTGCCAGCGGATATCTTGCATAGGTGGTTATTCTTTCGTCAGTTGTTTGCCAGAGTATACTGCGAAATAGGAGGGAGGAGCTATTTCAGCCAACAGGTATGTCGCCCCCAATTTCTGTTGCCATTAAAAGAGCTCGCTGTGAGAAGCTATTCTGGCTAATTGCAGGGTGTCAGCGGTAATGCGGTAGATCAGCACGAGATCAGGCTTAATGTGGCAATCGCGAAAGCCATACCAGTTGCCGTGTAGTGGGTGATCCACATTCTTGGCGGCTAGTGATTCGCCGCGTTGGAGCTGAGAAATAATATCGCCAACTTCCAAAATGTCTGGAATTGGCATTTTAGTAATTTTTTTGAAGTCTTTTTTGAATTGTGTCGAAAATTCAAGGCTGAGCATTTAGCACTTTGCCGACAGTCAGTTCATTTAACATGGCATCCACAGAATCGCTGCGCTGACCTTTACCTTCCACCAGTTCCTTCATCGCTGCTGCGGTTACAGCATTTGGTTGCGGTGCTTTGAGCTCAAAAGGAATGCCGCCATAATTAATCACGGCGCGGGCGAATAGCTTTAACGCTTGGGACGGGCTTAAGCCAACTTCATCACAAATAGTGGTAAATGCGACTTTGGTTTCATGATCGATGCGCGTGCTGAGCATATCATTTTTCATCAGAATTACTCCGGTTTGTGTTGCAATGTAATACATCGTAGCACATTGACGAGCTTAGTTGCCGGTGGATGGTTCAACTCAGTTCTTTTTAGCTCGCCCTTCGCACAAAGCAACTCCGGGGTAAGCCAGAGTTAAATTGAAAAGGTTACTTTTCGCTGGTTAGTCGGAACACAACGTTGATACCTTGTTGAATTTCTATCGTTTTTGGAATAAACATCGTAAGATTCTTCTCATTGTCTCCGACGTTGAATGCTTTAGCTTGATATGTTTCTTCCCGAGCGCCAAAGGCTGCAAAAAAATTACCGAAACCCGAAGCTTGTGACATCGCATACACCGAATGTATTTTATTGCCCAAACTTTGTGCCATGCGTTCTGCTTGTTTTGCTGCGTCTTTGGCGGCAGCGATGACTAATTCCGCCTCCAGTTGTTCTCTTAAACTACTGTCAAATCGAGTATAAAGGCCGGAAATATGATTGAGTTTTAACAGCTCGTCGGCCAGTTCGGGATAATGCTCAAGTTGTGTCAGTTGTAGTGTAAAGGTCCGACTCATTTCGTAGCCGAACACTTGTAAATCGTCATAACTTTCACCACGTTGCCTTTTCACCTCTTTTTCTAAATCTGAAGCTTCCAAAGCGTTCAGCGGAATTTTAAGTTGCCGTAAGAGAGAAGTGAGTTTGCTTGAAGTTTCAGCTACTTGTTGCAAAGCGACTGCTGAATCTTTATGGAATACCAAGACTAGGATGCGAATGGTCGCAATGTCCGGTTTCACCGATCGCTCGGCACTGCCGGTAGTGACGACAAAAGGAAAGTCAGGCAGGCTTTTAGCAAAAGTTGGCTGACTGATGCAAAGCAGCAAACTCAGCATTACCAAGGGAAATTTTAGTATTTGTTCCTTCATTCGATGATGCTCCTTAGTTAAATGGATCCCAAATTTGTGACTTACTTTAACAAAGTTGAAAAAAGTGAACATGCGTTTTTTAAAGTCGTATCAGCTCCATTTGTCCGCTATTCACTTAAAAGTTCAGATACTAAAACCAACCACCGGCAACTGCGCAGTGAGCAGTCAAGAGTGAGTGCCGGAGGCGCGAACGGGCGAACGGAGTAGTTGCCGATGGGTGGTTGCAACGATGTGCGTGGCGTACTGCCGCTTTGCGGCGAGTAACGCCCTACTGACTCGCCCTACTATACGTTGAAGGTTTTCAGGACGGGTCAAAACCAATAAAAAAAGGGCTGATTATCAATCAGCCCTTTTCAGATTCTTCGTCAATCGACAAAAGGTACTAGTTACCCATCAACCCGCTCAAACACCGTGGCAATACCCTGGCCTAAACCGATACACATGGTGGCTAAACCGTATTTGCCGCCTTTGCTTTCCATCACGTTGAGTAAAGTGGTGGAAATACGTGAGCCGGAGCAACCCAGCGGGTGACCGAGTGCAATGGCGCCGCCGTTGAGGTTGATTTTGGTTTCTTTCACTTCGAGCAAACCTAAGTCTTTCATTACCGGCAGAGCCTGCGCAGCAAAAGCTTCGTTCAGCTCAAAAAAGTCGATTTGACCAATGTCTAAACCAGCGGCTTTTAACGCTTTTTTCGACGCTGGGACCGGACCGTAACCCATAATCGACGGGTCGCAACCTGCCACACCCATGCCGATGACGCGGGCGCGGATTTTCAGGCCTAAAGCGCGGGCTTTATCTTCGCTCATCACCAGCATGGCGGATGCACCATCGGATAACGCCGAAGAAGTTCCAGCAGTGACAGTACCGTTGGCAGGGTCAAATACCGGACGCAGCGCTGCTAAAGATTCAACCGTCGTTTCCGGACGAATCACTTCGTCGGTATCAAACAGCTTCAGCACGCCATCCGCATCATGGCCTAAACAGGGCAGAATTTCGTTTTTAAACCGACCTTCTAAGGTGGCTTCGTGCGCTAAACGGTGTGAACGGGCACCAAATTCGTCTTGTTCCTGCCGGCTGATGCCATGCATTTTACCAAGTAATTCAGCAGTTAAGCCCATCATGCCGGCGGCTTTTGCTACTGATACACCGAGGCCTGGGTGGAAATCGACACCGTGGGTCATCGGCACATGGCCCATATGCTCGACCCCGCCGATTAAATACACTTCACCCATGCCCATGGCAATCGAGCGCACCGCGTCATGCAGCGCTTGCATCGACGAACCGCACAGACGGTTGACGGTTACTGCAGGCACCGAATGCGGAATGCCGGCTAATAACGCTGCGTTACGCGCCACGTTAAAACCCTGTTCCAGCGTTTGTTGCACACAGCCCCAAATCACGTCGTCAATCTCGCTGGGATCAAGACCAGGGTTACGTTCTAAAATACCGCTCATCACATAAGCAGACAGTTGTTCAGCACGGACATTACGGAAAATACCGGCTTTGGAGCGACCCATTGGGGTCCGGATGCAGTCGACAATCACAGCTTGTTTCATGGTAATTCTCCGCAATTAAACCGGGTAAAACACTTGGCCGTTGGCAGCCATAGCGCGGGTTTTGTCAGTCACCTGGTAGATTTCACCCAGGTGTGCGTATTGGTCAGCTAAAGCGACAAAGTTGGCCAGGCCAATGGTGTCGGCATAACGCAGCGGACCACCGCGAAACGGAGGGAAACCTAAACCGTAAATCAAGCCCATATCAGCTTCAGCTGCTGATGCCACAATGCCTTCTTCTAAACAACGGATCGCTTCGTTGATCATTGGCACCATAGTGCGGGCAATAATTTCATCGGCAGAGAAATCTTTGGCTAGTGCTGCGATGCCTGCTAACAAAGCGGCACTGGCAGCATCTAAGTCTTTTTTCGGTTTGCCTTTGGCGTCTTTACTGTACGCGTAAAAACCAACACCGTTTTTCTGACCAAAACGCTGCGCATGATACATAGCGCTGACCGGATCGTTATCGACTTTGGCCATCCTTGTGGGGAAACCCGCGGCCATTACGTCGGTACAATGATGGGCGGTGTCTAAACCAACCACGTCCAGCAAATAGGCCGGGCCCATTGGCCAGCCGAATTGTTTTTCCATCACTTTATCGACTTTTGCAAAGTCAGCGCCATCCAGCACCAATTTGCTAAAACCAGCAAAATACGGGAACAACACGCGATTGACGTAAAAACCAGGGCAGTCGTTGACCACAATCGGCGATTTACCCATTTTGGCCGCATAAGCCACTACCGCAGCGATGGTTTCATCCGAGGTATCTTTACCACGGATAATTTCCACCAACGGCATTTGATGTACCGGGTTAAAGAAGTGCATACCGCAGAAGCGGCTTGGATTTTCTAAATTCGCCGCTAAGGTATTGATAGAAATTGTTGAAGTGTTGGAAGTGATAATCGCATCCGGGCCCACCACCGATTCGATTTCTTTTAGCACAGCGCCTTTGATTTTCGGGTTTTCGACTACGGCTTCGACCACGATGTCGACACCTTTGACGGTGTCGTTCGACAGTGTTGGCGTAATAGACGCAACCACTTTGGCCATACCGGCCGCGTCTAATCGTTTGCGCTCAACCAGTTTGCCTAACAGCTTAATGGCTTCGCCCATGCCCAATTGCAGTGCTTTGTCGTTGATGTCTTTCATCACCACCGGCACGCCTTTTGAGGCTGACTGGTACGCAATGCCACCACCCATAATGCCAGCGCCTAACACGGCGGCTTTGTTGATGGCTTTTTTCGCCAGTTTGCCGGCTTGTTTGGCTTTGCCTTTGATCAGCTGGTCGTTTAAAAACAAACCAATTTGCGCCGTGGCAGCATCGGTTTTGGCCAGTTTGGCAAAACCGGCGTTTTCCAGCGCCACAGCACCGGCACGGTCTAACCGCGCCGCTTTTTCAATGGTTTCAACCGCTAGCATCGGCGCCGGGTAATGTTTACCGGCGGTGGCGAACACCATGCCTTTGGCGGTGCTGAAGCTCATGGTGGCTTCGGTTTTATTTAGTTTCAGTGGCGATAACTTGGCTGCGCGCTTTTTGCGCCAGTCCAGCTTGCCGGCAATGGCGTCTTGCACCATCGATAAGGCTGCGGCCATCAGTTTATCCGGAGCAACCACGGCATCGACTGCGCCTTCTTTTAACGCTTGTTCAGCGCCACGCTCTTTACCGGTGGTGATCCATTCCATCGCGGTGTCTGCACCAACGATGCGTGGTAAACGAGCGGTACCGCCAAAACCTGGCATCAGGCCCAGTTTCACTTCAGGTAAACCGATTTTGGTGCTGGTGTCAGCCACGCGGTAATCCGCGGTCAATGACCATTCACAACCGCCGCCTAAGGCAAAACCTTTTAATGCAACGACGGTTGGAACTGGTAAGTCTTCGGCAAGGTCGAAGATGTCTGACGCTTGTTTAATCCACGGGATTAAATCGGCTTCTGGTTTTTGGAAAGTGGCAAGGAATTCAGTAATATCAGCACCAACGATAAAGGTTTCTTTGCTGCTGTTGTAAATCAGGCCTTTGAGTTTTTCATCTTTATGCAGGATTTCCAGCGCTGCGCGGCAATCAGCCAGCGTTTGCTGGTCAAATTTATTTACCGAGCCGGCTGCGTTAAAGGTAAACTCGGCAATACCGTCGGCAATGTATTGCACGGTAATGCTGGAACTCTGGTAGATCATGGATGTTCTCCTTCGTCGCGTAGGTGACAGATGCTTTTATTTTCGCAACAGGTCAGATGAGTCTTGTGCGGGTCCAGTGTGTCGCGGTTCAGAAAAAAATTCAACCGTTAATTAAACGCTTGTTTGAATTTGCCGTCGACGCCTGTGTAACTATAGGTGGTATTTATACAGATGTGGCAAGCTAACTTCGGGTTTTCCGGAACAACCGCGCTTAGGCAATCGGCAGCTTTGCTGGCAACTGCTTTGGTATTTTTGTGCAGTATCAGTGCCTTAGCTGCACCTTCTGATCAGGTGCTGCGCGAGCGTTTCCTCAAAGCCGAAAAGACCATTCATAAAGTCACACCAGAGCAAGCCGGCAAGATGCTGCGCGATTTACATCAGTATCCGCTCAAGCCCTATATCGAACTGGAAGTGCTAAGCCGCTCGCTGAAAGACACCGTTAAAGTCAAAGAGTTCATTAAACGCCACCAAGGCACGCCGCTGGAGTGGACCTTAAAAAAACGCTGGTTGATGTATCTGGCCGGTGTTGGTTTAACTCAACCTTATTTAAAAAACTATGCGATGGGCACCGATGTGGTGCTGGATTGTTACGCATTGCAATTGCGCCTGATCAATCAGCCGCCGGCCGACGTGTGGCCGGAAGTGACGCAGCTGTGGACCGTCGGTAAATCGTTGCCAAAAGAATGTGATGCGCTGTTTAGTAAATGGCAAAAAGCCGGTCAGCGCACGCCGGAAGTGATTTGGGCACGCTTGAGTAAAGTGGCCGATGGTGGTGATACCCGGATTATTCCGTACCTGCGTACCTTGCTGCCGAAAAACCTGCAGTACCTTGGTGATAAATGGAAACATGCCATTGAAAACCCAGGGTTAGTACAACGGCAAAAATTCCTGCCGCTGAAACATCGTTGGGAGCGGGAAATTCTGGCTTATGCGCTGAAAAAGATGGTCTGGAAACAACCAGAGCAAGCGCTGCGCGTCTGGCAACGGTTTGAATCCGATCCGCAATTTACCAAGTCGCAGCGGATTGATGTGGCGCGGCAATTTGCCATTGCGCTGGCCAGTAAAGACGACCCGCGCGCCGCCAAATTTATGCCGATGGTGCCGGTTGAGCTCAAAGACGACTTATTTATTCAGTGGCAACTGACCTGGTTACTGCGACAAAACCAATGGCAACAAGTGCAGGATTTGATTCTGGAATTGCCGGCGGAAAGTCAAAGTGACGATAGCCTGCAGTACTGGCTGGCGCGGGCGTACCAGCAAACCGGCTTGCTGGAAAAAGGCGATCAACTGCTGGCTAATGTTGCGGTGCAACGCAGTTATTATGGCTTTATGGCGGCAGCAAAACTGGGGCTGAAACCGAGTCTGGCGCACCGGCCGGTGCCGATTAGCGCTGAGCAATATCAGGCGTTTAAAAAGAGTGATTCGATTGTCCGGATGTATGAATGGCAGGCGATTGGCCGGCCGAATGCCGCCAAACGTGAGCTGAGTTTCCTGCAAAAGTACGGCTCCGAGACGCAAAAGTTTGGCGCTGCCAAATACGCCTACGATAAAGGCTGGTACGACAGAGCGATTTTTGCGCTGGCCGATGCCGGTTATTGGGATGATGTTGATATGCGCTTCCCAATGGTGTTTAACAACGAAATTCAAAAGCATGCCAAAGCCGCCCGGGTTGATCCGGCCTGGGCAATGGCGATTACCCGCCGCGAAAGTACCTTTATTCCAACGGCGAAGTCGCCGGTCGGCGCCCATGGTTTAATGCAAATTATGCCGCAAACCGCCAAGCATATTACTGGTCGACGAGTGCCGGTGCAGAACCTGTACAACCCCAATACCAATATCGATATGGGTACCGATTATCTCAACTACTTAATGCGCCAGAACAATAACAATCTGGTATTCGCGACTGCTTCTTATAATGCCGGTTACAGCAGAGTGAAAACCTGGCTGCCGAAAAACCGCCAGATGCCACTGGATATCTGGATTGAAACGATTCCGTTTAAAGAAACCCGCGAGTACGTTAAAGCGGTACTGGCCTATTATCAGATTTACAATATCCGGATGAATCAGCCACGGGATGTGTTTGTGCCTTTGAGTACGATGCAGGTAGGCGAGACGACCTGATTGCTGCTGGCGCAGTGATTGCAGTATTCTTGATGCCGGATAAGATGAATATGTACATGCCGTTTTGCTGCTCGCGAACACGGCATTGCCAATAATAAACAACAATGGGAACAGCCATGCGACCAGCTTATCAACCTTTGTACGCCGCTCATTTGTTTGAACTGCAACAACGCACCAAGGCGGTGTTGGCGCGGGAAAATCTGGATGCGCTGGTCATTCATTCCGGCCAGGCCAAGCGGCAATTTCTGGACGACATGGACTACCCGTTTAAAGTGAATCCGCTGTTTAAAGCCTGGTTGCCGCTGGTCGACAATCCGCATTGCTGGCTGATGGTTGATGGCGTGAACAAGCCGAAGCTGGTGTATTACCTGCCGGTCGATTTCTGGCACAAGGTGCCGGATGCGCCTACCGATTTTTGGGCGGGTTTTTTTGATATCGAAATCATTGATAAACCAACCAAAGTTGAACAAATTCTACCGTACGACAAAGCGCGGATTGCCTATTTGGGTGAACAGCTGGAACTGGCGCGGGCGCTGGGCTTCACTGAGCTGAATCCGGAAGGGGTTTTAAGCTACCTGCATTATCACCGTGCTTATAAAACCGATTATGAGCTTGCTTGTATGCGGGAAGCCAACCGCATCGCGGTGCAAGGGCATCGCGCGGCCGAAGCAGCGTTTCGGGCGGGCGGTAGCGAATTTGATATTCAGCTGGCGTATTTAGCGGCGGTTGGTCAAAGTGAAAACGAAGTGCCGTACAGCAATATTATTGCGCTGAATCAAAACGCCGCAATTTTGCATTACACAGTGCTATCACGGCAAAAACCGGCCGAGCATCATTCGTTCTTAATCGACGCTGGTGCCTCGTTTCACGGTTATGCGGCTGATATTACCCGCACCTATAGCGCCAAAAACGACGAATTCGCGGCGCTTATTCAGGCGATGAATGCGATTGAACAGCAGTTGGTCGATAGTTTAAAACCCGGCATTAAATACACTGAAGTGCACTTAAAATCGCATCAGCTGGTGGCGAACGTGCTGGCTGATTTTGACCTGGTCCAGCTTGGCGCCGATGCCATTGTAGAAACCGAAATCAGTCGTACTTTTTACCCACACGGTATCGGTCACCATTTAGGGCTGCAAGTACATGATGTCGGTGGTTTTATGGCGGATGAGCGCGGTACGCATGTATCAGCGCCTGACAATCACCCGTTCCTGCGTTCCACCCGTTTAGTCGAACCGGGCATGGTGTTCACCATCGAACCTGGTTTGTATTTTATCGATTCGCTACTGGCACAGCTGAAAGAAACCGAACACGGCAAGTACGTCAACTGGCGTAAAGTGGACGCGATGCGCAAATTTGGTGGCATCCGCATCGAAGATAACGTGATTGTGCATCGGGATCGCAATGAAAATATGACCCGGGAGTCGGGTTTAGAGTAAGGAAGCGTTAACGGCAACTGGTCGTTTGCATGCGCCACTGTGTTGGCGTAATGCCCTGCCATTTATGGAATGCGCGCTGGAATGAGTTCACCTCCTCAAAGCCTAAGTAAAATGCAATTTCACCCGGTTCCATTTTGGTGTGGCTCAGTAGCTGGCAGGCGGTATCGCAGCGCACAGTATCCAAAATACTTTGGTAGCTGGTGTGAGCCTCAGTTAAACGCCGTTGTAAAGTTCGCGGACTCAGACATAACTGGCGCGCCACAGCTTCAATACTGGGACGTTCACCGCGCATCATCCGGATCAGCAGGTTTTTGACTTGCTCGTCGAACGAGGGGGGCGACGCGCTGGCAAGCTGCAGATCAAGTCCCGGCACTAAAGCCGCGACGAGGTCTTGATTGCCGGTGACAAAGCGCTCCTCGAGCCTTTCATTGGTGTACACGAGCGCATCATGTTCCATGTCTATGAGCACTTCACAGCCAAAATACTCAGCAAAACGCACCATGTCGCTTCTTGCATGTTTAAGTTCAACACGCAGCGGCGTCATGTTTTTACCTGTTCCGCAGCGCAACAATAGCTGGATATTGGCAAAGGCGGCGTCTGTCAAAGCGCATGGCGCCGGATCGTTTGCCCACAACCAGTGAAAGCTGATTCGGGTCGAATCATCGTCTGATTTCACCACAATGGTCTCAGGGCAGGTCAGCCGTTTGTATCTTGCCAGCCTTGTTAATGCATCTTTGAAAGTGTCGGAGTGCAGCGCGGCGAATGACGCTGGGTCAAACTGATCCGGACGCGCTTCACCACCCAGCCGCAAACCAATCAGTTTGTCGTTACTCACTTTTCCAATCGCAGCCCACAAAGCAAAATACTGGCTTGTCGTGAGTGTCATTTTCACAGGCTGGTGCAGCAACAGTGAGATCCCTGCCTGGTGTAATATTTGTGCAACGTCCAGCCCCAAATGAGCGAGCCGATGAAGTCCGGGGGCGAAGAGCGGTATCCGATCTGCGATCATGGCGGTCCTTGGTGATTGCTGGTTGTTTGGTTGCGAAAGCAGAAAAGTCGCTACCGTCTTTGCCGCGCTTTTAAGGCTTTGGTTTACCAACCTCGAGTTTGGCCAGATTGCTGCCAAATAGCCATTTAGCGAATGAAATTTCCACCGGAGACAACGGGTGTAGCAGCGCACGAAGTTGCATTTTTTGAAACATCCGCTCTGGCAAGATAGCTTTTAGAAATGAATATAGCTTGGCATCACCACCTGAAATAATATGGAGCCTGCCTTTGGTTCTGGTCGCGGCTTGAAAAATTTCGTTGGCAATATTATCAGGAGCCGTCACGCTTGAAATCGAACTCTGGGCTGATAAAAATGTTGTGAAATACTTGGCATAAGGTGCAAATCCAGGGTTTTTCACATCAGCACCATCATCCAATTTGGTAAATATTCCGGTGGCATGCAAGCCAGGATAAATTGCCTTGACTTCGATGTTGTAAGGCGCAAGTTCAATCCCAAGACTTTCCGTCATGCCGCGCACTGCCCATTTGCTGCTGCCATAACCGGCAATGTATGGGTAGTTAAACTGAGCGCTGGCCGACGCTAGATTGATAAATATCCCGGAAGATTTGCTGCGAAAATGCGGAATAAATGCCTTAATGACCGCAAATACACCAAATACGTTGGTGTCAAACTGTCGCTTGATTTGCTCCATGCTGGATGTTTCAGTCGGCCCCATCAGGCAGTAACCTGCATTATTCACGACAACATCAACACTGCCAAACTTGGCTATAACGGCCTCGGCGACAGCCTCTACCTGCAGAGTGTCAGTCACGTCTAAGGCATACAGTGTGACATTTGGGTATTCCTGAAACAGCTCGCGATGCGTAGCCAAGTTGCGCACTGTTGCGGCCACCTGCCAACCAGCTTTGGCAAATCGTTCGACGGTTGCTTTGCCAAAGCCCGAGTTAGTTCCGGTAATGAAAATGGTTTTGCGTGACATCGTGATTCCTGTGCAAGCTGCGTGGTGCATTCAATAACGCTATCTTCCAGCATCAGATATATTTTCAGAAATCACATCGCGCCATTTTTATATCCGATTGCGCCAATCTTCAAGGCAGCAAAGCGATCTATACAACCATTTTATTTTATTGGCTAACTCGCCGGATCCGCTGAAAAATCGCAAGGTGTTTGATTAGCATTTGGTGAACTTTACTTCGGCGTACTACCACTGACGTGGTGAGTGCGCCCTACACAAGCATATGATTTTACTTTAAAAAGTAGGGCCGACTCACCGAGTCCGCCGTTTCGTCACTCGCGGCGTACTATTCCCGGCTAAAACTGATAATTCACCGACAAATTCACCACCCGGCCGCGTAGGTTGTACAGGCTGGTGTCGAAATAGTCGCCGCCTGCTGCAACGTCAAATGGTGGATCGCGATCCAGCAGATTGTTGACGGACAAGGTCAGTACCGTATCGGTAAAACCCAGGTAATTGACTTGGCTATTCCACTGGGTATAACTGGCAACCTGCAGTTTTAACCCCAGATTGCTGCTGGCGGTGACCACTTTTTGGCGATAACCGCTGGTGAAATCGGCACTCAGATTTGCTTGCCAATCGCCGTGCTGCCAGTTCACGCTGCTATTGCCGCGCCAATCCGGCAAAGCGCCAAACTGATTATTGCCCGCGCCATCAATTTCCGGTTGACCGGCGACCAGTGCCTGTTTGTAATCCAAAAGCCGCGACCAGACGGTTTTAAACTTCAGCTGATGGCCGCCCGCCAACTGCAGTTGGTAATTGGCGTCGATATCAAAACCCGAAGTGGTGCGGGTGCCCTGATTTTTGTATTGATTGGTGATGAGCTGCAAGCGGCCCTGGGCGTCACGGCGGATACGATCGGCAAACAAACTTTCGTTATTGATAATGTACTGGGCATTGTCCGGACCAATGATTTGATCCTGCTCAATCCGGAACACATCCACCCCAATACTGGCGTGTTGCTGAAACGACCAAATGACACCGGCATTGAGGTTGTTCGAACGCTCAGCCTGCAACTCATTATTGCCACTGCGGATACTGGTGAAACCACGGCGGGAACCGGGTTCCAACGGATCTTTCGGGTCAATCACAGTGCCATAACTGATGGTGTTGCTGTCGGCAATTTCCGGCAACGACGGTGCCCGGAAGCCGCGGGACCAGGAACCGCGCAGCAGCCAATCGTCACTCAGCACATAATGCAGCCCCAGTTTTGGTGAAACTGCACTGCCGGAATCGTCATAGTGATCGGCGCGACCGGCAACACTGGCGGTTAGATCGGTATAAAGCGGCACACTGAATTCAGCAAAACCGGCCAGTAATTCCCGCTCACCCTTCACCAGATTAATAGCCGGGCGTAATTCGGTGCCTGACAACACTTCCGGTGACGTACCGGCGTCCATTGTTTCGCGGCGTAAATCGACACCGCTGGCAAAGCCAAGTGGACCGTAAGGCAGTTCCAGCAAAATGGTGCTGGCGGTCAGGTTAAGTGAAGACAGCTGATACTGGCCCGGACGCCGGGTTTGCAAACGCAGTTTATCCAGCACTTCGGCCGAATTCTGGCGACCATCAAAACGATAGCTGCCGTTGGCCAGTGCTTTTTCGAACTCGTAACGATTGACGAAGTTGCCTGCATATTCCCGCTGTAAGCTCGAAGATTGCAGCGCATTAATGTTGATGTCCCAGTCTTCACCCTGATATTTCAGGCCGGCCAGCACCCGGTTAAAAATCTGGTTGTTTGATTTCAGCCGTGGCCCTAAATCAAACAAAGTGTATTCAAATGGCAGTGCTTTATTGCTGGGGTTATCGGGGTGGCCGACCGGTAATGCCGTTGCAATATCGACCAGACTACCGCTCGATTGCTGATAAGCACGCAGGCCTGGGCCGACCGTCAGCGGCGCGCCAAAAGTCATCGCTGAATCGTTGTAGCTGTACAACACTTCCGCCGTTGCCTGCCATTGGTCGTTCAACTGAAAAGTGCCGTTGATGGAGGCCTGGCGCCGGGTGACTTCAGGTTGCAAACTGTTAAATGGCTGGGTATTAAAGGCACAGACCGAACCGGTTTGGCCACTTCCTGGGGTAGCAAAATCACTGCGTGGCCGAAGGATCGAACCTTGCGGGCAGTTAGTCACCGGCACAGGCAGCGCCGGATTGGCTAAAAACGCGCCACCAGCGGTGCTCCAGCCCGCTAACCGGCCACCCGGTAAATGGCGGAAATCACCCGATTTTAATAAGTCGCGTTGATCAGCGGTTAAGTGCTCGCGGCTGAACCAATCCAGACTCAGGCTTAGGTTATAACCATCGCTATCGACATCACCAATACCGGTCACCAGACCCGCCGAATATTGCGCCAGTCCGCCCGCCGTGGCGTTACCGGCCGCTGCACTGAGGCTGGTTTGCTGATAATCTTTTTTCAGAATAATGTTCACCACCCCGGCAATGGCGTCTGAACCATAAACCGCCGAAGCGCCGTCTTTTAATACTTCGACCCGCTCGACTGAACTTAATGGCAAAGCATTCAGATCAACAAAATTGTCCTGGGTATTGAGGGCAAAACCATAACTGGAAACTCGCTGGCCGTTCACCAGCACCAGGGTGTTTTTCGGACTTAAGCCGCGTAAACCGATCGAAGCCGAACCTGCGGAAAAACTGCCGGTGTATTGCTCGTCAAAGCTGTTGCCCGAGTTGATGGTCAGGTCGCGCAGCACATCGGTCAGTGTGACTTTGCCGCTCTGGCGGATTTCGTCGCCGGTGAGCAGCAATAACGGCGTGGCGTTTTCCTGATCCACGCGTTTGATATGCGAGCCGGTAATAGCAATTCGCTCGGGCAGAACTTCGGCGCTGCTGATGTCTTCAGCAAATACAGGCTGTAACAATACCGGACCGCTCAGCGCAAATGCGACAGCAGAAAACTTAAACTTCATGATCAACCTCAAAAAAATCAACGTGCCGCTGGCGAAAAGCCGTGCAGCATCACAGGCAAAACCTGTCGGATAAAAAAATACGTGGGGGTGTCAGCTTATCGTGCTGACCAATAACGCAGGATCAGCAGCAACAACAACTGCCGGCGACCACTGACAGGCGCTGGTGGCACATTCGTGGCTGACAACAATCGACCGTCAGTTGGCTGACGTATGGGTCTTGTGGGTATGCGCGTTGAAAAGGCGCCTTGGTAAAAATATTCATGTACGGAATCCTATCATAACTGCTTCAGGCTTCCGGAGGTCCGGTGAGCAACAAGGTCTGGTGGCGCTAACACAGTGTGATGTTGTTGTGTAAAATAACATCCATTTAGCCGTCCAGATGTCGGCGGCATTCTACTGAGGATTTCTAATAAACCAAAGTGTTTTTTGCGCGGCTTGTTATTCTATTTGGTTATATGTATTTTCCAGAATGGCGTACTACCGCGGGCGTGGCGAGTGACACCATGCGGCGTACTACCGCTGACGCGGTGAGTAGCGCCCTACGCAAGTATTTGATTTGAATTCTAAAAAGTAGGGCGGACTCACCGGAGGTAGTCCGCCGTTAAGCCATTACGCGTCATATCAAAACAGCGATTGTGTTTAAAGCCCTGCTGCAACCATCTGCTTGATCTTGCAAGCTTTTTCAAAATGGTCCAGCTGATGGGTTTGGATCCACCAGGTTGCCGCTTCCATCAGTAGTTCCGGATCGTCATTCTTATTGGCAAAAAATGCGTAAAAAGATAAGCCGACCGATTAGCGTCTTAGCTCTGACGAAAAGCACGAATGAAAGCAATGCGCACATCCATCCCCTTTGTTATTTATCAAGTATTTATCCATCTAAAATTGTCATTAATAGGTAAAAATAGAGCCTGTTTGAAGTTTGGGTAAGTAAGTTAAATGTATTTTTTTAAAGGATTAAATATGAAAAAGATTATTTTAGGCTCTCTTATACTAGCGTCAATTGCAGTAATCGGCGGTTGTGCTATGGATGCTCGCGCAACAATCGAAGTAGATATATCAAGAGAACCCGCCCCACCAGAGGCCGGAGCGCATTCGGACAACGTCATTAAAAGCCATGCTAAAATTAAACTCGAGGCGTGTTATCCTAAGTGCTCCAAGTCCGATTTCAACAATACATTCAGCAATTTTAACGTCGACCTTGAACAATCGGATACCTATTCAGTGCCGCTCGATGGCAAAATACATATGCAATTAAACTCGGGATCTGGACAGGTTGTTGCCCAAAAAGCATTTGATATTATCACCGTCGGAAATCAAAGCCGATTGGTCAATCCTGCAGCTGTTGCTGACTGGGCATATCCAAATTTCCAGAATGGCGCAACAATATTCGCTGAAATTTACTGGCAAACTTCAGGATTTACCGGAAGTGAATATATCAATATGCGTGTCAGAGACCAGCAAGCAGTTCTGGCTGCAAATGGTATCTATGTTGAAATTGATTGTGGGCCAGAAATTCCGTCTGGGTCTCCAGAACAAGCTTGCGAATTACGGTAACCATTAATACGGTGCGGCGAAAGCCGCACCGAGTAGAGAGTGCCTTCTTGATAACAAAATGTACGCTTACCAAATGTGTGATTATGTTGTTGATATTCAGCCAGCTATCCTGTGTTTCATTGTCAAAGCAACAAGATAGTTATGGTGTCAATGTTGTGGCGTTTGATGAACACCATATAAAAGTCCGGTCATACGCTAATGTAGATCGCTGGCCAGAGTTACCGACACACGAACATCCGATTGAAATTCTGGTTCATGTTGCCGGGAATATGACATTTCGCATACTGGCCGAGCAGCAACTACCTTGTTTCGACGAACTTAAAGCGATTGGATTTAATCAAGGATGGCCGGCATATAATTTACCGGTGCGCTGGTATCCTTATTTAAGTACGACCTATCAAACGACCTTGTATTTATTACCGTTAGCTAATTTTAAGCGAGAATTTACAACGGTTTTAGATAAGCCCCAGCTTAATATATATCTTCCATTCGATTGCGGTGTCGATGACACTGTCAATTATTTTTTTACTGACGTAATGACCGTGGTTTACCATGAAATTGGCCATATTGAAGCAATACGTAATTGGCCTGGTGGCTGGCGGCAACCACGAAGTAAAACTCAGTTCCAGGTTGATAAGTTCAGCCAAGAGGTTATTGCTGGTCAGGCAGAAGTATGCGTTCTGTTACTAACAGAACGATTGAAATTTGGCCAAATTGAGTTGCCAGAACTCTGGCAATCTGGCAAACAGGTTGGATTTGCCACACTTCGACAAACTCTACGAAATCAAATTGGTCACCATTCCAAAGTTGGCAGAGAATACGGCATGTATTTGATGCATCAATTTCTACAATCAAACAAGCAGCAAAATTTTGCAGATGTTGTTGCTTATTGTGGGGGGATTTGGAGTCCGTCTGCCATTACAAAAATGCAACAAGATATCGCGGAGCAATTATCAGCCGAAGTAAATTAGATTTAATTTAGGGTGTTTTATCCGGCGTACTACCGCTGACGCGGTGAGTAGCGCCCTACGCAAGTATTTGATTTGAATTCTAAAAAGTAGGGCGGACTCACCGGAGGTAGTCCGCCGTTAAGCCATTACGCGTCATATCAAAACAGCGATTGTGTTTAAAGCCCTGCTGCAACCATCTGCTTGATCTTGCAAGCTTTTTCAAAATGGTCCAGCTGATGGGTTTGGATCCACCAGGTTGCCGCTTCCATCAGTAGTTCCGGATCGTCATTCTTATTGGCAAAAAATGCGTAAAAAGACAGGCCAACTGACTCGCCTTTGGCCTGGATTTTTTTGTTGCAGACCACCATGATTTTTTCTCTTAAGGTCTCTCGCATCAGTTTCATCCACGAAGATCGATTAAAACGAAGCCAACGGTGTCAATTGCTCCGCCAGGCTACGGGTTTTTTCGGTTTTTTCGTCACCGGTATGCAAGGTGCTTTTGCGTTCAATCAGCATAATGTGACACTCCTCGGCGGCGATAGGGTTGTGCCGCACGCCTTTAGGCACCACAAAACTATCACCTTGTTGCAGCACCACTGTGCGATCTTCCATTTCGATCGTCAGCGAACCTTTGAGAATATAAAAAAGTTCGTCCTCAAATTCATGGTGATGCCAGACCAGCGTGCCCAGCACTTTGGCGACTTTGACATACGAATCATCAAGTTCAGCTACAACTTTAGGTGACCAGTATTCAGTTAAGCTTGCGGCGATTTGTGCCGGTGAAACGACTTCTGTCATTATCGTTATTTCCTCTGGGTTGCTATGCGCAAGGGTTAGCGCTGCCACTTCGTGATTAATCCGCTCTATTTACTTTTTCTAAACAGAGCTATTGGATTCTGGTTAACGTGATTAAAGATATCTTTTAACTGCGAATAACCCACCAAAAATCAGCAGCTGCAACCCGAAAAACATCGCATGCATCGGAAACAAACGTTGGCCAGCGTTCAGCCTATGCGTAGCAAAAATACGTGACACTGTGTGAGCAACAATGACAAAGCCAAAACAAGGATGAAGTTCCACGGTTCGGCGACAGACGAAGTAATGGCCCATAGAAACAGGTAGGTTGGGAACCAGGTCAGGATAAAAAACAACCAGAACATGATGCGTCATTCCTTTGAAATCAATATTCTTATTGGCAAATTGAGACAAATTCAGACGAAGAAAACATCAACTCGCAGGTTTGTTATCATTCAGCAGTTTTTCGATTAACGTATCAGCACCGATCAAAGGCAGCAAACGCAGCAACACTTCATCCAGCACACCCGCGTCTGCTTTGGCGATAAATTGCGCTTTGCGGTCCTTCCATGACAAGGTTTGGATCAGACTTGCAGCGACAACTGATGGCTCGGCCAGATTGGTCACTGGGACTTCCGTTCGGATCCCCCGAATGCTGGTGCTGATTGGACTGCAAATTAACAGTCCGGTTTGCTGGTTGTAAGCATGGCTACTGAGCACCAATGCTGGCCGGTATTTGCCGATTTCTTTGCCTTTAGTAGGTTCAAAATCGAGCCAGATGATATCGCTTCGCGCCGGGATGAATGTTGCAGGCATTAATTATCCACCTCCACGGCAGACAATGGAGCCAGCAGCTCAGCCTGAACAGTCTCAGACGTCAGTCCTTCCAGCAGTTCAGTTTCTGAAAACGGTAATTTGCGTGGCGCCTGCTTTGTTCTTCTGACCGTAAAACCATCCGCAAAAACTTCGACTTCAACAGCAGTGTCTGGCGTGAAATGTGGAATATCTCTGATCAGACCGGCCACCCGCAGCCCTAGTCCGTTGCCCCAGCGCTGGATTTTTGCATGAACTACCTGAGCCATTTCGCACCTCGTGATAAGTATCGCCAACACTAGCAAGTGTACACTCTGTATAAACAACGTCAATCCTTGGGAAAATTGATTGCCGCCTCAAATAAATAAACAAAAAAGCATATTTAATTATTCTGCACCATTATACTCAGCACCATTGTCACGCTAGGCCAAGAGCAACGCATGTCGAATTCTAAGGTGGAAGCCGGATTGAACGCTACCGTTCAAGGTGCAGTTTCATATCCTGCAACGCTTCAAGAGCAGTCTCAACAACTGACCCACACCCAACCTCAGTACCAACACCCGCAGTTAGTCCTGATCACCATTTGCCTCATCGCGCTCTTTTCCGTGGCCGGATTAGCCTTGCCGTACCCTATTCTGGCGCCAATTTTTGCATCAACCGAATTAACGCCGTTTAATCATTGGCTGGAGCTGGATCCAACCTTGTTGTTTGGGGTTGCGTTGGCCGCCAGTCCGCTCGGAATTTTAATTGGCAGTGCGGTGCTGGGGGCGATGTCGGATATTTATGGGCGGCGGCCGGTGCTACTGGGGTCGTTGCTGCTGGCCTTGGTCGGTTATGCCTTGTCGGCGCTGGCGATCGCGGCGGAGCAATATCTGTGGTTTGTGCTGGCGCGTTTTTTGACTGGTATTTGTGAAGGCGCCATCAGTATAGCGCGGGCGATTGCAGCCGATTTACACCCACAAATTCAGCGCAATAAAGCCATCGCCTGGGTCAATAGTGCCTTGCATGGTGGTTGGTTGGTCGGGCCGTTAATCGGTGGTTTTACCGTGGTGTATGGCACCGATGTACCCTTCTGGGTGGCGGCTGCGGCAATGTTACCCTGTATGGTGTTGGTGTATTTTCTGCTTCCAGCGACCACATTGCAGCCAAACCCCTTATCACTGTGGCAAAACCTGGCGGCGAATAATTCGCTGCAATTGCTGCGGGAGCCGCTGCTGAAATGGGTGGTGTTGATCCAACTGAGTTACACCATTGGCCTGAATGCGTTTTACGAGTTCTACCCTTTGTGGCTGGTCGAAGCCGAGCAATTTAACAGCACGGACATTGGTTTAATCACCGCCGCTTTGTGCTTGCTGATGGTAACTGTGAGCGCCGGGCCGATGTCGATTTGGAGTCATAAAGTGTCGGCTTTAACCGGCAGTTTAATCGCAACTTTATGGTTGGGTCTCTTGGTGTTGCTACTGCCACAACTGAGCCACTGGCCAGCATGGACGGTATTGGTGCTGTGCGGCGTGCCGATTGGCATGATGAGTACCTGGTTTAATGTCTATTGCGCCAACAAATATGCGGCTTTGGGTCAGGGCCGGCTGATGGGTTTGCTGACGCTGTTGATGTGCGCCGGCAATATCATCATTGCGCTTGGCGGCAGTGTGATTGCATTATGGGGTTCGGGCTGGACTTTGATCGTCGGCGCTTTGTGGATTTGGCTGGCCGGTTGGTTTATCTGGCAAGAGCGGCGCGGTGATCTTCGTAGCTCAGGCAAAAATACAGAAGGGGTTCCCTGTGGCCAATAACGAAAAAATCCTGCAGCTGCTAAAAACCAAAGGCCAGCAAACCAGTCAGCAGCTGGCGGATGTGTTAGAGCTCACGATGATGGGCGCGCGCAAACATTTACTGAATCTGGCGGAACAAGGGTTGGTGGTGTCAGGCACCGATCATCCAGAAGCTGCTATCGCCAATAGCCGAGGTCGGCCGCAACAATATTGGCGGTTGACCAAAGCCGGTCATCAATATTTTCCGGATCGCCATGCCGATGTCAGTCTGCAGTTAATTGACGGGGTGCGGCAGTTGTTTGGCGCTGCTGGGTTGGAGCAGCTGATTGTGCAGCGGGAGCAACAGCAACAGTTGCACTATCGGCAGAAGTTAAGTAATTTCGGCGATCTGGCGGCGAAAGTGCAGCAATTGGCGGAAATTCGTCAGCAAGAAGGTTATCTGGCCGAAGCGTACTTATTGGATAACGGCTTAGGTGATAACAGTTTACCGGAAATCGGCGCACCGGACGGCAGTTGGGTGTTAGTCGAACATCATTGTCCAATCTGCGCCGCAGCGACTTTGTGTCAGAATTTCTGCCGCTCTGAGCTACAGCTATTTCGCGCTTGTGTCGAAGGGTTGGCGACAGTGGAGCGAACTGAACATTTGCTCAGTGCTGGTAGTCGTTGTGCTTATCTGTTTTCGCCGGTGAGTTTGGGTAACTAATATTTTTTTATGCAACAACCCGAATCATCAAGGATGACGGGGAAAACCGGAGTGTGACAAATGGCGAAATATTCTTTGTTTAAACAAGATCCTGGCCAACCGGTCACCATTACCCTGCCGGACTGGGTGGACGCTTTAGTGCAGTGGGATCAGCCTTATCCCGATGACAACGCCAAAATGACACTGGCGATTGAGCTGTCGAAACAGAACGTGTTACGCGGCACCGGTGGACCTTTTGGTACCGCGATTTTTGACCGCGCGACCAACATGTTAGTCGGCGTTGGCGTCAATCGGGTGGTGCCGCACAACAATTCTACCTTGCACGGCGAAACTGTGGCCATCATGCAGGCCGAGCAGGCGCTGGGGCATTTCAGCCTGGCGTCAGCGACTGGCCGAGAATTGTTTACCTCCTGTGAGCCGTGCGCCATGTGTTTAGGCGCGGTGCTATGGAGTGGCGTCAACCGGTTGGTGTGCGCTGGTGTTGCAGCCGACGCACGGGCCATTGGTTTTGACGAAGGCCCGGTGTTTGCGCAGTCGTATCAGTATCTGCAAAATGCCGGTATCGAAGTAGTACGCGGTTTTATGCAGCCGGAAGCGAAAGCGGTGCTGGATTATTACGCAAGTTCGGGTGGACGTATTTACAACGGCGCGGATACTGCGGCCGGATAGGGACTATGTAGCTGAGTGGTAAAGGTTTCGCTGTTCCTGTATTTGCTTTATCATGCGCGCCGCCTGAATGGGGATACGCCCCGGCAGGCGGTCAATTGATGAACAAAGGAAAGGAAAACCTCATGAAATTTAAATTCGCAGTCATCGCATCTTTGGTATTGGCAAGCACTGCAGTGCAGGCTGACTGGTTAAAAGCCGCTACCGATTCAGTCAAAGGCAGCGTGACCGACAGCGTGAAACAAACGGCTGATGGTGCCAAAGAAGCCGCTTATGACAGCGCCGTGAATTCTGCTTTAGGCCTGGTCGCCGGTAAAACCGACAAGGCTTATGTCACGAAAAAACTGGGCCAAGCCAGCCAGGTATTGAGCGAAGAAGGCGCCGAAGTATGGAGCTACGACTTATCGAAGCTGCAACAAACCTATCCAATGCTGACTGAAGCGTTAAAACAATATCCAAAAGTGCCGGAAGCGATCAAATTAAGCTTCAAAGGCGACACCATCAGCACCATCAAAATGGTAAAACCAGCCGCTTAATGCCTGGTATTTGCTGACACTAGTTGCTGAGACTATTTGCGAATGCCGACGCCACCACCATGGCGTCGGCTTTTTTCCCCTACACATTTCACCTGCTTTTGACAAACTTTGCCTTATGCTAGTGTCTGACCAGACTTGATGCACGAGGACACACCACGTTTTGCATATTCTGCTGATTGAAGATCAAACCGCGCTGGCGGCCAATGTGATGGACTACCTGACGGCGCAGGGTCATTCGCTGGATTATGCCGACAATGGCATTCGTGGGCTGCAATTGGCGCTGGCGAATTATTATGATCTGCTTATTCTCGATTTATCCCTTCCGGGCCTGGATGGTCTGCAGCTGTGCCAGCAACTGCGTGAGCGAGCCAGTCGGTATATTCCAGTGTTGATGCTGACCGCACGCGATACGCTTGACGACAAACTGCTGGGCTTTGGCTGTGGCGCGGATGACTATCTGACCAAACCTTTTGCACTGGCTGAGCTTGCGGTGCGGGTGCAAGCGTTATCACGGCGGCATTTAGTGGCGACTGATCATCGGTTAGCAATTGGCGAGCTGACATTCGATCGGCAACGTCAGCAGGCCAGTCGCGCCGGGCAGCTGCTGGAGTTACATCCTATCGGCATGAAAATACTGCAATTATTAGCTGAAGCTTACCCAGCGGTACTCAGCCGCTCCGAACTCACCGCCAAACTTTGGGGTGATGACCCACCGGATTCCGATGCACTACGGGCACATATTTATTTGCTGCGCCAGCAACTGGATAAACCTTTTACTTTTAGCATGTTACATACGGTGCATGGGGTTGGTTTTAAATTGATGAGCGGAGCAGATGATGACTGAAGCAGTAACAAAATCAGCGCCAATACCCGCTGCAAATACTGCTGCTTTCAATCAAGCCAGCCCGGCGATCAGCCTGTCGCAGCGCATTGTGCGCTCTTTTGTGCTGTTGGCGCTGTGTTGTGGCCTGTTATTCAGTCTGGTGAATCTGATTTTTGTGTACACCGTCGAAGACCAGTTTTTTTACCATCAACTGAAACAGGAACAACGACGGCAGCTGCAACATGCCACGACCGTGACGCCGGTGTCACCGCTGATGCAGCTTTACTTCAAACCTACTGATTTTCCAAAGGATATAGTCGAAAAATTTCAGCAAAATACCAGAGCCCGCGAAATTCCGGGCGAAGCGGGCAGGCATTATCATCTGCTGAAATTTGACCATCCGGCCCATCAAGTGCCGGTATGGTTGGTGATGGAAGTCAGCCAGCAATTAGTGGTGCGACCCATTCGCACCGAAATGTTGCTGTTTTATGGCTTTACCACCTTACTGATGCTGGCTGCTGCTGCGGTTATTGGCATCGTGCTGAGTCGGCGCGCCACCCGGCCATTGCTCGAATTGGTACAGCTGGTGCAACAATCTCAGCACACGCAATCTCAGCAAACCCAGTCACTGCCGAAAGGCTTTGCCGCTAACTTTCGCGACAATGAAATTGGTTTGCTAGCCCGCACCCTGGAGCAAGCGTTTGACCGGTTGCAGCAGTTTGTTGAGCGCGAACGGGCCTTTAGCCGCGACGCCAGTCACGAGCTGCGCACACCGCTAAGCCTGATCCAAAGCAGCGCGGAGTTGCTGTTGCTACAGCCCGATTTACCCACGGCCGCACAGCAAAAACTACAGCAAATTACCGCCGCTTGTTTGCAAATGACCCAGCTCATCAATACATTGCTGACCTTGTCGCGCGAACAAGCGTTGCCGGAGAGCGTTGATTCAGACAAGCACTCAGCAGCGGTGCCATTGTTGCCATTGCTGGAACAGCTGGTGATCCAACACAGTGACTTGTTGCTTCGTCAGCACTTAACCATCGACTTGCAGCTCGCAGAAAACACGTCGCCGCTACTGGTGCACAAGGTATCGCCGGTATTGCTGCAGATGATCCTGGCGAATTTATTACAAAATGCCTGCAGCCATAGTTTACCGGGTGAGGTGCTGATTGCCGCTGATGCACAGGGCTTGTTGATCAGCAACCCGCTGAATGTCGCGGATTTACCATTGGAGCCGGCGGCATTATTTGCCAAGGGGCGTCATTCCAGCGGTTATGGCGTGGGGCTTGGTATCGTACAACGGCTTTGTCAGCATAGTAGCATCGGGCTGGCGATTGCGCTTAATGCAGACAAAACCCGATTGGAAGTGCGTTTAAGCTGGCCGCTTTGACGTAAGTTTCACGGGTGACGGCCTAGGCTGTGAGCTGATGCTTATCCTTGCGCCGGGAACTTATGATGAAACCGACCAGATCCAAGAACCTTTTCGCCAGACGTTTATTGCTGTGGTTACCAGTGGCATTGCTACTGTGGCTTGGGTTGTTGCTGGGATGCGCTTTGCCGCAACCGCCGTTACCTACGTTGAGTAATCAACCGTTACTTATTCACAATGTTCAGCTGGTGAATGTAGTCACCGGCGACATTGTGCCTGGCCAATCCGTGTGGATTGAGCAGGGCAAAATTCAGCGCATTACTACCACTGCCAACGATTTTGCAGCAGATCCGGCAACGGGCAACTGGCATCAAATCAACGGCAACAACCAGTATTTAATTCCCGGTCTGCAGGATATGCACACCCATAGCATGCAACTGGCGCCGCAACTGCAGCATCCACTGTGGCTGGCGGCTGGCGTGACCTCGGTGCGCGATATGTCAGGTTGCATGGCGGCCAGCGACAGTTTTGTGGCATGTAGCGCAGATAGAAAACGCTGGCAACAGCAACTCCAGCAAGGTGTGCGCAGCAGTCCACGCTATCCGCTGCAAAGCAGTTTTGCGCTGAATGGCGGTGCCGAAGTGCCAGACGGCATGCCGGCTTTTCTGAAACTGCAAAGCGCAGCGGATGCCAAAGCATTGGTTGAATATTATCAACAGCTTGGTGTTGATCAGTTAAAAATTTATGAGCAACTGAGTCTGCAACAGTTTCAATGGCTTGCTGCTGCGGTAACAGAGAATGCCGCCAAACCCACCGGCATCACGCTCGCTGGCCATCAGCCTTGGCTAGTGCCATTGGAAAACGCCATTGAAGGCGGGTTAAAAAGCCTGGAGCACGGCCGGGTGTTTCTGTTTGAATGTTCGACCGCGATTGGCCCTTATAAAGCGCAGCCGATACGCGAAGGCCTGATCACCGCTCTGGTATGGCAACAAATTCTGGATTCGCAGGACGAGCAACTTTGCCAGCAAAAAATGCAGTTGCTGGCGGCATCTGATAGCTGGTGGAGCCCGACTTTACTCACCTTGCAGCTTGGCGCCAAAGCGATGTTGCCCCAGTTTCGGGCGGATCCGCGGTTGAACACTGTCCCGTGGCTGCTACGAATATTGTGGCAGGCCGATGCGGATGCTATGGCTGAGCGCGGCCGAATTGTTGATGAGCAAGGTAATGCGCAATATCCGCAGCAACAAGCTTTTGCACTGGCGCTACAGCATGTGCAGATGGCACAGCAACTGGGCGTAAAAATCATCGCCGGTACCGACGCACCGGACTCTTTTGTGTTTACCGGCAGTGGCTTACACGACGAGTTAGCCCTTTATGTGCAAGCGGGTTTCACACCGTTGCAAGCCTTGCAAACCGCCACACTGAACGCCGCACGGTACCACGGTACCTCCGATCGCAGTGGCCAGATAGCGGTGGGTTTTGACGCTGATTTAGTGTTGTTGGCAGCCAATCCGCTGACCGATATTCAGGCGCTACGCCAGGTGCAAGGACTGGTGATTGCAGGTCAGTGGTATGATCAAGACAGGTTAATGCAGTTGCAGCAATTTGCCATCGGGCAAGCCGGTAGCCTGCGCATCAACCTACAGCTGATGTCCGGTGCACTTCAAAGCGCGACCTTCCGCCAGCAGTTTGCCGACTAAATTGTGAGCATGACCCAATAATAATTTAGGGACTGGTGCGTTGCACAGCTGCGCTGCCATCCGGTAAATAACGCAGTGGATCCTGCGGATAACCATTGCGCCATAATTCAAAATGCAGATGCGGGCCGGTAGCGCGACCAGTTTTGCCGACCAGACCAATTTGCTGGCCAGCCTGCACAAAATCGCCAATTTGCACGTCAATCCGCGATAAATGCGCCGACAAGCTTTGTAGCTTGTCGCCATGTTCAATCAGCACCACTTTGCCAAAAGCATCACTTAAACTGCCCATGTCGGCGTTCAGCACCACGCCGGAACTGGCGGCATACACCGGTGTGCCCTGTGGCGCGGCAAAATCGACGCCGTGATGTTTGCGGTTGCGGCTTTTCACAATGTATTTGGCGAACATCGAACTGACGCGCGAGCCCGGCACCGGATGGACAAAAGGCGGTGGTGGTGGCGCACTGCGAAATTGCGGTTCGCGCTGCACTGTGGGAGCCGTTGTTTGCGGTGGTACACTACTGCAAGCTGCCAGCAGTAATACTGCCAGTAGCAGGCTAAAACGGCTTTTTTGCCAGCGTAAAGGCCAAAAAACAGGGTGCTGCATCAAGGTTTCCAAGATGATGAAATAGCAATGCAACAGTGTCGCTGGTTCTGGCTGTTGCTTCAAGTCTGCGTGAGGAGCTGGCCGTGCAATGGGTGAAAAAGTCTGCACTTTGCGGTGTTCGCAGGTTCAACTGGAGTGAGTATGGTATCTGTAGTGACAAATCATTGCTGTTTTGGTGATGTAAATGCCCGTTTTCGGGTTTATCTGGCTGCGCCGCCAGCGATGGAGGCTTATCAGCAGCTATCCGGTGTTCAGCCACTGCAAGCCGGTGAGATTGACCAGATTTACCGGCATTGTGGCAACGGCTGGCGGAAGATTTTTAATGTCTACGCTAAGTTATTATTCGCGCTGCCCCCAACGCATTTTGCCTTTGCCACTCCGGCGTCGAGCTGGCAGCAGTTTCGTGATCTACAACTACTGCAAGCCGGTTCCGGCACGGCATTGTGTTTCAGTGCGCCACAGTTTGGTAAAGAGGATGTTTTTCACCTAATTGCCGGCCGCACCCTGGCCAAGCATTTGATCACGCAGGGACTCGAAGCTGATTTACATTGGCTGTCGTCAGAATTTGCGGTCGACCCTGCCCGAAAATTATTAGTCACGCCGTTTTTTGACTACCGTCAGCTGAATAATGAAAAAATTACGGTCAGTGCAAAGCTATTGCAGTTATTGGCAGATCAGGTGAGCGAAATTGAACGGTTTTTGGATTGCAGCAGTCAGCTTGGGTCTAGCGGTTAATGTTAGAAAATGGCGGGCATACCTCACCCGATGTCGGGTGGACTTACCGACGAGAGTCCACCACGCAATGGCTTTAATAGCGTCGGTTTTATTCGCTGTTCGCTTTGGTGTTTTCAGTCAGATTAAACTCAATCTCAGCACCATCAATTAAAGTGAAAAAACCTTCTTTGTCAGAGAGTTGCAAATCCGCCCACATCCTGACTGTATTAAATTCCGGCGATAAATTCGTCAGCACACTACTGGCGGTAAAAATGTATTGTTCTGGTTTGGCGGCAGTCGCAAGGTGTTGTTGCAACTCGCGAAATTTTTGTTTGCCGCTGTCACTCAGCACAAAAACATAACTTTGCACCGGCACCGGCGGGCTGAACCAACCATCATCCATTTGGCCGACGGTTTTGGAGATCATCCGCACTGCAAACTTCTCGTCGTATTGGTGTTCTGCTGACGAAATGTATAGCTGTAGCTGTGTTCTTTTTGGATCCAGTTCTGCTTGTGTTGGCAGCTGTAACCGGATGCGAATTTCATCGGCTTGCAGCTGGGTCAGGTTTTCAGGGCCAAAACCACTGAGTTTCGCCATCGTCGACAGCGGGATGCTGGCACAGCTGCCAAGTAAGCAGCAGAGGAGCAGGAGCAGAATGGCTGCAGGCGTTAACATCAAACGGCAGGCAGACTGTGGTTTTTGCATCAATAACATTTGTGTCTCGTCCTTGATTACACATAAATTTATGTCCCGAAAATTAACAGTAAATTTACCCAGCGACAAGGCTTCGCGATGTTAATTCCTAAAATTTGAGTTGGTTTTTTTACTTACCCGAAACTTAGTGTCTAGACTTGAACCACACCTCCGGTTGTCTCAATAAGAAGATGACGATGAAATGTATGCATTTCCGCTCTTGGGCGCTTTGTTGGTTGACCTTTTTCTCTTCATTGGCGCTGGCTAGTTCATCCGCCTCGCTGGATCAACTGGAAGCATTGATCAGGCAGCAGGAACATCCGGCGGCCTGGCAATTAGCGCAACAACTACAGTCCGAACAGGAAGGTGATCCCCGTTTTGACTATCTGTTCGGCTTGGCGGCCAGATCCTCCGGCCATGTTCATCAGGCGGTGTTCGCACTGGAGCGGGCCTTGTCGTCGCAACCACAATCGTCGGACATTCGGCTGGCGCTGGCGGTCAGCTATTTTGATCTGGGCAATTTGCCCGCAGCCGAACGTGAGCTGAAACAACTGGAAAAGGCTGCATTGCCAGAACGTGCCGCAACCTTGGTACAAACTTATCTGCAACGAATTAAAAAACTGAGTAACCCAGAACATGGTTATTGGCAGAACTGGCTACAGCTGGGTGCCGGCAGTGACAGTAATCCGAATAGTGGGGTTGACGAGGATTTTTTCTTCATTCCGTTACTGGGGCAGGTGCGTTTATTCGAGCAGAGTCAGGAGCGGGACAGCAGTTTTTATGAAATGCAGGCGCAGCTGAACTTTACGCTGCCGCAGGATCAACATTCAGCCTTTTATCTGTCGGCCGGTGCGCTGCACAGCGAATACAGTGAGGACGTGGTGTTTTCCCGCACTTACGCCAGCGCTGTCGCCGGATATCAGACCCGCTGGCGTGGTTATCAGCTGGCGGGCGAATTGTTTTACCGGCCCATCCAACTGGATGGCAGCAGTTACCTTGACTATCAGGGGCTGAAAACCACGGTCAGTTACCCGTTATGGGAAAGTTTTGAGTTGGGTTTGGATCTAACCTATGCCCGCCAATCTTATGCTGAGCTGACCACTTTGGACAAAAAACAGCTGCTGGCGGAAGGGTGGCTATCGACCCGAACCGGCCGCGCCGAGCATAAGTTTCAGCTGCGTTGGGGCATGGATGACAGTGATCAGACCCGCACCGACTTTAACAACCGTGATTATTACGGACTGGGTTATCGCTGGCAGTTGTTGCTGGATCAGCGCTGGACCAGCAGCGTATCGCTGGATTATCTGAACGGCGCCTATGACGAGCTGCACCCGCTGTTCCGGTTGGTGCGGGATGACAGTTACTACCGCGCCGAGTTGGAGCTGAGCTACAGCCTCAGTCCACAATGGCGCGCCCTGGCTGCGGTCAGTCATCTGCGCAATAACAGCAATATCACCATTTACCAATACCAGCGGACACGTGGCTGGATAGGAGTCCGATATGCATTCTAGATCCAGCCGTTGCTGTGTTGTCGCGTTCATCGTGCTGCTGTGGCAATTGCCGCTGCTGGCCGAAGAAGCAGCGGGCAAAACCATCATGGCCAGAGGCTCAGTACAAGCCAGTGCCGAGCAGCAAAGCCGGGCGCTGAAACGCCAATCGCCGGTCTTTGGGGTGGATTTGGTCAGCACCGGGTCAGAGAGTAGCAGTCAACTACGGATGAAAGATGGCGGATTGTTGTCGATGCATGCTGACACTGAGCTGGCGATCCGGAATTATCCGTCTGGTCAGGGCGGGGCTCAAGGCGCGGTGTCGATGGATTTACTAAAAGGCGGCCTGCGAACCATCACCGGTTCTTTGCCGCAATCGGCCAAGGACTATCAACTGAACACGCCGGTGGCGACCATCGGCGTGCGCGGTACCCATTATGAAGCGGTGCTGCAGCAAGGCGATCTGTATCTGGCTGGCTGGGACGGCATTATTGATATTCGGGTGACGGTACCTGGCGCTGATCAGAGTTTTTCGCTGGGGCCAGAGCAACCATTTCGTTTTGCCATCGTGCGGGCAAATGGCGAAGTTGAGTTGCTGCTGCGGGCGCCAACGATTTTTGCTGCCGGACAACCCGGCACCTTAGCGGATCAAACGGAATTTACCGGCCAGCAACTGACGGCAGCTATGTCAGATGGCGGCCTGGACCTGTTCGTAAAAAGCCCGGCGCTGGCAAGGGATGCCAGTGGTGTTGATTTTTATGACAACAGCTATCTGACGGCCGGTTGGGGGATGGACACTATCACCCGCAGCGGCATCGCCAGTTTTGACCAGCTCAGCCAACACAGTTTCAGCAGTACTGCAGGTTCACTGTCAGACTTGAGTATGTCGATGGAAATAGATTTTGACAGTGCCTGGGTGCCGTCTGGCCAGCTGTCTTTTACTGACGCCGGTGGCGAGTGGTTCGCCACTTTTAACGGCGTATTTGGCGAACAATCGCTGGAGCTGTTTATCAATTTTGCCAGTCATGGCAATCAGGTGGCAGATGGCAGTATCAGCGGTGTCTTTATCAATGATGCCACCGCCATTCTTGGCAATCTGAATCTGGCTGAACTGGATCATCCGACAGTCCGGCTGGATGGTGGTTTTGTGTTGACTGAGCAGCCCTGAGGAGTGAGCTATGCGAACTATCCGTGAGTTGTTCGGCCTCATCGTCGGCTTATTGATTGGATACGGTCCCCTGGGGGCGGCTGAAGTGCAGGCCGCCGATAGTACTGGGCGTTTTATCCAGCCAAAGGCCGCGGTGTCCGTTTCCGGTAACCTTGTGCTGTCCGTTCAGGCGCAGGATGCTGATGGGCTGGCCAGGGTACATGTCAGCTTCGGTCAGAATGCCCGCGCACTGGAGCTGTGTCAGTCAGCGCAGCAATGTCAGGGTAATAGCTTCAATACCACCCGGACCAATATCGATCCGGCGGCTTATGGTGCCAGCCCCGGCACCTTAAATTTGCAGCTCTGGGTCACTGACAGCAGCGGTCAGAGTACCGCTGTGGCAACCAGCACAATCATCTGGCAACCGACAGGTCGCAGTGCGCTGACCATAGCGCGCAGTGCCGATGGCACCACTATCAATCTGAGTTGGAATGCCAATCCGGCGGTGCTGCGTTACAACCTGTATCTGGCAAGTGTGCCGGGTGTGAATCGCCTGACGTACCGGCAATTAGCGGATGGGCAAGCCAAACTGGCGGTTCGCAATGCGGCAGAAAGTTTTAGTAGTCTGGATCCGGCAAAATCTTATTATGTATTGGTGACCGGCGTCAGCGGAAGCGGCGAATCTGCGGTGGCGGCAGAGACGTTGATCCCGTCAGCGCTTGCTGCCAATGAACCGCCGCTGGCGCTCAATGACAGTTATACCACCCTCACCAATCAGCCGCTGCTGGTGCCTGTTGATCAGGGTCTATTGATTAACGACAGTGATCCGGATGGCGACACGTTGACCGTCGATAGCACACCGGTGAGCGGGCCTGTCTCCGGTACGTTGTTGTTGCAGGCTGATGGCGCTTTTACTTATACCCCAGCAACCGATTTCAGTGGCAGTGACAGTTTTGTTTATCAAATCAGCGATGGCAAAGGTGGTTTTGCACAAGGCACCGTCAGCATTGCTGTGGATCCGCTGATCGCGAATATCGCTGGCCAATCGCTGAGCATGAGCGGAGCTTTTTTGTATCTCGGGCAGGGTGAAAGTCCGCTGGGCAGTGAGGTCGGTACGGGTTTGTATCGCATTGGCGATTGCGTACAGCTGGTCGACACCCGTTGTACCATGACGGGTCGTTATCAGGAATCAGCCCTGAGTGGCCATGAACCGGGGCAACAAGGCAATTTCAGTTTTGTGATGACTTATCCTGGACTGGCTGATTCGCCGGTTTTGGCCAGATCCATCGCGCCAAATAGCAACAGCCTGCAATTTGTCGGCGCTAATCCGGCCCGGTTTGAACTTAGTTTGTTCCCCGATAGCGGTGGCAAATTCAGTGGTTTGTTTCCGGCAGTGCCTTTTATCGATTCTTTGAATTTTGGCGCTTTTATCGGACCTGGCGCCACCTGTAGCGGGCTGGCTGCCTTTTTACCTTGCAGTATTGGTCAGGTTGGGCGTGTGGCGGGCGCCAGGATTATGGCCACCCTTAACTTATTGTCGTTCACCATTCCGGGGTCGGCATTAAATAATCCGGGGCCGTTCCCGGCTGTGGCGAACAACGATGTTTTTCCGGCGACGATAAATACCACGCTGAATGTGGCTGCGCCTGGGGTGCTGGGTAACGATCAGGAAGGCAAAGGATTGCTGCAAGGGAATCAGTTGGAAATCAGAACCACCTTTAATCCTGGGTTAGGGTCGCTGGTCGGCGCGGCGGCGAATGAGTATCAGCAGGCGCTGTATTTATACCCGGCTTTTGGCGCTGTGATCCATAGCCTTACCCGGCTCGGGATGAATATAGGAACCCTTGGGATGCAAGGCGGCGGTGCCAATGATGTGGATCTTGATATTGCTGCAGCAGCCTTTCGGTTAAAGGATGTGCAAATACCGCAGGGGAGTTTATTGATTTTTAACGGCGAATCCGGCGTGACCGAAATTTATGCCATTGACGCTAAAACCGGCACCTTGCTCAGCCAACTGGATACTGCTTTTGGTGCCAGCCATGTGGTGGGGGGGGCTTATAATCCGGTCACAAATACCATCTGGCTGATCCAGGACAACCTACCGGCCGGCAGTCAGGGTAATCTGGTGGCACAAATTGATCCGATCACCGGACAGGTGCTGAGCAGTTTTAATGTCATGACGCCTGAGGTGTCTTTTGACGTCAGTTTCGGTGATCTGCATATCAATCCGCATAATGGCAACATTTTGCTGGTCAGTAGTATCCAGTCTGCGATGGCGGAGTTTGATGTCAATGGCAAGCTGCTGCGGCTGTTGCCATTCCCGCCTGGCGTCGCGACCGTCAGTGGCCTGGCGGTAAGTGCGGATGGCGAATTGTTATGGTTGGTTTCGACCAGCGGCGCGGTTTATGAACTTGGTTTTGCCAATCAGGGCGTGGTGCCAACACTCAAAGCGACATTAGTCACGGGCCCGGCCAATGGCACTGTGCTGTTGCGTCCTGATGGCAGCTTCAGCTATACACCCAATGTCGGTTTTAGCGGTGCAGACAGCTTTACTTATCAGGTGACGGGGGCTTTTGGTGGTTCCAGTCAGAATACCGTGGTGATTAATGTGTTATAGCAGTAGCAGTGAGGCTGGCGGCGGCACTGACACCGGGCAAAAACAATGACCCGATCCAGACTGAGAAAGTGGCTGGCGCGCCAAAGTATGCCGTTGTTGTTATTGGCCTTAGTGCTGACATTACAATGGTTGCCGCCGCCGGGTTTGGAGCGCAGTCTGCTGCGTTTGGAAGGTTTGTTGTATGACGCCAAGGTGCAATATCTGCCGCCCTGGCCGCGCAGTGTCAGCAATATTCAGATTGTTGATATTGATGAAGCCAGTCTGCATGAAATTGGCCGGATGCCCTGGGATCGCAGTCAGTTCGAGCGTCTGACGACCAGGCTGGCGGAAGCCGGTGCGGTGCTGGTGGTTTATGACGTGTTGTTTTCTGAGCCGCAGGCCAATGTGGCGCTGACGGCGCTGCACAGCTGGCCGCAGCAAGCAACGTTGTCAGATGGACAGCGCCAGAGTTTGCTGACCTATGCCGCAGGGTTGGATCCCGATTTACAGTTCGCCGCAACAATGCAATCGGTCGAAGTGGTGCTGGCGAACGTGCTGCACCGCCATGGCAGATTGCGCACCGGTCAAATCGGCCACATCAGTGATACCGGCCAGACTGTCCAGCAAAGCGTGCAACAACAGCGCCCTGCCGGTACCACGCCTTTTGAACCTTTTAGCGGCTTTGCCGCGCCTATCTCCAGCCTGGCAAATGCCGCCAGCGGTCAGGGTTTTATCAATGCCGAGGCGGATGCCGACGGCTTTATCCGCCGGGTCGCGCTATTGCATGAACTGGACAAGCAGCTGTATCCGTCGTTGGCACTGGAAGCGTTCCGGGTTTATAGCCTGGTTGAACAGTTGCAACCAGCTTGGTTGCAACAGGCGGGTCACGCTTATCTGCAAGGTGTGCAGATTGGTAACAGCCTCATCCGCACTGACCAACAAGGCCGGATCCTGATCCCGTTCCGGGGTGGTGCCCGCCATTATCCATACAGTTCGGCGGCCGATGTGCTGCGGGATCGGATTGATGATCAGCGGTTTGATCAAGCGGTGGTGTTTGTCGGGACTTCGGCGACTGGCCTGGCTGATTTGCAGGCGACCCCGACTTCGTTGACCTTTCCTGGCGTAGAAATTCACGCCACGGTATTTGATGGTCTGATGGCGCCGGACAGTTTGCCGTACCGGCCAGACTGGTGGGCGGGGGCCATGTTGCTACAGCTGCTGATGTTGGGCATGTTCTGCCTGTGGTTGTTTCCAAGGCTTGGCCCTTTATCAAGCGTTGCTGCTGCCTTGTTGTTGATGTTGCTGGCGGTGGGGGTGAATCTTTGGTTATGGCGGGTGCAGGTGCTTGATTTACCGCTGTTAAATCTACTGCTGCTGCTGGTTTTGTTGTCGGTTTATTACATCAGTTATGGCTTTGTCCGCGAGACGCGGCGGCGTAAACAGATCAACGCGGTGTTTGATCAATATCTGCCACCGGCGCATATTCAGCGACTGCTGGATGATCCGGGCTCGGTCAGTCTGGCCGGTGAAAAAAAGCAATTATCGGTGCTGTTTTGCGATATCCGCAGTTTTACCGCGATTTCCGAGCAAATGTCGGCGCAGGAGTTGAAGCTGTGGCTAAACCAGTATTTTTCAGTGATGACGCAGGCCATTCAGGCTCACGATGGGACCATCGACAAATATGTCGGGGATATGGTGATGGCGTTTTGGGGCGCACCTTTGGCCGAGCCGGCGCATGCCAGTAAATCCATCCTCGCGGCTTTTGCCATGCTGCATGCTTTGGAGCTGTTGAATCAGCAGTATCAGGCTGCCGGGAAACCGGTCGCCCGCATCGGCATTGGCATTCATACCGGCGAGATGAATGTGGGTGATATGGGCTCCGATTTTCGGCGCAGTTATACGGTAATTGGCGATGCGGTGAATCTCGGCTCTCGGTTGGAAGGTCTGACTAAATTTTACGGGGTGCCGCTGCTCGTCAGCGAAGATACCAAAGCCGAGGCCAGCGAGCTGGCATATCTGCTGGTGGACAAGGTGCGGGTGAAGGGGAAGCAGATCCCAATCCGGATTTATCTGCCGCTGGATTCTGACATAAAAGAGCCGTTGTTAAGCCATTGTCAGACATTTGAACAGGCGCTTGCGGCGTATTTTCAGCAGCAATTTATCCAGGCCCGTGAGCAGTTGCTGGAGCTGCAACAGGCTTTGCAGGTAGATGCAAAGTTGCCGGAGCAGCCCAACCTTAGCGGGCTGATTACGCTTTATCTGCAACGGATCGACGCCTTTTTGCAACAGGGACCGGGCGCGGATTGGGATGGCAGCTATTCCCATGCCAGCAAGTGATTGTTGTATTTTTGTTTGAAATCAAATTCAAACCTTTTGATTTCAACAGCCTCAATCTCAACAACTCCGGCGCACTACCGCTGTCGCGGTGAGTGTCGCCCTACGGTATTTTTTATTTTAACAACAATAGCTTAGGCGGAAAATTGGTAGGGCGTACTCACCGCGGCAGCGGTAGTACGCCACTGAGTCATTTAAAACGTTCAATCAACTAACATGCTGCTGTCCTTGGTCAGTAGCAAGCTGTGGATCAGCGGCTGTGCGCTTTGCGGGCTATGTGCCTGTAACGCACGGACAAAATCCATCGCGCTGGCCGGCGTGGCCGGATAACGGTGTTGTTGCCACAGCTGACGGAGCGCCGCCGTAATCACTGCATCGCCGACTGTTGCCCGTAATTTTGCAAAGACCAAAGTGGCGCGGGAATATTGATCATAAGACTCGTCGGCATCGACCAGACTTTTTTGTTCGGATCTGCTGCCGGCTAGCGCGCGGCTGTACCGTTGCTGCTCAAAATCAACCAGCGCCTGCATCGCATCAATCCCAAAATGCTGCTCAATCAACACCAGTTCAGCGTATTTCGCCAGTGACTCCACCAAAAACGCGCCATCGCCCGGCACGCCATTGCCAATGCCATGACCAAACCACTGATGCGCTACCTCATGCACCGCGCGCCGGTAGACCTGACTAAAACCGGCGTCCGCCGCGGCAACTGCCCGCACACCAACCCGATGATTAATCAGCACTAGTTGCGGCAAGGCGTAGCCGGTCGGGCCGACGTCCGGCATCATCACTAACCGCAGCGCATCACCGGGGTAAGCGCCGACTTGCTGCGAAAACCAGTGCAGTGTTTGTTGCATCGCCTGCATATTGAGTTCGGTGGCTGCATTGTATGTTGGGCTATAAATTTCCAACTGAATGCCATCTTGGATGGCCTGCTGCGGTTGCCACGGCACCGCAATCACCGCTGGCAAATTGCGCACAGCGTCTGTGGTTTTGTAATGAAAATACTGCCGGTTTTGCTGTTGCCATTGCCGGATTAATTTTCCGGCGGCAATACCCTGATAACCCTGCGGCACCGAAATGATAGTCTCAAGTTGCGCCCAGTCGTAGCGTGCGCTGGCAGGAGTCGCAGTGGCTGCCAGGACTGAGGGTTGAGTTTCTGCCTCAGGCAAAGGTGCTAAGCCAAACTCTGCCCTGGTTTTAGCATCCCGAAGCCGCAGTTCTGGCATAAATCCTACCTGTGGCAGCAGGTGTAATAACCGCAGATAACTAAATTCCGACCGCAACACCTGATGCATCGGCGAAGTGGCGATTGCATGCTGAGTTAACTGCAAATTCACGGTTAGCTGGGTGGTCGCGCCTGATGCCAGCGGTTGGTCGAACTGATAAATGCGCTGCTGATGCTCGGTTTTTTGCGGTATTTGTTGCGGGATTAACTGCGCGCCATCGAGGTCAATGCTCTGCAATGCTTGCTGATCTGCGATATCGCCGGGCAGCGTGACTAACAGCTGCGTGATAGGCGTCGAATGTGGATTGGTCAGGGTCAACGTCGCTGCAATGGTTGCTTGTTGTGCTGCCGGGTATAGTCCGACTTGCAGCTGCACTTTGCTCACCACCGGTTGTGGTTGGTGTTGCCACTGTTGATACAGCTGTTCATAAGCGGCGCGCTGGGCCTGACGCTGCTGCGGGGTTTCCAGCGCCCCTGCCTGCTGCAATTGCTGATGGATATGCAGCCCTTGGGTCAGCCATAACATTGCCAGCACTGCTGCAAAAAGTCCAAACGGGTTGCTCAGCCGCTGGCGGGGCGCGCTGGTGCCGGTACCACGGTGATAATGCTGCATCGCTAACAGCCACAGCGTCAGCGCCAATAATCCCCAAAAGACCAGATAGGGCCAGAAACCGCCGTTGCTGAAATGACCGCTGGCACTATCATTGGCAATGGTACTGGCGATGGTGCTGCCCACCGATCCCTGATAACCCCACAGAGCATCCGGCATCGCCAGTTGCGTCTGACCCACCCGCCACAACGGATGTTGTAACTCCAACATGTCCGGCAGTGGTGATAGGCCAAACAACAACAGCACAGCCACCACAGCATTGGCTCGTAGCGGTGAGCGCAGTAGCGCATGACAGGCCAGCAGTAGCATGCCCCACAGCAATAACGGCGAGAGTGTAAACAAACCCTGTTGCAGATATTCATCAAACTGGATCGGGATGTGCGACAGTAATTGCGCCATGGCCACGGCGCTGAAACTCAGCACCACCAGCAGTAATGTCAGTAACCACAACACCGCCAGCTGACTGCAGAGTTGCACCACTCCCGATACCGGCGTCGCGGCGATCAGGCTGTCAAAGCGCAGTTGCCGGTTGAGCCAGCTAAGCTGACTGGCCCAAAATGCCAGCAGCAATAAGCCAAATCTTGGCAGGACGTCCCAGTTAATCCGGTTCAGCGCATCGCGACTGTCCGGCTGCAGCCGGCTCAGCGCTTCGGCATACCCCAAGCCGGTAAATACCTCACTGAACACCAGCCCGATTAGTAATAGCAACGCCAGCACGGTACTGCGTTGACGCAATAACTGCAGCCATTGCAAGCGCAGCAGACTGCCAAAACTTTGCCAGTTGGAGCTTGCTGGGGTGACTGTTCTGAAGTCAGCAGTTTGTGGCTGTCCTGAATTTGATCCGCCTAGTGAATGGCTGTCCTCAATTGCTGGTGCTGAATTGGTGGCTGTCCTGAATTGAAATTTCGTGGATTGAAGCTTTGATAGTGATGGCTTGGCAGCCCACGCCCGCCAAAACAGCAGGGCGCTGCTGCCAACAATCAGCAACCGGTTCAGCAGCACGGTGGCGTCTGGGGTGATGGACGCACTGTTTTGCAGTTGCACCAACCAGGGCGTCAGGGCATAGGGATCGAGATACAGCATCAACTGCGACAACCACGGCGATACCGGCTGACTTTTCGCCATCACCGGTGAGCCGGTCGCGGCAGCCAGCAACACATAACCAAGCCAGCACACTGCTGTCAGCAAATATAACAGCGCCGGATGGGGTGTCTTGCGGCTACACCACAGTTGCAGTGCGACCAACAGCAGCAATGCCGGCAGTTGTTGCAGCAAAAATAGCTGTAACGAAATCCAGCATAAACTTGCTAAGGTAACTGCTGTGGCTTGTGGATTGATGCCAAACCAGACACCGGCGATGGCCAGAAACTGCAATAAAATTTGCACGCCCAGCACCACCATCAGTAAACCACCGGCCCGGCTGCAGCACCATTGCCAATCGGTCAGTGGGGTGACGCCGGTGAGCTCGGTCATGCCATGTTGCCGGTCGCGTAAAAATGCCAGCGGTGCCAGCGCACCAATCAACAGCACTTGTAACATCATCAGTAGTTTGGTGTGGGTGAACAGCAACTCTTTCTGCGGTTGTGCAGTTTGCAGGTCGTTGCCAATGGTAGCCAAAGCAGCAAATGCCAGAGCCAGACAGAGTGCCAGCCAACACAAGGGCTGCACCCGATAAAATCGCCATTCGTTGCGCAGTAACGGCAGCAGCCTGGGTTTGCCCACAACCTGGTTGTTGAATGCGTCGCTGTGTGCTGAGATGTTTTTTAAAGAGTTACTTAACATGCGATCTGCTCCTGCTGTGCGGAGGCCGCCGCCAGTGTCAGAAAATAACAATCTTGCAGTGATGCAGTTACAGCGCTAAAACCTTCCCCGGGGCACGCTGGTGCATAACATCGTAGTTGTGGCACACCACGCAAATAACTGCGTTGCAGCAGCTGGGTTTGCGCTGGCAAGCGGCCAGGTTCGCCACTGTAGCTCCAGATCTGGTCGTGCAAAGGCGCAATTAACGCCGTGGTATCGCCCTGCAGCACAATCTGCCCCTGCAGCATGATCGCCACCTGCCGGCAAAGCTGCTCGATATCGTCGACAATATGACTCGACAGCAACACCAGCCGGTCGCGGCTAATTTGCGCTAATAAATTGTGTAATTGCTGCCGTTCCAGCGGATCAAGGCCAGCACTGGGTTCATCCAGGATCAACAACTTCGGATCGCCAAGCAGCGCCTGCGCGATGCCAAATCGCTGGCGCATGCCACCGGAAAAATTCGCCACTGCTTTATGGGCGACTTTGGTTAAATTGGTTTTCGTCAGCAATTCATCGATCTGTTGCTGGCGAAGTCGCCGATCAGTCAGGCCTTTCAGTACCGCGATATGCTCCAGCAATGCCCGGCACGACAAATGCGGATACACGCCAAACTCCTGCGGCAAATACCCGAGTTGACGGCGCAGTTGCTGCGGTTGCTGCAACACATCCACGCCGTTAAAGCTGATTTGGCCGCTGTCAGGCTGCTGCAAAGTGGCGATGGTGCGCAGTAAACTGGATTTACCGGCGCCATTGGGGCCCAGCAGCCCAAAAATGCCGCAGCTGGCATTGAGATCCAGCCCGCGCAGCGCGGCGGTACCGTCCGGATAGGTTTTGTGCAGTTGGTTGATGTGTAGCATGGGTGTCCTTGCCTGTGGCAGTTTGGGGATATTCAGCAATATCCGCCAACTTAAGCTGCTGCCTGATGTGCCTCAACTGACGAATGACCAAGTTGCCACTTGGTGTGACCAAAGTAGGTGGCTAGCTTGGCGAGTTTGATTTGATGGATATCGCGCGGTCAAAACAGCCGATCCTGGTCAAACGAGTCGCAGCTTTTGCCATTTCATCAGCGCAAACTCAGGTTTTGTCCGCGCTCTGATGACAAGCCGCCACAACACAGGCAGCATAAGCAGATTGTTATTCCTGAGTATTTCAATGTGGCCATTAAGCAACCCAAAGCACTGACGCTAACAACTACGCTTAAAGCTGCAGCCCTGTTTCCGCTATTGCCGGTGCTGCTGGTGTGGTTATGGGCGGCGTTGCAACCGCAGATGGCGCTGCAGCTGGCGGATAACAAGTTATTCTGGTCACATGCTGGGTTGCTGTTATGGCTATTTCTGCCGCTGTTATTCGCACAGGCCCTGCTCAGCTGGTTGCACTTGCAGCAAAGCCCATCGCGCTTGACCAAAAGCTTGGTGTTGCTGTTGTGGGTTGCCGGCATGCTGGTCTATCCGACGTTGATGGTGCTGACGAATCTTGCACCAGCGGTCAGCTTTAGTTATTGGTTGCTGGCGGCTGGCCTCTCGCTGTTGTATTGGCTGCATTTTTTTTACCAGCGGAATTACCAGCTTAGCTACCAGCATAAGCTGCAACAAGGGGCTCGCTCGCGTTGGCAATGGTTGTTGTCATTGGATGCCGTGTTGATCTTGCTGCTGCTGACCTGGACCATCGCCTGGTCATTATTGCTGGTGTCGCATCCACCTGGTTTTGCCGGGCAACCGATCCCCATCCAGATCGACGGGCAACGACTATGGCAACACCCCGGATTATTTCTAAGTTATCTGTGTCAATTCAGTGTGTTAGCCGCAACGATGTGGCTGTGCTATTGGCTCAACCGCTATTGGCTGATCCGACGGATTTTGGCGCACTATGGTTTATTGCCATTTGTGCTGGTCAGTCTGACGTTGATGTTATTGAGTTATCCGCTGTTATCTGCGCTGTTACTGCAACTGCCGATGAATCAGGTGGCAGTGCCGGCGTTACCGGGCGGTGGGCCGAATCCTTTTGACTGGTATAACTTTAACTTTATGTTATTTCAGTGGTTATTCACCACGCCGCTGATCCTGGCTTTTGACAGACAACAGCAGGAAAGTAGGTTGGCGCACATTCAGCACCAGCAAATTCAGACTGAATTGTTGTTGCTGCAGCAGCAAATTAATCCGCATTTTTTGTTTAATACGCTGAATAACCTGTATGCGTTGTGCCTGATGAAATCAGATAGCGCGCCCACGCTGATTTTGCAGCTGGCGGATTTGTTGCGATACGTGGTGTATCAGGGGCAGCAGTCCCGGGTGACGTTGCAGCAAGAGCTTCGCTATCTTCGGGATTATCTGGCGCTGCAGCAGCTGCGGGTTAGTAATAAAACCCGGCTGGAGATCAGTTTCCCGGATGACGTCAGTCAGCTGCAGTCGCCCCCTTTGTTATTGCCTCCTTTGTTGCTGATCATGCTGGTCGAAAATGCCTATAAACATGGCGTTGAAAATTCGACCGAACCCAGCTGGATCCGCTTGTCGGCTGAGGTAAAGGGACAAAAGCTGTATTTTCGTTGTGACAACAGCAGGCCTGCTTCGGCGACAGCAACAAGTGATGGTTGCTTGGGGCTGGACAATCTGCGGCGGCGGTTGCAGTTGTATTACGGTACTGAATTTATGCTGCAAAGTCAGCCGGATGGTGCGAATTGGCGGGCAGAGCTGCAACTGAATCTGGAGGCCGGATGAACCAACCGCTACAGCTGCTGATTGTCGATGACGAACCACTGGCACATCAGGTGTTACTGCATCATTTAGCGGCGGATCCTGATGTGCAAGTGGTGGCGCAATGTTACAACGCCGCCGAAGCACTGGCGGTGCTGGCGCATCAGCCGATTGACCTGATGTTGTTGGATATTCAGATGCCGGTGTTGACTGGCCTGGATATGCTCAAAGTGCTGGCCACCCCGCCGCAGGTGATTATTACCAGTGCCTACGCCGAATATGCGCTGGATGGATTTGCGCTGGATGTGACCGATTATTTGCTCAAACCAATCAGTGCCGGGCGACTGCAGCAGGCGCTGGAGAAAGTACGGCGGCGCCAGTTAGCGCGCACTTTACTTGCTGCTGGTGCGCAGCCGGAGTTACCGCAAGCTTTGTATCCAATCGCAGCACCAACATCAACATCAACACCAACAGCACCGCAGCCAGCAGCAGCCTGTTTTATTGTGCTAAAAGTCGAACGCGAACTGCGTAAATTTGAACTGGCGCGGATCAGCTGTTTTGAAGCTTATGGTAATTACGTCAAAGTCTGGCAAAGCGGGCAGATGACGCTGGTCAATTCGACCTTAAAACAGATCCATTCCCAGTGTGAAAACGCCGGTTTTGTGCAGGTGCATAAGTCGTTTTTGGTCAATAAACAGCAGGTGATTGCTCTCGACAGCCACAAAGTGCAGCTGGCAGATCGGCTGCAAATTAAAATTGGCGAGGCTTACAAAGACAACGCCCGCTCGATTTTGGCGGGAAGATAACCAAGTTCGCGGTCGATGTGCGCCGTTAGTTCCTGTGATAGCCACTGCCTTGAAAAAACGCACAAGCCTTCCCGATTTTCATAAACCGCAGGCCGTTGATGCGGATGGCATTTTTCCGTTTAATGGCTGACTTGTGGTTTTTCTGACCGCTTTTGCCAATATTCTGAACAGGAGTCACCAATCATGCACCATGGATCTCATTGCGCCGCCTTGGTTTTAGGTTTGTTATTAAGCGGTTGTCAGCCAGCACTGCAAGCAGCAGCGCCGGTTTCAGCTGGTTCTGACATTCAAGCTGCGCCAGTCGCGAGTTTTGATTGGTTTGATTATCAGGGCAAGGACCCGATTTTCGCCGCGCCATTGCCCGCCGGTACTTTCCAGAACCCGGTGCTGGCTGGGTTTTATCCGGATCCAAGTATTACCCGCCGTGGGGATGACTATTATATGGTGGCGTCATCTTTTACCTACGCGCCAGGCTTACCGATTTTGCATAGCCGCGATTTGGTGAACTGGACTTTGCTCAGCTACGCCTTAACCCGGCCCACACAGATGGATTTCGCCGGTTTACAGGTTTCCCGTGGCATTTTCGCGCCGACGCTTCGTTACCATCAGGGCACTTTTTACCTCATCACCACAGTGGTCGACCGTGGTGGTAATTTTATTCTGACCGCCACCGATCCAGCCGGGCCATGGTCGGACCCTATCTGGTTACCAGAGATTGAAGGTATTGATCCGGATATCTTTTTTGACGACGACGGTAAGGTTTATATCGCGCATAACGGTGAAGCACCGGGTGAGGCTTTGTACGAAGGTCACCGGGCGATTTGGTTGTGGGAATATGATCCGGTGGCGAAAAAAGTGCTGCCCCAATCACAAAAATTGCTGGTCAATGGCGGGGTGGATCTCAGCGCAAAACCGATTTGGATTGAGGCGCCGCACCTGTATAAAGTGGACGGCTGGTACTATCTACTCTGCGCTGAAGGCGGCACTGCTGACCAGCATTCAGCGGTGATTTTCCGCACCAAAAGCCTGAACGAGCCTTTTGTACCCCACACCGTCAACCCGATTTTGACCCAACGCGATTTACCGGCTGACCGGCCAGACCCTGTCACCACTGCTGGCCATGCCGATTTTGTGCAAACCCCGGACGGCGACTGGTGGGCGGTGTTTTTAGCTGCGCGCACTTATGATCAGACCTACTTCAACAGTGGCCGCGAGACCTTTTTGCTGCCGGTGAGCTGGGTCGATGGCTGGCCGCTGATTTTAAAACAAGGCGAAACCATTCCTTATCGCCCGGCAGCACCAACAACAGTTGCGGCCACCACGCCTGGCAAGGTACAACCATCACCACTAACCGGCAATTTCAACTGGCGCGATGAATTCACCAGCAAAGAACTGGATATTCAGTGGAATTTGCTGCGGGAATTTGATCAAAGCTGGTTAAAGCTCGACGGCGACAAGTTGCAAATTCAGCCGAAACCGGCGGGTCTGGATAGCATGTTGCAACCGGCTTTTGTGTCGCGTCGCCAGCAACATATGCATTATGAAAGCAGCACCCAGCTGCAGGTACCGACTGCGGGCATTTCTGCCGGGATGGTGGCCTTCCAGAATGAGCAATATCACTATTATCTTGGGGTCCGCCAACAAGCCGACCAAACGCAGGTCTTTCTGGAGCAAGCCGCTGGCGCCGCACCAAAACAACTGCTGAACCAAAAATTACCAGCGGCGGCCAATGTAAAACTCAAAATCAGCGGCCAGGCCGGGCAAATCAGCTTTTATTACGCGGTCGACAATGGGGAATGGCAAGCATTGGGGCCAGTTCAGGACGGTAAGTTGCTGAGTACGCAGGTTGCCACCGGTTTTGTCGGCACTATGCTGGGTTTGTATAGCCGTCAGGAGAGCCCGACCAGCCAGCCAGGCACCGGCGAATGATCCAAGGCTTATTGTTAAAACTTCGGCTGACTTCGTTGTTGATTGGCGGATCAGCCGCTTTGCTATTCTCGCTACAGACGCAGGCCTTACCGGGCGATTATCTGGTCAAAGGCGCACCGGCTAAAGAAGATTTTGCGCTGGTCGGCGCCGCAGCGCAGGCGGACATTTATATCGACAGCAACGACTATCCGGGTCTGCAGCGCGCGGTAAAAAGCCTGCAGCAGGATATTCAGAACGTCAGTGGCCGCCTGTTAAAGTCCGGTAGCAATTTCAGTAGCAATTCCAAGAGCTCCACCCTGTTAATCATCGGCAGCCTCGGTAAAAGTGCGCTGCTGGACCAGCTCGTCAGCACAGGCAAACTGGATGTCAGCGCCATCGCTGGGCGCTGGGAAGCCTATCAAATTCAGTTGTTGCAAAACCCGCTGCCGGGTGTCGAGCAAGCGCTGGTGATTGCCGGTAGCGATAAACGTGGTGCGATTTTTGGGGTTTATGATGTAGCTGAAACCATCGGCGTGTCGCCCTGGCACTGGTGGGCCGATGTACCGGTCGCCAAAAGCCCAAGCCTCTATATCAAAGCCGACACCTTCATCACTGATGCACCGAAAGTGAAATACCGTGGCATTTTCCTCAATGACGAACATCCGGCGCTCAGCAATTGGGTGGCAGAAAAATTTGGCAGCTATAACCATCAGTTTTATCAGCAGGTATTTGAGCTGTTATTGCGCCTCAAAGCCAACTTTTTATGGCCTGCGATGTGGAACAACGCCTTTGCTGATGATGACCCAAAAAACATGCTGTTGGCCGATGAAATGGGCATCGTCATGAGTAATAGCCATCACGAACCGATGATGCGCGCAGACAAAGAATGGAATCGCTACGGCAAAGGGCCGTGGGAATATTCCAGCAATCGCGACCATATCTACAAGTTTTGGCAAGACGGTGCCAAACGCCATCAGCATCTGGAAAGCATTTTTACCCTTGGTATGCGCGGCCAGGAAGATGAACCGATGAGCGAAGGTGAAAATATCGGTTTGCTGGAACAAATTGTCGCTGATCAACGGCAAATTCTGAAAGACACTTTTAACGACCGGCCGGTCAGCGATGTTCCCCAAGTCTGGGCGCTGTATAAAGAAGTGCAGGGCTTCTACGAGCGTGGCATGCGGGTGCCGGACGATGTCACCTTGCTGTGGGCCGATGATAACTTTGGCAATATCAGAAGGTTACCGACCAAAGACGAACGTGCCCGCCAAGGTGGTGCCGGGGTTTATTATCATTTTGATTATGTCGGCAATCCCAGGGAATACCGCTGGATCAACACAGTGCCACTGGCGAAAATCTGGGAGCAAATGGATCTAGCCTGGCGATTTCAGGCCGACCGCATCTGGATTGTGAACGTCGGCGATTTAAAACCAATGGAATTTCCAACCGATTTTTTTCTGCGGATGGCCTGGGATCCTACCGGCTTTAACGCCGATAATCTGCAGCAATTTGCCAGCAACTGGGCGGCGCAGCAGTTTGGCGCGCCGCTAAAGCCTGAACATGCCAACACTATTGCGCGGCTGCTGCAAGGTTACAGTCACCATAACGGCCGCCGCAAACCCGAAGCAGTAGAACCTGATACCTACAGCATTTTTCATTATGGCGAAGCAGAGCGCGTCAGCGCTGAACTGGCAGAATTCATTCAAGCGTCCGATGCACTGGAACCGGTATTGGCAGAAAAGCAACGGGATGCATATGTGCAATTGGTGTCACATCCGCTGAAAGCCAGCCGGGCGATGTTTGAGCACAACCGCGCCGTGGCGATGAACCGATTACATGGCGAGCAAGGCCGCGCCAGTACTAACTATTGGGCGGCGCAGGTGAAATTCTGGTTTGATGAAGATGCCAGACTCACCGACCTTTATCACAAATTGGGCAATGGACGCTGGAACCATATGATGTCGCAGCCGCATCTGGGTTATACCTATTGGCGCAATCCAGATGCGAATTTAATGCCGGTGGTGGCCGTCGCGACACCGCAACCGGTCGCCGATATGGGCGTGATGGCGGAAGGTTCAGCGTTGTCCTGGCCGATCAGTGAATATCAGGGCAAACACCTTCGTTTATTGCCGTTTTATCCGCAGGGGCAGCGTGAGCGTCAGCTGGAAATATTTAACAAAGGCACCACACCTTTTGAATTTAAAGCCACAGCCTCTAAGCCCTGGATCACCTTAAGCCAACAAAGTGGCAGTGTCAGCGAGCAGCAAACGATTGCGGTGTCGATTGATTGGGACAAAGCCGAAGCCGGTGAAAATGTCGGTGAAGTGGATGTGCAAGGCACTGGCTGGGGCGGCGCTAAAATTAACGTCACAGCGCATAAAACAGCGGCGCGTACCGGAAGTGGTTTTGTTGATGCCGATGGCTATATTGCGCTCGACGCCGCCAGTGGCAAAATGCTGGCGAACAATTCCAAACGCTGGTGGCAACAAGTGCCGGGGCTTGGTCGGGGTGAAGCCGCGATGGTGGCGATGACCGAATTGGATTATCAAGTAGGGATCACCGCGCCCGACATCCAACAATCAGCGGCGTTGGAATATCCGTTGCTGCTCAATCAAGCCGGAACATTTACCCTTAATGCCATCATCTCGCCAACGCTGGATCTGGTACCCGGCCGTGGTTTGCGTTTTGCGGTGGCGATCAATGACGAGCCGCCGCAGTTGGTCGACACGCTGAAAGACCACAACTATCAGGTTTGGGAACAGGCGGTACTGAATGGCGTGCGTACAGTGCAAATACCTTTGCATTTCAAACAACCTGGCGCGCACAAACTACGGATTTATCTGGTGGATCCGGCGCTGGTGCTACAAAAACTGATCCTCGATACCGGCGGTTTACAGCCCAGTTATTTAGGGCCGCCGCAAAGTCCTTATCTGAATGCTGATATTGGGAGTACTGAATGAAATTAACTTTGCCATCAATGCTGTGCGGGTTCGTCTTGCTATTGGGTAGTGCTGCGCAGGCAACCCCAGCCGCTTCGTTACAGCAGGCTTATCAGCCGTTTTTCCATATTGGTACCGCGGTCAGTTTGGCGCAACTGCAACCATCGAAAAACCATGAACGAGATTTAATCGCGCAGCACTTTAATAGTCTGACCGCTGAAAACCTGATGAAATGGGAGAACATCCAACCGACCGAAGGTAACTTTGATTTTAGAGCGGCCGATAAGCTCGTTGCTTTTGCTGAACAACATCGGATGTGGCTGGTCGGCCATACGATCCTGTGGCATGAACAAACCCCGGACTGGGTATTTCAGGGGCCAGATGGCAAACCGGCCAGTAAGCAACTGTTACTCGGCAGATTAAAAAAGCATATCCAGACGCTGGTCGGTCGTTACCAAGGTCGGGTGCATGGTTGGGATGTGGTGAATGAAGCGCTGAATGAAGATGGCAGTCTGCGCGATACACCATGGCGGAGAATTCTCGGCGATGACTTTATCGCCACCACTTTTGCGCTGGTGCATCAGGTCGACCCCAAAGCCAAACTCTATTACAACGACTACAACCTGTATAAACCAGAAAAACGCGCTGGCGTGCTACGGATCATCCAGCAACTGCAGCAACAACAAGTGCCTATTCATGCCATTGGCGAACAAGCGCATTATGGCCTCGATTCGCCAAAATTGCAGGAAGTTGAAGACTCGATCAACGCTTTTGCTGCCAGCGGCCTCGATGTGATGCTGACCGAATTGGAAATTTCAGTGCTGCCGTTTCCGCCCGGCATGACACCAGGTGCTGATATCAGTCAGCATCAGGAATTGCAGCAACAGCTGAATCCGTACCGAAATGGCTTGCCCAAAGCCGTCGAACAAGCTTGGCAACAACGGTATCTGGATCTGTTTTCACTGTTATTACGCCAGCAGCAAAAATTACAGCGGGTGACGTTTTGGGGTTTGGATGATGGCCAAAGCTGGCGTAATAATTTTCCGATGCGCGGTCGCACCGATTACCCACTGCTGTTTGACCGCAAGCTGCAAGCTAAACCGCTATTGAGTGCGCTGATCAAACTGGCCTCAGCCCAAGCTGCGGCCACACCCAAAGTGGATCAACCGGGTTATGCGCCCTTGGTACATGAGACTGCGGCGTTGTCACAGCAGCGACCTTAACAGGCAGAACTACCGCTTCAGGATACCGTTTTATAAAGAATATGCCGGCATAGGCTCATGCAACAGACCAACCCGGAAATCCGGAATTTGTTGCAACCATTGTCGGTAGGTGTAATTGGCGGCTTGATGCAAGGCCGCCACTTTCGTCGGCAAGTTGTGCAAAATATTGGCTTCAGTTTGCACTGAATGAAGATGTTGGTGCTGTAACAAGGTTTGCCGGTCTTGCTGACACCAGGCTTTGACGCTTGCTGCGGTGACTTCAAGATGCGACTGTAACCCCAGATGCGGGCCGAACGAAAATGCTTTGTTCAGGCAATAACTGCCAAACAACAATCGCTTGGCGCCTCTTGGGATCTGAAAGGTTTCGAAATGCCAGTGGAACAGCTGCAGCTCCTGCTGCACCCCAAACCATTGTCGCGCTTCAGCAAACGCCGTCACCCGCACCGGATCCCAACCAATTTGCGGCACTGCATTGGGTCGAACTTGCGCTCCTAATACTTTCGCCAATAGCTGTCCGCCAAAACAATGGCCGAGGATCGGTCGATGCCGGTTTAATGCATCCTGTACCAGGATTTCTTCCTGCTTAATCCACCGGTGCGAATCATTGACACTGGCATTTGACCCCAGCAGCACCAAAGCGCTGTAATCTTTGCTACCGATCGGCGGCGCTTCCCCCTGATCGATAGCAAATATCTGATAAGGAAACTGCCATACATCCAGGAATGTTTGTAAATAAGCGGGGCCTTGCGTGGCATCGTGCTGACAAATAGCGATTGGTTTTAGCTGACTCAACATAGGAATGTCCGGGTGATAAACACATCCCTATGATAGAAAAAGTCGCTGCAAAAACGCCGTAAAATTAATGGTGGGGTGAATAAAGGGATCGTAATTTTCTAGCTGTGTGCAGATCATTGATAGCCAAGTGCTTCGAGGGCAGCTGCAATGTCTTGTCGCAACATGCTGACATCATGGTTTTGCCGGAACACTAAGTAGCTGACCTGCAGCTGATTGTAGGTTTTGTTCAAACCTGGTGTGGCGGCATCTTCAAATAACTTTTGCCATTCGTCTTCTGCTGCAACCCAGGACACCGGGAGCTTTGCAGTCTGCCCTTTGGCTAACACCTGATCAATCTGCAGCAGCATGATGGCGATATTGTCGGTCGCCGAATGCTGTTTCACCACCAGCGATTGTTGAGCACTGCTGAACGGGATGCTGAGCGTCATCAGCAGCAATATCAGATAAAGTTGTTTCATCATGCGCTCCTGTGGAAAGGTTCAGAAAGCCCGGCTGTAGCCAAGCGCGATAAAATCGAGGCCCGGATTCGGTTTTTTGAAACCGGCGTTGGAATAATGCAGATACCGTAAACTGATGGAGTCTTCGTGACTCAGCCGATAAATCAGCCCCAGGCGGTCTTCAAACTGATAGTGGGTACTGACGTTTTTGCCAGCGAAAGTGGTATCGTCGAGCAAGGACACGCCAATGCCAAACTCAACCAGCAGCTCTTTCTCAAAGACTTTACCCAGCGAGAAGGTCAGTACCGGCGACACGGCTAGCACCAGATTCTGGTCGGTGTCGTTTTCAGGACCAAAGCGCCAGAAGTTGGCGCTCATTTCAAAACTTACCGTGCCCGCGAATCCATGATCCTGCAGATACTGAGTAAAAAATGCTGACTCACGCTGCACCGCAACTTTCAGCCCTTGCACATCACCTTCGCCCTGTACATAAGCGACATGCAGCTGATGACGGGGTTGCGTGGCCATGCTGTCCTGCGGCGCAGCGAGCAGCGGTTGCTGCACCCCGGCAAGCAACACGATGGCGAGCAGGTATTGCTGCAAAGGTTTGCGCGAAAGCCATGAGTTGGGAGGCGTAAAAACCGGCATTTTATACTCCAATTGATTGCAATGATGCGTTGGAGTGCTATTATCTGGAACTAATGGCAACATTTAGTGCCAAAATTATTGCAGAGCGTGCCAAATTTCCAAGAGGAGGAGCGATGAACGGGGTACTAGACAAAACCTCAGGGTGCTCGATTGAACCGTCGTCAACGCAGCCGCATGTCGACCGACTCACGCCGCTGCTAGCGCATTTTTCGCCCAAAGCAGCCCTGCATTTTCATGGCAAAAGTTGCGATCAATCCTCGTTTTGCCCAAAAGGCGACCAATCTTATTTGCATCTGGTCGAAAGTGGCAGCGGCAGTATCTTGCTGGATCAACAAGAGATAGCTATTGTCGAACCTTGTTTAATTTATATCCCAAGAGGCGATGCCCATAGCTTTAAGAGTGTTGAGCCCGACAGTCTGCAGCTGTATTGCGCGACGATCGATGCCGGACAGGTCGCTGGCAATCCTATTCTGACGGCATTACCAGCCATTAAAGTCATTCCGCTTTCTGCCTGTAGCTCGTTACGCGAACTGATCCAAATGATCTGGCGCGAGAACACCGCCATGTACTGTGGCCGGGAAGCAGCGGTCAACCGCCTAACCGAATACCTGCTTATTTTATTGCTGCGGCATATTCTAAGTGACAATCCACCACAATCCGGGCTGATGGCTGGTTTGGCCGATCGCAAGTTAGCGCTGGTGTTTAACGCCTTGCACAAACAGCCACAACTGGACTGGGATTTAGAACAAATGGCGCAAGAAGCCGGCATGTCCCGCGCCAGATTCGCCGAACATTTCCGGAAAGTGGTGGGTTGCACCCCCAACGATTATCTGACCCAGTGGCGACTCACCCTCGCCCGCAAGCAGCTACTGGCCGGCGATTCGCTGAAACAAGTAGCGCCAGCAGTCGGCTACCAAAGCGTCGCAGCCTTTCACCGGGTCTTTCGCAGCCGGTTTGGCCAAACCCCAAAAGAGTGGTTGCATGGTATGAGTTCGCATGCGGCTTGATGCGGCTAGGCACTCATGATCCAGAGCTCAGGTTCACTGGTGTTCAGCAATTTTATTTCCGTTGTGGCATTTTGCTTTAACCAAAAAAAAACCTGAAATCAGAGGTTTTTTATCGTGAACTAAGACTAAAAAACGTACTCATTAGAAGGGAAGTACTAACCTTTCCGAAGAATATAACGTTAAAACCACCGTCAACATTGGGTTTCTTTGTGGTTTTTCGGCATAAACTACAACAAAAAAACCTCTCAACTATATTGGTTGTTTAACCTTAGTTAAGAGGTTTTTCAATTAACCCTGAGTATCCTTATTAGTTATCAAGACGGTATTTTTACCATGTAATAACTGCCTTAAAATTTGTTAACCGAGTGTTTTTAGTGAAGCACTTATCTCTTGCAATAAACTCATTGCAATCAGCGGTAATTGCGGGATTGGTCACTCGCGCCATTAGCTCCAGATCTACTTCACTTAAGAGTCTCCCTGCGGGGGAAGTATAAACGTTGCTTCCAGTCAGCGGAATGCCTGATCCACTACGAATACCACCGCCCCGCTTCATTGGGTATTCAAATTGGTTTTGTGATGCCAATGATCCCAAAAAACCCACCATTATTTGATAGTCGGCAACGAGTACCGCTTGATGAAATGTATAACTGAAACTAACTGACTTTATTGTTGCGTTAGATGGTGCGCTTTGATGCGTAATACAATTCTTTAAGGAGACTCTGGGTTTGGGTTGGCTACTGGTCCACTGATTAGGATAATATGCATCTGTATAGGGTATGCTTACATTGTATGTAACCCTACCGCCAGGCCCGTAGTCACTAGGCACAAAATTTCCATCCTCTCTCACAAGATTTATAGTGCAGGTACCGGCTAAAGCAGATGTAGAAACAAATGTTGTGAAGACTAACGGGAGCAAAGCGTATATTTTCTTCATTATTAATAATCCATTGTTAATAAAGTGATAAATTGGCAGGGTGCAAAAATCATAAATAGGGTTATGTATGATTTTTCAATTACAATAATGAGTTACTAAAATGTAACATAGAGTGCTCCCTGCAAGAGGAATAAAAGCACAGGTTAAATTTAGTGTCAACAGAAAGTGATGGGTTTGTAAGCACTCTCCTTAGGCTCAGTCATCGACAGAAAAAATCAGGGCAATCGCATGAACGCTCGTTTTTTATCCAAGCCTAAGCTATCTCCGCAGCACGCTCATCGTTTTACCGCACCACAGCCACTTGTAGTGACGGTAAGCTGGCCGTTTTGTAACGGGCTTGAATGAGAGGTACAAACTGACGCCATGCGTCTTTTTGTGAAAGGATTAAGGCGTGACAAGAGACAAAATTCGGCGTTCATAGTTTGAACGTTTATGGCAGATCTCCGCGGTTAGGTTTAGTTTTAGCGAAAGATCAGGAGCTGCAATGAGTGTTTTGTTACAGCATAAGCATTTGTTTTACTAAAAAATTTTGGGGTATCTCTCAGTAGCCGTGTAAGGTTAATGATTAATTGCTTGGTTTTTCTTAACTTGAATTGGAGTATGAGTTACGATGTATTAATGGCTCGTTTTTGATCTCTTTTGGTTATACAAGTGACGTGAATGTTTAAAACATGGTGCATAGCCATTCGTAAGTCAGGGCAAGATCACGAACGTTTTTTAAACGAATTCCAACGGATATTTGCATGTTTTGTGAACCGTGCAGGAGCATTTAGCTTTGTCTTTTACGTTAGCGAGTCTGTTTTTAAATAATGTGGATAAAAACAAACACTTACGTTTTCACCCTGATTCGTAAATAAGGATAGTAACAGATGATAAAAACAGCTTATGCAGCAACTCTTGCAGCACTTCTTACTTTTACCGCCCCAGCTACGGCACAATTCACTTATAATCCAAAATCAAGTGATGATGTTGGTTTATATCTGGGTACTCAAATTTGGCAAAGTGAACCAAGTGGTATTTTTGGTGAAGAAAATACGCTCATTGATTTTAATTTAAATAAAAAACAGCAAATTAAATACTTTATTGACGTTAAACACCCTATTTCTTTTCTCCCTAACGCACGTATTTCAAATACCACACTTGATACCTCAGGTAAAACTACTTTAACGCAAAAGTTTTATTTCGACGATAAGACCTTTCCTATTGGTGGTAACGTTGATACCAGTTTTAACGTTCGTTATGTCGATTACACCTTCTATTATGAATTGTTTGATAACGAGGAATTTTCATTTGAGTTGGGTGTAACCGCTAGAGATTTGAATGGTGATGTCACTGTGACTGGGGTAACAAAAAGTTCTGATGAAAATTGTCATGATCCTGATATTAATCCTATCCCTCCTCATAATTATCCTTGTCCAAATACAGGAAATACTACAATTTCTAGTGGCAAGATAAAAACAGACGAAATTAACCCTTTGTTGTATGTTGCCACCAACATTAGCTTGCCGTTAAATCATTTAAGTGTATTTGCTAAAGCTGATTTTTTATTACTAAGTGACCATACACTTTCAGACTATCAAGTTGGCTTAAGTTACGATCTGATGAGGATTAAAATGATGGATTTTAATGTGAACTTTGGCTATCGCGTCGTGAAAATGGAATTCGAAAATTTAAACAGTTTATATACCGATCTTGAATTTAAAGGTGCTTTTGTTGGCATGATTGCACGCTTTTAAAACGGATGGTTCCAAATAATTCAAACATATAGGGAGCCATCCCCTCTGATAATTTCAGGCCACCCATCAATTTATCGACAAACATTTACATTAATATTTTTGCAACCGAACTTAAAGCTTCACGTTTTTGATGTCAGGATGATTTCATGCCAAAGCCACTACGATTTTTTTCAAGCTCATAAACGAACAAGCCCCACAGATGTAGGGCTTCAGAGGATTTTAATTTACAGTTTTTAAATATATGGTGGCTAGAACGGAATATCGTCATCAAAATCAATTGACGGTTCCATTGGTGCGCGGTTTTGTTGACCAAAACCACCTTGCGCTGGCTGGTTAAAACCTTGCTGCGCTGGTGCCTGATTGTAGGCTGGCTGAGCTGGTTGTTGGTTGTAAGCCGGTTGAGGCGGAGCCTGGTTATAGACTGGTTGCGCTGGCTGTTGGTTGTAAGCCTGTGGCGCCGGAGCCTGGTTATAAGTCGGTTGTGGTGGTGCTTGATTGTAAGCCTGCGGTGCGGCTGGCTGGTTGTAGCTTTGCTGTGGCGCTTGTTGTGGACGAGCCTGACCTTGCATCGCACCAGGTTGTGGTGAGAACACAGCACCTAAACGGGCATCGAGGATTTCAATCGACAGGTTTAAACCGTTTGCGCCCTGGAATTGACGGATACGCTGCTTGTCACCAGAAACTTCGATAATGGCACCTTCAACCAGCGCTTGCTGATAAAACTGAATTTGCGCCGGCGCTTTGGCAAACACCACGGCTTCATAGTTACACCATTGTTCGGTTTTACTTTCGCGGTCGTAGTACTTCACACCTAAACGCAAACCAAAACCAGTGGACTCGCCTGCCTGAAATTGTGATGCGGCTTTGTTTAATTTGCCGGTTACCGTTGTTGCCATTGCTGCTCTACCTTGTTGTGAATTGAACTGAAACTTGCTGCCGCTGTGCCTTCGTCGACGGGATGTGCCCGCTTGTTGTCGTCGCCGGTGGTTGCACCAGCGCGCAATCGCCAGCCGCAGCTGTTCAGTGTGTAAATTTTCCTGGGAACGTTAACCTGATGTAAATATGAGTCAGGAGCGAACCACCACATTGTATCTATGAAAGTTGAACTAACTGCAAAGTCGTTTCAACGATATTACTTTGAATATCTTGCAAATATACCGAAACTACATGCCAAAAGGCGTTAGACATTCGCTGCCGGGACCACGCCGGTCGCCAGTAAATCCTGCGCCTGCTGCAGATTAAATGCGCCGTGGGCGACCTTTAAATAACAACGTTGTTCGGCCACCACCACCGTGGCTTCCTGCACACCGTCTAACTGACTGAGTAACTCTGCATAATGCCTGGCCGTCTGGTCATTGGGCACCATTACTGCAAAGGACAAGCGTTGCGCCCGTGCCGGCACTTGCATGGTTCTGGCAATAATCAGCCATAGTAAACCAATTCCGGCAGCTACGGCAAATACCATTACCAGCCCATAATAACCGGCAATACTGCCACCAATCACGCCGCCGAGGAAAGCGCCGAAAAACTGCGCACTGGCGTAAATACCCATGGCAGTGCCTTTTTGACCAGCCGGTGCAATACGTGAAACCAATGCTGGCATGCTGGCTTCTAAATAGTTAAAACCGACAAAAAATAGCAACAAACCGGCGATGGTCCAGCTGAGCTGCTGGCCATTAATCATTAACAACAAACTTACAATCAGCAAGCCAATCGCGAATAAAAAGTAACTTTTTTCTTGCTGACGGCGCATCGCCAGGATCATCAACGGCACCATCAATACAAAAGCTGCCACCAAAACCGGTAAATACACCTGCCAATGCTGTGGCGATTCAAGATGCAGATCAATCAGTTGCTGTGGCAGTACCACAAAAATGGCGGTCAGCAGTAAGTGCAAAATCAGCACACCGGCGTTGAGTTGCAATAATTGCCGATGTTTGAATAAATCAATTAAAAATCCCGGTTTGGCCAAAGCTTCGCTATCGCGCGCCTGGTTCACTGCTTTTGGCACTAAAAAGGTGACAATCAACACCCCGGTCACCGCCAGCACAGCAGTAAACCAGAAAATGCCGGCAAGCCCTGCGGCTTCAGCAATCAAAGGGCCTGCGACCATGGCCACCGCAAACGACAGACCGATGGTCATGCCGATCACGGCCATCACTTTGGGCCTTTGTTCTTCGCGGGTTAAATCAGCGGCCAGTGCCAGTACGGCGCCGGAAATGGCGCCCATACCCTGCAGCACGCGGCCAAAAGTCACCATATAAACCGAATCGGCCAGTGCCGAAACCACCGAACCGACCGCAAACAACGTCAGGCCTAGTAACATCACCTGGTGCCGGCCCCAACGGTCTGACAACCAGCCCATCGGAATTTGCAAAATCGCCTGCGTCAGACCATAAGCGCCAATCGCCAGACCAATCCATAACGGTGAAAAGCCAACCAAGTCTTTGCCATAAATGGCAAACACCGGGATCAGCATAAATAAACCTAACATCCGAAAAGCAAACACCAGCGCCAACGAGATGGCGGTGCGCCGTTCCAGAGCTGTTAAATGTTGCATCAATGATTCTCGAAATGAACACGCCGTTAGCTCTGGATATTAGCTTGAGACCCCAGAGTTCGGCCGACGACAAAGGGCGGCATTGTAGCACAGCAGTTTCGCCGCAGGTATGTTGCCCGTCGATTCACTCCGAAGCGATTTCAATCCGGCAACGCCCCAAATCCTTAGCCCGGTACAAAGCCTGGTCGGCGCGTTTCAGCTGGCTGGCGAAGTCGTAATCCGGGCCAAAATTGGCGATGCCGATACTGATCGACAGCTTTTGCGCACTTTGTGCCAGCACGGCCAGTTGCAAGGCGTTGACTGCAGCTAATAACCGCTCTGCCACCAATTTCGCCTGTTCGGTTGAGGTTTGTGGCAAAAACAGTAAAAACTCTTCCCCACCAAAGCGCGCCAATACATCACTTTCGCGCAGTTGCAGCGCTAAGGCATCGGCCACTTCGACCAACACCAAATCACCGACATCATGGCCATGTGCATCGTTAATTTTTTTGAAGAAATCTAAGTCGATCATCAACAGCGCGGCATGCTGTTGTTTACGCTGTAAATACGACAAACAAGCGCGGATAGATTCCAGCATGCCACGCCGATTCAGCAAGCCGGTGAGCGGGTCGTGCAGCGCCTCACCTTTTAGTTTTAATTCGGTTTCTTCCATATAACTGGTAATGGCAAAAATGCCGTAAGCCACCATCACGCCGGGCCAAATCACTTGTGTTACCAACAAGCTGGAGAACAGCCATTCTGGTGCAAATAGCAACAACACCGAGCGACTGCCGCAGACCAGCAACCACACCAGCATCGCGCCAACGTAGAGTTGATCGGAAAAAGTCCGTGGCTGTTTTTTAAACCAGAATAACCAGCAGACTGGAGCGATGGCTAAGGTACTAAACAGTGTTTGGCCATGTAAAACATAAGCTTGCATGCCTTGAATGGCAAAATAGCTGTAATAACCGGCATGGAGCAGCATACCGCAGATGATCAATGGCCACTTTACCGTTGAGCCTGCGCGGCGCATTGCAAAGGCCAATACCAGCCAGACGTTGATACAAGAGGTCACACAGGATAAAAACAGCGTCAGCGGTTGATCTTGCCAGACATAAAATAACCAGCTGAGGGAATCAAAAAAGAATAATAACTGTAGCAATAACAAGCTTTGCCGGTGTTGGACCTGCAAATGAATACGAAAACTGGCGAGGAAAAAAACCACACCAATTTGGGACATCCCTAAACTATAAATTTGTTCTGCAGTCATCAGGGCCGGACAGAAAATCGGCGGATAAACTCAGATTAGTCCTGTGCCGTCATGAACGCAACCAAAGGTAGTACCCTATGCGACGTCCGGTTCGTCATTGAAATCGGTCCAGATTTTGATGAAGGTAGCTGATGATGGTAGCAACGCAAACTCCACCTTGCCAAATTGCATGTGTTTATATACAGTGTTTGTAAGTGGTGCTGATGCACGGCGTTTGGTAAATAAACCGCCTCCACCACTGATCTGACCGCGCGCTGCTGTCATACTGGCTGTTCGCACTTTTAACTCATTCAATCGAAACGGCACCAGCCGCCTGTTGTTCCGTCAGCCTGCCCAGTCAGGCCATAGAGACTGTTATGGACAAAATTGATATCCGTGGTGCCCGTACCCACAACTTAAAAAACATTTCGCTGCAAATTCCGCGCGACAAACTGATTGTGATCACCGGTTTGTCCGGCTCCGGCAAGTCGTCATTGGCGTTTGATACGCTGTACGCAGAAGGTCAGCGCCGTTATGTCGAATCTTTGTCGGCCTATGCGCGGCAGTTTTTAAGTCTGATGGAAAAACCGGATGTTGACCATATCGAAGGTTTATCGCCGGCAATTTCGATTGAGCAGAAATCTACTTCGCATAACCCGCGTTCAACGGTCGGGACCATCACCGAAATTTATGATTATTTACGCTTATTATTCGCCCGCGTTGGCGAGCCACGTTGCCCGACCCACGATCTACCTTTAGCGGCGCAAACCATCAGCGAGATGGTCGACAAAGTAGTGGCTTTCCCCGAAGGCACCAAACTGATGGTGCTGGCGCCAGTGGTGCAAGAGCGTAAAGGCGAACACGTTAAAACGTTGGAAACCCTGGCTGCGCAAGGCTATATCCGCGCCCGCATTAACGGCGAAATTTGCGATTTGTCTGATCCGCCAAAACTCGATTTACATAAAAAACACACCATTGAAGTGGTCATCGACCGGATTAAAGTCCGTGACGATATTAAGCAGCGCCTCGCCGAAAGTTTTGAAACCGCGCTGGAACTGTCCGGTGGCATCGCCAAAGTAGCGCCGATGGATGTAGAACCAGGCCAAAGTACGGACGAGCTGATTTTCTCTGCCAACTTTGCCTGTCCGACCTGCGGTTATTCAATGGCCGAACTCGAGCCTCGACTGTTTTCCTTTAATAACCCAGCCGGTGCCTGTCAGGCTTGTGATGGTCTTGGCGTGAAGCAATATTTCGACGCCAATAAAGTCATTGTCAGCTCCGATCTCAGCTTATCCGCCGGTGCTATTCGCGGCTGGGATAAACGCAATTTTTATTATTTTCAGATGTTAAAGTCACTCGCCGAGCATTATGGTTTTGACGTTGATGTGCCTTTTAACAGTCTGAAAAAAGAGCATCAACAAGCCATTTTAAGCGGCAGTGGCCGTAAAGAAATTGAGTTTAAATACCTGAACGATCGTGGTGATATCGTTCTTAGAAAGCATCCATTTGAAGGTATTTTGCCAAATATGGAGCGGCGCTATCACGACACTGAATCGAACGCGGTGCGCGAAGAACTATCCAAATATCTGGCCAGCCAATGTTGTCCGGTTTGTGACGGTTCGCGCTTACGCGAAGAAGCGCGCCATGTGTTTATTGGCAAAACCACCTTGCCGCAAATTGTCGAGCTGTCGATTGGCGATTGTCACCAGTATTTCACCAAACTCAGCCTGACCGGTCAGCGCGCGCAAATTGCTGAAAAAATCCTGAAAGAAATTCAGGACCGGCTGATGTTTTTGGTCAACGTTGGCCTGAATTACCTGAATTTATCCCGCAGCGCTGAAACCTTATCGGGTGGTGAAGCACAGCGTATTCGGCTTGCCAGTCAAATCGGCGCTGGTTTAGTTGGCGTGATGTACGTGCTGGACGAACCTTCAATTGGCCTGCACCAACGTGACAACGACCGTTTACTTGGTACCTTAACGCACCTGCGTAATCTCGGTAACACGGTGATAGTGGTCGAACACGACGAAGACGCGGTGCGTTTAGCCGACCATATTATCGACATTGGCCCTGGCGCCGGTGTGCACGGTGGTTATGTGGTGGCGCAAGGTACGCTGGCCGATATCGAAGCGGCCGAAGATTCATTGACCGGCCAGTATTTATCCGGCAAACGCAAAATTGCCATTCCGGACAAACGCCATGTCGGTAAAAAAGGCAAAGAACTGAAAGTGCTTGGTGCGACGGGTAACAACCTGAAAAACGTCGATTTAACCATTCCTTTTGGTGTCATGACCTGTATTACCGGTGTTTCAGGCTCGGGCAAATCAACACTGATTAACGACACGCTGTTTCGGGTGGCGCGTAAAGTATTAAACAAAGGCGAAGGCGATGACCCGGCACCGCATCGGGCGATTGAAGGGTTGGAGCACTTTGATAAATGCGTTGATATTGATCAAAGCCCAATCGGTCGCACCCCACGTTCCAACCCGGCCACTTACACCGGTATTTTCACTGCGGTGCGTGATTTATTCGCAGGGACCCAGGAAGCACGTTCGCGTGGTTATCAGGTTGGGCGTTTTAGCTTTAACGTCAAAGGTGGCCGCTGTGAAGCTTGTCAGGGCGATGGCGTGATCAAAGTCGAAATGCATTTTCTGCCGGATGTGTATGTGCCTTGTGACGTGTGCAAAGGCAAACGCTACAACCGTGAAACATTGGAAGTGAAATACAAAGGCAAGAATATTCATGAAGTGCTGGAGATGACGGTCGAAGATGCTTATGGCTACTTTGAAGCGATCCCGGCGATTGCCCGCAAACTCAAAACCTTGATGGACGTTGGTTTAACGTACATCCGGCTGGGTCAGTCGGCGACCACCTTGTCTGGCGGCGAAGCACAACGGGTGAAACTAGCGCGTGAACTCTCAAAACGCGACACCGGTAAAACCCTGTATATTCTCGACGAACCAACCACCGGCCTGCACTTTTATGATATCCAGCAGCTACTCAACGTGCTGCATAAGTTGCGTGACGCCGGCAATACCATAGTGGTCATTGAGCACAACCTCGACGTGGTGAAAACCGCCGATTGGGTGGTCGATTTAGGCCCGGAAGGTGGCAACGGTGGCGGCGAAATTCTGATCGCCGGCACGCCAGAGCAAGTGGCCGCCTGCGAAAAATCTTACACCGGCCAATATATGAAGCCGTTGTTGGCGAAGTAATTTGATAATATGGGGGCAGCGCTCATTGTTGACGTTTTTCACGGAACAATAAGCGCTTCCCCATATCGATAGACCTATATGAATAACTAACATACTGAACTCTTATGAAAAAACTCTCAGCCGTCCAACTAAAACAACAAGCTGCGGTACTCGCAGCGGTCGAAGCACTGGAACAACAAGCCATCGCCGAACTGCCTGGCGCAGTGCAAGGTTGGTTCAGTCTGGAGTATGAAGCTTTCCCAATCTCATTATTGGTGCGACTGCAGTTTGCGACCGAAGAAGCCCTTGCTGCCGCTCAACCTCAGCTGCTGGTGTGGCAAAAACGCTTCAGTGGTTTGATGCTGAAAAAAGGTGTGATCCTCAAGGATATGCGCAAACATCTGGTGTTTACTTGTATGGGGCCGGAGGATTAGCACGGTTCGACATGAAGGAAGTCCGCTGACCCCAACGGAAAAACTCTGACTATACTCAAAGCCATAGCTGAATGTTGGATTTGGGTGGCAAAACGTGGCAACTATTGAACAAGGTATTACGCCAAATGCTGAGCAAAATACCGAGCAGAACATCGGGCAATTAGAACATTTTGTCACCATTGGCCTGGCGCTCGCGCGGCAGACTGATCAAACCCAGTTATTAGAACAAATTCTGCAAAGTGCCCAGCACATCAGTAAAGCGGAAGGCGGCACCATTTACCGCTGCAACGGCCAGCAACTGGAATTCGCCACTTTAATTAATCATCGGCTGGATTTACATCAGGGCGGTACTTCCGGTGAAAGTCCAGCACAAGCGCCTATTCCTCTTCTCATCGATGGCAAACCGAATGACAGTGCGGTGGTGGCCATGGCGGCGAACCAACAACAACCGATTGCCATCGACGATGTATACACCAGCCCTTTGGTTAATCAGCAAAAAGCCCGTGATTTTGACCAGCAAATGGGTTATCGCACCCAATCGATGCTAACAGTTCCCCTATTAGACCATCAGGCTGACGTGACCGGTGTGTTGCAACTGATTAACTGCCTGGATGATGCCGGACTGCCGCAACCTTTCCCGCCCGAAGTACAGCGCCAAGTGCTGGCGCTGGCGTCTTTGGCGGCGATGGTGATCACCAACAAGCAACTGGTGCGCGATCTGGAGAATCTGTTTGAAGCATTATCGCGGTTATTGGCCCAGGCGATTGATGAAAAATCGCCTTATACCGGTGGCCATTGCCGACGTGTGCCGGCACTGACCATGATGCTGGCAGAAGCCTGTAGTGCGACCACCGAAGGGCCGCTGGCCGTTTTTCAGATGACGCCGGCCGACGTGCACGAATTGTCGGTGGCGGGCTGGTTGCATGATTGCGGCAAAATCGCCACGCCGGAATATGTGATGGATAAAGCCACCAAACTGCATGGTTTGCATGACAATATTGCGTTAGTCGCCGCGCGTTTTGAAATCGCCGCTCGTGATATTGAATTGAACCCACAGCTGGACGCAGCCAGCAAAGCCCAGCAATTAGAACAACTTCGACTGGACTTAAGCTTTTTACGCAGCAGCAATATCGGCGGCGAATTTATGTCGTGGGAATTGCAAAAACGGGTGCGTGAGATTGCCGATCGTTATCAAATCAGCATCGGCGGTGTGACGCAGTCAGTGCTGACGGCTGATGAAGTCACCAATATGTGTGTTGAGCGCGGCACCTTAAATAACGAAGAGCGCCGCATTATCAACCGCCATATTGAAGTGACCATCGATATGCTGGAATCGTTGCCGTTCCCCAAACATCTGCGCAACGTGCCGGAATATGCCGGGGGGCACCATGAAAAAATGGACGGTACCGGTTATCCACGTGGCCTGAAAAAAGAGCAGATGTCGGTGCAGGCGCGCATTATGGCGATTGCCGATATTTTTGAAGCACTGACAGCCAACGATCGGCCCTACAAAAAAGCCAAAACTTTATCCGAATCGCTGCGGATTTTGGGTTTTATGGCGCAGGATCAGCATATTGACGTCGATTTATTCCGGGTGTTTATCGACAAAAAGGTCTATTTGCAATTTGCCGAAGAATTCCTGGGAACGGAGCAAATCGATGATGTCGACTTTAACACCATCCCAGGCTGGCAATAATGAACCACCAATGCAAGTGCTTACGACTTGCTGGCCGCTACAAAGCATGAAATATTAGTCTTCTATCATTTGGGATCAATCATTTGGGATCAGCACATAGCTCTGACCCCAAAAGTTCGCTCCAGCTTTGGAAATAAGGAAAATTACATGGCACACCAATGGCGCTTTTTTCGTTCCGGCGGTTTTGATCAGGTTCGGCTTGATCAAATTGCAGACTGGCAACATTTAAACGAGCTCGACCCAAAACTGTGGGCGGCGCTGAGTTGCCCGGTCAAAGGGCTGGAATTTGATGCCCGCACCATGAGTTATCTCGACACCGACAACGACGGCCGGGTGCGGATTGATGAAGTGAAAACAGCGGTGGCCTGGGCGTTGTCGGCGCTGCAACAGCCGCAAGTACTGCTCAGTGGTGACGAACTGCCATTAAGCGCCATCAACACCAGTACCGAAGATGGCCAAAAACTGCTGGCATCGGCCAAACGCATTTTACAGAACCTTGGTAAAGCCGATGCAAGCTCACTCACTGTGGCTGACACCGCTGATATGGCGCAGATTTTCCCGGCGCATCAGTTAAACGGCGATGGCATTATTACCGAAGAGCTCGCCAGCAGTCCTGAACTGAAGCATTTGATCACTACCTTATTGGCACTGGAAATCTCCAGTGTTGATCGCAGCGGTGTGCTGGGCATCAATCAAGAACAGCTTGAGAATTTTGTTGCCGACGGTAAGGCTTTTACCGACTGGCAACAAAGCGGCACCGATATCAGCACGGTATTTGGCAGTGGCACCGATGAAGCCTTTCAACTGCTGAGCGCACTGGACGCTAAAGTCACTGACTATTTCACCCGTTGTCAGCTGGCAGCTTACGACGCCAGTGCCGCAGTGCCGCTCAATGGCGCAATCGAAGATTATGCGGCGTTGTCGCGGCAGTTATTGTCACAAGCCACCTTAGACACCAGCTATTTACCGCTGGCACATATCAGCGCCGAGGGCACTTTGCCGCTGGAAAAAGGCGTGCACCCACATTGGGCAAAAGTACTGAGCCGTTTGGCTGAACTTGCCGCTGCTATTTGGCCGGCAAAAACCAGCATCAACGCCAAAGACTGGCAGCAGCTCAAAGATGTGCTGCAACCCTACGCCGAATGGAAAGCGGCGCAGCCTGCCACCAAAGCCAGCACGCTGGAGCCAGAGGTCCTGGCCGCTTGCCTGAATGAGGCAACGTTACAGCAAGCCTATACGCTGATGGCGCAGGATATTTCGCAGCAGGCCGAAGCGGAATCGGTGCTGGATGTCGACAAGTTAGTGCGTTATCAGCGGTATTTGCGTGATTTACTGCGCAATTTTGTCAACTTCGAAATTTTCTACAGCCTGGAAAAGCCAGCCATTTTCCAAAATGGCCGCTTGTATCTGGATGGTCGCAGCTGCGATTTATGCCTAAACGTCAATGACGCTGCTAAACACGCCAAACTGGCCGGTTTAAGTGGCATTTATTTGTTATATGTTGATTGTGTGCGAAGTGCGACCGGCGAGAAAAAATCGATTGTGGCGTCGATGACCGCAGGTGATGCTGGCAATTTGATGGTTGGCCGTAACGGCGTGTTTTATGATCCAACGGGGCAAGACTGGGATGCGACCGTGACCCAAATTGTCACCAACCCGATCAGTATCCGCGAAGCGTTTTTCACACCTTATCAGCGGCTTGGCCGGATGATTTCTGATCAAATCCAGAAATTTGCCGCGGCTAAAGATAAAGACATTGAAGCCAAAAGTGCTGCCGGGGTCGGTGGAGCAGCGAAAATTGCTGAAACTCCAGCCGCCAAACCTGCGGCGCCTGCACCCTTTGATGTAGCAAAATTTGCGGGTATTTTTGCGGCCATCGGCTTAGCCATTGGCGCTATTGGCACCGCTTTGGCTGCGGTGGTGACAGGCTTCCTGGGTCTGGTATGGTGGCAAATGCCGCTGGCGCTGGTCGGGATTATTTTCTTTATTTCCGGACCTTCGATGCTGCTGGCCTGGTTTAAACTGCGCGCGCGCAATCTGGCACCGCTACTCGATGCTAACGGCTGGGCGATTAATACCAATGCCAAACTCAGTATTAAATTTGGTACCAAATTGACGGCATTGGCGATATTGCCAAAAGGCTCAAAACGGACTTTAACCGACCCTTATGAAGAAAAAAGTAATGCCGGTTTATGGTTTATTCTACTGGTGATCCTGGTGACAGCCTGGGTGTTATGGCGGCAGGGCTTATTGGCGCAGTGGCTATAAGTTATTCAAAGTAAGTTATTTGTGTAGGGCGTACTCGCCGCGGCAGCGGCAGTACGCCGGATGGCGACGAAGACCCACTCACCCACCCACCCACCCACCCAGCAATTATTCGTTCATCGCCACTTGGTTAAAAACTGTGCCGCGACCCTCGCGATATTCTTTCGGTGTTTGACCAAAATGGCGTTTGAACACCGCATACATATATTGCAGTGATGGATAACCACAGATATTGGCAATTTCCGTTGGATTGACTTGAGTGTCGACCAACATCTTACAAGCCCGCACTAGTTTCTGGTTATGCAGCTCGGTGTGAATGGAATGGCCCCGTTCGGCGCGAAACCTTTGTTCGAGGTTCGAACGTGAAATCCCTACAAAATCAGTCACCTGTTCGACCTTGGCGCCGCGCGAAGCGTTACGGCGGATATAGTGCATCGCCTGGATCACATAAGGGTCGCGTAAGGCTTTAAAGTCGGTGGACTGGCGGGATGCCACGCCAACCGGCGGCACCAGAATACGTTTATTGCCAACATCAATATTGTTCAGTTGCATATGCAGCAGCTTGGCCGCTTTATAACCCATTTCGAAACAACCTTGGGTCACTGAACTTAAGCTGATGCGGCTTAAATAGCGGGCAATGTCATCATCGTCGATGCCGATAATGGCGATATTATCCGGCACCACAATGCCAACATGTTCACAAGCTTGCAGTAAGTGGCGGGCACGGGAATCGGTGACGGCAATAATGCCAATCGGTTTGGGTAGGCTTTGGATCCAGTCGGTTAACCGGTTCATCGCATATTGCCAGGTTTCGGGGCGGGTACAATGCCCTTGATAAACCTGACACTCGTAACCGTCTTGCGCGGTCAGTTTGCGCACGGCACTTTCGCGTTCACTGGCCCATCGATGTTGCTCATCGCTCGGCACGCTGTAAAAGGCAAATCGGTCCAGCCCTTTACGCTTCAGATGTTCATAAGCGGCCTGCACCAACGCGAAGTTATCGGTCGCCACATAAGGTACCGCCGGGTAATCTTCAGCTTTGGTGTACGAGCCGCCAACGCCAACCACCGGTTTATTCGAACCGGCCAATGCCCGCTGGATATTCATGTCGTCGAAGTCAGCGATAATGCCATCGCCACCCCATTCATGAATATGCTCCAGCCGACATAACAAATCTTCTTCCAGATACAAGTCCCAATCGACTTTGGAAGACTGCAGATAATGGCCAATACCTTCAATGACCTGCCGGTCATAAACTTTATTTGCGTTAAAGAGCAGCGTTATGCTGTGTTTTGCCTTAAACATGTCGTCACCCTGTGTTTACCCTTCATCCTTGAAGTTGCAGGGGGTTGCCGTGTTCACTCACTCCAAGCGCATAGTTCACTATGCTCGTGAGGGGGTCACGTATTTGCCGCGGCGTCCACCGTGGCCAACCTGCTACACCAATGATTTTGGGTTTATTATTTTTATTGTGTGGGTCTTTTGCTGATCCAGGCGCTCAATAAACACACCCCAACCAGCAATAGCCCTTTTTTTAATCAATTCCATCTTAGACCGCGCGGAAAATTTCGGATACCAGAAAACATAAAACAGCACAGAATTATGAATTTTCGTAATTGCTGCTAACCCCTTGCTCACCAAAGATTGAGCCACTTTTTACCCTTCAGAGCGCTGGCGCATTATGTATTTAGGTATCGATTTAGGAACTTCGGGCATCAAAGTCATCCTCCTTGGCCAAAATGGCAAGGTGCTGGACAGTGCCTCGGCGTCGCTGGTGGTCAGTCGCCCTTTGGCTTTATGGTCGGAACAAAACCCCGAAAATTGGTGGCAAGGATTACAGCAATGTCTCGATCAGCTTCGTGCGCACCAGTCGCTGCAAGGCGTGCTGGCTATAGGTTTGGCCGGTCAAATGCACGGTGCTACTTTGCTTGATGCCGCCAATCAGGTGATTAGGCCAGCCATGTTATGGAATGACGGTCGCTCCTTTTTACAGTGTCAGCAACTGACTGCCGCAGTGCCAGAATTGCCCGAAATTACCGGTAATCTCGCGATGCCGGGTTTTACCGCGCCAAAATTACTCTGGTTGCAGCAGCAAGAACCGGCCAATTTTGCGCGGGTCGCAAAAGTGCTTTTACCTAAAGATTATTTACGTTTTTGCTTAAGCGGCGATTTTGCGTCGGACCTGTCTGATTCGGCCGGTACTTTATGGCTGGATGTCGCCAAACGCGATTGGAGCGACAAAATGCTCGCAGCTTGTGGTTTAAGCCGCGCGCAGATGCCGAAACTTTATGAAGGTAATCAAATCACTGGCGTGTTACTGCCCGAATTAGCCAGCCGCTGGGGATTACCAAACCAGCTGCCGATCATCGCCGGTGGCGGAGACAATGCGGCAGGCGCGGTGGGGGCCGGTATCGTCCAACCGGGTCAGGCGATGTTATCGCTCGGCACTTCCGGTGTGTATTTTGCGGTTAGTGACGGTTTTAAAGCGAACCCACAATCGGCGGTGCACAGTTTTTGTCACGCCTTGCCGAGCACCTGGCATTTGATGGCGGTGACGTTAAGCGCAGCAAGTTGTTTGCAATGGTATGCCGAGAGTCTGGCGCATCAACCTGTCGCCGATCTACTGGCTGAACTTGAAGCAAGGAGTGCCAGCAACAGCATCGATATCGCCAATGCGCCGCTGTTTTTACCCTATTTATCCGGCGAACGCACGCCGCATAACAACCCGAATGCGCAAGGTGTTTGGTTTGGTTTGACGCATGACAGCAATCGACCTGTGCTGACCTATTCAGTGCTGGAAGGCGTCAGTTTTGCGCTGGCGCAAGGCGCTGAAGCTTTGCATGATTCCGGTTTATTACCCACTGAAATCAACCTGATTGGCGGTGGTGCCAGAAGCGCGTATTGGCGGCAATTGCTGGCGGATGTGCTGAACCTGACGCTGACTTTCCGCGAAGGCGGCGAAGTAGGACCTGCGCTGGGAGCCGCACGGCTGGCGCGTTTGGCGATAGAGCCACAAACGCCGCTTGCTGAGATTTGCCCGCCGCCGCCTGTCGTGAGCCAACATCAGCCCGATCCACAGCGCCACGCCATGCTCGCTACTCGCTATCAGCGCTTTAAAACCCTGTATCAGACACTGGAACCGCATTTCCCTGCAGTGTGATGAGTTAACGCTGACGAAAAGCACAAGGTTGCTCTGAAAAAACATAATTGTGCTTAAAGCCAGCAATGCCCAACATGATTACAACAGCAGTCGTAGGTATTCGCAGGTAAAAGGAGAGCAGTGTGGCTCAGTATTTTGATCAAGTTAGTAAAATCGCATTTGAAGGCGCCGACAGCAGTAACCCGCTGGCGTTTAAGCATTACAACGCGCAGGAAAAAATTCTCGGAAAAACCATGGCCGAACATTTGCGGATGGCCGCTTGTTACTGGCACAACTTCTGTTGGAATGGTCAAGACGTGTTTGGTCAGCCAACCTTTAACCGGCCATGGCTGGAAGCTGGCGATGCGATGACGCAAGCGAAACACAAAGCGGATGTCGCTTTTGAATTCTTCAGCAAACTGACCATTCCGTATTATTGTTTCCACGACATCGATGTCGCGCCGGAAGGCAACAGCATTAAAGAATACATCAACAATTTCGCGGCGATGGTCGATGTACTGGAGCAAAAACAAGCCGAAACTGGCGTTAAATTGTTGTGGGGCACCGCCAATTTATTCAGCAATCCACGTTATGCGGCAGGCGCAGCGACCAACCCGGATCCGGAAGTATTTAGCTACGGCGTGACACAGGTTTTCCACGCCATGAACGCCACTAAAAAACTCGGCGGCGAGAATTATGTGTTGTGGGGCGGTCGTGAAGGTTACGAAAGCTTGCTCAATACTGACTTACGGCAGGAGCGGGCGCAGCTGGGTCGGTTTATGCAAATGGTGGTCGAGCACAAGCATAAAATCGGCTTTAAAGGCGCCTTGTTGATTGAGCCAAAACCACAAGAGCCAACCAAACATCAATACGATTATGACTCGGCGACAGTGTACGGTTTCCTGAAACAATTTGGTCTGGAAAACGAATTCCGGGTCAATATCGAAGCCAACCACGCTACGTTGGCCGGTCACTCGTTCCATCATGAAGTGGCGACCGCCATCTCGCTGGGCATTTTTGGCAGTATCGATGCCAACCGCGGCGACGCGCAAAATGGCTGGGATACCGACCAATTCCCGAACAGCGTCGAAGAGTTAAGTCTGGTGATGTACGAAATTCTGAAAGCCGGTGGTTTTTCGACCGGTGGTTATAATTTCGACGCCAAATTACGCCGCCAAAGTGTCGACCGTAATGATTTATTCCACGGTCATATCGGCGGTATGGATCACTTAGCGATGGCGCTCAAACGCGCGGCCATGCTGGTGGAAAAAGACTTCCTTGGTGAAGCCGTGGCGAAACGTTACGCTGGCTGGAGCAACAAACTCGGTCAGGCGATTCAAAGTGGTGAACATTCGTTGCAATCGCTGGCAGCGTTAGTCGAGCGCGAGCAATTCAGTCCAAAACCAGTCAGTGGCCGCCAGGAACTGCTGGAAAATCAGGTCAATCTGGTGCTGTTCCGTTAACGATAAAGTTAAGTGCGTCCTTAAAGATTTTTTACGCTCCCGTTGTCCTGTGTTGCCCGGCTTGCCGGGCTTTTTTATCGATGTTGATTAAAGTGCCAACCGAACACCTGTCGGATGGCACGCTTCGCGTTTATCCGACCTACATTTTTATATTCAAAACAAAGTGTTATTTTCAAAGTAGGTGCGATAAGCGCAGCGCCATCGCACATATTTCAAAACAACAAATTCAGCTCAAACAGCAATTTGCGCAGGCTTTGCCGGCTATCCATCACCAGCAATAATTCAATACGTTGCTCGGCTTCATTGACCCGATAAAACAACAGATTGTGTTTATCGAGCTGCCATTGGCGGTAGTCGGGAATGCCAAGCGCTAGTAAACGTTCACTGATCGGTGCCAGCTCCGGTTGTGCGGGCAACTGTTGGCTGATTTGTTGTTTGATGGCAGTGAGCGTTGCTGTTGCCAGCGGTTCACCAAAAGCCGTCGTCAAAAAGGCTTTGAGCCGCTGCAACGAAAGCTTAAACAGCGGCGAAGCGACAATGTGATAAAGGTTACTCAAAGGCTTGTTCCAGACTTAACGAAGCCGATTGCAGCGATTTTTCTGATAGTTTCAGAATTTTCAGCAAGGCTAACGTTTCCTGAGCGAAGGTGTAATCGTCGTACGACTGCACCACAAAGGCTGGTTTGCCATTTTTGGTGATCAGCAGCTCTTCATGCAATTCCAGCGTATTGGCATGCTCTTTCAAATAGGTAATAGTTTCGGTTTGCATAGCCACCTCTAAAAAGTCTTTTTGCAGGTTGTTGCAGTCTGGCAGAACAATTTAGGTATTTCCAGCGATAGCTACGGTTTTTGTTGTTGGGACTCATTCGATGCAGGATTTGATCAGACTTTTTTGGAAGTCAGCAAGTCGACGTGCGCCATACCAACTCGGATTTGGCGCGATAATTTATGGGGCACTGGTTGAATCAAACAGCGCCGAAACAAGCTGTAATTTAGCCTTTTGTCCAAGCAATCTCGACACCGTCGCTCTCACCAACAGCTTGTTGTAACAGGCTAATTAGATGTGAGGAGCCGCCATTTTCAGCCAACATATCAATAGTATCCAGGCAGATAAAATAATCGGTATCGGCTTTGTGTTCTTCTTCCAATTGGTCAATCAGCACTTGTAAATCACGTTCTTCAACAGTGCCAAGATAAGTGCCGGTGTCCTTGAGTGTTAACGAAATCATAAAGCATCCTTTTTTGTCGGTGAATGTTCTGCCGTTTATTGCGACAGAGGGTGGTGATGGAAATACCGGCAATCAGGTGGGTTTGCTGCCAGTTTGCAACGCTAAATTAAACTGATTTTAACCGGAGTTCAATTACAGGCTGTTCACTGACAGACGTTTAAGGTGCTGTTCGCGGATGCTCATTGACCTCCGCATCGAGATCCAAAACTTTCACCATCATCGAGACTCTTTGCTTAACCAATAGCAAATCTTCGCACTAAAGGGCTGATCCGGGCGGGTGAACTGGAATGGGAAACATTTTTGGTTGGGGGAATCCGGGAAAAACTGTGGCTCCAGGCAAATGCCCTGACGGGGTTGGAAGGCGCCGCTTAAGTGGTCGCCGGTGTAGACTTGCAGGCCGGGATAATCGGAGCTGACGCCGAGGGTGAGCAGGCCGTCGGGGCTGGTGAGCTCGGCGGTTTGTTGTTGCAGATTGCCGTGCACCACAAAGTTGTGGTCCAGCTGCAACTCGCCAATCGCCTGGCGCTGACAGAAATCATAAGCGCTGCCACTGACTTTGCGCAGTTGGCCGGTCGGAATATTCTGGGCGTCGACTTCGGCATAATATGCGGCGTGCAGCTGCAGCAAATGGTTATTGATGGACTTGGCTGACGTGTTACTGACGTGCTCATCCGGTGTCGCTGCAGGTTGCGCTGGCGCCGCCAGATTAAAATAGGGGTGTAAGGTCGGGCCTATTAACGTCGGCCGGCTGCTGCTGGCTTGTAGCTCCACGGTTAAACAGCTTTGTTGCAACACCACGCCATCGGCCCTGGTCACGGAGGTTGGTTCCGACAACCGGTAACTCACCTGAAAATGACTGGGGCCGGGATAGCCGTTATGGCCGTCGGCCAGTTCGCAAGTCAGTACTACTGCATTGCTTTGCAGTTGCTGTAGCGTCCACTCTTGCTGCTGCAAGCCCTGTTCGCCGCCGTGCAAATGATGTGGGCCTTCATTTTGTTGTAGCTGGAACTGCTGCTGATCGATGGTGATTTTGCCCTGACCAATGCGGTTGGCATAAGGGCCGACCAGCGCGCCCAGATAGCTGCGGTCATGCCGGTATTGCTGCGGCTCTGGGTAGCTTAAAATCAGTTCGCGCCGCTGGTTGCCAACCAGTGTCGACCAACGGTGCATCGTGGCGCCGTGGGCTAAAATCACCAGCTCGTCACCAGCCTGATTATGTAACTGAAATAGCTGCATCTATGTGCTCCCGGGCTTTGGCCTGGCTGATGGTTAGCCCTGCATCTGTTCCAGTTCGGTGCCTTTGGTTTCATGTACCATGCTCACCACAAACCAAATCGATAGCAGTGCGCCGAGCGTATACAGGCCATAAGCACCAGCTAAACCAACACTCGCCAACAAGAGCGGAAAGGTCATGGTGATCAGGAAGTTACACACCCATTGCGACAGACCGCTAACCGCAAGTCCAACACCGCGCAGCTGATTCGGGAACATTTCGCCCAGCATCACCCACATCACCGGGCCCCAGGACAGGTTAAAAAAGAACACATAAGCATTGGCACTCACCAGCGCCACGATGCCCCAGTCGCCCATCAGCAAATTGCCCGCTGCATCCTGGTTTGCATTTAAAAATGCCAGTACCATCAGCGCTAAAGTCACCGTCATGCCCACTGAGCCCCATTTTAGCAGCGGCTTGCGACCTATTTTATCAATCACCAGCAAGGTGAAAACACAGGCTGCGATGCTGATACCGCCGCTGATCACGTTAATAAACAAGGCGTCAGCTTCTGAAAAACCCACTGCTTGCCACAGCACCGCGCCGTAATAAAACACCACATTAATACCGACCAGTTGCTGAAAGCTGGCAAGACCAATACCGACCCAGACAATCTTTCTCAGCTTGCCAGGCTTGGCAGCTGGATCTGCGCTATCTGCCGGATTGAGTAAATCTGCTAGTTTCGGTGGATGATCGGTATTAAGCGATTGTTGAATTTCACTCAGTTTGCGGCTGGCAGCGCTGGCGCCGTATAAGCGGGTGAGTACCTTGCCGGCATCGGCTGTACGACCGCGCAGCACCAGATAACGTGGGCTTTCCGGAATAAATAACAACATCACTAAAAACAAGCAGGCTGGTAGCAACTCGACCCAGAACATCCAGCGCCAGGCTTCGAAATCCAGCCATAACATGGCGGTAGAGGCACCCGCATAATTGGCTAGGAGGTAATTGCTGACAAAAGCGATGAACAAGCCAAAGATGATAGCGATTTGCTGCAAAGTGGTGAGCATGCCGCGATAGCGCGCTGGGGCAACTTCACAAATATAGGCCGGAGTGATCACGGAAGCCGCGCCAACTGCTAAGCCGCCGAGCACCCGGTAAATCACAAATTCAAGTGAGGTGACCGCAATCCCCGAACCCCAGGCGCTGATGATAAACAGCACTGCCGAAACCAGCAAAATAGTGCGACGACCGCTGATATCGGCCCAGCGTCCGGCGAAAAAGGCGCCGACCGCACAGCCGAGCAACATACTGGCGACGTTAAAACCAGTGCCAACACTTTGTGAATTAAACGCCTGTTGCAAGCCGTCAACAGTACCGTTGATGACGCCGCTATCAAAACCAAACAAAAATCCGCCGATAGTGGCGACCAGACTGATAAACAAAATAAACATTTTATTTTCTGCCTGATGTTCGGCGGCTGCGTCAGCTGGTGTGGTTGGCGATCCGGCTTGTGCTGGGTCTGATATTGAGGATTGCAACATAGTGGCTCCATTGGGGGTTGCTCTGAATTGCAGCATATGTGTAATTTGGTCGCAAAACAGCTGGCTTGTTAAAAAACATAATTCTGGCAGTACATTACGTTAATTCGCCAAAGCGGCTGGCGCGTTATGGTATGGCCTTAAAATTGAAGACAGCCACAAATGTGTGGCGTGGGCATGAGACCCAGGACAGCCACCAAATCCAGTCGACCCGATTGGTACAACTTTAAGCAACAACATAAAAACAATAACAACAGCAGGCAGGAACAGATGCAAACAGAAGTACATAAACTCTCGGTCACCGAAAAAATTGGCTACAGCCTGGGCGACCTCGCTGCCAATCTGATTTTTCAGACGTTGATGACCTTTCTGGCGTTTTTTTACACCGACGTCTATCAAATTCCGCCGGCCGCTGCCGCCACTATTATTTTTACCGGTGGTTTAATTGGCGCCTGTTTTAATCCGATCATGGGGATTATTGCTGACCGCACCCAAACGCGTTGGGGCAAGTTTCGGCCCTGGATTTTATGGACATCCATACCTTTTGGCGTGATTGCCCTGCTGGCCTTCAGTACGCCGGATTTTGGCCCTGATGGCAAAATCATTTATGCCTTTATTACTTACGTGCTTCTTGTGCTGGTTTATTCAGCCAATAACCTGCCGTACTCGGCGCTCAGCGGCGTGTTAACCGGCAGTATGGCCGATCGCAATAGTTTGTCGGCGTATCGTTTTGTCGCGGTGATGGTGGCGCAATTTATCATTCAGGCGCTGTTGCTACCGCTGGTGCTTATTTTGGGCGATGGCGATAAAGCTGTGGGTTTTGAAAACACCATGACCTTGTTTGCCTGGGTTGGCATCGTGTTTTTCCTGATCACTTTTATCACCACCAAAGAGCGGGTGAAAACCATTTCCGGCCAAACTTCCAGTATCCGGCAGGATGTCAGCGACCTTTTGAAAAACCGGCCCTGGCTGATCATGCTCATTCTGACCGTGCTGGTGTTTATCACCCTGGCGTTAAAAGGCGGCATGTATATTTTCTATTTCGAAAACTATTTAAGTGAGCAGCAGGTCGCGGTTTTTCTGGAAGATATTGGCTTTAACAGTTTTATTCTGGCGCTAAATAGCGGTTTAACCAGCATGGGTTTAACCGAGTTTTTGTGGCCAAAAGACGCCGCGACTTCGGGTTTTAGCTTATTTAATGCCGGCGGCATTATCTGCATGATTATTGGTATTGGTTTTTCCAAACCCTTAGCCGACCGTTTTGGTAAACGTGATGTGTTTGCGGTGGCGTTGTTTATTTCCACCTTGTTTATTCTGGCGTTTTATCTGTTTCCATCTGATGCCATTGGCATGGTGTTCTTGTCGCAAATTCTGCATGGCTTTTTCTATGGCATCACCATTCCGCTGCTCTGGGCGATGATTGCCGATGTGGCCGATTATTCGGAATGGAAAAACAACCGTCGCGCCACCGCCATTATTTTCTCGGCGATGATTTTTGGCCTGAAATTGGGGTTATCGATTGGCGGCGCCTTGGTCGCTGGCATTTTGGCGCAGGTTGGTTACGACGCGCAGCTGGCAGCGCAATCCCCGGAAACCATCCATGGCATCAAACTCTCAGTCAGCCTGTATGCGTCACTGCCGTTTTTATTGGGCGTCGGCTGTGTGTGCCTGTATGAGATTAATAAACATAAAGAAACCCAAATCGAGCAGGCGCTGAACGAGCGTCGATCTGCTGCCGGTTTGGCGCAAGTGGAGTAAGGGTGATGACGAATTTTTCAGAGACAACAGCGCCAACTGAGGTCGAGCCAGCAGTTCCAAACGAGGCACAGCCGGATTTACAGGCACTCAAACACAAAGCGATCTCGCAGCCGCTGGTCGAGCATATATATACCGCCGATCCATCAGCGCATGTATTTGATGGCGTCATTTATATTTATCCATCCCATGATATCGAAGCAGGTATTCCGTTTAACGATAACGGTGATCACTTTGGTATGGAAGATTATCACGTGTTATCGATGGCTGGCCCCGATGCGCCGGCGGTCGACCACGGGGTGGCTTTGCATATCAAAGATGTGCCCTGGGCCGAGCGCCAAATGTGGGCGCCGGATGCGACCCGCAAAAACGGCAAATATTATTTGTATTTTCCGGCCAAACGCCCGGACGGCATTTTCCAAATCGGTGCCGCAGTCGGTGATTCGCCGATAGGGCCTTTCAAAGCCCAGCCAAAGCCGATCGCAGGCAGCTATTCGATTGACCCGGCGGTATTCGAAGACGATGACGGCCAGTTTTATCTGTATTTCGGCGGCATTTGGGGCGGCCAGTTACAGCAATACCGTAATCATCAATGGCACGCCGACCATGCAGAACCAACGGCAGATCAGCCGGCGCTTGGCCCGATTGTGGCGAAACTGCGCGATGATTTACTGGAATTTGCCGAAACGCCGCGGGAAATTCAAATTCTCGATGAGCAAGGCCAGCCGCTCAAAGCCGGTGATACTGACCGGCGCTTTTTTGAGGCGTCATGGCTGCATAAATATCAGGGCACTTATTACTTTTCGTATTCGACCGGCGACAGCCACTTTTTGTGTTACGCCACCGGCGATAATCCGTATGGGCCTTTTACTTATCAGGGCCGCATTCTGGAGCCAGTGGTCGGCTGGACCACCCACCATTCAATCGCTGAATTTGCAGGCAAATGGTATCTGTTTTATCACGACTCGATTTTGTCCGGCGGCGTGACCCATCTGCGTTCGGTGAAAATGGCAGAAATTCAGTACGACGCTGACGGCCGCATTCAAACCTTAAAACCTTACCGCGATTAAACCACGACAATCTGGCTATAAACCCAGGAGGCACTGTGATGCGTAAACCTTTGATCACCGCGGTGTCTGCCGCCGTGCTGAGTTGTGGCTTAACCGGCGGCCTGGCCAGCAGTCAGGCCGCAGGCTCGTTTCCTTACCAAAATGCCGCTTTACCGGTGAATGCCAGGGTGGATGATTTAATCAGCCGGATGACGCTGGAAGAAAAACTGGCGCAATTACAAACCCTGTGGCACCAACGCCGGGCGATGGAAACATCCGCTGAGCTCGGCGATGACGGTTTACAGTTTATCGCCGAAGTTGCGGCGCAAAAGATGCCACTGGGGATTGGCCATATCGCCCGGCCCAGTGAATTTAAAACGCCGCGGCAAACCGCCGAATTTAATAATGCGCTGCAGCGCTGGCTGAAAGAACACACCCGGCTCGGTATTCCGGCCTTGATGCACGAAGAAGCTTTGCATGGCTATGTGGCTTTTGATGCGACCAGTTTTCCGCAAGCGATTGCGCTCGCCAGTAGCTGGTCACCGCAGGATTTACAGGCGGTGTATGCACTCGCAGCCAAAGAAATGCGCGCGACCGGCGCACACTGGGCCTTAGCGCCAGTGCTGGATATCGCCCGCGACCCACGCTGGGGCCGGATTGAAGAAACCATGGGTGAAGATCCGTATCTCATGTCGGCGCTGGGCGTGGCGGCAGTGACTGGTTTTCAGGGTGATGTTGGCGCTGAGGGGCCTTTCGCCAGCGATAAAGTGATCTCAACGCTCAAGCACCTGACCGGTCATGGTCAGCCCAGTGCTGGGGTCAATATTGCGCCGGCGCAAATAGCCCCTCGTGAATTACATGAAGTGTTTTTACCGCCGTTTGAAGCTGCAGTGAAGCTGGCGCATGCCGCCAGTATTATGCCGTCCTATAACGAAATTGATGGCATCCCTTCTCATGTGAATGGCGCCTTGCTCAACGATGTAGTGCGCAAGCAGTGGGGCTTTCGTGGCGTGATGGTCAGCGACTATTTTGCCATTCAGGAGCTGAACAGTCGCCATGGTTTATATGCAAGTGATGCCGAAGCCGCCAAGGCCGCGCTGCTGGCGGGCGTCGATATGGAAACGCCGGATCCAAAGGCTTATCCAAAATTATTGGAACTGGTCAAAACAGGACAGCTATCGGAAAAAGTAGTCGATACCTCAGTTCGCGCCGTGCTGACGCTGAAATTCCGGCTGGGACTTTTTGAAAACCCTTATGTCGATGCGTCTAAGGCTGATGGGTTGGTTGGGGCACCTGAGCAGCGGGCTTTTGCCCGGCAGATGGCGGAAAAATCGCTGGTGCTGCTCAAAAACGATGGCAGCTTGCCACTCAAAGTAAATCAAATCAAAAAGCTGGCAGTGATTGGCCCGCATGCCGATGAAACCTTGCTCGGTGGCTACAGCAGTATTCCGCGGCAAACCGTCAGTATTGTTGCCGGACTGCAGGCGAAGTTACAGGGCAAAGCCGAAGTCCGCTTTGCTCGCGGCACGCTGTTAACAAAAACGGTAACGAAAACAGTAACGACTAAAGTGTCGGACGACGCCGGGGCTGGTGATGTGGAAATCGCCAGCACAGACACCTCGACCACTGCGATGTTGCAGGCCAAAGCCGCCGCTAGATTGGCAGAGCGCAGTGCCACCGCCGGTACTTTTTCGATGCAACGCTGGAACGAGGACGGTATTCAATTAACCAATGCCGGGGACCGCCAGGGCTTGCTGGAAGAAGCGGTGGCTTTGGCCAAAACTTCGGATGCGGTGGTGCTGGTACTCGGTGAAAACGAAGGTTTATCGCGCGAAGCCTGGGCCGAGGAACATCTGGGCGATCGTAGCAGTCTGGAATTGGTCGGCAATCAGCTGCAGCTGGCACAGGCCTTACTGCAGGTGGCCAAAGAGACCGGTAAACCGCTGGTGTTGGTGCTGAGTAATGGCCGTCCTTTGGCGTTAGGCGAGCTCGCTGACACCATGCCTGCGATTATCGAGGCCTGGTATCTGGGGCAAGAAACCGGCGCTGCTGTTGCCAATGTGCTGTTTGGCGACGTCAATCCATCCGGCAAATTGCCTTTGACTTTTGTCCGTAGCGCCGGTCATATACCCGGTTTTTACAACCATAAACCTTCCGCCAAACGGGGTTATCTGTTTGATGACATCAGCCCGCTGTACCCCTTTGGCCATGGTTTGAGTTACACCCGTTTTGACTACAGCGATTTGCAAATTGTCGAAAGCGCCAGAGGTGCGGTCGCCAACAGCGAAGTGACTGTCAGCTTTCGGCTGAAAAACAGCGGCAAGGTTGTCGGAACCGAAGTGGCGCAGCTGTATATCAATGATCCGGTGGCGAGTATCACTCGGCCGGTGAAGCAACTGAAAGCCTTTGCCCGGGTCGATTTACAGCCGGGGCAGCAGGCGCTGGTCAGTTTTAAAGTGCCGGTCAACCTGCTGGCCTTTGTGGACAGCCATCAAAACTGGGTGGTCGAGCCTGGCGAAATCAAGCTGATGATTGGCAGCTCATCGGCTGATCTGCGCTTGCATGGCAGCTTTGACATTGATGGCGAAGTGACGGATGTCGGTGCGCACAGAGCGTATTTGAGTACCGTGGATGTCCGATATGAACAATAAACGGCGGCTGTCCGCAAAGCAGGACATCGCAAATAATCAGCCTGAAGGAGCACAAGACATGGCGATCGCAAACGAATTAAGTACCGGTTTATTGGTGTTGTCTTGCACTTTTGCTTTATCCGGTTGTGAACAGCCGGGGCCATCACCCACCGAAACCAACAGTCAGGCCGTGACCACCACCGCTACAGCCGATCCAGTTGCTGTGGAAAAACCAGTAGCTGTTGAAAAGCCAGTTATCGACGCCAAAAACTGGCCATTGCAGCCATCGCCGATTGCCCGTACCCCAGCCATTGAAAGCAAAATCAGTGCTTTATTGGCGCAAATGAGCGATGAGCAAAAAGTAGGGCAACTGATCCAGGCGGACATCGGCTCGGTGACGCCAAAGCAGGTGCGTGATTATTATCTGGGCAGTGTGCTCAACGGCGGTAACTCAGCACCAGGTGCTGATAATAGAGTTGGCGCCAAAGCCTGGCTGGAACTGGCCGATGCCTTTTGGCAAGCCAGCACCGATACCAGCGATGGTCGGCCTTATATTCCGGTGATGTGGGGCACCGATGCGGTACATGGCCACAGCAATGTCAAAGGCGCCACCATTTTTCCACATAACATCGGCTTAGGTGCGATGCGTGAACCGGAATTGCTGCGCAAAATCGGCCGGGTGACTGCGATCGAAATGCAGGTGACAGGCCTTGACTGGACTTTTGCACCAACCATCGCCGTGGTGCGGGACGATCGCTGGGGGCGCACTTATGAATCCTATGGTGAAGATCCGGCGTTGGTCGCATCTTACGCGCCACATATTCTGCAAGGTATTCAAGGGGTTCCTGGAACAGCCGAGTTTTTACGTGGTGAACATATGCTCGCTACAGTAAAACATTTTTTGGGGGATGGCGGCACCGTTGATGGTAAAGATCAAGGCGATAATCAGCATACTGAAGCAGAGCTGCGTGATTTGCATGGTCAGCCCTATTACAGCGCTATTCAAGCCGGGGCGAGGGTGGTGATGGCCTCCTACAACAGCTGGTTTGGCGAAAAAATGCATGGTTTCCAGCCGATGCTGAGCGATGTGTTAGTCGGCCGGATGGGTTTTGATGGTTTTGTGGTTGGCGACTGGAATGGCCATGGCCAGGTTAAAGGCTGTACGCCAACAGATTGTGCCGCGTCGCTGAATGGCGGTTTAGATATGTTTATGGCGCCAGATAGCTGGGAAAAGCTCTATCACAACACCCTGGCGCAGGTGAAAGATGGGCGCATTTCCAAAGCGCGACTGGACGAAGCGGTCAGCCGGGTGCTTAGGATCAAAGCCGAAATGGGCTTATTTGACGAGGTACTGCCATCAAAGCGGCCCTTGGCAGGCAAGTTTGAGCTGATGGCGAGCTTTGAGCATCGTGCTGTGGCGCGGGAAGCGGCGCGTAAATCGTTGGTGCTGCTGAAAAACAATCAACAACTGTTGCCGCTCAAAGCCAACAGCAAAGTGTTGGTAGCCGGCGATGGCGCGGACAATATCGGTAAACAAAGCGGCGGCTGGACGTTAAGCTGGCAAGGTGCCGGCAATAAAAACAGCGACTTTCCGAATGGCGAATCGATTTATGCAGGCATCAAAGCCGCAGTGACTGCGGCGGGTGGCACTGTTGAACTAAGTGAAAATGGCCGTTTTGCGGCTGATGCCAAACCAGATGTGGCGATTGTGGTATTTGGTGAAGATCCTTATGCCGAGTTTGTTGGCGACCGTGCGCATCTGGCGTTTGATGATGGCCGTGGATTACAAATTCTGACTGAACTCAAAGCCCAGGGTATTCCAACGGTGACAGTGTTTTTATCCGGGCGGCCACTCTGGGTAAATCCTGAACTGAATCAATCCGACGCTTTTGTCGCCACCTTTTTACCAGGCTCTGAAGGTGGCGCTATCGCCGATGTGCTGATCCGCGCGGCGGATGGCAGCATTCGCCATGACTTTCAGGGCAAACTGCCGTTTTCCTGGCCAGCAGATGCCACCGGCGCTTTATTAAATGTCGGGGACGCTAACTATCAGCCGCAATTTGCCTTTGGTTATGGTTTGACTTACCAGGATGATGTGACTGTGGCCAAGCTTCAGGAAAATTCAGGCATTAGCGCAGATTTAGTGGTGAATTTCAGCCGTTATGTACATGCCGGCAAAGCGGTGAGTCCATGGCAATTGCAGCTCATCGACGACGGGCAAGTCACGGTGGTGACGGATCCGCTGCAACAATCGGCGCAAGGCGCTGTCACGGCCAAAGCCACCGATCGCCTGCAGCAGGAAGATTCGGTGGTATTAAACTTTGTCAAAACTGCCAGCGTGGCGCTAACCCATAGCCAACAAGCCAGTCTGGACTTAGCCCGCCAAGCCAACGGCGATATGGTACTGGAACTGGAATATCAGGTGTTGGCCCTGCCTGCGGCAACGGACAAAGCTTCTACGGACAAAGAGGCCGCGAAAATTCTGCTTGGCATGTTGTGCGGCGACAAATGCAAAACCAGCCTCGATTTCAGCAACTATTTCAGCACACAACTCGGCAAAGGCTGGCAAAGCCTGAAGATCCCGCTGCGCTGTTTTAGTCAGAACAACCCGGACTTTAAGTTGACAGCGATCACCCACCCGCTGCTGATCGAAAGCCCGGCCGGATTCCAGTTACAACTGGCGCGGGTACGGTTGACGGAGAATGAAGGGCAAGGGGTTTGTGGGGGCGAATAAGCCCCTTCAACCTTGAAGATTTGGGTTATAAACTGCTGATTGTATGGAACACCTGCCCTGATTGGGGCAGGTGTGGCTGGGCGGTTAGGCACATGTTTTATTCTCGCAAAGCTTACTTTGTGCTAATTGCGGACCTCGTTTAACTTTAATAATCTGCTCCTAAATGCTATTTTTTAGACATCGTTGATCTTGGAACATTTAACAGATAGTTTAAGTCATTGTTACTTCGTAATCTGGCAACAACTTACGGGTTTTCTGCCGCTAAAAAAGATTGTATCTGATGACTCCACTTCGCATTGCAGCACTTGTACTTGTCGTTCTGATTGCACCGTTACAAATTTTGTATATTAACCTAACGTTTCCCAGATTCCCTTTTAATGCAGTGTCGATAGGGGTCGCAATTACCTTCATTATCTTTATTGTCAGTACCTTACGTCTTTTATCCATTAAATCAAGCTTAGGCATTGGTCTGATCGCTTTGCTTGTCATATTGGGCATTTGCGTTTTACATCGCCTTCGTGACGCAGTGATAGTTGCAATTCCCCTTCTGAATATTTTAGCTTTGGTAAGTCATCGCTTGCCACGTGTCGAGCATTATTCGGTATTAATCGGCATTTCATTTTCAATAGCTATCGCAGCCTGTGCGCTTGGCGCAGCGCCATCACTCGCCATTCAACTCTTGGCAGGTGACTTCCAAAATGTACATCAGTTTATCTCGAATCTTTTTGACGGATACCTTGTTGATCTTAGTGTAGCCGCGGTAGCCATCCTACCCTTTATTGGAACTGCCATCGCGATGCGGCAACGAAAATCTCGAGACATCCAATCATTGCCAACAGCTTAAAAATACGTGCATTATTCGGCTCTATTTTTAGTTGATGGTCAGTGTATAAATTATCAGTGCGACGGATGCACACCTTTGAAATCCGGTGAATGTTGGTTGCAAATGTTGGTATGACGACCCTACCTATTGCATCCATTTGGCAATGCGTTGGGGAACTCGATTGTTAGTGGCTTAAGCACGAAATCAAACGCTCAAAATGAAAAAGCCGCGAACCAACGCGGTCAGCAGGCCTATGAGCAAGCTATTGCCGCAGGCATCCCAGATACTCAGGCAAAACTGTTGGCCGCTAAGGAAGTGCTGGCATCGTTGTCCCCTGACAAGCGACAAAAAGTCAGCATTGCGCAAGACGGTGACACGCTGCAAATTGCCAATAACCGGCTGGACCGCTCTAAAGGTGGTATCACGATGAGCGGCACCAATGCAGTGGACTCCATCATGGGGCTGACGAGCTGGATAAGCGATGAAGGCTTGTGGGGTAACAATGATGTGCTGAAGCTTGCAATGGGGCAACTCAGCAATCGCGTTTCTGCAACACAGTACAGCATTGCGAAAAGTCAGCATGAGATGAAGTACTACGCACTGGGTGGTCATAATGGAATGTTTGACCAGTATGGGACAACACAAACACTGTCGATGATACCTAAGATGAATGGACATTCATCAAACACATCAACAATACAGCAATCGAGTTTTGGTAAAGCTTGGAACCAGTATGTTGCATACAGTAGTCAAGATGTCACACCAGTGCCGGCAGCACAATCAGTAGTGTCAAACGCATTATTTGCAAAGAGTCTTCATGACACAGCGCAAAAGGGAATCATGGCGCACACTAAGCCGGGAGCAACTATGTTTGCCCTTGGAAATAATCTGGTTACGTTAGATGGTACCCAACGGCCGGGTTTTAATCCTGATCAATTACCTATCAATAGCCGCACGGTAACACAAGGATTGTCTGCGACGGGTGTTATGGTTAATGCTCTTAAATCAGGTGCTGGAGTAGGTGCTTTGTTAGCCCCTGTTGGAACAGCGATAGAATATAGTATTCAGGGTAAACCGATACTGTCTGAGGCTTTTGCTAAGGATTCAGGGGTCGATATGATTAAGGGCGGTGTCAGCGGAGCTGTTGGGGGGGTTGTGACGACGGCAGTAATTGCGGGAGCCGCAATATTTGCAGGTACTGTTGCAGCTCCAGTTGTTGCTGGAGCCGTCATTATAGGTTTTGCCGCGAGCTGGGCTTTTGGAGAGCATGTATTTGATCCAGTAGTTGGGGATGATCTGAAAAAATGGTGGAAAAATTAGCAGAAAAGCCCCTTAAGACTAATTTCGGGAATAATCATAGGGGCTCAAAATTAATTGAGCTTCCTAGTTGGAGATATTGTGGTTAAGAATTTTTATAGAACAGTCGCGAGCTTACCTAGTTATGCCTTAGCTCCATGGATTTTCTTAGGTGGTCATTTTTTATTGATTCTAGTTTTTCGTCATTTTTCCGGTGTGACAGAAGTTGAATTTTTGTTGGAGAAGTACTGGTATTTCTATATTCCAGTATCATTTTGTGGAGTAATTTTTAATTTTAGAATGCATGTTCTGTTTTTTGTATGGTGGAGGTTTTTAGCTGGATTGTGTTTTATGTTTTTATACATCAGTGTTTTGCTGGAGATGGCTTATTTTAGCGGCTGGCCTTTTATTTCATATAGTATGCTTGTGTTGCTATTCCTTTATTCGCTATTTTTTTTGTTGCGATTCGTCTTTTGGTCCGATTTTCATAGAACGCTATTATGGTATCGTAAAATTGAAAACAAGCATGGTGAAGACATATTTTACCTTACAAAAGATGGATACATGGAAGTGCATGAACTTAATGACAAGTTAAAATTCTTGAAATTTACAGCATTCTGGGAAATTGATTTTTTTGCAAAACCTGTCGATTTAACTTCAAAGACCCTAAACGGATTCTATAAATTTTTCGGGCTGGTAGTAGCTCTGGGAGCCATTTACGCAGCTTTCACCGATTTTAATGTGGTGAGTGCAGGTATTATTATTGTTTTTTCATTAATTATCCCAGAGTTTCTAAGGCACTCCGTCGGAAGTGCTTTTTTGGACGCAATCTTGGTTAGTAAATACAAAATTGGTGATCGTGTCGTTTTTCCAAAAAAGTGATTATAGGATAATTCAGGACAGCCATAAATTGATAAAGCCCCTTCGTTAAAACAGGGGCTTTGTTTTACCCGATGCTTTTGGCAATGCGTTGGGTAGGGCCACTGGTGCGAATGTATTCTCGTAATCAACGGTTCCAAATGCATCTAAGGCGAATCGGCATCGGTGATGCAACTGTCAAACTCGCTAGAACTCAAATGAAATCTCCATCGAACATAACGGTGGTAGATTTCACTTGTGATATACGCCATTGGCGGATAGGATGCGTGATTATGATCATTATAGAAACGCCCATCTTCACCAAGCTCATTACCGGCTTGATGAGTGATGATGAATACAAGGACTTGCAGGAAGCGCTGCTGACGCGCCCGGAAATGGGTGCGCTGATCAAAAACAGTGGCGGTCTTCGCAAAGTACGCTGGTCGTTGGAAGGTCGCGGTAAAAGCGGCGGCGTACGGGTGATTTATTACTGGATGAGCGCAGATGATCAGCTGTACATGCTGCTGGCTTACCCAAAGAACGAGCAAGATAATTTAACGGATGCGCAGGTAAGTGCCTTGCGTAAAATCGTAGAGAGGTGGTCAGCATGAATGACGAACTGTTTAACGCGCTGCTGGAAAGTGTCCAGCAAGCAGACGGTATTATCCAGGGGAAGGCTAAACCTGCCCGGTTAACCGCGTTCGCAGAGCCTGAGGTCAAAGCCATTCGAGCCAAAACCGGGCTGACGCAGGAGCGTTTTGCAACGGTGGTTGGCGTGAGCAAACGCACGCTAGAGAACTGGGAGCAAGGCCGCCGTCATCCGACGGGACCTGCGCGCGCCCTGCTGAAAATCCTGGATGCAGATCCAAAGTATGCTTTAAAAGCCTTACAAGGCTAACATTACGGCCAGCAACAACGCTGGCTGATTTTTACCCTTCCTACACCTCAACTCCAGCGCAATCACCCGAGCATAAAGCGGCAATCTACCTATGAAACCCACTACCAATTAAAAAGCGTGCCATCCTCCAGCCGGTTGACCGGTAAATAAGCGCGTTGATAAGGGTAACGAGCGGCGAGTTGTTCATCGATATCGACGCCGTGGCCCGGGGTTTCGCCACAGTACAAAAAGCCTTGCTCAAATTGATAGTCGTGTGGAAATACCGCATCGGTTTCGGCGGTGTGTCGCATGTATTCCTGAATCCCAAAGTTGGGCACCCAGGTGTCGAAATGCAGTGCTGTGCCCATGGTGACCGGCGATAAATCGGTGGCACCATGAAAACCGGTGCGCACATGATACAGCTCGGCCAACGCGGCTATCCGCCGTAGATGGGTAACCCCGCCGCCATGGACGATGGTGGTGCGGATGTAGTCGATCAGCTGTTCGCTAATCAGTTGCTGGCAATCATGAATGGACGAAAACACCTCACCCACTGCCAATGGCGTGGTGGTGTGCTGGCGAATAAGCCTAAAGCCTTCCTGCAATTCTGCGGTGACTGCATCTTCCAGCCAGAACAGCTTAAACGGCTCCAATTCTTTGCCAAGCCTGGCCGCTTCAATCGGCGTTAATCGGTGATGCACATCGTGCAACAGGTGGACATCATCGCCGAAGTGCTGCCGAAGTTCAGCGAAAAGCTTCGGTACATAATTTAAATATTTACTGGTCGACCACAGATTTTCACTGGGTAAAGCTGCATCTGCCGGTTCATAAAACAAGATGTCTTTGGAGACGCCGTAAGTTGACGCCAACCCAGGAACGCCAGATTGCGCACGAATGGCTTGATAACCCAGCTCCCGATAACGAGCCACCGCTTCGACGGTATCCGCGATATCTTTACCGTTGGCATGACCATACACCAGCACTTTGTCGCGGCTACGGCCACCTAATAACTGAAACAGCGGCATGCCAGCCGCTTTGGCTTTGATGTCCCATAACGCGACGTCGATGGCCGCCAACGCGGTCATCCCGACGGGGCCGCGACGCCAGTAAGCACCGCGATAGAAATATTGCCAGATATCTTCAATTTGCCGCGCATCCCGCCCAATCAGGCATGGGATTAAGTGATCTTCCAGATAACTGACCACCGCCAGCTCACGGCCATTTAAGGTGGCATCACCAATGCCATAAATGCCTTCAGCCGTTTCAATTTTCAGCGTGACAAAGTTGCGTCCCGGACTGCAGACAATCACGCGCGCTGCGGTAATTTTCATAAGGTGAGTTCCTGTAACCAAATGCAAAAATCTCAGGCTAACAGCGCTGACGCGTGCTGCAATTGAGAATACTCGCAACGAAATTACGGAATCCGCCATGAGACTGCCTGAACAGCTGTGGCAACAGCTGCGGAATAAGTGGCTGTCCACAAACCAGCTGTCCGCAAACAACTTATGATTTTTCCCAGACAGCTTGTCATTCCTGTCAGGCTGGTGTCGCGCTCCTGCCACAGCTGTTAGGGTAACCGTAGGAAAAACGACAATAAAACCGGATGGGTGTGCTGCATGTTCGAACTTCAGCGGGTCAGATCAAAACGTCATCGTCTGCAGCTTGCGCTGAGCAGCAGCTTGCTACTCCTCAGTCCAGCGGGACTGGCTGATATCATGCTGCCAAAACTGATTAGTCAGGGCATGGTGTTGCAGCGCGATAGCACGATCAAGCTGTGGGGTTATGCCGCGTCTGGTGAAACCGTGGTGGTCAGTTTCAACGGTAAGGTGATTGGGCAGATCCAGGCAGCACCAGCTTTAGCCAGTGACGTTCCGACACAGCCCGCAGCACAAGGCCGCTGGCAAATCAGCTTACCCGCGCAACCGGCTGGCGGGCCGCATCAGTTTGTGTTCCAGGGAGAAAACCGTATTGCGCTCAATGATGTGTATTTTGGCGATGTTTGGGTGGCCTCAGGTCAATCCAATATGGAACTGCCGATGGCGCGGCTAAAAGAGGCTTATCCGGAGGATTTAACCAACGCCGATTATCCGCTGATCCGCCAGTTTACGGTGCCACAGCACTACAATTTCCACGCACCACAATATGATGTGGCCACTGGCGAGTGGCTGTCCGCCAATCCGAAGACCATCGAGCATTTCTCGGCGCTGGCATTTTATTTCGCCCGTGACTTATATCGCCAGCACAAAGTCCCTATCGGTATCTTAAACAATGCACTTGGCGGCTCGCCGGTGGAAGCCTGGCTGAGCGAATCGGCGTTGCAGGCTTTTCCGGACGCACTGGCCGAAGGGCTGAAGTACCGCGACCCGCACCTGATTGCTGATGTCACAGCTGCTGATCAGGCAAAAAACCAGGCTTGGTATGGTGATTTACAGCGTCGTGATCCCGGATTGAATCCAACAACACCCTGGTATAGCAATCAGTTTGATGACAGCCAGTGGCAAGATTTTACAGTGCCTGGTTTTCGGGCTGAACCTTTTACCGGCGTCTGGTGGTTGCGAAAAACAGTGCAGCTGAGCGAAGCGCAAGCCAAACAAGCGGATACTTTGCGGCTCGGCTCCATTGTCGACGCCGAAGAGGTTTATCTCAATGGCGTACAAGTCGGCCATACCACCTATCAGTATCCACCACGGCGTTACGATATTCCGGCTGGCCTGCTCAAAGCCGGCGCCAACCAACTGGCACTGCGAATTACCGCCACCAATGGTAAAACCGGTTTATACCCGGATAAGCCTTATTGGCTAGGCACCGACAGCCAGCACATTCCGTTAACGGGTGTCTGGAAAATGAAAACAGCAGCGACGGCTAAGCCGCTGCCTGGCGATACTTTTATCCGCTGGAAACCACTCGGGTTATTTAATGGACTGGCGGCGCCACTCACCAAGTTGCCGGTCAAAGGCGTGATCTGGTATCAGGGCGAATCAAATGTCGGCCAATATCAACAATATAAGGAGCGATTTCAGGCGATGATCCAGGATTGGCGTTCGCATTTTCAGGCCGCTGACGACAAGCCGTTGCCATTTCTCTATGTACAACTCGCCAACTTCTTAGAAAAAACAGCTCAACCGCAAGACAGCAGTTGGGCCGGTTTGCGTGAAGCGCAGCGCCAGAGTTTAAGCGCGCCCAATACGGCGTGCATATTTCGGTGAATCCGATCAGCGATTCCGGAGTTATCCGATCACCTGCTAGCCGTTCTTTTTCGTGATTGTATTTTTACGCTAAGTGATCGGATTGGTCTAGTTTTCTCATCGACTCTCCTGTTAATTCAATTCGGTGGCTGTTGTGTAGTAAACGGTCTAGCAGCGCATCTGCAATGGTGGGACTTGGAATGAGTTTGTACCATTCACTGGTCGGTATTTGGCTGGCAATAATGGTGCTTGATTGTTGATAACGCATTTCCATCACATCAAGCAGGTCATTCGCTTGGCGCGCTGTCAGTGATTCCATGCCCCAGTCGTCCAGGATCAGTAGCTTACGTTTGGCCAGTGCACTAAGTTGCTGACGGTATGATCCGTCAGCGCGTCCGATATTGAGCTCGTCCAGCAGCTCACCGAGCCGGTAGTAACGGACGCTGTGATGCTGATCACACGCTTGCGTGGCCAGTGCGCAGGCAAGGTAGGTTTTACCGCAGCCCGTAGCGCCTGTCAGGATGATGTTTTGGTTGTGATGCAGATACTGGCCACTGAGTAAGGCGGCGATTTTGTCTTTACGTAGTCCTCGATTGGCTCGGTAATCGATATGACTGGCGCGCGCATCAATGCGTAATTTCGCCTGGCGCGATAACTTCTGCACTTTGGTGTTATCCCGGCAGAGCAGTTCATGCGTGGCAAGCAAGCTTAGCCGCTCTTCGAAGCTCATGTCGCTGTATGTCGCGGGTTGTGCTTGTTGTTGCTGTAATGCCTGACTGAAGTGACCAAGCCGCAATGCGCGTAGTTGCTCGTGTAATGTCGATAAACTCATGTTGGTTTTCCTTATTGGTAGTAATGTTGGCCGCGGATATTGTGGTGCGTCAGTGGTGGTTGCTCATCAACAACTCCGGCGTTTGAGGCGTGTTCTTTGTTGTTCACCAGCAAATTGGTAATCACTTTTAAGTACGGCTGCTCCAGTAGCAACGCCTGTTGGCTCGCAGCTTCCAGCCGCTCATTACTATATTTTTTGGCCAGACTCAGAATGGCCAGACAGCTTTTCACCGCTTGCTCCGGATGCTGACGACGCTCCAGCTGGAAGGTGATCACAGCCCTGACACCGCTGCCAATGTTGTCAGCCCAACCCATTAACCGTTCAGCGCTCCAGCGCTGTTTGATATGAGCGTCAGGCATATGCTCTTTGACTGTGGTAAAACCGCCGTCGTGATGTTTTCTGGGATGCTGAGCAACCACTTTGCTTTGGTAATACACGCAGATGATTTGTGCCGTCGCTTCAATCGTCACTGTGTGACTCACCAGATGATGCGGGACCG
>NZ_SACS01000070.1 GCF_004005945.1 Rheinheimera riviphila
GATGGTCATGTTCAATCCTTAAAGAATGTTGGTTTTTTTATTTCAATAACGACCATTCAACAACTCCGGCGCACTGCCGCTGCCGCGGTGAGTGTCGCCCTACGGCCAATAGATAATGCAAGTTTTGGGTAGGGCGTACTCACCGCGATAGCGGTAGTACGCCAACAAGACTTTGCAAAAAAGAATGTTGGTTTTTTTATTTCAATAACGACCATTCAACAACTCCGGCGCACTACCGCTGCCGCGGTGAGTGTCGCCCTACGGCCAATAGATAATGCAAGTTTTGAGGGCGTACTCACCGCGATA
>NZ_SACS01000071.1 GCF_004005945.1 Rheinheimera riviphila
TATCGAGGGTTCGAATCCCTCTCCCTCCGCCAGTTGTTTTAGATTAGATGGACGCATAGCTCAGCTGGATAGAGTACTCGGCTACGAACCGAGCGGTCGGAGGTTCGAATCCTCCTGCGTCCGCCATCTAAATCAACATAAGATGTTACATTGCTGGGTGGAGTAAAAAGTAGTACTACGGACGCATAGCTCAGCTGGATAGAGTACTCGGCTACGAACCGAGCGGTCGGAGGTTCGAATCCTCCTGCGTCCGCCATTAAACCTGCCTAGTGCAGGTTTTTTGTTTTCTACATCCATGTAGAAAAT
>NZ_SACS01000072.1 GCF_004005945.1 Rheinheimera riviphila
CGAGTCTCTCTTTCCGCACCAAAGCAAGTGAAGAATTCTGCAGTTTCTGCAGGGGTATAGCCAAGCGGTAAGGCAGCGGGTTTTGATCCCGCCATTCTGGGGTTCGAATCCCTGTACCCCTGCCATTAATTTTAGTGGCAGTATGGTCATCAGTTCATACGTTTAAGTCACATGTTTTCTGCAGGGGTATAGCCAAGCGGTAAGGCAGCGGGTTTTGATCCCGCCATTCTGGGGTTCGAATCCCTGTACCCCTGCCATTTTTTGATAACCCAGCTTCGGCTGGGTTTTCTTTTTTCTGCGCC
>NZ_SACS01000073.1 GCF_004005945.1 Rheinheimera riviphila
CGACAGCTCAACCGGTTAACGGGAAGCCGCACGCAGGCGAAGAATCGGCTGCATGCGCTGACATCAAAAAGTATGACGCTTCCAATGCTGATTGAAGATGAGCAAGAAGGTATTGACCAACTGGAGCGGCGCATCAAACGCCTGACGCAGGCGGCTCTGGCACTGATTGCCGGCGATGACAACTTAGCAGCACACTTTAGCCATATGACAGCAGCCAAGGGCATTGGTGAGACCAGCGCCATCGCCATTCTGGCAGAGCTTTGCGTGTTACCATCGACGATGAAATCATCACAGGTTA
>NZ_SACS01000074.1 GCF_004005945.1 Rheinheimera riviphila
ACCGCGGCAGCGGTAGTACGCCGGATTAGCGATTCCCGGCTAACTTCGCTGGCGTACTACCCTTCGGGTGAGTACGCCCTACTTTTCTAATTAAATTCATATATTTGCGTAGGGCGTACTCACCGCGGCAGCGGTAGTACGCCAGTTTAAAGACTGCTAGCTAACTTCGCTGGCGTACTACCCTTCGGGTGAGTACGCCCTACTTTTCTATTTAAATTCAGGTATTTGCGTAGGGCGTACTCACCGCGTTAGCGGTAGTACGCCAGTTTAAAGACTGCTAGCTGACTTCGCTGGCGT
>NZ_SACS01000075.1 GCF_004005945.1 Rheinheimera riviphila
TATTTCGGTGAATCCGATCAGCGATTCCGGAGTTATCCGATCACCTGCTAACCGTTCTTTTTCTTGATGGTATTTTTACGCTAAGTGATCGGATTGGTCTAGTTTTCTCATCGACTCTCCTGTTAATTCAATTCGGTGGCTGTTGTGTAGTAAACGGTCTAGCAGTGCATCTGCAATGGTGGGACTTGGAATGAGTTTGTACCATTCGCTGGTCGGTATTTGGCTGGCAATAATGGTGCTTGATTGTTGATAACGCATTTCCATCACATCAAGCAGGTCATTCGCTTGGCGCG
>NZ_SACS01000076.1 GCF_004005945.1 Rheinheimera riviphila
GTGCGCCACGTGATGATTTGACACGACATCGCTAGATGACGGTCGGTTGTTGATGAAGTAAATGCTCACCCGCCGTAGGGCGTCACTCACCGCGTGAGCGGTAGTGCGCCACGTGATGATTTGACACGACTCGCATGATGGCGGTTGGTTGTTGATGGCGTAAATGCTCACCTGGCGTAGGGCGTCACTCACCGCGTGAGCGGTAGTGCGCCACGTGATGATTTGACACCAACCAGCTTGATGGCGGACTCATCGAAGTCGAGCTGCCCTTGTACCATTATTTCGTCGTATTT
>NZ_SACS01000077.1 GCF_004005945.1 Rheinheimera riviphila
CAAATGAAATGTGCCAACCGGATCGTAGGGCGTCACTCACCGCGGCAGCGGTAGTGCGCGGGACTTATCGTTAGCAATTTATCCAAATGAAATGTACCAACCGGATCGTAGGGCGTCACTCACCGCGCCAGCGGTAGTGCGCCGGACTTATCGTTAGCAATTTATCCAAATGAAATGTACCAACCGGATCGTAGGGCGTCACTCACCGCGACAGCGGTAGTGCGCCAAGCAAAGCCAAGGCATCCAAAAACCCCATGACTTGACACACCAACCCAAACTCAGTACAAAGC
>NZ_SACS01000078.1 GCF_004005945.1 Rheinheimera riviphila
TTCACACAATGGTCTGGGGTTAAACTGACTGATTTTTGTTTAAAAATCAGTCAGTCTGAAATAGGCAGGCAGTTAAAAACAATATATTGAGAATGTTTTTGCTGCCTGATGTTCTTTAAAAAACAGTTTTTGCAGGTTTTAGGCAATAGAACCCGGCGTTTTGTCCCGTTCCAACCGTTCACACAATGGTCTGGGGTTAAACTGACTGATTTTTGTTTAAAAATCAGCCAGTTTGAAATAAACAGGCAGTTAAAAACAATACATTGAGAATGTTTTTGCTGCCTGAT
>NZ_SACS01000079.1 GCF_004005945.1 Rheinheimera riviphila
AATTTTTCAAGTGCCATTGGTTTCATAGCCAATTGTTGAGTTGACGACGATGCGGGCATAGCTCAGTTGGTAGAGCGCTACCTTGCCAAGGTCGAGGTCACGAGTTCGAGTCTCGTTGCCCGCTCCAATCGTCAATCAAACAATAAAATCCTCGTATTGCGGGCATAGCTCAGTTGGTAGAGCGCTACCTTGCCAAGGTCGAGGTCACGAGTTCGAGTCTCGTTGCCCGCTCCAGTTTTTCCCAATAGTTCTGCATCCATTTTCAACATCCATTCGTTTTCTG
>NZ_SACS01000007.1 GCF_004005945.1 Rheinheimera riviphila
CCTCACTTCGACTTTCGGGCTTCTCAACCCCTCGTCGCTGCGAGGCGGCCATTTTAGTCAGTTTTCAGTTCGTGTCAAGCGTCTTTTTATCGACTATTTTCACTTTCTTCAAACTCACTCAGTTCGCGGCTTTCGCTGCTCACCGTGGCATGGCGCGCATTATAGGGCGTATTTAAAATGACGCAAGCGGGAATTTGAAGAATTTTATGCTTTTTGATTCAACTGCTTATTAAAAACGCGTTCTGGGCAAAATACCTGCAAAATTCATCTGAATATCCCCATTTTATAGGTTGGCGAACTGATATTGACTGGTTAATATAGAATTTGACTACTATAAGTAGTTGGTTTTCCCATGTGTTCTTTTCACTCTTATGTATTTAGGAATTGCTTATGTCATCTAGTTTACGAACTTCATTACCATTTACACTGGCTCTGGCCATCATTGTTTATCTCGTGTCGTCATTTTTACCTGCTGATTTGTTCTCACAAGCAACCGCTCTGACCATCGGGGTGGTGATCGCGGGCGTTCTGGTTCCGTTGCTGATGGAATACAAACCTTTGCCTGCGACTTCAGGTGCTAAGGTACAAAAGGCAGCTGTTGCTACTGCGTCTGGTGATACCGCCACTTTATATGTAGGTAATTTACCTTATCGTGCAAATGAAGAAGCAGTACGTGAGCTATTTCAGCAGTCCGGTGCTGTAGTGAATGTACGTTTGATGAAGGATCGTCAGACCGGTCGTCGTCGTGGTTTCGGCTTTGTCGAAGTGGCAGCCAAAGACGCTAACAAGATGATCCAAAAATTAAACGACTTCGAATTTGAAGGCCGAACGTTAAAAGTCCGGGAAGCAAAAGAACGCCAGGATTCTGAAGACGGCGAAGAATAAGCTTATATAGCTAACGGCATTGGCCAGCAAAGGTGCTGGTCAAAGCCGAGTTCGGCCAGCCTTTCTACCTGAGTAGGTATCAACTCTCTGGTGCTGATAAAGGTATCACTTCCCCTTTCAATATGAACCGGCCAATCCGCGACTAATTGCGCCACACGATTTCCAATCGCCAATCCGGTATCGAGCAGTACTGTTTCTTCAGATAAAGTGGCTTTAATCTCTGCTGATAAAAACGGGAAATGGGTGCACCCCAATACAACGATGTGTCCGGCGCTATCAGGGATTGGACTCACCGTTAAAATGTCAGCGACCTGCTGACGAACGTCTGTGCAATACCACACTTTCTCCTCAGCCAGGCGCACCAGCTCACTACTTCCCACTTTAATGACGGTCTGAGTCGGAGCGAACTGCTGAATTAATCCCTGTAAATAGTCACTGTTACAAGTTGCCGGGGTGGCCAACACCGAAAATGACATTCCTTTACTTAGCGCCGCCGCCGGTTTAATTGCCGGCACCACGCCAACAAAGGGCACGCTAAAGTGCTGTCGCAGATAGTCCACTGCCTGGGTTGTTGCGGTATTACAGGCGATGACGATTAACTCGGCGCCTTGTTCAATCAGATAAGCCGACAATTGCAGTAGTCGTTGCTGGATAAAACTCTCGGATTTTTCACCATAGGGTAAGTATTTATTGTCCATCAGGTAGGTGTAACGCGCAGGAACCCGCAGCTTTACATGCTGATAAACGCTTAGCCCGCCAACACCACTGTCGATAAACCCAATGTGCATAGATCATTATCTCATAAACACGACCAACCTATTGTGCCAGAACCGACAGCTGCATACAGCAATTCAATGCGGGAACTTCGCTGAGCGCTATCTCTGCTTATATAAAGCAGCGAATTTGGATCTTTGCCGAAAAACTCATAGAATAGCCGCCCTTTTAGAATGAGACGTCAAGATGCAATTAGGTCAGGTTTTCCCAGCACAATATCAGGCGTTACTCGACAGCAAAGTCAGTGAAATGCAGCAGCTGTTTCGCCCCTTTGGTATTGAGCAGACCGAAGTGTATCCTTCAAGCCCCGAACATTACCGGTTGCGTGCTGAGTTTCGGATTTGGCATGAAGGAGATGACATGTTTCATATCATGTTTGACCCAATCACCAAGTCGAAGCAGCGCATCGACTATTTCCCAATCGCCTGTAAAACCATCGCCGATTTTATGCCGGTATTACTCGATGCGCTGAAAAAGCGGCCTTTGCTGCGCAATCGTCTGTATCAAATCGATTATTTAGCCAGTTTAACTGGCGAATTGTTGGTGAGCCTGATTTATAAAAAGCCTATTCCGGCAGAATGGCAAGCTGAAGCGGCCGCGTTAAAAGCTGAATTGTCGTCAATTCAGCACGTCGATTTTATTGGCCGGGCGCGTAAACAAAAAATCCTGGTTGATCGAGACCACTTGATTGAGACATTGCAGGTTCAAAACCGTCAGCTGCAGTATCAGCAAATTGAAAACAGTTTTACCCAGCCAAATGGTGAAGTGAACCAACAGATGCTGGGTTGGGCCTGCGATATCGCGAAGCAGCTGCAAGGTGATTTATTGGAGTTGTATTGTGGCAATGGCAATTTTTCTTTAGCGCTGGCGCCTTATTTTAACCAGGTGATCGCCACAGAGATTGCCCGTTCTTCGATCCGCTGTGCTGAACACAACATCACACTGAACAACATCAATAATGTGCAAGTGTTACAGATGTCGGCTGAAGATGTCAGTGCGGCACTGGCGCAAGGTCAGAAACTAAAAAGTATTGATTTAGCGGGTCTTGCGTTAAATACCATTTTGGTTGATCCGCCACGCGCCGGACTGGATCCTGCGACAGAACAACTGGTCAGTCGTTTTGAGGACATTATTTACATATCCTGCAACCCACAAACGCTGGCACTGAATCTGGAAACCTTGTGTAAAACCCACCAGGTGCAACAGTTTGCGTTATTCGACCAGTTCCCTTACACCCATCATATTGAATGTGGTGTGTGGCTCAAAAAAATCACTCTTTAGGACGACGGCCATAACCAGCCGCGCCATGCGCCAGCCATCGCAGCTGCGTAATGGTGCGGTGGGTGATTTGCAGCCGTAACTCCGGGCTCGCATCCAGCGCATCGGCACCAGCATGAAACACTAACGTCACCATCGCTTCGGCCTGTACCTGGGCGAACTCGTCCGGGCAGGCGGTTTCTTTACGCAAATAATCGGCAAGTTCAGCACAAAAATGTTGGATTTCCCTAGCCACCGCACGTCGGAACGGTGCCGAAGTTCCGGAACGTTCGCGCAACAACAATCTGAACACATTGCTGTTTCCGACCACAAATTCCATAAAGGTTTCGATCGATGTCCGGATCACGCTGCCGTTTTTTTCAATCCGGTGCCTAGCCTGGCGCAATAATTGTCGTAACATCAAACCAGCTTCATCGACCAAAGTTAAACCCAGTTCATCCATATCGGCAAAATGGCGGTAAAACGAAGTTGGCGCTATGCCGGCTTCGCGCGCGACTTCGCGTAAACTCAGGCTGGAAAAGCCCTTATCCGGACTTAACTGGGCAAAAGCGGCATCGATAATGGCGCGGCGGGTGCGCTCTTTTTGTTGGGCTCTGGTCACGTGAACTTCCTGTGCTGAAGGAATAACATTTTATACCTTGACCTGATGAAATTGCGAAGTAAAATTAGCTTACATCTGTAAGCTAACTGTTCCTAAAATGCCTAAACCACCGATTATCTGGACTAACGTCCTCATCTTTAGCATTACATTCTTGATCGCCGCGATTGCTGTCCCTTATTACGCCATCACCGTTGGCTTTAGCTGGCTGGAAATCACCGCCACTATTGTATGCCTTGGTTATTGTGGCATGTCGATTACCGCTGGTTATCATCGGTTATGGGCGCACAAGACTTACGAAGCACATCCGGTGTTGCAGTGGTTCTTTGCCATTGGTGGTGCTTTTGCATTACAAAACAGTGCATTGCATTGGTCTTCCGACCATCGGGTGCATCATAAGTTTGTCGACCAGAACGATAAAGACCCCTACTCAGCACAACGTGGATTCTGGTATAGCCATATCGGCTGGATGCTGCGCGAATATCAAAGCCAGCGTTATAGCGATTACAGCAATGTCCGCGATCTGCAAAACAACCCGATTGTGATGTGGCAGCACAAACATTATCTGGCGCTGACCATCGCCACCAATTTTGGTATTCCATTGTTTCTTGGTTTTTTAAGCGATAGCTATATCGGCATGTTGCTCAGTGTCGGCGTGCTGCGATTAGTACTCAGTCATCATTTTACGTTTTTCATTAATTCATTGGCTCATATTTGGGGCAGCCAGCCTTATACTGATCAGAACAGTGCTCGCGACAACGGCGTACTAGCATTTTTGACTTACGGTGAGGGTTACCATAATTTCCATCATATCTTCGAATATGACTATCGCAATGGCATTCGCTGGTGGCAATTTGACCCAACCAAATGGCTGATCAAAAGTTGTTCCTGGTTAGGCCTAACCCGTAATTTGAAAATCTGCCCGGAAGATCGGATCATCAAAGCCAAAGCCTTAATGCAGCTCAAACGCGCTCAGGCCAAAGCGATGCTGCTGCCAGACGCTGAACAATTACTGCAGCGGATGGAACACGAATATGCGTTGTTGCTGGAACGGATGCAGGCTTATTACGAAGTGCAGAAACAATTGATGCAGCAACGAAAAGAACTGTTACAACAGCGAAAAGCGCAGTTGTTACAGCAATATAGTGATTTTGATATCCGTAAAAATTACGCCGAAATGAAACACAACTGGCAACAGCAGCAACAACAGTGGCAGAATTTCATTCAGCAGTACGCGTAACTACGTCACACTATTGATTCTTCGACGAAAAGGCAACGCAAGTTGCCTTTTCTGCTTTAGCTTGCAGAAACTATACTGCTATTATCAGTAACTAAATACCACCACCGGAATAGGGAACTGCTGTGCCTGCAAAATCTACGTCTGCCAAACCAACATACCAATATGATGCCATTATCATTGGCACCGGCCCAGGCGGTGAAGGGGCAGCGATGAACCTTGCGAAAAGTGGCAAGTCCGTTGCTGTGGTTGAGCGTCACGATCAGGTTGGCGGCGGTTGTACCCATTGGGGCACTATTCCATCCAAAGCATTACGCCATTCGGTCAGTCGTTTTATCGAATACAACGAAAACCCGTTGTTTCAAATGGAAAATCAGTCATCTAATCTGACCTTTCCACAAATACTGAAACATGCCGCCGGGGTTATTCGTAAGCAAGTCCGGTTACGCAGCAGTTTTTATGACCGCAACCGGGTTGAGGTATTTGCCGGTGAAGCGTCATTTGTGGATGCTCATACCATCAAAATCACCCCACCGACCGGTCCAGAGCGATTAATCACTGCCGAGACCATCGTACTTGCTACCGGTTCGCGGCCCTACCGCCCAACTAGCGTTGATTTTAATCATCCCCATATTTTCGACAGCGACACCATTTTGTCGCTGCAAGACGACCCACGGCACATCATCATTTTTGGCGCCGGGGTAATCGGCTGTGAATATGCTTCAATATTTCGCGGTCTTGGCGTCAGAGTGGATTTGGTAAATACCCGGGATCGACTGTTATCCTTTATGGATGCCGAGATTTCCGATGCGCTGAGTTATCACTTCTGGAATTCTGGCGTCACCATCCGCCACGGCGAAGAATTTGAATCGATTGAAGGTTTGCCAGATGGCGTTATTCTGCACCTGCAATCCGGCAAAAAAATGAAAGCAGACTGTATTTTGTTTGCCAACGGTCGCACCGGTAACACCGATACCTTAAACCTCGCATCCGTCGGGCTTAAAGCGGACAGTCGTGGGCAGCTGAAAGTAAATGCTAAATATCAGACTGAAGTTTCAAACATTTATGCCGTCGGCGATGTAATTGGTTATCCAAGTTTGGCCAGCGCCGCTTATGATCAAGGCCGCATCGCCGGACATGCCATTATTCATGGCGATTGTCCAACCCAGTTAATCGAAGATATTCCGGTTGGCATTTACACCATCCCGGAAATGAGTTCGGTGGGTAAAACCGAACAACAGCTGACTGCCGCCAGAATTCCCTATGAAGTTGGTCGTGCGCAGTTTAAACATCTGGCGCGGGCGCAAATTGCCAATACCAGTGTCGGCAGCCTGAAATTGTTGTTTCATCGGGACACCAAAGAAATACTGGGTATTCATTGTTTTGGTGAGCGCGCTGCAGAAATTGTCCACATCGGTCAGGCCATTATGATGCAAAAGAATGGTGGCAATAACGTCGAGTACTTTGTACATACTACCTTTAACTACCCCACGATGGCGGAGGCCTATCGGGTGGCTGCGATGAACGGACTAAACCGATTGTTTTAGTAAAGTAGCTATCGTTAATGAAATCCTTAAAACGGCGCAAAAATGCGCCGTTTTTGTTTTGTTTTGTCGAATAAACCGTTGTACACTCGAAAAAAACACCAAAATAATCACAGGAGTGCAAGCATGTTTCTGAAACGTTGTTGCTGCTTTTTGCTGGCGATAGGTTTAAGCACTGGCGCTCAAGCAGATTTCGCTGCTGCTTTTAAACTTTATCAGAACGAAGACTACCAACAAGCCTTGCCTCAGTTAACCAATTTGGCTCGTCTTGGCCACCCGCACGCCCAATTATTGCTGGCTGACAGCTACCAGTATGGTAAGGGTGTTGACGTTGACATTAATCAGGCCTACGCCTGGGCTTTGACCGCCAGAGAGTTTCAACAGCCTGGGGCTGCCGAGAAATATATCGAGCTGCGTAACTTGCTGCCATCGCGCCGGATTGGTAAACAAGCTTATGTCGAGGTCAGTCAGAACTATGGTGCATTGGCGTTAAAAGGTAACTTGTACCCCATCGTTCATAATTTGTATCAACGTCCACAGCAAATTAAACCATTGCGCCAGCCAAAACCTGATTACGAGCAACGCAATGGCGCTGTTGCCTGGGCTGTCGTCATGTTTGATATCAATGAAAATGGTCAGGTAGAAAACAGTAAAGTCGCCTTATCCTACCCGCCTGCAGTGATCGATGAAGAAGTGATCGCGGCAATTAACAAATGGACTTACGTGCCACCACGCAATGCTTATGGTGACGCCATCCGTCTTGATCATCAAACTCACGTCTTCAGCACTAAAAAGTTATCATCGGCGAAACGTAAAGTTCAACTGGAACATCAGACCTATATTGATGCCGTCAAAAAAGCGGCCGATGCCGGGTTTGCCGAGTACCAATACAAATATGGCCTTATTGTGCAGGCCGGTTTAGTAAAAGGTGAAAAAGCCCTCGATTGGTACCTGAAAGCGGCGATCAACGGTAATCAGTTGGCACAGTTTAATATCGCACAATGTGTATTAAACGGCAGCCAATGTGATAAGGACGGCAACAAAGCGATTAACTGGCTGACTTTCGCTGCCAAAGACGGTAATAATCCTCAGGCTAGCTATTTATTGGCGCAGCAGTTATTGGACAGTGACAATATTCAGTTTGATCCGGAACGCGCCGCACAGTATTTGGCGCAAGCTGCCGAGCAAAATTATGGGCCGGCGATAGTCGAATATGCTTCGCTGCTGGCGATGTCGGATAATCCGAAACTGCGCAGCGCCGAAAAAGCGATTCAATTGGCAGAAGCTGGGTTAAAACAAGATTCGGACAACCCGAAATTGTTGTCAACGATTGGTATTGCCTTGATCGAACAAGGAAAGCAACAACGGGGTGAAGCGATGCTGCAACAAGCGATTGAAGCGGCTGAAGATAGAAACTGGGCCACTGACAACTATCGCGAATTATTGACCGAATATGCTGGTCAGCTACAAACCGCAGAACAACCCTAAATTTCATTGTCGATTTACCCTTGCATCCAAATCAATCAAGGCGCATATAGCGCCTTGATTTTATCTGGATAAACAACGAGATAATTCGTTTATAAATCAGTATTAATATGATAAGTGCGGCTGAACGATTGCACTGCTTCAATAAAGACGCGCGCACGTTCTGGATCTACATCAGGTGTAATGCCATGCCCCAGATTAAATACATGGCCAGAACCCTGACCATAACCATCCAGAATTGCCTGCACTTCCAGACGGATCCGCTCTGGTGAGCCCAGCAGAATTGCCGGGTCCATATTGCCTTGCAGCGCAACTTTATCGCCAACTCTAGCCCGGGCCAAACGAATATCCATAGTCCAGTCGATACCAATCGCATCACAACCGGTTTTCGCAATATCTTCTAACCACAAACCACCATTTTTGGTGAACAGCGTAACCGGCACCGGACGGCCATCAGCATGACGGGTCAGTCCTTCCACAATCTGTTGCATGTAGCTTAATGAATACTCGCGATAAGCGTTTGGTGTTAACACGCCACCCCAGGTGTCAAAAATCATCACCGACTGCACGCCGGCAGCGATTTGCGCGTTCAGATACAAAATGACACTTTGTGCCAGCTTGTCGAGCAGAATGTGCACCACTTCCGGCTCACTGTACATCAGCTTTTTAATTTTTGAGAAGGTTTTGCTGCTACCGCCTTCCAGCATATAGGTTGCCAGCGTCCACGGACTGCCAGAAAAGCCGATTAAAGGTACGTCGCCATTTAATTCACGGCGAATGGTGCGCACGGCATCCATCACGTATTTGAGTTCAACTTCAGGATCCGGAATAGGTAATTGCACCACGTCCATAAAGTCGTTCAGTTGTTTGGTAAATTTCGGGCCTTCGCCTTCACCAAAATACAACCCCATCCCCATCGCATCCGGGATGGTCAGAATGTCGCTGAACAAAATCGCGGCATCCAATGGATAACGACGCAATGGCTGCAAGGTCACTTCACAGGCCAGTTCAGGGTTTTTGCACAACGTCATAAAATCGCCAGCTTTGGCTCTGATCTCACGATACTCAGGTAAATACCGACCCGCCTGACGCATCATCCAGATTGGCGTACGGTCAACCGGTTGTTTTAACAGGGCGCGCAGGTAACGATCGTTTTTTAATTCCATCTTGGCTCTACCATTAGGCTATGTTGAGTTATTTTAACAGCATAGCTGCAATGACACTATGTTTGCTGTTTAATGAATTTTTATCGCTTTTTGTGCGAACTTTGTCTTGCAGCCCGTCAACCCATCTGATATAAAACTGACGCGCTAGTGAAGAAAATCAACAACAAGAGTTCGAAGATACGAACCCGGCAACACCAACTTAAGCCACATTTGTGGCTTTTTTATTTGCTGCAATATACCCGTCATTCAGGATACTTTTGGGCGACCAATAACCGCACTTGTTCAATCATCGTGCCGGATAAAGTTTGCACCGGCGGCACCGCTGGCAGCTGCGAGAATTCAAACCAGCCAGCTTCTTCAATTTCATCGGGCTGACAAACAATCTCACCACTTTGATAGTCAGCGATAAAACCGGCCATCAGCGAATGCGGAAAGGGCCAGGGCTGACTGCCGACATACTGCAAATTGGTAATATTAATCCCAACCTCTTCTTTTACCTCGCGAACTGCCGCTTGTTCCAACGTTTCACCCGATTCGACAAATCCTGCCAATATCGAATAAAACCCCGCTTTATGCCGTTTGGAACGCGCCAGCAGAATTTGATTCTCGCGCTTAATGGCCACCAACACACAAGGTGAAATGCGTGGGTAACAGCGAAAACCACATTTATGGCACAACATGGCCAGCTCCCAGTGCACCAGATGCATCCGGCTGCCACACTGGCCGCAATAGCGGTGGGTTTGTAAAAACAGCGCCAGCTGGCAAGCGCGCGCCGCTAATTCAAACCAGATGGTTTCCGGATGTGTCAGCAGTTCACGGGCAGAAAACCACAACGCCGGATCGGCTTGATCATTACAAACCACCAGATAACAGTTTTGTTGCTGCCACTGCCCAATCTGGCAGACCATTTCGGGCTCTTTGATCTGTAACTCTTGCCATCTACCCTGTGGCACCTGTATGGTTTCACTTGTCAGCAACAGTTTGCCTTGGTTAACGATAAACCAATAACCGGCATCATCAGGTTTTAAGGTTAAGTTGTGGGTCTTCATCAGCAATAAATCTATGCAAGGCTGGACGGATGGTTGTTATCATAAAGGCATTCACTGACCCGACCAATGAAAAATTAGTTGATCTTTGTGACAGAATTCATTTAATTAGGCATAACGCTCGTATTTAATCTATCAAGGAAACGGTTATGTATACCCGTCTGCAATCCGCACGGCAACAATGGGGCGGCTCTTCAACCGCAATTGACAACTGGTTAGAAGAGCGGCAACAACTAATCGTTTCTTACTGCAAACTGGCGGCATTGCCACCATTTGACAAGCAAAACCAGGACAACCAACTGCCGGCACAGGAAGATATCCTAGGCTTTTGTCAGCTGTTGATGGACTACCTATCCGCTGGCCATTTTGAAGTGTATGACCAAATCGTGTCGCAATGTGAAATTAACGGCAATGACAGCAAATCACTGGCTGAAGCTTTGTATCCGAAAATTTCAGCCTCCACTGATATTGCGTTGGAATTTAACGATAACTACGCTGAGCCTTCCGCTGAAAACAGTTTTAGCACTTTTGACCATGATTTATCCGCGCTGGGACAGGCGTTAGAAGACAGATTCGGCCTGGAAGATGAATTAATCCAAACCTTGTTTGCTAATCACGTGACCGTGTCGGCCTAATAGCTGCTTCGTCTTGCTGCGATAAAGGGATAAAACGAATTCGTAAAAAAACCGCCAGCTGGCGGTTTTTTTATTGGGTCTTACTTTTATTGGGTCTTATATGGTGTAGCAATAATTACTTTTTTGCAGCGTCGCCAGCAGGTGCCGCAGCTTCTTCGCCAACGATACCCATCAGTTCTACTTCAAACAGCAGTGTGCTGTTGGCAGGGATTGGACCTACGTCACGATCACCGTAACCCAGAGCCGCCGGGATAGTGAACTTGAACTTAGAACCCACACCCATCAACTGCACGCCTTCAGTCCAGCCTTTGATCACTTGATTCAGCATAAACTCAACCGGCTCGCCGCCATTTGATTTTTCAGTGCTGTCAAATTCAGTGCCGTCAATGAAAGTACCTTTGTACTTCACGCGGACTTTTTCTTCCGCTTTTGGCTTAGGACCATCAGCAGCAGTGATCACTTCATACTGCAGACCAGATTCAGTCACAGTCACGCCAGCTTTTTTCGCGTTTTCTTCTAAGTAGGTTTTGCCTTTAGCAATCGCTTCTTCCGCTTTCACTTTGGCAGCTTCAGCTTGTTTGGCACGGAACTGTTCGTCCAGCGCGGTCATAATTTTTTGCACTTCTTCGTCAGTCAGTGCTGGTTTGCCGCCTAAAGTATCCTGCACACCACGGATCATGGTTTCAGAAGCCAGTGGCAGGCCTAATTTTTTGTGTTCTTCTACCGCGCTGTTCAGGTATTTACCAACGGTAATACCCATCGCATAAGATTGTTTTGCTGCGTCTGTATCCAGTACAGGTGCTACCGGTGCAGCAGGTTCTTTTTGGCAGGCAGACAATGAAATCACGGCGGCTGCAATCAGCGACACCTTGGTCAATACGCGCATTTGTTTCTCCAATAAACTGCAGACTTCGCTGCAAAAGTGTGTTGTTATAGTAATAAAGGACTAACCTTTAACCATGGCTATACTACAGATTTGTGCTGATGACGTTAACACATAGAATGAAATATCTCGGCATTTTTCTCAGCCTTTGGCTGGCTAGCTGCTCAGAAGTTCAAAAATCTCCACTACAACAAACCGAACATTCTGCCATTGGCACCGTCGCAGCAGCCATCGCCACCGAACCGAAGCTGGCCGCGGTGTCCAGCCTGACCTCCGGCGTGGTGGTCTGGGATTTAACCAACCAAAGCGCCAAATTTCGGATCAGCCAGCAACAACCGACCGATAATTTCATTAGCCATCTGGCATTTAGCTACCAGGGTGATTTTTTACTCAGTGCCGACAGCAAGAGTTTTTCGCTGTGGCGGATGAGCGATGGTCAGAATGTCGGGTTCTGGTCACTGCCTGAATCGACAGTGCGTGATATTGCGGTATCACAAGGTGGCAATCATCTGCTGATTGGTCAGAATGACGGTAAAGTACTGCATGTCACCTTAAAGTCTGGCCGGCGGCTGGAATTTCTGGGACATACCGAAAAAGTGAATTCAGTGGCGATCTCGCCAAATGGCCGTTACGCCTTATCCGGCGGTAACGACCTCAAAGCCTATTTGTGGGATACCCAAAGCGGCCAGATTATTCATAGCTTTGTCCATCCAACCCGCGTCACTAAAGTCGCGCTTGATACAACCGGTCAACTCGCTTTTACCGCCGACAGCCAGCAACAGGCTACCGTCTGGGATTTAAAAACCGGTCGCGCCAAATTACAACTGGAAATGGGCCGCGGCCGGGTCTTTACCACCGCACGTTTTAGCGCTGATGGCCGTTATTTGCTAACGGGTGCCGCTTCGCGTCGGGCAACGATCTGGGATTTGACCACCGGCCAGATTGTTGAAGATTTTCTGGTCAGCCCATTTCCCCATACCCGCAACGCCAGTGCGGTAGTGTATGATATTGCGTTTATCGCACCAAATCGGATCCTGACCGAGAGCTCCAGTGGCCAGGCCGAGGAATGGGAATTTAATTATGAATGACTTCACCCCAACGGAAATTCAGTTGCAAAGCCAGCTGTTTGAATTGGAAAGCCGGCTGGCTTTTCAGGATGACGCATTGCAACAGCTCAACAACGAACTATTGGAACATCAGAAACGTATTGAAAAATTGCAGCGGCAGGTGCTGATCCTGGCGGAAAAACTCACCCAAGGTGGCGACAGTGGCATTTTACGGCCGCATGAAGAGCCGCCACCACCGCATTATTAATCCGCTATCAATGATTGTCTGTTCAGATTAGATTTTTCAGCAGCAGTTGCGGCAAAAGCAACTGCTGTGTTGTTACCACCAGACAGCTTCGGCTATCAGCTAAAACCGCTTATTCGGGCTTAAAGACACCAATTACCGTTTCTGCTTCCCGCGCCATCCGCTCAACCTGCGATTCCGGTTGCGCCATCTGATAACCACAGCTGACACACTCTACTTTTTCGACATTGTGCTCCAGAAACAACATCATAGTGTCGACCGCTTTACATTTCGGACAGCTGGCTCCGGCAATAAAACGCTTTTTCTTTCTGGTGGTCATAGCTGAATTTACCTTCTAAAGATGCAAAAAACCGCGAAACTCTTGGTTTGTACGGCCTGAAAGATTACATTAGCAGCCCAAATCAGTCCCAGTGGTAGTACACATGATCCAACTGCAACAAGTCGAACTGCGCCGCGGCATTTTATGTCTGCTGCAACAAGCCAATCTTACCGTATTTCCGGGGCAAAAAGTCGGGATCATCGGCGCCAATGGCTGCGGTAAATCGACTTTATTTGCGTTGCTGCAAGGCAAGCTGCAAGCAGATGCCGGTACAGTCAGCATTCCAAATAGCTGGACTATTGCCACAGTGGCGCAGGAAACACCAGCGGTTGACGCCAGCGCGATGGACTATGTGCTGCAAGGTGACGAAAAATTATACCCTCTGCTGCAACAGGTAAAACTTGCGCATGAAGACACCAATCTGATTTTGGTCCACCAACAAATTGAAGCGCTGGATGGTTACCGCGCCGAAGCCAAAGCCGGTACCTTGCTGGACGGTTTAGGGTTTACCGGCGCCATGCAACAACAAGCGGTGAAGTCTTTCTCCGGTGGTTGGCGGATGCGTTTAAACCTCGCCCGCGCTTTAATGCAACGCGCTGAACTGTTGCTGCTTGATGAACCGACCAACCACTTAGATTTAGACGCCGTATTGTGGCTCGAGAAATATCTGGCCAACTTCGAAGGCACCATGCTGCTGATCAGCCACGACCGCGATTTCCTGGACGCGGTGGTCGATAACATTGCGCATATCGACGGCCAGCAACTGACCTTATACCGCGGTAACTACAGCCAGTTTGAACGGCAGCGCGCCGAACAAATGGCGCAGCAACAATCGACCTTCGAAAAACAACAACGCCAGGTCGCGCATCTGCAGAAATTTATCGATCGTTTCCGCGCGCAGGCGACCAAAGCCAAACAGGCACAAAGCCGCATTAAAGCGCTGGAACGGATGACATTATTAGCCCCTGCCCATGTTGATTCACCGTTTCAGTTTGAGTTTCTCGACCCAAGGTCTTTACCAAACCCATTACTGAAGATGGAAAACGTGCGTGCCGGTTATGGCGATCACAGTATTTTGCAGCAAATTAATTTTCAGTTGTTACCAGGCAGCCGGATTGGCTTGCTGGGCCGCAACGGTGCCGGTAAATCAACGCTGATTAAAATGCTCTCAGGCAGTCTGCAACCACAAAGCGGCACCGTCTGGTATGCAAATGGTGTCAGCATCGGCTATTTCGCCCAGCACCAGCTTGAGACGTTACGGCCGGAAGATTCACCGCTACAGCATATGGTGCGCCTCGCACCTACCGTGACCGAGCAAAGTCTGCGCGACTTTTTAGGCGGTTTTGGTTTTCATGGTGATAAAGCACTGGCCGCCTGCGCGCCGTTTTCCGGCGGTGAAAAAGCCCGTCTGGTACTGGCGCTGCTGGTTTATCAACGCCCAAACCTGTTACTTCTCGATGAACCGACCAACCACCTTGATTTAGATATGCGCGAAGCCATTGTGATGGCGCTGCAAGGTTTTGAAGGCGCCATTGTGGTCGTCTCGCACGACCGGCATTTGCTCGCCAGCACCACAGACGAGTTTTATCTGGTGGCACACGGCAAAGTGGCGCCTTTTCCAGGTGACCTGGCCGATTATTACCAGTGGCTGCAAAACGATGCCAAAGCACAGCAGCCAGTGGCAGAGCCGGTTAGTAATGGCGCAGCGCAGCGCAAGGATCAAAAACGGCTGGAAGCAGATTTACGCAACCTGACCCGGGTGCTGAAGCAAAATATCGAGAAGCTGGAAAAACATCAGCATCAGTTGGAAGCAAAACTGGTGGTACTGGAAGAAAAACTGGCGGACAGCGGTTTATACGAGCAAAGCCGTAAAGCCGAAATGACCAAAGTGCTGGCTGAACAAACTAAATACAAAGCTGAGCTTGCGACCATTGAAGAACAATGGTTTGAAGCGCAGGAACAGCTGGAGCAACAAACCAACGAGTTTTGGCAAAACAATGCCTGATCTGAACAACGACCAGCTGCCATGGCCGGATCCGGAGCAATTCTGGCACTGGTCGTTGGCGCTTTATCCGGGTATCAAACCGCTGGCGTTGCAGTGGCAGGATGAGTTGGGCGTTAATGTCAACCTGCTATTATTGCTGTTGTATTTGCAGCGGCGACAACTGCTGCTAACAACAACGGAAATTGAGTCGCTGCAACAATCGGTGCAATCGCAGCAGCAGTTATTCACCGCACCGCTGCGCCAGTTACGCCGCCAGCTTCCGGCACATTTATCTGAACCTGCTGCCGCCAGCTTCAAACAACAGCTGCTGCAAGCGGAGCTTTGCTCAGAAAAGCTGGAACAACAACAGCTAATACAGTGTTTACACAGTTTCCCACTACGCGCAGCAGCGCCAGATGGTACTTTGCTGCCTCTTTATCTGCAGCTGTTGCAGATCGATCCGGCGCCCCGGCAGCAGCAGATGTTTGATCTGGATCAAGCAGCGGCCATCGTCGGAGTTCCGCCAGCCTAAAGCTTGATCCAGGTCAGGTTATCAACTGCTTCATCCTCCTACACTCTGCTTCATGATTCAAAACACTCAGTGAGTGAAGCAGAGGAAACCACCATGAACCTATGGCAAGAATTTACCAACGATCCGGTGATCTTTTTTTCTTTTACTGGCCTCGCCATCGTCATTGGCTTGTGCCTGTTTTATGCAGTGTATTTTATCTACAAAATTGGCCACGATCAGGTCAAAGAATAACGGCAATATTATTTCAACCCACCAGCCTTGCCACCAGCGCCTGACTATTACGCCAAATCAGCCCATAAATTGTCAGCTGTGGATTGGCTCCTAAACTGGTTGGTAACACTGAACCGTCAAATACCGACAAATTCGACAACTGATGATGGTTGCCAAAACTATCGACTACGCCTTTGTCCGCCGTCGCCGCCATATTGCAGCCACCCATCACATGCGCCGAGGCCAACGCTGCCCGATAGCGCGCCAGCGGCAAGTTGGTGATGGCAGCTTTAGCCTGCTGCCAGTTGCTGTATAACAAAGCATCCTGGTGTACCGGCATCACCGCCTGCGCACCTGCAGCAAACTGCAGTTCGGCCATCGCCAGATAAGCTTTTTGCACGCCCTGCCAGATGTAATCGGTCAGCGGATAATCAAGTACCGGCTCGCCATCACTATCGAGCTGCACCTGCCCGCCTGGTGCCTGCGGGTCAAAACCGTCGCGCAGCAAGGCAATCATCACCTGCAATTGATTAAACTGGCGCATCATGTCGGCATGAAATTGCGCCATGCCGGTTAACGTCGATGCCATCAGCACCGGATGAATAGGCGGAACTTCCAGTTTAAAACCCATTTCGGCACCGCTTGGCCAGACGAATTGATCTGAATATATTGATTGCGGTGCGCCCAGATGCCCTTGAATAGGCGCATCAAACAAAGCACCGGAAATCACGCTTGGGTGCAGATAGGTGTGTTTGCCCAAACGCCCGGATGGATTCGGCACTTTTGAGCGCAGCAGCAGCGCCGGGGAATTAATAGCGCCACCAGCGACGATGTAATGTTTGGCTTTTATTTTAATGCTCAGCCTTGGATCGGGCTGATAAAAACTATCCACCGGCACCGCCAGCAAGCCGGTGACTTTATCGCCTTGCCACAACAATTGCCGCGCCGACACTTTGCTGATAAGCGTGGCGCCAGCCTGCAGTGCCGCCGGAATAGTCGTCACCAGCATCGATTGTTTAGCGTTGAGCGGGCAACCCATGCCGCAATAACCCAGATTGGCGCAGCCATGGACGTTGCGTTCAATCACCGTATATTGCCAGCCCAGTCGCTGACAACCACGGCGCAGCATCTCATTATTGGCGTTGGGCGGTACCTGCCATTCAGAAATATGCAAGCGCCCCGCTGCTTTGGCGAAATAGGGATCGAGGCTCTGCTCAGACGCTTGTTCAGCGCCCTGCTCTGAACGAAAATCCAGCCCAAATTCACTGTGCCAATAATCCAGCGTCGGCTTGGGCGTACGGATAGAGGTGGTCCAATTCACGGTAGTGGAGCCGCCTACGGTGCGCCCCTGCAAAATAGCAATCGCCTGATCTTTGGTTTTGCGCGCCGCACCGTCCTGATATAAATGCGGATAAGCCCAGCGCTCTTGCTGCCGGAAGTCGCTGCTGCTGTGCAAGGCGCCATGTTCCAGCATCAATACTGACAATCCGGCCTGAGTCAGAATTTCCGCCGCCATGCCACCACCAGCACCGGTGCCGATAATCACCACGTCACATTCAAACTGTTGATCGTCGCTAAACCTCGACGCATCCAGATGTTTCCAACCGCTGGCCAAGCCTTGTTTAATCGGATCATTCATAAGCGCGAAACTCCGGCGCCTGATAACTCAACGCTGGCCACTGTGCGGGATGGCCATAATAAGCGCCGAGTAATAAAGCACGTAACCCATTAAAAGCTTGTTGGAGCAAGGCGAGGTAGCTGATGCGCCAGCTTTCTAACAGCTGTAATCGCTGCTGAATGCTGAGTTGATCCAGTGCAATCAGGTGGCCGGTCAGCGCCAGCCGGGTTACTTGCTCCGATAACAACAAAAACAACTGCGCTAATTCGGCTTGGGTGCGTTTGGGCAAAAACGGCAGAAAATCCAATGCGGCATTCCGGGTTTGTAACAGTGCTAACTGTTGCTGTTTTGGGTCTTGTGGCAGAGCGCCTAATAACAGCGCAGGTAAAATGGCATCCAACACCAAGGCAGCAGCATCACGACGCTCTTGTTGATCAGCCACCGCCAGCGGATACAAGCTAACTCCGGTGGCTAAAGTCGCACCAGCGGCCAGCCCAAGCATGATAAACTGCCGTCGTTGCATCTGCAGATCTCCTAAATTAAAACCGATGACGCAGACGGCACTTTGCCTCTGAGATTAGACCAGTCACACAGCATTGTTAATGAGGAAGTTCTAAATTGCAAGCAGGCGAGCGCGTTTCGCAAAATACTGATTTAAGTGCATTTAAACCGGCCTGGTGGCTGAAAAACTGCCACTTACAAACCATTTTTGCCAAATATCTGGCGCCGAAATTACCGCTGACGCTGACCGCAGAATTGTTCGATTTACCGGACGGTGATGAACTGATGTTGCACTGGGGCAGCGTGCAACCGAATGCACAGACACCGCTGGTGCTATTGCTGCATGGATTGGAAGGGAATTTTCGCAGTCATTATGTGCGCGGTATGATGCACAGCCTGCAACGCCAAGGGTTCGCCTGCGTGCTGATGCACTTTCGTGGTTGTCACGGTGAAGCGAATAAATTGCCCCGGGCTTATCATTCCGGCGATACCGCGGATGTGGCTGTCGTCATCAACATGCTGCAACAGCGTTTTCCCGGTGCGCCGCTGGCAGCAGTTGGTTTTTCACTGGGTGGTAATGTGCTGATGAAATATTGTGGTGAACAAGCCGAGCATTGCCCGTTGCAGGCGGCGGTTGCTGTATCTGCGCCATTGCAGCTATCGGCCAGTGCTGACCGGATCAATCAGGGTTTCAGCCGGCTTTATCAGCGTTATTTGCTGGGTCGCTTAAAAGCCACCATGCGGCGCAAGTTGCAGAAACATCAGCCTTTTCCGCTTGCGCTAACCAGCAACGATATTCAACAACTACGCACCATCCGCCAGTTTGATGATGTGCTCACGGCGCCCTTGCATGGTTTTGCTGATGCTGAAGACTATTACCACCAAGCCAGCGCTAAACCTTATCTGGCGCGGATCACCCGGCCTTGTTTGCTGATCCACGCCAAAGACGATCCGTTTCTGGCGTCAAGCGTGATCCCAAGCCAACCGCAACCACCGCTGCAGCTGTTATTATCCAGCCACGGTGGCCATGTCGGTTTTATCAGTGGTGGTTCACCCTGGCGTCCGATCTACTGGCTGGATTTAATAATTCCGGCATTTTTACAACAACATCTAAGGAACACAACCGATGCTCATCCCTTATCAGGAATTGAATCCGGAAACGCTGCAAGCGCTGATTGAAGCTTTTGTGCTACGGGAAGGCACCGACTATGGCGACAGCGATTTGTCACTGGCCGAAAAAGTGGCGCTGGTGCAGGCGCAGATCCAACGTGGCACTGTAGTCATTTGTTACTCAGAACAGGAAGAATCAGTCGATTTGTTAAATGCCCAAGATTACAAGCGGCAGCAGTCACAGCAACAATAATCCATATTTATTCACATTCAATGGATAGACAACAGCTACTGTCGTTTGTTAGGGTACAAGGTGTCATCGCTCAATCGATCAAGTAGTAAGGATGTGCTGTGCTTCGCCGGCTTAAAAGTTATCTGTTGTTGCGTCCGGCCGATTTGGAAAATGCCGATCCGGCGCACTGGCGACAAAGTGCGTTAAGGATCCTGGTGGTTTCAGGATTGTTACTGGTACTGGTGATTGCCTTGCATAGCAGCTGGACCGCAATCCAGCTCGGCGCCTATCAGGTGATTGTGATTCTGGTGGCGTTTTATCTCAGTTTATTTGCGGTGTTGTATTATTCCCGCCGGTATGTCTATCGCAGCGCTGCGGGTTTGCTCATCACGGTGTTGGCTGCTGGCCTTAGTATGTTGTTGTTTATCGACAATTTTGAACTGGCGAAACTCGGCATCATCTTTGTGTATACCCTGCCTACCATCGCGATGATGTTTTTCTCATTTCGATTTAGTCTGTTCTGCATGCTATTAAATGTGGTGCCGTTTTTGTTCCTGCTGCGCAACGTCGCGCCTGGTGATGTGTTTGGGATTAATATCACTTTGCCCGCGGCACACACCTATTTACACGGCTTGTTGTTTTTATTCTTTAATCTTTGTTTACCGCTGGCCACCGCCCGCATTCTGGGTACCTTAAATCGCCACAGTAACAAGCTACAGCAACTGAATCGTTCGATTTCACAAAGCCATGATTTTTATCAGGAACTTTTCGAACATAACGGCTCGGCGACTTTGTTGTGCAGCCAGAATGGCCGGATCATCAAAGCTAACAGTTGTGCCAAACGATTGCTGGCACTCGCTGATGAGCCTTTTCCCAATATTAATCAACTGCTGCAGTGCCAAACCCCGGAACCGCAATTCTGGTTGCATAACGATGCCAGCTGCCACTTACGACAACAACCGAGCCTGAAACTGCTGCTAAAACATATGATGTTGACCCGGCAACGCCACCATATTCTGCAGCTGCAGGACATCAGCGCTATTGATCAACTCCAGCAAAAGCTGTCGGCCTCGCAACAGCAACAAAACCTGTGGGAACATTATGACCGGCTCACTTGTCTGCCGAATCTACGCTGTTTTGAACAGCTGACGGCCAGCCGACTTAGTGCTGTTGAAACGCCGCCGTTATCGTTGTTATTGATCGTGCGGCTTTGTCATATCAAAACGCTGAATCAGCAATTTGGATATGCCTTTGGCAGCCAGGTGTTGCAGCAATTCGCGGCCAGAGCCAAAGCAGCGCTGCCGGCCGATGCGATTTTTGCCCGGGTGCGTGGGGTGAAATTTGCGGTGTTAGTGCCGGCCGGTCTAAATCAGAGTCAACCACTAAAACTGGCGGAAATGCTGCATTCGCAATTGCCCGCTGAGCTCCTGGTGGAAGGTCGTGCGGTGGTGATGCAATACCAGCTGGGCGCCTGTACCGTCAACACGGCCGAATCTTCAACAGAAGCGCTGCTGCAAAAGTGTGAAATCGCGCTGGAACTTGCTGACAATAACCGGCCAGTGGTGTTGTTCGAACCGGAACAAGCACTTAGGTTGCAGCAGGATTATCTGCTGGCAATTGCCTTAAAAGAGGCAATTCGCAGTAAAGAACTGCAAGTATTTTTGCAACCCAAGGTATTCAGTGACGGCAGAATTTGCGCATTCGAAGCCTTGTGTCGCTGGCAACACCAACAGCAATTTGTGCCACCGGATCAATTTATTGAATTGGCGCAGCGCCATGGTCTGATTATCGAGTTAAGCCGGTTGGTGCTGGATATCACAGTACAAACGCTGGCGCACTGGCAGCAACAAGGTTGGTATTACCCAATCGCTATTAATCTGGCGGGTCCGGAATTACTGGACGATAGTTTTTTTGCCAGTTTGCTGTCGTTAAGTGCCGATCACCCCTGGCTCACCGCCTATCTGCAACTGGAAATCACCGAAACCAATATTGCGGTACAACAACCCTTGTTGCATAAACGGCTGCGCGCACTGAGCCAATATGGCTTTAGTATTGCGATTGATGATTTTGGTACCGGCCACGCTTCACTGAGCCAACTGGTTGATTTACCGGCAGACACCATCAAAATTGACCGGTTGTTTGTCAAAGGCATTCCGCACAATAAATTGCAGGTGAAAATTCTGTATACCACCATTCAGCTGGCGAAATCACTGCAGTTGACGGTGGTGGCTGAAGGGGTGGAAAACGATATTCAGCAACGTTTTCTGGCGAAGCTGGGTTGTCATCAGCAGCAAGGGTTCTTTTTTGGCAAACCAGCGACGATTAGCTTTTGGCAGCAGCATATTGCCGGGTCACAACAGTTGCTGGTGAGCACCGCAACGGCAAAAGGTTTACCGTCGCTTTGACGACATCGGCTATGACCGACAACCGCTATGTGCCTGGATCAGCGACTGCCAACCGACATTCGATTGCCCCATCACCATAAAATCCGGATTGGCCAGACTTTCGCGTCTGTTATAACTTAACGGCGAAAACTGGCTATCCAGAATTTTGCCACCGGCTTCTTCGACAATAATATGCACCGCGCCGGTATCCCATTCACCGGTTGGACCGAGGCGCAGATAACAGTCGGCGCCGCCTTCGGCCACCAGGCAACTTTTTAAGCTACAACTGCCCAGCGGAATAAATTCGACTTGTTGATCAGATGCCAGTAACGCGTTGATCCGTTCCAGCGGTTGCCGACGACTGACCGCAATGCGCAACGGTTCGCCCTGCAGATGTTGCCGCACTTTGATGTGATTAATTAAATTGCGATGTTGTTTAAAAGCACCGTTACCGCGGGTAGCGTAATAACAGATTTGTTCTTTTGGCCAGAAAATCACCCCAAGCGCTGGCCAGCCGTGTTCCACCAGCGCAATGCTGACGGCAAAATCGCCGCTACGGGCGACAAATTCCTGGGTGCCGTCCATCGGGTCAATCAGCCAATAGCGCGGCCAATCCTGACGCTGCACCAATGGTACCAGACTGCTTTCTTCGGAGATGATGGGAATATCCGGTGTCAGCTCAGACAACCGGTCGATAATAATTTGATTGGCGGCGTAATCAGCGCTGGTGACCGGGCTGTCGTCAGCTTTCTGGCTGTACTGCACATCCCCACTCTGATACATCTGCCACAAGGTTTCACCGGCTTCGCGGGCCGCAGCTTTGACCGGCTCTAACAGTCTACTTAAAAACATCCTGATGGGTATCCAGATACTTTCTCGCCAGAAACAAGGCTGCAATACTACGGGCTTCGGTAAAATCGGCCTGCAGTAACAATTCATCCAGGTCCTGCCAGCGCCACCGTACTAATTCCAGTGGTTCAGGTTCATCACCGGGCAAAGTTTCCGGAAATAAACCTGTTGCAAGAACTATTTGCATTGTAGCATTAAAATACCCCGGAGCCAGCGCGACTGCCTTTAACTGCACTAAAGTATGGGCACCAAAACCGGCTTCTTCTTTCAGTTCACGATTGGCAGCGACCAGCGCATCTTCACCGGGATCAATCAGCCCTTTCGGGAAACCCAGCTGATAATCGTGAGTGCCGGCGCTGTATTCACGGATCAGATAAAAATGTTCCGGATCCGGACAAGCCACTACCATCACCGCACCACGACCCGAGCCACGCATCCGTTCAAAGGTGCGGTGCTCGCCATTGCTGAACAGCAGCTCAAGTTGTTCAATTTTAAACAGTCGGCTCTGCGCCACCACTTCCTGGTTCAGGATCTGCGGTTTTTGTTTGTCACCCTGACGTTCAGCCATGCCACTGCCTCTGCTACAATGCGTTTTTGTGAATGATATACCCTTCATCCTTGAAGATACGGGGTTGTTGCCATCGCTCGTTCGCCCCAGTCACATAGACAGCTATGCTCCTGGGGTCTCACTCACTCGGCGCCTACCCGTATCGTCAATGATTTTGGGTATATACCTAATATCATCGATGATGCGGGTAGGCGGCAACTGAGCAGGTCAAAACGGCCAACAACCCCGAATCGTCAAGGATGACGGGTATAGTTACTATAAAGCGAATAGACGGAAAAACCTATGCTGGATTGGGCGGATATCGACACTGTTTTACTGGATATGGACGGCACCCTGCTGGACCTGCATTTTGATAACTACTTCTGGCTGGAGCATTTACCTCTGCGCTGGAGCGAAATTACCGGTATCAGCGTGGCCGACGCCAAGGCGCAGCTGCAAGCTGAATACGCGGTGCTGCAAGGCAAACTGGAATGGTACTGCCTGGATTATTGGGGCAAAAGGCTACAACTGCCGATCACTGAACTGAAACGTGAAGTGATGCACAAAATTGCCATGCGCGCTGACGTACCGGCCTTTTTACAGGCTCTGAAAGACAGCGGCCGCGAAGTGGTGCTGGTGACCAACGCCCATCCGGGCAGCTTGTCTCTGAAAATCGAACGCACTGAGCTCAGCAACTATATCGACGTACTGATTTCTACCCACGAGTTTGGCGTCACCAAAGAAAGCCAGGCGCTGTGGCACAAGCTACAACATCGCTTAGGGTTTGACCCCAAGCGCACTTTGTTTGTCGACGACAGCTTACCGATCCTGCAAGCCGCCGCCGATTTTGGTATCCGCCATTTGTTAGCCGTCGCCAATCCGGATAGCCAACAGCCTGTGAGGGATATCAGAGATTTTGCGTCTATTACTGACTATGCCGTTTTGCTGGATGATATTCGCGCGGCGCGCTAATCGCGTACAGGGCAACGAATAATTTGAACCAATAAAAAAGCGCCCGCAGGCGCTTTGTTATTGGCTTCGAATTTGCCCTTGTAGCTTGAGAGGAAAACGCCCTTCGCCATCAGGTTGACCGACAAACTGCATTGCCTGATGCACTTCTTTTGGCATAGAAGCTTCTGGCTTCAAGCTACCATTAATGCGATAACTGCCGGCCAGAACTTCGGCTTTTACTAGTAAGCCGAGCGGATTGTCGGCACTGGTTTGCAGGCTGATATTACCTTCTTCACAGTTCAGCGTTGAATGGATAGCATTTAAATCAATCCAGCCATTTGGCGCTTTAAATTTGGCTTGTTGCCAGCTGGCGTTTCCGGCAAGGGCGCTGCAATAAGGCTGACCCAGCGCAAATTGCTGAATGTTCAACACCAGCGCGCCTGTGGCATCAACCGGCATCGGTAATTGTAGTTGCGGCATAATGCCAGCAATCGGCAACCGCACCGTCGACTGACGTACTGTGACCGATCCAAGCCCAAGCTCGGCCGCTAGTTGCAAATACGGCAGTTCGGTGTCACGCAGTTCGCCGCCATTGACCGTCAAGCCAATTTTTCCCCGCCACAACGGCGCCAATTGAAGCTGCCAGCTCAGCTGTGGAAAATACAAAGGCGCGCGCTGCACACCGGCGATCTGACCAGACCATAAAGTACCGGTGACTGCACCAAGCTTGACGTCGGCGGGCAGTGGCAGCAATTTCAGCCACAGACTGGCCGGAGCCAGCGTCACGGCGAACACGAGGTAGGCAGTCAGGCCGCAGCCCCATAAAATCGATTTTTTCATCTGAAAACTCAAGCGCAATTGATCCATGATCAAACCACGCTTTTTACTCCTTTTTACAATCAATCGTGATTTAAACAGCCGTTATTCAATCAACATCCGGCGCACCCGCACCTGGCCTGGCGCGTCACCGGTGGCGATATCCAGCTGCACCAAACGAATACCATGCTGATACTGCAATTCGTGCAGCCAGCGGAGCAACTGGTCAAAGGCTAAATCCTCCAGCGACAACTGCAGTTGTTCGTTCTGCGGTTGCATCCGGCTGACCTGCACCTGAAAATTGCGCGACGTCTGCGATACCACTTCGGTCAAACTGGCTGACGTACGCACTGCGCTGCTTTGTTGCGACAATTTTGGCAGCTGAGTTTGCAACCAAATTAGTTGCGCGCGGGCATTTTCCGCGGCTTGTTGCTGGGTAATGCGGCTTTGATGCAGCGGTTGCCACAACAACCAATAAAACGCGCCAATCACTAACGCCACACCGCCGACACTGACTAAACGTTGTTCACGTGGCTGTAGTGAAGCCCACCATAATTTCAATTGTTTCATGCTTTGCCCCGCATCGTAATGGTGCCCTGCACTTTGCCATTGATGTTACTGAGCGCGCCTTGCTCCACCTGGAAACCCTGTTGTTGCAGCGCGTTTTTCAGCTGTTCGAAACTTTGGAAACCATCGGCTGTTGCCTGAAACCGCAGTTCGGCTTTTTTGCCATCAAACTTAAGATTATCCAACACTAAGCCTGGCTGCTGCGCTAACAACGGCTGCACTTGTGACAATAAACCAACCAGACTTTGGTTGGGATCACCACCGCCACTGGCCGCCAGTTTACGCGCGACGTTTTGTTTGAGATTAAACACCCGCTCATTCGGAAATTTACTTTTATACAGCGCCATTGCCGTTGCATTCGCGGCGGTCGCCTGGCGCTTAAATTGCCATGCTTCCAGCGCAATACTGGTCAGATACAGCACCAGACAAATCCCCGCCAGCGTGCCGGTTAATCGCCACTGTTGCCACAGTTTGTTCTGCGGCCGTTTTGGCGCGTAATCGCCTTGCAGCAAGTTAAAACTTTGCAGCGGCAGTTGCCGGGCCAATAATGCTAAGGGTAATTCGGCGGGCGCCAGCTGATGCACCTGCAGCAGATGCTCAGGCCAGGGGCTGTAACTTAATACTGAGGGCAAGGCTAACAGTCCCAGATAATCCGGCCACCAGCCAGTATCAATACAACTGACTTGCCAGGATCCCTGACGTAATAACCATTGCTCGCCACATTCAATCGCCACCGCCTGCTCTGGCATGTCTGGTAACAACAGTGCATCCGGGATCATCCGCAGCACAGCAAAACCGGCATCCTGCAACCAGCTTAACCAGCTTTCCAACACCGAGCGGCGTACGACAGCAACTTGCTGCTGATGCTGATTATTCACCAGCAACGATTTCCCCTGCACGATCAGCAATTGTTCGATATCTTCAGCCTGATCTTCTTCCAGCATAAACGGCAGCGCCTGCAGCAATTGCCGGGTCGGTTTACCAGGTAACACAATGGTTTTCAGCACCACATCACAAGCGGGTACCAGCGCGATCACTGGTCTTTGACCAAGGCGCTGCGCCAGTTCCGGCAGTTCTGTTGCTTGGGCTAAGCGGCCAGAAGCGATGACTTCGTCGGTCAGCGGCGACCAGACCAGCCACTGCACCGGCTGCGTCACCAGACTACCCAGTCTGATAATTAGTTGTTCATTCACCCTTGGCCTCCAAAGCGCCGAGCGACCACCTGTACTTGATTGTCATTAACTTTTAATACCGAGGTCAATTTAAAACTACTGTCCGCTAACTGTACCGTCAGCTCCGCCTGAAAATAACTGGAAGTCACACTGAATAACGTCTTACTTTCATCACTCAGCTGCAAGCCACTGAGCTGGCTGCTGGCAAAAAACTGTTCAAGATTTTCATAACCTTTTTCCGGCCTTGCAGCAATTAACGCCAGGGCATCATCTTCAGATAAACCAGGAATTAACCCGGACAACAAAGCCGCCTGTTGCTCAGTGATGGTATTCACATTTAACTGCAACACACTTTGCTGTGGGATCACACAGACCAAAGGCGCGACCAGCGCATAATCAGCGGCGGTCATATCCAGCAACACCCGAAGTTCCGATTTACTCACCATCAGACTGTTAGCGGTGTAATACGGAAATTCCAGCGCAGCATAATCATTTTCTTCAGCACCACCGGCGCTTTGCAACGCCGTATCAGCGTCCAGCCAGTCGGTCAACCGCGCCACCAGATACTCCGCCGGCATCGATAGCTCAGTTGCCGATTGCTCCAGCAAACGCTGAAAACTTAGTTGTGCCGGCGTTTGTGGAGCAACGCCTTTGGCATTGGGCTGCGGCGTTTTATCTTTGCTTTCGTTGCCAGCTTGCTGGTCTTGCTGCTGATTTTCGCCCTGTTCCTGATCGCGATTTGGATCCCGGTCACCGCCCGGCTGCAGCGGTTCCTGTGCTTTTTGCAGCGCGTTTAAATTAAAGCAACTTTGTAAGTCGGTAATTTTGCCACTGATACTGCCTTGCTCCACCGGAAAAGTCGCACCTTGCGCCGCCCATTCCTGTGACAAATTAACGGTATCTTTGCCCACAGCAGTACGTTTAAGCAGATTTCTGGAAAACTCTTCCGCACCTAACGCCAACCATAATGCTTGCTGCCGGTCTTGTAAGTTCAGCTGGCGTTGCAGTTGCAATTGCAAGCGACCGCTCATACTGACCGCAATCACCACCACCAGCGCGACCACCATCAGCACGGCAATTAAGGCCACTCCTTGTTGGTGCTGTTTCCTGGCTGCAAATATCATTTGCTCAGCCCCTCTGGCATGGCGAATACCCGCTCCAGCTCACCGGTGCTTTGCTGGCTCAGCTGAATTTTCAGCGCCTTAGGCAAAATCGCGTTGTTCCAGCTTTCCTGCCAGACCCCTTCAGCATCGAGGAATCTCACTTTCAGGCTGTCGATATCTTCCAGCAATACCTGTACCTGCGGTTCGGTGCCGGTGACCGCATCCGGATACAGATAAAACATCCGCTCCAGCTTATTTTCTTTCAGACGGTAACCCACCAACTGCACTTCACTGCGTGGCAGAATCATCCCGGGATTGGTCCAGCCAGCGTGACTGAACGATAAACCATCATCATCACTTTCCAGCCAGTTCTGACCTCCGGCTAAAGTCGTTTTATTCGGCGCTTCGCCACTGACCCGAATGTGTCTTGGTGTGATTTGCCATAAATCACGGTCCAGCATCATCATCGCCTGCTGCAACCGTTGTAAGCGCGCCATCGCCTGTTGCGAGGCGGTATCGCTGCGTGTCACGCTGTCGAGCACCGCCACTGAAGCCAGCCCAATCAACGCAAAAATGGCTGAAGCCAGCAGCATTTCAATAAAGGTAAAACCACGGCTATTCATCAGTTTTACCAACAAAAGTTTGCAGGCTATAAAGCACCCTGGCCGGTTCATTCGCCGGACTGACACTGACTTTCAACTGCCGGAAATTTGGATCCGGCGTTTCAGTGCTTTGTTGAACCCAGATCCAATGACGATTCGCCATCGTCACCTCGCCTTGCAGCGATTTTTCCGGTGGCCATTTTTTTTCTAGTTTGGCGAGTTGCAGCTGATTTTCAGCAATAAAACTGACAATGGTCATTTCTTCCAGTTGTGTCACCGCCCGGATATGTTCGGTGGTCGCCCGCATCACCGCCACCCCGGCAATCGCGAAAATCGCCATCGCCACCAAAAGTTCAATTAACGTAAAACCTTTACTTGCAAGTCGGTTACCGTTCACGGCTCACCTCAGTGCGCTCCAGCGGAATGCTGAACACCGCTTTGAGCTGCTGACTCCAGACCGGGGACTCAGTGTCATCCCGTACCGTCAGCAAAAATGGCGTCACTTCGCCGGATGACAACAAATAAACCTGTGGCAATTTTGGATCATCCTTTTGCCGCGGTGCTATTTCAAAACCGGTGCGCAGTTTAGGCGCCGCCGTGTTGCCCTCTTCCGTAGCTTGTTTGAGTTTTTCCGCTTCCCGCTGGTCAAAACTGTTTTCTTCAAACAGGGTTTCTTCTTCTTCCTGCCATTCCAACTGACTTAACAAATTGCCTTCGCTCCACTCCAGTCCTTCCAGCTCCAGTTCAATTTTATAACCGGGCGGAAACTGTCGTGGTCGCAACGATTTTGGCTCACTGATGCTGTGCCATTTATCATCCTGAAACAGCATAAACCGGTAACCTTCGTTGTCGACAAACAGCCCGAGTTCCTGCTGTTTTAACATCGCCGTTTCCGAAGCGATATGAATAAGCTGCTGCAATTGCCCGGTTTGGGTTACCAGCTGTTTATCCCGGCTTTCACCGCTGAAATTAATCACCACGGCCGACGCCAACAGCCCAATCAACAGGATCACCAGCAATACTTCGATTAAGGTAAAACCCGCGTTCAGGCGTTGGTGTTTCATTAATTTTGTTGCTCAGCGCCGTCCAGATTCCAGTTGCCGATATCATCTTCGGTGCCGGCAGTCTGATCTGGCCCCATCGAAAACACGTCAATCCGGCCCATTTCACCAGGGCTCGCCAGTTGATATTCGCCGCCCCAAGGATCTTTTGGCAGACGCTTCACAAAACCACCTTCCGGGAACGAGCGTGGAATAGGCTCGCTGGTCGCTTGGGTCACCAGGGCTTGCATCCCTTGTTCAGTGGTTGGGTAAAAACCGTTGTTTAGTTTGTACAAATCCAGACCATTCTCCAGTTGCTGAATATCAACCACCACTTTCTGGCGGTCGGCCTGTTCTTTATTACCCATCAGATTTGGCACCACCATACTGGCGATAATGCCTAAAATCACGATAACGACCATCACTTCCAACAGAGTAAAACCACGTTGTTGTTGCATCTTGCTAACCTCCTCCTACTAAATTATTCAACGCTAAAATTGGCTGTAAAATGGCCAATACAATAAATAACACCATGCCTGCCATCACCGAGACCAGCACCGGTTCAAACACTTTTAATGAGACCGTCACCAGGGTTTCAAATTCACGGTCCTGGGTATTGGCAGCTCGTTCTAACATGCCATCAAGCTGGCCACTTTTTTCACCGCTGGCAATCATATGCAACATCATCGGCGGAAATAGCTTGGTTTGATCCAGCGCATTACGCAGCGACGTGCCCTCGCGCACCCGCAAGGTTGCTTCAGCAATGGCCTGGCGCATAAAGGTATTGTCCAGCACATCGGCACTTATGCGCATAGCTTCGAGTAGCGGCACGGCGCTGGCGTTCAAAATACTTAAAGTGCGGGCAAAGCGGGCGGTATTCAGACCACGGCTAACCTTCCCCAGCATGCCGGCTTTGAGTAACAACCGGTCGTACTTCAGCCGGTACGCTGGCTGACGCAGTGCCCGTTTTAACGCGGCGATGCCGATAAACAACCCCGCCAGCACAAAGACTCCGTAAGAACGGATAAATTCGCTGGCAGCAATCAGGAACAAAGTCGCGCCGGGCAGGTTTTGTCCCATGTGTTCAAATTGCTCAACGATTTTTGGTACCACAGCCGCCAGCAAAATACTGATCACCGCAATGGCAAAAAACGTCAGAATCGCCGGATACAATAGCGCCTGCATAATTTGACTGCGCATATGCTGGCGTTGTTCAGTGTAATCAGCCAGCCGGTTCAGTACCGCGTCCAGGTGCCCGGATTTTTCACCGGCAGCCACCATCGAGCGGAATAAATGGTCAAATACATACGGATATTCGGCTAAACCTTCGGCCAGGCTATAACCTTCCACCACTTTGGAGCGCACGCCCATCATCATGCTTTGCAAACGCGGTTTTTCACATTGCTCGGCCACCGCCTGCAACGCATTTTCAATCGGTAACGCCGCTTCGACCAAGGTAGCAATCTGGCGGGTGATCAGCGCTAAATCGCTGGCGCTGATGCCGCTTTGAAACCACTTTTTGCCGCTGGCCAGCATTTTTTCCTGCTGCGATGCCAGATCCAGACTAAGTGGTGTTAGTTTTTGGTCGCGTAACAATTGCCGGGCATGACGGGCGTTATCTGCTTCCAGCACACCTTTGCTTTTGCGGCCTTTATTGTCCAGCGCCTGATATTCAAATGCCGCCACTATGCATCCTCACGCGTCACCCGCAGCACTTCTTCCAGCGTGGTGATGCCGGCCAGTACTTTGGAAAAACCATCCTGCCGGATACTCGGGCTTTGGCTTCTGATGTATTTTTCAATCGCCTGCTCACCTTTGCCGTTGTGAATAAGTTCACGGCAATGTTCATCAACCACAATCAGTTCGTGAATACCGGTCCGGCCACGATAGCCGGTCTGATTACATTGTTCACAACCGACGGCGCGAAAAATCAGCTGGCCTTCTTTTTTGGTGATACCAAGGAAGTTACGCTCTTCTTTGTCCGGCTCATGCGCTTGTTTGCAGTGTGGGCATAAAGTCCGCACCAATCGCTGTGCCAAAACACCCAGTAAACTGGACGATAATAAAAAGGGTTCCACCCCCATATCTTCCAACCGGGTAATAGCGCCGGAAGCGGTGTTGGTGTGCAGGGTGCTGAGCACCAGGTGACCGGTTAAACTGGCTTGCACCGCAATTTGCGCAGTTTCTAAATCGCGGATTTCACCGACCATCACCACGTCTGGATCCTGACGCAAAATTGCACGCAGACCACGGGCGAACGTCATATTCACTTTGGTATTGACCTGAGTTTGACCAACACCTTCCAGCTCATATTCAATCGGATCTTCGACGGTCAGAATATTACGGTCTTTGGTGTTGATATCAGTAAGACCTGCATACAGCGTGGTGGATTTACCAGAGCCGGTGGGCCCGGTGACCAGAATAATGCCGTGCGGTTTCAAAATTTGCCGGGCGAATTGTTCCTGCACCGCCAGGGTCATGCCCAAATCAGCCAGGTTCAGATGTGAATTATTTTTGTCGAGTAACCGCATTACTACCCGTTCGCCATGGCTGGATGGCATGGTGGAAACCCGCACATCAACCGCCCGACCAGCAATCCGCAGACTAATGCGGCCATCCTGGGGTACGCGTTTTTCAGCGATATCCAGCTTCGCCATGACCTTAATACGCGATACCAGTAAGCTGGAGAGTTTGCGGTTTGGCCTGAGCATTTCACGCAAAATGCCGTCGATTCGAAACCGCACCACTAAGGCTTTTTCAAAGGTTTCAACGTGAATATCTGAAGCGCCGAGTTTAATCGCTTCACCGAGCATGGCGTTAATCAGCTTGATGATCGGCGCGTCGTCTTCGTTTTCCAGTAAGTCTTCGGTTTCCGGAATTTCATCAGCTAAGGACGCTAAGTTCACCTCGTTGCCAATGTCTTCCATAATTTGTTGGGCTTCGCTGGAGTCCCGCTGATAGGCGGCTTCCAGCATGGCTTCAAATTCCACCGCACTGATTTTTTGCACTGCAAACGGCTGCGCCAGTACCCGCCGCACTTCTAAGAGCGCTGCGGCATTGGTATTGGGGTTGATCAACAGTTGCCAGCCGTTGGCAACCTGCTGCAACAACACACCGTGGCGTTTGGCAAAACCAAACGGCAGGCGCACTCTGGCCATGACATGCGCAGGTACATCCGTTGGCTCGGCTGTCGAAGCAAACTCAGCCGTCGCCAGTTCTGTTTCCAGTTCCAGGCCGACCATTTAGTTTTGTTCCTGCTCTTGCTTTTTCACCGGTGCCATTTCATCCAGCTTTTTCTGAATTTCCGGTGGTAGCTCACGTTCCTGACCCCATACCGGCATCTGCGGTTTGTCGGTGTCCGGCATTAATTTAATGCCGTTGTCCTGCTCGGTCAGCTGCTGTGCACGCATATAGTTGTATTTGCGTTGGCTGACTTCGTTCATTACCCCACCTTCACGCATAATAGTCGGACGGATAAACACCATCAGATTACGTTTGCGTTTGGTGGTGCTGGTCGAACGGAACAAATGTCCAAGCACCGGAATATCACCGAGCAGCGGTACTTTGGATTCACTTTCCTGTACGTCTTCGTCAATCAGACCGCCAAGCACCACAGTGGCACCATCTTCGGCCATTACCGTAGTTTTAATTTCGCGTTTGCTGATGATCGGATTGCCTTCAATTTCACCGGCACGGCCTGACACTTCCTGCTCGATGGTCAGCTTCACCGCATTACCTTCGTTGATTTGCGGTGTGACCTTTAACTTGATACCAATTTCCTGCCGATCCAGCGTGGTAAAGGGGTTATTGCCGCCCTGGCCCGGACTGGTAGTAGTTTTAATTGGAATTTCTTCACCGACAATAAAATACGATTCCTGGTTATCCAGCGTAGTTAAGTGCGGTGTGGCCAGAATATTAGAGTTACTGTCACTGGAAACGGCTTGAATAATCGCGCCCCAGTCGTTTTTGATGATACCAAGCATTGCACCATTTAAACCACCCAACGCTTTACCAAGCGCCTCATAATTACCTGGGGTATCTGCATCCTGCACTTCTGTACTCGGTACATCTGGGATTGTCGACTGTACCACTCGCTTAGGTGGCGTAACTTTCCTGGCCGCGGCAGCACCGGCAGCTAAGCTACTGATCGGAATACCCGAATTTGTAAACTGCTGCATTCCGCCTTCAGCACTAATCCACTGCACCCCAAGGTTAATCCCGGCCGTTTCGCCAACTTCAACAATAATGGCTTCCACCAGCACCTGCGCGCGGCGCACATCAATCTGGCGGATCACATCCTCTAAGCTTCTAAGCATGTCTGGCTGGGCGGTGACCACCACCGAGTTACTTTCGGTATGGCTTTCAATACTGACATCGCTACGCCCACCGCTGCTGCGGCTTTGCCCCGCAGCCTGTCCTTGCGCTGGCGCCGCTTGTGCCGATACCATCGAATTACTGACACCTTGCAGTACCTTGACCAGGTCTTCGGCTTTAGCGTATTTCAGATAATAAACCCGGGTGTTGCCCTGATTTTCCTGCTGCGCGTCCAGCCGTTTGACGATTTCTGCCACCCGCTGCCGGGCCTGTAATTCACCGGAAACTATCACGCTGTTAGTGCGCTCATCAGCAACAATTTTTGGGATCAAAAACTCGGGCTGGTCACCCTGACCTTGTTTTTTGTAGACGTTATCTAAAATCCGCACCACTTCGCCTGCCGAAGCAAAGCTCAGTTTGATGATTTCAATATCTTGGTTACCGGCTTTATCAACCCGCTGAATAATATCAACCAAGCGGTTCACGACTTCGGCCTGACCGGTCATCATGATGACGTTTGATGGATCATAGTTGACCACGTGGCCACCACCGGCCTGATCGGTAAACTGGCGCAGTAGCGGTGCTAATTCACGTACTGATACGTTTTTCACCTGCACCACGCGGGTGACCATTTCATCGCCGATCCCGCCATTGTTGTCGCCAACCACCGGGATATTCGACATTTTGGCGTCTTTTTGCCGCACCACTTTCAGCACGCCACTTTTCATCTCGACCACTGAGAAATCGTAGACTTCCAGCACGTTAAGGAAAAACTGGTAATACTGTGCTTCGTTCAGCATTTCGTAGCTGCGCACATTAATGCGGCCACGCACCTGCGGGTCGACGATGATGGTTTTGTTCAGATTTTTACCAACGATATTAATAAACTCGTTGATTTCAGTGCCTTTGAAGTTCGGTTGATATTCAACTGCAGCGGTGAAAAAACTCAGCAGGGCCAGGGCGCCTGCGCCCAGCCAGGACCAGGCGGCCGGACGACGGATTGTCTTTAAATTCATTGAGTGCGAACCATTATTAGCTGATGATTATTGTGACAGTGTAAATAAAACATCTTTTATCTCACCGTCACGTTCCACTTTGATTGAGGCTTCTTTTGCCTCGCGTAATTCATTGATGATGCCGTAGGCCTGCTGCATATCGTTCAGCCGCACACCATTAATTTCAATTGCCACGTCGTTGGGCATTAACCCCATCCGCGCAAATAATTCCGGATCTTTGCCGGGTAACAACGCATAACCGTACATCTGGCCGTTGCGATGGCGTGGTGTGACGCGGACATAATCAAAAAACTTGGCTGGTTCCGCCAGCATTTCGCGGCGCACCACATTCAAATCAGCTTGCGCCGGACTCATTTCCATCGGCTCCGGCGCACCTGGCACTTCCTGCAACCCTTCGCCGACCGGCGCGTTATCCTGACTCAGTTGCTGGTATTCCAGACCATCCAGCATCAGGGTTTCAAAACGACCACTGACCTGCAGCAGCACCCGATCTTCCAGCACTTGTTTCAGGCTGGCGTTAGTGCCTTCAATTTGTTCATCCACCGCGTACACTTGCTCAACGCCATTGCTTTCAATAATGGCTGTGCCTTGTTCCGGTTGGTTTTTGGTGGCGACAACGCCGGTCAGTTTGACATTCAGATTGGTTTTCGGGGCTTCTGTCACTGCAGCAACAGCCACAGGTTCTGACGATTTCTCCTGAAACTTACCGAATAAATGCGCAGCTAATAAAGCGTCGAGTGACGGTGAGCCAGTGACAGCAGAAGTGGAGACCAGCTCCGGCTGGATTTGTGACGATACCGTCGGCGCAGGCCAGAGTAACCAGGTCAGTCGTGCTGCCAGCCAGGCCAGCAGCAACACCAAAACCAGGCTAAAAAACCGGTTCAGTCGCTGCGTCGGAACCCGTTTTGAAAAACGGGTGGCCAGGGTCATCCAGTCAATTTGTTGTAAGGTGGGCAAATTCATTGTTTCTAATTCTATTCTCGACCAAATTCAATCTTACTCAGTTGCACCTGTATCAACAAGGGCAGACGGAGAATTTACTAAAAAATAACAACTTAATACAACAGCGTATCGACCTTTGACAGATCCAAACTACAACAAGCTGTGGTGTGGCGCCGCAACAAAACTTGTCTGCTACCATCGGTAAAACAGCCGACAGTCATGGAGGCAGACTACGCTTTATGCTATGGTCGCGCCAGCTATTTACGGGGATTATTGATGTCGAACTCAACCGCAAAGCCGAACGATACCACAGCCATATTACGTTTAGATAAATGGTTATGGGCCTGCCGCTTCTATAAAACGCGCAGCCTGGCAAAAGACATGATTGATGGGGGAAAAGTTCAGTATAATGGCCAACGTTGTAAAGCCAGCCGCAATGTTGAACTCGGGGCCACCATCAAACTAACTCAGGGCACTGACGAGCGCACCGTGCTGGTGAAGGGATTATCCGAACAAAGGCTGGCAGCGCCACTTGCGCAGCAACTCTATGAAGAAACAGCCGAAAGTATCAAATTACGCGCTGAGCGCGCCGAACTTCGCAAAATGAATGTGTTATTTGCGCCGCACCCGGAGACCAAACCGGATAAAAAAATGCGACGCCAACTGTTGCAGCTAAAATCGCAACAATAATCGACTATGAGGATTTTATGAGTCAGTCTGATCAACTGGTACGATTTTTATTCCGCGAAAAAGATGTTCGCGGTGAAATAGTCAAAGTGGCACAAAGCCTCGATTTGATGCTGCAAAACCATCAATACGCCTTGCCGGTGAAACGGCTGTTGGCTGAATTAGTGGCCGCCACCAGTTTATTAACCGCCACGCTGAAATTTGAAGGCAATATTGCGGTGCAGGTACAGGGCGATGGCCCGGTCAGATTTGCGGCGGTCAATGGCAATAACCACCAGCAATTTCGCGGCGTGGTGCGGCTGCAAAGTGAAATTAAAGGCGACAGTTTTATTGACTTGATTGGCGAAGGTTTTTTGCTGGTCACCGTCACCCCCGAACAAGGTGAACGTTATCAGGGCGTGATCCCAATTTCTGGCAATAGTCTGGCCGATACGCTGGAAGCCTATTTTAATCAGTCCGAACAATTACCGACCCGTATTTATTTACATACCGATATTCAGGCAGGTCATGCCAAAGCGGCCGGTTTGTTATTACAGGTACTGCCGGTTGATCAAGAACAAGCCAAGCTTGATTTTGCCGACATCGTGACACTGGCCGATACCACCACTGCAGATGAGTTACTGCAATTGTCAGTGGAAGATATGTTGTTCCGGCTGTTTCACCAGGAAGTGGTCGAGTTATTTCCGGCCCAAGATGTTGAATTTGTCTGCGGTTGCTCCCGCGAAAAATGTGAAGCGGCCATTATCAGCCTGGGTCAGCAAGCGATTGAAGAGCATATTGCCGAAGGTAAACTGGAGATTTGCTGTGAATACTGCAACACCACTTACCACTTTGATGCACCGGCGCTCATTCAGCTGGCAAAAAATTTCTGAGCATAACGCCAGCCCAGCTACAAATAGCTCCTGCCAGGGGGCTGCCGCAGTAAAAACCACCTCCACAGAAGGTGGTTTAAAATTGATCATAAAAAAACACCGAAGCAAGCTTCGGTGTTTTTTATTCAGTAATTAATCGGCTTTAATCAGCTTTTCCTGCGACGCAGCAAAGCGAATGGAACCAGAATCAGCGCAAACCAGCCCAAACTACCACCTTTGGGTGAGCGATTTGTTGAAATCGGAGGTGCCGGGTCAGGAATGTTGTTAACTTTAACTCCAACGGTCGATTTCACACTAACTTTGCCATCACTGACGGTTACTTCGAAGTTCAGTGTTTCACTGGCGGCGCTAATCAGCGGGGTTTTCACCGTCGCTTCAGCCGTGCTGCCATTACTGATAACTGCAGTGGTGCCTGATAACTGCTTCCAACTGTACGTCAGTTTATCTGCTGCGTTAGCGTCCTGCGCAGCTACCGTCAACTTCACTTCTGCGCCTTCATTCACCTCTGCTACACTGCTGCTGGTTTTGGTAATGACAGGTGTGCGGTTATCACAAGGCAGACTGTTTCCTGCCACAACATCAGAGAACACTGATGTTGTGATATTCTGAACTTTCACGTTATCGATAAACCAACCGTCACTATTGCTATTTGAGTCAGATACTGCACGGAAGCGGAACTTCACGGAGTTGCCATTTAAGGCCGCGCCAAAATTAATTGACTCATTAGCACCGAAGTTTTCATTTAAAGGCCCGGTAAAGGCTTTACGACCCGGCAGTAATTCCTCCAACTCGTTATCATAACCACCGTCAAATTTAGCATATACCGGCTGACCAGCACTGGTGCCAACTTGAACTTTAGTTACATCTTTCCAGGCTCCACCGTTGATGCTGATTTCAACCACACCACCATCATAATTGGTTTCGAAGTTATAGTAATGCCAGAAACTTAGTTTGAAATCGGCACCATAACCCAGGTCAAAAGCTTTAGTTTCATAAGCAACATCTGAGGTAAAACCATTGTTTGCAATGTGCATGTACTGCGACCCGACCTGATGTCCGCGACTGGCAAAGAAGGCCGCGTTAGTACCATCCATCGCACGGCTGTTTTTAGCCAAATCACCACCAACTAACACCACTTCTTTGAAATTATTCAAGCTGGCATAGTCTTCCATATCATCCAGGCTTTCCTGGTTTACCGGCGCCCGGTCTTTGAAATTAAGGTTGACGAGGTCAGACAGGCTATATTCTGCAGTCACAACGTCTTCGGCCAGACCCGGGAAGCTGAGTTTAAAGCTCACCTCATCTGCCACTGTTGCTCCTTCCAATTTGAATTCGAGTGGGGTTGTACTCGCTGTTTTAAAGACGCCTACATTCGGCAGTGTAATTTCACCGTTGTTGGCAAAAGTAACGTTCTGACCACTGGTGACTTCAACTTTTGCTTTGATATTACTCAGGGCTTTATCACCGCGGTTAGTGATGTTGAAGCTTATGGTTCCGGTTTCGCCATTATCGAGAATGCCGTTATTTGTACAGAAACCTGCCGTAAGCCCTTCGTAATTACGGTTGATGCTGTGACCGGACACATCAAAAGTATTCAGTTCAGTTTTTGTAGATTCAACCACACCCTTATGCTGAGGGTCATCACGATTTGGCGCCTTGGCACCCAAACCCATACCACGATCAGCAAATGCTTTGAGCAGCAGTTTATAGTCCGCTGGATCTTTAGCATAAGCAGCGGCCAGAATCGCATCCCTGGCTTCAGTGTATGTTGGACCGACCGGGGTCATTTTATAACCGTTCACCAGATATCCCATCATCCGGTGCTTGGCTTCATTGAAGCTGTGCCGATCATCATTTACCAGATTGACAAAACCATCCCACAACATTGTTGCCCACACTTCACCTGCAGAGTGGACCTGTGCGGCGCCTGTGGTTTGATCAACAAAAACACCACGACCCACTTCGATGAATCTGAAGGTTTTTTCGTTAACTTCACGGTCTTGCGAATAAGGCACACTGCGAATCCCATAATAGAACGAATCTACGTAGGAAATAGCAGCGTATGCACGTTGCAGTTTATCGTTGCCCGGAAGTTCCAAATCTTTGGCTTCAGAGACGGTCAGCAGAGCATGGAAATCACCCCAACCTTCGCCCATTGAACGGCCTTGGTTGTTGTACAGACCATTACCATTACCAACTAAACGGTTACTGATGTAGTGACCCCATTCATGAGAAACGATCGCATTGTCCCACGAACTATCTTTGAATGGACGGCTGTTAAACAAATTCAGTTCAACTGTTTTGCCAGCGGCAATCGCTGCGTACAACTTGTTGCCATCTGCCAGTGAAATGCCAACGTTTGGTATTTTAACCACTGGGTCACTGCCACCCATCCCAGGTAATCCGGCAGCAGCGTTGTTAACCACGATGACTGCAATAGCGCCGGCATTTTGCGCTTGTTTAACCTTCTCAGTAAAAGGGCATGTGCCTCGATCGACGATAGCAATTTTCCCAACCAAGCTGGCGCCATTGACAGCAGCTGTACAGCCATCACGCGTTGGCGCAATGCCGTCGTCAAGCACCACCAGTTGGCCAGAAATATTAAACTGCCCCTGACCAAAACTTGAGCGTTGTAATGCCGTAATGCTGATCGATTCGCCGCTTGCGGTCGCAGTTAAGCCGTAGTCTTCACCAAAAGTCGCATCTTTGCTGTCCCACAGATACATTTGCATCCGCGGTGAGCGGCCATCAGCCGGGGTAGACATGTTCGCGTTGTTAAATCCGGAGTTGTCCTGGACTTCAGCCTTTAATGGATCTCCTTCAACACCACCACGCCCAAAATTTACTAACTGCGCATTGCCAGACTTTTCGTCAAAACCGTAGTCGTAAAAAAGGTCGTGTAAATAGTTGTTCATGTAGAACAGGTTGACGATGGCTGCTTTACGGTTATTCAGTGACGTTTCAGGCTCGCTGGTACGATACTTATAGTCGAATATCCCTGCAGCTGTAGTTTCTGCGGCATAATCGCCGTCTGTTAAGCCATCCGGAGCCACAACATCGGCATAGGCGGTAACATTATTTCCGCTGGTGGTCGTTGCGGCTACATCTAACCAGCCATCTTTAGTGCTGATCGGGCCGTGGGACAATTTAACCAGTGGCGCCGCCAGATATGCTGTTGCATCTACCTGATCGGCACTGGTCGCAGGGACTACGTTGCCATGCGGACCATCCCACGGAGTTCCATCCTGCCCAGCATAAACACGATATTGGAAATCTGCGGCATGTGCTTTTAAATTATTCTTAAACAGCACTTCCCCGGTTTCGCTGGAAATGACGTAACTGTAGTAATCAGATTCAACCGAGCCTTCAGCAGCAACTTCGATCTCTACATAATGAGCAGGAACCAGTTTCTGTTTTTGTTCAAAATAAACTGCTTTCGCCCGTGGTTCACCAAGAAGTCTTACGGACGACTTTTGATTCTCTGCGGTGAACACCTGGTAAGCATCTGCCGATTCCAGAGTGGTTAAAGAAATTTGTTGTTGATCACCGCCAGCTGCGGAAAAAGCATTGAGGATAGCGGTATCTGCATTGCTAAACTGTGTAAACGCAGCACTTTTGGTCGCTGACGCTGACGCCAGAGTGCCGGATCCGGCAACCAGATTAAACTCAGCATCCATCAGGATGTTATATTCTCTATTAAATACCTCAACACCTTGATAATCCTGGCGAAATTTGGCTATTTTTACGCCATCATCACCTTGGTACGAACTAACAAGTACCGGTTTTAACTGATTCAGACTACCCTTACTGATAGCGCCGGTTAACGAATTCAGATAATGGCTTGCAGCTACTTCGATTTGATGTTCAGGAGCTACGGCAGACAAATTCGGTACCGTCAATCCTTCCGGAGCCCAGGCAAAAGTTGTCTGGTTACTGATGGCATCAATCTGGTTTTTCATACCTGAGACAGTCTTCGCCTGTTGGGCAGGTTTTACCGCAATCGATTGGATTGAGTCTGACACTGAATTAAATTCAGTGGCGGCCAGGGCTGAATGAGGAGTTGTGATTGCTGCAGTGACAATTATTGCCAGTGCAGAACGTTTGAAGTGCATCATGCATGTTCCTTTAGTTTTTTTAGTTAACATATTTTTATAGAGGAGTTAATGGTATACCTTTTCTTACATTCAATTTCAATATGTCTTGATCAAGTAAACGTATTAGTTTTAGCCTGACTTTTTCATTTTCGGAAACTTTATGAAGAAAATTTTTTCAGCCTGTATGTTTATTTTTATTTGCACAGCCATCGGCGAAACGTCCGTGTCGGCTGCCGAAACGCGACCAGTCAAATCAATGGTCTTAACTCAGCCTGAAAAAACCGTGCTGAATAAGTTGCAGCGCGACACCAGTACCATTTCAATAAATGGTAGGAAATTCAAACTATTATCTGAACAGAGCGACCACTGGTTACTCTATGACCAACAAATGTCACAGTACTGCATCACCTTAAATATGTTAGTTGTAGTCTCAGAACAGTTGCAGGAGCTTTTGGAAACAGCAGGAGTCAAATACCAAAGTGAGCATTGGCAGAAGCTGGCTGACCACACATATCAATGGACCGGCAGTTTTCCGGCAACTCAGCGGCTGTACCAAAAGTTAAAACGCCAGCCAAATATTCAACTTGAGTGGCAGCTACAATACCTACCGTTGTCGAGACACGACGAAAGTTAAACGGTTAGTGGCGAGGCCTGGTGTAGAGTGATAAGAAGTCTCTTTTAAAACCCGTGCTTTGGCGCGGGTTTCTTTTTAGGGCAAATTGCTGCTGTGGTTCGCAGGTGCCAAACAGATATTTTCGTAAGTCGGCCTGTAATAATTATTCGCCAACACCAAAACAAACCAACTAAACCGCATAAAAATGTGAATTTATATTCAATTATTGCTAATAAACGCCGTTACACCCAAGATCTTAGTCGCATAGCACAAACTTTCTGTCGCCGAAACTGTCGACTTACAGTAGAATGCTGTGAAAACATCTACCACCTACAACACAAACTCTGTACCCAAGGAGTCAGCTGATAATGACCGCTCAAACTATTCGTCACGTCGATTTAACCGTCGCCGATCTGGTGGAACACGCCATTCGTCGTCAGGAAGGTATTTTGGCCGATAACGGCGCATTAGTGGTCAAAACTGGTCATCGCACTGGTCGTTCACCTAAAGACCGTTATATCGTCAAAGAAGCGACCACTGAACAAGATATTCAGTGGGGCAATGTGAACCAACCGGTATCAGCTGAAGTGTTTAATGCACTGTGGGACAAAGCAGCAACTTACCTGTCAGATATTGAACATTTTGTGTCTCATTTAGAAGTCGGTGCCGATCCTGAGCATTACCTGCCAGTGATCGTGCAAACCGAAACTGCCTGGCAACATGTGTTTGCCAAAAACCTGTTTATCACCCCAGCTCAGTGGAATACCTCGGGTAAAGCAGCATGGCAAATCATCAACGTGCCAGGTTTCACTTGCGTGCCTGAGCGTGATGGCACCAACTCAGACGGCACGGTCATGATTAATTTCGCTGATCGCAAAGTGTTGTTAGCGGGCATGCGTTACGCTGGCGAAATGAAAAAAGCGATGTTCTCTGTCCAGAACTTCCTGTTACCAGCCAAAGGCGTGCTGCCAATGCACTGCTCGGCGAACGTTGGTGATGAAGGCGATGTGACGTTATTCTTTGGTCTGTCTGGCACGGGTAAAACAACTTTATCAGCCGATCCAAAACGCAACCTGATTGGCGATGACGAACACGGTTGGGCACCGAACAGCGTGTTTAACATTGAAGGCGGTTGCTACGCTAAATGTATCGACCTGTCGAAGAAAAACGAGCCGGTGATTTGGGATGCTATCCGTTTTGGTACCATTCTGGAAAACGTGGTACTGGATGCGAACCGCACCCCAGATTACAAAGACGCCAGCCTGACCCAAAACAGCCGCGCCGCTTACCCGTTAGCCCACGTTGAAAAACGCGTGCTGGCCAACCGTGCTGGCGAGCCTCGTGCTGTAGTATTCCTGACCTGTGACGTATCAGGTGTGTTACCGCCAGTTTCAGTGTTATCTGAAGAAGCAGCCGCTTACCACTTCTTAAGTGGTTACACGGCGAAAGTGGGTTCCACTGAAATTGGCTCCACTTCAGCCATTGAATCAACTTTCTCAACTTGTTTTGGTGCACCGTTCTTCCCACGCCCAGCTGGCGTGTACGCTGAACTTCTGATCAAACGGGTTCGTGAATTTGGCAGCAAAGTTTATCTGGTGAATACCGGCTGGACTGGCGGCCCGCACAGCGTGGGTAAACGTTTTGACATCCCGACCACCCGCGCCATTATTGACGCTATCGTGTCTGGTGAACTGGCGAAAGTGGCTACGACGCATTTGCCACAGCTGAACCTGAACATTCCGGTCGCAATTCCTGGCGTTGACAGCAAGCTGTTAAACCCACGGGATACCTGGGCTGACCAAGCACAATATGACCAATACGCAGCCAAACTGGCGGCGGAATTTGCCAATAACTTCAAGAAATACGATGTTTCTGAAGCTATCCGTAATGCAGGCCCGAAAGCCTGAATATAATTTCAGCCGCCAACGACGTCAGCACGTCGTTGCGCCACTGAATTGACAAAAGCGCCAGTTGGCGCTTTTTTGTTGTCTGAATATCAGCGACATTCCAGAGTCTGTGGTCCTTAATCGTCAGATACCAAAATTAGCTATTTGCTTTGCCACGTTGTTTCAATGGCAAATAAACCGTTGCCACTAAACCGCCAAACGCATGATTGTGCAGGGTAATTTCGCCCTGATGCATATCAACAATTTTCTTAATGATCGCGAGACCCAACCCAGAGCCGGAACTACCGCGGGCAGTATCGCCCTGAGTAAAGGGTTCAAACATCTGCGCCATCTGGGTTTCCGGAATGCCGGGGCCGTGATCCCGCACCTGCACATAAACCCGCTGACTGCCTTTTTCATAACCGGTACTGACCACAATACTACCTTCTGAATACTTAAAAGCATTTTCAATCAGGTTGGTTAGCACCCGTTTCAGCGCAATCCGCCGCAGTGGCACCAGCGGTAAATGATGGGCAAGTTCAGTCACCACCTCGCGCTGTTGCAGTCGCTCAGCACTGATTTGCTCGCTGACCAGCACATTAATATCTTCATCGGTCAGCACTTCTTCTTTGTGATGGCGGATGTAATTAATAAACTGGTCGATAATGGCGTTCATATCGTCAATATCGTTGGCGATGCCATCGCGGATCCAACTGTCTGGCTCACTCATCATTTCACTGGCGAGCCGGATGCGGGTCAGCGGCGTGCGTAAATCGTGTGACACCCCGGCCATCAGTAACGCCCGGTCTTTTTCCAGCTGTTTGATACCTTTGGCCATATGGTTAAAGGCGCGGGTTACCGCAATAATTTCGCTGGAACCGGCTTCAGGTAACGGTTCCGGAATATCGCCGCGCCCCACCTTCAACGCCGCTTGCTGCAAGCCCTGCAACGGTCGGTTCAGCTGCCGCGCAAACCACCAGCCGCCGGCGACGCTTAAAAAGCCAATCAGCAGAATGTAAATTTGCAGAGGTTTAAAATCGGTGTCGTTGAGGCCACTCAAAGGAATACGTACCCAATATTGCGGGGCTTGTGGCGGCCGCACCCAGAACACAAAACTCTGGCTTTGTTCGATGCGAACTTCGGCAGTGCCGCCAAGTTCACGCGACATATCATCGGAAAAAGATTGGTAAAAAATGGCCTGCTGCAAGCCATGTTGTTGCGCCTGGGTTTCGTTATAAACCTCAATGCCGGTGGCTTGCTGGAATCTTTTGGTGAGCTGCTCTGACAACACCATGTCGTCATAACCAACATCGATAAAAACTACTTTAATCTGCTTGGCAATCAAATGGTTGGTTTGCTGCAGAAATGGCTGAATAACATAAACCGCCACCAGAAAGTACGACACCAACTGGTTTATCAGCAGTAAAAAGCCGATCAGAAAAACGGTTTTGCCAAAGGCACTGCGGGGTAACACGCGCATTTAACTGGCGACACCATCCGGTACAAACACATAACCCAGGCCCCACACGGTCTGAATATACCGTGGATTGGCTGGATCATCTTCAATCATCCGCCGCAATCTGGACACCTGCACGTCAATGCTGCGCTCCATTGCCGAATAATCCCGCCCACGCGCCATATTCATCAGCTTATCGCGCGACAACGGCTCACGGGCATGGCTAACCAGTACTTTGAGCACCGCAAATTCACCACTAGTCAGCGGCATCAGCTGATCGTCTTTTTTCATTTCACGGGTGGCGAGGTTAAAACTGAACGGGCCAAATTTGACCAGCGTTTCTTCCTGCGTTGGTGCGCCAGGTAATTCTTTTGATTTACGCCGCAGTACAGCGCGGATCCGCGCCAGCAATTCACGTGGGTTAAAAGGTTTTGGCAGGTAATCGTCAGCGCCCATTTCCAGGCCGATGATCCGATCCACTTCATCGCCTTTGGCGGTGAGCATAATGATCGGAATTTCATTTTCTTGCTGGCGCAACTTGCGGCAAATCGACAGGCCATCTTCACCAGGCAACATCAGATCCAGTACCAGCAAATGGAAGTTTTCGCGCTCCATCAACCGGGTCATTTGTTCGAAATTGGCGACACTGCGAACGATGTACCCTTGTTCAACCAGATAACGTTCTAATAATGAACGTAACCGCATGTCGTCATCTACGACCAGAATCTTGGTGGTTTCCTGAGTTTGCATAAGCTGCGACCTTGTAACAATTTTCCTAACTAATTCCTCACTATAAACCAAAAAGCGCAGCGGGCGACATGTCCGGCAGGCTTTGTGTGTTACAAATCATGTCAGATGGCGACTGCAGCAGTCGCGAATGGTCATTGCGGCTAAGAACGCCGGAAATCGTGTTTGCTGGCACAGGCGCCAAGTATATCCGGCACTGCGCTGTCGGTTTCGACTGGCGGTAAATAACTGAGCACACAACGGAAATATTCTTTTTTACGCGGTAACATCAGATTGTCACGATGTACTTTGTCACAAGCCTGCCGAATTCTGGTGACCACTTGCTCTAATTGCACCTTCGGCTGATGCTCCAATAAACATTGTTGATAATCTGCTTCTTCGTCGGCAAGTACTGCGGTGCTGCCGAACAGACCAACCATCACACAGCTGACTAACATAGGTTTTTTCATCGCTTTCCCCGCTTCTGAATTCGTTGCTGAGCTTGTCTGAAACGACCTTAGCAAGGCGCTGTTAATTGCCGCTGAACATGCCGCCGTTGCAATGTGGGCAGCTAGGGCGTAGCGGGCAGCTTTGGATACTGAATATCCAACACCAACCATTCCTTGGCACCCGTCGGCGTTTGCACCACAAAACTATCATCCACCTGCTTTTTTAACAGCGCCCGCGCCATCGGTGCATCAATCGAGATGTAATCAGTACGACCATATATTTCATCCGGCCCGACAATCCGAAATTTCAGCAGCTGACCGTCGTCGTCTTCAATTTCCACCCAGGCGCCAAAAAATACTTTGCCTTCTTGCTGTGGCGAATAATCGACGATTTGCAGATCTTCCAGCCGCTTGCGCAAGTACCTGATCCGGCTGTCTATTTGCCTTAATTGACGCTTGCTGTATTGGTAGTCTGCATTTTCGGAACGGTCGCCTAAACTTGCCGCCCAGGTGACGATTTTGGTCACTTCCGGCCGTTTTTTAAACCACAGCTCGTCGTGCTCGGCTTTGAGCGCATTGTAGCCTTCACGGGTGATCAGCTTCGTTTTAATGATGACTGGTTTTGGTTTCACTGCTTAACTCTGCTCCTGCACATGGTGAATTCTGCTGCTCTCATGACCTTGTTGCGCCCGGCAGATGCTGACATCAGGTAACAACATTGGATTTTTTGTCGCTGAAGATAGACAATACCGGCCATCTGCGTAGTTATCCAGTCGGTACTGCACTTCAAATGGCAGGCTGAAATGATCTTCAGCAAGTCCCGGCCACAAGGAATAAAAAGTTATGTCATTGATTGTTAATCAAATCGCTTTGGAAATTTCGGCACGTGCCGAACAGGTCGCTGCAGCTATCGCCCTCTTGGACGAAGGCTCGACCGTACCATTTATCGCCCGTTACCGCAAAGAAGTGACCGGCGGTCTGGATGATACCCAATTACGGCTGCTTGATCAGCGTCTGACCTACTTACGTGAACTGGAAGATCGCCGCCAGGTGATTTTAAAAACGATTGCCGAACAAGGCAAACTGACGCCAGAGCTGCAACGCGAAATTGTTGCCGCCGACAATAAAACCCGCTTAGAAGATTTATATCTGCCGTACAAAGCCAAACGCCGCACCAAAGGGCAAATTGCTATTGAAGCAGGTTTATTGCCGCTGGCCGATGCGTTATTGGTAGATCCTAATCTGGCACCGGAAACGGCTGCGAATGACTATCTCAATGTTGAAACGGGTTTTGCCGATGTCAAAGCGGTGCTGGATGGTGCCAAATACATTCTGATGGAACGTTTTGCCGAAGATGCTGATTTACTTGCTAAATTACGCCGTCATTTAGCCCAATATGCCGTGCTGAAAAGCAGCATGGTGGCCGGTAAAGAAACCGAAGGCGCCAAATTCCGTGACTATTTCAGTCATCAGGAAGTTTGGAAAAACGTGCCGTCGCACCGTGCGTTAGCCATGTTCCGTGGTCGCAACGAAGGTTGCTTAAACCTGCAATTACAGCCAGATGGCGATGACGAAAATGCCCACGCCAATTGCGAACAAATGATTGCCAGCCACTTTAACCTGCGCCAGCAAAACCGCGCCGGCGATGCCTTTATGCGCACCGTGGTGCAGTGGACCTGGAAAGTAAAACTGCATCTGCAATTGGAAAACGATTTACTGGGTGAACTGCGCGAAAAAGCTGAAATTGAAGCGATTGCTGTGTTTGCCCGCAATATGAAAGACTTATTAATGGCGGCTCCAGCTGGCATGCGCGCAACGCTGGGTCTGGATCCGGGCCTGCGCACCGGGGTCAAAGTGATCGTGGTGGATGAAACCGGCAAACTGGTCGCCAATACCACCATTTTCCCGCACGCCCCACAAAACCTGTGGGACAAATCGGTGAAAACGCTGGCCGCTTATTGCAAACAATACAAAGTGGAACTAATTGCTATCGGTAACGGTACTGCATCGCGCGAAACCGACAAACTGGCCGCCGATGTGATTAAAATGCTGCCGGAGATGCGGCTGACCAAAGTCATGGTCTCGGAAGCGGGCGCTTCGATTTATTCAGCGTCGGAACTGGCGTCGCTGGAATTCCCGGATTTAGACGTGTCGCTGCGCGGTGCAGTATCGATTGGCCGTCGTTTGCAAGACCCACTGGCGGAGCTGGTTAAAATTGAACCCAAGGCCATTGGCGTGGGCCAGTATCAGCATGACGTGAACCAAAGCCTGCTGACTAAATCACTGGATGCCGTGGTTGAAGACTGCGTAAACGCCGTTGGCGTTGATTTAAACACCGCTTCAGTGCCGTTATTGGCGCGGGTGGCGGGTCTGAATAAAACGCTGGCGCAAAATATCGTGATTTATCGCGACAGCAACGGCCGCTTTATGCAGCGCAAAGACTTATTAAAAGTGCCACGTTTAGGGCCAAAAGCTTACGAACAAGCGGCGGGATTCCTACGTATCAGTAACGGTACTAATCCGCTGGACGCTTCTGCTGTGCACCCGGAAGCTTATCCGCTGGTCGAGAAAATTGGCAGCAAACACCAAAAATCGGTGGAGCAGATTATCGGCAACAGCAGTTTCTTAAAAAGCATTAATCCAGCTGAATTCGCCGACGAGCATTTTGGTGTACCGACTATCACCGATATCATCAAAGAGCTGGATAAACCGGGCCGCGACCCGCGTCCTGAATTTAAAACCGCCACTTTTAAAGATGGTGTGGAAAAGTTATCCGATTTAACCCCGGGCATGTTGCTGGAAGGCGTGATCACCAACGTCACCAACTTCGGTGCATTTGTCGATATTGGCGTGCATCAGGACGGTTTGGTGCATATTTCGTCGTTAACCGACAAGTTTGTCAGTGACCCGCATCAGGTGGTGAAAGCTGGTGATATCGTCAAAGTGAAAGTGCTGGAAGTAGAAGTCGACCGTAAACGGATTGCGTTAACCATGCGTCTGGACGAACAACCACAGGCCCGTGGTGCAGGCTCAGACGCTGGCAGTTCAGGCAAACAACAGGCTAAAAGTGGCAGTTACGCCGCGAAACCGACGCAGCCAAAAGCCAGTAAACCAGTCGACAATGGCAACGCAGCGATGGGCAACGCTTTTGCTGCGGCACTGGCGAAAATGAAAAAATAAGCACTGATCTTGAATGCAAATGAATGCAAAAACGCCGTCAGCTGACGGCGTTTTTTTATCGGAAAAGTTGCAACTACGCCATTTGCAGCAGCGGACGTTCAGCAGGAACGGTAGAACGGGCGTAAAAACCAGAGATCACTTCTTTGCGTAGCTGCATGGTGCTGTCGATTTCGAGTGAGCGTGATTCTGGTGGTGCATAACGGCTGCGGCTTGACGATGGCTCAGTATTTTCTTCATCCGTAAATTCGTCCGACGGACGACGGTTTACCGGCGTATCTTCGCCTAAATCCAACCGTCCGGTAAGTTCGCTGAATGCAGCCAGCGCGTCGTAATCGCCATCAGCGGCCGGTGGCTCATTCACCTTAATGAATTCTTTAGCAAGTTCGGCTTGCGCTTCGGTAATACGTCTGGCGGCTTCCGCTGCGATCTGGCGATCGGCAGCAGAGGGTTCAGACGGTGATAATGCGGCAGCTTTGACTTGCTGCATTTTAATAATGGTGGCTTGTGGGTCGCCAGGTACCGGCGACAAATCAATTTGTACTTCGCCCGCCACGGCGTATTGCTGACCGTCAGGACCAAGGTCAAAACTGAAACTTGGACTGCTGGCTAACTGACCGCCGACCGAAGCATGCGCCGCTTCGTGGGCTTTGACTTCGGCGTCGCGTTTTTTCAGTTCAGCAAGTTCACGTTGCTCTGCGGCTTCTTGCCGTTGCTGCGCGGCATTTTGCTGTTTACCGTTACTGTTTTCGTTCTGACCATCGCGGCCTTCACCGTTCTCTTGACGACCACCCACGGCTTGTTTTAATTCGGTACCACGGCTTCTGGCATCTTCAGTGTAAGTGCCGGTTGCCATGTTGCTGTTATTACGGCTTTTATCTTCCGAAATAACACCTTTTTCAGCGGCGCCGCGCTCAGCTTGCGCCACCGGTTCGATAATCTCACGGCGCAGGTTTTCCCGGCGCGCCAGATCCACACCGGGGTTGCCGATGTAAGGACTGACGTTGGGGTAAACCGAGGTGATGGCCATATCTGTTTATTACACCCGAATATCGATCACAGAACCGAGCATTTCATCGGCAGTTTTGATCGATTTCACATTGGCTTCGGCGTAGTTTTGTTCGGTGACCAATTGCACCAGACTTTGCTCCAGCGATGGGCTTGTTGGTTCAGCGACCGGGATTTGGCGTTGTTGCGTGGCCTCGTCGGCGGCAGCGGTATCCTGAGCATTCCGGACCCGCTGTTCGTTGGTTGTTTCACGATTAATATTGACAGTGGCTTCGGTGATCCCGGTGGATGCACGTTGCAATCCTTGCAAACCTGAAGCGAATGCGGATTGAAGTTCCATGATAGATCTCCGGCAGTTAGCAAATATGATTAAATACTAATCAATTAACTGCCAGCACTCAAGCAAATATCCGTAAAAGCGGCAAATAGTTGCCGTTTTGCTGGCCGTGGTTGTTTACAGCCCGGTTTCAGTGACTAATTCGCCTCTGCACTCTTTCATTTGTTCACTCTTTCTTTCGCATTATCTGCGCCCACTGCAGCAACCATTGGCTGAATTCCTCTGGATGTGAAATAAAAGGTGCATGGGATGCTTTGGGCAACATCGTCAGCGCAGCATTGGGTAATAACAGCTGCAGTTTATCCAGCATTGCCACCGGCACCAACGAATCAAGTCGGCCAAAACATCCGGTAACCGGCATGCTCAGCTCTGACAAGCGCGGCCGTAAATCAACTTCGGCTAATACTGTTAAGCCGCCGGCTAAAGCTGCCGACTGTGGCAATGGCAACGTCAACAACGCTTGTTTCAGCAGTTTTATTTCCTGTCGGGCTGTGGCACTGCCAAGCGCTTGAATAGCTAAAAATCGATCGATGGTCAGCGCCACATCTTTGGCCAGCGCCGCCGCAAACTGGCGAAGCACCAACGGCGCCATGCCTGGCCAGTCTTCAGCCGCCACAAAACAGGGCGAACTGGCGACCAGCGCTAACGCCCGCACCTTCTCTGGGTAATCCAGTGCGATTTGCGTCGCCACCAATCCGCCGAGCGACCAGCCCAGCACTAAACTTCCATGTGGTATTTGCTCGGCAACGACAGCCGCAACGTCCGCCAACCGATAAGGTTCCGGATAATCGACCGCCAGACCAAAACCCGGTAAATCCGGTGTCAGCACACTAAATTGCCCGGTCAGCTGCGGCAGTAATTGCTGCCACACCGCATGATTGAGACCCCAACCATGTAATAACACCAAAACCGGTTTGTCGTTTGCGACAGGAACTGCCATAGTTACACCAATGTTTATTTTATGTGAACGACAATAATGAAAATTAGCATGACGGAGCTGAACCTCTGGCTACATCAGCTGTTGCACCTGTTATTACCAAATAGTTGTTTGTGGTGCCAGTTGCCGGTGCAACAAGCCAAACAACAGCTTTGTGATTATTGTATCGCGGCGTTACCAGGCTTGTCGCTGGCAAATCATCAACACAATGCCTTGCTACTGCCCGCGGTGTGGCGTGGCTTAACACCAGTCAAATTTGATTTGTTGCATAGTCTGAGCTGGTATCAATTGCCCTGGTCACATTGGATCAGGCAGTGGAAGTTTCAGCAAGATTTTGCTTGTGGTGAGTTATTGTGTCAGCAATTGGCAAAAGCTTGCCGGCTGTATACCAGTAGTGGTGGCACCAAACCAGACGCCGTTTGTTTTGTGCCAATGAGCCGCGAGCGGCGTAAAGAGCGTGGGTTTAATCAGGCACAACAACTGGCGGCGGTCATCGCCGACAGCTGGCAAATTCCGTTACTGGATATTTTCCACAGTAAAAGCACTCAGCATCAGGTTGGTTTAACCCGCCAGCAACGACGGGCCAATTTACGCCGCCAATTCAGATTGCAGCAGCGCGAAAAACTCCCGCCGCATCTGTTGCTAGTCGATGATGTGATAACCACCGGCGCCACCATCGATCAGCTGTGCCGGTTGCTTCGAAAGCAGCAGGTGCTGCGAATTGACGTCTGGACGCTGGCCATTACGCCTGCTGATATGACGGCGCACCACACGCTGCCACATGAGCAGCGCGTTTGCCATGAACCGGATTAGTGCGAGTGCGCATCACCTTCGTTGTCTTCTGAACCCACATCAAAGGCTTTGCCCAGATACAAAGCGTTCACCAGTAATCGGCTGGAACCATTAAAATAGCCGCGGAACACCGGGTTGTCGGTCATTGCGATGATCCGGCCTTTGCCGTAGTTATGCGCTACCAACGCCGCACTTTGACTGATTTGCTCAACCAGTTCCGGCGCTGCAAAGCCTGCGAGTTGTTTGCCTTTGCGATACCGTGCGACGGTGACAAACGATTGTTCCGGCACCTGCATCACCATCAGCGCATTTTTAAACACCGGCAGTTCAGCCCGTGGTAAACCAAAACTGAGCGGATGACTTAAATCGAGTTCAGTCTGGAAAATAGCACCAGCGATCCGCTGCTGACCTGCCAACTGTTCTTTGTCGGCGTAACGGGCATCTTCAATCCGGATCAAAGCTTTTAAGTCACTGACCGGCTTTAATTTCACCTGCAACAAGCCTTTTTCTGCCAACCAACTGACTGCTGATTTCTGGGCCCATAACACCCCACCCGCATCGACCCAGGCTTTAAGCTGAGCCAGCTCGGCATCTTTAAAACTCTGGTAACTCCCATCCGGCAGCACCAGGTGCGTGTATGTGCTTAAATCGAGCCGACCGAAACGCGCGGGCTCAGCCATGGTCGGTGACACACCGGCCAGTCGTTCCAGGTTAAACCACAGTTCGCCAGCTTCCGTCGAGTTGATACCGGGACCTGCCATTAACAATACTTTCGGCAAATTCACCGGCAGCATATTGTTGCTGCCTAAATCCTGGCCCATCGGCGTTAATCCTGACGTCACAGCTTCCAACCGTAAGCCAGATTGCTGCTGCGCTTGTTTGAGGAGTTCAAACCAGCCTTCAGTTTGCAAACCCGCCGGGATCAACATAGTGCCGGCCGCAAACAACTGTACGCCATTGCTGGTTTTGGCACTGAACGCCTTGCTGGCTGCCCTTACTTTCAGACCTTGTTGCAGTAGCTTTTGCAGTAGCAGCGGTGCTTGTTGATCGGTCCAGCGCAATGCATATGCGTAAGCGCCCGCCGTTAACTCAGCCGCAGCCAACGACTCGGCCTGCCACGGCTGCTTGGATAACCCAGCCGGGATTTTCCGGCTTTCGCTATATTCGATATTAAAAGCGTGCGGCAAAGTCCAGGCCGACACGTCGTAAAAGGTGTTGTCACGAAAGTTGGTCGCAGTACTGAAAGCGGCTTTGATCAAGCGGTATTGCCGTTGTTGCAGCGGCACAAAAAACTGCTGCGTTGACGCGGCTTCATCATTATTGACCGGATACACCTCTATCTGATGTTTGCTCAGCAGCTGCAACAAGGCAGTGAGCCGGCTTTGGTCGGCATCGCCTTGCAACAGATAACCTTGCACTGGGTCGTCTTTGGCCAGCTGTAAACTGTCGCGGAAAAACTGCTGCTGCCATTTTTGTAAGCGCTGCTTGTTTTCAACCGCACCACGTAACGTCGACAACGAGGTGGTGAATTGATTGTCGATGGTGCTTAAAAAACTCAGCGGGCCATTAATGCTGTCCTGCAAATGGCCACGGCTGCTGGCCTGTTCAAACAAAATGCCGACCGCGCCGTGCACATCAGGGTAGGTTGAGCCTTTGCCGACGTAAAAATCGTCAAAACTTTCTTCGGTGTAATAAAGTTTACCTTGCTCGTCAAAAGCTTTGGCGTGATGACCCGCCAGCAAAGCCGTCAGTTGATAGTTTTCATCCGGCGTCATCGGGTTATTGCGACTTGGAATGCCCGGCTGGAAAAAATAACTGCTGTTGGTGCCCATTTCATGGAAATCACCGAGCACTTGCGGCATCCAATGATGGAATTGTTTAATCCGCGCCTGACTTTCCGGGTGTTGCAGCGGCAGCCAATCGCGGTTCAAGTCAAACCAATAATGATTCGGCCGACCATTGGGCCAGGGTTCCACATGCTCACGATGTTGTGGATCAGCCACCGGCGATGTGCCCTGATGCATATTGGCCCACACTGCAAAACGATCGTGGCCATCCGGGTTTAAACTCGGTTGGATTAAAATGATGGCGTTATCAAGCCAGTTTTTGACTTCAGCGTCTTCGCTGCTCAACAGATAATGCGCCAACTTGACCGCAGCATTGGCACCACTTGGCTCGTTGCCATGGATGCTGTAACCCAGCCAAATCACCAGCGGTAAATCGGCATCGTTCTGCGATTTACCACTGATGCCCGCCAGATGTTGCTCGCGGATTTGCTCCAGTTTCGCCATATTGGCAGCGGAGCTAATGGTCAATTGCACCAATGGCCGTTGTTCATGGGTGCGGCCAATCACTTCAAATTTACTGAGCTCAGGCGCCTTGACTGCCAGTTCCCGAAAATACTGCTCAATCTGGTCGTGGCGGACATGCCATTGCCCCAGTTCAAAGCCTAAACTTTGCGCCGGTGTCGGTAAGGATGCGGCAAGCGCATTCGGTTGCAGGCTCAGGCTACAAAAAGTCGCCAGTGATGCCGCCAATATAGTAAGTTTTTTCATGCCAACTCCAGATATTTGATGCCGTCACCTTAGCAATAAAGATGGCGAATGCTCAAGCGGGGTTGGCAGCGCGAAACTGGAGGAGTATCATAGCCATTAACCTAGTAATTTAGTCAGGTACTCAGACATGATTCATATCTCAGAAGCGGCCCAGGCGCACTTCGTTAAGTTGTTGGAAAAGCAGGCCGCCGGCACCAATATTCGGGTGTTTGTAGTCAATCCCGGCACGGCTCAGGCGGAATGTGGCGTGTCGTACTGTCCAACGGATGCAGTCGAAGATTCCGATTTAAAAGTACCTTGCAACGGTTTTGACGCGGTGATTGATGCCGACAGCAAACCGTTTTTAGTTGATGCCGAAATCGATTTTGTCACCGATCAAATGGGTTCGCAGCTGACGTTAAAAGCGCCGAATGCCAAAGTTCGCAAGGTGAATGACAACGCTCCGCTGAAAGAGCGGGTGCAATATGTGATTGATGCTGAAATCAATCCGCAACTGGCCAACCACGGTGGCCGGGTATCAGTGGTTGAACTGACCGAACAAGGTGTCGCAGTGCTGCAATTTGGCGGTGGCTGTAACGGTTGTTCGCAGGTGGATTTAACCCTGAAAGAAGGCATCGAAAAAGAGCTGCTGAACCGCTTTGCCGGTGAGCTGGCTGGCGTTCGTGACATCACCGAGCATCAGCGTGGCGAACATTCATATTACTAAGCGATCTTGAAGCAACTTTGAAGCGCTTCTTATCCAAACTCCCAACGGCTGCAACTTGCGGCCGTTATTTTGTCGGCGGTATGGCAGCCTTTTGGATCATTCTGCTGTTGTTTTTACTGTTGCCAGCCGAGCCACTCTGGCTGTTGCAGCTGGTGATTGGCTGCTGGCTCATCAGTTTTGTGATCACTTTTGGTAGTTATATCTTGTTAGTGTTGCGCCGGATTGGTGTGTTGCCAAACGATAAAGAGGGTTCTTAACGTGCAAAAGTTATGCTTGTGGTTGGTGTGGCTTGCTGCGGTTGGTTTTTCAACCCTTTCTGAAGCGGCAATTATTCTGCAATATCATCATGTCAGCAGCACCACGCCCAAAACCACCAGCGTGACGCCTGCAGAATTTCGTCAACAACTGCAGCACCTGAAAGATCAAAACTTTAAAGTGGTGAGCCTCGAGCGCATCATCCAGCAGCTGCAACGTGGGGAAGCCACGGTCGACAACGAAGTCGCCATCACTTTTGACGATGGTTTTGCCAATGTTTTTACCACCGCCCGCCCTATCCTGAAAGAATTCGGCTACCCCTACACGATGTTTTTAGGGCCTGCGTTAATTGATCGGCGCGAAGGCCCGGTGCTGAGCTGGGAACAAATTCAGACCATGCACGACGAAGGCGTGATTATTGCCAATCACAGCTCGTACCATCACCGGCTGGCAGTCCCGAATAAAGGCGAAAGCAAAAAACAGTGGCGAGCGCGGGTTAAAGCAGACATTTTACTGGCAGAACAACAGCTTGAACAAAAATTGGGCGTCAAGCGCAAATGGCTGGCCTACCCTTATGGCGACTTTAGTGCTGAATTAGAAGATTTGGTCACTGAGCTTGGGTTTATCGGCATTGGTCAACAATCGGGCGCTGTATGCCCCGGCGTGTCAATGACGCGTATTCCGCGGTATCCATCGTCGAGCCAATTTGCCGCGCTGCAGCATTTTGTGCCAAAACTGAAAACTCTGGCGTTACCGGTCACTGACTACAGCGGTGCGGATCCGGTCAGCAAACAGAATCCACCGACATTAAAACTATCGGTCAAGGTGCAGGATTTTAAAGCCACGCAGCTGAACTGTTTTTTTAACGGCCAACCGATTGAATTGACCTGGTTAAACGCACAGAGCTTCACTGCAAAGGCCAAAGCACCTTTGAAACTGAATCACAACAGATACAACTGCACCGCGCCAAGCCTGAAAAAACCGGGATATTTTTATTGGTTTTCTCAGCCTTGGGTCTTTATCGAATAACGCCCTTTACTGCAGTTGCGCCAGAACTTTTGGAAAATCTGCCAGCAAAATGGCTTTGGTGACCAGCGGCACTTCGCCAACTTTCAGCTCTGGTTTAAATACTGCTGCGAGCTGGCCTTGGGGATTAATCAGCACAATAGAAGCGCTGTGATCGACCAGATAATCAGGCGCTGTAGTGCTGCTAATGGCGTACATCAGCCCGAGGTCGCGGACAAAGGGAAATAGCTTGTCATGCCCGGCGGTCAAACCGGTGATCGCCGGTTGTTCAAAATAACCGACATAATTGGCCAACGCACTGACAGTATCGCGCTCTGGATCAGCCGAAATAAACCAGATCCCTAACTTTTGGCCTTCGGGTAACATCGCTTGCAACTCGCTATACGCACCGGTCAGCGTTGCCATCGTCATCGGACAAATATCCGGGCAAAAGGTATAACCAACAAAAGCCAGCGTCCACTGCCCTTGTAACTGTTGCCGGGTCGCCGGCTGACCTTTATGGCTGGTCAGCGTAAATTCGGTTAAATCACGGGCTTTGGGGTAGACCAGCGCATGCTCAGGCAACTGAACCTGCTGTACATACTGGAAACTAAATATTCCTGCGGCCAGCGCTGTTACAACGGCAACCGCAGCTATCAACTTATACTTCATCTGAGCTCTCTCATTTATGCAGCCTGTATCTACCCAAGCCGCATGGTGTACTTCATCAGATCGTTTAACATCCTGGTTAAAACGCCGTCCATTTCAGGTAATGGTCAACCAACAATAACAAGAATAACAACATCAGGTGCACAATGGAAAACCTGAATGTTTTGATGGCAGTATCTGCTTTGGCATGGAATTTCAATTGCCAGGCGTAACCCATAAACCACAGGTTCAACAGCACAGTACCCACCAGATAAATGGCGCCGGTCATTCCAACCAGATACGGCATTAAACAAACCAGGAACAAAATCAGCGTATAGAGGAAAATTGCGGTTTTGGTAAATTCGATACCGTGGGTAACCGGCAACATCGGCATATTCACTTTGGCATAATCATCGCGGCGATGGATGGCCAGCGCCCAAAAATGGGGCGGCGTCCAGGCGAAAATAATCATCACCAGCAATAATGGTTCCGCCGCTATTTGCCCCGTCATCGCGGTCCAGCCAAGCAGTGGCGGCATAGCGCCAGCTAAGCCACCAATCACGATATTCTGTGGTGTCGCCCGTTTTAGGTACATGGTGTATACCACGGCATACCCAAACATACTGGCTAAGGTCAACCAAGCCGTTAATGGATTCACCGCGGCGTAAAGCACCACAAAGCCAGTCGCCGCTAACACCAGCGAAAATACCACCGCACGTTCGGTGCTGATGCGACCACGCGCCACCGGCCGATGATGAGTGCGGGCCATTTGGGCATCAATCCGCTGATCCAGCACATGATTCAGTGCCGCCGCTGCCGATGACAACAAGCCAATGCCAATCATCGACACCACCAGTACATCCAGCGCCGGTAGACCCGGTTGCGCCAGCATCATGCCAACCCAGGCAGTCAACAACAGCAGCGCAACGACCTTTGGTTTGGTTAGTTGATAATAATCACGCCAGACCAGCGACCAACCTGAAAACACTGCAAGTTTTGTTTGGGCCATCATAACCTCCTTGGTTGTAGCTGCGCTTGTTGTGGTTGCGCTTGTTTTTGTGGTTGTTTTTGTAGTTGGGCTTGTTGTTGTAATTGCACACAAATCAGCGTTAACACCATCAGCAAATTAGCCGCCACAAAATTGTGCGCGACCGCATTGGCTAGCGGCAATTGCCACCAGACATTGGCAACACCCAGACTAAATTGCAGCAGCAATAACATGCCCGCAACCAGCGGCAATCGCGACATGCCGGTTTGCGTTTTGCGTTGCCACAGCAGCCAGGCGAACCAGCCAACCGCCAATAACGTCAACATCGCGCCAATGCGGTGCGCAATATGAATGGTCTGTCTGGCTTGCTGGCTCATCACCCCGTATTCGTAATTGTCGTGCCCCAAATGTAAATCAAAGGCCTCGCCAAATTGCAGTTGCTCCGACCAACCGGCCTGACACACCGGTAATTCGACACAAGCCATCGCCGCATAGTTGGCCGAAGTCCAGCCGCCAAGGGCTATTTGCCCGACTAAAATCGCCAGCACCAGCCACCCCAAACGCGCCAGGCCACTTTGCGCCGGTAACGCCACTGAGGGTTTATATCGGGGTGCTGTCAGTTGCCAGCGATAAATCACCAGCAAACACAACAAACTAAAACCACCGAGTAAATGCCCCATCACCACCAACGGGAACAAATTCAGGGTGACCGTCCACATGCCAAGCGCCGCCTGAAACACCACCAAACCGAGCAGTGCCGTTGGCAATAAACTGATTTTGCGTTGTTGCCGCCAACTGACGAAAAAAATCGCGGCGATCAATAAACCCAGACTACCGGCAAAATACCGGTGCACCATTTCGTTCCAGGCTTTATGTGCCTCCAACGGTCGCTCCGGAAAGCGGGCTTCAGCCACCGCCACATGGGTTTCATGCTGCGGCACTTTTAAAAAACCATAACAACCTGGCCAGTCCGGGCAACCTAAACCGGCATCGGTCAGGCGGGTGTAGGCACCTAAGATAATCACTAACATCGTCAGCACGATGGCGCCACTGGCTAATATCCGCAGTAACTTCATACCGGCCCCCGATCGTAGCTGATCAGTTTTTTCAAATCTGACATCACCGCCTTGCCCAGCAATGGTAATTGGCTGACATCCGCCGGAAATTGGTATTGCAGTAGCGCTAAGCCGTTGTGCTCGACCAGAATCAGCTGGCCTTCGGCTAAAGCTGGCGCTGCGCCCTGCTGAAACTGAAAAGGAGCGGTCAGCTCTGTTGGTGCCACATCACCCAGCACCACCAGCGTTAAGTTGTCCTGTTTGCGACCGAGTGCAGTATGAATTTGTGTCATCAGGTTCAGCGTCTGCTGGCACTGCTGCTGGCAATCCGCCGGCGCCAAATACACCAGCCGCCAATGTGGTTGGTTGGCCGCCGTTGCCGGTAATAGTTTTATTTCCTCACTCAGCCACTGGCCTTTACTGTTCGCACCGGCGGAAAACCAGCCGGCTGACAACACCAGTTGCGCCATCGCCAACGGCACCAGACAACAAGCAGCGAACAACCACAAAAACTTCTTTTTTGGCATTTACACTTCCTTCTGATAACTGGCTGCCAGCGCGACCATCACCACAGCGATGGCTAACAATAACCACTGCAGCGCGTAAGCCCGATGTTTTTCCGGTGGCATCACCACTGGCTGATAATGATAAAGAAACGGGCTTTGTTGCTGGTAAAACACGCCGTGAAACACTGTATTAAACTCATTATTTGTCAGCGGCCTGGTAAGAGTCGACGCCAGCGAAGGCACATCGATCGTTTGCACGCGCATCGGCCAGGAGCCGCTATCTTCCAAATTGTTGCCCAGTCGGAAAGCACCTAATTTAGTCCGGAGCACACCCTGTAATTTAATCTGGGCCGGAATGTCGACGGCTGGCAGTTGTTGTCGGCTGTCGGGTGCGGCAACCCAGCCTAAATTCATCAGTAAGATCTCGTCGGACGGTGTCGGGATCGCGGTTTGATCGGCAGTCACTTGTACCGGAATCACCACATCGTAGCCTGCTTTACCTTGCCAGATTTGATTGTCCACCAACCACACTACCGGCGCGAGCCAATGTGCAGTACCGGTCAGTGGCGCGCCGTCTAAATCGGCTTCGCTGAAGCGGGAAAACTCAGTAAAAGCGGGAGCGCCTTGTTGTTGCCAGTTCTGGATTTGAGTCAGGTGTTGTAGCTTTTCTTCAGCGCGTTGCCACTGCCACAGCGACAACTTGATTAACAGACAAAAAGCAGCCAAAGTGATGGCTACCAACCACCAGCGCAGCACAAAGTCCTGGTTAAACAACCGGATCTGCATCTGCGTCTCCTGCGAACTGAGGTTTTATGCTGATCAAATTACTGCTCATCGCGCTACTGCTCTTTATTGTTTTTAATCTGTTTCGCGCCTTGTGGCTGATGCTGAAAAACGATCCGGAAAAAGTCAGTATGTCGAAATTCCTCGGTCGTCGGGTGTTCGTTTCAGTCATCGTCTTATTGTTTATCGTACTGGCACTGTCGATGGGCTGGATCAGTCCGCAGCAACGCCCGTATTGAAAAAAATACTCAACAAATAAGCTCCAACCTCGTTAATCGAACCGATGTTGGAGCCAGCTTTTGTCCTTACAACACATAAACAAACACAAACAAACATAACCAGACCACATCGACAAAATGCCAGTACCAGGCTGCGGCCTGAAACGCAAAATGGTGATGCGCCGTGAAATGGTTTTTCAGCAAGATCCGCAGAAAAATCACCAGCAGGAAAATGGCACCCAACGTCACATGCATGCCATGGAAACCGGTCAACAGGAAAAAGGTATTGCCATAAATCCCAGAATCCAGTTTTAAACCCAGATCCTGATACGCATGGACATACTCGTACCCTTGTAACGTCAGAAAGGTTGCGCCTAATAACACGGTTAACAACAGCATTAACTTCAGCTGCCCTCGTTTATTTTGCTCCATCGCGGTATGCGCAAACTGCAATGTGACCGACGAAGTCAGCAGAATAATCGTGTTATACAGCGGCAACCCTTGCCATGGCATCGCCGTGGTTTCGGTGCCACCCGGTGTTTTGATCATCGGCCAATGCGCAACGAACTCAGGCCATAGGATTTCGGCAGTCATCGCATTGTTGCTGGCACCATCCAGCCACGGCATCGCGATCAGTCGGGCATAAAACAAGGCGCCAAAAAAGGCAAAAAAGAACATCACTTCCGAAAAAATAAACCAGCTCATGCCTTGCCGGAACGAGCGATCCATTTGTTTGCTATAAAGGCCGGTCATCGATTCATCAATCACATTTCGAAACCAGCCGACCAGCATAAAAATTAAAATCGCGACCCCGGCCATCAGCAGGTAACTGCCATAACCTTCTTTGTCGCGGGTCACTTCATTGACTAAATGCCCGGCACCAAAGGCGATTAAAAACAACGCCACCGCGCCCACAAAAGGCCACGGGCTTTGTTCGGGTACATAATATTTCTCGTAAGCGTTACTCATGATTGCCCCCTGTTGGGATCAGAGCTGCCACTGTTTCAGGCTGACTATGCTTGGTCATGTCGTACAAAGTGTATGACAAAGTGATAGTGCTGAACTGCTCGGGCAGAGCAGGATCCACATAAAATTGTAATGGCATCAACAGCTTCTGACCCGCAGTCAGCACTTGTTGGTTAAAACAAAAACATTCCATTTTATTCAGATACAAAGCGGCCTGGCCTGGCGCTACCGAAGGCACCGCCTGACCGGTCATGGTCGCAGCGGTGATATTTTCAGCTTCGTAGTACACCAGTTTAATTTCGCCAGGATGAACTTTGATCTTTTGCGTCTGTGGTTTAAATAACCAAGGCATGTCCGCATTGGGTCTGGCCAGAAATTCCACGGTAATTTCGCGCTTCAGGTCGACCACGGCTTTGTCGGCAGTGGCGGCCATCGAGCTGGTTTTACCGTTAATGCCGGTCAGATCACAAAACACGTCATACAGCGGCACCAGCGCATAACCAAACCCAAACATCGCGAGCGTGATCACCAACAGACGTTTTATCAGTGGTTTGTGGTCAGGTTTCTGCTGCTGTGGTACGGCCATCTGCAATCCCCTATTTCACATGCGGTGGTGTCGTAAAGCTGTGATAAGGCGGTGGCGAAGGTAATTCCCACTCCAACCCTTCCGCACCTTCCCACACCTGAGCCGTGGCTTTTTCACCACCACGGATACATTTCACCAACACCCAAACGAAAATCAGCTGCGACAGGCCAAAAGCAAAACCACCGATACTGATAAAGGCATTAAAATCAGCAAACTGCAGCGCATAATCCGGGATCCGTCTTGGCATTCCGGCCAACCCGACAAAATGCATCGGGAAAAACAGCATGTTGACGGAGATCAGCGAACACCAGAAATGCCATTGCCCCAGAGTTTCGTCATACATATGCCCGGTCCATTTTGGCAACCAGTAATAGGCCGCCGCAATAATCGAGAAAATGGCGCCGGTCACCAGCACATAGTGGAAATGCGCGACCACAAAGTAGGTATCGTGATACTGGAAATCCGCCGGTGTAATCGCGAGCATCAACCCAGACAAACCACCAATGGTGAACAACACAATAAAGGCCAGTGCGAACATCATTGGTACTTCAAAGGTCATGGCTCCGCGCCACATCGTCGCCACCCAATTAAAAACTTTCACCCCGGTCGGCACCGCAATCAACATGGTGCAATACATGAAAAACAGCTCGGCAAACACCGGCATACCGGTGGTGAACATATGGTGTGCCCAGACCAGAAACGACAGTAGCGCGATACTGGAAGTGGCGTACACCATTGAGGCGTAACCAAACAACGGTTTACGGGCAAAAGTCGGCACTATGCTCGAGACAATCCCAAAAGCCGGTAAAATCATGATGTACACTTCAGGGTGACCGAAGAACCAGAAAATATGCTGGAACAACACCGGATCGCCGCCGCCGGCTGCATCAAAGAAGCTAGTCCCAAAGTACTTATCGGTCAGCACCATGGTCACAGTACCTGCCAGCACCGGCATTACCGCAATCAGTAAAAATGCGGTAATCAACCAGGTCCAGACGAACAACGGCATTTTCATCCAGGTCATGCCAGGGGCGCGTAAGTTGAAGATGGTTACAATGACGTTGATTGCGCCCATAATCGACGAAATACCCATGATGTGCACTGAAAACACAAACAAAGCCGTGCTGTCGCCGCTGTACTTGGTGGATAGTGGTGCGTAGAAAGTCCAGCCAAAACCAGGACCACCGCCTTCCATAAATAACGAGGCCAGTAAAATGGAAAAGGCAAACGGCAGGATCCAGAAACTCCAGTTATTCATCCGCGGCAACGCCATGTCCGGCGCGCCAATCATCATCGGGATCAGCCAGTTAGCCAAACCAGTAAAGGCGGGCATCACGGCGCCAAACACCATGATCAGGCCATGCACAGTGGTCATCTGATTAAAAAAATCAGCTTGAACCAACTGCAGCCCTGGTTGAAATAACTCGGCCCGGATCACCATCGCCATCGCCCCGCCGATGAAAAACATCGTCAGCGCGAACAGCAGGTACAAAGTCCCGATATCTTTATGGTTGGTGGTATACAACCAGCGTTTTAAACCGGCTGGTGGACTGTGGTGATGCTCATCATGGTGATCGCCATGAGCATGCGGATCGGTGGTGACTGTGCTCATCTGCTACTCCTTGTTGCCGGTTTTGGCTGCATGGATTGCAGCAGCCTGCACTAAATCGCCAGTATTGTTATCCCAGGCATTTCGCTCGTAGGTAATAACGGCCGCAATTTCCTGCAACGTCAGCTGCTTACCAAAGGCCTGCATCGCGGTACCGGATTTGCCATTCAGAACAATGTCGATATGGGCAGCCAGTTCAGTGGCTGTTGTAGCCATTTTGCTGCCTTTAAGGGCTGGGAATGCACCGGGTAAACCTTGCCCACCGGGTTGATGGCACGCGGCGCAATAACCAAGGTAGGTTTTTTCGCCCAGAGCCATCGCTTCGGCCATTGTCATATTCATCGACAGCAGCTCTTGCTCAGCAGCTTTAGCTTTGGCTTGTGTTTCAGCTTCTTGCCGGATCCAACTGTCGAATTCAGCCGGCTCTTTGGCAATCACCACCACCGGCATAAAGCCATGATCTTTGCCGCAAAGTTCCGCGCATTGGCCTCGGTAAATACCAGGCTCATTCACATTGGCCCAGGATTCATTGATATAGCCGGGGTTGGCGTCTTTTTTAACCGCAAAGGCCGGCACCCACCAGGAATGGATCACATCATCTGAAGTCATTAAAAAGCGCACTTTTTTGCCGGTTGGGATCACCAGCGGCCGATCAACTTCCAGCAGGTAGTTTTCGCCTTTGGCAATTTTGTTCTGAATTTGTTTTTGTGGTGTAGCAAGTAACGAATAATATTCAACCGGATAGTCGAGATATTTGTAATGCCACTTCCATTGCGAACCAGTCACCAGAATGGTCACATCCGAATCGGACGTATCTTCCATCGCAATCAGAGTTTTGGTAGCGGGTATGGCCATGATGACCAGAATAACCACGGGAATGGCGGTCCAGAGTATTTCTACTTTGGTGCTTTCATGAAATTGTGCAGGCTGCACTCCTTTTGCCTTGCGATGATGAATAATGGCCCAGAACATAGCGCCAAAAACCACCAGGCCAATTGCACAGCAGATGTAAAATATCGTCATGTGCAGGTCGTAAACCTGAAGACTGATATCGGTAACCCCTTTGGTCATATTCAGGGGCAACTCTGCGGCAGTAGCCGTTTCGACAAATAGCAAGGATAGCAGCGTGCAGCGATAACGACTCGTTTTCGCCACGTAACGTCTCCTCTGTCATTTTGCATAATACAAATTGCCAGAACCAGACACTACCACCCAAATTGCGCATCTTGTCCTGCAACTTATTGTTTTTTATTATTTATTTATTACAGCGCCTGCGACACAACATTTATCGTTCAGTGTTTTTTATCAGGCACAGGTTAAGAATTGACCAGAAATAGCACAATGTAAACCCCATAAAGCAAAAAGCACCGGCGAAACCAAAAGGTCTGACCAGTGCTATATTCGAAAAAGTATTGAGTTTACTTAAGTTTTAGCAAAAAACCTTACCAGGTTTGATTGCGGATCACGCCGACGGCTAAACCTTCAATTGCAAAAAACTGTTGGGTTAAATCGACTTTTATCACATTAAAGTCGTTGTTTTCAGGGTGTAAGTACACAAATTGACCATCACGTCTGAAACGTTTGACTGTCACTTCATCCTCCACTCTGGCCACGACCACCTCACCCTGCCGGGCTTCCGTAGTTTTATGCACCGCCAGCAAGTCACCATCCATAATCCCAATGTCTTTCATACTCATGCCGGAGACTTTCAACAGAAAATCAGCGGCCGGATGGAACAGGTTGGCATCAAGCTGGTAATACTGATCAATATGCTCAGTGGCTAAAATCGGTTGACCTGCCGCAACACGGCCAATCAGCGGTAAACCCAGATATTCTGGTTCATTCGCCACCAGCTCTTCTTCAATCAACCGGATGCCCCGCGATGTACCCGGCATCATTTCGATAAAACCTTTTTTTGCCAGTGCTTTTAAATGCTCTTCCGCAGCATTGGCTGACTTAAAACCAAGCTGGGTGGCAATTTCGGCGCGGGTCGGTGGCATCCCGGAGTGAGCCTGATAATCTTTCAGTAATTGTAATATTTCGGCTTGTCGTGGAGTGAGTGGACGCATGATGCTGAATGCCTATACAGTGAATACTGGGAGTATATACAGTGAATATGCATGTGCCAAGTCGGATGTCACAGAAAAATCAGCAAAAAATGCCAAAATTGGCGCTGATTTTAATCCATGGTATTCTAGCCGGCTGTTTTTGAGGGCAAGTAATCTATGTTTTCGCGATTAAAGTGGTTCGCCAGCATGTTGCAATGGCTGCTGTGGCCATTCGTTAAATACAAAATAATTCCGAGCCAACCCGTCAGTAGCCTTGAGTTGCAGGCAAACAAGCCGCTGTTTTATATTACCCGGGTTGCTTCTGCCAGTGATTTAGCCACGCTGAAACGTGCTTGCCTTGAACAAGGTCTGCCGGATCCAACGGCTTATGTCACCTTGGGTGATATCACCTTACCCCGCACTTTATTTCTCGAACGTTCCGCCTCGTTTTGGGGCAAAAGCCGCCCGACGTTGGCGCTGCAGCAAGGGCAAAAGTTACTGCAAGCCCATCTGGCGCAGCCTGATCAAACCGCTCAGCTAGTACCCGTTTCGATCTGCTGGGGCCGCGCGCCTGGCAAAGAGGCCAGTGTCAAAGCCATTCTTGGTGAAAAAACTGCGCCTGGCTGGTGGCATAAATTGTTGGTGGTGCTGATTTCCGGCCGGCATACGCTGGTGCAGTTTTCGCGGGCGGTTTCGCTGCGCGAGATGGCCGATCAATATGGCGCGACCGAAGAAACCGCCCATAAATTATTGCGGGTCGCCCGTTTTCATTTTTATCGCCAACAACTCGCTGCAACCGGGCCCCGTCAGCCAGACCGCGCGGCGTTATTTAATGCGCTTCTTGGTTCGGAAGCATTAAAAAAAGCGATTGCCGATGAAGCACGTGATAGAAACATCAGTACAAGCGAAGCGAGAACTGAAGCGCTTAAGCTACTGGAAGAAATTGCTGCCGATTATCGTGAATCGACATTAAGAGTTGGCGACCGGCTGCTCAGTTGGCTTTGGAAAAAGCTGTATACCGGCATCAAAATCAACAACGCCGCTTTAATCAGGGACTTAGCGCAGCGTGGCCATGAAGTGGTGTATTTGCCCTGCCATCGTAGCCATATGGATTACCTGCTGCTGAGTTATGTCATTTATCAACAAGGTCTCGCCGCACCGCATATTGCTGCCGGTATTAACCTGAATTTTTGGCCAATTGGTAAATTTTTCCGCCGTGGTGGCGCGTTTTTTATCCGGCGCAGCTTTAGCGGCCACAAACTTTATTCAGCGGTCTTTCGCGAGTACTTGTCGCAGCTATTTCGCAAAGGCTATTCGGTGAAATACTACAGCGAAGGGGGTCGTAGCCGCACCGGACGCTTGCTGCAGCCAAAAACCGGCATGCTGGCGATGACCGTGCAAGCACTACTTCGCGGCATCGACAGACCCGTCACACTAGTACCGGTTTATCTGGGCTACGAGCACGTGATGGAAGTGAATACCTATTTACGGGAACTCAAAGGTTCGGCCAAAACCAAAGAATCGGCCTTGGGTATCCTCAAAGCAGCAAGGCAACTACGCGATTACGGTTTTGGTTATGTTAATTTCGGCGAGCCGATTTCACTGAACAGCTATCTGCAACAACATGCACCAGACTGGCGCTTATCGGTCAACCCCATTGAACCGCAAAAACCGGACTGGTTAAACCCGCTGGTCGCAAAACTGGCGACTGAAGTAATGACACGAGTCAATCACAGCGCAGCCCTCAATGCCATTAATCTGATTTCGACCTGTTTGCTGGCCACCGAACAGCATGTGTTAACACGGCCGGCGTTATGCCGCCAATTGGACCTGTATTTGCAACTACAGCAAGCGGCACCTTATCACAGCGCTGTGACCCTTCCTGACGGTGATGGTGCCGCGCTGATCCGTCATGGGCTGACGCTGAACAAAGTCCAGCTGCAACAGGATGGATTTGGTGATTTAGTCCGGCTCAGCGCTGAAAACGCGGTAATCATGAGTTACTATCGCAATAATATCAGTCACTTATTTATTGTTCCGGCATTGTTAGCCACCGCGTTGTTACAACATCGAACCCTTACCGCAGTGCAGCTCCTGAATATATGCCAGCAATTGTTGCCACTGCTGGAGCATGAGCTTTTCCTGGCTCCGGCAGATTTAAAACAATATGTGGAAAAAATTCTGCATTTCTTGCAGCAGCAGGAATTATTGCAACTGCAACAACAGCATTACCACTGTGCTGATCTGCCGCAAAATCTGACACCGCTGAAGCTACTGGCACACAATAGCAACGATATTCTGCAACGTTATGCGATAGTGCTGAATTTGCTGCAGCAACAACAACGCATCGAACGTAGCGCGCTGGAACTTGGCAGTCAACAGCTGGCGCAGCGGTTATTGACGATGCATGGTATAGATGCGCCTGAATATCATGACAAACAATTGTTTACCACGCTGGTGCATGCTTTAAAAGATGCTGGCTACCTGGCAGAAGCCGATGATGGCAAGTTGCAGCCGGCGCAGAACTTTGCACCGTTGTTGTCGACGGTCAATTCGCTGGTACTGCCTGAAGTTTTGCAAACGATTCGTCAGATCACTACCGCAAATTAATCAACAGCGACTTGGGCGGCATATCCATGTCCCAAGTCGCTGCCGTTTGGCTTGAAGGAGCCACAGGAACAACGCTATTCCGGTTTAGCTTTATCGTAACTACGGATCACGCCTTCTTGCATCGTCGACGCCACCAACACACCGGCGCGGTTAAAAAACTGCCCGCGCACTAAACCACGCGCACCAGAAGCACTAGGGCTGTCGACGGCATACAACAACCAGTCGTCAAAGCGGAAATCCTGATGGAACCACATGGCGTGGTCGATGGTCGCAACCTGCATGGTCGGCGCCATAAACGACTTGCCATGCGGCTGCAACGCCGTCGGCAGGAAGTTAAAATCAGACGCATAAGCCAACATGTATTTATGTACCCGTAAATCATCCGGCATCGCGCCATTGGCTTTAAACCAGACATACCGTTTGGCACTGCTTACCTGCGGTTTAAACGGGTTGTGAAACGCCACCGGACGCATTTCGATCGGTTTTTCGCAAATAAACTTACTGCGCAGAGATTCCGGAATAAATTCGGCATGCTCGCGGTAAAACTCCAGATCAGAAACTAAATCCTCCGGCGCCGGCACTTGCGGCATTAAATCCTGATGCTCAAAGCCAACCTCGTCCGCCTGAAAAGAAGCCGTCATGTAAAAAATCGGTTTGCCAAACTGGATGGCGCTGACCCGGCGGGTACTAAAGCTTTTACCATCGCGGATGTTTTCAACTTCATAAACAATGGGTCTTGATGCATCACCTGGTCGTAAAAAATATGAGTGAAAAGAATGGACTTTCCGATCTTCCGGAATGGTTTCCTTGGCAGCCGACAGCGCTTGCCCCATCACCTGACCGCCAAATACCGCTTTGAACCCCAAGTCCTGACTCTGACCCCGGTACAACCCATACTCGATGGTTTCCAGCTTTAATAACGACAACAAATCGGCTAATACCTGGCTCATCTTTACGTCCTGCAATGCTTGAGAGACAGTTATTGTGCTACAGCCTCCGGCAAACTGCAAAAGCACAGGCAGTGTTCTGCTGATTTTTGCCCACGGCATCCCGGCAACAGGGCTGATTTGTCTGCAATGCACGGTGGATCCCTGTGCAGTGCAGCTGTTCACACAGTTAAAATCGGTAGAATGTATGCAAAATCCGTTGAACCGATTGCGTTAGACGCGCGATCAGCGGCATAATCTTGCCGGTTGCATCAGCGGAGTGGTTACATGCCGTGGGTATTTAAAACCGAGCCTGGCGAGTGCAGCATCGACGATATCGGTGTCGCCGGAGCAGCTGGAGTCATCTGGGAAGGTGTCAGAAATTATCAGGCAAGAAATTTCCTGCGGGATCAAGTCACTGTCGGTGATTTAGTGTTGATCCACCATTCCAGTTGTGCAGAAATCGGCGTTGCCGGTGTTGCGAAAATCAGCGCTGCCGCTTTTGCGGATCCCAGCCAGTTTCAGCCGCAGAGCCAATATTTCGACCCGAAGGCCTCGGCAGAGAAGTTTGCCTGGTTTGCCGTAAAGGTGAGTTTGGTTGAAAAGTTTTCAAAAGTGCTGACACTGGCCGAGCTTCGGGCTTGTCCGGGGCTTGCAGAGCTGGCACTTGTAAAGAAAGGCAACCGGTTATCGGTCATGCCAGCAACAAATCAACAATTCGATCTTGTACTTTTTTTAACCAAGACATAGAGTGTATAAAGCCAGCGGATTTTCAACTTGGGACTGTGCTGGTTTATGGAGTAACACAAATGATGGCAGCATTATCAGAAGATCGTCGTGATCAGCCCAAAGATTTAAATTATTTTTGGAATGAACTGAACATGGCGCAAAAATTTTCAGTCGCAGAATTGCAGCGCTTTGGCTATGAGCTGGCGTTTGTCAGACGCAGTCCAAGTTTCAGTATGGCGGTGTTAAGAGCAGGTGATCGGATCGCGGCCGTTGATCAAGACGGACAAATTGATACCGAACCTAAAGTAATTATTCGCCACTAAGCGATGCTGGCACTGTCGATCAGGCCATTTCTGGCCTGGTTTTGGTCGTTTTTGTGGGTTCCTTCATGCTTTGCTCTTTCACTAATCCAACAGCCGCCTGACATAACTGCAAATAACCAGCAAAACTGTTTTTCTGCCAGCTTGGGATCAGTCGGCCATGCCGGTGAATAAATACTTCCAGCTCGGTATACCCATCATTATTGTATTTTTTGCAATAACGCTGCAAAGCTTGCGCAATCGGTTGTGGTCGTAATACCAGCTCACGACAAATCACCGGGATCGCCTGACATAATTGTTCAATATGCATCACTTCGGTCGGATTCAGCCGGGTTGAAGCACGTTCCTGCCCTAGCTGTAGCAATAACATCTGACAACATTCTTCGGCGAGCTCATAGGTTAGCTGCTGCACATGGGATGCTTCCTGATCCCGCAATTTAAATTGACTTAACAAGCGCTTATGTTCTTTGTTCAAGCTATCAATATTGACGACCAGCACCACAACAATCAGAAAAAAACCTATTACTAACAACACCGAACCCATATCGCCTCATTCGGCCGTTTATTGCGGACGGCCATTTTATTATCTAAAGAACTCTCTACACTGCTACCTGAACGTGCCGGGTTGGATTATATCATTGAAATAAAACAATTAAGTGACGCCGGATGAACGAACATCCGGCATTACCGATTATTTCGCTTGCTGGGTCCGGATATACTTCGCGATTTGTTGTTCCAGCACCGGCAACGGCAGACTGCCATTTTGCAAAACCACATCATGGAACTGGCGGACGTCAAACTTGCTGCCAAGCTTCTGCTCAGCGTCTGCGCGCAGGCGTTTAATGGTGATCTCACCCAATTTGTAAGACAAAGCTTGTGCCGGCCAGCTGATGTAACGGTCCACTTCGGTTGTCACATTATGCATCGATAATGCGGTGTTACTGGCAAGGAAATCAATCGCTTGCTGCCGCGTCCAACCCATAGTGTGCATACCGGTATCGACCACTAACCGGGCTGCCCGCCACATTTCATAAGTTAACCGACCGAAGTTACTGTATGGGTCCTGATAAAAACCCACTTCCAACCCCAAAAACTCCGAATACAATCCCCAGCCTTCACCAAAAGCCGAAGTGTAGAAACTGCGACGATAAGACGGTAAGTTGGTTTGTTCATTCGCCAAAGCAACTTGTAAATGGTGGCCCGGCACCGCTTCATGCAAAGTCAGCGCTTCCAGTTCGTACAACGGACGACGATCCAGCGCATAGGTATTCACCCAGTAGAAACCCGCTTCACCCGGTTCACGTCCACCCGAATAACGACCAGTGGTGTACTTCGGTGCAATTTCAGCCGGCACGGCTTCAACCCCGTAAGGTGTGCGCGGCAACGTGTGGAACAGTTTAGGAAGTTGTGCGTCGATTTTTTTCGCCAGGAACGATGCTTCTTTTAACAACTGATCCGGCGTGGTGACATAAAACTGCTTGTCGGTGCGCAGAAACTGAATAAATTCAGCAAAACTGCCTTTAAAGCCGGTTTGGGCGATGACGGTTGCCATTTCGGCGCGAATTCGGGCGACTTCACTCAAGCCAATTTGATGCACTTCGGCCGGGGTCAATTTCAGGGTGGTGTAGTGCTCTAAACGATTTTGATAAAAAGCGGCACCATCCGGTAGCGAGCTGGCGGCGATATTGTCTCTGGCGGCAGGCAAATACTCACCGACAAAAAAGTCATAATATTGCTGATAGGCTGGCTGAATTTGGGTGGAAATAATGCTGCGGGCTTGTTGCTGCAACTGTTGCCACTGCGCAGTAGGAATGGTTGCCACGGGTTTTAATAGCGGCCGGAAAAATACACTTTGATCAATATCTTTTTGGATAAACGACAAAATGCCCTGTTCATAGCCAGCTAACACGGCTTTTGGCTGGGTGTAACCTTTGGCAATCCCCTCGCGCATCCATGCCGTTTGCTGTGCCATATAACGCGGGACCGAACTGATTTTTTTCAGGTATTTTTCGACATCCTCAGCAGTTTTAAACTTGCTGCCGGACAGCATAAAGGTCAGATCACTGTGAAAGCCGGATTCTGCCGTTAATGGCATATAATGGCTACCATAATTGTATTCATCGACCTGATTTTGCAGACGATAGACCAAAATGGTGTGGTTAATCTGATTTTGTTCGGACAGCTTTTTCACATCAACGGCGGCCAGCTCGGCCAGTAATTGCTCAAGCTGCTGATGGATTTTCGCACCAGCTTCAGCCGACATGTCCGGTAAAACATGGCTGTCGGTCCGCCCCATGTTTTCAACTTTGTGCCAAATACCATTAGCTAGTACATCAAAGGCCTGATTGGGGTCCACTTTGCTGCTGGCGCAGGCCGTTAATGTGGCGCACAAAACCACCAGCCATAATTTTTGTTTCATATTTTTACCCATGGAATTTCATTGATTGGCCAATTGTATACATTACTCTACGCAACGGCTAAACCTCCTGCCTGACAATTTGGCGTTTTGACCGGATTTTATGCAGCAGATCGGTATAAAGTCCGGTTGAATTGCAGCAAACGACTGATAATTTTGTAAAAATTTTAAAAATATACAAAATTATCTTGGCGGAAGCAGGCTCTGTCGTTATTTTAAAGACTTGTATACGCTCAGATGTGTAGTAGACCTTGCGTTCAGCTGGCATTTCCGTAACATAAGGGCATTCATTTGCGCTAAGTCTATGTAGTATCCACTGGAGTTTTACTTGGCATGATGTATCAGGATTCAATCGATCAAGCGAGCGAAAAGGCGGCGTTGGCGCTGGCTTTTTTGCAACGGCATCGTTTGGCGGCACACCCGGTAAACTTCACTGTAGGTTATGACTATATCAGTGGTGTAAACGCCGAATTATGCCACGCCATCGAACAAAAACTCGCCGCCCACATTCCTTTTGACGACTTTGTGATGGCGGAGTTGTATAGCAACTTTATCATCAGCACCAGCAAAGAAAACGAACAGCTGGTCAATCAGGTCAATCAAATCGTCAGCAAACTCGCAGGTAGTTCTGAGCTTGCCTCTGAAGCAATTACTGAATATATCGGGGTGTTGGATCACAGTTTACTGGCCTTAAAAACCGATGACCCCCATCAGGCACGTGATACCTTGCATCGTCTGCTCGACGCCACTTATGACGTCAGAACCAGCCAGCAAAAATTACGTGATCAGTTAAAACAGTCTAACGAGCAAAGTCAGCAACTACGCAACGAACTGGAAGATTTAAAGAAAAGTCGTCAGGTCGATGCTTTAACCGGGCTTTATAACCGCTTGGCGATGCAAGAGCAGGTTGATCAGTGGCTGACCGAAGATCCAAAACGCCGGATTGCCGCTATCGCGGTTGATCTCGACCATTTCCGGCAGTTTAACCAGGATTATGGCTTTAATATCGGCGATGTCATTTTGTCGAAAGTGGCGAAAAAAATCAGTGCTTACGTACAGGAAAGTGGCTTGCCGGTACGGGCTGGCGGCGAAGAATTCCTCATTTTACTGCCGGATGTTGACCTGCGTACCGCCAGCGAAATTGCCGAACAAGTACGTCGTGGTGTCGAAAAATTACGCTTTGTCTCATCACGCAGCAAAAAAGCCTTACCAAAAGTGACAATTTCGTTGGGCGTGACTTTGTATCAGGCTCAGGAAAACTGGCATCAGTTCCTCGCCAGAACTACGTCCGTGATGAATGTCGCGAAAAAACGTGGCCGCAATCAGGTCGCCACTGAAGCCATGGTGTAAGCCACGGCAATGAGCGCTCCCCTGCTGAAAGACCTGATCGATGTGGCGTTTATGCAGCGTTTAGGCAATGCCTGCCATCAGCTGCAGCCGACATTTGATAGCACCAGGTTTGTCAGCACGGTCGTTGACGACAATTACCACGCGTTGGAACTCAAAGCGCGCATCCAGCGGGTGGCGACTATATTGTTTCAGCAACTGGCGCTGCCTTTTGTGAAAAGCTGCGAAATACTCAAACCACTCAGTAGTCAGTTTGGCGGGATCCAGGGTTTTGTTTTCCCCGAGGTCGTTGCTCAATTTGGCCTCGACCAGCCGGACATTGCATTACCCGCACTTGGCCATTTCACTCAGTTCTCTACCAGCGAATTTGCCATCCGGCCTTTTATCAGCCGGTATCCGGAACTGACGTTGCCGCAACTGGCGTTGTGGGCGCAAAGTGATAACCACCATTTACGCCGCCTTGCCAGTGAAGGCAGCAGACCCCGACTCCCGTGGGGCCAGGCTTTACCGCAATTTAAAAAAGACCCAACGCCACTACTGCCGATCCTCGAACAATTAAAACAAGACCCTTCAGATTACGTCAGGCGCAGTGTCGCCAATCATCTGAATGACATCAGTAAAGATCGGCCGGAATTGATGCTGGAGCTTTGCCAGCGCTGGTTCGGACAACATCCGGATACCGATTGGATCGTCAAACATGCGCTGCGTGGTTTACTCAGACAGCGCCATCCGGTTGCGTTGCAGCTGTTTGGTTATCAACCGCTGGCTGTGCAGGCGCAGCTGCAATTACCAGCGCGGGTGAAGATGGGCGAGCGTCTGGAATTCAGCGTATTGCTGTCACAAGCCACCACCGGCTCTGGTAAAACCCGCGTTGAATATGCGATTGATTTTGCGAGTAAAGCAGGCAAACCACGCCATAAAGTATTTCAGTGGCTGGAACGTGTGGTCAACGAACCGGAATTAACCCTGCAACGTAGTTACCTGTTCAAAGACCTGACCACCCGTAAACATTATGCTGGCGAACACCGGCTGTACATCATCGTCAATGGCCAGATTGTCACCAGCCAGAGTTTTCTATTGGAAAACGTCGGCTAGGCAGCGAGCGAGGTCGCCACGAAGTGGCAACAACCCTGCAGTTTCAAGGATGACGGGTTTTTGATTGGCGGCACCGGCCAGATCTCTTACACTAGCGCCAGTTTATCGCTGGCAAAGGCCCATTTATGACAGAGCAGCATCAGGACGCAGCAACCACTGCTTCCAACAACACCACTCACTTTGGTTTTAAAACAGTCGCCGCCGAAGAAAAAGTCTCGATGGTCGCGGGTGTCTTTCATAGCGTCGCTGCCAAATATGACGTGATGAACGACCTGATGTCGATGGGCATTCACCGGTTGTGGAAAAGATTCACTATCGATTGCAGCGGCGTGCGCCCTGGTCAAAAAGTACTGGATTTAGCCGGCGGCACTGGCGATCTCACCGCTTTGTTTTCCCGCCGCGTCGGTCCGACCGGTCAGGTGGTGCTTGCCGACATCAACGAATCGATGCTGAACGTTGGCAAAGACAAGTTGCGTGATTTAGGCCTGGTGAACAACATCAGTTATGTACAGGCAAATGCCGAAGCATTACCTTTTGCTGACAACAGCTTTGATATCATCACCATCGCTTTTGGCCTTCGCAACGTCACCGACAAAGACGCCGCCCTACGCTCAATGTTCCGGGTATTAAAACCAGGTGGCCGGTTGCTGGTGCTGGAGTTTTCCAAGCCGACGCAGGAATGGCTGAGCAAAGTCTATGACGTTTACTCTTTTAAACTGTTACCAGCGATTGGCCAGCTCGTCGCCAATGACCGCGAATCTTATCAATATTTAGCAGAATCAATCCGCATGCACCCGGATCAGGCAACGCTGCAGCAAATGATGGATACCGCAGGTTTTGCCCAAACCAGTTACCACAATCTGACCGGCGGTATTGTCGCTTTGCACCGCGGTTATAAATTCTAAGCAGGCGGATGATGCTGAGCCAGTTGTTTCCGTCGTTGCTGCCCTCTTTGCTGCCAAGTCTGTTGTGCTCGGTGGCCGAGCCCGTGCTGAATAAAGTCATCGCGCTGGATCCAGCGGCGTTGGCGCGATTGCAATCCTTGCAAGGCAGACAACTGGCGTTTGAACTAACCGATCTGAAACTGCGGGTCGTGCTCACCGCGCAGCCAAACGGCATCTGGTTGAATCAGCACCGCGAAGCCGTTGATTGTGTGGTCACCACCAATCTGGCCAGTTTGCGTCAACTGCGGGATCCCAGTCAGCTGACGCGGCTTATTCGCGAAAACGCTTTGGACATCACCGGCGATTTAGCGCAACTGCAGAAATTTAATGACTTTTTTGCAAAATTGAACCCGGACTGGGCTGAGCATTTGTCCGGTTATATTGGCGATGCGGCGGCGCATAAAGTAGCGCTGACGTTACAGCAATTACAGCAGCTGCTGCAGGCAAAGTTGCAGGTCGCCGACCAAAGCGTCAGCGCACTGTTGCAGGATGAATTGCAGCTAAGCCCGGTATCGGCAGAATTGGAACAATTCAGCCAGCAAGTTAGTCAGTTAAACGCCCGCACCGAAAAATTGGCACAGCAACTTAAGCAGTTGAAGGGGAAATAAGTGAGTCTGAGCCGTTTTTACCAAATTCAAAAAACGCTGTTGCAGTACGGCCTTGACGAACTCGTGCCGGCGCAGTGGCAGCCATGGTGGGCTAAAGCCGCCCGACATTCGATGTTCTGGCTGCAAAATCAACACCCGGATAAAACCGTTGGGGTCAGGTTGCGCCTGGCATTACAAAGCCTGGGGCCGGTGTGGGTCAAGTTTGGTCAGATGTTGTCGACGCGCCGTGATTTGTTCGCACCGGAGCTCGCCGATGAATTGGCAAAACTACAGGACAAAGTCGAACCTTTTGATGGCACACAAGCACAGCAACTGATTGAAAAAGCGTTGGGGCTTAATGATATCAGTGATTTATTCTGTGATTTTGCCGTCACGCCGCTGGCATCAGCATCCATTGCCCAGGTCCATACCGCGCGGTTGAAACAGCCGGATGGCAGCATCGCTGATGTGGTGATTAAAGTGATCCGGCCCGACATCGAACGGCAAATTCAGGCCGATTTAGAGCTGATGGCCGATTTAGCCATTATGGCAGCGAAATTTTTACCGGACGGTAAAAGGCTCAGACCCCGCGAAGTCGTGGCAGAATATCGCAAAACCATTCTGGACGAACTCGACTTGCAGCGTGAAGCCGCTAACGCCATTCAGTTGCGCCGTAATTTTGAAAATTCAGAATCTTTATATATTCCGTTTGTTTATAGCGATCACAGCCGCTCCAACGTGATGGTGATGGAACGGATTTATGGCATTCCGGTCTCCGACAATGCGGCGCTGGAAGCGCAAGGCACCGATATGGAGCTGCTGGCACAACGTGGTGTGGAAGTGTTTTTCACCCAGGTGTTTCGCGACAGTTTTTTCCACGCCGATATGCACCCAGGCAATATTTTTGTCTCACGTAACACACCACACAATCCGCAATTTATCGGCATCGACTGCGGCATCGTTGGTACTTTAAACCGGGAAGACAAACGTTATCTGGCGGAAAATTTCGTGGCATTTTTTAACCGCGATTACCGCAAAGTGGCGCAATTGCATGTCGATTCCGGCTGGGTGCCGTTTGATACCAGTATCGAAGAATTCGAAAGCGCCATCCGTACTGTCTGCGAGCCGATTTTCCAAAAGCCTCTGGCCGAAATTTCCTTTGGCCAGGTGCTGATGAACCTGTTTAACACCGCCAGGCGTTTTAATATGCAGGTGCAACCACAGCTGGTGCTGCTGCAAAAAACCCTGTTGTACATTGAAGGATTGGGCCGGCAGCTTTATCCACAACTCGATTTGTGGAAAACCGCCAAACCCTTTTTGGAAGATTGGGTCAAACAGCAGATGGGGCCTTGGGCCATGCTGCGGCAAATTAAAGAAAACTTGCCGTTTTGGGCAGAAAAATTGCCGGAAATGCCGACCTTGTTGCACAGTTATTTGCAGCAACAACCAAAACAACAACAGCAATTGCTGCAGCAACTACAAGCGCTACAACAACGACAAGTACAACAAGGCGCTGATTTAAAACTGGCAGTCCTGGCAGGCGCCGCTTTACTGAGTGCATCCGTGTTGCTGGCCACCGGCTGGCCGCTATTGGCCGCACCGTTAGCGGTTTGCGCTTTGTTTTTTGCAGCGAAGGCGGTATTGTCATAATTATTTCTTACAATAGCGGCAACCTGCACCGGCTGAGCTATTGACCCCCAACACCTTCAAGGATACTGGGTATAGTTTTTTGACAGTGCATCGGCGTATACTAATCATCTACAGTTTCAAAGGATATTTATTATGGGTTTCGGTGGTATCAGTATTTGGCAATTGTTGATCATTCTGGTGATTATTGTGTTGTTGTTTGGCACCAAACGCTTACGCAATATCGGCACTGACTTAGGCTCAGCCATCCGAGGTTTTCGCAGCTCGCTTAAAGATGGCGAAGCAGATGCCGCTGAAGATGCAACATTTGCGGCGGAAGCGCGCAAAGACCCAGCAGTCGCCAACAATCAGACTACTGCGGGACAATCTGCAGCAGTACAACCAACAGCCGAAGCCAAACCAGCTTCGACCACCACTCAGAATACTTCAGGTTCAGATAAAGTCTGATGAGCTTCTGGGAACTGGTATTGTGTGGGGTAGTAGCGCTGATTGTACTTGGTCCGGAACGGCTACCAGGTGCAATCCGCAGTACCAGTAAGTTTATCAATGGTATTCGCCAGTTTGGTCAGGAAATGAAGGCTGAACTGGGTGATGAACTACGGGTACACGAGCTACATCAAAAATTAAAAGACGCTGAGGAAAAAGGCCTGTTAAATTTGACGGCCGAAGAAATCAGCGCCTTAACTGAATTACGGCAGGCGGCTGCAGACGTAAACCAGCCTTATGGGCCGGCAGCCACGACCACGCCCCATCCAACTCCTGTGCCGAGCGCCCCAGCTGTTGAAACTACAGCGCTAACCGGATCAACAGCAAAACCAAATGAACAAAACCAAGACAAACCAGGCGTCGCCTAACAGCCTGATCGGGCATTTGATTGAAATGCGTAACCGCTTGCTGAAAAGTATTGCGGCGGTGGTGCTGGTGTTTATCTCGTTGGCGTATTTTGCCAATGATATCTATCAAATCCTGAGCATGCCGTTGATGAAAGTGATGCCGGCTGGTGCCAGCATGATCGCGACCGATGTTGCAGCGCCATTTTTTGCCCCGTTTAAACTGACGTTTATTGTCGCCTGCCTGATTACTGTACCCTACATTCTGTTTCAAATTTGGCGTTTTGTGGCGCCAGCGCTGTATACCAAAGAAAAACACCTGATAGCACCACTGATTGCGTCCAGCACCTTGTTGTTTTATGCCGGCATCGCTTTTGCGTACTTTTTTGTATTCCCGATTATTTTCGGATTTTTTACCAGTGCCGCCCCGGAAGGCGTCACCATCGCCACCGATATCAGCAGCTATCTCGATTTTGTGCTGAAACTGTTTTTTGCCTTTGGTTTAAGTTTTGAAATCCCGGTCGCCATTTTGCTACTGATTTGGACCGGCGCGATGACTCGCGAGCAACTGATTGAAAAACGTTCTTATTTTATTGTGATTGCCTTTATTGTCGCGATGTTTCTGACGCCGCCTGATGTGTTGTCGCAAACCTTACTGGCAGTGCCGATGTGCTTATTATATGAACTGGGTATTTGGCTGGGACGCTTTTATCAACCCAAACCAGACGATGATGAATACGCCGAAAACCCGGCTGAACCGGCGGCACAGATCGACGATAAAACCAACCCACCACGCCCATAACACAGGAATGAGAATGCACTTAAAAACTTGCGCTGTACTGATATTGATGATGCCTGCAGCCTTCGCCAGCAGCGTTGATTTAAAAACCCAGCTGCAAAGTTGCCAGCAAATTTCCGACGAAGAACAACGTCTGAGCTGTTTTGATCAAATTGTCAGCCAACTCGATAACCCGGTGCAGCAACAGGCTGTGGCCACGACGACTGTAAATCCTGTGGTAACCACCACTGCGACCAAAACACCGGTGATACAACCACCTCAGGCAACGCCAAAACAAGAAATCGCAGCGGAATTTGGTTTGAAAAAGCCGAGGCCGGACGCTGAAATTGAAGAAATTAGCAGCGTCGTGAAAACCGTCGCTCAGGATTTGCGCAAGAAGTTACTGATTACGCTAGAAAATGGGCAGCAGTGGCGACAACTCGATCAAGAGTACCTGAACATCCAGGCGGGTGATCGCTGTGTGGTAAAACGCGGAGCCATCGGTTCCTTTTTATTGGGAATTGAAGGGACGAAAAAGAAAATCCGGGTGCGGCGTGTCGAATAACTCATTTTGCTGGTTTGATGCCGGAGTCAATCTGTTCAGCCAGCAATTTGATCAAGACCGTGACCAGGTTGTGGCACGTGCCAAAGAGGCCGGTGTACAACAGCAACTGTTGATTAGCAGCGATCTGGCAGAAACGACCCTCAATATTCAATATTGTCAGCAGCAAACCGGCATGCTGACCACAGCTGGCGTGCATCCGCATCAGGCAGCAGCAGTCGCCGAAGGCTGGCTGCCACAGCTCCAGCTCCTGTTGCAGCAGCCGGAAGTGGTGGCGGTTGGCGAATGTGGCCTCGATTTTAACCGGATGTTTTCCGCCAAAGATCAGCAAATCAGCGTTTTTTCTGCACAACTTTCCCTTGCCAAACAACTGCAAAAAGCGGTTTACTTACACGAACGTGAGGCATTTTCCGACCAGTTGGCTTTATTGAAACAGCATCAGATTGATTTTGGCATCGCCCACTGTTTTACCGGGGATGCCACCCAGCTGAAAGCTTATCTGGATTTGGGTTTGTATATAGGGATCACGGGATGGCTGTGCGATGAGCGCCGGGCCACAATGTTGCAGGATGCGTTACAGTATTTGCCATTGGATCGCTTGATCCTGGAAACGGATGCACCTTATTTGTTACCACGTAACCTGACAGTCAAACCAAAATCGCGTCGCAACGAGCCCGCTTTTATTAGCGCAATAGCCCAGCAGATCGCGCAGCTACGCGGTTGGAGCCTTGCCGACATTGCGCATCACAGCCACCAAAATGCCCAATCATTATTCTCAAGGCCGTCATGGTGATAACAACCGACTGGCTGGAACACTGGCTTGCAACCGTCACCCTTTATCCGGTGCATTTTCTATTATGTAGCCTGTTCAGTTTTAGTTTGGGCGCGGCAATTTGCGCCTTTGTGGTGTATCGTCGACAACTGCATTGGCAGCGCGATACCGCCGAGCGGCTGGAAGACAGTATTCAGACCCGCACTTTTGAGCTGCAAGTCGCCTTAAATGAACTGGCGGATAAAAACCGTATTCTGGAAGAACAAAACACCCTTGATGCATTAAGTGGCGTGCGCAATCGTGCTTATTTTGATAAAAAAATTCTGGCTGAACTCAAACGTAGTCGCCGCGAACAAAGGCCGCTGGCGATTGTGATGCTGGACATTGATCACTTTAAGCAAATTAACGACAATCACGGCCATCTGGCGGGCGATGCAGTGATCCGCGGTGTCGCACAGCGTATTCAGGACTTACTGAAACGCAGCAGCGACTACGTTTGCCGCTACGGCGGTGAAGAATTTGCCCTTATTTTGCCCAATACCGATGCCGAAGGTGTGCTGGCATTGGCCGAACAAATTCGCCACAGCATTGCCGAGCAGCCGTTTGAGACCGAAATTGGCGCTGTAGCCGTCCACATCAGCGCCGGTTGTTTTGCCAGCATTGCCGGACCTGAGATGGTCAGTACTGATTTTATTCATGCCGCCGATCAGGCGTTGTATCTGGCAAAAACCTCTGGTCGCAATCAGGTTAAATTATCAATGGCCGCCGTGGTTGAAGCCACTGCAGTAGCGGTCGAAGGAACTCAGGATGAACTCGTCAACTAGCTATTTCCCGGCAGCCCGCTTACGGCGGATGCGTCAACATGATTTCAGCCGCCGGTTAATGGCGGAAAATCAGTTAACCGTCAATGACTTAATTTACCCAATGTTCATTATTGAAGGCGAAAACAGCCGCGAGGCCATTGCTTCAATGCCGGGTATTGAACGGCTGACTCTGGATTTATTGCTCGAAGAAGCCAAAGAATTAGTCGCACTGGGTATTCCGGCGATTGCGCTGTTTCCGGTGACGCCACTGGCGAAAAAGACGCTGTTGGCTGAAGAAGCCTATAACCCGGATGCATTGGCGCAACGGGCGGTACGGTTACTGAAACAGCAGGTGCCGGAACTGGGCATTATTACGGACGTCGCACTGGACCCTTTTACCACCCATGGTCAGGATGGCATTATTGATGAGTCCGGTTATGTGCTGAACGACATCACCACCGATATTCTGGTAAAACAAGCCTTGTCGCATGCCGAAGCTGGCGCCGATATCGTCGCGCCGTCCGATATGATGGATGGTCGCATTGGTGCTATTCGTGAAGCGCTGGAAGCCGCTGGTTTTCACAATACCCGCATTCTGGCTTATTCGGCCAAATACGCCTCCGCTTATTACGGCCCGTTCCGGGATGCGGTTGGTTCAGCCGGCAACTTAAAGGGCGGCAATAAAAAGTCCTATCAGATGGATCCGGCCAACAGCAACGAAGCAATGCGTGAAGTGGCGCTGGATTTAGAAGAAGGAGCGGATATGGTGATGGTCAAACCTGGGATGCCATACCTGGACATTGTCCGGCGGGTGAAAGACGAATTTGGCGTACCGACTTTTGCCTATCAGGTCAGCGGTGAATACGCAATGCATATGGCAGCGATCCAAAACGGCTGGCTGGCTGAAGACGCGGTGGTGATGGAGTCGTTATTGGCCTTTAAGCGCGCCGGAGCCGATGGCATTCTGACTTACTTCGCCAAAAAGGCGGCTATTTTATTAAATAATTAAGCCAAAAACAGATCAGCCAGAACGGTGCTGATATATGATGTATTTCATAACTTGAACGACATACATGGTGAACTATGAGTTTGATCGGATTGATCATTGCGCTGTGCTGTATTATTGGTGGGAACATACTGGAAGGTGGACACCCCGGCGCATTGCTAAACGGCCCAGCATTTTTGATTGTAGTCGGCAGTACCTTCGGTGCCGCTTTAACTCAATTTCCTTTTTCAGCCCCTATGGGGGCCATAAAACGCTTTAAGTGGCTGATCATTCCGTTAAAACTAGATTTGTACGAGCGCAGTATGTACATGCAGGAATTATCCAACATGGCGCGCAAAGGCGGTTTTTTAGCGCTTGAAGAAAAAATCGATGACATTGCCGACCCTTTTTTAAAGAAAGGTCTGGGCATGTTAATCGATGGTTTTGATAAAGATCGGATCAGCGAAACGCTGGAAGATGAAATTGAATTTGAACAAGAAGATTTGGAATTTACCGCCAAATTCTATGAAGCTATGGGTGGTTATTGCCCGACAATGGGGATTATCGGTGCAGTTTTAGGCTTAATTCACGCGATGGGTTTGCTGGATAGACCGGACGAACTCGGTGGTGGTATTGCAGTTGCATTTGTCGCAACCATCTACGGGGTCGCTTTTGCCAACCTGATTTTCCTACCTTTCGGTAACCGTTATAAATTCTTTGCTCACGAAATTAAGCACTATAAAATGATGACGCTGGTCGCCATTATGGGCATTGCCGACGGTATTTCACCGCAACAACTTGCGACCCGGTTAGAAGGGTACGTTGGAGGTCATGGTGGCAAAACCGAAGAAGCCTGAACCGCCAGAGAATCATGAACGCTGGTTGGTTTCCTTTGCTGACTTCGTGACGTTGCTGTTTGCACTCTTTGTAGTGTTGTATTCGTTCGCCATGGCGAAACAATCTGAGTACAACGCCATGGTGAAAGCCTTTATGGATTCGATGGGAACTGTCGGGCTGATTTCCAGACCTGCCGGGACACCAGCACTGGAAGGTGGCACCGGTATTCTGGAAAAACAAACCGACATTAAAGCGGCCGCTGGCGAGAAAGATCCAGCCGATGCCCTGCCCCCGGAACCCTTGCCCGTTGAAGCCCTTGCGATTGATTTGAACGTCGGTAACTCGCAAAAAGACGCCAAAGAAGATTTGCAGTTATCGGATGCCAGCTCGTTGGTCAGTAAGGAAAAAGATCAGGAAGAATTGGTTGGAAAACTTCGTAAACAGCTTGAAAATCAACGTGTTGAAGTGGAACAACTTGGTCAGCAGATCATCATCCGGATTAATGACAACGCCTTATTTCCGGAAGGTTCGGCCTTTTTACAACCAAGATTGATCCCACTGGTGCAACAAATCAGTACCTTGTTACAGGATATTCCAGGTGCAGTGTCGGTCACTGGCCACACGGATGATACCTTGACCGAAACTTCCGATGGTCTGTTCCGGAGTAACTGGGAGTTATCAGCGCTGCGGGCGGTGGCGATCGTCGAAGTGATGATCCAGAACAACAAACTGGCGGCAAACCGGATCACGGCGCAAGGTCGTGCCGATACCATGCCTCTGGTCGACAATAGCAGTACGGCCAACCGCGCGAAGAACCGCCGGATTGAAATCAGTATTTTACAGGGTGAAGCCGACGAAGGCGGTGTGATCAGAGTGGAAAAACCGCCTGCTGACGCTACAACTAAACCTTAAAAAAAGGCCGGAATAAAAAGGGGTTGGGGCTAATTGTAAACAATTAACTCCGACCTTTTTTATTTCAACAGCAGTAACCAACCGGCTTGTTGCTGATAAGCCACTTCCTGCTCCAGCTCCGCGCGCATCAGCGGATGTTGCTCTAACCAGCCTTTGGGTAGCGTCAGCGTCAGGCTTTCTGCCTGAGCACTGATTTGTACTTCAGGTAACACTTCGTGTCGCCGGCGCATCGATAACACCACAGAAATCCGCAATAACCGGGTTAACCGCACAGCGAGCAATACCGAGGTCATGGTTTGGCGAGCGATAATTTCGCGGTTGATATCAGCGCGGTGGTTATACACCAGCGCCATCAGCAGTTGCTGCTGAGCACGGGTAAAACCAGGCAATTCAGTGTGGCTGATAATATAAGCACCATGATGATGATGGTTTTTGTATTCGATCAATAAACCAAGCTCGTGTAATAAGGCACCAGATTTGAGCATACTCAAACCTTCAAATTTACCCAGTTGCCACTGCGCCTGTAGCTGATTGGCCAGTTGCAGCGCCATTTCTGCCACCCGATTGGCGTGCTGCTCGTCGATGTAATAACGCACCATCAAACTGGCAATAGTCCGGTTACGAACATCCATATGCTGCAGTTGCGGTAGCATGCCGTACAACACACCTTCGCGCAGTGCGCCGCCGGATAAGGTCATCCCCGGAATGTGTAATTTGCGGAACAAGGCAATCAGGATCGAAAGGCCAGACGGAAATACCTGCTTACGCTCTTGTGCCAGCCCAACCAACGTCAGTTGCTCCAGCTGACCACAGACTAAGGCTTGTTGCAAAATGCCTTCTAATCGCGCCAGCGTAATGACTTCATCCTGCCCTTGCGCCACCAGAATTTCCTGCATCGCCTGCACTGTGCCGGAAGCACCCACCGAAATCTGCCAGCCGGAGGCGATAAACTGCTGCGCGATAGTTTCAACTTCGGCTTCTGCTGCGGCAATCGCGGCATTAAAGTTATCTTCGGTCAGCAGACCATCAGCGAAATAGCGGTCCAGATAAGTCACGCAGCCCATATTCAGGCTGGCCAGCAACAAAGGTTGAAAACCAGTGCCAACGACAATTTCGGTCGAAGCGCCACCGATATCAATGACTAAGCGGTTGGAATCACAATTGGAGGTATGGGCAACGCCAAGATAAATCAGCCGGGCTTCTTCTTCGCCAGCGATGATTTCGATTTGGTGACCAAGAATTTTTTCAGCTTCAGCGAGGAAAACTTTGACGTTGCGGGCAAGGCGCAAGGTGGCGGTGCCGACAATACGAATATTCGCTGCCGGAATATCCTGTAGCCGCTCTGCGAACAGCGCCAGACATTCCCAGCCCCGATTCATGGCTTTTTTACTGAGCACCAGACTGTCATTCAGACCCGCCGCCAACCGCACTTTGCGTTTGACCCGGCCTATCACCTGCACACTGCCGCCAACCACTTTCACCATCAACATGTGAAAGCTATTGGAGCCGAGGTCAATCACAGCATAAATATCTTCATGCTGTGATTGCGCAGGCGTCGCGACACCAGGCTTAACGAGGTCTGGCGCGTTGTGGTCTTGGACCATTCGGATGGCTACGTCCTGCATTACGCGCTTGTCCCGGACGACGACGAACCCTGGCTTTTGGCTGGATTAAGTCGGTCAGAAGGGCTTTCGCATCGTATTGAGTCACTGCGATTGGATGACGGATGTAATCTTCAATGGCGGTTAGATTTAACGCATAACGCTCGCAGGCAAAACTGATCGCCTTACCGCTTTCGCCAGCACGACCAGTACGGCCAATGCGGTGCACGTAATCTTCGCAGTCATCCGGTAAGTCAAAGTTAAACACATGGCTGACCATTGGAATATGCAGACCACGGGCAGCAACATCGGTTGCCACCAGAATATCGAGTTTACCAGTGGTGAAATCATCCAGAATTTTTAAACGTTTTTTCTGGATCACATCACCGGTGAGCATGCCAACACGATGACCATCGGCTTCGAGCCAAGCGAAAATGTCTTCGCACCAGTGTTTGGTATTGGCAAACACAATAGCTTTATCCGGCCATTCTTCTTCCATTAAGCTCAAGAGCAATGGAATTTTGTGTTCGCTCGATGGGTAAAATAATTCTTCGCTGATGCGGCTGCCGGTCATTTGCTCAGGCGCAATGTGAATATGTTCCGGCTGGTTCATTTGCTCGAACGCCAGTTCCTGCACCTTGTAAGATAAAGTTGCTGAAAACAGCAAACTTAACCGTTCAGTGGCGGGTGGCATCCGGGTAAACATGTAGCGAATGTCTTTGATAAAGCCCAAATCGAACATCCGATCGGCTTCATCCAGTACCACCACCTGAATTTGTTTCAGGTCGTACAGGCCTTGTTTCATGTAGTCAATTAAGCGGCCGGTGGTGCCAATTAAAATATCTGCGCCATTTTCTAATAACTGGCGTTGAGAATCGTAACCCTCGCCCCCATAAATCAGAGCAAGCTTCAGACCAGAATGTTTTGCCAGTAACAAGGCGTCAGTATGGATCTGAACCGCCAGTTCACGCGTAGGAGCCATAATAATGGCACGTGGTTGACCTGAACCTCGAGGTTCATGGGTCAGCAGGTAATGGAAAGTGGCAGTCAGAAAGGCCAGGGTTTTCCCGGTGCCGGTCTGTGCCTGACCTGCGATATCTTTACCGGCCAGTGCCAGTGGTAAACACTGTGCCTGGATCGGCGTACAATTGGAGTAACCTTGCGCAGCGAGTGCGGCAAGAACCTGAGGTGCCAATGCAAAATCGGCGAATTTATGCTGAGTGAGGTGTGTTTTATTCATACCGGCTTAGCATAACCGTTACGCTTGCAATAAGGAACAGTCAGGATAAAATTGATGCCAGAATTTTCACTGGTGCAAACAACGCTTTGGGTTCACCCAAAATGATGCACCTTAAAACAGCTGAATATCGCAGTATCCCTGCCCAGCCCTATCGGAGAGTACAATGAGCGAACATATTTTACAGGTTTCTGATGACAGCTTTGAAGCTGACGTATTAAAAGCTGAAGCACCTGTGTTGGTAGACTTCTGGGCTGAATGGTGTGGTCCGTGCAAAATGATCGCGCCAATTCTGGCCGATGTGGCCGTGGAATATGCCGGCAAAGTCACCATTGCCAAAGTGAATATCGACCATAACCCAGCCACGCCACCAAAATTTGGTATTCGTGGTATCCCAACGTTGTTGTTATTCAAAAACGGTGCTGTTGCCGCGACGAAAGTCGGCGCTTTATCTAAAACTCAGTTAAAAGAATTCCTCGATTCAAATATCTGATTTGTGCCACAGAACCGTGTAGATTAAGAGGCGTATTTTTGTACGCCTTTTTTCTGACTGCCGCTGGACGTCCAAAACTTATCCTGCTAAGGTGTAGCTCAGCAACTTCTCAAATAACCCGCTTCCTCGTTGGCTAATTCAATTCTGAAAATCAATTGCTCAGCGAAAAGCTATCTTTCTGTTTTGATACACAAGAACCCATCAATATGCATTTAACCGAACTGAAGCTGAAGCCGATTAACGAGCTGGTTGATCTGGCCGAAACCATGGGCCTGGAAAATATGGCCCGGCTGCGTAAGCAAGATATCATTTTCGCCATTTTGAAATCTCATGCCAAAAACGGCGAAGAGATTTACGGTGACGGTGTCGTCGAAATTCTGGCCGACGGATTTGGCTTCCTGCGCTCATCTGACAGTTCTTATTTAGCTGGCCCAGACGATATTTACGTCTCGCCAAGCCAGATCCGCCGTTTTAACCTGCGTACCGGTGACAGTATTTCTGGCCTGATCCGCCCGCCAAAAGAAGGCGAACGTTATTTTGCGCTGCTCAAAGTGAACGAAGTGAACTTCGGCCGCCCTGAGCAAGCCCGCAACAAAATTTTATTTGAAAACTTAACACCACTGCATGCCAATTCACGGCTGCGGATGGAACGTGGTAACGGCAGTAAAGAAGACATTACCGCCCGCGTCCTCGACTTAGCCTCACCGATTGGCCGCGGCCAGCGTGGTCTGATTGTCGCACCACCCAAAGCCGGTAAAACCATTCTGTTACAGAACATCGCCCAGTCGATTGCTGCCAATTACCCGGAATGTGTGTTGATGGTATTGCTGATTGACGAGCGTCCGGAAGAAGTCACCGAGATGCAGCGGATGGTGAAAGGTGAAGTGGTCGCTTCAACCTTCGACGAACCAGCCAGCCGTCACGTGCAAGTCGCTGAAATGGTAATTGAAAAAGCCAAACGCTTGGTTGAACACAAAAAAGACGTGATCATCCTGCTCGATTCCATTACCCGTTTAGCCCGTGCTTACAACACCGTTATCCCAAGTTCAGGCAAAGTCCTGACCGGTGGTGTGGACGCCAACGCGCTGCACAAACCAAAACGCTTTTTTGGTGCTGCCCGTAACGTGGAAGAAGGTGGTAGCTTAACCATTATCGCGACAGCGCTGGTGGATACCGGTTCGAAAATGGACGAAGTCATTTACGAAGAATTTAAAGGTACCGGTAACATGGAACTGCACCTTTCGCGCAAAATCGCCGAACGCCGTGTGTTCCCTGCCATCGACTTTAACCGTTCAGGTACCCGTCGTGAAGAATTGCTGGCATCCGCAGAAGAGCTGCAAAAAATGTGGATCTTACGCAAAATTCTCAATCCAATGGATGAGACCGATTGTATGGAATTCCTGATTGACCGTTTACAGATGACGAAGACCAATGACGAGTTCTTCGATTCAATGAAACGGCAAAAAAATAGCTGATCCTGAGCCGGCATCATTGCCGGCTTTATTTTTGCTGCCAGGCAGCAGAAGCACCTCCTTCCAAATTGAAATGAGTAACAACAAATGGCACGCGCAAGAATCATTGTTATCGGCGGTGGCGCCGGTGGTCTGGAACTGGCAACCCGTTTAGGCAACAAACTCGGCCGCAAAGCTACAGCCGACATTACGCTGGTTGACCGAAATCCGACGCATATCTGGAAACCACTGTTGCATGAAGTAGCGACCGGCACTCTTGATGTTGATATTGATCAGGTAAACTACCGTGCCCACGCCAGAGCCCATGGCTTTGACTTCCAGATGGGCACCATGACTGGACTTGATCGTGAACAACGCACCGTCACTCTGGCGCCGATGTATGATGAGAATGGCGAAGAGATTTTATCTGAGCGCCAGTTAAGTTATGACTATCTGGTGTTGGCAATTGGCAGCGTCTCGAACCATTTCGGCACCCCAGGCGTCCCTGAAAACTGTATTTTCCTGGACAGTCCGGTCCAAGCCAACCGCTTTCATCGCCGGTTATTAGAAGCCTACTTAAAACTGAATTCCCCTGGCCATCCGAAAGATAACCTGAATATTGCCATTGTTGGTGCCGGTGCCACCGGCGTTGAATTGGCTGCCGAGTTACACCATGCCGCGGCAGAACTGAATTTGTACGGTTTTGGCGATATGAAACGTGATCGCTTAAAAATCAGTATGATTGAAGCTGGCCCGCGGATTTTACCTGCCTTACCAGAGCGTATCGCGGCAGCGGCACATAGAGAGCTGGTGAAGCTTGGTGTTGATGTCAGGGTTTCAACCAAAGTGACTGCAGCCGATGAACATGGCCTGCAACTCGGTGATGAACATTTAGCTTCTGAATTGATGGTGTGGGCGGCGGGGATCAAAGCACCTGATTTTCTTAAGGATTTGGCAGGCCTTGAAAACAATCGGATGAACCAGCTGCTGGTTTTGCCAACACTGCAGACGACCCGCGACAGTCAAATTTATGTGATTGGTGATTGCGCTGGTTGCCCACTGCCAGATAATAAATGGGTACCGCCACGGGCGCAATCAGCGCACCAGATGGCCAGTGTCGTCGCAACCAACCTGATGGCGGCGATACAGGGCAAACCGCAACAACCCTATCATTATCATGATCATGGTTCGTTGATTTCACTGAGTCGTTTTGGCACTGTCGGCAATTTGATGGGTAATCTGGTTGGTGGTGCGATGATGATTGAAGGTCGCATTGCCCGCATGGCGTATGTTTCGTTGTACCGGATGCATCAAGTCGCGTTACATGGTTGGTGGCGAACCGTGATGATTTCGGTGATTGGCAGGATTAATAAAATTATCCGGCCACGACTGAAGTTGCACTAAGCAGCAGTCTGGCGCTTGCATGCCATAGGCCGAAGCTTGAGTTTGCAAGCTCAGATTTAAACAGAAACCGCAGCCACACTGCGGTTTTTTTGTTGATGAATTCAGGAACGACGGGAAATTGCCGGCTCGTCAAAATACTGAAACTGCCCTTGCGACAAAGCCGCTTTGCGTTGTTGCTGGTAACCGGCTGACCGATCCTGCAACGGATAGCCAAACACTTCCAGATGCGCTTGTTCCATCAGCTGCTGCAACTCATTTTTATCGGTTAAACCCAACAATTCACCGGCATATAAAAAACCTTCAGTCCGATGTTTTTCAACAGTAACCGGCTGACTGGCCTTACTTTTTTGGAAAATCTGCAAAAACTGATTTTTTGCCTGCTGCATAAATACCTGTTTATCCAAAATCATCACTCCTGTTATTGCGGGTTGTTTGCATCAGTCCAGGCGTTGTCTGCCGCGCGTCAGCGCAACGGCCATTGCCATAACGGCCGGTAACAGACGCCTGCTTGCGTCGATTCACTATGGAACAGCACCAATGCTGACGCGTGTAACTGCATGCGCAGCAGTGGCAACGCAGGCAAATATTTACTATGGCGTGCCACTGTAATATGCGGTTTCAGGTCGTGCTGCGGAGGTGCAAAACCAATGGCGGCAGCCACTTCGCACAACGTCGAATACAGCTCAGCCAACGCCGGATCGACCACATCACCCGCCAGACATAACACCGCAGGGCCTGGCCACACCAGCCATTGATCCAACATGACCGCAAAAGCTGGCAACTGCAACCTGGTTAAAGCTTCTGTTAATTGGCGGGCTTGCATGGCAGTGCTTTGCCCAAGAAATAACAGCGTCAGATGTAAGTTGCGAGCTGCCACTGGCTTCGCTGGAGCGGCAATGTGCGGTAACAAAGCCGCAAGTTGCAGCGCATTGGCAGCGTCCGGCAGAATGCCCAGAAACAGTCGGCGCTCACCCGGCCAATCCAGTGGATCCAGCAAATCTGTGACAACTAACTCAGTCTTCATCCGGCAACTGGTGAAACAAAGCGCCGCTTAACTTTGATGCTTCTTCGGTTTTACTGGAGGTCAGCAACATGGTTTCCAACGCGGTCATTTCCTCAACCGTCAGCTCCCGCCACTGCCCGGCATTTAAACCCGCCAACCGCACATTCATGATCCGCACCCGCTTTAATTTGGTGACATTAAAACCGAGGTATTCGGTCATCCGGCGAATTTGCCGGTTCAGACCCTGGCGTAGTACGATATTAAAGGTATGGCGGGACTTCTGGGTGACCTGACATGGCAGCGTCACGGTCTCCAGAATTGGCACACCAGCGGCCATTTTTTTGATAAAACCATCGTGGATTGGCTTGTCGACCGTCACCACATACTCTTTATCATGGGCATTGCCGGCCCGCAGAATTTTATTGACGATATCACCGTCATTGGTCAGAAAAATCAGCCCTTCGGATTCTTTGTCCAAGCGGCCAATCGGGAAAATCCGCTCCGGATATTTCACCGCATCAACAATATTGCCTTTGATGTGCAATTCCGTAGTGCACGTGATGCCGACTGGTTTGTGGTACGCCAGATAAACCCGGCGTGGTTTGTTTTTCAGAGGTTTGCCGGCAACTTCGACGTTGTCGTCGGCTGAAACTTTGGTGCCGACCAGCGCTACCTGGCCATTCACTTTCACCTGGCCCGACTCAATCAGCTTGTCGGCTTCACGCCGCGAACAAAATCCGGTGTCGCTGATAAATTTGTTTAAACGAAATAACGAAGCAGCGTCAGTCACTGTCAGGGCACCTGTGCGGGAAAAAGTGGCCAAAGTTTAAGGCGAGCCGCCACTTTGAGCAAGTAAAGGCCGGTTTTTACACTTGTTATTCCGCCCAAATCGCCAGTTGATTGCCGCCAGGCTCCAGGAACTCAAAACGATGACCGCCCGGAAAACTGAAAATAGGTTTGACGATGGTCGCCCCTATAGCCGTCACTTCAGCCAGACTTTGTGCCAGATTGGCGCTTTTTAACACCACCAGCGTGCCGCCTTGTGCTGGTGTGGCCACGATGTTCGAGCGGTAAAAACCACCATCGATACCGGCACCAAAAAATGCGATATAGTCCGGGCCATAATCTTCAAACCGCCAGCCAAACAGCGCGGTGAAAAAGTCTTTGCTGGCTTGTGGGTTCAAGCTGGGTAGTTCGAGGTAATTAATTTGATCAGGTAAGGACATATGCACCGCGCCTGCTTTTAGATGATGGTCAATAAAGGTATCACAGTGACAAAAAATTATCCGGCTGGAAGATGTGAGTTTTCAATCGCGGTATCAAGTCTGGGACATTCAGCGGATTGTAGCAACAACTGATCCCATCCCAAGCCAATTGACCACTCCGTTCTGGCATAATGCTGCCTGATTTTGATTGCGGTCAGATCAGTTTTTGTAGACACCGGAGAACCCATGCTGAAGTACGACTACATTTTGTTTGATGCCGACGATACCTTATTTCATTTTGACGCTTTTAGTGGCTTACAACAGATGTTCAGCCGATATCAGTTGCCCTTTGATCAGGATGAATTCCAGCGTTATCAACGCGTCAACATGCCGTTGTGGCAGCAATATCAGGATGGACAAATCAGCGCCACCGATTTACAACAGCGCCGGTTTGAACCATATGCCGGAATGCTTGGCGTCAGTGCTTTACAGCTGAACCAGGAATTTTTACTCACCATGGCCAGGCTATGCACCTTGCTGCCAGGCGCCCGCGAATTACTGGATTTCCTGAAAGGCAAAGCGCGGCTTGGCATTATCACCAATGGTTTTACCGCGATGCAGCAAGCCCGGCTGGAACATTGTGGTGTGGTCGATTTATTTGACCCCTTGGTGATTTCCGAGCAAGTAGGCGTTGCCAAACCAGATCCGAAAATTTTCCAGCATGCTTTTCGCCAGCTTGGTGAACCGGATAAAAGCCGGATCCTGATGGTCGGCGATAATCCGCATTCCGATGTCCTTGGTGCCCAAAACGCCGGTATCGACAGCTGCTGGCTAAACACCACAGCACAGCCACTGCCCGTCGGCATTTCGCCTACCTATCAGATAACGTCATTGTTTGAATTGCCGGCGTTGCTCCATCACCCGATATAGCCGGCAAGATAGTGTTGCAGCGCACTGAGTTGCCTGGGCACGCATGCGATAATACGATGGACACCGTGACATTGCCGTCATCACAGAATTGTGGCATCTCCCCAACGAAGTGAATTTAATTATTGTTGAAAAACATAAACTTAAAGCTTAACTATTAATCAGTCCTTGAACATCGATAATTAACGATATATATTTCGATTAATCGCGATTTAAAGATATATTGAGTTTGGGCCCAAACTGAGTAGATAACCGATGAGTAATAATGAACTGGACGAAATGATCAAAGCGCTGTCGCATCCGATTAGGCGCGACATCCTGAACTGGCTGAAACAGCCGGATCTGTATTTTGCCGATCAGGAGCACCCGCTGTCGTTTGGCGTCTGTGCCGGCAAAATTGATCAAAAAACCGGACTGTCCCAGTCCACGGTTTCGAACCATCTGGCGATTTTGCAACGGGCTGGTTTTATCAGCAGCAAAAAAGTCGGGCAATGGAATTTTTTCTCCCGCAATGAAGCTGCGGTGCAGGCGTTTTTAGAGCAAATGCAGCAGCAACTTTAGCCGGGTTTAAACCACCTAATGTTGAGCACTGAAATGATGAATACAGTCAATTTGTTTGATCCCATTCAACTGGGCGATTTAACCGCAAAAAACCGCATTATTATGGCGCCGTTAACCCGTTGTCGCGCCAGTGCCGGCCGGGTGCCGAATGCACTGATGGCCGACTATTACCGCCAGCGCGCCACGGCCGGACTGATTTTAACCGAAGCCACTTCAGTAACGCCGATGGGCGTGGGTTATCCGGATACACCCGGCATTTGGTCGGACGAACAAGTCGCTGGCTGGAAAGACGTCACCGAAGCGGTGCATCAGCAAGGTGGGTTAATCTTCCTGCAGCTGTGGCATGTCGGCCGGGTGTCAGACCCATTTTATTTAGATGGTGCGCAGCCGGTCGCACCCAGTGCGGTGAAACCGGCAGGCCATGTCAGTTTGCTGCGGCCAATGAAAGATTTTGAAACCCCAAGGGCTTTGACCCTGGATGAAATCGCTGAGGTTGTTGCCGCGTACCGTCAAGGCGCGATTAATGCCAAAGCCGCCGGTTTTGATGGCGTGCATGTGCATGGTGCCAATGGTTATTTGCTTGACCAGTTCCTGCAAGACAGCACCAATCAGCGCACGGACAACTATGGTGGTGCACTGGAAAATCGCGCCCGCTTAATGCTGGAAGTGACCGATGCCTGTATCGACGTCTGGGGCAAAGATCGGGTAGCGGTGCATTTAGCGCCAAGAATGGATGCGCATGATATGGGCGACAGCAATCCGGCGGAAACTTTTGGTTATGTTGCCCGTGAGCTTGGTGCGCGTAAGATTGCCTTTATTTCAACCCGCGAACATGCGGCGGATAACAGCTTAACGCCGATGCTGAAACAACAATTTGGTGGCGTGGTGATTGCTAACGAGCAGTTTAGCAAAGCACAGGCCAACCAATGGCTGGCCGAAGGCAAAGCTGATGCAGTCGCTTTTGGTGTGCCATTTATCGCGAATCCGGATTTACCACGCCGGTTGGAGCTGGATGCCGCGCTAAATGCGCCACGCAAAGAGCTGTTTTATGCTTCAGGCGCTGAAGGTTATACCGACTATCCGCTACTTGCGTAAATCAGGTTGCCGGCACCGCTGACCACAGTGGTGCCGTTCTGCTTTTTGCCCAAGGCTCAATTAGAAACATGCACTCGTCAGACGACCATTAAAAAATTCCCTGCTATCCTTTTGAACAGCAACATAAAGTTATCTGTGTGCGTTTTCGGTGTTCAAGGAGCCTTTGCAGCATGGCAGCGAATTCAACCTCAGGTTTCAGCCTCAAACTGACCGGCAAATTGCTGGTCGTGATTACGGTGATCCTGGTCAGTTGTCAGTTGCTGATGTCCGGATTTTATTGGGTGACCAATGCGCAAAAACTGCAACAAGCCCATCAACAACACCTGCAGCAATTACAAATCACCCTTGGCCAGACCATCGCCATTGATGTCTGGAACTTTAACCCGGGCTCCCTGGAAGTACTGCTAAAACCTTATCTGAATGATGAGGCGATCAAAGCCATTACCGTTCGCGATATGCAACAGAATCAACTGACTTTGCCCCGCACCGCTGGCAACCCGGCACCGGCCACTGCACGCAGCAGCCAGCCCTTGTTTCTGACTATCGCTGGCAACAACGAACAAATCGGTCAGTTGCAAATCATCGACGACATTACTTACATCCATCAGGAACTGCGGCAAAACCTGCAACGTCAGTTCACAGAACTGTTGATTATGCTGGTGTTATTGGCCATCGGCCTGACATTCACCTTGCATCTTTTGGTGCTGCGGCCGTTATGCAAATTGCATCATGCGCTGATGGAGGCGATCCAGAATAAAACCGACACCGTGCAAAACCCGCTGCTCGGTTTACATGACGAGTTTGAAGAAGTAGCGGCCGGGATGGTGGCGTTGTCGGACCGCTTATCCGGCGATATGCAGCAAATTTTGCAATCTCAAACTGCGCTGATGGCTGCGAAAGAAAAAACCGAACAGGCGCTGCAGGACCTGAAACAAACCCAGGAAGCGTTGTTGCAGTCGGAAAAACAAGCCTCATTAGGCGCACTGGTGTCTGGGGTGGCGCATGAAGTGAATACCCCGCTCGGGATTATCATTACCAGCGTCACTTGTATGCACGAACAGCTTCATCGCATTCACAAGGATATGACCGCTGGCAAACTAACACGGCAGGTATTGCAGGACAATGTCAGCTCACTGCTGGAAGCGGCACAATTAATCACCCACAACGCCGACCGCGCTTCGCAGCTGGTCACCAACTTTAAACTGTTGGCGAAAGAGCAAAGCACCGAAGCCGAGCGTAGCTTTGATTTATCTGCATATTTAACCGAAGTGTTGCAAAGCCTGCAACCGCAACTGGCCAAAGCCCATATTGAACTACAAATGCAATTAGAGCCGAAAATCACCCTGGTCGGCATGCCGGGGTTGTTTCATCAAGTGCTGTCGACCATGGTGTCCAATGTCATTCAACACGCTTATCCACGTGGCGAGGGTGGTTATTGTAAAGTAGAGTTGTACCGACAAAACCAATTTTTAATGCTGGCGTTAAGTGATGGCGGACAGGGGATCGAACATGATCAACTCAAGCATGTGTTTGACCCTTTCTACACCACGCAGTTAGGCACCGGCACCAGTGGCCTCGGACTGGCGATTGTGCATCGGATCGTCCGCTCCAATTTATGCGGGCAAATTAGCGTCCAGAGTCGTGAGCAAGAGGGAACCCGCTTTGAAATTCAAATCCCGGCTTAAAGTCCTGCTTTGCTTGTTAGTCACCAGCGTCGCCTGCTTCCTGCCTGCGCAGGCACAACAACCAGTGTCGATCAATGGTTTTGGCTCGGTGCGGCTGGGAAAACTGCTGCCCTCCAAAGACAATCCGCAGCTGGTGGAGTTTTACAACGACGATGGCCTTAGTTTTGCCGACGACACCTTGTTTGGCTTACAACTACAGACCGAAAGCAGTGCCGATCTTAGCTACACCCTACAGCTGCTCGGTAAAGCACTAGAAGATTATGATCCAGACGTCAGCCTGGCTTTTGTCCGTTATCAGCTGGCCCCTGATCACCAACTCAAATTCGGCCGTCTGGCCGTGCCATTATTTGCCCAGTCCGATATTCAATATGTCGGTTATAGCCACGACTATTCGCGGTTGCCCAAAGCGCTGTATTACCGTTTTGACTTTGAAGTCGCCGACGGGGTGGCCTTTGAAGGTCAGCAGATTTTCCAGGATTTTAGCCTGAAGTATGTGCTGCAGCTGACTGAGTTTAGTGGCAATGTGTTTAAACGCCAGGGTTCTGGCGGTATTCCAATCAAGCTGCATCAAATGAACAACCTGCGCCTTGAACTGGCCTATCAGCAATTGCAGTTGTTCGCCGGTGGGGTGCGCGCCGACACCGATGCTGATCAGCTGAACGCACAGTTACTGGCGCCGTTATTGCCGCAGCTGCAGGCATCTACTGCAAGTTTAGCCGCGCAACAACAATTTATGGCGGCGCTTAATTTTAATAAAGACGCCGCATATACTTTTTGGGGATTACGCTGGCAATATCAGGCATGGAGACTGGAGGCAGAACGCTCCCGCTATGGCATCTCCGATAGCGCCGATGTGATCAATACCGCTGAGTATCTCGCCTTATCCTATCGTTTTGACCGCGTGATAGTGACACTGCATCAGGAAAAGCAAACCGAAAATCCGGAAAATGTGCAGTGGCTGACCCAAGTTACAGCACCGGAACTTCGCCAAATAGGTATCAATCTTTCAAGGAGCCTCAATAATACTTCGTACCGGATGCAAGTGTTGTCGTTACGCTATGATTTGCAGCCTGGGATCGCATTAAAAGCCGACATCTTTAATGGCAAACACCAACTTGCTAACGTTGGCCGTTTTAAAGGTTTTTCGCTGGGGGTGGATTTTGTATTCTGACCGTGTCCGCCGCCTGTTCATGCTGATTTTGTGCAGCGGCTGCTGGTCGTTGATGCTGGCCAGGCCGCTGCATGCTGCCGACTTTGTGGTGGTGGTCCACAACGACAACCGCAGTGCGATCACGCAGCAACTGCTGATGCAGTTGTATCTGAAAAAAACCGCTGCCTTTGCCGACGGTAAAGCAGCGACATTGCTACATTTACCGCGATCGTCAGCCGAGCATCAGCAATTTTGCCTGGAACTTCTAAATCTTACCGCCCACCAATATCAATCGTACTGGTCGCGGCTGGTATTTACCGGTAACGCCAGTAACCTGCAATTCGCCAACGCCAACAGCATTTTACAGCAGGTACAGCAAAATCCGGCGGCCATTGCTTATCTGCCGGCAGATACCGCTTTGTCTGGCGTCCGGCAGTTGGGTTTTTTACGCAATGGTCAGTGGCAAGAATCGCCGGTAACTCATTAGAGCAGCGTTGTTGCTGCAGATCCCGCAAAGTTCGCAATCACGACTAAGACTTCAGGCAAAAGCAGTAGCTTTTGCTAAAGTAAAGCATCGACCGACCATTGCAGTGCTTCGGCGCGTTTGGCAGCCAGTGAGGTCACTATGCAGCTCCTGATCCGTTTTGGACTGTTGTTTTTGCTAGGGATTGGCGCCGCAGGCCACACCATGGCCAACCAGATGTGGTTGTTGCTAAACAATCACAGCGATAGTCGCGATGGCCGTGGTGATGTTGATATTCAAATTCTGAGTCTGTTGCAGCAAGTCGCAGCGCCTGAACTTCAGATCGAGCCAATACGGCTTGGGGATGCCCGCAGCTGGTTACTGCTGCGCCAGCACCCAAATTATTGTGCCATGAGCAAGATCTGGACGCCGGAGCGTGCTGAATTTTTACACTTCTCAGCCAGCCCCACCTCGGTGTATCCACCGCTGCTACTGATCAGTGACCGTCACTTCGGCGGCGAAGTAATCGATTTTCAAAGGCTGCTGCACCAGCAACCAAAACTTAAAATCGGCCTGGTACAGGGGCGCAGCTATGGTGAAAATCTTGATGCATTGCTTAAACAGTTTCCGAATAATTTCTACCAAAGAGGTGGCGAATTTGCCGCCGAGACTTTATTGCAAATGCTAAGTAAGCAGCGGCTTGACGCCATTATTGAATTCGCAGCTACGGTGCGTAGCCATGAAACTCAAGTGCCACAATCCCGCCAGTTTATCCGGCACCGGCTGCAAGATCAGCCGGTGATCAAAGGTTTTCTGGTCTGTCACAAAAGCCCGACAGGTCAGCTGTTGATTGACCTTATTAATCAGAAAATGCAGTTACCACAGTACCGTAACACGGTGTTCAAACTGCACCAGGACTATTTTGATGCTGAAGACTTTGCATTGATCAGCAACGACTTACAGCAGATATTTAGCCCGCAGCTGACCGGTCTATACCCAAAATCATTGAAGATTCGGGTAGGCGGCAACTGAGCGAATCCCCGGGAGCATAGTAGTCCTATGTGACTGGGGTGAGCGAAGGCGGCCAACAACCCCGAATCTTCAAGGATGACGGGTATATAAGTGATTTTTCAGCACCGCCAGCACCCGGCGGGTCAACCACATCAGGGCGAGACCCAATACAATCGCTACCGGCACCAGTGCCATACCAAGCAGTTCCTGTTCAGGCGGGAATGGCTCCGCCAGAAAAGCGATGGTCAGACTGTTACCTTCTGACATCGCCCACACACCCACGGCGTCGGGTGTAATCAGCTTGGCGCCAGCCAGAAACAGCAAACAAAACGAAGTCATAAACCCGAATACTGCCATGCCGTAATACAAACTAGCGGTCACCCCATGTTTCACCCGCTGAATGGCCCGGAAACCCAGCGGCGGCGGCGCACCGTCGGTCATATGTGCGACATATTGCTCGGCCAATTGCCGTGGTTCGCCAAAACCCTGCAAAATTGTTGCGGCATCGGCTTGTTGCCCGGCAGCTTCGCGCTGCTCGATTAAATCAAAAATATGGCTTTCGATTTCCCGGATCACTTCTTTGGCTTCAGCCGGGCTCAGTCTTGCCAAATAACGTTGTAAGGTATTGAGATACTGATGAATCATTTGCTGTTGTTCCATCTCAGGCTCCTGTCACTTTGATTGGATCCGGCCCCGGATGAGCCAGTAAATATTCGATATCCTGTACCGACTGGCGCCACAGGCTGGTTAAATCGCCAAGCTTGGTTAAACCGGCAGCGGTCAGGCTGTAGTATTTACGTGGCCGGATGTCGCCTTCCTGCACCCACTGCGCATCCAGTAATTGCTCGCGTTTTAAGCGGTCGAGCAATGGATACAAAGTGCCTTCGGTGATCGCTGTGGACTTAAAACTCTGCAATACCTTCAGCAATTCCAGCCCATATAAAGTGCGGTGTTGCAGCGCCGCCAGGATCACCAGTTCCAGTGAGCCTTTGCGAAGTTGCACTTCCCATTTTTCCTGTGTTTTGTCATCGGTCGTCATTGGCAGCCTGTTGCTTCAAAGGAATCGATTTAGAAATTCATTATACTTTGCAATACATAGTATGGTGTTAACCATAACCATTAAACTTTGCAAGCGCAAGTCCATTCCGGCACATTAGGTACAAATTTGTCGAAAAAAACCGCAAACAATGTCAGGTGGAGCTGCGCTAGAGTGCAGCTACCGGTTGAAGCCAGCAGGTGGAATACGATGGGTGTGGAACAGGAACTGTGTAATGCCAGGAGTAAGGAACCCAATGAAAGTACAAACGTCGATGCAGTATCAGCAGCGTTTACAGCGGGTGATTGATTATATTTATCAGCATCTTAGCGAAGACTTAACCTTGGAGCAGTTGGCAGAGCAAGCCTGGATGTCGCCATGGCATTTTCATCGTATCTACCGCTTGTTGGCAGAAGAACCGGTCAACATGACAGTCCGGCGGCTACGGCTGCAATCGGCAGCAGGGCAGCTATTACGTAGTGAGTTATCGCTGCTACAGATAGCACGCCAGTTGCGCTATAGCAGCGCTGAAGCACTGAGCCGGGCTTTTCGCAAACAATATGGCGTCAGTCCGCAGCAGTACAAGCAACAGTACCGTCATCAACTGACGACTGCCGCCAGCGTTGAGGAGTTTACTAACATGATGTTACAACCCAGTGCTCAGCCTGATCTACAGGCCTATCCAATTGAAATTCAACCTTTTGCCAGTGTATCGTTGGTTGGATTACCCCATCAGGGTGACTATCTTGGCATCGGCCAAACCTTTGACAAACTAGCGATGCTGGCCGGTGAAGCCGGTTTACTCGATGAACAAAGCCGTTTTTTTGGTCTGTATTACGACGACCCGCTCACAGTACCGGCCAAAGACCTGCGGGCACTGGCCTGTGTCAGCGTACCTACGGAAACACGATTGGATCCAACGCAACCTGGTGCCGGGCAGCTGCAATATCTGGACTTGCCACAAGGTATCACCGTCAGTTTGTTATTCCAGGGCGATTACGCGCAGCTGGAGCAACCCTACAACTGGCTGTTTGGCCAGTGGCTACCGCACAGTGGCGAGGAGCTAGCGGATTTTCCACCCTTTGAAGAATATCTGAATGATGTGAAGGACACCCCGCCAGCAGAGTTGCTGACGCAAATGCGGTGTTATTTAAAGCGGTAAAACGCTTGACGGGTCATCCTGCTGGCAAGAAAAACCCCGCGAATGCTGCGGGGTTTTTCAAAAGTGGCAGGCTGCTTAAGCGGGCGAAATTGATACCGAACTTGCAGATTCTGGTGATCAACCTTCAGCTCAGTTGCGGCTGACGACGACGGGCCGTTAAACCCATGCCGAGCAAACCTAAAGCAAACACACCCAGGGTACCAGGCGCAGAAACATCCAACTGTTCGGCGTTAATTAAAAAGCCAAATTGCGCTTTGTTTGCCTGACCTTCAATGGTCTGAAAACCAAGACAACCCGCTTGCGCACCAGCAACTGCACAGGCTGCTGCACTAAGTAAGTTCAGCGACTGAGTGGTTTCGATCAAGTTGATGGTGTATTTAAAACCGTCATAGACAAACGAGGTGACTAAATTTTCCTGGTTGATAATGACAAAAATGTCATCACATGAACTGACGCTGGTAAAACCGCAATTGGTGTTCGAGCCATTGTTTGGCGTTTCTTTGAAGCGGACATCAAAGTTTAAAACTTTGGCCGGGAAGGTCGGTCCCATTTCTGGTGCAAATGGTTTTAAGGTTAACGAGGTGCGCAGCACGGCACTTTGCAGGGTCTGAAAACCAGCGGTTAACACATTATTATGGTGGGTAATACTGTTGGTTAAAGCTGCAGCTGTACCGCCGGTCGTGGCCAAAGCGGTATCGGCCATCTCGTCGAGGACTAACGCACTGCGATTTAGCGAGCCGCCACCTTCGTACTTACCACCTGTAGCACCCCAACTGATAACTTTGTCTTTAACGACGGTCGTGCCATTACCACCACTAAATACCACCGGATTTTCCCAATTCGAACTGGCGAAATATTCCCAACTGGTGACGAGCCCTGCGGTAGCGCTCAGCGGCGATAAAGCGGCAGCAAGTACCGAGGCAATGATTAGTTTACGCATTTCACACTCCATGTTTAGTTGAATTATTTAGACTAAAAACGTCAGTCCGACCTGCTAAGGCAAGTTGTATGCCAGCAGATCAACTGCTTGAATTCGTTCCTTAATTATGGAAAATGAATATTTATGCTGTATAGGAAATAGACACTAATCGGACGAAACCCGCCAATTGTTGATAGGCATTCCAGTTAGTCGACAAATATTTTGCAGAAGTGCAGCATAACGTTTACGGCATTTTCATTACAATTGACGGCAATACCAACAATCTGATTTATGCTTATGCTGAATTTTGATTTTAACGAACATCGGGTGCTCTCCATGAACAACGTGCTTGTGATCAACTGCAGCAAAGATGCTGCCGAATTTTTTTCTACCCTGCGCCAAGGGGTTACCCTAAGTCCACTCACGGCTGCACCAACTAAACATTATCGCGACGATGCCACGATCCAAACCGAAATCAGCGCTGAACCTTGGTTTTTTCAACAATTTCTGGTGCATCAAGTCAGCATTGAAGGCAAAAAACAGCTGATTGTGATGGAATTGCATACCCGCTACGTGGTCGTCATTTCCGGTGTTCGTAAAGGCGACTGCCAGGGTTTTCTGGATGCGCTGCAGCAGCAACTCCACGCGGTGTTAAAGGCGGCATTTGATCGTTACCTGCCCGAACTCAACATCCAGCTGCAGCCATGCATCAGTCATACAAAAGCCGCCGATGTACGCTGGCATCAACGCAGTGAACGCAGCGCACAAGGGCAAATTAATCAGGTCACCCAATTGCTCAAAGATGGTTTTTTTATTGATTATCTGCAGGCACACGACGGCAAGCTGTTATTTCACCAAAAACTAAATGCCGGTGCGATGCTGCCTTCCCGCGCAACGTTTGCCGATGGCCGGCCGGCAACCGCGTCTCAGGCGTTATTAGAACGTTATGGCCACCAGTTTGCAGCGCTGACGGATGCTCAGCAACAACTGTGGCAACAGCGTGAATATGAAAAAAAGGTCGAAAAAGCCAATCAAAACTATCAGCAGACGCAGCTTCAGCTGGCATTGATCGGCAGCTATCACAACTTCGACAAATTCGCGCGTGCAGGTTTTAGCTCAACAGACGTGTTGAATTTTCAGGACTTTTTTATCAATGCCGATGATAGCTGCGGTATTGTTAATCTGGCAGAACTGGACGGCTTATTGGCGGGTATTGCCTCAGGCCCGACGATGATCCATCCATCACTATGGTTGCCGGTGGTGATCCCAAATGCGGCAGTCCACACAGAAGCTGAGATCGGGATAGGTGTAAAATACTGCATCAAATTGCTCAATTGCAACGCGGACTTGTTGATGGAAAATCAGCAGGCCTACTGCGGACTTTGGTTAAGAGATAAACAGCGAAATATCGATTTTGTCGCCTTTTGTTATGGCTTTACCCTGGCGATGACCTTTGATCCTGAGCCGTGGCTCAGTTTACCGGCAGAGCTGCAAAGTCGCTTGCAACCCATCCTGATGGTGGCATTGCGGGAGCCGGATTTACTGAAAACCTTTGCCGCCTTGCCAGCGCGCACGCAGGAGCTGCTTTGCCGGTATTTTGAAGATACGGTCTGCCAGGTGCAGCTGTATTGGTTAAAACAGCGGGCAAAAGAATTTGGCAAAAACCCGACACAGCTAACCAGCAACCGAGCCCCGGTATCGATTGACCCGCGAATTTTTGCCAGTATCGCCCTGCCTTTTGAGGAGCTGCTGGATTACGCCTTCGATCTCACCAAATTTAAAATCCAACCGCCCTCGCCGCCACCGCAACAGCCGGTACGTCGCGACGAACAAAAGACCGGCCGCAACGATCCTTGCCCTTGTGGTAGTGGCCGTAAATATAAAAAATGTTGTGGCAGCAACTAGCGGGCAAGCCAGGGACTAAGCTGGTGATTGGTCTTCATATCCCGCAGTAACAACGAACCAGTACCACAGACGTTTTGCTGCTCATCCAGCAGCAACCAGGTCTGCGGAATATACCCAAAATCATTGAAGATTCGGGTAGGCGACGAGATCGTGAGGCCCCAGGAGCATAGCTGTTCTATGTGACTGGGGCGAACGAGCGAAGGCAACACCCCCGCATCTTCAAGGATGACGGGTATATCATCACTTTGCAGTGATTCGGCAAGCTCAGCAGCAAAATCCGCCAGCGTTCTCTCTGGAAACAGCGCATGCCATTCGTCGAAATGCCATTGGGCGATTTGCGGGATGGCTTGAGGGTTTTTACGAAGATTAATCAATTGCATGACAAAACAACCTGGAGATCCTGCAGGCACAAGCAGACGCTAGAGCATACGCCAGAGACTATCTTTCACTTGCCGCAACTGTACAAAATTCTGCTGCATTAATAGCCGAAAACCTTCGCTGCAGCTTGGCTCAGCGCTGAGTTGTTGCCAGTACTGCTCGGCCATCTGATACGCAGCTCGCCAGTGAACACCGGCGACGTCCAGTTTTAAGTTTGGCAGCCAGGCATCCTGCTTGATAACGCCGGAGCGAGCCGGTGCAAAGCACATCGGCAGCATATCGTAACAAGGCGCCAGCTGCAGTTCTGGTCTTTCCAGTGAATCATCCAACCAAAAAAACGATAAATTGCCGTTGTGCATATCGGAATTTCCGATCAACTGCCCAAAACACCAAATTCGATGCACCAGTTGCCTGTCAGCATCAGACAATAGCCCCAGGTCTACCAATTCGTTTGCCAGCAGGGGCCAGGATAAATTGGCTTTGCCGATGAATTCGGCATCAACCGCCATCAGCGATACCAAGCCGTACCGCGCAAATAATCCTTCGCGATCAAACCGCTCTGACAGAAGAAAAGTACGTTGTTCACTTTGCACAATCTGGCATTTTGCAGAAGGTACACCCCACGAAGCTAACAATGTGAGCGCCGCAGCTTCGGCACATAACAAATCCGCCCACCGCTGCGCCACCGGGTTAGATTCTGCGGTCAGGGCTGCCGAATACTTAACTAAATAATGGCGCTCATCGATACCAGCGGTAAATTTCGGCTGTTCACCCGCAGCCGACGAAGGGCCGATTTCCCCCTGATCAGCCAAACTAGCTTTAGTCGGCAACTCAGTCATTTGACAAGACTGTGGCTGTAGAGTTAACCAGCGATGATAACTATCATGCCCAATCAGCAAATTTCCGACGGCGTCATGTGGGATCAGCACCAAGGCTTTTAACACATCTTCCGCTTGCCACAATTCAGGCTCAGCGGATGTCAATTCAAGCGCTTGCCAGCACTGTTTGGCTAACGCACGACCAATAAACCCTCGTGGGCGCATATCTTGGATAAACCAGGGTAAATCGTCGTACAGATACTGTTGTTCGGGGGTTTGCAGCAAATAGTATTGCGGGTACAACAAAAATAGTTGCCCCAGCAGCGCTGGTTCTCCTGCCGGGCTGACTTTATACACAGGCCAATTCTGATGACCATCCAGCGCCTTTACTGCAAAATAACGTGCTTGTCTGGCGTGCCCGACCTGCAAAACCTTCGGCCCCAACTTTTGCAAACGCCTGGACAACGTCGGTTGGCTGATGGCCAGTGCGAACATCATTTCTTTAGTGGTTTTCCCACCCGCCAGCAATAAACTCAGGACATTCTCCAGTTCAGGGTCAAGGCGCATCAGAATAGATCGGTGAATAGATTTAAGAATTAATATAGATTAATAAGCCATTGAATTAGAATATTAAATTTTTCAAGTTATTAAATAAATGAATAGATACTCCCGCCGTATAAAATTTCTGGACAGGCCTGGACATACCAAAATTAATGTTCAGTAAAAACGCTAACTGAGCTCAGAGTTCAGGTGGGAAGTGTCGAACAAATCAGCCTGCAGCTGTGAAGCCGTATTATAACCAGCCACCGCCGGTTCACCGACAACCATTGCCGGCACCGGCTGACTGACCATCAGCGCTGCAATATTCAGATTGTTGATATCAGCTTCCGCCCAGCGCCCGCCTTTTGCGACAAAACAGGCATTCGCTGCCTGAATGTCATGGGTTGGTTTCACCCATAACGGTACCCAAGCTTGTTGTAGGTTCTCGCTGGCGCCGTTAAAAGTACCGCCTTTTGTCGATGAGTGGATCACCAGCGCACTATCCGCCAGGCAATAGATATACCGGTTTCTGGCCATCGCATGCGCCGCAGAAAATGCCGCTTCCGGATAAACCGACGAGATAAGCACAGTCGTGCCATTCATCAGCCCCTGCCGCCATTTGGCGCTGGTGGCGGCTTTCAGTAAGCTGTCTGCCAGCACCCCAACCACCGCGCCAGAACTGTGCATCGCGCCGAGCATCGCCGCTTCATCTACACCGCGAGCGCCACCAGAAACAATAGCCACCCCGGCAGCGGCCGCCTTGGCGCCGACTTGCTGGGTAAATAACAAATCATCGGTAACTGCATTGCGCGACCCCACCACCGCCAGACCACCGGCATTTAATAGTGCTTTATTACCGCAACCAAATAACACCGGCGGCGAGGCATTTTTTAAGCGTTGTTTTAACCGTGTCGGATATTCTGCATCTGAGCGGGTAACCAGCCAAAGACCAGCCCGCTGCCATTTCTCCAGCGCCAGCGCCAGACTGTGACCACGCTTTAGCAACTGCAAAATGCGCGAAGCCTCCAACTGCGCAATCTGGCAGCCCTGCAACAACACCGAAACATCTGCTCTCAGTAAATCAGCTGGTGTCGCACCTTGTTGGTTGAGCCACAACGCAAAACGCCCCCACTCGGCAGTGCTGAGCGGTTTCACATTATCGGAACTATTTATAATTGCAGCACTGGCCGCACTGAAATAGCAGGTCAACAGTACCGTCGCTTGCGCCATAGGGGATAAATTCATCAATCTTTTACCGAAGCTGTAGCAAGCGCAACCGGATGGACCAAGCCGCTACCTGCTTGTTGCAATAAGGCCGCAATGACAGCGAGCGTCCAACCGGAATCCACCAGATCGTCCACCAGCAACACCGGCGCTGTCGATATATTTGTTTGCACCGCAAAAACACCATCCAGATTTCGACACTGAAAAAAGCGGTTTTGCTGCAATCGTTGGGGCTGGTTATGCTTCACTTTCGTCACAGCCGCCAAATAAGGTAAACCTAATTGTATCGCCAGCCGCTGCGCAAAATCGGCAACTAGGTCAGGCTGATGCAACGATGGTACAGCACAAACCCAACCTGGTGCTGGATGGGGTTGCCAGCGTTGCTGGATCATCTCTGCAACTGCTGCAACCAGCTCATCACCAAAGCGCCCAGCCTGTTTATGCACGGCCACGGTACGACCCCAACCGGCATCGCCCCAGCGGGATAATACCCGCCCTTCCTGCGCCTGTAACTCTTTCGGTAAATTGCCACGAAAACCATAAGCGGTAAACGCATTCGCCGCGACCTGAATTTTGGGGGGCAACATCGTTTCTGATTGTCTGAGCAGTACCGCGGCCTGGTGTACCAATAAAGCATTCAGCTCAGGCGAAACCACAGGCTGGCCCAGGCAGGACGTACATTTGCCGCATGGAGTGGCATCGAGATCATCAAGAGCACGCCGCAAAAAGGTCATTTTACAGCCAGTCTCAGCCAGATACGCCTGAACTTCGGCCCATTCCTGCTCGCGCTGCCCGATTAAATGGGCGATACGGGCGTGATCCATCACATAGGGCACCGGCACCCGACGCCATTGACTATTGAGCTTGATCACGGGCGCTGGATTCTCCACGCTCAACAGTTTCAGCACCTTCTCGATTTGCCCCTGCCGCAGGTTCGTGCGTTCTTCAATTCCCCGGATTGATAAACCATCAGAGTTTGCCAACACCTGCAAAATTTCATCGACCTGTCCTTGCGCAGGGAAAGAAGCACCACGAAAAAACTGATGGATGTCTTGATCTTCCACACCCGACATCAATACCCCAATCGCATGGTCGATGCCACGCCCGGCACGACCGACTTGCTGGTAATACGCCACAATCGAGCCCGGCGCCTGATAATGCAGCACAAAGCTCAGATCAGGTTTGTCATAACCCATGCCTAAGGCCGTTGTCGCGACCAACACCTTTAACTGATTGGTTAATAACAATTCTTCAAGGTACTGCCGATAGCTATTGCTGTTGGCAAAGCCAGTGGCCTCGATACTACCATGATAGGCTTTGGCAACAATGCCATTGGCACACAACCAGTCTGCCACCAGCTCCGCATCCCTGATCGTCAGGGTATAAACAATGCCGGTACCGGGTAAAGTCGGGATCACCTGCGCCAACCATGCTAGACGCGATGCCTGATCAGGTAACAGCAGTGTTTGTAGTGCCAGACTGTCGCGGATCAACGGCCCACGCTGAATGTAAAGATCACCGAGTTGCTGTTGAATATCGGCGACTACCCGGTTATTGGCTGTTGCCGTGGTGCCAAGCACCGGCGTATTGGCCGGCAATTGCCGCAAAATACTAACAATACGCCGATAGTCCGGCCGAAAATCATGGCCCCAATCGGAAATACAATGTGCTTCATCGATCACCATCAAGGCGATGTGGTTCGCCACAGGTTGCAGCACAGTTTCGGTAAAATTGTCATTGGCTAATCGTTCCGGTGAAATCAGTAGGCAATCAATCTCGTCCGCCAATAGTCGTTGTTTCACTGACTCCCACTCATCAGTGTTCGACGAATTCATCGTTTCAGCAACAAGACCTAGGCGCTGCGCCGACTCCAACTGATTTCGCATCAGTGCCAACAGTGGCGACACAATAATGGTTGGGCCAAAACCGCGATCGCGGAAAATTTTGGTGCTGATAAAATACACCGAACTTTTACCCCAACCCGTGCGCTGCACCACCAACAACTTTTGAAGCTGATTCACCAAAGCATCAATCGCTTCCCATTGCCCATCCCGAAATTGTGCTGCCGGATTGGCTAAAGCAGTTTGTAATAAGTGTTGTGCCTGTTCGCGGTTCATTATCGTTCCCTGATCTGATTAGTCGAAGGTGCCGCAACTTGTTTCGCGAAATCAGCATGACTGAATTTAAGCATAAAAAAGCCCAGCCTACCTGATTGGGTATAGCCGGGCTTTCATATATTTCAACCAATAATTAACTTATAAATTACTCAACAGTAACAGACTTGGCCAAATTCCGCGGCTGGTCCACATCAGTACCTTTAATAATCGCCACGTAGTAACTCAATAACTGCAGCGGGATGGTATAGATAATCGGTGCGATCAGCGGGTGCACGTGTGGTACGTTGACCACGCGCTGGGTGGCGTCGGACTTGAAGTGAGCATTGGCGTCGGCGAAGACGTACAGGATGCCGCCGCGGGCGCGGACTTCTTCAACGTTCGACTGCAGCTTCTCTAACAGTTCGTTGTTTGGCGCGACCACGATGATTGGCATTTGCGCGTCAATCAGTGCCAGTGGGCCGTGTTTCAGCTCGCCGGCGGCGTAGGCTTCGGCGTGAATGTAGGAAATTTCCTTCAGTTTCAGCGCGCCTTCCATGGCGATCGGGTACTGATCGCCACGGCCTAAGAACAGTGAGTTGTGCTTGTCGGCAAATTCTTCCGCCAGCTTTTCAATGCTGCTGGCCAGTTCCAGCGTTTGCTCTAACTTGGCTGGTAATGAACGCAGCGCTTCAACCATGTCTTTTTGCTGGGCAGCGGTTAAACCATTGTATTTACCAATCGCCAGCGTCAACATCGCCAGGCCAACTAACTGCGTGGTGAAAGCTTTGGTCGAAGCCACACCGATTTCAGCGCCGGCGCGGGTCATAAAGGCTAAATCTGATTCACGCACCAGCGATGAGCCAGCCACGTTACAAATGGTTAAGCTACCGACATAACCGGCTTCTTTGGCCAGACGCAGCGCAGCCAGCGTATCCGCGGTTTCGCCTGATTGCGAAATGCTGACTAACAGGCTGTTTGGCTGGACAAAAGATTTGCGGTAACGGAATTCAGAAGCGATTTCGACGTTACAGGAAATGCCGCCTAACGATTCTAACCAGTAACGCGCGACCATGCCGGAGTGGTAAGAAGTTCCACAAGCGACGATCTGCACGTGTTTAACTTTTTTGAACAGCTCAGCCGCGCCATTACCAAAGGTTTCGTCCAGCACGGATTCGGCGTTTAAGCGGCCTTCCAGCGTGTTGTTGATGGCAAACGGCTGTTCGTAGATTTCTTTGAGCATAAAGTGGCGGTACTGGCCTTTGTCACCGGCGTCATAGCTGACGTTCGATTCATGCGCCACGCGCTCGACCGGCGCACCGTTTTTATCAAAAATACGCACTGTGGTGCGGGTAATTTCCGCCACGTCGCCTTCTTCTAAAAACATAAAACGACGGGTCACCGGCAATAACGCCAACTGATCCGAAGCAATAAAGTTTTCGCCAATGCCTAAACCAATCACCAGCGGGCTGCCAGAACGCGCCACCACTAACCGGCTTGGATCAGTTTGGTCCATCAGCACAGTGCCATACGCACCGTTGAATTGTTTCACCGCTTTTTGTACTGCAGATAATAATGACTCAGACGTTTTTAATTCTTCTTCGACTAAATGCGCGATGACTTCAGTGTCGGTATCGGAATTAAACACATAACCTTTGCCTTTCAACATCTCGCGCAGCGGGCCGTGGTTTTCGATGATACCGTTGTGCACTACAGAGATTTTTTCAGAAACATGCGGGTGCGCGTTACGCTCAGATGGCTCGCCGTGGGTAGCCCAACGGGTGTGCGCAATACCGGTGCCGCCTGGAGTTGGTGTTAATTTCACCGCATCAGACAGTTCTTTGACTTTGCCTAAACGGCGCAGACGTTGTAATTCGCCGCTGTTGCTGATCACCGCCACACCGGCCGAATCATAACCACGGTATTCCAGGCGACGTAAACCTTCAACCAGGATTTCTACCACATCACGTTGCGCTACAGCGCCGACTATTCCACACATATTTACTCCGGTTTATCGGTATTGGGTTGGACAGGGGCACAAATCACTTTGACCCCCTGCTGTTCTATTTGCCGTTTTGCCGTGTCGGGTAACTTATCGTCTGTTACCAGGATTTTAATCGACGTCCACGGCAGTTCTAAATTATGGATTTTGCGGCCGATTTTATCGGATTCAACCATCACCACCACTTCGCGTGCCACTTCAGCCATCACCCGGCTTAAGCTGGTCAGTTCGTTAAAAGTGGTGGTGCCGCGTTGTAAATCGATGCCATCGGCGCCGATAAACAGTTGGTCAAAATCATAGGCGCGTAATACTTGTTCCGCCAGCTGGCCCTGAAAGGACTCAGACTGGGCGTCCCAGCTACCGCCGGTCATGAGTAATTTGGGTTCGTGCTCGAGTTCACGCAGGCTGTTGGCGATAAACAGTGAGTTGGTCATCACCACCAAACCTTGTTTGTTTGAGAGCTCTGGCAATAACGCCGCTGTGGTGCTGCCGCTGTCGATAATAATGCGGTAGTGATCACGGATTAAGCTGGCCGCCACTTTGGCAAGTGCCTGTTTTCTCGCTGAAATTCGTTCAACCACGGCTTCGGTCATCAGCTCTTGCGGCAATGACACCGCACCGCCGTATTTGCGCAACAACAAACCGGTGTGCTCCAGCGCGGTCAAATCTTTGCGAATGGTCACTTCAGAGGTCGCAAACTGCATCGCAAGCTCGTCGACACTCACTTCCCCTTGTTGGGTCAGTAATTCGACAATAGCGCGACGACGTTGTTGGGTGTTGCGTTTGTTCATGCTATCCGCTTAGTGATTTGAATCTGATGTTTCGATTCGAAAGATATTCAATCATTTCGAAAGTCATTTTAGACACTCGAAAGATAATTGCAATCAAAATATCTGGTTTAACACACCAGATTTGGGATAAAAAATCACCAGTGCTTACAACGCCGTTAATCGGGCCGGCGCAACTGTGGCAATAAAATCCGGTAATACAAACCCTGGCCTAGTTCGCTGCTGGCATAAATGCTGCCATTGAGCTGCGCTGTCACCAGATTGTAGACAATATGCGCGCCTAAACCGCTGTTGCCTTCACTGCGTTTGGTGGTGAAAAACGGGTCGAATAACCGTTTGAGCGTATCGGCGCTCATGCCACAGCCGTTGTCGCGGTATTCCAGCTGAATATGCGCCGGCGTTTTTTGTACTTTGAGCTCAATCAGCGGTGGCACGCGCATCTCCGCGGTAAAACCGTGTTGCAGCGAATTCATCACCAAATGGGTCAGTAACTGCGCCAGCGAGCCGGCATCGGCATATAACGTAATGCCAGGATCTGATGACAGTTGCAGCTGACATTGCCGCCGGTTCAGCTCCGGCTGTAGCGATCGGATCACTTCTTTTAAGTACTCCGCCACATCAAATTCACGCAGACTAATCGCCGACTTATCCACCGCCACCTGCTTAAAGCTATTGATCAACGCCGCCGCCCGTTCGGTGTTTTGCGTTAGCATCAAGGCTGCGGTATTGGCGGTTTCCAGGAAGCGCTCGAACTCCGGCACCAGTAATTTGCGCTGCTGATGCGCCAAAGTGATAGCCGCCAGCTCAAGCTGCAAATGGCTGGCCGCCGTGACACAAATACCCAGCGGCGTATTTACTTCATGCGCCACACCGGCCACTAAACCACCCAACGACGCCATTTTTTCCTGCATCACCAACTGTTGCTGCGTTTGTTGTAGCCGCGCGACGATTTGTGCATTGGCCACAGCAATGGCGATATTGCTGGCCAGCGTTCGTACCAGATTGGTCTGCTGTGGTGCAAAAGCTTCTATTCTTGGGCTTTGCAGACTTAAACAACCGATCTGTTCACCATCCACCCCCAACGGGAAATACAACACCGATTGCATCGGCGCGCCGTTAATTGGCGGTGGAATTTCTGGTAAATACTGCAAAAACTGGTCACGTTGCTGAATGTTAATTTCGCGCTGCTGATTAAAGCTAACCGAGGCCAGATTCACCTCCGGCTGCAGTTTCAGCTCAAAAGGTTCCATCAAGCGGCCATTTTCCAGCCAATGACTGAATTCCAGGCTCTGAGTGTCCGGGCGGAAAATACCAATAGCGAGCACGTGCACGTCCATGATTTCATTCAGGCTTTTATGGCACAAAAACAGAATTTCCTGCAGATCTAACGACGCAGTGATTTGTTTGGCCAACATCTGCAGCAAGGTCATATCGCGGTAGGATTCCGCCAGCGCCTGATTCTGGGTTTGCAGCTCAGCAGTGCGGCGGCTGACCACTTGCTCCAGCCAGTTACGGGTTTGCCGTTCATTGCGCAGCCGAAAGCGCAGGAACGCCCAAATCGCGCCAAAGGTCAGCAACGCAGCGGCGATTTTTGCCCACCAGGTTAACCACCAGGGCGGCAGAATTTTAACCAGCACCCGGGTCGCACCATCGGCTGGCCAGCTTTGCCCTGGCCTGCGCGCCATCACTTCAAACTGATAATCGCCCGGCGCTAAGCGGGTGTAAGTGGCCTGACGGCTGCTGGCATCGGTTTCAATCCAGTCGCGGTCAAAACCCGACAGCCGGTAACGATAGCGGGTCTGTCCTGGCTGCACAAAATCCAATGCCGAAAACTGCAGCGTAAACATGTCCTGTTCGTAGTTCAGTCGCACTTCGCTGGCATAACCAATCGCCCGTTGTAAGACACTTTTTTTATCCTGCGCCGGCCGGACTCTTTTGTTAAACACATTAAAACCAGTCAGCCGCACGACTAAGGGCTCCGGCTGCTGCAAAAATTTAGCCGGGTAGTAATAATCCAGTCCCTGATTGCCGCCGCGCAGATGCTGGCCATCCTGATTGACCAGCCATGAACCAATCCAGGTGGTCACCTGAAAACCATGGGCTTCGTTAAACTGGACTAAATCCTGATTCTGCAGCTGAGTGCGGTACAACCATAAAAAATTCGGTGCTTTACGCAGATAAATATCCGCATCGTCGCTGCCGACATAGGCTTTAAAACCTTCGATTTTCTTTGCATCGTCTTTGCTACGCAGCAGCCGATGATTGACGTTGCCAGCCCGGATCCACAGCTCACCACCTTCGGGATAAATCAGCTGAATGCCATTAAAACGCAGGCCTGCCGCGCTTTGCGTGCCTTCGCGCCAGCTTTGCACTTTCCCGCTTGGCAACGCCAGCCTGGAAAGGCCTTGATCGGCATACCCAATCCATAAATCGTGATGCTCGTCAGCCCGCATGGTGCTAATGGTGTCACTGGCAAGGCCGGTATCGGAGGCGAGATCCTGGCGGAATTGTTGTTTGGTGCTGCCATCTAGCAAAAACAAACCTTCGCCACGGGTACCAACCCAAAACCGGTTGAGCGTATCCTGATACAATACGCCGATATGCGGCTGCACTTCGGCGTCAGTCAGCGGATAAAGTTGCCACAGACCGGTGCGCTGATTGAGCTGAAATAAACCGGAATCGGTACCAATCCACACCACCCCAAGATGATCCTGCAACACCTGGCGCACCAGCGTTGGCATTTTTTCTTGTGGTTTTTCCAGCCGGATTGGCCAGCGTTTGACGGTCGCCGTAGTTAAATCAGCTTCGGCGACACCGGCATCGCGGTTGGCGAGCCAATAGGTTTGACCGGATTTAAGCGACATACCAAAGACATCGTTGTGCGCCAACAACGCCGGGTTGTTTGGATCTACCGGCAAATTCCGCACTTTTTGCGCGATGGCCGACAAGCCGTAAATACCGGCCGGGCTTTTCATCCACAAGGTTTGCTGGTTATCCAGCCATAATCCGGTCAGGTTGTTGCTCTGAATTTGATGCGCGACAATCGGATTGGCACGAAACTGTTGCCAGGGTTGATCCGGTGCAGGCAAATACCACAAGCCCTGGTCATAACTGCTCACCCACAAACCGCCATCCTGGCCAAACCATAAATCCGTCAGCAGACCACTTTTCAAAAGTTCCGGTTGTTGTGCGACCAGTTGCAATTTCTGACTACTTTGCAAATACCGCAATAAACCACCACCATAGCTGGTCAGCCAGACCTGGCCGGTTGCATCCATCTTGATGGTGGTCACTGCCGCTACTTTTAAGGCTGAATTGTCGACACTGAATAACTGTTTATCCAGCCGCTGTGGATGCCAGCGCAAAGCGCCGCCTTTATTCTGGCCCCGATTACGCAGTGGCGCGCTGCCGGTGCCGATCCACAAATAACCTTCATCATCAAGTAATAAACTATTGATAAACAACCCATCAATTTCGCGGGACGCCGCTGGCAGTTGCACCAGTTCCAGCTGCTGATTTTCGGCATGCCAGCGATATAGACCGGCACCAAAGGTGCCAACCCAGATCTGTAGATTTTTATCCTGATACAAAGCGCTAATTTCGACCTGCTGTACGATGCCTTGTGATCGCGGAATGGCGACCCGGCTGAAACGCTCGGTGGCCGGATCAAACAAATTCAGTCCGCCGTAGCGGGTGCCCACCCACAGCTGACCACGGCGATCCAACATTAAGGTCGAAATCCAGTCTGAGGATAAACTGCTGGCATCGGTCGGATCGGCGCGAAAACTCTCCACCACCTGACCGTCATACCGATACAGACCATGCTGAGTACCAATCCACAAAAATCCTTGTGCATCCTGCACCAAAGCAGTGGCCTGGGATAAAAACGGGTGTTGCCGTCCAAGTTGCATAAAACGGCTGTAAACTTCCACCGAAGTGGCGGTGGTGGGAGTGACACTCTGGAGGGAGGAAGTGGCAGAACTGTCCGGCAACGGCAAATGATGGGGGGATGCGGCAAAGACCAGCATGGGCGCCAACAACGACATCATCAACCAGCAGCGCAACAACCACCCAGGTTCCCACAGCATCAGCATTTTTTCCGGTCAGGCGAGTTTAAGGCCTAGTATTGATGCTTTTTGACAACGCTGCAATAGCTGTTCAGTAACTGGCACGCCACTGGTAAAAGCCACAACACAATAGTAACAAAACCAGCAAGATGGCCAACAAGCAGACCCGCCTGTCCAGTGACTGATATATCCAGTAATCAATCACTACCAACAGCCCGGCGGGTAACAACATCCAGCCTAATTGCAACCACATTAACAGCAGCGGATTGGTTGAATTGAACATGACACAACTCCCTGTTTTACCGACAACCCACACCTGCGCAGCCTGGTTGCTGCCTGATGGCGACCCTGTTGTCGTTAAAAACAGCATATTTTAAATGAGAATCATTTGCAATACGGATTTAGTGCTTGTATAGTGTTTTGGTCATGGAGACAAACTGTACTTGCACGGTTTGCGGAAGGATCCGAAATCCACGGTGTTTGCACCCTAAATCATTGAAGTTGCAGCTCAGCCACGGTTGAACCGCAATGAAGCTCAGCTTCAGGGATGACGGGTTATGCGTTTCTGCAGTTTGGGAGTAGCCTGATACTACTCCCTTTTTTTTGCCCCTCAGCCTTGAAGTGGCTCAAGCTGCTTAAAGACTCACACCGCCGCTTCGTTGTGTTGCAGCATCAATTGCAGGGTATTGGCGACCAGCTGAAATTCGGCGAATTGGCGTGGGGTCACTGCTTTTCCGGCGGCGTCGGCGTAAAATAGAGCAAAAATACGTTTTTCCACTTTGAGGCTGGCGACCAGACAATCGCCATCCTGTGGTAACAACACTTCCAGCCCCGCCAGCGGCTGCGACGCGGTATTTTTCGGTCGCCAGATGGGTTGTTGTTTCAATAATAAATCATGCAGCAACTCACCTTTGTGCAGCTTATCCAGCTCAATTTTTAACTGCTGGCGCCAGACCAGGGTGTCGCGGCCGGCCACATAACGCGGTTCAAATGACTTACTTTTATAATCCATCAACATCAGGCTGACACGCGCAAGTCCAGCGCCTTCATGCAGACAAAGCACCGCCGAATGCAGAATTTTTGTCAGATTGTCGCCCAGCTGAAACAACTTAAACAATAAGTTCAGATGCCGCACCAGTTCGTGGTCAGTAACGGCGTATTGCGCTGTGGCTTCCAGAATTTGCTGACGGTCTGGCAATTGCGGCAGAATTTTATCCGCGCCGTAGCTACTGGCGATAGCCGCCGCTTCATCCGCCATCAGTAAAATTTGTTGATGGCTTTCTTCGACGCTGAGCTGGCAGATTTTCGCCAGTTGCAAGCAATGCTCAGTCATTTGTGGTGATGTCAGGCCTTGCTCAATATGCTGACTGATTTGATCCGCCAGATTGACAATACCCGCCAAAGCGCCGGATTTTTGCACCGGACTGACCGCATCCAGTAATAAATCACCAAGTTTCCACTCTTTAATCAGTTCTTTATTCAGCGTATCGATGCCGACACCGAGATATTTCATCGCAATGGAGTGTTCGTCATCAGGGTACAAATCACGCTCGACGATAAATTGCTCGGCAGCGGTTTCCTGGCTGGCCAATAATGCTAAATCGGCCACTTGTCGCAGTAACGCGGCAATAAAGACCTGTTCACGCCGGTCGCTGTCCAGCTTCGGCACCATCGCCCTTGCTTGCACCGCCGCGTGAAAAGAGCGGGCAAGTCGTTGTAACAACATCGCTTTGGGTTTACCACTGAGGAGGCTGTCAATCAGCACACTGGCCAGCGTAATGTTTTTGACTTCAATAAAACCAATCTGCACTATGGCCCGCGATACCGTTTGCACCGGTTTACTGGAACGGTTGTAGTGCACGGTATTCGCCACCCGCAGCACTTTAGAAGTCAGGTTGGCGTCACGTAAAATGATTTGCGCCAGATCGTCGGCACTACTTTCGCTGCTGTCATTGAGCTGACAGACTTCCAGCACGACGCTGTTAATGGATGGTAGTTTCTGATTGAGCAGCAACTTCATCCAGGCGGATAAACCACGGATGTCCGACATGCATTACCTTTTTATAAATGTGACAACGACATTGAAGATTGTAGCTGTAACGAGCGTAAGCAACTAATACAACGAAGCTGTTTGCGGCAAAGTTGGCTGCGACTAGGCAGCTTTATCCTGCACCAACACCCAGGGCGAAATCACCACCGCCCACAACATCGTTTGTTGTTGATACCAGGCCTGCGCCTGATCGGCTTCAACCCGTCCTAACTGGCCTTGCGCCAGCCAGGCCGCCACTTGCGGCTTGGCATCGGTGGCAAAAGCAAATGCCACATCAATCAAATCAAGCGCTGCCGACACCTGTAATACATCACCGGCAGCGTAAAATTTTTGCAGCTCCAACCAGCTGATCACCGCGGTTTCGGCGGTAATTTTTGCTTTTAATACGTCGGGTTCGACATCAAAATTTTCGTTCATCTCACTTCACTTTGCTATTTATATAGAACTCATCCACAACCATTTTTTAAGGCTGCTTACTCAGGCTCATCACCTTGCTCTGAGACCTGCGCCGCGCTTAATTCATGTTTTTTCAAAAGCTTGTGAAAATCAGTTCGATTCCGTCCAGCAAGTTCTGCCGCGCGGGTGACATTACCTTCGGCCATTTTTAACACCCGCACCAGATACTGCCGTTCGAACTGATCCCGCGCTTCGCTCAGCGTCGGCCAGAAACTGCGGTTTTGCGCCAACGCCTGTTCAACCAGCGCCAGACTAATCACCGGGCTGCTGGTCAGCGCCACACACTGCTCCACCACGTTCACCAGTTGCCGCACATTGCCCGGCCACTGCGCTGTGACGAGCGCCTGCATCGCATCTTCGGAAAAACGATTGACCTGCACATGGTGACGCTCACCACTTTGTGCCAGCACGTGCCGCGCCAGTAGCGGAATATCTTCGGCTCTTTCGCGTAAAGTCGGCAGCTGCAGATTCACCACATTTAGCCGGTAATACAAATCTTCGCGAAAACTTTGCTCTTGCATCGCTTGCTTTAAATCACGGTGGGTGGCAGAAATCAGTCGCACATCAATCGGAATTGATTTGGCACTACCTACAGGGCGGATCTGCCGCTCTTGCAGAGCCCGCAGCAATTTCACCTGCAACGGTAGTGGCATATCACCAATTTCGTCGAGGAATAACGTGCCGCCATCGGCTTCACGGAATAAACCTGCATGCTCGGTGACCGCACCGGTAAAGGCACCTTTGGCGTGACCAAACAGCTCAGATTCAAGCAAATGTTCCGGCAAAGCGCCGCAGTTAATCGCCACAAAATTACGGCGGGCGCGTGGGCTGGCCTGATGAATGGCTTTGGCCAATAACTCTTTACCGGTACCGCTGGCGCCGGTGATCAACACACTGACATCACGCTGCGCCACCCGGTACGCCTGCTCCAGCAGTTGATCCATACCTTTGCTGCGGGTGACAATGGCCTGGCGCCATTCGTCTTTACTTGGCACATGCGATTGATGCACCGCTTTTTGCAGAATATCGCGCAGTTCAACATTGTTCAGCGGCTTGGTTAAAAAACCAAATACCCCGCGCTGCGTTGCAGCAACAGCTTCCGGAATAGAACCATGCGCCGTCATCAGCACTACCGGTAAACCGGGGTTACGTTTGGCAATTTCATCAAACAGCGCCATGCCGTCGAGTCCCGGCATCCGCAAATCGCTGAGTACCACATCCACCGGTTGCTTGGCCAACATGGTCAAAGCTGTTTCGGCACAATCGGCGCTAATCACCTGATAACCTTCACCTTCCAGGCGTAAAGTCATCAGTCGCAATAAACTCGGATCATCATCAACCAACAATAATCGGGCGTTATTTCCGCTCATCCTTAGCCTCCGCCACTTTGATTCAACTTGGCTTCGATTTGGGTCAGTGCATCAATTTTCTTTTGTAGATCAGCGTTTTGCTTCTGTAAACGTTCCAGATTATCTTGTTGCTGGCCATTTAACCGGCCCAGCGCTTTGACGGCAGATTCCGATTCCAATAACTTTTGATTGTAAGCATGATCCCAACGCAACATGTCAGCTAAACCGGACGGCAGGGTCGTTAATTGTTCACCAAGCTGGGTTTGTGCTTTAAAACGTACCGGATAAGGGTTGTCCGGATGAATGCGGATCAGCAGCTGCTGCAATGACACCACCGGGCCGTATTGCAGATTTTTACTCAGATTGTCGCGTTGTTTGGTGGTCATTTTCAAAAGCTCAGCGCGAAACTCAGTCCAGGCGGTCAGGCTTGAAACATCATCGCTGATCGCCATCGCAGGTTTCACCGGCTCTGGTGCCTGTCGTGGTAACTCCACCACTTTTTCCGGCTCGGGGGTCGGTTTAATGATCACCGGCAATGGTACCGGTCCCCCCTGACATCCAGCTAACAACAGGCTGCCAGCCAGCACAGACCATAACTTCATATCGAATCCTCAACCATAGGTAATCGGATGCGAATACAGACATCTGCATAATTCACATCCACAATTTCGGCCAGCCCGCCCAACAGACGGGCGCAATCTGCCACGATCGAAAGTCCTAAACCCGACCCCTGAATGGCATCAAAACGCGGTGCTGTACCACGCTGAAAGGGTTCAAACAGTTTAGCCCGCATTTCCGCCGGGATCGGCGTTCCGTTATTCGCAACATCTAACAACATAAATTTATCGTGTGGCCGCAGCACCACCCACACCGGGCTCGATTGTCCGCCATAAGCCTGCGCATTATTAATCAGATTATCCAGAATACGCCGGAACAACATCGCATCGGTATAAAGCCGCGGCAGCTGACAATCCAGTTCGATGTATTGCTGGCGTTGCTGCAACGATAAGGCATGGTCGTTAAAACAACTTTGCAGTAACTGCTGGCTGTCATGCCAGGCGAACTCTGGTTTTGCCTGCTGTAACAAGCGGTTGTAATCGAGCAATTGTTCTGTAAGTTGGCTTAACCGATCGGCGCTGCCACTCAGCAAGGTGACGACTTCTTTTTGCTGTGGGTTCAGCATACCGACCACTTGTTCCGATAATAGTGCACAACCTTCTTTAATACTGGAAAGTGGGGTTTTAAGTTCATGCGAGGCATGACGCAATAGAATCAGCCGCAGCGCTTCTAACTGCTGCAACCGCGACGCCAGCCAGCGCAGTTGCTCGCCGAGTTCGGTGAGTTCGCGCGGGCCTTCCACTTGTTCATTCGGGAAATGATGGCTGGCCTGGCCAATCGAACGGATCATGGTATCCAATTGTTTAATCGGCGAAGCAATCCGCGCCGATGCCCACAACACCAGCAATAACGTCAGGATCACCAGTGCGACACTCTGCCAAGCCAATTGGTTTTGCGCCGCCACCACATAACTTTGCTGGGCTTGCAGCCGTTCTTCCAGCAAATTCCAGGTTTGTTCGGTCAGCTGCCCTTGTTGCTGACGGATTTGTAGTAACAACGGCGATAAATCTTCAATGCTGCTTTGCAGGTAAATTTGCAGTAATACTGCGACGTGCCGCTGTTGTTGTTCACATAAACTTTTGGCGTTCAGACTCTGGCACAAAGTGTCCAGCATTTGCTGATAATTTTCGATATGAGTTTTGGCTAAACGACTCAGTGCATCAGTGCGCAAAATGCTGAATTGGCGCACCGCCCGCTCAATATCTATCACCACATTTTGCATATTTTCAGTGACTTTGACGCTGCCCACCGAAGTTTCAGCTTCGGCAACTGCGTAACGACTGACATCCGACAAAGCGCTATTGCTTTGCCACAACAATACTGCAAGCGGGATTAACGCCAGGAAAAAGCTCAGCAGGATAAATTGCCGCAACGAAGCAGGCTGAAAAGGCATACGCATAACGATGGGATCTCCTGACTTCATACAGCAGTAACGAGGACTATCGGTTTCTATCATAACGGATTAATGCAACAGCCCCAATCAGATTCAATCTTAGGTAAATGCAGGTGTTAGAAAATCCTAAAAAAGGTAAACCGGTAACAGTAACGAAATGATTAAATTTCAGGCAAAAAAAAGGCCGGTAATAAAACCGACCTTGAAGGGATTTGAAAGGGTTATGCGCGGGCTGCAACACCAGCGGCGCGGGCCTTACGTACTTTAGCTGACTGACGGTTGTAAGCATCCGCAAATTGCGCTTTTTCCAGCTGACGTACGGCAGTACCGTTTACATCAATTTTGCGTAAGTAAGTAACAAACACAAAAGCATTGACCGCGAAAAATACTGCTGCTGCGATTAAAAATGTGTCCATGGTGTACCTCTTCTCATGTTGCCAGCCTCGACTGGTCTTTAAATTCTTAACTTCACTGATTCGCTTCATCAGGTAAAAAACGGAAGTGGAACCTGCTGTATCACTTGCGTTATTTACCTGGACAATCTGTTTAATGCACGGGTTGTGCCAACATTTTAAATTAAATAATAGTCGTTTAATTTCAACTGCTTAAAACAATAACCACCAGAATGCACTGGGTTGCAGCTGAGTTGAGACTGAGGATCTGTTGCTAATTAGAGACAGCGATCTGGATGTATTTTTAATATCTATATAATTCAATAACTTAAACTGTATCTTTTTTGCGACAGTTTTGGCCGGCTGGATGACTTATGAAAAATGTAATTTTAAATCAATAACTTACTCATGGTGATTTCAGGCAAAAATTCACCCTATTGCAACTTCGTGCGGAGCCGTCTGAGGATATTTGAGTGACCGATAGCAAACAGCCCCAAAAAGCGGGGCTGTTTATTAAGAGATTTGCTTTGGAAGTGGCATCGTTCAAACCACTCAACATACAACAAAAGCGGTTTAATAGATAAAACCGTATTTACGCGCGACTTTGTCAAAATACTCCAGACACTGTTTGGCGTATTCGCGTTTTTCGACATAACTGCCTGGGAAAAAACTTTTCTTAAAGCCGTAAGCGACGATGTCTTTTAAGCGTTTCAGCGGGATATCAAAGTTATCAACCGCTAGCTGATATTCGCGGCTAACTGTGGTGTTCGACACCAGACGGTTGTCGGTACAAATGACTGTGGCGATACGGTTTTCCAGCATATCGCGCAGTTTATGTTGTTTGATGTCAGTGATGGCCGGATTGGTTTGCAGATTTGAGGTTAAACACACTTCAATGGCGATACGCTTGTCTGCGATATAGGACGCTAACTCTTTGATATATTTTTGTTTGTCGAGGATATTCGGGTCACGGATCATCTCCGGCATAAACATCGAATAACCATGGCCAATCCGGTCAGCATAACATTCGGTAATGGCTTCAAACACCGACTCGGCGCCGTAGGCTTCGCCGGCATGCAATGTTTTGAGTAAAAAGTGCTGATGGGCGTATTCGTACACTTCTTTAAAATTATGCGCCGGATATCCCGATTCCTGCCCGGCCAAATCCAAAGCAACAATCGGCACCCCTTCTTCATCGCGCAACCGCACGCTGGCGCGCACCAATTCCATCGCGGCCAGTTTAATCACCTGCATTGGCTCAAAATCACGCATCAGCTGAAATAAATTGGTGTAATAAGGAGAAAACCCTTTGTCGCCAAACATCCGCATCGCGCAGTTGATAATACCGTAGGCAAAAGGGGGTTTGTCGCCTGAAATTACCACAGCTTGCTGATTGTATTCAGTTTGCGCGCGCTTCAAGCCGTTATTGACCGCGTGCATCACTTTGTCAAACGTAATGCCGGCCGGTAAATCAATCAGCAGCTGTGGGGCAAACCGCACTTCGATGTAATTGACGCCTTCTTGCTGATTATCAATCGCCAGCTCGTAGGACGCTTGTTCCAGGTTTTCCATATTTCTCAGCACACCACAGGTGTATTGGAAACAATGCAGATATTCACCAAGATTATTGTAAGACTCTTTAAATACCAACTCTTTCAGCCCGGCCACGGTATTGGAAGGCAACGTCAGTTGACTGCGTTTGGCCATCTCAATCAGCGACTCCAACCGTAAACTGCCATCGAGGTGCAGATGCAGGTCAGACTTTGGCATTTCTTTAATAAAATCAGCGGAATAATGGGGCATTGGCACACTCACGGCTTGGTAAAACTGGTTTTAGTTATAGCAGTTTGCCGCGTCATGCGCGATATTGAATATCAGGAAAATCGAATACAATATTGGGAAGAACGAAGGAGAAGTACCGGAATTAAAGCAGAAAATGGTGCCCGGGGCCGGACTTGAACCGGCACGCCCTTTCGAGCGAGGGATTTTAAATCCCTTGTGTCTACCGATTTCACCACCCGGGCAGAGTTGCGTGTGCAGGAGCACTTGGCAGAACGGCGAGCATTTTAAGCCGCAGCAGGCGCAATTGTCATGTTATTTTTGTCATTATTCTGCAAAACCAGCGAGTTTGTTGTTTTTTTATGCAGCACAGCGTCAAATCTGTTCTGACCAAAGCCGCTGATCTGGCTACACAAATGGCCTATATCAGTAAAACCGCTCAGAAGATAACCAGCTGGTTTGGCCATCTATACTGTTGCATTTCCAAAATTGCCATGTTATTACTAATGACATTGGCGCAACAGGCGCAGTTTTGACCAGAATTCTTAAGAAAACTCTTATGACAAATAACACCCGTTTAAACGCAATTATTCTCAACCTCCTCGTGCTCCTACTCAGGCCACGGGGTTTTGTGCATTGGTAACACGCGTTTACCGGAACCAGCAAAAACCCCGAGCCACAGGCCGGGGTTTTTTGTTACCTCCAGGTCTGATAACGGGATAAAAAATCAGCGACAGAGGAACAAACTATGAACGGCCAAGACAAAATCTGGATTTTCGATACCACGTTACGGGATGGCGAACAGGCGTTACGTGCCAGCTTAAGCCATAAGCAGAAAATTCAGCTGGCGCATGCCATTGCCAGATTAAACGTCGATGTGATGGAAGTCGGTTTTCCGGTGTCCTCCCCTGGCGACTTTGAATCGGTGCAGGCGATTGCCCAAAGCGTGAAAGGCCCGATTATTTGTGGCCTGGCCCGCGCCGTCAGCGCCGATATCGAAGCCTGTGGCGCTGCATTAAAAGACGCCGAACGCCGCCGTATTCATACCTTTATCGCGACTTCCCCGCTGCATTTACAATACAAATTACGCCGCACTTTAGAGCAAGCCACCGAGCAAGCGGTTGCTGCTATTCAGTTAGCGCGCCGGTTTACCGATGACGTGGAGTTTTCCTGCGAAGATGCCGGCCGCACGCCGATTGATGATTTATGCCGCATTGTTGAAGCCGCCATTAAAGCCGGTGCCCGCACTATTAATATTCCGGATACCGTCGGTTACACCATTCCAAATGAATTTGCCCAGATCATCACTGGCCTGCGGAATAAAGTGCCGAACATCGATCAGGCCATTATTAGCGTGCATTGCCACAACGATTTAGGTTTAGCCGTTGCCAACAGCATCAGCGCCATTCAGGCAGGTGCGCGGCAGATTGAATGTACCGTCAATGGCATTGGCGAGCGCGCCGGCAACTGCTCGCTGGAAGAAGTGGCGATGATTATCAAAACCCGCGCCGATGTATTGCCGTTTTATACCGAGATTAAAACCACTGAAATTTACCGCTCCAGCCATTTGGTCAGCCAAATTTGCCATATGCCAATCCAGCCGAACAAAGCCATTGTCGGTGAAAACGCCTTTGCCCACAGCTCCGGCATTCACCAGGATGGCATGTTAAAAGCGCAAAACACTTATGAAATTATGTCACCAGAGCAGGTCGGTATTCGCCAGAACGAATTAAACCTGACGTCACGCTCGGGCCGCGCAGTGATTTCGCACCGCTTGGCCGAATTGGGTTACGGTAAAGAAGATTATGATTTAGAACAGATTTATGCCGCTTTTATCGCCCTTGCCGACCAAAAAGGCCGGGTGTTTGACTATGACTTAGAAGCGCTGGTGTTTTTCCAGAATCTGCAGGATGACGACGAGCATTATCAACTGGAGTTTTTAAGTTCCAGCACCCACACCGGCCACGTGGCAAGCGCTACTGTTGGCATTAAAGCCGGTGGCGAAGTCTTTACCGAAGCGGCCACCGGCAATGGTCCGGTTGAAGCGGCATTTTCGGCTATTCACCGGGTTGCCAAATTAGATGTGAAGATGGTCGATTACAACTTACAAGCCAAAGGCGAAGGTGAAAACGCCTTGGGTCAGGTCGATATCATCGCTGAATATGAAGGGCGCCGGTACCACGGTGCCGGTTTGGCCACTGATATCGTCCGTTCGTCGGTGCTGGCTTATGTGCACGTACTCAACCTGATTGAACGCAGTAAACGCATTGATGCCGTGAAGCAAGCACGACGTCAGGCTTGATCACTTAATAAAAACTAAATCTATTAGATGCAGAGACACAGATGAAGACTTATAAAATTGCAGTATTGGCCGGTGACGGCATCGGCCCTGAAGTGATGCAACAAGCGTTAAAAGTGTTGGAAGTGGTGTCCAACAAATTTGGTTTTGCCATTCAAAGCGAAGCGGCTTTAGTGGGTGGCGCGGCGATCGATGAACACGGCGAAGCCCTGCCCGCCAGTACTTTAGATTTATGTAAACGTAGCGATGCCATTTTATTCGGCTCAGTCGGCGGCCCCAAATGGACCAATCTGCCGCCAGCGCAGCAGCCAGAGCGCGCCTCTTTATTACCACTGCGCAAAACCTTCGATTTATTCTGCAATTTACGCCCCGGCAAAATTTACCCGGCTTTTGCTGAATTATCGCCATTACACCCACGCACCAGCAGTCAGGGTATGGATATTTTGTGTGTCCGCGAACTGACCGGCGGCATTTATTTTGGTGAAAAAGGCCGCTCGCAAGACAGCGCTTTTGATACCCAAACCTACAGCGTAAAAGAAATTGAGCGCATCACCCGCGTGGCCTTTGAAGCGGCGACTAAACGCAACAACAAAGTGACCTCGATTGATAAAGCCAACGTACTGGCAACCTCAGTATTGTGGCGCGAAGTGGTGTCACGCATCGCCAAAGATTATCCGGGCGTTGAATTAGAGCATATGTATATCGACAACGCCGCGATGCAGCTGATCCGCGCACCTAAACACTTTGACGTGCTTTTGTGCGACAACCTGTTTGGCGACATTTTATCCGATGAAATCGCTGCTATTGCTGGTTCTCTGGGCTTGTTACCGTCCGCCAGCTTAAACGGCTCCAATTTTGGTTTATATGAGCCGGCCGGTGGCAGCGCGCCGGATATTGCAGGCCAGGGCATTGCCAATCCGGTGGCACAGATTTTATCCGCCGCCTTATTACTGCGCTTTAGCTGTGGCGAAGAAGCCGCCGCCCGCGCCATTGAAGCTGCGGTCGAGCAAACTTTAGAGCGCGGTATCGTGACCCGCGATATCAATCCGCAATCGACTTACAGCACTGACGATATTGGCAATGCCATCGTTAATGCCATTAGTTATAAAGAAAACGCTGGAGCATAAAAATGAACCGTACTCTTTATCAGAAAATTTACCAAAGCCATGTGGTCGGTTCATTAAACGGCAGCACCGATTTATTGTTTGTCGACCGGCACTTAATTCATGAAGTCACCAGCCCACAGGCGTTTTCCGGTCTGCGCTTAGCAGGTCGTAAAGTCCGGCGGCCAGATTTAACCTTCGCCACCATGGATCACAACACCTCAACCCAGGTGCGCAGCTACGATGCCGCTGGTGAAACTTCGCGTAAACAGCTGGAAGCCCTGGCCGCCAACTGCGCCGAAAGTGGCATTGAACTGCTGGATTTATATCATCCGGACCAAGGCATTGTGCACGTGATTGGCCCTGAGCTTGGCTTAACCCAGCCCGGTATGGTGATTGTTTGTGGTGATTCACACACTTCCACTCATGGCGCTTTTGGTGCTATTGCTTTTGGGATCGGTACTTCGGAAGTTGAACATGTGCTGGCCACCCAAACACTGCCGCAACAAGTGGCCAGAACTTTAAAAGTGGAAGTCACCGGCCAGTTATCACCTTTTGTGACACCCAAAGATGTGATCCTGGCGATTATCGGTAAATTAGGTACCGCCGGTGGCAACGGTTATGTCGCCGAGTTCTGTGGTGAAGCCATTCGTGGTATGACGATGGAAGGCCGGATGACGCTGTGTAATATGAGCATCGAAATGGGCGCTAAAGCCGGTTTAATTGCACCCGATGACACCACTTTTGCCTATTTGAAAGGTAAACCACATGCACCGAAGGCTGAACATTGGGATGCCGCCATTGCTTATTGGCAGTCGTTGTATTCGGATGCCGACGCGGTGTTTGATACTGTCGTTAATATCGACGGCAGCCAGATCCGGCCACAAATCAGCTGGGGTACTAACCCTGAGCAAGTGATTGCGGTGGATCAGCCGGTGCCAGCGCCGGAATCGTTTAAAGATTTAATCAAAGCCGATGCCGCCAAACGTGCTTTAACTTATATGGGTTTAGAAGCGGGTCAGAAGCTGACGGACATCAAGGTTGACGTAGTGTTTATCGGCTCTTGCACCAATAGCCGGATTGAAGATTTACGCGCCGCCGCCGCTGTGGTTGGTACGCAAAAAGTCGCCGCTGGGGTGCGCGCGTTGGTGGTGCCGGGTTCAGGTCAGGTGAAACGTCAGGCGGAAGCCGAAGGTTTAGCCGATGTGTTTAAAGCCGCTGGTTTTGAATGGCGTGAACCGGGCTGCTCGATGTGTTTAGGCATGAATGACGACAGAGTTGATGCCGGACAGCGCTGCGCTTCGACGTCGAACCGCAACTTTGAAGGCCGTCAGGGCCGTGGCAGCCGCACTCATTTAGTCAGCCCGGCGATGGCCGCTGCTGCCGCTATTGCCGGTAAGTTTGTCGATATTTCTCAAATGTCAGTAGCACAAGGAGCCCAAGCATGAGCCAGATTTTCGCCAAGGGTTTAGTCTGCCCGCTGGATAAAAATAACGTCGATACTGACCAGATTATCCCAAAACAGTTTCTGACCTCAGTTAGCCGTGACGGTTTTGCCGAAGCACTGTTTTTTGACTGGCGTTATCAGGCCGATGGCAGCGCCAATCCGGAATTTATTCTGAATGAACCGCAGTATCAGGGCGCGTCGATTTTGCTGACCCGCACCAACTTTGGCTGTGGTTCGTCACGGGAACACGCGCCGTGGGCCATTCAGCAATATGGCTTTAACGTGATTATCGCCGAAAGTTTTGCCGATATTTTCTTTAATAACAGTGTCAACAACGGCATGTTGCTGATTAGCTTAAGTGCCTCGAACATTGAGTTTTTGTTTAATCGCTGCAAACAAGGGTCACAACAATGGCAAATTGATTTGGCCAATCAGGAAATTCTGCTCGGTAATAATGCCGCTGTAGGTTTTGCGATGGATCAGGATGTGAAACAACGGTTGTTGTCTGGCCTGGATTTTATCGGCGCCAGCGAAACCCTAAGCCCGCAGATTGGTCAGTATGAAGCAGCGCGTAAACAAGCGACGCCTTGGTTGGGTTAAATCAGCTTTATGTCCACCTGTAAAAACTGACCCGCATAAGCGGGTCAGTGTTCTGCTTACAACTGTCCTGAATTATCGCGGAACTGCGCTTTGGAGCCCCAAGGCCAAACACCACTTAAATCGATGGTGCTATTGCCACTGAGCCAGGTCGTTAACGGCGCATCCACCATAAAGTGGAAGGTATCGCCGGCCGTAAACTGCACTGTGATAGCGACATCCAACGCATTCAGCGGAATATTATCCAGCGTTTTCACCTGACCGCCTGGCACTGAGGTTTCCAACCGTCTGATGTTTGGGTCGTCTGTGGTGCGAAACTCCACGGTGCAATGTCCGATATAAGTACCGCCGTGCGAGTTATCAAACACCAGTCGGAAATTATCCAGTTGCTGGATCCAGGTTGGCATAATCTGTTTGCCGTGATAGCTGGCAAACTGATAACACAAACCCACTTCCGCAGCCGCGGCCTGATTGGCTTCAGCCGGCCATAACCAGCTTTCAAAGGCGCTGGTTTTATTAATTTCTTTGTACGAGCCGTTCACTGAAGCATTGGCCTTGCCAGTACCGGTCATCGCATTGACACCATCCACCGAACCGACCACCGAAAAACTGCTGTTGGCATTTTTGGACCCGAGATTCATCACCCCACGACAATTGCGAACCTGGGTAATAACGCCAAAACCCTGCCGAATACCACCGTCTTGCGTGGCATAACCCACAGATCGGGCTTTTTCTAACAACCAGGCGAAGTTGTTTTGCATCGCCACACCAAAATCGTTGACCGAGGCCTGGCTGCTGATAGTGGCATTAGAGGCAATCGAACCTTCTTTGGCAAAAGTCCAGGCCACGTCCAGCCCGACCGTCACTTCAGTGCCGGAAGACGGATCAAAATAGCCACCTTTAAAATCGATACTGGATTCGGTTTGCTTCACCGACGAGGTTTCAATCGACCAGGCGGCGGGCCCCGTCAACTGCTGAATACTGGCGTTGGGTAAATCGGCAACTTTGGTGAAGGTGCGGCCTTGTGGGTCAATAAAACCAACAGCACCGGCGACCACTTGCTGATTTAAGCCCCAGTTGCCCCAATAAGTGCGGGCACTTTGCCGGACCAAATCAGTAAAGGCGCGGCTCCAATAAAAATTATCCAGCTCTACAGCTTTGGCATCGTCGACAAACACGCCAACCACAATCGGTACTGTCGAATTCAGCTTGCCTTTCAGGTTGGCTAAATCCCGCAGGCTGACGCCCCAATTCAGGGTGGCACTGAAATACTGCTCGTCCGCTTCCATCTGCACCGGACCTGGCCCAATGGCCTCCAGCGCGCGTTCCAGTTTGGTGATTTGGTCGAAGTTAGCATTGTCGCTATAGCTGATAATAAAATCATTTGGCATGAAGTTCTCTCCTTAGATCATGAAGGCGCGTTCCTTAAACCAGGCACTACCCTTGGGCTCTGGCGCCTGCAGCAACCAACCGCCATCATTGGCAGCCGATCCATTCGAGCACTGCAGCAGGAATGCCATCACACCATAGTCTTTGTTTTGGGGATTTTTAGCAGGTAGGCAATTTATCAGCGATTTATCAACAGATCGTCAGAGAGCCCTCCAGTTATGGTCTGGAGGGTGACAGCGGCACGCCACAATGATGCCGATTTGGACTTTCAGTTATTGCACAGCGACAGCGAGCGGGCTATGCACGCACCTGACCATCGCCAATCACAATGTATTTTTCGGTGGTCAAAGATTCCAGCCCCATCGGGCCATAAGCGTGCAGTTTGCTGGTCGAAATACCGATTTCTGCACCTAAACCCAACTCGCCGCCATCGGAAAACCGTGACGATGCGTTCACCATCACCACTGCCGAATTGATTTGCTTGATAAACCGCTGCGCGCGGCTGATATCCTGAGTGCAAATCACTTCGGTATGGCCGGAACTGTGTTGCTCGATATGCGCCACTGCTGCGGCGAAACTATCGACGACTTTTACCGACATCGCCAACCGCAGATACTCAGTATCAAACTGATCGGCAGCTGCCGCCTGTGCGGTTGGCAGATGTTGCAAGCTACGCTCACAGCTATAAATTTCAACGTTTTTAGCCTGTAATGCTGCGCCTGCCAAAGGTAAAAATGTATCGGCAATGTCGGCATGCACCAACAAAGTTTCCAGTGCGTTACACACGCCCGGCCGCTGAGTTTTGCCGTTCAGCAGCAAAGCCAAAGCTTTATCGAAATCGGCAGCTTTATCCACAAACAAATGGCAAATGCCTTTGTAATGCTGGATCACCGGGATCCGGCTGTTATCGCTGACAAAACGGATCAGACCTTCGCCGCCGCGTGGGATCACTAAATCGACGTATTGTTCTTGCTGTAATAACTGCAATAAAACATCACGGTCCGGCACTGGTAATACGCTTATGGCGGCAGGATTCACCTGATGTGCCACTAATACTTGCTGCAGTACTTTGGCAATTGCCAGACTGGAATTCAGCGCTTCACGGCCGCCGCGTAAAATCACCGCGTTGCCGGATTTTAAACATAAGGCGCCAGCGTCGGCAGTGACATTCGGCCGCGCTTCGTAAATCATCGCAATCACGCCCAGCGGAATGCGCATTTTACCAACCTGAATACCGTTTGGCCTTGGCGCTAACTGGCGAATTTGCCCGACCGGATCCGGCAAACTGGCAATTTGGCGCACGGCAGCGGCTAAAGATTGGATGCGTTCGCTGGTCAGCAACAATCTGTCCTGCATCGCTTCGGCGAGTTGATTCGCCACGGCATTTTGCATATCCAGCTGGTTTTGCTGCAGTATTTGCGGTGTTGCCGCGACAAGCGCATCGGCCATTGCCAGCAATAACTGGTTTTTTTCAGCCTCGCCCATTTGCGCGAGCTGACGGCTGGCAATTCTGGCTTGCTGGCATAAAGCGACCACATCAAAAGTGGTTGCCGCTGCAGTATCTAAACTTGTGTTGCTACTCATCATCCCTGCTCCATCAGCACTAAATCATCACGGTGCACTGCCACTTCACTAGGGCAATAGCCCAGCACCACTTCAATACCGCTGCTATGGATGCCTTTGATTTTGTTCAGCTCCGGTGCGCTATATTGGCTGACGCCCTTGGCTAGTTTGATGCCTGCGGTATCAACCAGCCAGATGGCATCGCCTTTATCAAAATCACCTGTCACTTGCGTCACGCCTTTGGCGAGCAAGGAAGCGCCTTTATGTAACAACGCCTGCACCGCACCTTCATCCAGTGTCACTTGGGCGGTGGCTTTGCTGCTGTGTAGTAACCAGTGCTTTTTCGCGCTTTGTTTACCGGGCTGGGCACAAAATAAAGTACCGGCGTTTTCGCCATTCAGCAGTGCATCAAAACTACTGGCGCGCTGACCATTAATAATCAAGGTTTCAATGCCTTGCGCCGAAGCCTTGGCCGCCGCCTGTAATTTTGTCACCATGCCGCCGGTGCCCACCGCATGATGGCTACCACCGGCCATGGCATAAATGTCTGCGTTAATCTGTTCAACTTTTGGAATAAAAATCGCGTTGGCGTCCGTCCGTGGATTTGCAGTGTACAAACCGTCGATATCGGAGCAAATAATCAAGGCATCGGCATCAACCACAATCGCCACCATCGCGGCTAAATTGTCGTTATCCCCGACTTTGAGTTCAGCGGTGGCGACAGTGTCGTTTTCATTGACGATCGGCAGTGCCTGATGGCTTAGTAAAGTACGTAAGGTGTTGTCGATATTCAGGTATCTTTTGCGGTCACGTAAATCGTCGTGGGTCAGCAAAATTTGGGCGCAGGGGCAATCCAGTAGTTGACTCCACATCATCATCATCTGACTTTGGCCAATGGCCGCCATCGCTTGTTTGACATTAATTGGCAGCGGCTGATGGCTAAACGGGATTGCAGCGCGACCAGCAGCCACACTGCCGCTGGAGACCAGCACCACTTCAGTGCCTTGCAACTTGCATTCACTGATAAAACGGGCAATCGCCAGCAGATAGCGGGTCGAACAACCTTTCCCGGCCGGCGCAATTAAAGCACTGCCCACTTTGATCACAATACGTTTCCAGCGAAGCGCGGCCATGCGTGCAAAACCCTCTGTCGATAATGCCTGAATACTCTGATTGATGGCCAAGGAGCTTACTTTTTGGCCGTATAAATGTCCAGTTGAATATAAGTAGCTTCGCATATCAGAAGCCAATTGCCGCTGCCTGCCGCGCATTAACCGCAATCTCTGGCTATGTCGGCAGTAGCTGACTACACTTGCCGCCCTGAACCTGATTCACTTTTGCCATAACACTTGAAGCCAAGATTGTGCAAGAGTGACTCCAAGGCAGTTCAGCCAAAATTCAGCTGCGGCTGCCTAGTCTGTCCCTAAAGCTTTTATAAAGGATTACTGATGAACGCAAATCATTTGTTGGTTGCGGCCTTAACCACCAGCCTGACGCTGGGTGGTTGTGCCAGCATTGAAAACAACAATACTAACCGGGGTGCCGCTATTGGCGCGGTCGTTGGCGCAGTGGCTGGTAAAGCGACCGGTAATCACAAAAATAAACGTCTGGCGATTGGTGCGGCGATCGGTGCTTTAACCGGCGCGGCTGTAGGTCGGTACATGGATAATCAAGAACAGGCACTGCGCGATCAGTTATCCGGTACCGGGGTCAAAGTTTACCGTGATGGTGACATTCTGCGATTGGATATTCCGGCACAAGTCACTTTTGCCGTTGGTCGCAGTGACATTCGCGCCGACTTATATCCAGTGTTAAACGACATCGCAAAAGTACTGGCCGAATATGAAAAAACCATGTTGGTGATCACTGGACACACCGACGACACCGGCCCAATGGCGCTGAATATGCAGTTATCACAAGGCCGTGCCGACAGCGTCAAACAGTATTTAATTGCACAACAGGTCAATCCAATCCGCTTAGAAACCCGCGGCGTAGGCCCGAATTATCCGGCGGTGCCAAATACCAACGAAGCCAACCGTGCGGCTAATCGCCGGGTGGAAATTCACATCGAACCGGTTACGCAATAGCAGGTCAGCAGCAGCTAAATTTTCGATTTAGTCCCAGGGCGGTTTGTAGCAGTTTTCAAACTGCCCTTTTTTATCCGCGTTGTTATCGGTTTTTCAATGGTTCCGCTGTTGCAGCAAACCTGTTCTCTCTGATCGCCCCTGTCTAAGAGACAGCAAAAACGATAGCATAACGCCTTGAAATTTTTCAGCAGAGCCTGCGAATGCAATTATTAATCTGGGTCACCTTAATTTGGTCGTTCAGCTTTTCATTGATTGGCGAGTTTTTAGCCGGCAAGGTCGACCCTTATGTGGCAGTTGGCAGCCGCATGGCGCTGGCGTTATTACTGTTTGCACCCTTTTTGCTGTTCAAACCCACACCGGTGAAACAGGCATTGGCGCTGGCTGGAATTGGCGCTATTCAACTTGGCTTGATGTACCTGCTGTTTTATCACAGCTTTTTATATCTAACCGTGGCTGAAGTGCTGCTGTTTACCATTTTAACGCCGGTTTATGTCACCATTTTTGACCAACTCTGGCGCCATCGTCGCATCAGTTTATTGTGGGTTGGACCTGCTTTACTTGCGGTATTAGGGGCGCTGGTGATCCGGTTTGAAGCGCCAACCACCGATTTTTGGCTGGGACTGGCGTTGGTGCAAGGCGCGAATGTATGTTTTGCCTTTGGCCAGGTCGCGTACCGTCAACTGAAACTTGGCAGCAGCCTGCAACAAAGCCAGAGTTTTGGCTGGTTTTTTGTCGGTGCCAGCATCGTCGCAGCTATTGGTTGCTCGTTATTCGCCAATTGGCAAAACACTCCGACCACCACCACCGAATGGCTGATTTTACTGTGGCTTGGGTTGGTCGCGTCCGGTTTAGGTTATTGGCTGTGGAATGCCGGGGCCAGACAGGTCAATGCCAATCAATTGGCCGTGATGAACAATCTGCTGATACCCGCCGGGTTATTGGTTAACTTTGTGTTGTGGCAGCACGCAGTCGATTGGGGGCAGTTTGCTGCCGGAACTGTGTTGATGGTGCTGAGTTTAATCTGGGCGAAACGGCTGAGTTGAATGGCCAAGCTCAACCTTCATTACTGATCACTGCACCGCATACTGACGTTGCATGCTCGTCATTTGTTGCTGTAATCCGGCGATTTCTTGCTGCCGCTGTAGTTTCGCCTGCTTAAAATCCTGCTGCATTTTGTGCAGTTTTTGATTCATCATCGCCACATAATTCGATTTTTCACCACGGCGTTTTGCCAGGTAAATTTCATCTTCGTAGCGTTGAAGTTGTTGTTTTTGCTGTTGTTCCAGCTGCGCCAGTTGGTATTCCAGATACCGTGCTTTTTTGCGCAACGTTTCCATTTGTTGATCAGGTTTTTTGCTGGTGGTGAGCACGACATTACCACTGCTGACTTCTTGCGTCAGCGTGGCGTTGTCTTCACAAGGGAATTGACTGAAGGTGACTTTACCGTTGAGTTCACATTGATAGACATTCGCGTGCAACTGCAAACTTGCCAAAGCGATGCTGATAACGATCAAATGCTTCATTAGGTATTCCTCAACTTGGCTGTTAAATGTACAGAAAAGATGAGAATTACGCAAGTTCTAAGCCAAAACTCTAATACAGCTGCAACATCTGTTAGCAATCAACAATTTACTGCAGCTTTGCTGTCAACCAACCAACTGGCGCAGCATAAAATTCGGCAACGCCAGCGCCGCCTGATGAATAGCCGCGTTGTAATATTCAGTGTCAAAAGCGCAGTTTTGCGCCGCATCGCTGCGGAACTCGTCAAAATTTTGCTCTTTACGCGCCATAGTGCAGGTCCACCAACCACTTGGGTACACCATTTGCGGGAAATTCAACGTTTGCAGCGCGGCAAAACCGGCATCTTTCATCGCCTGACGCATGTCATTTAACAGTTGCAGGTGAATAAGCGGCGATTCGCTTTGTTGTACTAAAATGCCACCGGGTTTAAGCGCCGCAAAACAGCTTTGATAAAAAGCCCGGTTAAATAAACCTTCACCTGGGCCTATCGGATCGGTGGAATCGACAATTACCACATCCAGGCTGGCAGGCGCTGCTTCACGCATATATTTAATACCGTCATCAAACAGTAAAGTGGCGCGTGGATCCTGATTGCTGGTGCAGAGTTCCGGGAAAAATTGTTCCGCCATGCGGGTCACTTGCTCATCAATATCAATCTGGGTGACAGATTCTAATGATCGGTGTTTCAACACTTCCCGTAAGGTACCGCAGTCACCGCCACCGATAATCACCACCTGTTTTGGATCCGGATGAGTAAACAGTACTGGATGACTTAACATTTCGTGGTAGAGGAAATTGTCACGACTACTCAGCATAATGACGCCATCAATCACCATCAGCTTGCCAAACTGGGTGGTTTGATAGATTTCAATGTGCTGAAACGGCGATTGAACTTCGGCCAGTTTTTCAGTGATTTCCAGTGAAAAAGCACTGCCACTTGGTGCGAAAATCTCAGTAAACCATTGTTGTGGATTGAGTTGTGGATTGAGTTGTGGATTGGTCTGTGAATGAGATTGTGAGTTTTGTTCAGACATGTTCAGGTCCTGCTGCGCACCGAGGGGGCAATTATTTTGCCAGCTACTAAGCTTTGGGACAAACTTTTCATGTTTTTTTGCTGCTATTGCACTTAAAATGGCAGCCTTATTTTTTAAAGGGCACGACAATGGCAGATTGGGGTATCGACAAAGCAAGATCCATCTATAACGTAGCAGTCTGGAGCGAAGGCTATTTTGACGTCAACGCACAGGGCGACCTCGTTGCTTATCCGGATCAGGATCACAGCAAACCAGGCATCAGCTTTCCGGAGCTGACGGCACGTTTTAAAGAAGAAGGATTAACGCTGCCGGTATTGGTGCGTTTCACCGATATTCTGGAACACCGTGTTGATACGCTGATCACGTCTTTTGCCAAAGCCAAGCAAGAGCGCGAGTATCAGGGCGAATACACGGCGGTTTATCCAATTAAAGTAAACCAGCAATTCTCCGTTGTCAGTAAACTGATCAGCCATCACAGCGGCAAAGTCGGTTTAGAAGCCGGTTCCAAACCTGAGCTGATGGCCATTTTAGGCGTCACCGAAAAACCATTACGTATCGTCTGTAACGGTTATAAAGACAGCGAATTCTTACGTTTAGCCACCATCGGCCAGATGATGGGCCACAGTGTGTATGTGGTAGTGGAAAAACTGTCCGAACTGAAAACCCTCTTACGCGAAATCGACAGCTTAGAAGCGGCGCCTTATATCGGCATCCGCATCAAGCTGAACTCAGTCGGTAAAGGCAAATGGCAAAATACCGGCGGCGAAAAAGGCAAGTTTGGTTTAACTGCCACTCAGGTTCTGCAAGCCATTGATATTTTAAAAGAAGCCGGCAAATTAGATTTACTGCAACTGGTGCATTTCCATATCGGTTCGCAAATTGCCAATATCCGCGATATTCACAACGCGATCCGCGAATGTGCCCGGCATTATGCTGAACTGCGCACTTTAGGCGTACCAATCACCACGGTTGATGTGGGTGGTGGTTTAGGTGTCGATTACGAAGGTTCGAACTCACGTTCAGCTTGCTCGATGAACTACACCATGTACGAATATGCTCGCAACGTGGTGTATGGTTTAAAAGAAGTCTGTGACGAATACGATTTACCACATCCGAACATCATCACTGAATCTGGCCGCGCTATGACTGCGCACCACGCCGTCTTGGTGACCGATGCGATTGACGTTGAACGCGCGCCAGGCCTGCGTTATTTACCAGAACCAAGCGAAGATTCGCCGCAAGTGGTGTGGGCGCTGTGGGATTCTTACCAGAATGTCACCTCACGCTCAGCGGTTGAGGCTTACCACGATGCGGTGCATTATTTCACCGATGCGCACGCGCAATATGTGCATGGTTTGCTGACGCTCAAAGACTGGTCGTTGCTGGAGCAGATTTACTTTGCCACCATCAACAAAGTGAAAGATAAACTCGACTTATCGTCCCGTTCTCACCGTGAAATTCACGATGAACTCAACGAAAAACTGGCGGATAAGTTGTTCGTTAACTTCTCGTTATTCCAGTCGATGCCAGATGCCTGGGGTATTGATCAACTGTTCCCGGTGATGCCACTGGAGCGGATGAACGAATCACTGGAACATCGCGCCATTATTCAGGACATCACTTGTGATTCAGATGGCGCGTTGAAAAGCTACGCTGACGGTAACGGTATTGAATCCAGTTTGCCGCTGCCAATCTACAAAGAAGACGAGCAGTATTTACTGGGCATGTTTATGGTCGGCGCTTATCAGGAAATCCTGGGCGACCTGCATAACCTGTTTGGTGACACCGATTCTGTTCACGTTGAACTGAATAGCGATGGCAGCTACAAACTGACCAACGCTATCAAAGGTGATACCGTGGCCGATGTGCTGCGTTATGTGCAGTTTGATGCTGAGAAGCTGTTGCAGTCGTATCAGAACCAACTGGCAACCTCGAAGTTCAGTCCGGCACAACAAGCGTCGATGCTGGATGAGCTGAAAGCCGGTGTTTATGGTTATACCTATTTCGAAGATTAAGGTAGACTGCACAGGTCAGAGCAGTTCGCAGCAACTGTGATTACAGAAAAAAGAGCAGGTCAGCCTGCTCTTTTTGTATCTGAAAAGTACTCAGACACATTTTATTTACGTAAAAAGGAGGCTGCAGTCCGATGTTGAATTTTTTACCTAAACCTTTGATTGGCGTCATTTCTTTTTTGCTGTATCTGTTCAATACCCTGTTTTGGGCAATGCCGATTTTAGGCTTGGCCATCCTGAAGTTGCTGCCAATCCGGCAATGGCGGGTTGGTATTACCTACTTGCTCGACCACTGCGCGACCGCCTGGATCGCACTGAATAACCGAACCAGCCGACTTTTCAGCAACATTCATTGGGATGTCAAAGGCCTGGAGCAGTTATCAGTGAAAGACTGGTATCTGGTGGTCGCGAACCATCAGTCTTGGGTCGATATTCTGGCGCTACAAAAAGTGATGCATCGGCAGGTGCCGTTTCTGAAATTTTTCCTGAAAAAAGAACTGCTGTATGTGCCGGTGATTGGCTTGTGCTGGTGGGCACTCGATTTCCCATTTATGAAACGCTACAGCGCGGCGTTTCTGAAAAAACACCCGCATTTAAAAGGCCAGGACATTATGACCACCCGTAAAGCCTGCGAAAAATTTCAGTTTAAACCGGTATCGGTGATGAATTTTCTCGAAGGCACGCGGTTTACGCCGGAAAAACATCAGCAGCAACAATCGCCGTTTCAATATCTGTTAAAACCCAAAGCCGGCGGCATTTCGTTTGTGCTCAATGCGATGGGGCAACGGTTAGACAAATTGCTGGATGTGACGATTTATTACCCACAAGGTGCGCCCAGTTTCTGGGATTATATTTCGGGCAAAGTCCGCGAGATTAAAGTGCGGGTGCGGGTGTTACCAATTGAACCAGAGCTAATTGGTGACTACGAAGATCCGCACTACCGCGCCCGGTTTCAGCAATGGGTGAATCAGTTATGGTTAGATAAAAACCAGCAATTACTGGAACTGCAACAAGGAGAGTCGCGCTAATGGCTGTTGTATCTGCTTTTTCAATCCGCGCCTTGCTGGCGCCTGTCGCGTTTGCTTTATTCAGTCTAAATCTGAGCCTGTGGGGTATTGTGGTAACGCTGTGCGGCGCCCTGAAAATTCTGCCGCTGCCAGCGTTACAACGCGCTTGTTCGCAGCTGGCGCATTGGGCGTACCGGCGTTGGTCCTGGCACAATCGCCAGTTAATTGAATTGTTTAACCCGGTAGAATGGCAACTAAGTGGCCTCAGCGAGTTAAAACAAGACCGTTGGTACTTATTGATTTCAAATCATAAAAGCTGGTTGGATATTCCGGTGTTAAGTCAGTTTGCATTGGCGCGTATTCCCGAGCCAAAGTTTTTCCTCAAAGAAGAATTAAAATGGGTGCCCTTTATTGGCTCGGCGTCCTGGGCGCTGGATATGCCTTTTATGAAACGCTATAGCCAGGCACAAGTGGCGAAAAACCCGGCGCTACAAGGCAAAGATATCGAAACGACCAAAAAGTCGTGCGAGAAATTCCGCCATCAACCCACCACCATTATCAACTTTGTGGAAGGCACCCGTTTCACACCGCAGAAAAAACGCCATAAAAACAGTCCGTTCCAACATTTATTGCCGGCCAAAGCCGGTGGCATTGCCTTCACCCTGGCGAGCATGGGCAGTCAGTTTGATGCGGTGCTGGATGTGACCTTGATTTATCCGGATAACCCGGGCCATGTGGCGCTGGATATGCTACTCGGCCGCTTAAAACGGGTGGTCATTCAGGTTGAATTACTGCCGGTTGATGACAGCATTATCGGTGATTATTTTAATGATGAAGCCTACCGCCAGCGCTTTCAGCAATGGCTGAATCAACGTTGGGTACATAAAGATCAACAAATTAGCGCTTATCTTGGCGCTGCAGAAAACCCGCTGAGCACCGAATTGGATTGTTCGTCGTCGTAATAAGTGACCGGCGGAAAGTAAATCTATCAGCGGACGTAGTTCTCTTGCAGTTTGAGCAGATGGACAGAACCGGCGTAGATCAAACAAGCAAGCAAAAATGCGAAAGTACTGTATATAATGACAGTTATGCGTGGAATTTCTTTATTTATGGTGCTAAAATTTTTCCGCGTTGTTAAGCTGTAAGAGTTTATAGGAGGACTTCATGGCGAATTTACGAGACGTAGCTCAGTGCTTCCTTTACTTGGATGGCGCAAATGAAGGGGATGGAATCTCAAATTTGAAACTGCAAAAGTTGGTCTATTATGCTCAAGGCTTTTACAGTGCAATATTTGATAAGCCTTTGTTTAATGAAGATATTTATGCTTGGACTCATGGCCCCGTGGTTCCAGATTTGTACCACAACTATAAGCAGTATGGCAGCAACCACATTCCTCCACTCGATGACTTTGACACTCGCGCTCTGGCTGAGGAAGAGTTTGAACTCATTGAAGAAGTATTTGAGGTTTTCGGGCAATACTCGGCATGGAAGTTACGAAATATGACTCACGAAGAGTCTCCGTGGCTTGACCATGAAGCTGACGCAGGTGTTATACCTAAAGAAGCCATTACCGAGTACTTCAAAACACGAATCAACTGATGGGCAGAATTAAAAAGGAAAAGCCTCAGCAGGGAAGCTTGGTTAAATCTGTTGAACCCCCAAACTACGACCAAAAACCACCTATTTTCTCTCTAGAAAAACTCCAATCAGGAAAATATTGCCTGTCTGAACTAGATCAAGAAAATAAGGCAATGTTTGCAGATGCGATTTTTCGCAGAAAAAATCTAACTTGGAATGATATTAAGAAAGCGGATAGGCACGGATTGGGGACAGAAAAAATTGCCAAAAATGCAATTAACGCCCCCATACCTAAGTTCATAACAGAAGATATGGATACCTATCTTGTATTTCGATACCACGGCTTGAGGCCTATGGTCGGATACCGGCAACGAGACGTTTTCTATGTGTTGTGGTTTGATTCTGATTTCACGTTATACGCTCACTAAAACAAGCATCAACAATTGGAAGACGTTGATTTAATAGTCACATCAAACTTTCTAGCCATGTCGTAACATTTTGGTGCTGACGCTTTACCGGTCATAGTATGCCCAAAATCAGTGAAGCTTCGGGTCGGCGGCACTGAACAAATCTGGAGAGCCAGTCCGACCCAGAGCTTAGCTGTTCTAAGTGACCCGGGGTGAGCGCAGGCGGCCAACAACCAAGTATCATCAATGATCACGGGTATATTCGGGCACTCAGCCATAAATTACGTGGGGTCAGTGCAGTGTCGCACAGCTGTTGTAGCTGCACCTGATAGCCTTGCTCCACCAGATACAAAGCCCGATCCAGCACCAGCCATAATTCCAGCGGCCGGCGAAACAGATGTTGCACCAGTTCGATCCTCCTTTGGGTTAATAACAAGGGGCCAGCCTGCTGTAGATAGCGGCTACCATCATCGTCAGGCAGTAACACCAGCTGATGCTGCTGCGCCGCCCACTCAGCAAATGGCCGAAATTCCCCGCTAAACCAATGTTTTGGCACCGAAGCTAATGGCTGATAACGGCTATCGCCGGTGAGTTCAGTTCGCCACAACTGATACGCCCGCCGCCACAACATTTCCGTCTGACGTAACCGCCGAACCCGCTCACCGCCGGTCACCTGCCCTTGTACAGCCAGTTTCAACTCAGTTTTGGTCAGCTTCAATGAACTCTGTTTTGCTGGCGCAGACATCGGCTGATAATCCGCCGCCTGCTGCAAATGATAACAACAAGGCACGATGTCCAGCTGCTGGCTTTGTGCTGCGGCAGCCTGCACTAGCAAGCTACGGTGTAAATCGCCACAGGCATGCAACGCCAGCACTTGTTGTTGCTGCTCAAACAAATCACTGACTGGGTGTTGCAATACATCACGGCAGACAAAGCGCTGTTTTAAATCTAGTTTTCCGGCAATAGCCGCGCCTTGTTCGCATAAAGGCTGCTGCCATTCGACCGAGCAAACGTCCAATTGAAACTGTTGTGCCAGCACCCGCCCTAAATGGCCTTTGCCGGCGCACCATTCCAGCACCGGTAACTCTGATTGCGCCGTCGCTTCGGCAAACAGCAGAATTTGCTGCCATTTGCGACCGCCAATATCAGTGGCCAGCCAGAATGGCGGATTGAGTCCTTGCGGCTGAAACATCGCTGGTGAAGCGATATCAAGTGCAAACAGTTCCGGCCAAAGGGCGCCGAATAGCTGTTGCTGCCGCTCTGGGGACTGGTCAATGCAGTCACAATCATCCAGCGATAAACCATCCAACAGCGCCAACAAGCTGGGATCAGTCCACGGAATTTGCTGCAGTTTCAACGGTTGTAGTCGCCATAGCGCTTGATCTGCAGTTAATAGCTGATCTAATCTGGCAAAAAATGCGAACAACTCAGGCATGGGGTTTGGTTTTTATAGAAAATTGCTATGACGGCATTGTATACCGGTAATCCCTAGCGCTGCAGCTTTACCAGAACCAATAAGCGCGGATTTCGCGACAGCAAGCAAACTGGCTTGTCCAGACACCTTATGCCAAACTCACATTTCAGGCAGACCAAAGGACTCAGGTATGAATAGTTTAGTACGCATCATGCACGTCGAAGATGACACCTCAATTCAGGATGTAGTGCGGGTAGCGCTGGAAATCGTCGGTGGTTTTCAGGTCAATACCTGCAGTTGTGGCCAGGACGCGCTGGATCAGTTCAGTCAGTTTCAACCACAACTGGTGCTGCTTGATGTGATGATGCCGGGCATGGACGGGCCCACCACCCTGAAACAGTTACAACAACGTTATGATTTACGCCAGGTACCGGTGGTGTTTATGACGGCAAAAGTCCAGGCCAATGAAATCGAATCCTACAAAGCGCTCGGAGCGCAGGATGTGGTGGTCAAACCCTTTGACCCGATGACGTTGTCGAACCAGATCCGGCAGATCTGGCTCGACAATTTAGAGCAAAGTAGCCGCTAGCGCAGCTATCAATCTTCGTCGGTCCGCTTAGCGCTGGTGGAGTTAAACAACTCGTCACTGGCTTTAGCGAATTCGTCGGCACTGACCGGATTATTCAGGTAAAAGCTCATCGGCAATAAGCTGTGGTCAAAGCGTGGTGCCATCCGGCGCATGTCGTCAAACAACAGACTTAAGCCCATACTCTGCAGACTCAGGATCAAGCCTAAACCGGTCGCCAGCATCACTTTTTTCGGCACCGTCAGTTGTAGCGCCAGATAGAAGTTTGCCGTCAGCAATAATACAATCAACATTAACCTGCCGGATTCACGCAGCCAGGCCACGGTTTCAGCGCCATCGAGGCTGAAGTTGAGGATGGTCATCAACAATTGCCACAACGCCATCACCGCAATGCCGCAAAAGGTGATCCCCAACTGCGGTAAAAACCGCGCTTCATGTTGATTCAGCTTCGACCACATGGCGAGCGCCGCCGGCCACAAGGTCAACACCAGCAGCATTAACGGCAGATCAATCAGACTACGCGACCACTGCGCCTGTTGTTTATCCGGTAACACCAGCCACAGACTGAACACTTCTTCCAGCAACACCAACAGCAATAAAGTTGCTATCAGCCCAAGATGTCCCAGTTTCAGCAGCTTCTGCTCAATCCGGTTAAATGGCTGTGCTGGCGCCACCTGATGCTGATCATCATAAATGCGCAGCGCCTGCTCACCCAACCAGCAAATTTGCCCGGAGCGAAGCAGCTGAGACTGTTGTACTTGTTCACGCGGCTCAATAAAACTACCGTTCATCGACGACAAATCATGCAACAACCACTGGCCGTTTTCGTCCTGCTGTAAGCTGGCATGATGTGGGCAAACATGTTTATCGTACAAAATAACGTCGTTATCGTAAGCGCGGCCAAAGGCGACCTGCTGCTGCGCAAACTTATGCCGTTCAATGACTTTGTGTTGTTTATTCAGCACTTCGATAATTACTGCCATAACACGGCCTCGCTGAATTTACGGCTGAATGCCTGTGCTGTTTGCTGCGTGATGCCGGACAAGGTGAAATGGCTGATCAAACCTTGTTTGTCGTGATCAAGCGAAGCCGACAGGTACAAGGCATCAAATAAACCAGCGAAATTGCGGTAAGCGCGAACACAAAACACCGTTTTGGCGTGCTGGCCATTGGGCTGTTGTACCACTTTATGCTGGCACTCAAAGGCGGTGACATCTTCTTTGCCTGCCTGATTATCAGGGTTGGCGCTGCTGATATTCTGCTGATAACGGCTAAAAAACTGCAGTGGGTGTAAATCCGGTGCATGCAGCCATTCAAACTGCATTTCAATCCGCCCGGTGGTGAACTGCTGTGACAGGAAAATCTCTTCCGACTGACTACAGAAGGCCGCGACTTTTTTTAGCTGATCTTTATCTTTTTCAACATTCGACTCGCCCCAACAGCGAATAAAGGGCACCACTTCGTCCGGCACTTTGCCCGGGCCGAAGTCTTTCAGTTGCCAGTTGGCGCTGAGGATTTGTTCAAACATTTTTTGCTGACTGCTGACCAGTTGCTGATCTATTTGTTGTTTAAAGTCAGCCACTTCGCCATCTTTGATAAAGCGTTGCAATAAAGCTTGCAGCGCGTCCGCTGGCACCAGAAAACCCAGCTGATTGCCGGCCGAAGCGACATTCACGCCCACCACTTTGCCAGCCGCATCAACCGTTGGACCGCCGCTCATCCCGGCATTCACTGCGCCGGTAAAATGGATCCTTGGGTAAAAGCTGTATTTTTGCAGGCCGTTGTAGGTACCAGGCACCAAGATCATCCCCAAATCATGCGGGTTACCCAATGAGTAAATGGTGGCACCCTGTACCGGCCGTTCGTCCTGAATGCTAAAACGCTGTTCCGGCTGGTAGTCGGTGCTGACCAACGCCAAATCGTTGATCACATCGACAGCGACCACTTTGAGCTGGCCTTTTTTCTGGCCAACGGCCAGATATTCCAGCTGATATTTGTCCGGAAATAACACCGCTTCGGAGACCACATGGTAATTGGTAACCAGCAGATTAGGCTGCTCCAGCACAAAACCGGTGCCGATGGAGGCTTTGGCGCCGGATGCTTTTTCCAGCACCCTGACCTGTAACAACGCAGGCTCGTATCGGGCGAACAATTGTTCCGCCGAATCAGCCGCTACCGGATTTGCGCTGCCCAGTAACAACAAAGCAAACCACAAACCACTACACCACCACAAAGCGCGCATCAATTTTCCTTGTTTTGTACTAACAATCAATACAATAGACTATAGAGTTTCCGCCGATAAGTGCCAGCGAGCGCATCCCCTTTGGGTAATACCGCAAGAATGTCCAGAAACAGCTTTTTACTGTCACCGAAGTTTAAATCCTGCTGCAAAATACTGAATAATAAAGCTAACGCATCCTCAGAACGCTGCACCTGTTGATATTGCACCGCCAGCTGTTGTTTCAGCAGCAAATCATCCGGCGTCGCAGCCAGTTTGGCTTCCAGCGCGCGGATTTCCGGGCTATCAGCGGCTTGTTCTGCCAGCTCAATCACCGATTGCACCTGTTGGTACAAACTATCCTGATCCGCCAGTAACACCGTGCTTAACAGCGTTTTCGCCTGCTCTAACTGACCTAAAGACGCCGCACACAGCGCCAGTAACTTACAGATATCAGCGCGCGCTGGTGCCAGCTGTTGCGCTTGTTTCAGCAGCGGGAAAGCTTCGGTCCACTGCTGATTTTCCAGCAATGGCTGAATTTGTTGAATTAAAAGTTCTTCCGGCGCTGGTAAATACGGCTGTAAACGTTGCCGGATCTGCGCGTCAGTTTCCGCACCAGCAAACCCATCGACCGGCTGGCCATTTTGGATAAACATCGTCGTCGGCAGGCTTCTGACGCCAAACTGCATCGCAAGTTCCTGATCCAGGTCACAATTAACTTTCGCCAGCACTAAATGCTGCGGATGGTCCTGGCTAATAGCACTTAAGGTCAGCAGCAGTTGCTTGCTTGGCTCAGAACGTTCTGACCAAAACGCAAACACCACCAGCTTATGCTGCGACATATCGAGCAATTCACGCACATTTTCGAAACTGACTTCTACCTGATTAAGCAACTTAACACCTGTGAGTTGGCGAACAGAATGATTCTTACTATGTGGTCGGTTGGTCGATTTTGCAAGCGCAGGCCGCACCAGTGCTGGTTTTCTCTGCAACTTTGCTGCTTGTGCGGTTTCCGCTAAAAAAGGGTCGACAATAACCCGGATTTTCCCGTAAAGTAACGCCTGACGAGCCTCCAGAATGAACTTCTCCCGATAGAAGTCGCCACTATAATCCGGGCCGTAGTTGAAGAATTTGTTGCCAGTACCCTTAACTGCCAACCTATCCACGTAGCAAAAAAAGAATTTCTTGTTTCGACAAGACCCAACCGGCGCTGCCCGTTTTTTAAACAACAAGTTTTTAAAACAAAAAGCGGCGCCGTAATTTTTGCATACGCAAACTATGAGACCGAAGTCATGAGCCAACAAAACCAACCAGAACTGCTGTCTGGCGGTGCCATGCTAGTTCGCGCCCTGCACGATGAGGGCGTGGAATATGTATATGGTTACCCCGGCGGCGCAGTGTTACATATCTATGATGCGCTGTTTCAGCAAAATGATGTGAAGCATGTGCTGGTCCGCCACGAACAAGCAGCAACCCATATGGCGGACGCATATGCCCGTGCCAGCGGCAAAGCTGGCGTCGTGCTCGTCACTTCAGGCCCTGGCGCCACCAATGCTGTCACCGGTATTGCCACTGCTTATATGGATTCGATCCCAATGGTGGTGATTTGCGGTCAGGTGATGAGTCATCTGATTGGCGATGATGCCTTCCAGGAAACCGATATGATGGGCATTTCCCGCCCGATCGTGAAACACAATATGTCGGTGCGTAACCCGGCTGATATTCCGATGATGGTGAAAAAAGCCTTTTATATCGCACAAAGCGGTCGCCCAGGCCCGGTGGTGCTGGATATTCCAAAAGACATGACCATCCCGAGCCAGAAATTCCCGTACGATTATCCAAAAGATATCAAACTGCGCTCGTATAACCCGAACGCCAAAGGCCATCCGGGACAAATCAAAAAAGCGCTGCAAACTTTATTGGCGGCGAAAAAACCAGTGCTTTATTCTGGCGGCGGCGTCATTCTCGGTCGCGCTTCTGACGAGCTGACCGAACTTGCCAGACGCCTGAACTTACCGGTCACCAATACTCTGATGGGCTTAGGTGCTTATCCGGCGTCTGATCCGCAGTTTATCGGCATGCTGGGTATGCACGGCAGTTTTGAGGCCAACCAGGTGATGCATAACGCCGATGTGATTTTTGCCGTTGGCGCCCGTTTTGATGATCGGGTGACCAACGCCACGAAGAAATTCTGCCCCAACGCCACCATTATTCATATCGATATTGACCCGGCCAGCATCTCCAAAACCATCAACGCACATATCCCGATTGTTGGTTTGGTAAAACCGGTGCTGCAGGAAATGCTCAGCCAGCTCGATAAGCTGGATGCGAAGGATGATGGCAAGCTGGATCAAGTCGCGCTCGCCAACTGGTGGAACCAGATTAATCAATGGCGTGAAGTGCATGGCGGTCGTTATCAGCAGCGCGCTGAATTGCTGATGCCCCAAGCAGTGATTGAGGCAGTGCACCGTCACACCAAAGGCGACGCTTATGTCACTTCAGACGTGGGCCAGCACCAGATGTTTGCGGCGCAATATTACAAATTTGATAAACCAAACCGTTGGATCAACTCCGGCGGCCTTGGCACCATGGGCTTTGGTTTACCAGCTGCAATGGGCGTCAAGCTGCATTATCCGGACGCTGAAGTTGTTTGCGTGACCGGTGAAGGTTCGATTCAAATGAATATTCAGGAGCTGTCGACCTGCAAACAATATGGCCTGGGGGTGAAAATCATCAACCTTAATAACGGTTATTTGGGCATGGTGAAGCAGTGGCAGGATATGAATTATGACTCGCGTTATTCCAGCTCCTACATGGATTCGCTGCCGGACTTTGTCAAACTAGCCGAAGCTTATGGCCATGTTGGCATCCGCGTCACCACCCCTGAAGAATTAGAGCCGGCGCTGGAACGCGCTTTTGCGTTAAAAGACCGCCTGGTATTCCTCGATATTCATATTGACCCGAAAGAACACGTGTACCCGATGCAGGTGCCTGGCGGCGCGATGAATGAGATGTTTTTAAGCAAAACGGAGCGAACTTAATATGCGGCATATTATCGCAGTATTGCTGGAAAACGAGTCCGGCGCCCTGGCCCGCGTGGTGGGTTTATTCGCCCAGCGTGGTTATAACATTGATTCTTTAACCGTTGCGGCCACTGAAGATCCAACTTTGTCCCGGTTAACTTTGGTGACCCGTGGCGATGATCAGGTGATTGAGCAAATCACTAAACAACTGCACAAGCTGATTGAAGTGGTGAAGCTGGTCGATTTAAGCGACAACGCGCACATTGAACGCGAGCTGATGATGGTAAAAGTCAAAGCCAGCGGCGATCAGCGCGAAGAAGTCAAACGCTGCGCCGATATCTTCCGCGCGCAGATTATCGACGTTTCCCCGACTACTTACACCATTCAGGTGGTCGGCACTTCCGACAAGCTGGAAGCTTTTATTCAGGCGCTCTGTAACACGCAAATTCTGGAAGTGGTCCGCACCGGCGTCTCGGGTATTGCGCGGGGCGAGCGCTCGCTGGCACTGTAAGTAGTTAGATCATCCCTTCTAAAACGGCAGTCTTCACTGCCGTTGTTCATTTTAATGATCAACGTAGGCAAAGTACCACGGCCGCTGTGACACCGGCGATTTAGTATCTCAAAAAGTACCCGTTACAGGTAAGCACTCAACAAACGGCCACTCATGAAACATAAATATTGTAATTTATGTTTGCTTATCGTAAATATATTGATGGCGATTTTTGTTTATTGATCAGAATCACCGGGCCAGCCAATCGAGTCAGGATCTGCTACTGACAGAAAATAGCACCACACCAACCATTTGGACATGGAGTTCCACATGCAGCCATTTATCCGGCAACTGCTTAAAGATTTTAGTCCCGCATTTGCTGGTGTAGCACTGCTAAGTGCGGTGGCTGCGGCGATGACTCTCGCTTCGATCACCGTGGTCGAACGTTGGCTGCACAATGACGGTGTGCAACATCAGTCCTGGTCATTGTTAATCGCGTTGTTGCTGGTGCTGTTTGCCAGTAGTTTCTTTTCACAGCTGCAACTAGAAGTCACTGGGGAGCGCATACTGCGGCGGATCCGACATCAACTGCTGAGTTTGTTAGCCGGTCAATATTACTATCATTTACAACAACTTGGACCTCACCGACTGATGACCAGCCTGACGGAGGATATATATAATATCGCAACGGCTTTTTCGATTTTACCGATGTTTTTGATTAATTTTGGTATTTTGCTGCTCAGTCTGATTTACCTATTTACGCTGTCCCCTGGCATGCTTTTGGTGCTCCTGTTGATCTTGTTAATTGGCGCCGCAATTTCCATCAGTTTGATGCAGTTGGCGGTTGATTCAACCGTAGACAAACGTGAGCAACAGGACAAACTTTATCAGGTTTTCCGAGCGGCAACAGAAGGGTTGCGAGAGCTGAATCTGCTGCGTACTCGTCGCGCGTTTTTTCTGGAACAGGTGGTAACGCCTTGTCTGAAGAAGGCTGAAATGGCCGGATGCCGTAATCATCGGCATTGGGCCTTTTACGATAGCTGGACAGCGGTGTTTTTTATGGGTGGCATCTTTATACTGGTTTACTGCGGTATGAGTTTTCTCGATGCTGATCAACAGACATTACAATCCTTTATTTTATTTTCCATCTATCTTTGCGGCCCAGTGCAGGTGCTGGCTCAGACATTTAATCATCTAATCACCGGTAAAATTGCATTAAGCCGCTTACAGAATTTGGGATTACAAACAACGGCGGAAGTCGCAACTGAAGATCAGGAGCTGCCGCTATTGAAAGATTGGCAGCAGTTAGCTATCAGAAACTTAAGTTTTAGTTATCAGCAGGATAGCGAGCACAACTTTGCACTGGCACCGGTGAATTTTGATTTACGAAAAGGAGAAATTGTTTTCCTGCAAGGTGGGAATGGCAGTGGAAAAACCACGTTGATCCACTTGCTGCTGGGGCTCTATCGCGCTTCAGACGGCAGTATTGCTCTGGACAATCATATAGTGCTTGACCCTACTGCTCCGGCTTACCAACAGCTGTTTTCATGTATTTTTGCTGACGGCTTTCTGTTTGAACATCTGCTGGATCAACATGGTGTAAGCGCTGATATTAAACACATCAGCCCATTACTACAGCAATTTGGTCTGTCTGATATCCCTCAACACGCCGATGGCAGTTTTGACACTAACGCTTTGTCGCGTGGCCAACGTAAACGGTATGCGCTGATCCAACTGCTGCTGGAAGATGCGCCGATCTGTGTATTTGATGAATGGGCGGCCGAACAGGATCCAAAGTCCCGCGCTTACTTTTATCTTGAGTTGTTACCACAATTAAAAGCACAAGGAAAAGCTGTGATCGTGATCAGTCACGATGAGCGCTACTTTGATGTGGCAGATCGGATGTACCACATGAATGCCGGGCATCTGCAACCGACGGCTATCGGATTTTACCCGCTAGATAGCAGTGCAACAGCCGGGCTAGCGCCAAGCAGCAACGTTCTGGCGTAATGAAACAACAGGTGTTTACTGTCCTCCTCTCCGCACTTGCAATCTCGGTTGTTATAGCGGTTCAATGAAAACCCGTTCAGCAAAAAAGCGCAGCTGTCAGACCCTGGCCGTGTGAGCTAAGCTTAAAAATTGCGTTTCAGGAGTTCAGGTATGCATCGTTTTTGTTGCTGGCTGGTAATGTATGCCGGTCTCATCTTGAATAGCGCAGTAGCGACCGAGCCCATCGCAGTGGTCGATATTCCGATCGAAATGAGTGTGCTTGATGACTACCGCCGCTTTGTCGGCACCAGCTCCGTCTACGATATTCAGAGTTTCGACCACGCCGGCACCCGCCGTGACGTGGTGGATATGGTCTTGGTGCAACAAGCGTTACACCTGGGCGGTTATCCGCTGCAATTTAACTTTATTCCCTCCGACAGCAGTGCCCGTAGTACACAGTTATTTGTACGTGGCGACGTGCTTATCAGCCTTGACTCGGTGTGGGGACAAACCGCCAACAACCTGAAATCACATGTGTATATCAGCTCCGCCGTGATTGATCGGGGTGATTATGTGGCCGCTATTTTTACCTCCCCGAATAATCAAAAAACCAAATCAATCCGCCAGCTCAGCGATTTTAGTGGCTTAACCGCCGTCAGTTCTCGTGCTTATGCCCAAGACTGGCAGCTGCTGGAGCAATTGCCGCTACGCGAACTGCGGGATGAATACAATTGGTCTTCAATGGCGATGTTGGTGAGCCGGGGTTGGGTCGATTTTATGCTGGCGCCCTTTCCACAGCACCGGCCTTTTGGTTATCGCGCACCGGGGATTGAGCTGGTGGCGGTCGAAGGCGTTAAAGTGTTGCTCGACGATAGCCGGCATTTTATTGTGGCGAAAAAACACCCGCTGGCTGCACCGGCATTTGCCGCGTTGCAACGTGGGCTGGCGATATTACGCCAACAAGGCAAACTGACCAGAGCCTATCAGGAATGTGGTTTTTTTAATCCGGAGATTAGCCACTGGACAGTGCTGCGACCTGCTGCAACAAACGCCTCAGTGGCTAAGCAACAACAGGCTTTAACCGGCCTTTAATGCTGTGGCGTCAATCGGCGGTGGTGTTGCATCCGGCTTGCCAGGTTTTGGCATATGCCGACCGTATACCAGCTGAAATAACGGTGTCGCCATCAGTGTGGTGACAATCGCCATCAACACCATAATCGAAAACAGTCCTTGCTGGATCACGCCGTAACTCAGTGCAATATTGATAATAATCAGCTCCATCAGGCCACGCGAGTTCATCAAAGCACCCACGGCCATCGCGGTACGATTATCGGCACCGCCAATCCGCGCCGCCGCCCAACAAGCCACGCCTTTGGCGAAAATAGATGCCGCCAGGATAATCAGCGCAATCGATAACACATCCCACGAGCCCAGAATATCCAGCTGAGTTCTTAAGCCAGAATAAGTAAAGAACATCGGCAGTAATAAAAACACGGTAATTTTGCTTAAACGCGCGCTAATAATTTCAGTAATTTTGCCGCGTGGCATCGCAATCCCAAACAAGAAACCGCCAAATACCGCGTGCAGACCCACCCATTCCATCGAATAAGCAGAAGCCGCCCATAACACCATCACCAGCAGAAACTCCGGTGCAGTCAGCACGCCACGCTGCTCTACTTTGTCTGCCAGCGGTTGTAACCAGCCACGGGCTTTAATCAGCATAAACGAGGCATAAATAGCCCCACCAATCACCGCTTTAATCGCCAAAATCGTCCCGCCGCCAAAGCTCGCCAGCACCACCGCCAGCACAATCCAGGCGGCCGCGTCGTCAATCGCACCCGCTGCCAGCGCCAAAGTACCTAAAGCAGTACCCGCCAATTTACGTTCATAAATGATCCGCGCCAGCATTGGGAAGGCGGTAATAGCAATGGCTGCGCCCATAAAGAGCGCGGCATTGGCATAGGAAATATTGGCCGCAAACAAACCAGGTTGATCGAGTAACCACAGACATAACAAGGCGCCGACGATAAAAGGCACAATCATGCCAGCCAGCGATACGCCAACGGCACTACGCGCTTGTTGTTTGAAGAGTTGGGTATTAAATTCCAGCCCCACCAAAAACATATAGAGGCCCACACCAATCTGGGCGCCGATATACAAAATCGGCATGGTGTCGGCGATAAAGATGCTTTTTTGCAGTTCGGGCATAAACAAGCCGAACAAAGAAGGGCCAAGCACCACACCGGCAATCATTTCGCCGACCACTCTCGGCTGTCCAATAAATTTCGCCAGATAACCGAAGAGTTGTGCCGCCACCAGAATCAGTACTAACTGTTGAGCAAAAGCCCATGCCAGCTCCATATTTGTCATAGTTCTGTCTCGCTGTTGATTAATTTTTAAAAGTGACAAAGTAAGGCAGTGGCAACTTTGTTTTATTCGCCTGACGAGGCTCAGGCGCGACCAGTTTATACCGGTTCGGAGTATTATTAATTCACCTTAACTGCTGTTACTTCTGCTGGCAAGGACATTTGAAGTAAGCGATTACATTGCAGTTGCCCGAACATTATTCAGCAACAGCCGGTTACTTTTTGCGATACGTTTTTGTAGCAATCGGCGGCAAACCTGGTCCAGCAACTCATCGCTGCTCTAGGCAAGCAAAGCCAATTCTGGCATGCTGCAACTTTTCCGCCGGAGCCTTGAAATGTCTACACCTGAACAGGATTTGATCGACCAGAGTTTGTTATTTGAAGTGATTGAAAATCAACTGGCCGATGGTGAACCCGCATTCGTCAAAGCAACCTTGTTACGACTTTGTATGACCGGTCATAGCCGCGAAGATGCGCTGGAACTGATGGCATGTGCCCTCGCCCCGGAAATGCTGGCGGTGATTGAACAAGCGCAAAAGTTTAATCTGGCGCGTTATCAGCAACATCTGGAATTACTGCCACAAACACCATGGCTCGGCGAAGAATAAGCCCGTGTAGCTAACCACCACGGCACAAATCGTGGCCACTTTTATCGTTGTTGCAGGACACATTTTGTGATATTTCGCGCACTTTGCAGTTGTTTTTTTCTGTTGATGGTAGCTGCCTGTCAAAACCGGCCTGCCACCTCAACTGCCGATAATTTGTACCTGCAACAGCTGGCAGCTTTGCCCGACGCTGCCAAGTTACCGCCTTATGCCACGCTGTATCAGAGTTATTTGCAAAGCCCGAAAGTCCTCGAAACATCGGCCGCCTGGCTGAGTTTTCAACAGTTATTAACCGCAGATCCGGACAATTGCCAACAACTGCCGTGGCAGGAGCAACTGCCGACACAATTCTGGAACCTGACTTTTTATCAACAATTTCAGCAGTGTTTTGCTGCGAACCCGGCAGCGGCAGATCTCAAACGCTTTCGCGAGTATCAGCAATATGTCGCCAATGGCATCCTGCAAAGCGGTAATGGCAAAGCGAACTACAGCGCTTATCAGCTGAACAGTTATTTTGATGCGCATGAAATAGTACGGTTACTGGAAGTGCAAACCGTCGATTTTTATACTGAACTGTCATCCGACAACAATGCATTGCACTACGTATTTCAGGTCTACGATCCGACCCTACAAAAATTCCGCACCCTGTACTTTGAAAATCAGCGTTATTTGCACGCGATTGATCAAATCCCCTTCCCGTTTATGGGCTTAGTCGATGGCTGGAGAGAATTGCTGCTGACCAAAAATACCCGGTCTAATCACATTCTGCTGCTACCACGCGCCGCCGAAGCCTTGGCCGGCAATAGGATGGAAGAGGCGGTGTCTTTGTATCAACAGGCGATTGACGGTGGGTCGTTACAGGCCAAAGTGAAACTCGCCGAGATGTGTTATCGCACTCATAGTCAGCAAGTGCTGGTCAAAACAGACTGTGAACACGCCTTGCTGCAAGCGGCAGACAGCGATTATGTGCCGGCACTACACTTATTGCATTTTCTGCATCACAGCGGGCAATTCGGGAAACCTGATCCGGCAAAAGTCGCTGAAATCAGAGGATACATCGCCGCGATGACCGAACCAGGTCAGGCTGAACTGCAACTGTCCCGCTACTACTACAACCAGAGTTTTCAAAACGCCGATGCCATTCAGGGTGATTATTGGCTGCAACAGTCTGCTGCAGCCGGTTATGCCGATGCCAGCGCCTTTTGGGCGTTGTCGGCTCATGAAAAAGAAAAATTCTCCGCAAAGGAACTCAATCAGCACTTGCAACAGCTGGCCGATCAAGGCGGTTCTGCTGCGGCCTACCTCTATGCCTCACAATTGATGCAACAGGAAATGACGCCGCTGCAGGCAAAGGAAGTCGAACAATATTTATTAGAGTCGGTGCAGAATTATCACCCGGAAGCCTATTATTTGCTGGCTTACGGTTATGAAGATGGACTGTTCGGCGCTGACAAAACCGGCTTGGCGCTGGCAAATTTTCAGCGCGCTGCCGAACGGTTTTATCCAAGGGCGATGTTACGAATGGGGGCGATTTATCAACAAGGCACGCTGCTTCCAAAAGACTTACAACGGGCGCATCGATGGTATTTACTCTGCAGCAAACAAGGAAACAGCGGCTGTGCTTTTAATGCCGGCGTGATGCTGGATGATGGTGAAGGTGTACCGAAAAATCATGAAAATGCCTTTCGGTTTTTCAGTTATGCCGCCGAACGCGGTTATGCACCCGCGATCAACCGGCTGGCCTTGTTATATTTGTTTGGCAAAGGCGTCGCCGCGGATCCGGCCAAAGCCGTAACTCTGTTTACTGAAGCCGCCGCCAAAGGCAGTACCAGCGCCAACTATTACCTGGGTTTATTGTATTTTGAGGGTAAACAGGTGCCGCAGGATTACCCAAAAGCGAAAGGCTATTTTGAAAAGGCCAGCAAGCATCCAAACGCCCGACGTTATCTGGAGCAATGGCCAGAATTGACAGCCCCCGCCAGCACCACCCGGCAACGACAAAACACTGAACATCAGTAATAGCGTGAGTTTTTACAACCATCTGTATGAATTTGGTGATTATTTGTAATGTCGCTGGCGCCTGTCTATCCGGCTGGTTTAAGCTGCCGGATATCAAATTTTTCAGGATCCGGTAACCCATATGAAGTCGATTTTCCGCAGTTTAGCAGTCACCAGTTTGTTGTCATTCACCGCCTTGTCAGCCAATGCCACCGTGGTGTTGGTTAAAACCAGTCTGGGTAATTTTGAAGTCAATCTTTATGACCAGACCACGCCAGCGAACGTGGCTAACTTTTTAAGTTACGTCAACAACGGCAGTTATCAGAACACCATTTTCCACCGCACCGAAAAAGGTTTTGTCGCTCAGGCCGGTGGTTTTCGTTTCAGCGGTAATAATGCAGCGCCTTTTACTGCAGTAGCCACTCAGGCCGCCGTTAAAAACGAACCGAAATGGTCGAATGTGCGTGGCACCATTGCGATGGCAAAAGTCTCTGGCAATGCGAATAGCGCGACCAATCAATGGTTTATCAACCTTGCTGATAACAGTAGCAATCTCGATTTACAAAACAGCGGTTTCACTGTATTCGGTCAGGTTACCGGAACCGGCATGGAAGTCGTTGATGCCATCGTCGCACTGCCGAACCAATTCTCAACCATCGCCAATTTTACCAGTCTGCCGCTGCGCAATTACTCGGCAGCCGATGCGCAAGCCAAGGTGCCGGTGACCGCAGCTCATCTGGTGGTGATTGAAAGTATTACCGTCATCAACAACGATGTGAACAGCGCTGCCAGCTTACAACCGAAACCAAACACCCTGATCACGGCACCAGTCGCCAATAACGATTCATCCTCAGGCGGTAGCTTGGGTGTGCTGAGTTTACTGGCTGGTTTGTTGTTATGGACTGGCCGTCGCGCTCAACGTAACCACAGTTTTTAGTTTTACAGTTTTTAGGTTTGCGGCGGTGACGACAACAGCGGTATGCATGCCGTTGTTGTCACCGTTTTTTTAAATTTTTATTTCCCGCACCAACGCATCCAGACAAGCAGCGCAATAACAGCTGTCGCTTTTTGGTAATAACAACCGTTGTTCCGGCGTGATTGGCACCTGAAAACACCAGCAACTCACATCTCCGGCACAGGCAGCGGTCTTGGTATTCAGATTTGTGCCGACGCTTGCCGCAGACGTCACCAGACATTGATTATCAGCACCACAACGCGGGCAACTCATGCCTGACTCCGCCGCCAGCTAAACCAACCGGTGGTGACTAACCCTGCCACTAAGCCCCAAAACGCCGAAGCAATACCAAAAAAGCTCACACCAGAAGCGGTGATCAGCAAGGTCAGGATCGCCGCATCCCGATGTTGGGTATCGACAGTGGCCGTCGCTAAATTCGCGGCAATGGTACCAAGCAGCGCCAAACCGGCAACAGTGGCGATCAGTTCTTTTGGAAAGGCCGCAAACAGTGCAACCACAGTGGCACCTGCCAAGCCGGTCAGTAAATAAAACACCCCGGCCGCAATACCGGCAGTATAACGTTTGTCTGGATCCGGATGTGCCTCCGGCCCGCTGCAGATGGCGGCGGTAATAGCCGCCAGATTAATTGAAAAATTGCCAAAAGGCGCACTGACTAGCGTGATCAAGCCGGTCCAGCTTAACAACGGCGATACCGGTGTCTGATAGCCGCTTGAGCGTAAAACTGCCAATCCAGGAATATTCTGCGACGTCATCGTCACTACAAAAAGTGGCACCCCGACCCCCAAAATAGCAGACCAGGACCAGGCCGGAGACACCCAGACCAACTGCACCAGACTCAGCTCAACGCCGCTAAAATCAAGCTGTTGCTGGCTAAAGCAAAACAACACGCCGGTCAGCAGAACCAGCGGCACCGCATAACGCGGCCAAAAACGCTTTGCTAGTAAAAACACACCAATCATCAGCAATACCAGCATCGGCGATGCCTGCAAACTGATGAAAATATCCAACCCAAACTTCAGCATAATACCGGCCAGCATCGCTGCTGCGATCGGCAACGGAATTTTGCGGGTCAATTTGTCGAACCAGCCACTCAGCCCCAACGCAGTGGTCAGGACGGCGCTGAATATAAAGACGCCTACCGCTTCGGCCAGACTCACACCTTGCAAACTGGTCGCCAGCAGAGCGGCACCGGGCGTGGACCAAGCGGTCAGAATAGGCGCTTTGTAATACCAGGAAAAACCAATGCAGCTGATCCCCATCGCGAAGCCGAGCACACCGACCCAAGAGGCGGTGATCTCCGCACTGGCACCTGCGGCCGCCGCGGCCTGAAATACAATCGCCACTGAGCTCGCGAAACCGACCAGCACCGCGACAAAACCTGCGACTATCGCGGATAGACTCCAATCGTTTTTTTGCATGCGGGATTATCCTAAGTCTTTGTGGTGGTTGGCTGAGCCAGCCTGATTTGCGGCAGCTTTTTCGGCATTGTCCCGCATCACCTTCGCCACATACCAACAACTGGCCGTTACCTGCAGATGTTGCTGCCCCGCCCAGCAAAGACCAAATTGCACCAGCTGCGCCGCCAGCCCTTGGCCGCGAAACTCTGGGGGCACAAAGGTGTGATTAAAATCCACCCGCGCCTGCGACGTCGCACTTTGGGCTTGATACTGATATTCAAGCCGTGCTTGTTGGCCTTGCCATTCCAGGACAAAACATTGTTCATCCGGATGATGCATGATGGCTGCTGTGGTCACATTAAAATCTCCGTTGGCGAGTCTGAACACATACCCGCTGTTGTCAGCGCCATTCACCTGCAGGAAACATCACTTTACGCCTGACAACGCTATCATTTAAAGTGTGCGCCTGTTGAGAAAGGAGCCGCTGATGAAAACTTACCTTTTGCCGCTAGTCTGCTGGTTAAGCCTGCAAAGTCAGCCGCTACTTGCCAATACTGCTGCCAATTCCGCCGCCAGTGCATACGAAAAAGCGCTGCAGCATATGCAACAACATGCATTGCGGGAAGCAGAACTGGAACTGCGTAATAGCCTGCAACAACAACCCGATTATTTGCCTGCCAGATTACTGCTCGGTCAGGTGTTATTGCAATCGGCGCAGTGGCCAGCTGCCGAAAAAGAGCTCCAGCTCGCACTGCACGGCGGTGCTGCAGCGGATCCACTGGTGTTCGATTTAATGCGCGCGCTACTGGCGCAGCAAAAAACTGCCGAAACCACCGACTTATTAAAACAATATCAGCAGTTTGCCAATCAGCCAGCTTATCTCATCATGCAAGGCAAAACCGAAAAAGCCAATGGTCGCTTCAACCAAGCAAACCAGTTTCTGCAACAGGCGCTGCAACATCCACAGCTTGCCACTCTCGCCGACGAGGCCTGGTTTGAACTGGGAGAACTGCAGTTTAAACAACAGTCTGCAGCAGCCAGCGACAGTCTGCGTAAAGTGCCGGCCGCTTCAGGCTATTTCCGCCAGGCGCAATATTTATTGGCGCAATTACAACAGAAACAACAACCCGCCGCAGCCTTGCAGATTTATGATCAGCTGCTGAAAAAAGACCCGAAAGATGTGGCAGCCTTGTTAGCCAAAGCCCAGCTGTTGCTAGAGACCGGCAAAATCGACGCCGCCTTACAGCTGGTTTTGACTTTCCGCGAGCAATATCCGAATAATCCTTATGGCCAGCTGATCCACGCCGCTTTAGTCGGACAACAAGGCAACAGCACTGAGCGCGATCGCATGATCAAACAGGTGCAACAGCAACTGTCCGGCCTGTCCAACGAGCAAAAAGAACAGCAGGAATTGTTAATGCTAACGGCCATTCTCGACTTCAGCGAAGGTCAGTTTGCCCAGGTGATCCGCAAACTTAAACAATATCTGACGCTGTATCCGGCCAATGCCCGCGTGCATCAGTTGCTGGCGCAAAGTTACTACTTTTTGCAATCGCTGAATGAAGCCGAAACCCAGATTAAACTGGCGTTAGCAATGACGCCGGATGATGAAAATCTGGTGTTGATTGGCGCGACCATTTTGCAAGCAGCAAATAAGCACGAAGCAGCGTTGCAGTTGCTGGCAAAGGCCTATCAACAAGCGCCCGGCGATGATTTGCTCCGTCAGTCTTACGCCCAGGCATTGGTACGTGCCGGCCAATCCCCCCTGGCGCAACAAGTGTTGGCAAACGGCGCTGCAAGCAAGGAGCCGCTGGCTGAATTATTGCAATTAGGTTATTTGCAGCTCGAAGCTGGTCGGATCAATGAAGCATCCGCGAATGCCAACAAATTGCTGGAGCTGGATCAGTCAAAAGTGGAAATCTTCCAGTTTGCCGGTGATGTCTCTTTACGCAGCGGTGATGCCGCCAAAGCCAGCAACTTTTTTCAGCAAGCGCTGGTACTGGATAAAACCTTTAAACCGGCTTTATTGTCTCTGGCCGGCATCGCGCTTAATCAGCAGCTTTGGCCACAAGCTATTGGTTATTACCAACAAATTCTTGTAGCGGCACCGAACGATAGTCTGACACTACAGCTGTTGGCCGATGCCGCTTTAAAATCCGGCGATGTCAGCGGCGCGGTCACAGCGCTGGAGCAACTCTCAGCGGACGACATCAACCTATTTCCGGCACGGTTGGCATTGCTCGAACTATATTTCGCTGACCATCAAACTGAAAAAGCCAGCTTGTTATTACAACAACTGGAGCAACAATCTGATTTACAACCAGAGATTTATCAGGCGAAAGTGAAGCTGGCGATGCTGCAGAAAAACACCGCATTAGCCCGCCACAACACCGAAATTCTGTTTGGACTGTGGTACGACAATCCACAAAAATTGTTCACGCTGGCAGATTTGCAGTTACGCAACAACGAACATGAAACGGCTGAAAAATCGATTCAACGACTGACAGAACTGGGTGCTGGTACAGGTGTTCCTGCCGCGGCTTTGCTGAGCCTGAAAACCAGGCTGTCGCTGCAGCAAGGTAAATTCGACCAGGCAAAACAACAACTTGCCCAACTGAAAAAACACAGCGGCGACAACGCCCAATACCAGGAGCTGACCGCGCATTTGTTGTTGGCAACCGCCAAATACCCGGAAGCAATCCAACTCCTCAAGGTGTTGCATCAACAAACTCCGGACCCCCGTTATTTTGCCATGTTAATCACCGCCTATCGCGCAGCCGGCGATCACCAGGCCTTACAACAGCTATTGGCCGAATATCTGCAACAAAACCCGGCTGATCTGGCGGCAAGGCTGGAGCTGGCCGATTTAATGACCCAACAAGGTGACCTGGCGCAAGCGCAGCAGTTGTATCAACAAGCACCGGATTTAGAAAAACAGCCAATCCTGTTGAATAATTTAGCTTTTTTGCTTCTACCACAACAACCGGAAGCGGCATTAGAATATGCCAGCCAGGCTTATCAGTTGCTACCACAACATCCACAGATTATTGATACTTATGGCTGGGCGTTAACCAGTTCGGGAAAACCGGAACAAGCGCTAGGGGTGCTCAGAGATGCTGAGATCCGTTCACCAGCTAACCTAATGATTCAATTGCATTTAGCCGAAACGTTGCGGCTACTCAATCGTCCTGCTGAAGCAAAAGCCTTATTGCAAAAAGTTCAGGGCAAAACGCTGTCACCAGCGGAGCAGCAGCTGGCAGATCAGATAAATACTCACTTGAATTGACTGGAAGCGCTAACATCGCGAAAGAATCATGATTAAGTGCTTAATTTTATTTAATTAATGCACTTATCTAATTTAGATTAAAACACAACTTGTTGATTTAACTTATAACTATCAAAAAATTTAGCTTCAACAGCACATTCGCAAATATTTAATAAAGACAACGTTGTCATTTAGTTATTTGATCAGTTATTATTGCGCAATATTTCAGCACTCCCGGACGCCCTGCTATGAAAAAATTGCCGCTGTTCAGCGCCATATTCAGCCTGTTATTAAGCCCTTTAGGTTTCGCTGCCCAGATTAATCTGGGTCAGGCTGCCGAATATAATGCTTTTGTACAGAACAACTTCCAGGTGTCGTCTTCTGACACTCAGGGTCGAATTGCGGTTGGTGGCAATTTTATCGTGAAACCTCATCAATACAGCCACGACAAAACCAATGCTGGTTACAGTGTTGGCGATATGGTGCACGCTCCGGGCACCCCGTCGTTAGTGGTCGGTGGCAATATCGAACTGCATGCACAGGGCGGCGGATTGCAAATTCATAACACCGGCATCGACCATGGCACCGCCGTTTATAGCGGCACCTTGGTCAACGGCCACAAGATTGGCAGCGGCACCGCCAGCAAAGTGAACAAGTCTGAGTTACCGGTCGATTTTGACGCCGCTTTTAAACATCTAAACACCCTCTCTGATCAGCTCGCCGCAATGACGGCATCAGCCACCACCACACCGGGTGCCAATGCTACTTTAACGTTCCGTCCGGCAGTACCAACTGCTGACAAAGTTTACGTCTTTGAATTAACTCAGGAAATGTTAGACAGCTCCTACGGCATTAATATCGAAGGTGTCGAATCAGATGCATTGGTGGTCTTTAACGTCACCAATACCACCGGGTATGCTATGAAAAATTACAGCAACGGTGGTTTTTGTAAAACAGGTGATACCAGCTGTGCAGTGCTGAAATTAGAAACCGTTAAATTTAACGGCGTCAATACGGCGGGCGATACCAGTAAAGATCGCAACGCTTCGCCACTTGCCAAACAAGTACTGTTTAATTTCAATGATTTAAGCAATGTGAAATTAGCTTCAAACGTGTTCGGTACTGTGTTGGCGCCTAAAGCTGCTATCCACTCAACAACCGCACCGATTTGGGGGCAGGTGATTGCAAACTCCTGGGTTGGTAATGCGCAGATTAACGTCGGCCCACTGACACCGCGCGACGATGGCACGCCGGATGTCGCAGCACCGCCTGTGGTCGCGTTGTTCCTCGCAGCCTTGGCCAGCTTGTTATGGTTCCGCCGTCGCCAATTGTTTCCTTCGACAGCCATTGTGCAGCCACAATTTGCATAACCTTGTTGAGTGCTGCAGTCATTAAGACTTTATGTCGCGATGGCTGCAGTGACTGCTGATCCCGATCTGCACCAACACTGCATTCCCACCTTGTTCCTATCCCTGCAAATCCCACCCGTATCAAACGCCATACTCTCGCAAAAAACTGCATGCAAGATGCTGTTTTCTTGGTAATCTATCTTTTCAGGCGTGGGAACACATCACCCACAGATCAATTGCGTTTGGAGTTGTTATGACCCGTATTGGCACCCCTGCCAGCCAGACGAGCACCAAAGTGCTGTTGTTAGGCGCTGGCGAGCTGGGTAAAGAAGTCTGTATTGAATTAAAACGTTATGGCTGTGAAGTTGTCGCAGTGGATCGTTATGTCAATGCGCCGGCGATGCAAGTCGCCGATCGGCACTATGTCATTTCAATGCTCAACGGCGCCGCCCTGCGTCAGCTGGTGATCAAAGAAAAACCAGATCTGATTGTGCCCGAACTGGAAGCCATCGCAACTGCAACCTTGCTGGAACTGGAGCTGGAAGGCTTCAACGTGATCCCAAGCGCACGTGCCGCCAACCTGACGATGAACCGTGAAGGTATTCGCCGTCTTGCCGCCGAAGAGCTACAACTACCGACGTCGCCATTTCAGTTTGCCGATGACCATGCCAGTTACCTGGCGGCCGTTGCTGCCATCGGTTATCCCTGTGTGGTGAAACCTATTATGTCGTCATCCGGCAAAGGCCAGTCGGTGCTGAAAAGTGACGCTGACTTAGCAGCCGCCTGGCTTTATGCTCAAGAAGGCGGCCGGGCAGGCAAAGGCCGGGTCATCGTCGAAGGTTTTATTGATTTTGACTACGAAATCACCTTGCTGACGGTCTGCTCGATCAGCGGTACCCAATTTTGCGCGCCGATTGGCCATCGCCAGGAAAAAGGTGATTACCGCGAGTCGTGGCAACCACAAGCGATGTCGGCGGCAGCTTTGGCCAAAGCAGAAATTTACGCCCGCAGCATTACTGCTTCTTTGGGTGGTTTTGGGGTGTTTGGGGTTGAGCTGTTTGTGAAGGGCGATGACGTCTGGTTCAGTGAAGTGTCGCCCCGCCCGCACGATACCGGCATGGTGACGCTGATGTCGCAGAATCTGTCTGAATTTGCGTTGCATGCCCGCGCAATTTTAGGTCTGCCGATCCCGGTGATTCGCCAGCTGGGTCCAACGGCATCAGCGGTATTGCTGGTCGGCGGTCAATCACAACAGATGGTGTACCACAATATTGAACAAGCACTCGCCGAGCCAGACACTGAAATCCGGATTTTTGGCAAACCAGAAATTCAGGGCGAACGCCGGCTTGGTGTGGCGCTGGCTCAGGCTGATACTGTGCAAGCCGCTGTCGACAAAGCTTTGCGGGTCATTGCTGCCATCGAAGTTGAGCTATAAAAGTGGAGCTTTAACCGGACACTATAACGCAGAAAGCGCAAACCAAACTTTGCCAGTCTGTCCAGTTGTCTCCTACACTATAAAACTGATCATAAGCAACAATGCATATTGAGTTTTGTGATCAGCTTAACCTGCAGTTCTGCAACAGCAGTGCTGAATTGTCGTGGTCGCAACAATGAGGAAATGTACATGATTTTGTTAGTCGGTGGGGAAAAAGGCGGCAGTGGCAAAAGTTGCCTGGCGCAAAATATCGCCGTGTATTTTTCAACCCAGAAGAACGCCAATGTGATTCTGGTCGATTGTGATCCACAGCGAACAACGTCGGATTGGGTACAAGAACGCCATTTGTCGCCCAATGTCCAATGGATCAACTGCGTGCAGATGTACGGAAAAATCCGTTACGAGCTGAAAAGTCTGGAACATCATTATGACTATGTCATTGTCGATTGTGGCGGACAGGACAGTGTCGCATTGCGCTCCGCGATGTCAGTGGCATCACATGTGCTGTTACCGCTGCGACCGAAACGTCGTGATTTAAAAACGCTGGAACATCTGGAAGATTTGGTCAGCAACTGTAATGTGGTAAACCCGGATATGATCGTCGCGTGCGTGATGACCCAATGTCCGTCATTGCCGAATCAGGCGAGCCGGATCCTGGATGCCAAAGAAGTGGTGCGTTCCTTTACTTTAAGAGTACTGAACGGCGTCACCTACAGCCGCAACATCTACGATGACAGCGAAGAAAAAGGTATGTCTGTGATGGACACTGAGCCGGATGGCAAAGCCGCTACAGAAATCAAAGACATAATTATTGAACTGATGGCAATGAAGGCAATTCAAGAAGATGGCATTGACCGATCTGAAAAAAAATTCAACACGATCGAATAAACGTACTTTCACCGTGGAAGAATTTATTGCCGATGCCGAAAACTATGCGATGGGTATCCCCCAAATCGTTAGTGTCCGGCAGGCACCAGCCGAGGACTCAACTCATCTGTTGAGCCGCGGCCCGATGCGGCATGCCACTTTCACGTTAAGTGCTGAAGCTATCGAAGTGTTGAATAAATTAAGTAAAGAAAGCGGCGTGTCTAAATCTAAGTTAATCCGCCAGCTTATTTTGAGCGTTAACGAGCAAAACCAAAGTCCGGCGGCTACCACGGTTAAATCTGTGGTAGTGAAGAAAGTCGAATGAAGCAGAACGGGCTGACATTACAGCCCGTTGCTTAAATCCTGAATAATGGTACAAACTTTACCGATCGGCTCGCCGTAAAACAGCGGGTGAAACTGCTTGTCGATACAGTAAGCTTGCTGGAACTCCAGCACAGCGGCTTTACTACTACTGGCTTTTTGCAGTTCAGTTTGTTGGCCTTTACCCAAGGTAGCCCCAAACTCCTGTAAACGACTCGCCAACGTTTGTAAGGCTTGTTCAGCTTTTACTTTGCTGGCGTTGTGGGTGGTATCGGTAAATTTCGCATAGAGCTTTTGCTTGTAGGGCAGCAGCACCGGATGATCCGAAAATGTCGCCAGCAGCAGTATCGCGACAATAATCCACAATAATTTTTTCATGACTACACCTTACATCTTTTCAGTCAATCATTCAGCACGGCTTTATTGTACAGCGAATCAACTAAATTCCAAATCTTCTGACAAGACCTGCTTGATTCTGATTGTGGGCTGTCACCATCGTTGACAGTGAGCTATCAACGAAAGTGGCAATCATGGCAGAGAAAGTTGATTATTTCTATCCATTTCAATAGATTACATGCAGCCTCCATTCTGGTTCAGCTTTTGCATAGTCCATGGTTATTCGACGAAAGATAACATTGACTGATCCAGCACAAGGTTGCCAAGACCATGATCTGTCAACATTTACTGCTATAATCGCCGACAGTTGTCGTTTCCTGCAGAAGCGAAAACCGTTGCAGCAACCGAGGTAACAAGTGACTGAACAACCCAAACATCAACCCATTCCGATTAAAGTGGACATGTACAATCCGAAAGATGCCGCGGCCTACCCGGCTCGTGATCGGATTTATGTCAGAGCGGTCAAAGGCTTACATCAACAACTCCGCCGTTATATGGGGTTTGTGTTTTTGGGGATGTTTATGCTGTTGCCCTGGCTACAGTTTGATGGGCATCAGGCAATTTTGCTGGATATCGGCGAGCAAAAATTTCATATTTTCGGTATGACGTTATGGCCACAGGATTTCACCATCATGGCGTGGATCCTGGTCATTTCCGCTTATGCGTTGTTTTTTGTCACCACCTTTTATGGCCGGGTCTGGTGTGGGTATTTATGTCCGCAAACCGTCTGGACCTTTATTTTTATCTGGGTTGAAGAAAAGGTGCAGGGTAGCCGCAATCATCGGATGAAACTGGACAAAGACCCCTGGTCAGTTAGTAAAGTCGCTAAAAAAACCGTCACTCATGTCAGCTGGTTGCTGATTTCGCTGCTGACCTCACTGATTTTCGTTGGTTATTTCACCCCAATCGAACATTTATTCATTGATTTTTTCAGCGGCAACGCCAGCTTCTGGGCCATGGTCTGCGTGATTTTCTTTATGGTTTGCACCTATGGCAATGCCGGTTGGATGCGTGAAATTATGTGCACCCATATTTGCCCTTACGCCCGTTTTCAATCGGCGATGTTTGATAAAGACACCTTCACTGTCACTTATGACAGCGCCAGGGGTGAAAGTCGTGGTCCACGCGCCCGCAAAGATTTAGCTTACAAGGAAAAAGGGCTTGGTGATTGCATCGACTGCAACCTCTGTGTGCATGTGTGCCCAACCGGCATCGACATTCGCAACGGCTTGCAATACGAATGCATCAACTGCGGCGCCTGTATTGATGCCTGCGACGATACCATGGACAAAATGGGTTACCCCAAAGGCCTTATTAGCTACACCACCGAACATAGTCTGCAAGGCAAGCCGGTGAAAGTGTTGCGTCCAAAACTGATCGGCTACTTTTTAGTCTTGGTAGTGGTGACAGCAGCCTTTGGCGTCACTTTGTGGACGAGGGTACCGGCGGAACTGGATATTGTCCGGGATCGTGGCAGCTTGTTCCGGGAAACCGATGAAGGGTTGATTGAAAACACCTATACCATCCGGATTATCAATAAATCACAGCAAGATCAAACCTTTGTGTTGAGTTTCAGTGGGCTTGATACCGCGAAGTGGATTGGCGAGCAGGAAGTCACCATTCAAGGTGGCGACACGGCTGGTATTCCGATCAGCCTGTCACTCGATCCGGCCGACGCAACCAAACCGGTGCTGGACATCGAGTTTCAGGTTCGCAACAAAGCTGATGCCGATATTGAGCTGACCCAAGGCAGCAAGTTTTTCGCCGGACGTTAGGATCTGAGCGGGTCTGTCAGCAACGGACAGGCCCGCTATTCCGCACTATAAATGGATAGCTGCAACCCTGGGAAGCCGTTACACTGGCGCCTTGTGAATATGAGGTCAACCATGGCTGCAGCCTTTGATTTTTCTGAGTTATCCCCTGATTTAATTCTGGATGCCTGCCAGCATTATGGCTTTTATGCTGAGTCTGGTTTGTTGGCTTTAAACAGTTACGAAAACCGGGTCTACCAGTTTAAAGCCGATGATGGCGAGCGTTATGTCGTCAAATTTTACCGGCCACAGCGTTGGTCAGCGGCGCAAATCCAGGAAGAACATCAGTTTGCGTTTGAACTACAGGCGGCCGAAATTCCAGTCGTGGCACCATTGAAAGTGGCGGGTGAGTCGCTCTTACCTTATCTGGGTTATCAGTTCGCAATTTTCCCAAGCCGTGGTGGACGCGCGCTGGAAGCCGATGACGACGAGCAACTTTGTCAGCTCGGGCGATTTTTAGGTCAGTTACACCAACTTGGCAGCGCCCGACCATTTACCGCGCGTCCGACATTGTCAGTGCAGGAATTCATCATCGACAGCCAGCAGTTTTTAGTGTCGAGCGGGCTGCTAAGCCAGCATATCGAACAACAACTCAACACTGTACTTGAACAGCTGACCCAGCTCTGCCTGCAGCAATTCCGGCCAAAACAACTTATTCGCACCCATGGCGATTGCCATCTGGGTAATTTGTTTTTTAACCAACAACCATTTTTTGTTGATTTAGACGACTGCCGCCAGGCCCCGGCAATGCAGGATGTATGGATGTTATTGGGCGGGGATGCCACTGAACAACGCTACAAACTAGAGCTGTTGCTGGAAGAGTATCAGCAATTTTGTGACTTTGATTTTAGCCAGCTCCAACTGATTGAATCACTGCGCAGTATGCGGATGGTGCACTATATGGCGTGGCTGGCACGGCGTTGGTCGGATCCGGCTTTTCCGCTGCATTTCCCATGGTTTAATACCGATGCTTATTGGCAACAACAGTTGGTCGTGTTGCAGGACCAGTGCCTGCGAATGCAACAGCCACCACTGCGTTTACATCCATATGATTATTAACTTATCTTGCTGCTGTACAGCGTAAATTCGGCTGGTGTAAGCTGTGCGCAAGTTTTGAATTGTGGGTTCGCCGCAGGTGGCCCTGAGCTGATTTGACGATAAAGGTGGAATAACACGATGAAGAAATTGATGTTTATGGTCGCGGCATTGTTCATGGCACCAACTTTGGTTGCGCAAACGACCTACGAAGAAGGTGAGCACTACGAGGTAATTTCTGAGCAGCGCAGCGCCAAACCAGAAGTAAAAGAGTTTTTTTCTTATTATTGCCCAGCCTGTAATGCCATCGATCCGGTGGTGCAAACCGTGATGAAATCCCTGCCAGAAGGCACCACCTTTAAAAAATACCATGTCGATTTTATGGGCGCGGCTTCTCCGGAAATTCAAAAAACCTTAACCACTGCGATGGTGCTGGCTAAAACCCAGGGTAAAGGCGATGAAGTCAATAAAGCGTTTTTTAACCACATTCATAAAGACCGTAAAGCCTTTGCCAATGACGCGGAAATCCGCGACGTGGTGGTCGCTGCCGGTGTTGACGCTGCAGCTTATGATAAACATCTGAATAATTTCATGGTGAAAACTCAGGTGAATCTGATCCAGAAAGAGCAGGCAACCTTCACCAAATCCCGCGTGTTAAACAGCGTACCGACTTTTATCGTCAATGGTCGTTTCAAAATTAACGTCGCTAAACTTGACCGGAACAATCAGGAACAAGACTTCAAGAACCTGGTTAATTTCTTACTGCAACAACCTTAATTCGCCGGAGAGACCATGTTCCATCGTACTTTTATCGTGTTGTTTGCTGCATTGTCACTGTTTGCTTGCGACACCAATGCCGATGCCAGTAAATTTGTTGCAGGTGAGCATTTTGAAGTCGTGGCAGAAAAGGCCACCAGCAAACCTGAAGTAAAAGAATTTTTTTCGTTTTACTGTAGCCACTGTTTTGCATTTGAGCCCTTTGCCAACAACTTGAGCAAAAACCTACCACAAGGGGTTGCGCTGGAAAAAGTGCATGTCGATTTTCTACCGGCCGCTAGTCCGGAAATGCAAAATGCTTTATCCCGCGCTTATGTTGTCGGCAAAAATGCAGGCCAGGGCGAACAGGTTGCTTCGATGATTTTTAACTATCTTCATCGCCAACAAGCCACTTTCAGCACCGACGCCGATATCCGCAGCCTGTTGTTAGTGAACGATTTTGACGCCGCTACTTTTGATAAGAGCTTCAACAGCATGCCGGTGTTGTCTGCTGCAGCAAAAATGAAAGAGCATCAACTATTCTGGAGCGAAAACAGAGTATTAACCGGCGTACCTATGCTGTTGGTCAACGGCAAATACAAGTTGAAATTCGACAAGTTGGATCCGGAAAACTTTGACGCTGAGTTACAACAATTGGTCAGTTATTTGCTGGCGAAGAAAGACTAAAACTCATTTAGAAGCTATAAGCCCGGTTCTGTACCTAATGCCGATCAGATAAGCATTTTTCAGATCGGTTGACCGATCCAGTGACTGGTGTATAAAGGCCTGCAACAGAAATGTCGCAGGCCTTTTTTATGCAATTAGCTACCGCTTTAACCCTTGCTAAC
>NZ_SACS01000080.1 GCF_004005945.1 Rheinheimera riviphila
TGGGATTAATCACCGACACCGGTAAATTCGCTTTAGCCAAAGCCACCGCAAGGTCGAGATAATAAATTCCGGTCGCTTCCATCACGACCAACTCAGGGGCAAATTTTTGCAACTTACGCACAACAGCTGCATGGCCATCAGGTGTTTGGCTGAATTGCTCGACTTTATTCGGTTTGCCGTCAATTCTGACAACCACATCAAAAGTCTTCGCAGCAACGTCAATCCCAACAAATGCGCTCATATGCTTCCCCTTTTATCATCAAATAGGCCAGAATAGTCACC
>NZ_SACS01000081.1 GCF_004005945.1 Rheinheimera riviphila
TCGGTCAGGAGCATTGCTGTGTATTGCGGTAAACGAAGAGGAATTTGGTGGATGGTACTGGGCTCGAACCAGTGACCCTCGCCTTGTAAGGGCGATGCTCTCCCAGCTGAGCTAACCATCCTGGGGTGTTTTTTACTACTAAACTGTAGAAATTGGTGGATGGTACTGGGCTCGAACCAGTGACCCTCGCCTTGTAAGGGCGATGCTCTCCCAGCTGAGCTAACCATCCTGGGGTATTTGTTTGCTATTTAAAAACAGCATTTGATATGGTGGATTGTA
>NZ_SACS01000082.1 GCF_004005945.1 Rheinheimera riviphila
ATCGCAGCTGCCGCATAATATGCACGGCGTCGGCGGCATATGCCTCGGTGGTGGAATTGGTAGACACACTAGCTTCAGGTGTTAGCGCTTCGCGGCGTGGGGGTTCGAGTCCCCCCCTAGGCACCAAGTCGCAGACAAAAAAATAGAACACATGCCTCGGTGGTGGAATTGGTAGACACACTAGCTTCAGGTGTTAGCGCTTCGCGGCGTGGGGGTTCGAGTCCCCCCCTAGGCACCAAATTAACCAGCTTTTTAGCTGGTTTTTTTGTATCCACAAT
>NZ_SACS01000083.1 GCF_004005945.1 Rheinheimera riviphila
GTGTTATACCGATGGCGCCATGCGGCGTACTACCGCTGTCGCGGTGAGTAACACCATGCGGCGTACTACCGCTATCGCTGTGAGTAGCACCATACGGCGTACTACCGCTAACGCGGTGAGTAGCGCCATGCGGCGTACTACCGCTAACGCGGTGAGTAGCGCCATGCGGCGTACTACCGCTAACGCGGTGAGTAGCGCCATGCGGCGTACTACCGCTGTCGCGGTGAGTAGCACCATACGGCGTACTACCGCTAACGCGGTGAGTAGCGCC
>NZ_SACS01000084.1 GCF_004005945.1 Rheinheimera riviphila
GTAGTAAAAAAGTAGGGCGTCACTCACCGCGCCAGCGGTAGTGCGCCGGACTTATCGTTAGCAATTTATCCAAATGAAATGTACCAACCGGATCGTAGGGCGTCACTCACCGCGCCAGCGGTAGTGCACCAGACTTATCGTTAGCAATTTATCCAAATGAAATGTACCAACCGGATCGTAGGGCGTCACTCACCGCGCCAGCGGTAGTGCGCCGGACTTATCGTTAGCAATTTATCCAAATGAAATGCACCAACCGGA
>NZ_SACS01000085.1 GCF_004005945.1 Rheinheimera riviphila
ACCTCACCAACTAGCTAATCCCACGTAGGCGCATCCGATAGCATGTGGCCCGAAGGTCCCACACTTTGGTCCGTAGACATTATGCGGTATTAACAGTCGTTTCCAACTGGTATCCCCCTCTATCGGGCAGCTTCCTACGCATTACTCACCCGTCCGCCGCTAGGTCCGAAAACCCCGCTCGACTTGCATGTGTTAGGCCTGCCGCCAGCGTTCAATCTGAGCCATGATCAAACTCTTCAATTAAAGTTTTTTCTG
>NZ_SACS01000086.1 GCF_004005945.1 Rheinheimera riviphila
TTTTTTAGCGGAATAAGCCAGTGACGGTTTTGGCCTTTAGCTTGCCATGCATTGAGCAGACCTAATGAATAAAAGCCACGGTCAAACAGTGTCAGGCTATTATCCGGCGTCGTTTCAATCAGTTGCTCAGCCAGTATCATTTCATTCGTACTGTATTTATCCATCGCGGCACCAATCAATAAATGACTGGTCAGTTCCATTTGGCAAACCATTCTGACCATCGGCCACGCTGATTCGCCTGCGGTAGTGATGGGT
>NZ_SACS01000087.1 GCF_004005945.1 Rheinheimera riviphila
GTTCCTGATGCATCAAAGCGATGTCAGGCTGGCGTTTGAGCCTGGACGAGTTTTTACCTTTATAGACAGCTTTTTCTAACTCGGTATCGCTGGTTTCATCAGGCAATGGCCAGCTTAAACCGCTGGTCGAAAAGCGCGACAAGATCTCGCTAACAGTGGCGGGCCCGACAGAGCAGCACTTACTGATGTCTCGTAAGCTGAGGCCAGCATCAAAGCGAAGTCTCAGAATGTCTTTAATTTTGCTCATATCTGTTC
>NZ_SACS01000088.1 GCF_004005945.1 Rheinheimera riviphila
CCGCGCGCAGAGCCAAACGACCGATGCGGCCAAAACCGTTAATACCTACTTTGATGGTCATGTTCAATCCTTAAAGAATGTTGGTTTTTTTATTTCAATAACGACCATTCAACAACTCCGGCGCACTGCCGCTGCCGCGGTGAGTGTCGCCCTACGGCCAATAGATAATGCAAGTTTTGAGGGCGTACTCACCGCGATAGCGGTAGTACGCCGGCAAGACTTTGAAAAAAGAATGTTGGTTTTTTTATTTCAATA
>NZ_SACS01000089.1 GCF_004005945.1 Rheinheimera riviphila
TTTCTCCTTCATCGCGCAGTGTAGTGCAAGGCAGCAGCACCAGTTTTACGGTCACTGCGAATAGCGGTTATACCATCAATGGCGTTAGCGGTTGTGGCGGCAGTTTATCTGGCACGACTTTCACCACAGCAGCCATCAACGCCGCTTGTACAGTCAGTGCCACTTTTGTTGCCAATCCGGTAATTCATACCGTGACTGCAAATGCCGGAGCTGGCGGTAGTGTTTCTCCTTCGTCGCGTAGTGTCGTGCAAGGCA
>NZ_SACS01000008.1 GCF_004005945.1 Rheinheimera riviphila
CCATCAGATCTTCAGGAGATTTGCAGTCAGCTAACAGCTGATCCAGTAATTGGTCTGTAATTGGCATTCTTTATCCCTTCCAAGGAGTTAGGTAGAATGCCACTTACACAGATTTTTTTACAGACTCAAAAAATCAGGCCTCAATTGAGGCCTGATTAAATTTGAACAGTCACTTCATTCATTGAAGTGGCAAATTACAACAAAGCTTTTAACGCATTCATTTTATCTTCGCTTGGTTTGTCAGTCGGTTTTACTTTGTCGAGCATCGTTTTCGCGGTATTTTTATCACCGGTTTTGATTAAGGCGTCGATATAGTTCAACTGCACCGCAACATTGTCCGGTCGGATCCGTAACGACTTTTCAAACTGCTCCAGTGCCTTTGCCTGTTGGCCAGTAATGAATAACACTGTGGCGTAGGTATCCAGCACGTCCGGGTTTTCCGGGGCCAGTTTGATAGCTTTTTCGATATGAGGTAATGCTTCAGTGGTTTTTTGCTGTTCCAGTAAAGTCCAGGCCAGGTTATTCAGTGCCGCCACATTCTCTGGCTGCGTATCTAATACCTTAGCAAAAGCAGTGGTCGACTTTTCTTTGTCGGTGCCGAGCAGCAGGTTGCCATAATAGATTTGTAACGCTGAATCATTTGGCTTGTAGTTAAAGTGTTGTTCAATAAAGGCTTTTGCTTTTTGTTCCGACATCGTTTTGGCGTAGATATCGGCAATCATCAGCGCCGTAACGCTGGCTTGATTTTGCTGATAACTGCCGGTTAACGCCACTAAAGCTTGTTCCGGTTGTTTATCAGCCAGCAATAACCGACCTTTAACAAAGAGGGCGTCAGCTTTGGCTGCTTCTTCGGCAGATAATTTTTCAAGCTCTTTCAGCGCTTCTTTATACTGACCCATTTCGCCCAGTAACTGCACTCTGGTGCCATACAGCACTTTGTTGTCTGGTGCTTTGGTCAGCTCGTCGCTGGTCAGTTTCAGCGCTTTGTCCAGCTGTTTGTCCAGAATCAACATCCGTAAATAGGTATACAACGAGTTCTGATCTGCTGAATTTTGGGCAAACCACTTTGCTGCCGATTCTACGGCCGCCTTGCTGTCTTTTAACACAGCGCGCTGATGTTCAATAAACAATGCCCAATGGAATGAGTGACGTTCTGTTTCTACCTTGCCGGTGGCATTGAGCAAATCCAGACCTTGTTGATGTTTACCTTGGTCCGCCAACATCCGGGCATATAACAAAGCCGCTTGATAATCGGTTGGTTTGTCTTTATTCAACGCTTCTGCTTTGGCAAGGGCTGCGGTTGCATTATCGTTCCTGGTCAGTGCGTATAACTGTTCCAGCGCCGGCAGATAAGTTGGGTGTTTTTCCAGTAAGCCGGACAAGATTTTAATTGCATCGTCTACTTTGTTGGCGGCTTGTGCCAAGGTCGCCTGTAATAATTGGCTGAACGGATGTGTTGCATCCACTTTCAGCGCTGCATCAATATGCTGTTGAGCCAACAGGTTATTGCCTTGCAGGAAGGCAATATAGGCCTGCATATTCAGGCTGGAATGTTTCAGCTTGTCGTCATTTTCCCAGCTTTTCGCCAATTCCAGTGCCTTGTCGTATTGGCGTTGTTGCAGGTAGGCTGTCACCAACACCATTTGGGTCTGTTCTACCTGAGGTGCCAGCTTAGCAGCTTCTTCCAGTGCCGCCAGACCTTGTTGCTCCATGCCCGGAATACTGAGTTTCAGACTGCCTAATGTCATCAGGTCGTCGGCGGTGGCTTTGCCGCTTTTTTCATATTTATCAACTAACTCTTGCGCCGCGCTGTCTGAGCGTTGTTTCACCAACTGAAAGGCGGTTGCGGAAACTAACTGCAAATCGGTGGCTGCATTGTCATTGCTCAGCAGTTGTTGCTGTGCGGCTGCGGTGTCGCCGAACTTCAGTTTTAATGCCACATACAGCTTTTGCGCCGGCGGGTAGGTGCCGAGCTGGCTATGTACAGCCTGCAGGTGGTTTAAAGCTTGTTGCTCAAGGCCAAGCTGCGTTGAAGAAATGGCGGCTAAGACGCGGCTACTCACAGAGTTCAAGCCGTTATCGATGGCAATTTCGCTGGTTTCTTTGGCTTTTTGGAAGTCTTTGCGTTCGAATTCAACCACCGCTTTTAAATAGTTGGCGAGTGGCTGTTTTGGGAATATTTTTAATAATTTAACGATTTCTTTATCGGCTTCGTCGTTTTTATTGGTCGCAATATAACTCTGCGCCAGAATCAATCGTGCCAGATGGGCACCTGGGTTCAGTTTTAAATAAGCATTAAAACTCTCAATCGACGCATCATATTGCTTCAGCACATTTTGCAGTTTTGCTTTGAGTAACAACGCATCATTATAGATGTGATGTGGCGCCGTGATGCTGCTCAATGCTTGTAATGCCGCTTCGTGCTGACCGGACATCACCTGCGTTTGTGCTTCAACCATCGCTTTAATCGCCGGATCGGCAGATTTGGCAAGATCAGCAAAAATTGCTTTGGCACCATCTGTATCCGAAGCTTCAATCAACGATAAGGCATGATACAGCTTCAATGTATCTTGGACGTCTGCCGGCAACTCCGGGTGTGCCGTCAGGTACGAGCCAACTTTTTGATGTTGACCTTGCAGGAAATAACTTTGGGTCAGTGGAATGGCGAGGGTCTTGCTGTCGAGTTTAAATTCAGCGGCGCGTTCCAGTTCTTTCGCGGCTGAAGCGGCATCACCGGCTTTTAAGTAAATCATGCCAAGTTCAAAACGTAACCGACCATCGTCCGGCTGCTGTTGAATGGCCGACTTTAATTCGATAATCGCCGCCGGAATTTCATTATTGGCGGCAAACTTCAGCGCATCCTGCAGATGCTGCTCGCTGTCTTTTTTACCACAACCCTGCAGCAGCAATGCCGCTGTGATACAGGTTACAAGGAGTGTTTTTTTCATGATTCTGTTCCATCGATTTACGAAAATAAAAGAAGACTTCAGGCCATCATTCCGCGTTAGCAGGTAGCGTGATGTTTGTTTTGTACAAATTGGCATAAGCTGCCAAAGGTTGCAAAAATTTCTGCGCTTAACTCGTCGTCGTCAAACTGAAAACCATAATGATCTTCCAGCATGGTTAAAATGGTCATAATACTGGCCGAATCGAATTCCGGCAGTGCGCCAAGTAACGGCGAAGAGGGTGTAAATTGGGTATCGAGAGCGAGGGCAGTTTGTAGGATCTGCTGCACCAGCGATTGAATTGTTTTTGGTTGGTCCATTACCCGGAACTCCAATAGACATTTGGTGTTAACGCATTGTACTCTACCACATTATTAACTTAAGCAAAGCCCCCGAACCTGGCCGGTGCCAGCGCATTATCTACGGGATTTGTGTCAAGCATGGATGAGTGGTTCAATTGCCGGTAAATTTTATCAGTCAGTTCAGCGAACACGCGGCGGCTCGCTGGCCGGAGCGCATCGCATTAATAGCCGGTAGTCAGCAGTTAACTTTTGCGGCGTTACACCAACAAGTGTTGGCTTGTAGTTTGTTGTTAAGTCAGCGCGGGTTAAAAGCTGGTGAGCGGGTGGTGCTGGCAGCGCCAAAACAGCTGGAACTGGTCGTGATGCTGCTGGCGGTGGCCAGACTTGGCGCCGTGGTGGTACCGGTGCATGCACAGTTAAAACCGGCGCAGTTGGCGCATGTGCTACAGGATTGTCAGGCGTCGCTGTTGATGACCAATCAACATCGGCTGACTCAGTTGCAGGAACTACAGCTGCCACTGCCCGAAATTAAAATATTGCTGACCGAGACTTTGTCACAGGCCATCACCGAGATACACACAACTGGCGTAGAACGAGTCCCCTGCATTGCGACTTTGGTCGCCAGCGATGTCGCCGCCATTATGTATACTTCTGGCAGTACCGGTTTACCCAAAGGGGTGGTGTTGTCACAGCAGAACTTAATGTTGGGGACTTTAAGCGTATGCCAGTACTTGCAGTTAACCAGTGACGACGTGTTACTGGCGCTACTGCCTTTTAGTTTTGATTATGGTTTGAATCAACTGCTGACCGGACTTTATTGCGGCGCCACTGTGGTGTTGCTGGAGTATTTGTTGCCACAAGACGTGGTCAAAGCCGTGGTGCAACATCAGGTGACTGGTTTAGCCGCGGTGCCGCCGTTATGGTCTGCCCTTGCCAGAGCAAACTGGGGTGAACAAGGCGGGGCTTCACTTAGATTTATTACCAATTCCGGCGGTGCAATGCCGCAGCCGCTGCTCACGTCATTGCAGCAGATTTTCCCCCATGCCAAACCCTATTTAATGTACGGCCTGACTGAAGCCTTTCGGTCCAGCTATTTAGAACCCTCAATGCTCACGGCAAAACCAGGCTCAATCGGCAAGGCCATTCCTTTTGCCGATTTACTGGTGTTGCGACCCGATGGTAGCGAGTGCGCTGCCGATGAGCCGGGCGAACTGGTACATCGCGGGCCGCTGGTCAGTTTGGGGTACTGGAATGACCAACAACGCACCAACGAGCGGTTTCGGCCGGATCCGGTGCAGCCGACAGCCGTCATCAACAAAGCGCTCGCGGTGTGGTCGGGCGATGAAGTCCGCCGTGACGCCGAAGGTTATTTATATTATCTGGGGCGGCTGGACGAAATGCTCAAATGTTCCGGCTTTCGCATCAGTCCGGCTGAAGTTGAGCAACTGGTGTATCAATCTGCACCCCAACTTTATGATGTTGCGGCTATTGGCGTGCCGTTTGGTGATACCGACAGCGCCGTGTTATTACTGTATTGTTGTGACGCGCCGGTGGATGAAAAAGCCTTACTGGCGATACTGCGACAGCAGCTGCCGCATTATATGTGCCCAAAAGCACTGCAAAAGCTTGCTGCGCTGCCAAAAACCGCCAATGGCAAATTAGATCGTAAATCTTTGCGTCTGACTTATAAGGATTTTTTCGGTGACAACGCCTAAGCCAGCTGATCTCCAGTTTGCACCAACCCCAGAACCGCTATCGCCGTTACTGGCCACTCAACCGCAACTCGCGGTGCCATTAAGCTATTTACAGACCGTTGCAGGCACACTTCAGATTGGTGGCAAGTCGATGCAACAAATTGCTGATGTGCTCGGCCAGCAACGATTTTATGCCTATGACCGGCAGGCAATCACCCAGAAAATTCGGCAATTACGCAGCAAAATGCCAGCGCAGTTAAAGCTTCATTATGCTATTAAAGCCAATCCATATTTGCCGGTGGTACAGCACGTTGGCACCTTGGTGGATGGTTTTGATGTGGCGTCGCAAGGTGAGTTATTGCTGGCGCTACAAACCGGCATGTCGGCGGCAAAAATCAGTTTCGCAGGCCCTGGTAAAACGGACGCTGAGCTAAGAGCAGCGCTGACTGCCGGTTGTTGTGTGCATATCGAATCGGTCGGCGAATTACACCGGCTTTGTGCTATTGCAAGCCAGTGTGGGCAAATCGCGACCATCGCGCTGCGGGTAAATCCGGAATTTGAATTAAAAGCCGCCGGTATGAAAATGGCGGGCGGCGCTAAAGCTTTTGGTATTGATCAGCAGCAAGTGCTGGCGTTGTTGCCAAAGCTTTCGGCGATGCCGGTGCAGCTGGTTGGTTTTCATTTGTACTGTGGCTCCCAAAATCTGCAAGCGGACGCTATTTTGCAGACGCAGCAGCAAATCATGCAGTTATTGCTGCAACTGTTGCCGCTATGTCCGACGGCGCTGCAATTTGTCAATTTGGGTGGTGGTTTAGGTGTGCCTTATTACAGCAGCGATCGTGCGGTAGATTTGGACAAGCTGGCTGAGGGCTGGGCAGAGCTATTCGAGAAACTGCCTGCAGAATTGCAACAGCTTGAATTTATACTGGAATTAGGGCGTTACCTGGTCGCCGAAGCCGGTGTCTACGCTTGCAAAGTGGTGGATATCAAACAATCGCATGGCCAGACCTTTGTGGTCTGTAACGGTGGTATGCACCATCATTTGGCGAATTCTGGTAATTTTGGTCAGGTGATCCGGCGTAATTACCCGGTGGCATTCGCCGACAAACTAGACCAGCCATTGGTTGCAGCGGTGCAGGTGGTTGGACCGCTTTGCACACCACTGGATGTGCTGGCCGATAAAATTCAATTGCCCAAAGCGGAAGTCGGCGACTGGTTTGTGGTGTTGCAGTCGGGGGCTTATGGTGCCACGGCCAGCCCACAGGCGTTTTTGGGGCATGGCGTGGTGGCGGAGATTTTACTTTAATCGCGCTTTGAACATGTAGGCAATACCAACTGGTGTTGCAGCTGGTTATCTGACGGGAACCCTGAGCAAATTCAGGCAGGATGAATACAATGCGCAAGTATCTTTTATGGTCGGGTGTGGTAGCAAACCTGCTGTTGGTCGTTGGTTTTTTATTGTGGGCGCGTAGTATTTACTGGTTGGGTTTACCGCTGCCGCTATATAGCCAAAAAGTTGCAAATGATATTCGGGTCAATTATCCCAGTGTGGCTTTTGTCACGCCGATATTGGATTTTTTTGCCGGTTTCGAACATAAGAACTTTTTATACCGGCCATTGGATCCAACCAAGTGGCATGGCGCTGGCGCTCATCCTGATTATCAACCGCCAGCCGCAACCAACATCGTTACAGTCGGCAATATCACCGAACTTAAAAAAGCCCTGCGCGAAGCATTGCCCGGCCAGCAAATTGACGTTCTGCCCGGGCGTTATGAATTTGACCGGACCATGGAAATCCGCCAAAGCGGTGCCGAAAATAACCCGATCCGATTAACCGGCCGCAACCTGCATCAGGTTGAGTTTTCGATGAAAGGCGAAGGCTTATTGATTTTGCAGCCATATTGGCAGATTGAAAATATCAGTTTTATTGGTGATTGTGATATTCATGATCGCTGTCAGCACGCTTTGCACATTGTTGGGCGCGCCAACAATGTCGTGATCCAAAACAATGTGTTCCGCGATTTTAACTCGGCGCTTAAGGTCAATGGCAATAAAGGACATTATCCGGATTTCGGGCTGGTCAACAACAATACCTTTTATAATACTGCGCCACGGATCACCAAAGGCCCGGCGACGCCGGTGGATATCGTTGCGGTAAACGACTGGCGGGTCAGCGGCAATTTTATTTTTGATATTCAAAAATCTGCTGGTGATGAAGTCAGTTATGCCGGATTTATTAAAGGCAATGCGCATCGTGGCGTGTTTGAACGTAATTTGGTGATGTGTGAGGCCAATTTAAAAGGTGGTGGCCATACGAGCCTGGGTCTTTCTTTTGGTGGCGGCGGTACTGGTAAGCAATATAGCCGGGATGAAGTTAGCCGCGAAAGCAGCAAAGGCGTGATGCGTAATAACATCATTATGCATTGCCCGAACGATGTCGGTATTTATCTCAATGAAGCCCACGACACCTTGTTGGAAAACAATATTGTGTATAACACCGTCGGGGTTGATGTGCGATATGAAGACAGTACGGCGGTGCTTCGTAATAATATTATCAGCGGCCGGGTGATTAACCGCGCTGGTGGGTCACATCAATTGCAGCAAAATCTGATTCAGAGCCGTAGTTTTTTCACCGGCCGCGATCATCTGAAAGATTTGTTTAATTCGGCTGACTTGGGTGATTTCAGTTATCTGGAACCGTTAGAACTAACACCGGAGCCGACCCATGCCGGTGACGGTGTGCTGACCGATTATTGCGGCAAGCTGGTGCAGGCGCCGTACATTGGCGCCTTTGCTGATCCACAGTTTTGTGCGCAAAAACTCGACTAAGCGGGTCGTTGCAGCTGGTTCAGTGTGGCAAGTACTGGTTTATTGTGAAAAATTCTGCAAAAGCCAGTCCTTAATCACGCGCTGTAACTGTAAAAAGTGGGTGGCATCGCTACAGGTATGGTTGGCTTTGGCTACGGTTTTGGTGGTGGTGTGCCGGGCAATTTGTTGGCGTTGTGTTGCTGGCAATTCAGCCAGCAACGATGCACATTCTTGCGCCGTCAGGTCATTTTCACTCAGTGCCAACAACACTGGCTTTGCATACTGCTGCCAGTTGTGCAACATCGCTGGCAAAAACTGCTGGTTTGAGCCTTGTGTCGGCTGTAGATCTGGGCTGCCGTTAGCATTTTTTGGATTCAGATTTGCGCGGGCCTGCCACCAATACTGCAAAAACTGCTGCAGACTTTGCAGTGGTTGACTCCGACCACTGAGTAATTTTTGCCAGAATTCCGCAGACCATAACCGCTGCCAGTAGTAAAACCGCACCATGGTTTTGGCGTGATTTTGCTCAGCGCGACACCATGGATTCAGGAGTATCAAACCAGCGGTTTGCGGCAATAGCTGTTGATTTAATAAGATAGCGCTGGCGCCGTCGCACAGACCGAATAACAACCAACGTCGGATCTGTGGTTGTGCCTGCTGCGCTGCCGTCAGTATTTCCGGCAGCCACTGCGCATGCTGGATAAAGTCTGCTGGTTGGCCTTCTGCATCGCCATAACCGGGAAAATCAAACCGCAAGCTGCTGATCTGTTGCTGCTGTAAGTAACTCGCGAGCTGCTGTTGCATCCGATGGCTACCGGCACGAACCTGAGCGCCGCCACTTACCAGCAAAACCGCGATGTCACTTTGCCCTTCGACAAAAATACCCAGACTGCGGTTGCCGGCAATCGACAATGGCAGCAGCTTGGGTTTCGAATGTTCAAGCGCCAGTTGGCTTGGTTCAGTCATGCTGATCACCTTCCAAAAACTGCAGGCTTTCCTGGATTAACAGTGCCACCGGCAAAGGCTCTTGCTGTAGCCAAAACGCCGGTAACGCCAACAACTTTTGGCTGCTGGTCGCTGCGTCTGCATCAATCTGCAGCCAGGCATTGGTGGCAGGGATTGGCAGTTGTGGCAAGGTCGAGAGTTCCAGCCAGCATAGGGTGTGATGTTGCCACTGGCTGAGGTCTGGTTTAAGTGCATTGATCTGGCGATAAAATTTCGGAGTGATGCTGTAACCGGCAATGTCGACCGCTAGGTCCTTGTCCAGCAACTGTGAGGCCGAAGGCGCTTTTTCCGCTTGCAGTAAATTGCTGGCTTGATGTTGGCGGAACAGCTGCTGTAAAAATTTCTGACAATCAAGCTGCGGCTGCCACAACAAGAGCTTTCCGGGCTTGATCTGTTGCATCAAAGCCGGCCACATCCCAAGTAACTGCAACGCGCCAAAGCGACAAGCCAGCAGATGAACCGGCTGTGGTAGTTTGGCACTTTCGAGCCACTGACATAAATCCTGCTGCCACAGGTTGAGGTCACTATCGCTGAAATCGCCCTGGCTATCGCCGGTGCCATAAAAGTCCGGCAAATAGCAGGTCCAACCGTTAGCTGCAAGTTGTTGGCACAGTTCACTGAATAGTCTTCGGCTGCGATTGGCTTCTTCGGCGAACGGCGGCAAAATCAGCAAAGTCTGACCGTTAGGGGTTGTGCTTTGCCAGCGAGTCATTAACCACCAGCCCAGTTGTCCTTGTTGATATTCGGCGTTAATCATGTTGCGATCCGGGTGCTTGAATTAACTGCCGTCTCTGCCGCAACGTACTCAACTGGCGCAACTTGCAGCGAAACCCTTGTGTCAGATATTGCAGCCAACCACTGAGGCTTTGGCAATGAAACAAGTCCAGCTGCAGCAGCGGCAAACATTCATCCATCCACTGCGCTTTGTAGTCATCGTTGCCGGTTAAAAAGTCGATGTTGGTGACGTTGTCCTGCGTCATCACCTCATCAATCATCGCTGCCATCAGCACAGTGCCCGGCGATAGTGTATCAAATGCTTGATCCTGCGAAAGTTTGACGATAGCCGCCTGTTGTTGCTGCACCAGCCAGAACTGAAAAGCGACCGGCTGATCATTGATGAGCAGCAGCCCCAGCCGCAATTGGCCTTGCTGACTGCTAAATTCCAGCAACCAGTTGATAAAATCCGGACTTGGCTCTGGTTGTTTCCAGCTGCGCTGATAAATATGCCAATAACTTGCCAGTAACTCTGGCGTCAGTTGGCGGTGAATTTGAATGGCGGCACCTTGTTGCAGCAGTTTTTTCTTCTTGCGCCGAATGGTGTTCACCAGCTGCGACTGGCGTTGTTGCCAATAGTCGGTATGGTTTGTTGCTGCGGCGCGCCAGTTGTGGCCAAAAGGCGAGACCAAAGTTTTTATGCTGGCTGGGCATTGCTGCTGAACCTGTGTCGCAGTGGTCTGCGAAAGCGGTTGTAACCGCAGTTGCTGCCATTGTGGCCACAATGTCGATATTGCTGCAACGAGTAGTGGCCATAGTTTGGTCTGTTTTAGCGGTGCAATGCCGGAGCTGAGAGCAGGCACAAAATCTGGCATCAGCGGCGCAAATTCCGGACTGTAATAATTACTCAGCGCCAACAAACTGTGGCTATCGTCACTGGTCCGAAGCGGCAGCAAAACCAGCAACTGCTGATGGTGGTAAATCTGCAAAAGCAAATAGCGGCTGCCTTGGTTGACACCGTTTTGCTGCTCAAACTGTTTGAGCTGTGAAAACCAGCGGAGTTGTTGTAACCAGGGCCAACCGCTTGCAGCAGCCGGTTCTAGGCTCGCAACCGTCTGCTCGTCCGGCCAGTCGCCTGCGCAATGATACAAGATGCCATCAAGGTTAAAGCCAGGCCGTGATCCGGTAGCTGGCGAACCGATATGCTCTGTGGATTCAGCGTGTTGTGTCATGGCCTCGCAACCATTGATCAACCCGTTTGAGTGGCAAATCAATCCGGGCGCAGCCAATCTGATCCGGTTTGACGTTCAGTTCAATCATCTTCGGGCCATCGACCGCAATCGCCACATCAACGCCCGCTACATTGACATGCGGAAATGCCTGTAGTGCACGTGCGGCTAATGCCAGACATTCTGGCCAGAACGGCAGTTGTACATCGGTGATTTGACCGCCGGTATCGGGGTGACAGCTGGTTTGTAACAGCGGATTTTTGGCGTTGGCGGCATATTGTAAAATACCGCTGCTGATATCGACCGGGCAGCACATACCGCCGCTGCTGGTATTATCAACCAGACTGCCTTTACGGCCAACCCGTAAAAAAGCGCCGCCAATTTTCACTTCACCACGCGCCTGATACAGCCAGATACGCAAGGTATTCACCGAATGTGGGTTAATGGCCGACAACACCGGATGTTGTTGTAAATAATGCTCAACGATATAGCCATCAGGATTTTCTGCGGCGAGCTGCCACCAATCACTGATTTCGGTAATGGCGTTGCTAAATGGGTGGGTGAACAGCAGTCGGTCATGAAATTCGATGTTAAAAGCGGCAAAACCAGCACCGCCGTAACCTTCAACTGGTTTTAGACAGATACGCTGGCCGACATGTAGTTGGCAAAGCCTTATAAAATCATCGAGGGTACAGAGGGGTTGTCCGGACTTCTGTACACCAGCGCGATGGTGCAAAAAACCAATAAATTCTGGCGTAGGCACTGCCAACAGTTGTAAAACAGCTTTTTCCACCACTTTATGCTGTGAAGTCTTTTGATAAGGCCGACTGTTCCAGCGGTCGATAAAGTTGTTATATTCCTTTTTATTTGTATGTAACCACTTGTCTTTAAATGGAATTTCCGGACGCCACCAACGTGCCTGCAGGTAATAACCGGGTCCGATATCGCGAAAAATAAACAATAGGATCATTTCCAGCAGTTGTCGCCATCTTGGCAACGACGGAAACTGTTGTGCATTGAGGTGCAGAAATTTCCAGGCATTTTTTACGTCGGTTAACACTTGCATAAGACATCCGGTTCAAGTAGCTGACACCATGTGTAAAGGTGTTTAAAAACAGCAAGTTTTGGCGTATGGGCTACAAAGAAACAGCCTATGGCAAGATTAAAGAGTTTTGGGCAGGCTGTAAAGAATTGCGCAAACTGCGGATTCAACCCGAACTAAAGCCAGATGTGGCATACTAAGGGTCTACAGCGGTAAATTCTGTTTTGCTAATTGAAGGGAAGGCCACATGATCCGGGGAATTTTTATAGCCATGTTGGGCTTGTTCAGTTTAAGTGGTTGCGGCGGTGGCGAAACCACAGCTGAAACACCAACACCACCGACGCCAGTAAGCGTAAAAACCGTACAGCTGGCGATCAACGGATCCGGCGCCGTCCAAAGCTCCACCGGCCAAACCTGTCGCGTAAACTGCATCATCGAAACCCAAAGTAGCAGTTTGCAATTAGAACCCAAAGCAGATGACGGCGCGCAGTTTGCCGGCTGGTTAAACGATTGCAACGGCACCGCCGCCTGTACTCTCAACCTCAGTTCAGTCAGCAAAGCGAACGCCACAGCGGTGTTTCAGCCACGGCCGGTTATGCTTAAAGTGGTTGTGATTGGCACCGGACAAGTGCAGATCAGTGGTCAGCAGTTACCATGCCGTGAACAATGTGAATATCCAATTCCATTTGGCACGACACTCACCTTTACCGCCAGCCCGCTCAGCGGGGCTACCTTCGGCAGTTGGAGCAGCCTTTGTGGTAATGCCCAGGGCCAAAGTTGTACTGCAACCATTAATCAACCACAGACTTTAACCGTTACGTTTGACCCTCCTGTTGCGCAGCAAGCCGTCACGTTAAATGTGATAGGGCTTGGCAAAATCACCTCAACTGCATTAAACACCCCTTGTACCGGCAGTTGCAGTGTGAATGTACCCGCCGGCACAGTGCTGGCATTGAATGCGGTACCGGATGCGGCGCAGCAGTTTGTGGGCTGGAGTGATCCATGTCAGGCATTGCCGGCTTGTTCGCTGACTGTCACGGCACCTGTAACCCTGACCGCGCGTTTTGCACCCATAGCGACGTCCCAGGTCGATGACAGCAACTTTGTTACTGTGACCAATCCGCAAAGCACCGCGCTGCAGAATTATCCACTACAGTTTGCCCGGCCTTTTGTCGCTGGCGAAATTGCCCAGTTCCCGCAGTTGACGCTGAATGGTCAACCATTACCAACGCAGGCAGATGTGAAACAACGCCACCCGGATGGCTCAGTGCGACATGCCATCATCAGCACTGTACTCCCAACCGTTGCCGCCGGCGCTTCACTGAAGCTGAATTTTATCAACCAGGCGACGGGGCGGCAGCAAGGCGCGCCAAACAAAACCGCCATGTTAGCAGCGAATTACAACTTTGATGCAACGATTGAAGCGAAGTTTGCCGATCTGCCGCTGCACGCTGTTTCGGCCAGAGCAATGTTGCAGCAGGATAAATTCAGCTACTGGACTCAGGGCGATATCGCCACCACTATTTTACTGGTTGATCATAGCGTCGATCGGCCGTTCGACTTTGGGGCTGATCAGCATCGTTCAGTGCGACCGGCATTTTATGCGACATTCTGGCCAGCGCTAAACAAGGTGCAAGTGCGATATGTCGGCGAAATTACCAATTCGTTGGTGTTGCAGGATCAACTGTACGATGTAACGCTTAAGGGCGGTCAGCTCAATCCGGCAGTGCTTTATCAACAAGCGGCCTTACCGCATCAGGCAATGACCCGTTGGACCCGGCAGTTCTGGCTTGGCGAACAGCTGCCGGTGGTATCGTTAAATCATCAGCTGGCCTATTTGAGTAAAACGCGGCTGGTGCCTAATTTTGATAGCAGTCGCGAAATCTCTGACGCTACCATTCAAACCCAATATCAAAGCTGGGAAAATAAAGACAGTGCACTTTATGACGGCGGATTGTGGGCAAAACCAATGGCGAATGCCGGTGGCCGGCCTGATCTTGGTTTATACCCGGCTTGGACAGTGCGTTGGTTCTATTCCGGAGACTGGCGTTTGACTGAAATTGCATTACGCCAGGCAGAACTCAGTGGTTCCTGGCCGTTTCATGTGCGGGAAGGCGATGCCAGCCGTACCTTTGATGAAGCAAAAACTGTTAGTGGTTTAGGTAAAATTCTGTCGATTAACCAAGGTGGTCGGCCTACGGCCTGGATCCCAAGGCTGAACTGGCATGAAACGGCGGCCAATGACAAAATCCAGCCGCTTGTGCCTTTGGTTAATTCCGGCTGGCGGCCAGATGTACCCCATCATCCTGATTTGGCATCCGGCCAGTACCTGTTGACCGGTGATTATTATTTCCTGGAACAAAGTTTGTTTTCAGCGGCTTATACCACGATGGACAACAACGCCGCCGCTAAAAGCTCAACTTTAGGCCGTGGCCCAACCGGTAGCGAAGGTGCGTTGTATTCTGGCGAAACCAGAGGCCAGGGCTGGGCATTGCGTACCAGAGTTCACACCGCCTCCATTACGCCAGATGCGATGCCGGAGCAGCAGTATTTTGTGAGCTTGACCAACAAAGCGTTAGCGATTTGGGAAGGGATGTACAACGTCACTGATACGCCGAACAAAGACAACGCACTGTGGACATTCGGCCGTAACACCATAGCCCCAAAAGAATTTGTGTATGCGGCGGGCGCGGTGTCGCCGTTGGGGCAGTGGGTGCATGGCGATAAATTTGCGACCAGTTATGTCAGTGAATATTACGATATGAGCAAAACAGCCAATGGCGCCTCGCCGTGGATGACGCACATTGTGGTGTTGGCGCTCGGGCGTGCGGAAGAGTTAGGTTTTGCTGCAGGACCAATGAAACGTTTTGTCGGTCGGGTGCTGGCTGGACCAGCACTAGAAACCGGTTTTGCACTGGAATTATTGTCTGCCTACCGGCAACCAAGCATTACTCAGCCTGATGGAGGCTGGTATCAAAGTTGGTTGGCGGTGCAGGATGGCTATTTGCCAGCCTATCGATTAGAGACATTTAATCGTTATCAATTAGGTGGTTATATTGATGCCGAGTTTGGATACGATGTGATGGTGTGGGGCACTGCTTCTTATGTCACTGATCTGCCGGGCGGCGAAATTGTCTGGCAGTTTTATCATAACCGCTTAAAAGACCGGATCAGTTTTAACAACAATCCGAAATGGGCAATTTTACCGCGGCGTGATTAAAATCGATTGTGGTACCCACTGACCAGAATCGAATGCTGTAGAAAAAAATGCTGTAGAAACAAAAAACGCAGAGCAAACAAAAAAGGACCTGATGTTGGCGCGAAATGATGTGATACATGAGCAGGCTGTGGCTAAAAACATTGTGGTTGACCAAGGCATGGTCGTGCATTGGTCTGATCAACACAGCTGTTTATGTAGCAAAGACTTATCCATTTATCGTTTTGACTATCAAAGCAAGCAGCTGAAGTTTTTATGCCAGTTACCGGCCAAAGATCAAAGCCTGAAAGGCCAGTTCAAGTACAGACTCGCCCGCAGTGCTTTGGTGCAGCTGTTACGCCCCTCGGCCGGTATCGGCCATCTATTGCAACTTGCCAATGGTGATATTCTGGTGGTATTTGACCGGGTGTACCTGTGCCAAAACCTGCCGCAAGGTTATCAGGTGAAGGTGCTGCCGTCGGCAGACTTTGGGCGTTTTGCCACGCCGTTACGCGGTGGTTTGGCGGTGCATGAACAAAGTCAGTTGGTTTATTTCGGGGAATACCTGAATGGGCATAGCCGGGACATTCGGATCATCCGGGTTGATCCGCAGGCAGGCACGACCACCTGCTGCTGGCAGTTTAGCCGCGCCGAAATTAAGCATGTGCATGCCATACATTACGATCGGTATCGGAACCGGCTTTGGGTGCTGACCGGTGACACCGACCAAGAATCAGCCTTTTATTACTCCGACGATGAATTTCAAACTTTGCATAAATTTGCCGGTGGCAGCCAGCAATGGCGGGCTATTGCGTTGCTGATTTATCCGGATGCTATTGAATGGGGCATGGACGCCGGCCAGGACGCTGCAGCTGACTGTATCAATAAAATTTACCGTTATCATTTTGCGACTGCTGAAGTAACTGAACAAGCCATCGTCGGGAATCCGGTATATGCAGCTGTGGCGCAGGCGGATGGTGCTGCGGTCATGGCGACCAGCTTTGAGCCAAAACGGCTGCAGGCGACCATCCCTTGTGCCGAATTATGGTATCGGTCTGCCACAGGACCTTGGCACAGTATTGCAAAATTCGAATATGAAAAACGACAGCGCAGTGGTGTCAGTTTGTATGGCATGGTGTATTTGCCCAGAGGCGAATTACCGGCGAATCAAATCATGGCTACGCCGGTTAATAGCCAGACCGACGATTATTGTGCCATGTTGTTGCAAGGTCCATTTACCAATAACTAATGCCGTGGAAGTGCATCATTTCTGGGTACTACGATGACACAAGCCGCTGATCAAGCAAGCGCAACTGGTTGAGCAGGGTGGTAAGTTCCGCTGGTTGCAACCCTTGCCACGGAAGTTCCAGTAAACCGGAAGTCATGCTGCCATCAAAACTTTGGCTGCTATTGCCATAGGTGGTTTTGGTTTTGATGCCGAGTTCCAAACAGGTTTTGGCAAGTTTGGCTGGTGCGACCTTGGGTGATCGTACAATTAATCTGGTCAAATAGCGGCCAGCCTGTAACTGTGGAAACTGCAACTGCTCTAAACCGGCCAGTGCTTCTGCGGCAATTGTCGCTTGTTGTTGTAAGTATTTGACGCGACTTGGTAAAGTTTCAAACTGCTTCAGCGCGACTGCCGCATCAGGTGCTGCTATGGCATAACCATCGGCATAAGATGTTGCGACAGTCCGGCCCAACTTTTTGCGCAGCAGTTGGCTCAGTCGCTGTAGGTAATAGTCGATACTATTGGCGATACCATCGTGCTGGTAACTGGCCCAAAAATGCCACAACGGCCACAGTCGGCTCCAGCCTGAGGTTGGTTTTAACGGCACATCGATGTTCAATGCAGCTGGATACAACAGCACGCCGCCTGAGCCTTGCACGCCACTGACAATGGTTTTCGCTTGGGCGAAGCTAATCACCCCAAAATCACCAAAAGTCCCCAGCAGTCTGCCATCGGCTTCGATACCGGCGACTTGCGCCGCATCGTCAATTAACAGCACCTGATGATGACGGCACATGGTTTCGATGTCACTGATAGCGGCGGCAGCACCGTACATATGCGGTAAGATCACCGCCAGAGGTTGGCGTTCCAGCAACGCCGAAAGCGCCTGTGGGCACATATTCAGCTCGTGATTGACCGCCACCGCCATTCCGGTAAACCCGGCGTCGGCAATCGCTTGTGGCACACTGGTACAAATATATTCCGGATAAAGCACCAGTTGGCGTTGTGGCTGCTGAGTTGCGGCATAACGCAACGCAATACGAATACCGGCGCGGGCCGAATTAAGCAGCAGCACCTGGCGCTGATATTGTTGTGCCAGCTGTTGTTGTAGTTGTGGTATCGCTCGTTGACTGAACAAAGCTTTAAAAAAGGCTGCGAGTTCACCATTGTGCCAAAGTGCGACTTTAAATTTGATCATGACAGCTTTCTTTTCAGCCGGCGCCAGAAAGACATCAGGCCTGGTGTTGGATCCGACCAACGCCAGACAGCGGCAACTCGCTGATAATCCAGGCAAAGCACATTTGGCCCGCCATTGGCCAGTGCATTGGCATCGGCGATTTCGTCATACCAGACGACTTTTTTGGAAAAAGCGTGTTGAGGGGCTGTCGCATGTGCGATGGATTGGCCTGCCAAACTAGCCACCATCGCTGCCAGCACATTACTACCGGCCAAAGTGGCTATTTCATGTTGGTAATCGGTGCGACCGACGGTCGGCTCAATCATATAAAAGCCACCACGCTGTGCATCAAATTTAAATTCCATGCCCATTTGTCCAACATAACCAATAGCCTGACAAAATTTCACGGTTTTTTCGGTGAGTTCAGTGGCTGCTTCCGGCGCTGCGGTACAGCTGGCGGTTCCGCCGACCTGCAACGGCCAGGAACGTAATTTGCGCCCGGTAAAGCTGCTAAGCAGTTGGCCTTTGGCATCGAAGTACGCCAGACAGAAATAAATGTCGCTGTCGGCGCCTTCCAACCATTCCTGCACGATCATCTGCGGCATTACCGCGGCGATGGCCGGATATAAACTTGCGACTTCTGCCGCCGAGCTTACTTTATAGGCTTTTTTAAACTGGCGGCTGTAGGCTTCATTTTGCTCTAACGGCTTAAAAACACAGGGATAATTGAGATCGTCAATCAATGCCAAATCTGCTAATTGTGACAAAATCCGGCCTTGCGGAATAGCAGCGCCGACCTCATTGGCCAGCTGTTGAAAACCGGATTTTGACTGCAGCGCCAGCAACATGGCCGCGTCACAAAATACAAAATGATAAAAGGGTGCCAGACGCTCACGAGCGGCACTCACTTGCACCACGGTCTTTTCTTCGGTCAGCAGCAGCACCGGTTTGTTGCCGGAAAAGCGGGCAGCCAGCTGTATTAATTCATCAACCACGGTCGGCGCTTTGGTGTCGGCAGAACGATGTTTCTGGCCCCAACGGCTATGCCAGGCGGGCGCTTGTTCACTATCACACAACAAATGCAGTTCACAATGGGTCAGCGAACGTAACACGCCTAATGCATTGGCACTGCCACCAACCACCAACACCGGAATTTTTGCGCTCATCATTGTTGCTCCTTCAACCGGTTAAAGGGCCAGCGCTGTAATTTCTGTTTCGAAACGCCAAGCTCCTGCAGTACTTCATAACAATCCCTTAAACCACTTTGACGGATATACACCAAAAACAGCAAATATCCGAGCAGGCCAACAAAGGTTTTGCCGAGCAGCAGCCATAGCAGATGGTCAAAGCCAAAATGCACTGAGCCATAGTGGAAACTCAGCACCAGCACAGCCATCCAGATACAGGCTTCGACCGGAGTTTGCAGCGCTTTTAAATAACGGCGCATGGAGAAATCGAGGTGAATTCTGGCGGCGTAAAACAAGTAAATGGACGATAAAGGGTAAGAAATGACCAATCCAATCGCGACGCCAACTAAGCCACCGTACACAGCGCCAAAATAGACGCTGATCGGAATGACGACAGCACATAACGAGGTATAACGCGCCGTGATATTGGCTTTACCAATCGAGATAAAAGCCTGGGTAATCAATGGGTCTACCGATTTAAACAGACCCAGAATACATAAAATCTGCAGTGGGAAAATCGCTTCCAGCCAGTTTGGGCCCAATAACACCGGTACCAGTTCCGATGCCGTTAACGCCATCCCGGCCATCACCGGAAAACCAATCAGCGCAATGCCAGACGTCAGTCGACGCAATGCGTTGTCAAGGCGGGTTAAGTCCTGCTGCATTTTTGAAAAGAGCGGCGAGGCAATCTGGATCACCATGCTGGTAATGTGCGAAGTCGGCAGCGCAGCCAAGGTTGCAGCCATCGAATAAACCCCAAGTTGTTGTGGGTTCAGGACTTTACCGATGATTAGGGTTTTTGCATTGTTGTAAAAGTACCAGGTCAGGCGTGAATAGGTGACAGTCGCGCCAAATTTCATTAGATCGGTGGCGGCGCCGATATTGCCAAAACGACTTGGCCGCCAGTTGCTGAAATACAAAATACAGATGGTTTTAAATAGCTGTGACGCCACAAAACCCCAGGCCAGCGCCCACACCTGATAACCCAACCAGGCCAGTACCAGGGTGATGGCACATTGCATTAAGATCATCACAAATTCGATGCCGGCATAAATTTTAAAGCGCATTTCGCGGGCGATCAGGGCGTCCGGTACCGTGGCAACAGCACCAATAATAAAGGTCAGCGCGATAAACCGCAGTACATCGGTCAACACTTCATGTTCGTAATAGCTGGCGATGGCCGGACTGGCAAAATACAGCGCCCCATAAAGCGCTGAACTAATCAGCAGCGCCAAGGTGAAACAACCATTTAATTGCGTCTGGTCGATATCCAGCCGCTGCTTGATGGCACTGCCTAAACCGATTTCATTAAAAAATCCGATAAAACCGACAATCACCATCACAATGGCCATCAGACCATAGTCTTCCGGCGTCAGGAGGCGGGCCAAGAGCAGCGTATTGACAAAAGAAATCAGTTTGCCGGCGCCTTTACCGACACCTAAGTACATCAAGCCTTGTAGTGTTTTGTTTTTAAGTTGGTCCACAATAATTCCAGTTTAATCTACGAGCAGGCTTTGCATCAGCGCGGCGAGTTGCACGGTACGAGCGCGACGGCTATAGCTGTTGGCGGTTGCTGTATCCAGTGGCGCGCTAAAATGTCCGGCTAATAAAGCGCGGATAGCTGATGCCAGTTCAGCGTCTTGCCAAACCCGCCAACAGTTGGGTAGTTCGCGACAGGCATTGGCAGTAGCGCTGCCATCCGGGCAAATAGCCAACAGTGGTTTTTGGCTCTGAATATAATCGTACAGCTTGCCGGGTATTTGATACTTAAAAATTTCGTCCTGGATCAGCATATTGGCCGAACATTGTTGCATTTCGGCAACCGCTTGCTCAAAAGCAATGGCCGGCGCGAATTCGACCAAATCGGCAATATCGTGTGCTGCCAGCTCTTTGGCGTAGCGCTCCGGTTTAGCACTGCCACGAAAACGCAGCACAAAGTTTTGCTGATTGATCAGTTGTTGTTGCTTGAGCTGTTGCAACACCCGAAAAATGCCGTTGATATCACGGCCATTGCCATACAAAGCACCGCTGTATAACAAGGTAAATTTATCTGGTACCAGTGCTGCCGGTGCGGGCAGCGGTACAAAACCATTTTCAATCACGCAGAATTTATCGCCGGCTTGTTCCGGATAAATGCTGCGATACAAATCCGCCGCCTCGTTACTCGTAGTGCAGACCTTGCTGGCACTTTGCACAATTTTGCGCTCCAGCAAGCGATTGATGGCGTTAAAGTGCTGATAAGCCGGATTATAGTGGCATTGAATAGGGTCGCGAAAATCGGCAATCCACGGCAAGTGATTGGTTTTAGCGAGCTTGCGGCCAATCAAGTGCGCGGTGAGCACCGGGTAAGTTGACCAGATACAGCCAATATCAAACTGCTCAATCAACTGTTGCCCGAGTTTGGTCGCATTAAAGTACCATGGCCAATAGCGATCCGGCAGCGCTAGCCAGTCGGGCGAGCGACCAGCGATCGAAAACAACCTGCTGGCGTCATACGCCTTAGCACGATAAATCCGGCCGGCCAGAGCGGGTGGGATCTGCAATTCGTGATCAAAACGCTGATAAATATCGCTGCTGGCAGTTAGAACTATTGGGTTCCAGCCCAGTTCCAGCAAATATTCAGCAAATCGATATGGGCGCTGCACACCAGCACTGCGTGCTGGCGGCATTTCCAGAGCAATCAGCAACACATTTCGATTGCCGGAGGATGGCGCGGGCGATATGCCGTCAAAGTCGCGCAGCATTAGCCTTTCACCTGTCGTTCGTGTCGCAGTATTTGCCGAATTAACGTCATAAACCCACAAAGTTCAGCTTCCAGCTCCAGAATATGTACGTCTTCACCATCCAGAATACGCGGGATTTGCAGCACATCGGTGCCATGGGCAAATAAGCCGGTTTTGGTGGTGGTGGCGGTGTTTACCTGATATTGCGCTAACCAGGGCAGATGCTTCGCATCATATTCACCGCTTGGATAACAGAAATGGCTGAGCTTTGCCGGATCCTGAAATTGCGCCAACCATTGCCGGTTGTCTTCCAGTTCCCGCCCAAACAATTCCGGCTGTAACGGGCTGCAATGGCGGTGCGTATGCAGTTGTAAATCCACATGATGTTGTTGCAACGCGCGCAGTTCTTCAATATTGAGTAACCGAAATAGTTGTTGCCCGTGGTGTTGTAACGACACCCCAAGCTGATCAGCCAGTTGCTGCAGGACCTCTGCGCGGTGAGCCGGCTCTTCGAGCTGATCGATCAGCGCACACACCTGTTTCACCAACTCGGCCGATGGCAAGTTGGCAATTGACCAGCTTTGGTCAACCGCCAGTTGCGGGATGGTCAATTGCAAAGTGGTGTTGCTGGTTTTCCACAACAGATAAGACAGTGCCACGTTCAGCACCGGAATTTGTTTGTCAGCGTAATAACTGGTGACATACAGCATCAACGGAAAATGATGTTGCGCCAGTTCCGGTTGCACCAGTTCAAAAGTGCCAGACCAACCATCGTCCATGGTGAGCACCACTTGCAATGGCTGCGGATTGGCCAGGGCTTGTTGCAGGGATACGACCTGATAGCGGCTGTTCGCCAGATAATTCAGCCGCTTCCCAAAAGTTTGTTTAGTCATAAACAATTTTGGCCGGAACAAATGTTCATCGGCGTAGGAAAAACCGTGATAGCACAACACCCGAACCCGGTCGCGGAACCACCAGCGGCAGAGCGCGAAGATGCCAAGCAGCCTCGCAACGGACAGTAAACTTAACTTAATTTGTTTACGCATGATCGTATCAGTTCCATCATAAAAGCTTTGGTGTTAAGCCAGGCCAGCTTGCGATCACCGGGATAATTTAAATCGGAATAAACGCCCGGATGTAAAAAATACAGGAAAAACCCCAGCAGACTTTTCAGCTTGGCGGGTGTTGCGACATCTGGATCACGTACTTTTGACAACATGTAGCCAAAATCCGCCGGTAGCGCATGACGGGCACGAATGATCCGGGTCAGTCGCACTGCTTGTGATGGCTTGGTTTTATTAAAAAAGTAGTCAAGGTGAATGGCGGGGAAATGTAAACCGGCCAGAATATCCAGGTTCAGCGCTGCCCAATATCTGGAATTGAGCTCAATAAAGTCAAAGGTCTGCGTCGCCGCGTCCCACTTGTACTCGACCATCGCCGGACCATTCCAGCCCAGCGCGTGCAGTCGCAGCACCGCATCGTCGTACATCGGTTGATGCCACCAGCTTTGGCGTAGCGCCGTTAAGCCGCCGGTATGCGGGTTTTCATGACTGGCAACCGCCATTGATTCGGCCAGAATGTGTCCATCCTGCATCAGTAAATTGACCGTTGCTTTTACGCCATGACTGCAATCCTGCAGCAGCACTTTGTCAAAATCGGCCAGTGCGGCGACGACTTTTTGCCGCGCAGCATCCCAATCTCGGGCTTTTGCCACTAAGGCTGCATCCCCTTGTTTACTATAAAAACCATCACCTTTGACAAAAAACGGCGCTGTCCAGTTGCTGGTATCTAATGCATCAAGCTCGGCTGCGTCGGTGATAATGGCAGTTTGGGAGATATGTTGCTTTAGGCGCTCGTCAGCGCTTTTCATAAACAAATCAAAAACATACACTTTAGATAAACAGCCGTACACCAGTTGTTCATCCTGCGGGATCGGCATCAAGGGCGCAAATTCGGCAAAATGATGTTTAATCGCCAGTAAAAAACCTTCGCTTGGGATAATAGCTGCTATTTGGTAGGTTCGGATAATCCCACGCAACCAGGGTAAATAATCAGCACTGTCATAGGCCGGACATTGGTGACCCTCGGTAGCAAAAGATGAGACGCAGCCCAAAGCATCGGCTTTGACCGATGCAGCATGAACCTGATAACCGTGCTGGCCTAACGAACGAACGACCGCAATCGCGCCCATTGAATCAGCCTGAGGGACCAGTACCGCTTGCTTCCATGCTGTCGCAGACATATTCATTTTCCACACTCACTTAGTGCCGGTTCAGCTGACATGCTGACGAACCCGGCTTTTGAAAAATTTAAAATGGTAGCGCTCGGCCAGGGCATTAATCGCCAGGCGCAAACAAAATTTGCCTGGACTCCGATCCCATGGCGTAAAACGTTTTAACTTATACACACAATCGATTTCCGGTTGCGCCACGCCCCATTCGGTCGAAAAAGCAGCTTTAAACCCCAAATCACGGACGATAGCCACATGATCGTCAGTAAAATCCTGTTGGTATTTACCATTGGGGTAGGCAAAAAACTCAATCGGGCTGTGGGTAATTTGTTCCAGCAACAATTTGCTATCCGATATTTCCTGCTGCGCTGTTGCCAAAGTTTCCAGTGCCAGAATAGGGTGGTGCACCGTATGGGCGCCGATCGTCATGCCGTTCTGATGCATGATGTTGACTTGTTCACGGGTTAGAAATTGGTGCAGATGCGCCGGACAATGACACTGCGCCAGGATGTCGTTAATCATCAGCTGGCGTTGCTGCAAAGTTTGATATTTGGTGAGTTCGGTAATAGCTGCAATACTGGCACGGCGTTGGACGGTGGTACCAATCAAAAAGGTGTTTTGTTGCAATTGCAGCCGCATCAGATCTTGTGGCGCATGGCAGATGGCATAGGAAATCTGATTCTCCCACAAATAACCTTGCTCAAGGCCAGCAGTGCTAATGAAGAAGGTCGCTGTCAGCTGGTGTTTTTTTAATAGCGGGTAAACATAAGCAAAACAATCATAAAAACCGTCATCGATGGTAATGACCACTGCGTTACGCGGCAGTTGTTTCGCTTGCGCCAGCGCAAAGGCTTCGGGTAGCGGCAATACTTTAAAATGTCGTTTTAACCAAACAAGCTGCTGCTCAAATAATTCCGGCGTTAACGCCTGCTCGGACGATAAATCGGCATTGGGCATCACCCGGTGATAATTAAGCACCGAGAAGCTTTTGGTGCCGGCAAACAAATTCAGCACTTTAATTCCGAGATTGAGTAACGGGGTAAAAATCATCCTGAGCCTTCCCTTGCAAACTGCGAGTTCGCGTTTGATGCCAGCGTTTGTTGGGCTGTCACCTCGCGTTTAATTATATTACTCATCACATGGCTGATTGCGAATAACGCAAACAACAAATCAAAATAGGCCAGGCTGACGGCAGCGCCTGCGACCACGTAGGCCACCAAGGACACCCTAATCATCGAGCTGAGCTTGACCATCGACGGGCTGACCGGGTGTGCTTTCAGCATTTTGGCGGTTTGTTTCGCCTGACTAAAAGCGAGGTAAATAATCAGTAAAAACAAGAACAATCCTAAGAAACCATGATCGCCCAACACCTGGAAATAAATACTGTGAGCTGCTTTGGCACCATCAAAATAGACGGTTGAGGTATCAAATAACCAGTTTAGATTGTGCTGCGGATCGTATTGGAACCAAATCGCATTCATCTGCCCGGCTTTAAAACCGCCGCCGGTGATATTGTCCATCGCCATTAAAATGGCTTGTTTCCACGCCATGATCCGACCCAAAAATGACATATCCTGGTCGGCGTTTTCAATGGTCGACATCCGCTCGTGCCAGCTCGCGGGCATATATTCCAGGCCAACATAAGCAATCAGCGGCACCACCAGCAGGTAGATGAATTTGTGTTTGCTATGAAACCAGAAGTAACCAGCGACGATGGTGATCCCGATAAAACCACCACGCGAACCTGAACCCAGCACACAAACGACCGCCATGATCAGCACTAAAGTTAAGCCGGCTTTCAGTATTTTATGCTGGGTGACACTAAGCAAATAAACCACCAGCGGGATCATCACAATAATACCAACCGCTAAGTCGTTCCGATCACCCAGCACATGGCTTGGCATACCAGCGAGAACGTGGCCACCGCCGGAACTGATGTATTTCAGGCCTTCGACGACCGAATAGAAACCCAGCGAAAACACCACCGCCCAAATCATGGTATTGATATGGGTTTCGGTACGCAAAATCGCCACTGCAAAAAAGTACAATAAGCAGATTTTGAAAAACTCAACCCATTCAGTCCAGACCACTTCCGGAATTGAAATGGTGAACAGGCTGGTAAAAAAGGTCCAGACGAGAAAACAAACCACCGCCCAACTCAGGCTATCCCACTGATTTTTCTGTTTTTCTTTCATCACCAAATAGGAAATGATCGCAGCGCCGACAATAATCAAATTGTAACGAATACCACTGGCAAAACCGTACACCCAGGCTTTTGGAAAAAACAACGCCACCCACAACCACATCGAAATACCGATAAAGGGTTTTTTAAAGCAGAAATACAAAATCATCGGAAAAATCAGCAGAAAAAACACATCACGCATCGTGTTTCTCCTGCTCATCAGCTTTGGCGTGCTCTGCATCGTCCTGTTTGGCGGCGAAATGGCACAGTGCCACCACGGCGATTAAATCCAGAGCAAACAAAATACTTTCCATCAGCCGGTCACCTTGCTGATCACATACCGATATTTCCCGGAAGCTTCGGCGGCTATCTCGTCGCGAAGGTCAAACTGGATTTGTACTTGCTGCCCAAGCCGGGCTTTTAAACCCTGTTCAATGGTTGCCAACAACGGCGCACTGTCGACGCCTGGTTCCAGCACCAGTTGGACTGAAGTTACCAGCAACGATTCCTGAACAATTTTAAAATTGCTGATGCCGTGCAATTCACGGATCACATAAATCAGTGCCAAACCATGCATCATGGTACCGTCGGCAGCCAGCACAAAATCGGTGCTGCGACCTTCAATTTGCTCCAATATCGGTAAACCACGGCCACAAGGGCAAGGATTTGGCGACTTGGTGGCAATATCACCGGTACGATAACGGATAAACGGAAAATCGCTGGTCGCCAGATGAGTGACGACGATTTCGCCGCTTTGCCCATCGGGCAGGCAGTTGCCATCTTTGTCGATGATTTCGACAATGATATCTTCTGCCGAAATATGCATATTGCCAGATGGGCATTGGTGCGCAATAAAACCAGCATCACGGCCGCCATAACCGTTGGCCACCGGTGCCTTAAATACTTGTTCAATCAACTCACGCTGGTAGGGATATAACCGCTCAGAAGTAACGAACACCACTTTAAGGCCAAGCTTGGTTAAGTCGATCTGATGTTGCTGCGCTGTTTTAGCAATCAGATGAAACACCGACGGATACCCAAATAACATCGCAGGTCTGGTGGTCTGAATGTGCTTGATAAACTGCAGCAAGGTGGTTTCGGTTAAATCAAACGCCGGAATTAACGTGGATCGGAACAACCGGTCGCGCCAGATTTTAATTTTATCTTGTTTATTCAGCTCAATCGGCGAGCCCCAGGCGACAATTTCTTTGTCACCAATATCAACACCCCACCAGCGGGTGGCGCGCCATTTTTCGGCAACATCGTGGCTGATCCGCTCGTTGCCGAGTAAAAACGTCAGTGGCGTGCCGCTAGAGCCGCCCGTGGTAAAAGGCCGGACGATCCCCGCATGCGCATGTTTTAATTCAGTAAAATGACCGCGAATGGCCGCTTTGTCTAAAAACGGCAGTTTGGCTAAATCAGCGGTGGTTTGAATATCCGAAGCTGACAAGCGCAGTTCGTGCATCAGCCGTTGGTAGTAGGGTACGTGCTGGCAAACATCGCGGATAAAGCCTTGCAACCTGTGTTGCTGCGCTTGCAGAATTTGCGCCTGACTCAGCCACTGCGATTGTTCCAGCTGCTGTTTGATTTGCACAGTGCGGTGTTTTTTCAAAAGCTCATGCAATGGAAATAAACAACCGGCGACAAAACTCGTGTAAAGGCGATCGAGCATCGGCTTAAGCATTGCTTTTCCCTCCTGGCAGCAGCTGTACATACTGCTGTTGCAGCAGCGCCCAGACGCGCGGCCAGCTAAATCGTGCAACATTGGCCAGCCCGGCTTGTGACAACTCGCTGGCATAGTCCGGCTGCTGCAACAATTTCATCATTTGCGCAGCCATTTGTGCCGGTTGTTGCGGCTCGACCAATAACGCATCAATGCCATCGGTCACCAGCTGTGGAATGCCGCCGCTGTTGGTTGAAACAATCGGCACCGCGCTCGCCATCGCTTCGATCAAAGAATTGGGTGTATTGTCGACCAGACTGCCGTTTAGCATCACATCAGCACTTTGATACAAAGCTGCCATTTGCGCTGGGGTTAACCGACCGCAAAATTCGACCTGGTTTAAATTCAGCTCACGCACCAGGTTTTGCAGCGCTGAAAGTTCCGGACCGGTGCCTGCGATAGTCAGCCTGGCTTGTGGCACTTGTTGCTGTACCTGAGCAAAAGCGCGGATCACGGTCGCCACATCGTAAATCTGTTCCAGATTTCGCGTCACGATAAAATGCGGTGTTTCCGGGCGCAGCTGTTTATTGCGGTGGGGCACAAATAAGCTGGTATCCAGCACATTCGGCACTATGACCGCTTCCATGCCATAACGATTAAACACTTGTTGCAAGAAGGTGGACGGCACCACGATCACCGCACATTTACGCAGCGCCCAGCTGACTTTTGTCCAGGACTTGGCAAAAAAACTGTCGGCATATCCACCGCGGTAATTCAGCACCACTGGTATATTTCGGTGCTTGGCAATCAGAATGGCCGGCACCGCGAATAAATGCCAGGACCAGCCGGAGTTCGCCATGATATGCAGTAATTGCACTTCGGGCGTTAGTTCACGGCGTAAAGTGGCGAAGTAACCCAACAGCCGAAACAGCGCTCTCAGCACCGGAATACCGGCCACCCAGGCGGGCTGATAAGGCGCATTGGTCTGAATAATCCGCACCGCAATACCTTCGCTTTGCAGCAGTTCCGCCAATTTTTCTGTCTGATTGGCCATGCCACCGGCTGGCGGCGGCAACGGGCCGGCAATGCACAGTTGGCGCAGCATCAGCGGTTTCCTGCCAATAACTGGGTATACAGCGGTAAATAATGGCTGACACTGACCCGCCAGTTGCGCACCTGCTCGACAAAATTGCGGCCCTGCACAATCACTTGTGGCCACTGCGCGCTTTGCTGCGTCAAGCGGATAATGGTATCGCTGAATGCCTGGACGTTATCTGCCGGAAACAAAAAGCCATTTTCGCCATCACGAATCAGTTCTTTATGGCCACCGACATCAGACGCCAGCACCAACTTGCCTTGCGCCATGGCTTCCAGCGGTTTGAGTGGGGTGACTAAATCGGTTAAGCGCATCGATTTACGTGGGTAAATCAGCAAATCAACTAGGCTGTAATATCGGTCAACAGAGCCATGCGGCACCCGGCCGGTGAAAATCACATAGTCGGATAGGTCAAGCTCTTTGGTTAGTAGTTGCAGTTGTTGTTGCTGCGGACCACCGCCGACCAGCAACAACCGCACATTCGGCTGCGCAGCAATCACCGCCGGTAAGGCTCGGATCGCCAAATCTAAACCTTCGTAGGCGTAAAAAGACCCCAGAAAGCCCAGCACTAAACAATCTTGTAAGCCCAATAGCTGTTCCAGTTCGTGGTCGCGACCGTTGGAGATTTGAAATTGTTCGATATTGACCGCGTTTGGGATCACAGTAAATTTGTCAGCAGCAAAACCACGGCTGACTAAATCCAGCCGTAAGCCTTCGCAAATAGTGGTGACGGCAGCTGCGCGTTTCACCACATAGTTTTCCATTTGCCGGGTCAGCTGATAACGTAAATCGCCTTCTTTGCAGGTGCCGTGATCAACTGCCGCATCTTCCCAGAAGGCGCGGATTTCATACACCACCGGCAAACCACAAATTTTTGCTGCCCGAAGAGCCGCCAAACCGTTTAAAGCCGGGGAGTGAGCATGCAAAACATCCGGTTTTTCAATGGCGACTGCCTGCAAAATCCGTTCGGTGAGCGGCTTAATCAAAGCCAGCTGATTTAAACCGGGAACTTTGGTCATCCAACCTTGTGGCTGGGCCGAGCGGTAAAACTTCAGGCCGTCGACCAGTTCTTCACCAGCTTCTGGATTGCCGTGTTTGGGGCTGGTGACATGACAGGTTTCAATACCCTGGGCACGTTGCTGCTGCAAAATAGCTCTGCTGCGAAAAGTGTAACCGCTGTGCAGTGGAATTGAATGATCAAGAATATGTAAAACCTTCACTAAGCCTGTCCTTTAAGCCGCCTGGCTTAGAAAATTTTCAAACATTAATAAAGTCCAGAGCGCGGTGCTGTGGTCGCTCTGGCCGGACTGATGCTCTTTCAGCCAAAGTGCGATGGTCTGCATGTTAAATAAACCACTTTGTTGCATCAGCTCGCTTTGCAAGCGGGTATTGACCTGCTGCTTTAACGCGCCGCGGAACCATTCGGCCAACGGCACCCGGAAACCCATTTTCGGCCGGTACAAAATATCGTTTGGCAGGTACGGTTCCATCGCTTTTTTCAGCACATATTTACCTTCGCCAGCGCGCAGTTTTTGCGAAGTGGGCACCTTGGCACACCATTCAACAAATTTATGGTCCAAAAACGGCACCCGTACTTCAAGGCTATTGGCCATACTGGCGCGGTCGACTTTGGTTAAGATATCGCCGACCAGGTAAGTTTTCAAATCAATATATTGCAACAAGGCTAATGGTTCGTCACCATCAAATTCTGCTTCGTAACGACGGAACAGTTCCAGGCTGTTGTAACCACCCAGCTGTTGCTTAAAGTCATCTGAAAACAGCGCATCCCGCTGATGTTGTTTCAGTAAAGAAATCCCATGCAGGTAACCTTCGACTAAATCCATCGCCAGCGATTGAAAAGTGGTTTTAGCCCGTAGCACACGAGGGGCCCAATCCAGTTTTGGATAGAGTTTACCCAGTGGCTTAAATACGGTTTGGCGTAACCAGGCCGGAACACGGTCACGCACTTGTTGTTCGGCCATCAGTAATTTATACCGACGATAACCGCCCAGCAGTTCATCAGCGCCATCACCCGACATACAAACCGTGACTTTACTGCGTGCCAATTCACAAACCCGATAAGTGGCAAGGGCAGAACTGTCGGCATAAGGCTCATCATAAAAATGTGCCAGTTTTGGGATCAGCTCATAATCGTCGGCTTTGACAATACGGCTATCGTGCTGGGTGTGATAACGCTCGGCAACTTGCTGGGCGTAGGCAGTTTCATCATAAGCGGCCACATCAAAACCAATGGAGCAGGTTTTGACCGGTTGGTCCGACATACCGGCAATCAAGGCGACAACGGCACTTGAATCCACACCACCGGACAAAAATGAACCCAGCGGCACTTCGGTCACTAAATGGCTGGCGATGGCGCTATTGAGCTCCTGCACTAATTGCTGCTGAAATTGTTCGTCAGTCAGTGTCAGCTGTTGTTTGAAACTCAGCCGCCAGTAAGTGGCTTGCACAGGCGTTGGTGCTGCAACTGACAATACCAGTGTTTCTGCTGGTGGCAACTTCGCCACCGAATGGAAAATGGTGTCTGGTTCTGCGATATAACCCAGGGTGAAATATTGTTCAATCGCTTTGGGCGACATGGTTTTATCCAAACCCGGCAATAGTTTTAAGCTTTTAAGTTCAGAGGCAAAATAAAAGGTGTCGCCGATGGTGGTATAAAACAGCGGTTTGATGCCAAGCCGATCCCGCGCCAAAAACAGGCGTTGCTCCTGTGCATCCCACAGCGCATAAGCGAACATGCCTTGCAGTCGTTCGACACAGGCATCACCCCATTGCATATGGCCGCGTAAAATAACTTCAGTATCGCAGCGAGTGTGGAAATGATGGCCAAGCGCTTGTAACTCTTCGCGCAGGGCAGGGAAATTGTAGATTTCACCATTAAAAATCAATACAAAACGGCCGGACTCGTCTTTCATCGGCTGTTGGCCGGCGGCTAAATCGATAATCGACAAGCGGCGATGACCCAGACCAATCCGCTCATCAATAAACTGATCACCTTCGTCCGGGCCACGGTGGAACTGCGCCTGATTCATTGCCGCCAGTAATTGCTGATCCACCGGTTGACCTGCTGCTAACCGGAACATGCCGACTATTCCACACATAGTTGTTCCCTAAAAGTTGTTCCCTAAAAGTTGTTCCGTAAAAGTTGTTTCTTAAAAGCAGAGTCGCACCTTAAAGGCGGACTGCCCGATACAGACTTAAATATTGCGTCACCATAGCCGGTTCGCTGAATTTTTCACAGACCCGCTGCCGACAAAGCTGACCTTGGCTCACGGCAAGTTCCGGTTGCTCAAGATAACGCTGCATGGCATTAGCGAGTGCTACCGGTGAGCTGGCAGCGACCAGGGTGCCGTGATCGGCCTGAATTAATTCCGGAATGCCACCAACCGCAGTCGCGACAATCGGCAAGCCACAAGCCATGGCTTCAAGCACAGTCATCGGAATGCCTTCGGCTAAAGATGACATCACAAAAACCTGGCTTTGTTGCATCAAAGCGGCAATATCCTGGCGTTCTCCAAGAAATTCGATGTGCTCGCCAATGCCAGAATCCATCGCTTGCTGCTGCAATTGCTGACGAAGTGGTCCGTCGCCAACCAATAACAACCGGCATGGCAAAGTCGATTGCTGGCGCAATAACGCAAATGCGGCAATTAACGTGGCTTGGTCTTTAATCGGGCTTAATCTCGCCACATGAATAAAGTCAAAGCCAGCATTTTTTGCCGCTGACGGATTAAAATTGTCGGTATTGATACCGTTGTAAATCAGCTGTACTTTTTTTTGTGGCAACCGGACTTGCTGCAACAACCACTGGTTTAAATCGTCACTGACCGCAATATAGCGCTGGACAAAGGGGCTGATTAGCCTGCGTAACCATTGATATTTTTTATTGTCGCCTTTGGGATCCGAGACATCCCGGCCATGTTCAGCATGAAAATGGCCGCGCACACCTGCTAACCAACTGATAGGGTGGTATTCAAGCGTCGCCAGGTTATAACTGTGCAAAATCGCCGGGCGTAACTCGCGTAATAATCGCCATAATTTCAGATGCACAGATAAATCAGCACCGGGCTTTTTACCCAGGCAATACACCGGTACGTCCGCCGGCAGCTGACTGGCAAAGCTGCTGGCGTGGGTCAGGCTGATGACCGCATGCCGAAAGCCTTGATTGGCCATGCCACGGATGCAGTTGAGCATCACCCGTTCCAGGCCACCGGTGTCCAGACAATAAATTAAATGCACCACCAAGGGCGGTTGTTTTGCTGCAGTTGAACTCACGACGATGGGCTACTTTGTGGTTGCATCTGCGTTTGCATCTGGGCTTGCATCTGAACTGCCAACTGCTCGAGCTTGGCTAAATCCAGCTGTTCAATGCTGATCGGAACCGAAATCGCGCGCACGCCGGATACCGATGAGTCGCCTTGCAACAGGCTCAGCACCTGATACAACTTGGCCCATTTGGTATCGACCGTTTGCCGTTGACCAATCTGATACCAGAACAAAATACTGCGGGATTGACCGAGGTGATTTTTCAGTTCGACGAGCCGGTAAGGTTTTTCTGCAAAGCTGATGTCACGCTGCTTCAGCACTGTCCATTGTTTAGTGGAATACAGCCAGTTAGCCCAGGTAATCATTTCACCTTGCTGCTGCTTGTGGCCATAATCGGCGCTGAACACTTGCCAATTGTCGGTATTCTCACCCTGAGTTCGGGTCAAACCATCACGAAAGCTGACCTGCCAATCCGATGTTTCGACAGCGCTGAAACCCGCAGGTAACGCCGCTGCCGCAGGTTTTTCCGGCGCAATGGTCAGCTGGACTTGCTGGCTCAGGATAAAGGTCACTGTGAGCAATCCAAAAAAGCCAGCCAGTGGCATGAGTTTCATTGGGGTGGCTGCAGTATGCGTATTGGCTGGTTTTGCGGTGGGCTCGGCATCGGCAAAACGACCGCCTAGCCAAAACATTACAAACATCACCACGCCAAAAAACAACCAACCGTAAATATAATGATCAGCACCAAAACCGTATTCCATCTTGGAGACTTCGGCAATCCAAATCAGGAAAAACGCCCGAAAGCCATTGGCAAGGATTGAAAATGCCAGTAGTGACAGCATAAATAGCAGATGCTTGTACCACTTGCGGTAAGTCAGATAACAAAACAGGGTGCCGATGGCCACCGAAGCGATTAAAAACCGCAGACCGGAACAGGCGACCGCAACTTCAAACTGACCGATTGGTGTTGCCAGATATAAACCTTCGCGAAATACCGGCACGCCGGCCCACTGCAGCATCGCCACACTTAAACTGGCAGTAATGTCTTGCAGCGGCGGGTTTAGCGCTTCGCCAAAAGGCACCATAAAAATCAGGTAAAACAGCGGAAACAGCAGTTGTTTTGACAGCGCCAGGCCGAGCAAAGTAGCAAGGCCAAGCTGCAGCAGGATCACCGCACTAAAGTGAGATAACGCATTGGTATCTGAGGCAAAACCAATCAGCCACACCAGCAGCACCGGCAACATCAACAGCAATGGCCAGGCACTGGGTTTGGGGCTGAAGTTGATCAGCTGACGCTGGTCGTAACATAACCATAACGCAATCAACGGGATCAGGTAACAGTGCATATAGGTGTCGGAACCACGCCACACCTGTTCCATATTTTGCAACGTAGGCCAGAACACCAGAGTCCAGCCCGCAATCAGCAACAGTAACCAGGCGCCAAATTTAATCTGTTGTTGCTGCATTAAGGCCTCCGAATCCACTGCTTCAGTGGTTCCAGCGTGGCTGCCCAGGTAAAGTTTTCGATAATCCACTGCCGGGCGCCGATAGTGGCAACAGGTTCTGCCAGCACATCCAGGCAATGGCCGGTAAATTCAGCAGCGGCATCGGTCTGGCGTAACCAGGCCGATTGGGGCGCATTAATGCCTTCCATCGCCATCGCCGTTGCGACCACGACTTTATTCATCGACATCGCTTCCAGCACTTTGTTCTGGATACCACGTGCGATCCGAAGTGGAGCGACCACGAGCAGCGCATGCTGAATATAGGGGCGAACGTCTTCGACCCGGCCGGTGACGACAATGCCGGGCAGTTTAGCTAAGTCTTTTACTTCTGCCGAAGGATTGCCGCCGACAATCATAAAATGCAGCTGCGGTTGTTGTTGCAAAATACCAGGCCAGACTTGCTCGGCAAACCAGCGCACGGCGTCAACATTGGCCCAATAATCCATGGCCCCGGTAAACACAATATAAGGCTTATCCAGCTCAAATTCAGCGGTGGCGAGGGGCAATTCCGGGTCGAAAAATTGTACGTCCACGCCATTCAGTAACGGCTGAATTTTTGGAGTCAATACGGCTGGCATTAAGGTGCGGAATAACGCTGCTTCATCAGGGGAGACAAATAAGCTGTGGTCAAAACGCTCACAATATTGCTGTTCAACTTTTTGCAGCAGCTGATGTTCGCGCTGATAAACCCAGCGCATCACACCACCATGATTGTCGGCGTATTGCCGCCATTTGTCGGAATCAACATCAACAAAATCAATCACCCGGTGTAACTTGCTGTACTGTGGTTTATCGACAAACTGCGCCATCGACGATGAAAACACCACCACCGTATCAATCTGGTAGTTTTCCAGCGTGTAATCGACCCAACGCTGTAATTGCACATCGGAATAATAAGGAATGGTGATCGGTTGCCCGGTCAGAAAGGCGGTTAAACCTTTCAGTTTGGCACGCCATTTTTTTTGTGGCCGGCATTTATATTCCACACACCACTGCGCCAGTTTGTCGACATACTGATAATCAAAATCGTCGTCAACAAAACAACCTAAATGCACTTCATACTGCTCAGACAAGGCTTTGAGCAGGTTAAACGAGCGTATTTTATCGCCTTTATTCGGCGGATAAGGGATGCGGTGGCACAGATACAAAATTTTTGACTTTGCCATAATTTAACCCAAAAAGTGCGCTAGTTTCGGACCGAGCCAACGACTGATAGCTAGTGGAAGCTTCTGCCACATTTTTATAAATAGCTGATACTTAGGGTTATTCGGGCTTAAGTTAGACAGTTGTTCGGCTTTAATCAACTTAAACTGGTAATGCAGTAACTGGTTTTGCATGCCCCAGTGTTTTTTATAGCTGTAGGCGCCAGAGTCCAGTTTGCTGCGGCCAAAATCAAAGAAATGACATGCTTTGTTGGCTTTGGCGTGACACATCAGTTGATAGTACATGAAGTCGTTACTTTTCAGCTCACGGGCAATCGGCTTGCCACCGCCGTAGTAGGGCAGGACCTGACCTTGATAATAAAAATTAAATACCGAAGACACTGCAGCACCTTGCTGGCGAATGGTCAGAATTTCAGTGTCAGCAGGGAAGGCTTGTTGCAGCGCATCAATCAGTTTTTTCGAAAACACCGGCGTGCCGAGATTACGTAAACTCTCGGAGTAAATCTGATAAAAATCGGCGTTATCGGTTTCAATATGGGTGGTTAAATCGGTCTGCTGTGCGCGGCGGATTAAAGCGCGTTGATTCTTTTTGATCGCAGCAAGAATGGCGGCATCGTCAGCGGCGAGTTCACAGCCAAAAGTTGCATGCTGACTGCGGGTGAGCCAATCGTTGTCCTGCGCGTCTTTATAACGGAGTTCAACATGATCAACACCGAGCTCAGTACCGATTTCAATGGCTTTTTGCTCCAGCGCCCGCCGTACAGCCGGTTCGCCTAAAGCGCCGCCATAGACACAAAAAGGGGTCGAAACCAGTGCATTGCCGAATAAACGGCTGTTTACCCAAGCCAGCGGTAATACGCCAACGATCTGCTGATTTTCAGTGGCATACAAATAATAGGTCGGGTGATTCAGGGCTTTATTCAGCACTTGCTGCCAGCCAGCCAAATGGAAAAATGATCCATCGGCTTGCGCACGGACGAACTGATCCCAGGCCGGTTGTTGCGGATCGTCCAAGGCTAAGGTTGCAATTTGATACATCTAAATCCCTTAGTTGTGTTTGCTTTTTATACCCGTCATCCTTGAAGATTCGGGGTTGTTGGCAGCCTTCACTCGCCCCAGTCACATAGACTGCTATGCTCCTGGGGTCTCGCTCAGTTGCCGCCTACCCGAATCTGCAATGATTTTGGTTAAATTATAAGTTTTTTAGTGTCTGTTGATACACCTGGCCGAGACTGCCCCAATTAAACTGGGTCAATAAACGGTCCAGTTTGTGCTCCATTTTGTCCAGATTCACATAGTGCCGGAATTTAGATTTCTGACCAGCACCTTCGACGCGCGGCTGCTCCGGATCTACTTCCCAAGGATGGAAGTAGAACATGTACGGCATGCGATCTTCGCGCAGAAATTTACTAATCAGTGTGCTGCTGAGCCAATAGGGCATCAGTCGGAAATAACCGCCACCGGCAATCGGTAATTGGCGTCCTAACATGGTCAGCGTCGGCATTGGGATTTCCCAAATACCTTCCGGGCGCATATAAGGTTGTTGTGGCCAATCCGGTACACCGTATAAATCGTGTTTAATCGGGTAGGTACTGGAACTGTATACGTGACCAATGTCTTTGAGAATTTCAAAGGCCCATTCACTTTGTTTATTAATGGAAAAACTAGGTGCACGATAGCCAATCACTGCTTCGCCGGTCAGTTGTTCCAGAATGTCTTTGGCTTTCACCACATCATCCCGAAACTCAGCCTGAGTTTGCTGATGGACACGGGTGTGTGAAAAACCATGGCTTGCCACTTCATGACCGCGGCGCTGCACTTCTTTCACCAGATCAGGAAAACGCTCGGCGACCCAACCCAAAAAGAAAAAGGTGGCTTTAGCATTGTTGCGATCGAACTGGTCCAGTAACACCCGCGTATTGCGATCTACACGCGGTGTCATATGCTGCCAGTCGGCCGGGGTAATTTGCTGTTCAAAAGCAGCGACGTGGAAGTAATCTTCAACATCGACCGTCAGAGCATTAAGTTTGTTTATCGACAACGTCATCTGAATTAGCGGCCTTTACCAAACAAAACAATTTCCACGGTTCTGATCAAAATGACCAGATCCAGCAGTAAGGTGCGGTGTTTGATGTAATACAGATCAAACTTCAGCTTTTCCTGCGCATCTTCAGTGGTAGAGCCGTAAGGGTATTTCAGCTGTGCCCAGCCAGTTAAACCTGGTTTCACGTTATGCCGCTGATTGTAATACGGAATTTCTTTAACAAGCTTTTCAACAAACTCTGGACGCTCTGGTCTTGGGCCGACAAAACCCATGTCACCCATGATGATGTTAAACAGCTGCGGTAATTCGTCGATGCGGTATTTACGAATAAAACCGCCAATTTTTGTCACCCGATCATCGTTCACGGATGCCCATTTGGCACCATTTTTTTCAGCATCAGGACGCATGCTACGGAATTTCAGGATAGGGAAGGGTTTACCATCAATGCCGATGCGGATTTGTTTGTAAAAGACCGAGGTGCCGGTACGGCGGCCATCATCTAAATAAATGGCAAGGGCGGTGATCAGCATCAGCGGCCACAGCAAGCAAAGTACCACAATCGCTAACAGTGCATTCAGACGGTGGTCAAGGCTGGTTTTGAAGCGATGGTTCATTTCAAAACCGTTGGAATAAATAACCCAACTTGGGTAAATCAGGTTTACCGCAATCTGGCCGGTTTCCTGTTCAATAAAGTCGAGAATTTCGATGACATCAACACCACGGGTTTTACATTTAAATAAATGCTCAACCGGCAACATATTCCGCCGTTCATCACAAGCAATCACCAGCTGTTCAATATCATTCTCAACGGCGTATTCATACAAATCAGTTTTGTAATCAAAATGTATTGTTTTTGATTCTGGAATGTGACCAAGTTGGTCGCCATCGATAAATACAAAACCATGTACTTCAAAGTTTCTTTTATCAACATTCCGGCGCATCCGGCGTTCAATAATCGAAGCGCGTTCACCAGAACCTAAAATTAAAACTTTACGTCGACTGATTTTGGTGACGTCGTGGTAGTGGAATAACATCCGGAACGACGTCAGCGTGAGCATTGATAAAAACGCAGCGATCAGGCTGTAGCTCAGGCCAAGATGCAAAGAGGGGACAATACTGAAAATGACCAGTTCTAATAAAATACCGGACAATAACAAGGTGATAACAACCCGCTTCAGCACGCCGCCGGTGTCTTCACGCAATTTTTGATCGTAAAGACCAACCGATAAGGCGCATAACATCACGCAACCGGTAAACAGCACAGCGTTAATCGCGGCCATTTCCTGGTCAACAGGTTGGTAAAGGGAATAAAGATAAGAAGCTGCGAAACTCGAGACGAGCAGTAATAATGTCTCCCCGAGTAAAAACAACTTGTCAGCCAGCGTATTTTTTCCGAATCGAACTGCCTTATTCATTGATACTTCTTCCTGGAAATGCAACAACTATTTCAGTTTTCAACTTTGCCTACTTGACTAAGTTATTGTCGTGGAGAAGTATACGCTTGAGAAAATAAAACTGAAATTAATTTTTTATGTCTGTCGCCCAATAACGGTAAAATTCGGTTATATTACAAACGCATCAGCAATAAGGACGCAAGATATGAATGCAAAGTCAGGCCAATTTACAATTCTCGCCATCGCCGCAGCACTTACTCTGCAAGCGTGCAGTACCAGCCAGTTGCCACCGGCAACAGTTCAAAACTCTTTAACAACAGCGGTTACCGATTATAAATACCTGATCGGTCCAAACGATACTGTGACCATTTTCGTCTGGCGTAACCCGGAATTGTCTGGCTCCTTTATTGTGCGTCCGGACGGACAAATTACTACGTCGTTGGTTGAAGATATCCCGGTTGCAGGTAAAACACCGAGCCAGTTAGCCCGTGAAATGGAAAAAATTCTGGCGAAATTTATTCGTGATCCAGTGGTTACGGTGTCGGTCAACGGCTTTGTAGGTCCATTCAGCGAACAGGTTCGGGTGATTGGCGCTGCGTCAAAACCTCAGGCCTACCCATACCGTCAATATATGACGTTACTTGATTTGATGATCGCTTCAGGCGGTTTAACAGAATTTGCCAGCGGCAACAGCGCCAAGCTAGTCCGCACTAAAAATGGTAAACAAGTGAGTTATGAAATCAAATTGGATGATTTGATTCGTGAAGGTGATATTTCCGCCAATGTCGATATGTTGCCCGGTGATATCGTAATTATTCCGGAAGCCTGGTTCTGATTGTTGTAGTGTCTGGAGTAGTTCGATGAAGGAATTAAACCTTGCGATTGAGATGTTGCTCATCTATCTACAGGGAGTGTGGTTAAGACGCAGATATATTGTGATCACCGCTTGGCTGGTATGCCCAATTGGCTGGATTTTGGTATTTAACATGCCACCTACCTTTGAAGCGAATGCCAAAATATATGTTGAAACAAGATCTGTGCTTGACCCGGTGTTACAAGGTTTAACTATTCGGGACAATCCGGAGCAAGAAATTCAGTTGATGGCCAGGACGTTATTGAGCCGGCCTAACCTGGAAAAAATCGCACGGGCAACCGATATGGATATTTCGGCCTCTGATAGTCAGTCGTACGAAAACCTGATCAACTCATTGCAAAACAGTATCAAGCTCAGTGCTGCTGGCCGTGAAAATATTTACGTCATTTCTTATGCGAACTCCTCACCACAGCTAGCGAAACGGTTGGTGCAGGAGACGTTGAATATCTTTGTCGAAAGTCGGGTTGGCAATGCAGTTGCTGATAAACGCAAGGCATCTGAGTTCATCGATAGTCAAATTACCGAATATGAAACGCGTTTAGCAGAAGCAGAAACGCGGCTTTCTGAATTTAAAAAATCGCAAATTGCCATGGGGCCAATGTCAGACCAAGGTTTTTACAGCCGGATAGAGTCTGAAAAAGCGCGCCTCGAAGAAGCACAATTACGCCAGCGGGAACTGGAAGGACAGCTTGAGTCGGCCCGTCGTCAGTTACAAGGTGAAGCTTCTGGTTTCAGCGACAGTACTTCGGGCGCGAACTCTGGTTTCACCACCCAGTATGACGAACGGATTAAAACGCTACAGACGCAATTAGACGGCCTGCTGATCCGCTATACCGATGTGCATCCTGATGTCATCGAAGTGGGGCGACTGATTGAATCCCTGAAAAAGATGCGCGCTGAAGAGATTTCCAACCTGGAAAAAGCCATTGCCGGTGCGCCACAAAGCAGCGCTGGTTTTAGCCAGAATCAGGTATACCAGGAATTAAAACTTAATGTTTCCCGCCTCGAAAACGAAATTGCTTCAGTCAACGTGCGAGTGCGTAATTACGGCCAGAAACTGGAAGAACTGGAACGTCAGCGCAATATAGTCCCTGATATCGAAGCTAAATTTGCCGGTTTAAACCGTGATTATGAAATCACCAAAAGCAAATACGAAGAATTGTTGAGCCGGCGCGAAGCGATGGACTTATCCAGCCGTGCCGATGAATCGCAACAGGACGTGCAATTTAAGATTATCGAACCGCCACATGTGCCAATCAAACCATCAGGTCCACCACGACTGGCGTTTTACACCTTAGTATTGTTTGGTGGTATTGCCGCCGGTGTCTTTATGGCATTCGCCCGTAGTCAAATTTCTCCGGTCGTGACCAGCGCATTACAGTTAAAAACCATCGCCGATTTCCCGGTGTTTGGTTTGGTGTCGCATACCCAAAAAGATGCAATGTTGAAACAGAACAAAAAGCATTTACTGTACTTTCTCATTCTGAGTGCAATGCTGATGTTATGTTATTGTGCCTTGGTGGCAAATGAAATGGTGTTCGGATTGACCGCCAAGCAATTATTAGGGCGTCTGTTATGAGTACTATCGAAAAGGCCTTAGACAAACTGGGTGCCGCAGCGACGGCGTCACCCGCGACAGAGCCGGTGATTGAAAAGGCGATGGCCGCGGCCGATGAAGCCATCACTGCGCCAGCAGCGGTGCCAACCACTGAAGTTGCAGTGCAAGCGACAGCAACCGCAACCGCACCAGTGATAGCCGAAACCGTTGAGGCATCACCGCGCAATTTTATTGAAATTGACCTGCAAAGCCTTAGTAACCGCAATTTTGTCTCGATGGCCACCGAGCGGCGGCTGATTTATGAAGAGTACCGGGTGATTAAGCGCAAGCTTATTAACAACGCCTTTGGTGGCTTAAGTTCAACATTAAAGCATCCAAATCTGATTTTGGTCAGCAGCAGTCGGCCGGGCGAGGGTAAAACTTTCACCTCAGTCAATCTTGCATTGAGTATTGCGCTGGAACAAGACAAAACCGTGCTGTTGGTTGATGCAGACGTGTTAAGACCAAACGTATCCCGTACGCTTGAAATCAGCACCCCTTTGGGTTTGACAGACTATCTGAGTTCAACTGACATTGATGTTGCCGACATTATTTACAGCACCAACGTCGAACGGCTGAAGTTAATTACCGCCGGCAAACCGCACCATTTGTCGACTGAGTTGCTGGCCAGCGACAAGATGATTGAATTGGTGAACGAGTTTGCATCCCGTTATCCGGATCGGATTGTCATTTTTGACGCACCGCCTCTGCTCGGCGTCAATGAAACTGCGGTACTGGCAGCGATGTGTGGTCAAGCCGTGGTGGTGTTGGAAGAGAATAAAACCAAACTGAATGAGCTGGATAAGGCCTTGAGTTTGTTGCCAAAAGAGTTGGCAGTTGGTTTTGTTATCAACAAGGCTTATTACAGCCGTGATAAAGGATATGGCTACGGTTATGGATACTATGCGGAATAGCAAAGCATTGCGATATAGCATACCAAAGCACACTGGCAAGGCGAATTTGGCCAGCAACAGCGTGGGTGCGGTGGTACTAAAACTCTCTGCAATTTCACTGGCATTTCCGGTGGTAGCCGATGTCAAAATCACCCCATCGTTGTCGACAAGTACCTATGCTTATCAGGTTGAGGTGGGTGATGCCGGTACTGATGAAGGTTTAGCGCAGGCGGTCACACCCGGGATCATTCTGGCGTACAGTACCCCCTGGCTGAAATCAAGTTTCAGTATCGATCAGATGGCGTTGTTTTATAAAGACGCCCAGCGTGAAAACAGCACTTATATCAATTATCGGCTGAACAACACGGCCAGTTTTTTACATAATAGACTGGCTTTTCAGGTTGGTTCGACCCAATCCTATCGTTCTACCGGTGGCCAGTTTTCTAACTATGTCGATGAAGTGACGAATAGCGGCAATATGGCGAAGGTCATCAACAATAGCGCCGGTATGAGTTACCGCAATGATACGGTGGAGTGGCTGAACACCAGCGTGAAGTTAAATGCGTCAGAGTCGCGTAGTGATCAGGTATCAGAACCGATATTTGATGAGGATCCGTTTAATCAGGATTTGAATGTACAACGGGTGACCGGTGCTGTTGAATTGAAGTCGGCAGACCGCAACCGTAAGTTTTTCTGGGGTTTTGATGCCAATGCCTCAAAAACAGGTCGTAAACAAAGCGAAGATTTATACAACCGTCGTGGTTACGGCGTGATTGGCGTGCCATTTTTCTGGCGTGTTTCAATGATTGGCCAGGGGAGTTACGAAAGTAACAGCCGACTGACCAACGTCAATAGTTTGTTTGGTGGCTATCGGAATTACCACAGTATCGGCGGTGGTTTGGAGTGGAAAATCACTGATCGTTCCTGGTGGAACGTTACCTTTAATAAGGTGAACGATCAGGAAGGGCGCCGCGAGTATATCGGCACCCAGTTCAGTATTCAGCCGTCACGTCGGACCAAGTTAACCGGAACTTTGGATCGGCGGTTTTTTGGCCGTAGTGCTGAAGTGAGCGGTAGTTACAATTTACAGCATTTGACAATGCAGGTCACAGTGTCTGACTCAGTGAACTCATTGCTTAGCTTAAATGGTGACAACGCCGAGTACGGTTTGTTTTTGTGTCCACCGGGGCAGGCACCAGGTCTTTCAAACTGTTATCAACCACCGACAGCGCAGTATCGGCCACAACCTGGTGAGTCTTACTACAATATTTTGTTACCAGGCCAGGAGTTAAGTGAGCAGATTGTGGTTCGCCGTAATCTCAATTACACCCTTGGTTATGGTTTTAGCCGGTTAAAATTGCAACTGCAAGTAGGCCAAAGGCGAGATATTTATCTGGAGCGAAATGCCGAAGTTGAAGATCAGTATATAAACGCCAGCAGCAACTGGCAGTTGTCGCAACGTAATAGTTTGTCGTTGAGTTCGTCTTACTCGCGGATTGATTATCAACTGGATGAAAGTTTACCCGGGACTGGTCGGCGTGAAGGGACACAAGCAACAAATACATTAGCTTTTAACCGCAAAATTAATCCGGACCTTAGTGGCGCATTATCGGTACGCCGTGTTGACGTTAATTTTGAAGGTAAGTCGTTGGATTACAAAGAGAATCGGATTCATTTTGATCTGGATTTTAAATTCTGACAACTTTAAAACCGGCTCACTCTAAACCAGACTAAAGTAAATTCTGGCAAAAGTGTTGATGTCATCGGTTTAACAAAGGCAGCTTAGCTGCCTTTGTCGTCTTCAAGCTTACGCATCACTTGTTGATGTTGTTGATTCAACAACGTATCCAGTTCTTTCGCCATCTTGATTTTATGCTCCAGCGAGCTGTCGAGTAATCCGGAAAGTTCAGCCAGCATGGCGTGATAAGGATTTGCCGGTGTAGCTTGGGTTGCGGCTTCTGCAGGGGCTGTCACTGTTGTTGTCATGACGGCAACTGGCGCAGCCTGGATCGGTATGGTTTGTGTTGGTTGGCGCTGAGCAACCTCGCCACTGATTTCGGTGATCACTTCTTCGACATCAGCCTGTAGCAATAAGGTTTTATCTTCCAGATATCCGAACAGTAAAATGCGATCCATCAAGTTATTGATTTTACGAGGAATACCATTTGTGAATCGATAAACGCTGCCAAAGCAACTTTGGTCAAGCAACGGCCGGCTAACGCCTGCTTGTTTAATCCGATATTCGATATAGGCCTGACAATCTTCTTCTGACAACGACGATAAATTTGACGACGCAATAATACGTTGCCGGAACTGCTCCATATGCGGCGACTGAATAATGGCATTCAGTTCGTTTTGCCCCAGCAGAAAGCTTTGTAATAATGGTTTGCCGGCGATTTGGAAATTGGACAACATCCGCAGTTCTTCAATCGATTCCAGTGGTAAATTCTGCGCTTCATCCACTAATAGCAACGCGCGCTTATTTTGACCGTGTAACAGCGTCAGATAGTGTGAAATGGCTTCGATATAGGCCGTTTTATTATTGTCTTTGACACTCAAGCTGAAGACGGAAGCGATCATCCGCAATAAATCATCCGGGCCAAGCCTGGATGTGACGATTTGTCTGGCGACTATTTGCTGGTCAAGACGTGCCAACAGTTGATTGGCAATGGTGGTTTTACCGGTGCCGACATCGCCGGTGATCACAATAAAACCTTCACCCTGGCTTAAACCGTATTGCAAATAGGCGAGGGCGCGTTTGTGCAGTTTACTGGCGAAAAACCACTGAGGATTTGGGGTCAGTTGAAAAGGCCGCTCGTGAAATCCGTAATACGATTCGTACATCAATGACTATCCTAAATTAGCAGTTGTCAGTCCTGCCTGCTGTTTGATCCGGTCCAGCAGACTTTAATTCGGTCGAAATCATAGCACAGCAGCTGCTAAAACTGACAATCTTCTGCAGCTTACTGGCTTACGACAACCATGAAAAAACAGCGCAATACCACTGTTTTCGCATGCTTTTTCAGCTGCGTGTTTAAAAAGTATCCGAACAGATCGGCCATTGGAAAAAACTATTGACACATATTAGCGTGCCCCATAGAATGCGCCTCGTCTTGTGACGAAGCCACTTCAGCAATGGAGTTGTAACGTCCATACGGTGTGGGGCTATAGCTCAGCTGGGAGAGCGCTTGCATGGCATGCAAGAGGTCAGCGGTTCGATCCCGCTTAGCTCCACCAAAGTTTACAATGTGTCCCTTTCGTCTAGAGGCCTAGGACACCGCCCTTTCACGGCGGTAACAGGGGTTCGAATCCCCTAAGGGACGCCAAGTAAACACAAGACACGAATGTATCCGCGGGTCCCTTTCGTCTAGAGGCCTAGGACACCGCCCTTTCACGGCGGTAACAGGGGTTCGAATCCCCTAAGGGACGCCAATACATTCACCCGATAACAGCACTGTGTCCCTTTCGTCTAGAGGCCTAGGACACCGCCCTTTCACGGCGGTAACAGGGGTTCGAATCCCCTAAGGGACGCCACGCTGCTATCAAATCCTGGGATGTCCCTTTCGTCTAGAGGCCTAGGACACCGCCCTTTCACGGCGGTAACAGGGGTTCGAATCCCCTAAGGGACGCCACTTAGGAAATTCAGATATACCATCCTGTAGCCTCAATCCAGTTGGCAGCAGTCAAGATGGGGCTATAGCTCAGCTGGGAGAGCGCTTGCATGGCATGCAAGAGGTCAGCGGTTCGATCCCGCTTAGCTCCACCAAATCAAGCGACACCAAACCCAGCTCCAGTAAATTCCAAAAAATCTCCTTATTAAATGCCTTGTTACCACACTTACGATATTTCAGTTTTACGTTGCGCCCATCAAATTCTGCCAATGCTCAAATTTACGCCGCCATCTAAAAGATGCCGGGCAGACCCATTCGTTCTGCTCTGACACTTCAGCTTACAATTTCTGCAGTAACGGCGCGATAAAATCGCGGATAATCGGCTGCGCTTTAACGTTCGGATGAATACCATCCGCTTGCATCAAATCGGCTTGCACCGCGATGCTATCCATGAAAAATGGCCAATAGACCGCCTGCTGTTTTTCGGCTAATGCCGGATATAACGCGACAAACTGCCTCGTATAACGTGGCCCATAGTTCGGTGGAATGCGTATCTGCATCAGGATTGGTTTGGCCTGGTGGTTTTTCACTTCGGCAATCAATAGTTGCAGGTTTTGTTCGATTTGTGCCGTTGGAAAACCGCGTAATCCGTCGTTACCACCGAGCTCAATTAACACTGCCTGCGGTTGATGTTTAGTCAGTAATTCAGGTAATCTGGCAAGACCACCGGCTGTAGTCTCGCCGCTGATACTGGCGTTGATGATGGTCCAAGAGGACTGATTTTTCTCAAGTTGTTGTTGCAACAGATGCACCCAGCCTTGCTGTTGTTGCATTCCGTAACCGGCGCTTAAACTGTCGCCCAGAATTAATAACTTTTGTGTTGCCGCCTGCAGTGACAGGCTGAAAACCAAAACTAAAATGGTGAAGCAAAATCTCATGTCATTTACACCAGAAATTTATATCCAGGCCAAAGCGCTGACCAAACAAGTACAGTTGACCGATTCAACTCTGACTATCCTGCAACATATCGATTTGACAATCAACCGCGGGGACAGTGTGGCAATTGTTGGCGCCTCAGGTTCCGGCAAATCAACGCTATTAGGTATTCTGGCCGGGCTTGACACGGCCACCAGCGGCGAAGTGTATTTAGCAGGTCAACCTTTGCATGCATTAGACGATGACGCGCGGGCCGAACTACGTGCCCGCCAGGTCGGTTTTGTGTTTCAGTCCTTTTTGCTGCTGCCAAGTTTGTCCGCACTGGAGAACGTGACGTTACCGGCTGAACTGGCCGGCATTAAAAATGCGACACAGCGCGGCCGCGAATTACTGGCGCTGGTTGGATTAACCGAAAGGGCAGATTTTTATCCAAGCCAGATGTCCGGTGGTGAGCAACAACGTGTCGCCATTGCGCGCGCTTTTATTACCAAACCGGCCATTTTATTTGCCGACGAGCCTTCGGCGAATCTGGACGAAACCACCGGCGCCAAAATAGAAGATTTGCTGTTTGAACTGAACGCACAGCAGGGCACAACGCTGGTGCTGGTGACGCACAACCCGGCTTTGGCCAAACGTTGTGCCAAACAAGCCACCATGCAGGCCGGACATTTAACCATGGCTGTGGCGGAGGTGACCAGTGTGGCCTAACGTTGCCTGGCGTCTGTTCTGGCGCGAATTAAAACGCGGTGAGTTATGGGTGATCGCTTTCGCCCTTTGTTTAGCCGTATTTACCGTGGTCAGCTTAAGCGGCATCACTGAAAGCGTCCGCTCGGCGTTGGCCCAGCGTAGCGCCAATTTTATTGCCGCTGACAAAATATTGCGCTCCAGCTTGCCATTTAACGAAGCTATTTTTGAAAAAGCCGCCACGCTACAGGTTAAATCGGCCAAACAAATGCAATTTAGCACCATGGTGTTTGCCGGTGATGAAATGCAGTTGGTGAGTGTAAAAGCAGTGTCCGCCAGTTATCCGCTGCGTGGCAAATTGACGTTACGTCAACATGAAGCCGTTGATGCGCCGATTGTGCCGACCTTTTCGCAAGGTGAAGTGTTCCTGGAGCCGCGTTTATTGCAGCTGCTGCAAATCAAAGCCGGCGATATGATTGAAGTGGGTGTCAGTCAATTGAAAGTCGCTGGCGTGATCGCCGAAGAGCCTGATGCGCCGCTGAGCGTGTTTGGCAATGCGCCGAGGTTGCTGATGCACGTTGATGATGTCGCTGCGACCGAAGTGGTGCAACCCGGTAGCAGAATTGGCTATCGTTATCAGTTTGCAGGCTCGGACGCGCTTCTGACACAACTGGAAACAGAGGTTAAATCTCTATTAACTTTGCACGACCGTTGGCAAAAGCTCGATCGTGAATCTGCGGTGGGTTCAGCATTAGATCGCGCGGAAAAGTTTTTACTGTTGGCAGGTTTGCTCGGCATTGTGTTGGCAGCATGTGCGGCGGCCGTTGCGGCCAGTCAGTATAGTCAGCGCCACGCCATGTCAGTTGCGGTGATTAAAGCACTTGGCGTGACCACGGCAACCGCCCGCAAAATCTACGCCAGCCACCTGAGTTTAGTCACCTTGTTAAGTGTGAGTATTGGCCTGGCTTTAGGGCAATTTGCCAGCAGCAGCGCCCAGTGGGCGATTGTGAACTGGCTTGGTGACTATCAGGCTGAATTTAGCAGCCGGCCGTTATGGCTCGGTCTGCTGACCGCTGTTATTTGTGCTGGTTTGTTCTCGGCCCGACCGATTTGGCGCTTAGCCGCGGTGCCTGCGCTAAACGTACTGCGCCAACGCCAGCAAGAATGGCAATTTGATATCTGGCATCTGGCCACTGGTGCAGTTGCTGTCTGGTTGTTGATGTGGTTGTTCAGCGGTGATCTGTGGTTGTCGGCCTGGTTGTTTTTACTTTGTGTGGCTTTTGCTGCGTTGCTATTGGGTATGGCCGCTGTCATTGTCAAAGTCGCTAAACCGATGAGCGCGGGTCAAAGCAGTGCGCTTCGTCTGGCGTTGGCCAATTTACGCCGCCGCTTATGGCCGAATAGTTTTCAACTGATCACCTTTAGTCTGGCGCTGTTTTTAACTTTACTGCTGTATTTTTTGCGTGCTGAACTCATCGGACAATGGCAACAACAAGTGCCAGTCGGAGCGGCGAACCAGTTTTTGGTCAATATCACCGAGGCTGAAAAGCCGCAAATAAGCGCCTTGCTTACAAAAAATCAACTGACGGCGGGCAACTATTATCCGATGATTTCCGGTCGGGTACTGAGTGTCAATAACGAAACCCTGACCGAGCCAGACGCTGAGAATAGCGATAAGGCCGAAAGTGAAAACCGGGATACTGCTAATCGTGATACTGCAGAGCGCAAAAAAGGCGAACAGCAAGCGGATCAGACGGGCACTGCTGCCAATGCCGAAACTGCTGAACGCCGCCGTGGTATCGGTCGAGAACTCAATCTCACCTGGCTCAGCCAGATGCCAGCCAATAACGAAGTGGTCAAAGGTCAGTGGTTTGTGGATGGTGGTAAAGCTGAAGTGTCGGTTGAAGTTGAACTGGCTGAACGGTTGGATTTAGCCATCGGCGATACCATCGGTTTTTCGGTGGGCGGCCAGCAATTCAGCGCTAAAGTCAGTAGTTTTCGAAAAGTGGACTGGAATAGCTTACAGCCAAATTTCTTTATGATTTTATCACCGGATTTAATGGCGACTTTTCCGGCAACCTACCTGACAGCTTTCTATTTGCCGCCGGCGCAACAACCATTGTTGAATCAGCTGGCGCGGCAATTTCCAACGGTATCGGTATTGTCGGTGGATAATATCTTAAAGCAAATCAACGATATTATTGCTCAGGTATCATTAGCGCTGACGGTTATTCTGGCGCTGGTATTTGCTGCTGCGGTGTTAGTGTTGGTGGCGCAAGTGCAGGCAACGCTGGAGCAGCGGCAACAGGAGCTGGCAATTTTGCGCACCTTAGGCGCCAAAACGGTATTCTTAAGGCGTGCCGTGCTGGCAGAATTTGCCGCGCTTGGCCTGATGGCCGGGGTGTTTGCCACGGTGCTGGCGGAAATACTGTTAGCGGTGCTGCAAGTGCGGCTATTCGAATTACCGTTTTCGCTGCACTGGAACTTATGGTGGATAGGACCAGGGCTTGGCATGTTGCTGATCACCGGGCTTGGTTATCTATTGCTGCGAAAATTATTGATTGTGGACGCGCCAACGTTACTGCGCCGTGCATTGCAGTAGTTTTCTGCTTTGATGGAGTTTTCCAATGCACTGGTATGAAAGGAGAAACCAGTGCATTGTCGGGCGATATTAGAGCGTTAAATCTTGCAAAGCAGCACGGAACTGACTGAATTTAAAAGTAAAACCCTGGTCAAGTAGCCGTTGTGGATACACATTTTGGCCGAACAGCAATAAATCAGACATTTCACCAAACAACAACTTTACCGCAAAAGCCGGCATTGGCAACAACGCCGGTTTTCCCAAGCGCTCCGCAAGTATTTTTGTCCACTGTTTGTTACTGACCGCCATCGGCGCCGTGGCATTAAACACGCCACGAAGTTCCGGTTGCAGTGATAAATAATCAAAAATGGCAATTAAATCATCCAGATGGATCCACGACATATATTGCTCACCGTTGCCGATGACTCCGCCTAACCCCAATTTAAACGGTGGTAGCATTTTCTGCAAAGCCCCGCCATTGGCGGCCAGCACAATACCAATCCGCAAAATACAAACTCTGGTTTGCTCGGAACGGGCACGATTGGCCAGATTTTCCCAGCGGGCGCAGATGTCGTGACTGAATTCTGGGTAGTACGACTGATAGTTTTCATCAATCGCATCGCCAGACTGCCGGCCATAAAAGCCGACGGCAGAGGCGTTAATCAGCGTATGGGGTGGGGTGGTCGCTTGCTGGATCAAAGCCACCAGCTGCTCAGTCAACTGCCAGCGACTTTGACAAATGCGCTCTTTTTGCTGTGGAGTCCAGCGGCGGTTGGCAATAGATTCACCAGCAAGATTGATCACCATATCCAGCTGATTAAAATCAATATTGGCTAACGATTCTATGGCCTCGACCGTATTGCCAAATTGCTGCTGCACCTTTTTTACCGATCGGCTCAGGACAATCAGTTGATGTTGATTTTGCCATAATTTGACCAGCGCCGAACCAATCAGACCACTAGCACCGGTAATTAATATTCGCATGCACTGACTCCAAAAAAATGGCCGTGCCGTGATGCCGACACTTACACTATTGATTCAAGGTTTAAACACTTGTTTGTGCAAGTATATAGCCAAAATCATTGAAGATTCGGGTAGGCGGCAACTGAACGAATCCCCAGGAGCATAGCTGTTCTATGTGACTGGGGTGAGTGAAGGCGGCCAACAACCCCGAATCTTCAAGGATGATGGATATAGTTACTTTGTGCCCTTATTGACGGATAAGCTCAGCGACACCGAATCGGCGAAACGTAATGCATAGGGTTTATCAATTTCAACTGCGGCATATTGGACTGAAGGGTGCGCTGCGGCAATCGCCAGCACATCGGCGGTTAATTTCTCTAACAAAGAGAAGCGGTTATTTTCGACCAGTGTAATAATATCTTTGGTGATGGTGCGATAATTCAGTGCTTTGCTCATATCATCGCTATCGGCGGCCTGAGTGGCACTGTATTCAATGGTCGCGTTGATAATGACGTCTTGTTTGTTATTAATTTCTTCATCTTTGATACCTATAAAGGTACGTAAACGGAGGTTTTTGATCCGGATCACTGCATTATTTAAAGTCATAACTTTTCCTGAGTCGAATTGGCCTCAAGGCCATTAGAGTAAACATAGCATCTGTGCCAATTACGCGGGTAGTACGCGATAAGATCAAATTAATACTTTGCTTTACTGAGTAATTCCGTATGAAGTCTGATTTGTTTAATGATCAATACGGAATAGTTTAAAATGATGGCGGGACCTTTTGAATACTTTCAGCAGATCGTCACGCCCGATCTTTTCAGCGGTTTGCAATTCCCGCTTTACTTGCTCAAGTTGTGCATTAAGGCATCTGGAATAGTCAATTTGTGAATGGCTGTGACTGTCACAAGGACTGTCAGCCGCAAGCTGAAACTACCCAGCAGGACACACAAAGATATGACTGATTTCATCGCGTTTCGCTGGCCGATAACAGGCTGATTAATATAGAAATTGGCTAATTCTAATATTGATGCTCGGGAAATCGCAAACGAAAACAGGCGCCGCCGAGCGTACTTTGTTCGATATCGATTTCACCGGAGTATGACAGACAAAGTTCATGCACAATAGATAAACCTACGCCGTGTCCCTCTTTGTACGTATCAAGGCGGGTGCCGCGACTCAGTAGTTCAGTGGTTTTATTCGGTGGCACACCGGGACCATCATCTTCAACACTAATACTCAGCGGGCGTAAGGTCACCGTCAGTGCGACCTGTTGCTGGCAGGCTTTAAAGGCGTTATCCAGCAGGTTGCCTAACATTTCCATCAAATCAGTTTCATCGCCACGGAACATGGCGTTCGCCGGGCAGTCCAGCGCCAATTGTACCTGTTTGCCGCGATAAATTTTTTGTAACGCACTTTGCAGCTGACCAATGATTGGCGGGATGGCAATTTGTTTTTGCCAGACATCCTGGCCGGAACTACTGGCGCGTTTCAGCTGATGCTCAATCATGGCGGTGATGCGGTCGATTTGTTCCCGCAGTTCCGGTTGTTGTGCCAAAGGCGAGGTATTCAGCACCGCCACCGGTGTTTTCAGCGCATGTGCCAGGTCGCTTAAATGATGGCGGTAGCGTTGTTTTTGGCGGTTTTGACTGGCGAGCAATAAATTAACGTCTTCTTTAAGTGTCGTCAGCTCGGCCGGATAATTGCCGTTGAGCTGTTGTTGTTCACCACTTTCAACCTGCCGGATTTCGTGATCCAGCGCTGACAACGGCTGCGTCGTCCAATAATAGGCCAGCAGCATCACCAGCATTAACACCGCAGCAATACCAATAAACCAGCGCATCAGTGTATTGCGAAAGGCTTTGACCGGCGCCTCCAGCAGTTGCTCGTCCTGTACAATATGAATGGTCAGCGGCATGCTGCGCTCGCCCATATCGAACAGCAGTGCAAATGACAAAGTCCAGTACACCCGGCCATCTTGCTCTTGCGAAATAAATTCGTGTTTGCCTGGCAGCATTTCATGCTGTGGCGGGATAAAGGTTTGATTTAAAGAGGAATCTGACTGCCACATCAGTTTATCGCCACTGACGATAAAGGCACTGGTGCCAGAATCCGGCCGTAAAAAATCAGCCGGTAAAATGCTGTTATTAATTTCTACAATGTCGTTTTTAGAGGTCAGTTCGGATAAAAACGAATATAAATGCACTTCTAGTTTTTGTTCGGTACTGGTCAGCAGCTGGGCGAAAAAAGCCCGTTCGATCGCCAGAAAACACACAGGTAACAGAAATAACATCAACACCAGGCTGATCACAGCCTGGCGGACCTTCAGCGACAACATCATCAGTTCACGGCCAGGTTAAACCGATAACCACGGCCCCGCAGCGTTTCGATTGGTTTAAGTTCACCGTCCGGATCGAGCTTTTTACGTAAGCGCAGGACAAACACTTCGATCACGTTGCTATCCAAATCAAAATCCTGATCGTAGATATGTTCAGTCAATTCAGTTTTGGAAATGACTTTGGTTGGGTTGAGCATAAAATACTCCAGCACTTTATACTCGTAAGCGGTCAGCGGTACTTCGGTTTCACCACACCAAACCTGTTGCGTACGGCTGTTTAAACTGACGGGTCCGGCGACCAGTGTTGGGTCCGGTTGACCCGCGGCACGGCGAATTAAGGCATTACAACGCGCCATCAGTTCTTCGACATGAAAGGGTTTGGTCAGATAATCATCGGCACCAGCGTCCAGGCCCTGGACTTTTTCCTGCCAGCTGCCACGCGCGGTCAGAATGATAATCGGGGTTTTTAAATCCTGTTGCCGGGCTTTTCGGATCAACGATAAACCATCAAGTTTCGGCAAGCCGATATCGATAATGGCCAAATCGTACGGATATTCACTGATTTTGAAAAAACCATCGGAACCGTCGTGCGACAGATCAACACTAAACTGTTGCTGTAAAAGATGATTTTTAATTTGTTCTGCTAATAACACTTCATCTTCAACCACCAATACCCGCATGTGCATTCCTTATGACGTTCGCCGCTGCAGACGGCGTGAAAATTGTGACCAGCAAGCGGTGTTATCGCAACCGTACTGGCGACCCCATTTAATTAGCGTTTGTTGACCGGCTCAACATACACCGGCATTTGTGGGCCGGGATCCCGGTCCATCAACGTGGTGTATTCACGACCTTGTAACTGATAGGTTACCTGATAACCGTCAACCACGCTTTGATATTCCACATCAGTTCCGGATTCGTAACACACGGTTTCATGATGCATCACATCAGTACCATTTTTTTGGCCAACATCATTGCCGATGGCGCCGCCAATCACCGCGCCAGCGGCTGTGCCAAGACCACGATTGGAACTGTTGCGGGCAATGGTATTACCTAATACACCACCCACAATAGCACCGACGATGGTCGGTGCCGCGGAATCGGCATGGCGTTTCATTTGTTGACGTTCTTCACACACACGTCTGGGTTTATGAATTTCGATGGTGCGGTAGACCGGTTGGGCCTGGGTGACTGTCGCCATTTGGTAATTCTGGCGATTATGCTGCGAATAGCTGGTGCAGGCGGTCATTAAAGGTAATAACAAAACCAGATACTTCATGGCGAATACTCCTGACAGATGTTCCTGTAACCATAACGGCCGGATACTTAATTGCAGCTGAATCTAAAAATAGATCGAAAACAGAATAAAATAGTATATAAAAAGTTAAATAAATATTAATTATTCGGCTAGATTAAATATTAGTTTGTTGAACAAGGGTATTTACCCATTCCAAACTAGCAAGTGCCGGGTTGCCGGCGCGTATTTTACTCATGAAAAACCCAACAAGGAAAGTCAGCATGAAGATGAAATCGTTATGGATGGCGTTGGCACTGGTGGTTCCGGCGCTGTTGTTAAATCCGGTGATTGCCGAAACGGTGCCAGTGGCGGCGAAAGTAACAGCAGCTGCCAAACAATCTGGTAGCCAACAAGGCAATCCACAAGGCAAGCAAAGTACCAAGCTGAGTATCAACAAAGCCAGCCCGGAACAATTAACCGCTATTCCGGGGATTGGTCAGAAAAAAGCGCAAGCGATTCTCGACTATATCAAAGCAAACGGACCGATTAAGGATCCGAAACAATTGACGGAGGTCAAAGGGATCGGCGACAAACTAGCGGCAAAAATCGCGGAGTTTGTCAGCTTTTAAAGAAAGCGCTGCTGCTACTTGCTCAACCTGTGGGGGGCCGGGCTGTTGGCAGCAGTGTCGTTGTTATCTGAGATCTGGGAATTGAGTGACAGCCTGCACTGTCACTTCAGCGAGCGAAGACAACAACACCGAATCTTCAAAGATGACAGGTATCTTAATTGTCACCCAGAGCGCGCATTTGTTCATTCGCCCATTGCACCGCTTCGTGGTAAGCATCCGGTAATAATTTCGCGTCAAGACCGAGTTTTTCAATTGCAACATTCGCTGCTTGCCACATGGCTTGTTCATAACATTTAACCAGCCCAAGATATTCGGCCAGCAAACCTTCGTTGTCGATTAAGGCGTCTTTGATATCTTTGGATAATGGCAATTTGCTCATGACAGAGGTCATCGGCTCATCCAGAATCGCGTCCATCAATGACATCATGCCGGTTAGGAAAGCCTTCGCGATATCGGTCTTCCGATGCAGGGTGGCAATACCTTCGGCAAATTTTGCTCTGGTCATGGCTAAACGCATCAGCTCGGCTGGTTTTTCGCTGCTGACCTGGGCGGTAAATAAAACTGACAAGAATTTCTTCAGTTCTAACTGACCAAGGACGACCAAAGCCTGCTTGATGGTTTCAATTTCCGAGCGACGTTTAAATACTGCTGAGTTGGAATAACGGAGTAATTTGTAGGACAGATTGACGTCACGTTCGAAGATGGTCGTAATTTTTGCCAGGTCCATTTCAGCTTTGGATGTTTCGTACAGCAACTCTGCCAGCGTCATTTGGGCGGGGGATAAAGCTTTGCTTTGTAACATTTCCGGTTTAGAGAAAAAATAGCCCTGGAAATAACTAAAACCCATGCCCATTGCTAGCTGAAACTCTTCAATGGTTTCGACTTTTTCGGCCAGCAGTTTAATATTTGGGAAACCGGAAGTCGCTTTAATCACATCCTGAATCACATCATTGGTGGTGCTGCGAAAATCGATTTTAATGATGTCGATGAAAGGGTAGAAGTGGCGCCAGACAGGCTGGTGGATATAGTCATCCAAAGCAATGATATAGCCTTGTTCTTTTAATGCCTGGCATTCGGCCAGCAAACGTTTACCGGGTTGGACTGTTTCAAGAATTTCCACCACCACCTGATCTTTTGGCAGCATTGACGGAAACTTTTTCAGCAGGGTATCGAGGGTAAAATTGATAAACCCCAGTTTGTCGCCGAGGAAGTCATCCAGACCAAAGTTAAATTGGCTGCCAGCAATCATCCGTGACGTTGCTTCGTCACCATCAATATCCGGAAACACATTTTCCAGGCCATCTCGAAACAGTAATTCATAAGCAAAAAGATTTTTGTCACGATCCAGGATGGGCTGACGGGCGGCATAAAAATACATACAGACTACAATTCCTTTGACGGCACTCTGGCAAGCAATGTAGCAAAGAAAATGTCTGGGTGGGAACTAAAATTTCGCTGTGGTGGCAATTTACCTGAGGGCTGCCGTGATCAGAAAATCTGACCACGGAGCCTATCGGTTTATTACGCTTGTTTCATTAGTTTGCACATCTGATCAAATTGGCCAGCAATCGCAACTTTTGGTGCTGCCGTCAGCTTGCTGACGATGACAATGGCCAAGGCCGAAGCGACAACGCCGGGAACCATGGCGTATAACCACTGATCCATCGTCTGGCCATTCACGGTGAATGGGCCATAAATCCACACCAATACCGTCACCGCGCCAGCAATCATGCCCGCTAAAGCTCCCCACTGATTCATCCGGCGCCAGTACAGGCTAATCAATACCAACGGACCAAAAGCAGCACCAAAGCCGGCCCAGGCGTTGCTGACCAGGCCGAGAATCGAACTGCTGCGATCCAGCGCTATCAAAATTGCTACCAATGCCACTAAAAACACCGATACCCGACCCATCAGCACCAAATGGCTGTCCGAGGCGGTTTTGTTAAAAAAGGTCTTATAAAAATCCTGCACCAACGCACTGGACGTCACCAGCAACTGACTGGAAATGGTACTCATCACCGCCGCCAACAATGCCGCCAGTAAAAAACCAGTAATAAATGGGTGGAACAATGCTTGTGACATCACGATAAAAATCGTTTCCGGATCTTTGAGCTCACCACCGGTTTGTTTGATGTAGGCGATACCGATAAAGCCGGTCGCGACAGCACCCAGCAAGGACACGATCATCCAGGACATGCCGATCCGGCGTGCCACCGGAAAATCTTTAACCGAACGAATGGCCATAAACCGCACGATAATATGTGGCTGACCAAAATAACCTAAGCCCCACGCCATCAACGACACAATGCCAAGCGCGCTGGTACCGGTAAATATATCCAAATGATTTGGGTTCAGTTCAGCGACGATATCAATCACCGGTGTCACGCCACCCACCACATCAAGGGCGACGACCGGCACCAGTACCAGCGCCAGAAACATAATAATGCCCTGCACAAAGTCGGTCATGCTGACAGCCAAAAAACCACCGAGCAGGGTATAAGCAATGACCACGCCGGCGGTGAGGACCAGTCCGAACAAGTAATCCATGCCAAACACCGATTCGAACAATTTACCACCAGCGACCACGCCGGATGCGGTGTATAAAGTGAAAAACACCACAATCACGACGGCTGATATCAGTCGCAGCATCCGGGTGTGGTCGTCAAAGCGATTTTCCAGATAGTCCGGCAGCGTGATGGAATCTTTGGCAAGTTCAGTAAAGACCCGGAATCTCGGTGCCAATAATAGATAGTTCAGCCAGGCACCAATCACCAGACCGACCGCCATCCAGACTTGTGAAATACCCATCAGGTATAAAGCACCTGGTAAGCCCATTAACAACCAGCCGCTCATATCAGAAGCGCCAGCAGACAATGCCGTTACGGCGGGACCGAGTTTACGGCCGCCCAACATATATTCAGATAAATTACTGCTCGATTGGCGATAGGCATAAAGCCCGATGGCTAACATTGCAATGAAATAGATTCCCAGCGCTAGAATAGTTCCCGTTTCCACGATACTGACCTCATAGGGTTATCAATCCCCTTTATCGGTGAAGCTGCAGCGGTGTTGCCGTGGTGTGCCTGAAGGCCTGCATCTTCAATGATTTCGGGTGTAGTTATGGTTGTTGTCATTTACCGGTCGCTGCTTGCTGTTTTTGTTGCGTAAATTTACGCAGCAGGCAATTTGGGGGAGGTGCGACTTGAAATGGCGGGACATGCTAACAAGCACTGGCAAACAGAGCCAGTGCTTTTCTATGGTTACCCCGACAGATGCTACCAGTTGCAGTTAAATCTGAAACTGTAGCTGTTGCTGTAAGGTGGTGGCGATGCCGGATAAGGACTGATTTTTACCGGCAACCAACACCAAATCCGCTTTTGCCAATTGCATATTGTGACCATGAAACTGCGCATCGTAAAAGTCGCTACCAGATTCCAAACCATGGTTTTTGGGTAACACAAACACTGTGACCGGGCCTTGTGGCGTATTAAAAATCAAATGCAACGAACGGGTGCCTTGAAAGTAACAAAAACTGGCATAACGAATAGTGCCAGGCCAGGATCTGAGCTCGCCACCTAAATCAGCCAGCAGCAGATTGACTCTGGTCAGATCAATCAGGCTGTTGTTGTCGTCCAGATGCTTCGCTTCGTGATACACATGGGCTAGCGCGTGACCGGCGATATCGTCCGGCCATGGATACAAATGGTCGCGCTGCTGCACCAAACCGGCCACCAGCACCAGACTGGCTGCCATGCCAAGCCACCAGCGGCGCTGACGGATTTTTTTATGCTGTAACAAGCCCTGACTCAGCAATAAGCGGTCGGCGAGATCGGCTGGCACCGGCACGGCCAGACTGGCTTTAATCTGTTGATCAAGGATCAACAATTCATGCTGTAAACGTTGTTTATCCGGATCTGCAGCAAGTTGCTGTACGACCGCTTCATCGTTGGTGGTCGGGTTGCTGAGCAAGCGACGGCGAAATTCTAACTCATCCATGCTGGCTGGCTCCTGTGGCAGGGGACTGCAATAACAGTTCCCGAAGTTGCTGACGTGCCCGAAATAAGCGGGTGTTTACCGTATTTAGATTTAATTCAAGCGTTTGCGCTATTTCGTCACCGGTCATGCCAAGTAACACCTGCAGCACCAAGGGTTCGCGATATTCCTCGGCAAGTCTGGCGATATATTGGTGTAACTGCTGATTTTCGGCGGTTTGTTCCGGCCCTTCACTGTGTTCATCTTCGAGCCAGTCCTGGTCAACATCCTGATAATCAAATTGTTTACGTTCAAAACGGCGGGCATTTTCGCGACGTAAAATGGTAATCAGCCAGCCTTTGGCCGCAGCAGCTTCTTGCAGGCTGTCGAGACTTTTCCAGGCGCGTAAAAAGGTTTCCTGCACTAAATCTTCAGCGACGGTGCGCTGATGACAAAGCCAGAACGCATACCGGAATAAATCGGCATGAAAGGCCCGCACCAATGCTTCGTATCGTATTTGTTTATTGCTCATGGTGTTCCAAAATTGGCTATCCAAAATGAAGCAGACTTACATCACTGGGGCTAGAGACCGGCCAATTTCGATAATATGTGCAGCAATCGAAAAAATATCCAGAATATTGCAAATTCAACAAAGATTGGTAGTTGGGCTGAATTGACCTTGATGACTGTCAATTCAACCCACTAGAGTAAACAAAGGGTAGGGAATGGTTATTTCGGGTAGAACGGCTTTAACAACGCCGGACTTTCAACTTGCTGCAGATGTTTGTACTTGGCCCAAGCTTCAAATAACGCCGTGCCGAGCCATGGCGTTGGTTGCGCCTGATAAGCCTGATAGGCTAGTTTTGCAGTTTCCTGACGTAACTCACTCTGCGGCAATGCCTTGATTAATTGCGGTAATTGCTGAATATCGGCATCAAGTTGCTGCGACGCCCAGCGTAATAGCTGCTGGCTCGCGACGATGCTGTCATTTTCCAGACAAGCCGCTTTAAATCGTCTGGCATTAAATTTAACTTCAGAGGCCTGCGGGTGATTTGGTTTGGCGGCCTTTGAGAACGAGTCTGTGCGCGCAGTCGTGCTGCGACCCCGTAACCAGCCCCAAACTGCCACCGCAGCGGTCAGTAACCACAGCAGCAACAACAGGCCTGACAAATAATTCCACTGCCAGGCATGAGTGGCACTGACCGGTGTCGCTGCTGTTTCGCTGACTTGCGTCTCCACAGCTGTATCTGCTGCTGGTGGCGGTTGACCGGCCTGATTTGGATTCGCCGTCACGGTTAAAGTGCGTTCCGGTAATTCCGCATAAGCAAGCTGGTTAGTTTTACTGTTCCACCAGGGGACACGCACCGCCGGTAGTTTTAATTCACCGCTTTGGGTGGCGATGACTGCCGACGTAAATACTTTTTGCGCTACGATGCGACCGTTTCGCTCGGCTTTTTTCGCTTGTGGCTGCTCAGCATAATTTTTAATGCCGGCGGGCAAGTCAATTTGTAAGTCAGGCAGCTGATGATCGGCTAAATCCATCGCCGTCAGCGTGATAGTTCGGGTGACGGGTTCGCCCTGCACCAAGGTGGTCGACAGTGGCGTCCATTCTTCGGTTAAGGCCACGAGCTCTGACACCAGCCAATCACCGTTAAATTCTGCTGGCATCGCTTTGACTTGAAATTCAACCGCTTGGCCTTGTGCCGAAATAGTCTGAGTTTTGGCAAAATAGTCATAACGTGAACTGTTACGGTCAATCATTTCACCGTTAAAAAACGGCGCTTCGAGGGTGAAACTGCCACTTTGCTGCGGGATCAGGCTGTACCGCCGGGTGATGGTTTGATAGCGGATACCATTGACCAATTCGGTGCCTTCGACATCTTTTCCAACTTGCTCGATGGTGGTGTTGGGCAATTCTGGCTGGCTGAGGCTGCCGCGTTGTAAGTCGCCGCTAAAGTAGATTTTTACTTCGTAATAAACCATCTGTTGAACATAAAGCTCGGTCTGGCTGAGGTTGCTTTCAATAAACAGCACTTGTTTATCGGTTGTTTGCTGACTGGCCGGGATCACTTCGATGCTGATCGGCGAGCTGGTGATGCCATGCACATTAAAAGCCGGAATCTCAAAGGTGCCGGTGGTTTTGGCAAATAAACTCAGTTGCCAAATGGTACTTTGACTGGACTGGCCATTGATGATTTGCATACTTTGGCTGACCGAAGGCGGGCCAACGCGGAAATGATCCTCAAGCACACTAAAATCGATGGCGCTGCTGCTGACTTTTTCATCCACCTGAACCGACAGCTGTAATTCTTCGCCCAGCATCACCGGGTTTTTATCGACCCGGACATTCAGACTGGTCGCGGCTTGTGCGGCAGATGCCAACGTCAGCACACTTAACAGCAACAAGCCGTGCCACAAATCACTTGTTACTTTCTTGCCCATCATCTCTGTGCGCGTCATGTTTGTGCGCTGCGACTTGCACCAACCCCACCAGCTGTTGCTGAAAGTTACCATTCTTCCTGTGCTCCTTTGGGTAAACGTTGCTGCTGGCGTTTCTGATATTCCTGCAGCATTTTATTACGCAGCAATAACGAAGGGTCGTCCTGCACTTTACGCATTAAGCCGTCTAATTGCTGACTTTGCTCTGGCGTGGCATTTGGCCAGGCTTCGGTGATGGCTTTTTGTTGTTCCTGGCCTTCAGCTTGCTTCGCTTGTTGCTCAGCTTCGGTCAGTTGTTGCTGTTTTTCAGCAGCCGTTTTTTCGCTGTCTTCGGCCTTTTTTTGCTCGCTGTCTTGCTTGCTATCACCTTGTTGTCCGTTATTTTTTGGGTCGGTGTTTTGTTGATCAGAGCTTTGTTGGTTAGAGTTTTGTTGATCGCCATTTTGATCCTGGTTTTGCGCGTCACTGCCTTGTTGATCGCTGTTTTGCGGATCGTCTTTATTGTCACCATTTTTTTGATCAGATGATTGGCTGTCGTTGTCTTTCGATTGCTGCTCGCCGTCTTGCTGCTGACCATCCTGAGCTTGTTGTTTTTCTTGCTCTTGCTGTTGATTCAATAATTTTTCAGCCAGTTCAGTGTTTTGCGCCAAGCCGGCTATATCGGGCTGTTTGCTTGCCGCTTGCTGGTATGCATCCAGCGCTTCCTGATATTTTTGTTGTTGGATCAAGCTATTACCAAGGTTGTATAAACCATTCGCTGAAGGGTCTTGCCGGTAGAATTGCTCGGCGGCGGCATAATCACCGGCGCGATAAGCGGCGTTACCTTGCCAGATTGACTGGTCGAACTTTTCGATGGCCTGTTGGTAGTCCTGTTGCTGATAAGCTTGTTGTGCCTGTTGCTGACGGCTTTTAAATAAGTCCTGCCATTCGAAGGCCTGCGTTGGCGGCGGTAACAGCAATAAAACCGGGATCAGCATAATGGTCGAACGTTTGCCCAGCCACAGTGCCAGTGGCAATAACAACCAGCACAGATAAACCCCGGCGTCTTGCCATTCGTCACCGGTCAGCTTGCTGTCAGTACTGGTTTGATCGGCCATTTCCAGCGGTGTTAACGCCAGCAAACTTTGCACATCGGCGAGATCAAAACTGTTTTGGACAAATACACCGCCGGTGAGCGAAGCCAGTTCTTTTAACTGGGTAAAGGGCACTTTGGGGATCACAATACTGCCTTGTTGATCTTTCAGTAGTTCGCCCGAGCTTAATTTAATCGGTGCACCGTCAGCGGTGCCAACTGCAAGTACCGAAATGCGATGCGGGAAATTGTCCAGCATCGGTCGTAACTGCATAAAGTGCGTGGTAGAAAATCCGTCAGTCATTAAAATAATGTCACCTTTTGGGTAACCGGCCTGGTTCAGCAACTGCGCCGCGAGCGTCAGCGCGCTTTGTACATCCGAGCCTTGCACCGGCATAATTTCCGGCTTTAAATCCGGTAGTAACAGTTTGATATTGTTGTGATCCGGCGTCAGCGGTGAAATAACATAAGCATCACCGGCAAAGGTCAGCAAAGCCAGTTCGCCTTCGCCCAGCTGCGTGGCAAAATCCAGTGCTTTAAAGCGAGCTTGCGTCACCCGATCTGGCTTCACGTCGGTCGCCAGCATCGACAATGACATATCCAGCACCAGTACCGTGGCGCGTTGCAGCTGAAACGCCGGCTGCGGCAACTTGGTGATACTGGGGCCTGCAGCGGCAATCGCCAGCAATAGCAGCGCCAGCCAGGCGATGATAAATGGTTTACGCTGACTGCGCTGCTGCTCGGTGGCAATCAAGGTTGGTTGTAGATGCGGCGCCAACAGCTGTTGCCATGGACTTTGTTCGCGCCGAAAACGCCACGCCAACAGGCAAAGTAAAGTTACCAGCGGTAGCAACAGCAACCACAGTGGTCTTAACCAATGAAAATCACTCAGCATCAGGATGTCCTCCCGCGACGCCACAACGACCATGGCATTTGCACCAGCCACAACAGAGTTATCAACAGCAGGGCGCCCGCTAATGGCCAGTGCAACAAACTTTGTTGTGGCCGGTACGTCAGTTGGTCCCGTTCAATCGGTTCTAACTGATCCAGCAACTGATAAATTTGTGCCAGTTCTTTTAAATCGCGGGCACGGAAATAACGACCGCCGGTTTCGGAAGCTAGTTCAGTCAGCAGTTTTTCGTCCAGATCATCTGATGGGTTGATAATTTGCGGTCCAAAAATACCTTGTTGCACCATTTGCTCAGCGCCGACACCCACAGTATAGATTTTTACTCCAGCCGCTTTGGCCAGTTTTAAAGCTTCACGTGGCTGAATGTTGCCAGCGGTATTGGCGCCATCACTGAGTAAAATCAGCACTTTATTCGAGCTTTGATAGGTGTTGAACCGCTTGACCGATAAGCCAATAGCCTCGCCGATCGCGGTGCGCTGACCCACCAGCCCCAGCACGGCTTCGTCCAGCATTTGTTGCACCGTTTTACGATCAAACGTCAGCGGTGTTTGCTGATAAGCCGCATCAGCAAATAACACTAAACCAAGCCGGTCGCCCTGCCGTTTTTCGATAAACTGGTTCAGTACATATTTGACCGCGTCCAGCCGGTTAAAAGCCTGACCGTCAATCACCATGTCACTGATATTCATCGAGCCGGATAAATCGACTGCCAGCATCATATCGCGGCCTTGTTGTGGCATGCTAACCGGCTCGCCTAACCATTTTGGTTGTGCTGCTGCGACGACCAATAAGGTCCAAATCAGCCACATCAACCATTGTTTTGGTTTTTGCTGACGCGCGATGCCAAAACTATGCTGCTGCGCCATTTTCGCCAGTGGCGGTAACAGCAAACCAGCGGCAGCTATATTTTGTTGCCGGCTTTTGACCAGCCAGGGCAGTGGCAGCAGTAACAACAACCAGGGCCAGCTCAGTTCAAGCATCGGGTGCTCCGGTATTGGTGAATTTGACTTTTTGTAGCCACACCGCAGCAAAAGCGGCATAACGGCGAATGTCATCGACAGCCGGTGTGCTTTGATAATGCAGCGCCAGTAAATCGGGCAGGGGTTCTACCGGCTTAGCGCTGGAGGGCAGACTCGACATTAAATACTGCTGCCAGGCCGCACCACTCAATGCCAGTGCCGGATGCGCAGGGAGCCGGGTCAATAGCAGTCGCTTTAACAATGTGGTGATCATTTCAGCTGCATTTGGTGCGGTTAAATCCAGTTTTTCAAGTTCAGCCAGCGCAAATTTGATTGGTTTTTGCTGCTGTTGATACCGCCACCAGCGATAACCGGCGTACCCCAGTAATACGACTAAAATAACGAGCAATAACGACCAGCCGGGAGCCAAATACCAGTCATTGGCCAGTAACGGCTCCTGAATATCGGCCAGTCCAGGCATCGTTGCAGTTTCAGGTATTGGCGCCTCTGGCGGCGCCACGTTAGCGGCGTTCGAATTCGCCATGTGGCCTCCCGCTGAATTGATCAAGTAACGGTTCGCTGGCGCTGAATTGCCAATGACGACAGCCGAGCTGGGTCCAGTGTTGATGCAGTTGTTGATGAAAGGCTTGTTGTTGTGCCTGATAATCGTGTTTTAAATTGCCGCCAGCAAGGTCCAGTGTCACTTCGTGCGCGCCGTCCGACACTTTGGCGATACCCGATGCATGGGCTGGTAACTGCTGCTCCAGCGGATCGCTGATTTGGCAGATCCGGATTTCATTGTGTAAGCGCAGCGCCTGCAAATGCCGCAGGCAAGTCGCATCTAGTTGTTGGAAATCTGAAATGATAAATAGCAGACTACCGGGGCGGGCTAACCGGCGTAACTGACCAAGTGCGGTTGCTAAGTCGATGGACTTACTTTCAGGCAACCTTGCAGTCGGTTGTTGCATTTGCTGTTGCACCCAATGCAAAGATTGCTGTTGCAACTCAATCAGTTGGTGCAAATAACGCAGCACGGCGACGCTGCGTCCGGCTGGTTTGAGTTCACGGATTTGTTGTTGGTGAAACAACAAACCACCGAGTTTATCGCCACTTTTTTTGACGTGCCAGGCAATCAATGCCGCTAAATGAGCCGCCTGCACCGACTTTAATAATAAGGTCGAGCCAAACTGCATCGAATGATTGAGATCGGTCAGGATAAACACCGGCCGCTCTTTTTCCTCACGAAATAATTTAGTGTGTACTTTGCCGGTACGGGCGGTGACGCGCCAGTCGATGGTGCGCACATCATCACCGGTCTGGTAATGCCGGACTTCATCAAACTCCATGCCACGACCTTTGCTTTTGGCAAGGTAACTTCCGGCCAGTTTACTTTGAATGGTCTGGGCAGGTGTTAAATCAAATAGCTGCGTATGCCGCTGATAACGTAGCAGTTGTTTAAGTTCGACATTGCTGCCATCACAGTGTAACTGTGCCAGCCATTGCCGGATTTGCGCTTGCTGTTCCATGTTCGCTCGATTCAGATTGTTCAGGCAACCGGGACCAGGCGCAGAATTTCATCGAGCACTGCATCGGTACTGATCCCTTCCGCTTCGGCTTCATAGGTCAGCAATAAACGGTGGCGCACGACATTGTGGAACACGCCCTGTACATCGTCGGGTGTGACAAAATCGCGACCAGCGAGCCAGGCTTTGGCGCGGGCACAACGTTCCAGCGCAATGGTCGCACGCGGGCTGGCGCCATAAGCAATCCAGCGGGCCAGTTGTGGACTGTAATTGGCGGCTTTACGGGTTGCCATAATCAGCTGTACCACATATTGTTCCAGACTTGGCGCAAAATGCAGTTGTAAAATCGCTTTGCGAGCGGCAAAAATATCAGCCTGCGTCATCCGCTCTGGCTGCTCAGCCGCCTGTTCCAGCGCTTCGCCACGCGTTAGCTTTAAAATGGCCAGTTCAGTGGCAGCGTCCGGATAATCAACTTTCAGATGCAATAAAAACCGATCCAGCTGCGCTTCCGGCAAGGGGTACGTACCTTCTTGCTCCAGCGGGTTTTGCGTTGCCATCACCAGAAATAACTCCGGTAACTTGTAACTTTGCCGGCCCACGGTAATTTGTTTTTCCGCCATCGCTTCTAACAGCGCCGACTGCACTTTGGCCGGGGCGCGGTTAATTTCGTCAGCTAAGATAATGTGGTGAAATAACGGGCCGCTTTGAAATTCAAACTTGCCGGTTTCCGGACGGTAAATGTCGGTACCGGTTAAATCGGCCGGTAATAAATCCGGCGTAAACTGGATGCGGTGGAAACTACCTTCCACGCCATGCGCTAAGGCATTGACTGCCCTGGTTTTGGCCAGACCTGGCGGACCTTCCACCAATAAATGACCGTTGGCCAATAACGCCAGTAAAATGCCTTCAGTCAGGGCGGGCTGACCCAAAACCTGCGAATCTAAATATGTTTTTAACCGGTTAAAAGCGTTCACAGCAGCACTCTTCTAAAGTTATTCGTTTGAAATTATTGGCTATTTATCAAGCGTTTCGACGCAAAAACAACTAGGCTATGACCTGAGTCCATATATACCCAAGCAACCTGAAGTTGCGTTTCCAGAGCTGCGTTGCGAAAGCGAATGTCGCACTATACCGCAGCTTCCTTCGGACGGGGCTAAAAGCCCTTGATGCCGCGTTAGCGCTTGTCGCTTTGGAACAACCAAAGCTTCCAATCGCTGCCTTGCCTCAAGTTCTTTTATCTCCCGCTGAAACTCGCATCTTCAAGTCGTTTGGGTATATAAGGTTCAGACTTCATTAAAACAAGTGTTTTAATTTCTCAGATCTCTCGTTACAATCAAAAAAAATACAGGTCTGACCTGTATTGCACTTTACCAAAATTGGACCTGGACAAGCGTCCACATAAAGAGGATCACCATGAGCAGCCAGATTAAATTAACCACCCGTCAAGGGGACCGGATTGCGATAGTCCGCGGTTTACGCACGCCATTTGCCAAACAAGCGACCGAATTTCACGGTGTGTCAGCGCTGGAACTCGGCAAACTGGTGGTCAATGAACTGTTGATCCGAAGCGAGCTCGATGCCAAATTAATTGATCAGGTGGTTTACGGTCAAGTTGTACTGATGCCGGAAGCGCCGAATATTGCACGGGAAATTGTATTAGGCACTGGTATGAACGTCCATACCGATGGTTTTAGTGTGACCCGCGCTTGTGCCACTAGTTTTCAATCGGTGGTCAGCGTCACCGAAGCGATGATGGCCGGTGTCAGTAAAGTCGCCATCGCCGGTGGTTCAGATTCCAGCTCGGTATTACCAGTTGGCGTCAGCAAAGCGCTGGCTCGGGCGCTGGTTGATTTAACCAAAGCCAAAACCTTTGGTCAGAAGCTGGCGATTTTCCGCCGTTTAGGGCTGAAAGATTTACTGCCGGTACCGCCAGCCGTTGCCGAATACACCACCGGGTTATCGATGGGCGACACTGCCGAGCAAATGGCGAAATCGCATGGCATCAGCCGCGCCGATCAAGATGCCTTAGCACATCGTTCGCACACCCTCGCTGCCCACGCCTGGGCGCAGGGCTGGTTAAAAGATGAAGTGATGGCCGCCCATGTTGAGCCATACAATAAATTCCTGGAGATGGATAACAATATCCGCAAAGACTCCAAGCTAGACTCTTATAGTAAATTAAAGCCAGTGTTCGACCGTCAGTACGGTACTGTCACTGCAGCGACTAGTACACCATTAACCGATGGTGCTTCAGCCGTGCTGATGATGCCGGAAAGTCACGCTAAAGCGCTGGGTTACAAGCCGTTGGGTTATGTCAGAAGTTACGCTTTTGCCGCCATCGATGTATGGGAAGATATGCTGATGGGCCCGTCTTATGCGACGCCTATTGCGCTTGAGCGCGCAGGTCTGACCCTGAACGATTTAACCCTGATTGAAATGCACGAAGCTTTTGCCGCGCAGGCGCTCGCCAATGTGAAAATGTTTGGCAGCAAAAAATTTGCCGAAGAAAAACTCGGTCGCTCGCACGCCATCGGCGACATTGATATGGATAAATTTAACGTCAATGGTGGCTCGCTGGCTTATGGCCACCCATTTGCGGCGACCGGTACCCGGTTGATTACTCAGACCTTAAATGAATTAAACCGCCGTGGTGGTGGTATTGGTTTAACCACCGCTTGTGCTGCGGGTGGCCTTGGTGCTGCAATGATTGTGGAGACTGAATAATGACCGACGCAACGATGACTGCAGTGACTCAACCTGATGCTGTAGCAAAAACTTTTACCCTGGCGCTGCGTGACGATGGCGTTGGTGTGATCACCATGGACGTGGCCGGCGAAAGCATGAATGTGCTCAAAGCTGCTTTTGCGGATGAAATCAAAGCTTTACTTGATGAAATTCGCAGCAATAAAAGCATTAAAGGTTTGGTGATTATTTCCGGTAAAGCGGACTCCTTTATTGCTGGCGCTGATATCAGCATGCTGGATAGTTGTAAAAGTGCTGCCGAAGCCACTGCGATTGCAGCGATGGGCCAAACCATGTTTGGGCAGCTGGAAGCTTTATCGATGCCACTGATCGCGGCCATTCATGGCCCTTGCCTTGGTGGCGGTTTGGAACTGGCGATGGCTTGTCATGGTCGCGTCGCCACTGATGATGGCAAAACCGTGCTTGGCTTACCGGAAGTGCAGCTAGGTTTGTTGCCAGGTAGCGGCGGTACACAGCGCCTGCCACATTTAGTTGGCTTACAAAAAGCGCTGGATATGATGTTAACCGGCAAGCAATTGCGCGCAGTGCAGGCGAAAAAAGCTGGCCTGGTCGACGTGGTGGTGCCAAAAAGCATTCTGTTAGAAGCTGCGGTGAAAATGGCGCTGGCCGGTAAACCACAACGTAAAACGGTTAAATTGCCGTTAGTTGGTCAACTGCTGGAATTTACGTCGATTGGTCGTGGCATTTTATTTTCGCAAGCACAAAAGCAAACCTTCAGCAAAACCGGGGGGCATTATCCGGCACCGCTGAAAATCATTGAAGCGATCAGAGCGGGTGTCGACAGCGGCATGGCGCGTGGTCTACAGGTAGAAGCCACTGCCTTTGGTGAGCTTTGTATGACGTCGGTGTCAAAATCACTGCGTGGTTTGTTCTTTGCGACAACGCAGATGAAAAAAGAGTCTGGTGCCGGTGATGTCAAAGCAAACAAAGTTAAAAAAGCGGCAGTGCTCGGTGGTGGTCTGATGGGCGGCGGCATCGCCAACGTCACCGTTGGGAAAGCTGGCATTCCAGTTCGGATTAAAGATATCAATCAACAAGGTATTGGTAACGCGCTGAAATATAGCTATAGCCTGTTGCAGAAAAAGTTTAAACGCCGTTACATCACCCGCACTGAAATGCAAAAGCAGATGGCGTTACTCACCGGCACCACCGATTACAGCGGTTTTCACGATGTTGATATAGTGGTCGAAGCGGTCTTTGAAGATTTAGCGTTGAAGCAACAAATGGTACGCGACATTGAAGCCAATGGTCATGAAGGGACGATTTTCGCCTCCAACACCAGTTCATTGCCAATAGCGCAAATTGCTGCACAAGCCGCGCGCCCGGAAAATGTGATTGGTCTGCATTATTTCTCGCCGGTGGATAAAATGCCGTTGGTCGAAGTCATAGCGCACGCTAAAACTTCACCACAAACCATCGCAACCACCGTCGCTTTTGCCCGTAAACAAGGTAAAACGCCAATCGTGGTGAAAGATGGTGCTGGTTTTTATGTAAACCGTATTTTAGCTTTATATATGAATGAAGCTGCGAACCTTTTGCTAGAATGCGAGCCGGTTGAAAAGCTGGATAAAGCACTCACTAAATTTGGCTTACCAGTAGGGCCAATTACCTTATTGGATGAAGTGGGTATTGATGTTGGCGCAAAAATTTCGCCAATTCTGGAGCGTGAACTTGGGGATCGTTTTAAAGCGCCTGCTGCTTTTGACAAACTGATCGCAGATGGCCGTAAAGGTAAAAAAGTCGAAAAAGGTTTTTATCTGTATGGCGCCAATGCTAAAAAGGGTAAAAAAGAAGTCGATTCGACCGTTTACAGCTTGTTAGGCGTGCAACCGGCAGGCCGGTTAAGCCTGGAGCAAATCAGTAATCGGTGTTTAGTGCAGATGCTGAACGAAGCGGTGCGTTGCCTCGAAGAAGGGATTATCGCATCGGCGCGCGATGGTGACATTGGCGCTATTTTTGGCATCGGTTTTCCGCCGTTTATTGGTGGCCCGTTCCGCTATATTGATGCGATGGGAGCATCGAGCTTAGTCGCTGATTTACGTCGTTATGAAGCGCAGCACGGCAGTCGTTTTGCACCAAGTGCGTTATTGCTGCAGATGGCAGAAGCAGGTAACAGCTTCTATTAACTACCTAAGTGCTACAGCAGCAACTGCTGGATCCCTGAACAAGAGCTGCTATAATGCGGCTCTTTTTTTTGCAGCAAACAAGGGCCATCTGATGTTGTTGTTATTATTGTCACCGCTCTGTAGTTGCTGGTTTTACGTGATGGCCAAACGCGCCGGATTAAAATCAATGCCCTGGGTATTGGCTGGTGCCGTGGTTGGGCCGCTGGCATTACCGTTATTTCAAAACCACAAGCGACTGGCGCTGCGTAAAGCACTAGGCCATGGCTTTGTGTGGTTTCGACCTTAACCGGCGCTCAGCAGCATTGTGCTGCGTTGTAGCGTCGTTCGCCACAGTGTTGGCCAGCTGGCGTCAAGCTGACTATAAGCCCATACCGGAATTCGAACTTCTGGCAATGCCAGTCGCTGTAGTTGTTTTTGGGCAACAGCATCACGCACCAGCCACAGCGGTAAATAAGCGCAGGCTTGATTTGCCAGCAGCCATTGCAGTAATACCGCAGGCTCGGCGCAGCTAAATTGCATTGCACTCTGCATAATGCGGGGCAGCTGCAATAGTCCCAATGAACCTTCCGGTTGCTGTTCGTGATGAACGGTCGCCACCGCCACCAACTCCAGATAACCCAGACACAAGGCCTGCCACGGTTGTGGCTCGGGTAATTGTGACCCTAATATCACCATGCCATCTAGCGCCACCTGCGATTGCCTTGCCATAAATCCGGCGGGGATAAATTGCAGCTGGCATTGCTGCGCGCTACTGATCATCTGATTAAAATCTGCATCCTGAAACAACACGCTTAGTTCAGAACTCAGGCAAAGCTGCAGTGGTTTGTCCGGATGATAATTTAAAGCGAGCTGCTGTTTTGCCGAGGCAATTGCGCTCAGCACGGCCTGGGCATGCGGTAATAACATTTCACCGGCGGTGGTCAATTGGATGTTGTTTCGAAAGCGATTAAATAAGGTGACACCAAGGCTTTGTTCTAATTGACGGATCCGAAAGCTAACGGCCGACTGAGTCAGGTACAGATTGTCAGCAGCTTTACCAAAGTGACGGGTTTTTTGGACTTCCAGAAAGGTTTTTAACAGCTCAGTATCCAAAGCGGATCCTTATTAATTTTCATCGTAACCATAAAAAATATTTGTTTTACGATCGGAATTTTGTTTACCATACTCCGCACAGTTTAATTGGGATAGCTTTAGATTCAACGAGATCAGGGGAAAAAAGTGATGCAGCAAAGTTTTGTGGCTAAACGTCGCTTTTTTGATGACCGTAATTTCCCGAAAGGGTTTACGCGTTCAGGACGGTTTACGCTGGCAGAGGGCAATCTGCTGGAGAAACATGGTGCAGCGATGCTTGAGCTGGAAGAAGGTACCCGCCAGCCTACAAGTGCTGAAGAGCAACGATTTGTGTTGGTTTGCCGCGGTGAAGCGGAAGCCGAGTCCAGTTACGAGAAAGTCTGGACTAAGTATAAAAAGAATGTTCAGGAGAAGAAAAAGTTTCATACCGTTTTTGGTAAAAAGCGGATTGCCGATGGCAGCGATGACTTTTCTTTTGTTGAGACTGACAACGATTAAGCGACAGGCTTAAGCCATTGGCTGACAAAGAAGGAGTTGAGGTTGGACGAGTTTTTCACAAGATTATTAAATCCCGGCGTGCTGGTATTTTTAATTCCGTTAGCAGGGATTGGGATCGGCGGCCTGAAAATGTGGCTGAATCACCAAGAGCGGATGGAAAAAATTCGGCAGGGTATTGACCCGGATCGCAATTCTTAATTGTCAGTCAACCAATGACCAGCAACGGTTCTGCAGATAAACTGGAGGCCGGTTGAAATAAAAAAGGAGCTTAGGCTCCTTTTTTATTGGTTTCGAAATGGTGGGGCGTGGTGGCGCTTATTATCTTTTTGGCAAGAATGATTACAGTGCTGCCGGCACCGCCGCCAGTTTCGGCTTGTGCTGCTTCTGATCTTGCAAGAACTGCGTGAAATCAGCGGCTGACAGAGGTTTACTGTAGAAATAACCCTGAATAATTTCACAGCGCAGTTGCTTTAATTGCTGCAGTTGTTCGGCGTATTCAACACCTTCAGCGACCACCGTCAGGCTTAAGTTGTGAGCAATAGTGACAATGGTATCGACCATATTGCGGCCACGGGCGGTATTCATATCGTCGATAAAGGCTTTATCTATCTTCAGCGTATTGAGCGGAAATTGCTTTAAGTACGCCAGCGAAGAATAGCCGGTACCGAAGTCATCCATGGCCAGGTGAATGCCGCGGGCGCGGAGTTTTTTCATGGTATCAATCGCCATTTTCGGCGATTGCATCACGGTGCCTTCGGTGATTTCTAGTTCAAGATGGTACGAGGGCAGTTCGCTTTGCTGCAGCACATCGTCGATTTGTTCACACAAATACGGCAGCATAAACTGTTTGACCGATAAGTTCACCGCAACCCGGCCATGGAATAAACCCTGATCAATCCAGCGTTTCACATCCATACAGGCTTTACGCAGCACCACTTCACCAATTTCAACAATCTGACCGGTTTCTTCCGACACCGGAATAAAGGACGCCGGGCTGATTAGACCGCGTTTGGGTGTGATAAACCGCACCAACGCTTCCATACCCACCAACTGACCACTGAGGATGTCCATTTTCGGCTGATAGTACACGGTAAAATAATCTTCCTTTAAACCATGGCGGATCAGGTTTTCCAGCTGTAGTCGTTTTACCGCCAGTTTGTTCATTGAATCGTTAAAGAACAGATAACGGTTGGCACCATCACTTTTAGCATGATACATCGCGGTATCGGCGTTACGCAGCAAGGCTTCCGGATCGGTGCCGTCTTCCGGGTACAACACAATGCCGATACTGCTGGTGATCGCCAGTTCATGCTGATTGATGAAAAAAGGTAAATTAATCTGTTTAATCAGCTCTTTCGCCATCGAGGTGATGGTATGAATATCGTTGGTATTTTCCAGTAAAATGGCAAATTCATCCCCACCGAGCCGGTACAACCGCTCTTTTTGCCGGGTTAAAATTGTCAGCCGTTCTGCCAGTTTAATCAGCAAAGAGTCACCCAACTGATGACCGAGCGAGTCGTTGATTTTTTTGAAGTTATCTAAATCGAATACCAATAACGCATGTTTTACTTCACGTTCTACCAGCCGGCTCAATTCGGCTGAGAATAAAGCGCGGTTTGGCAGGCCGGTTAAAGTGTCAGAATTAGCCAAACGGCTGAGTTCGGCTTCTTTACGTTTACGTTCGGAAATATCGGAAAACACCGCCACATACTGGGTAATGTGCTGATGGTCGTCTTTAACCACGTCAAAGTTCAGCTCAGCCTGGTAAATTTCGCCGCCTATGCGCTGATCCTGAATTTCGCCTTGCCAGACACCTTGCGCCTGCAACACCAGGCCAATTTCCTGTAAAAAGCGGTTAGGATACATCGCCAGATCAAACGGCTTTTTAATCACTTGTTCACGGCTTTTACCGGTGATGGTGGTAAAAGAATGGTTCACTTCAATGACCACAAAGTTGGTGTCGCAAATAACGACTGCGTCTGAAATGTTTTCCAGGCACCGGGCAAACAATTCGAGCCGTTCTTCAGTGTGTTTTAACAGTTGAATATTTTTCAAGGTACCGGTCATCCGGGTTGCTACACCGTCGGAATCGATACTAACGACTTTGCCGCGGTCAAGCACCCAAACCCAGCCGCCATCTGAAGCGCGTAAACGATACGCTGCTTCGAAATATGGTGATGTACCGGCTAGATGCTGATAAAGATGTTCTGTAACCCGTTCTAAATCGTTGGGATGGATCTGGTCGCGGTTAGGCGGGAATTGATTGGTTTCAGGTTTCAGTTCAACCGGATGTTGCCAGGAGCTGGAACGATACAAAGTGCCGGAGCCGATGTTCCAGTCCCACAATTCATCACCGCTGCCCCATAAACTCAACCGTAACCGCTCTTCACTTTGCTCAAGGCGGTTTTGGTAACGACGCATTTTCAAAATAGATAGGTGGGCGAGTAACAATGCGCCGAATGAAAACAACAAGATACATGACAGCACATAGGGCATGGTTGTTTGCCAGTCAAGGGCAAAACAGGGCAAAGATACTAAACTCAGGCTAATGATGACTAGGTAAATGCCTGTTTTCTTTTTATTATTCACACATCTACACGTCAGGTTGGCTGTTGCAAACAAATTATATAAATTTACTAACGCTGTCAAAGCCAATCTGCTACGCCCGTCATCTTTGAAGTCGCAGGGTTGTTGCCTGCGCTCGCCGGTCGACCTGCGACATCAAAGGTTTAGCGCACAAGTAGACCCCGTTAAGGGTACGAATAAGCATATTGTTGCATTAATGGTCATCATCTTGCTGCAACCTTAGTTGCCCGCTGAGTTCTTTCACCGACAGTTGTTGCATATGGCTATGTGCTGGCGCCGGGCCGGTGGCAAGAAAGATCGCGTCGTACTCCGGAGCCAGTAAGGTGTAACAGAACTCGATAAACTGCGCCAAAGTCAGTTGCTCTAGCTGCTGCTGAATTTGACTGGCCAACTGACATTCAGCATCGCCCTGACCAATCGCCAGCCACACCCGTTTTGCTCTGCTGCTCAGGCTATTATCCCGTTCTTTAATTTGTCCTTGTAGACTGAGTTTTAATTCAGCAAATTCTTCAGCGGTTATTTCCGGTAATTCTTCGAGGAATTTACGGTAAAAAATCAAAGTGGCGTAGTACAAATCGGCCGGCGCAGTTTTGGGCGATTGGACGTAAAACGCAATGCCGGGTTTTAAATTCATCGGCACATAACCGGTGCCGACCAAATATCCCAGCTGCTGTTCGGTGCGAAGCGCATGAAAATATTCGGGGGATACCAAATGATTCATCAGCATAAATAGCGCCATACTTTGCGGCGAACGTTGTTGCGCTGGCAGGTAAATCACCAGCGCGTTGTCGTCCTGACAGATTGGCAACTCCAACCACACCGGGCCTAACTGCGCGGTACTGTAACTTTGTTTGGGCAGCTTGCTGCAAATGGCTGGCGCCTGCTGCAGCCATTGCAGCAACTGGTGTTGCAGCGCCTGCACATTCAGTTCCGTCCAGTTGCCAAGCATCATCGCTTCCAGATGCAATTGGCCAAACATTTGGGCGCTGAAACGCTCAAAATCAGCAAAGCTGGTCGCAGCAAGAATGACTGCTAACTGATCGGCTTCCGGGTTTAACGGTTGCAACAGCGCCGATAACTTACTGAATAACTGACTGATCGGTTTACTGCGGGCGTTATTTTGCCAATGCTGAACCAGTTGCCGCTGCATTTCGAAAAAACGTTCTGGCTGAAATTGCTGACGTGGGAGTTGTTCCAGTAAATCTTTGACCAGTGCAATCTGATTGCCGGATAAGCCGCTGGTGTGCAGGGTCAGGCCATGTTGTTGCACATACAGGTTGTAATGCAATCCGGCGGTGGTTGCGGCATAAAATTGCTCGTTAACCTGATCTAAAAACAGTTCCAGCCATAATTTGGTTAGCGCTAGCTGGGTCAAATCCTGCACCGTATTTGGCAGGGTCAGCTGGACAAAAATATGGCCTTTGGGCGATTGAAACTCGGCATCTGGTTTAAACCATAGCGTCATCGCTTCATTTTCAAAATAGCGGACTGGTTTTTCGAAGGTCGCTTCACTGCCCAGTAACTCAAGTTTCGCCACCAGATAAGGGTTGTAGCCAGGCAGGCGGTAATCGGCTGTCACGGGCGCTTGTGTTAAACGAGCCAGCAGTTCAGGCGTGACGGCGATTTGACTATAAGGCGTGTGATACCAACGGGCCTGGCGGTCGACCGCAACGTCCGGCGCAATCAACATCAATCGCAGATTATCGGCGCTAAAATAGCTCAAAAGCTGGTGATATAGCTCCGGTGGCGGCAGTTCCATCCGGTAATCGCCAAACACATAATCTTCAATCGGATAATGCTGCAGATTGACAGCGAGGTCGCTGGCCAGCTGCAGCGGGGCTTTCATTTCCTGATAAATAAAACTCCATTCCACCAATTGCTGCCGTTCACTGAACAAGGTTTCTGGAAAAGGTTGTTGTTTGAGCATCGCCAGATAACTGAAGCTTTCGAGCAGGATCTGTTCTTGCTGCAGCATCCCTTCCGGCATCAATTCAAACGACAAGGTGAAATCTTTGTAATTGCTGCCGTCAATACCACCGCCAGCACTCATCGCATTCACCCAGCCTTTGGCTTTCAGGCCACTTAATAATGAACCTGGACCTTCATCGCCGAGTAGATGCGCCAGAAAACTGACTAGTTTAAAGCGATACCAGGGCTGAATATCCGGCAAAGCGAAACTCAGCACAAAACGTTGGGTCGGTTTATGCGGTTGGATATTCAGTTGAATGCCCAGATGCTCAGCCAGATACAACGGCTGACTGAGTGACGATTTCGCTGGCAAATGGCTTGGCAGCTTTGCAAAAAGCTCCGTTGCCCATTGTTGCTGTTCGTCAAGTGGCGCCGCGGACACCAGCACCAGCGTCATCCGGCTGGCACTATATTGTTGCTGATAAAAATCGCGCACCGCTTGTTGCGCGGTTTGACCAGGTCTGTCGTCGAGCGTGGACAAATTACCTACCGAAAACTTCGCAAAAGGGTGCAATGGATTAATGCTTTCTTTATGCGCCTGATAAATGCGTCGGCCATCGTCTTTGAGTTTCATTGAAAATTCGGCTTCGATGGCTTGACGTTCTTTGTCGACTGCTTCGTCGCTAAATAGTGGTGCGCCCAGCATATCGGCGAACCGATGCAGGCCTTGCGGGAAGTGACGGTGTTCGATATCAAAATAAAAGCAGCTGTGTTCGGTGCCGGTCCAGGCATTGTGACTACCGCCGTGACCGGCGATAAATTGTTGATAACTGCCGGCGTCCGGGAATTCGCGGGAGCCTAAAAACACTAAATGTTCGAGGAAGTGCGCCAGACCTTCGCGATCGGACGGGTCGTCAAAATGGCCGACATTCACCGCCATCGCCGCTGCACTTTTTTCGGCGTCCGGTTGTTCGACCAATAACACCCGTAAACCGTTATCGAGAGTCAGCGGAAGATAGCAGCGATGGTCGTTAGGGCTTTGCACTACATGGCTTTTTTTCAATTCAGGCCTCGTGTTATGGCAAATCTGGACGAGTAAAACCGCTTCTCATCATATCGAATAGGAATATAAAGCTGAAATTTTATGCTTTATTAACAGTTACTGTGACAGCAATCTTTCATTATCATAGCGCACTCTTTTCGCGTTGGGCGCGAAGTTGTCAACGGTGTACACAATGGTCAATCTGGTTATCATGCGGCACGGCGAAGCCGAGCCACTCAGCAGTCAGGATAGTCAACGGCAATTAACCGCCAAAGGCAGAGCCGAAGTCAGTCAGATGGCCCAGTGGCTGTCACAACATTATCAAAGCCTGGATTGGGTTGTCTGCAGTCCATTTGTCCGTACCCGGCAAACCGCCGAACTGATGTTGACACATCAAAACAACAACACGCAATTTGAAATTCTGCCGGAACTGGTACCGGAGGGCGATTGCCATCAAGTGCAACTCTACATTCACGCCAGACTGGAACAGAACCCAGACGCTCGGTTTTTGCTGGTTTCGCATATGCCGCTGGTCAGTTTTCTGGTCGAAACTTTTACTAAAAACGGCTGCACACCGGTATTTGAAACATCTGGTTTAGTGTGTATCGACTATCGGCCACCGGCTGCCGGCAAACTGCTGGAACGGATGGCTCCTTCTGACTTAAAACTGATTACTGCCAGTTAAGACTATGGGTTCACTGCTGAGCTGCTTCCAGGTATCGGGCTGGCTGTTAACGCATGTCCGGCGTTTTATCCGGTGTTTTTAACAGCACTAGTAAAGCACCATCGCGGCCCCAATGAGTTGGCGCGGTGTGAAAAGCCCGCACATTTGGGTGTTGAATAAGCCAATTTGGTACTTTGCGCGCCAGAATGCCAGTGCCTTTGCCATGCACAATACAGGCGCAGTTAAAATGTTGTTGTTGACAGTAGGCCAGTAAACCGGCGAGTTCGGTTTTGGCCTCTAATTGAGTGAGACCATGTAAATCCAATACCACAGCGGGCTGAAACTCACCGCGTTTTAAGTTTTTCGCCAGATGAGGGTCTTCGCCCGGCTGCACATAACGGATGATGCTGCCGTCTGCCTGATAACCTTCAAATTCATCAGAGAAATAGAATAAATGGCGTGTTTCGGGCTCTGCAGACGTCTTTACGGATGTTTTTTTGTTGCGGGGCAGGCGGGCAGGCGGTATCTTGTCCTGCGCCAAAGGGCGCGCTCCGGTGATTGCGTCCCGGAACTGCTGGATTTCTTCTTCGTTAGGTAACTTAGGCTTGCTCATAGCGCGCAAGTCTACCCAAAGAGCTAAGTTAAATAAATGACTGAACACGAACCTTTTGCCCTGAGCGCCGAATTAATCGACGAAGCTGTGGCTGATCTGCATTCTATTCACGATTGGTTGCGGTTTGCGGTCAGCCAGTTTAATGCTGCCGATCTGTATTTTGGTCACGGCACCGATAACCCATGGGATGACGCCGGGGTGCTGATGGCTTTTACGCTGCATTTAACCCATTTGGCTGAACCTTCGTTATTGCAGGCGCGGCTGACCGGTAGCGAAAAACGCCGCTTTGCAGCTTTAGTGCAGCAACGGATCAGTTTACGGGTACCTTCTGCTTATTTAACCCAGCAGGCCTATTTTACCGGACTACCATTTTATGTCGATGAACGGGTGCTGGTACCACGTTCACCGATTGGCGAATTGATTACCCAGCAGTTTGCAACCTGGTTTCCAGTCAACCCACCACAACGCATTCTTGATTTATGCACCGGCTCTGGCTGTATCGCCATCGCCTGCGCTCATTATCTGCCGGACGCTGAAGTTGATGCGGTGGATATCAGCGAAGATGCGCTGCAGGTGGCTGATTTAAATATCAGTCAGCACGGCCTTGAACATCGGGTATTCCCAATCCAGTCTGATTGTTTTAGTGCCTTACCGGGTCAGCAGTACGATTTGATCGTCACCAATCCGCCGTATGTTGATGCCGATGATATGGCCGATTTACCGCAGGAATATCACCACGAGCCGGAACTTGGGCTGGCTTCTGGCGTCGATGGCCTGGAACTGACGCGACAAATTCTGCGCGAAGCGGCTTCACATCTGACGGATGAAGGCGTGTTGATTTGTGAAGTGGGCAATTCGATGGTGGCGCTAGCCGAACAAATGCCAGAGGTGCCGTTTCACTGGATTGAATTTAGCAAAGGGGGCATTGGTGTATTTGCACTGACCAAAGCGCAGCTTGTCGCCCATCAGCAATCTTTCGGGGAGTAAGCCATGGCTGGTAACAGTATTGGTGATTTGTTTCGATTAACGACTTTTGGTGAAAGCCACGGCCCGGCGATTGGCGGTATTGTTGATGGTTGTCCACCAGGGTTAGTGCTTGATTTAGAAGCTATTCAGCATGATTTAGACCGACGTAAACCAGGTACATCCCGTTATACCACGCAGCGGCGGGAAGATGACGTGGTGAAAATTTTATCCGGCGTGTTTGAAGGCGTGACCACGGGGTGCTCCATCGGTTTGTTGATTGAAAATACCGATCAACGCTCGCAGGATTATTCAGCAATAAAAGACGTATTTCGTCCCGGCCATGCGGATTACACCTATTGGCACAAACACGGTATTCGGGATTATCGTGGTGGTGGCCGCTCATCGGCGCGCGAAACTGCTGTGCGGGTTGCTGCTGGTGCTATTGCTAAACAGTATTTAAAACAACGCTTTGGCGTGGAAGTGCGGGCTTATCTGGCGCAATTGGGACCAGTCACTGCCGAAAAGCTGGACTGGGATCAGGTCGAGAAAAACGATTTTTTCTGCCCGGATGTCGATAAGCTCGAAGCACTCGACGCCTTTATGCGCGACTTGAAAAAAGCCGGTGATTCAGTCGGCGCCCGCATTAATGTGGTAGCCAGCAATGTGCCGGTCGGCTGGGGTGAGCCGGTGTTTGACCGACTCGACGCCGATATTGCCCATGCCATGATGAGCATCAATGCGGTCAAAGCGGTCGAAATTGGCGATGGTTTTGCGGTGGTGGAGCAACAAGGTTCAACCCATCGGGATGCACTGACGCCAACCGGTTTTACCGCCAATCATGCCGGTGGTATTTTAGGCGGCATTTCTTCTGGTCAGGATATCCGGGTCAGTATTGCGCTCAAACCAACGTCCAGCATCAGTATTCCCGGTGCCAGCATCAACACCAGCGGTGAGCCGGTGGAAATGATCACCAAAGGCCGTCACGATCCTTGTGTGGGTATTCGCGCGGTGCCCATTGCCGAAGCGATGTTGGCGATTGTGCTGATGGACCACTTTTTACGGCATCAGGCGCAGAATCATCAGGTGAGCGTTACCACACCTGATATAGCCAGAATTGGTCGCGGCGGCTAACTTCTCAGCACCGGAGTTTTTGTGAAATTATCTTCAGCATCCACCCTGAGTCTGGCGTATTTTGCTTATTTCGCCGTACTCGGGGTGTTTGTGCCCTATATCGGCTTGTTCCTCGATGGCCGTGGCCTGAATTCGCATGATATTGGCGTGTTACTGGCCATTGTCACCGGCATGCGGATTGTCGGCCCTAGCTTGTGGGCGGCGCTGGCGGTACGTCGGCGCGACCCAATTGGCGTGATGCGCTTTGGTGCGGTGCTTGCGACACTCGGCTGGCTCTGTAGTTTTTATCAGGGCGGTTATTGGCCATTGGTTGCCGGCCTTGCACTTTATAGTCTATGCTGGACCGCCATTTTACCGCAGCTGGAAAGCGCGGCCTTTCATTATCTGGATAACGACACCTCACGCTACAGTAAAGTGCGAACGGCCGGATCGGTTGGATACATAGTGCTGGTGATGCTTGGTGGCTGGTGGTTTCAGCACACCGGACCACAAATGTTGCCGCACAGCGCCTTATTGTTTTTAATGTTGATGCTCGCCACCTTATGGCTGTTGCCGAAATATCGGCTTGAACCGCAGACAGATGCACAGCCGCTGCGCTTTCGCACTTTGTGGACCCATAGTTCCTTCGTGAAGTTTATGCTCGGTGCATTTTTTATGCAGATGAGCTTCGCGCCTTTTTATGGCTTTTTTACCCTCTATACCCGCGATTTAGGTTATAGCGGCAGTGACGCAGGTTTACTGATCGCGTTGGCGGTGGCAGCTGAAATTGTTGCATTCTTTTATGCCGGACGAATTTTAAAAGGCCGTAGTTATCAGAAGTTGTTGGGGCTTTGTTATGGTTTAACGGCAGTGCGCTGGCTGATGGTCGCTTTTGTTGCTGATTCCGGCTGGTTGCTGGCGGCCAGTATGTTGTTGCACGCTTTTAGTTTTGCTATTGCTCACAGCTGCGCGATGCAATTTATTCAACAGTTTTTCCCACAGCATCAACGCAGTCGCGGTCAGGCGCTGTATGCCGGATTGATTTATGGTGGCGGTGGTGCGGTTGGCGCTTATGTCGCAGGCGTGGCCTGGCAAGACGGCGCAGGTTCGACCTTTACTTTTGTACTGGGTGCCGGTTGTGCTTTGTTATCGATGGTGTTGGCACTTAGTTTACCAAAGAAAATTCAACCGGCCGGTTAACAGGTGGCAGCTACGCACTGCCACAGATATTTCCCACTTGATCAGGCTCTCAGTAAGAATTTCATCACTTTATTTAAAAGCTTCGCTCTATGTTGCGGGTAGGCTAATTGCGTGCTGTTCAGCCGGCCTTTTTGATGCACCGCTTTGGCATGGCTAAAAGTTAAAAAACCTTCGCGGCCATGATAATGTCCCATGCCGGAAGGTCCGATGCCACCAAAGGGCAAATCTTCCTGACCAACGTGCAATAAAGTTTCGTTCAGACAAACGCCACCGGCATGGGTGTGTTGCAGCACCTGTTGCTGTAGTTGACTATCATGGCTGAACAGATAAAGCGCCAATGGCCGCGGACGCTGGCGCACAAATTCCAGTGCTTCGTTAAAATTGTCATAAGGCAGAATAGGTAGCACCGGGCCGAAAATCTCTTGTTGCCACAGGTCGCAATCTTGCGGCGCATCGAGCACTAGCTGCAGCGGCAATACCCGATCACTGCTTTGCAGATGTTGTTGCCAGTCGTTGCCATCACAGCTGATAACGGTGGCACCTTTGTCGCTAGCTTGGGTTAAATAACCACAAAGCCTGGAAAAATGCCGTTGATTGATCACGCTGGTGTATTGACTGCTCGAATTGCTGCTTGATCGATTTGCGCCTGAATGCGCTGGATAAAATTGCTGAAACTGCAACTTTAAGGCGTCAACAGTAGCTGCTAACTGCGCCCGTGGCACCAGCAGGTAATCCGGAGCAACGCAAGTCTGGCCGGCATTGGCGGTTTTACCAAACATAATCCGATCCGCGATGCTGTTAACATCGATATCAGGACCAATCAGCAATGGTGATTTACCACCCAATTCCAAGGTCACCGGCGTTAAGTTATCGCAGGCGGCACGCATCACATGCTTCCCAACCGCGGTAGATCCGGTGTACAGCAGATGATCAAAAGGCAACTGGCTAAAAGAGGCTGCAATGTCGGCATCACCTTCAATCACCACAGCGCTGTCCGGTAACGCCTGTTCAATAATGCTTTTGAGTACTTGATTCGTGTGCGGCGTAAATTCGGACAGTTTGACCATCACTTTATTGCCAGCACTAATGGCGGTTACCAAGGGGCCAAGACTTAAAAAAATCGGATAGTTCCAGGGGACAATCACCCCAACTACGCCAAGCGGTTGATAACAAACATAGTTCTTTGCCGGTAAAAACAACCAACTGACATGCCGGCCGGCCGGTTTTAACCAGCTGCCTAATTTTTTCAGACTGTAATCAATACTACTGATGCTCGGCATAATTTCCAGCAAGCGGGTTTCGCTGTCATCACGTTGGCCAAAATCGGCCCTGGCGGCCGCCATTAAAGCTGGTTGCTGCTGTAGCAATTGCTGCCGCAGCGCCCGAAGTTGCGCTTTACGGGTTGCAAGTTCCGGGAAAGGTTGGGCGTTAAATGCCTGACGTAGCGCAGTAAAAGTTTCCAGCAAAGACGACATTGTATGGTCCGACCAATCAATAGATTTTTCTAATCTAAAGCAGCCTTGCTTTTGTTGCAATGTTCGCAGAAAAATTGGATGTGAAAAATAGCGCAATAAAATCAAGCCAGGGCGCAGATAGTGCGGTGTGGCGCTGGGAAAACTGCCGTGCAATGGTTACAATGCCGCCCGATATTTTCTGACGCGGCTTGATGTGGTCTTCACCCAGCGAGCCGATGGTAAAACCAGCAACAAATTTTTCGGGATGTCCTGGTATGTCTGAAATTTCCGCCGAAGCCAAGCCACAGCCGTTCAGATTGGGTCTGATTATCAACCCATGGGCGGGCATTGGCGGCAGTGTTGCATTAAAAGGCAGTGACGGCGTCGCGGCAGAAGCCTTAGCGCTTGGCGCTGTGCCATTGGCGCAACAGCGTGCCAGAGCTGCACTTTGCGAATTATTACCTTTCCAATCGAAGGTTCATATTCTGACTGTCGCTGGTTTAATGGGCGAAGATTTAGCCCGTGAGCTTGGTTTCGCCGTGACTGTGGTCTATCAAAGCGCCAGCGAACCATCCACTGCTATCGATACCGAAGCTGCGGCGACCTGTTTAGCTGAAGCTGGCATCGATTTATTGCTGTTTGCTGGCGGCGATGGCACTGCCCGCAATATCTGCGCTGTGGTCGATGCGCACACCACAGTACTTGGTATTCCGGCGGGCTGTAAAATTCACTCCGGTGTTTATGCCATTACCCCGGCCGCTGCGGGCAAAGTGGTGGCGCAAATGATCAAAGGCGAACTGGTCACGGTGCAGGACGCCCAGGTGATGGACATCGATGAAGCTGCTTTTCGGCAGGGCTCGGTGCGCGCCAAACGCTTTGGCGAAATGCAAATCCCAACCGAACTTCGTTATGTGCAAAGTGTAAAATCGTCCGGCAAAGAATCAGAAGAACTGGTGCTGGATGATTTAGCTGCTTTTGTCGCCGCGCAAATGGAACCTGATGTGCGGTATGTGATGGGCTCCGGTAGCACCATTGCAGCAGTGATGGCCGAACTTGGTCTGCCAAATACGTTGCTTGGGGTCGATGTGGTCGAAAATGGCGAGCTGATAGCGTCAGATGTCACCGCCAAGCAATTACAAACCTTAGTAAAACCAGACGCAACAAAACTACTGATTACCTTAATCGGTGGCCAGGGCCATATTTTCGGTCGTGGCAATCAGCAGTTATCGCCTGCGGTGATCCGCTTGATCGGCCGCGACAATATTCAACTGGTCGCGACCAAAACCAAATTACAACAATTAAACGGCCGGCCGCTGATCAGCGACAGCGGTGATGCTGCGCTGGATGGCGAACTGCAGGGCATGATGAAAGTGCTTTGTGGTTACAACGACTACGTGATGTATCGTCTTGGATACGAGGATTAACCATGCAACAGACTGAAAATTATATTAACGCCATGGCTGACTATTTTGATCAGAGTGTCGCCACTTCCAGCGACGATCAATTATTCGCCGCTGGTTATTTACGCGGTCATATCGACCTGGCGGTGGGTACTTTACAGTTACAAGAGCAAGCTTTTAGCGTCGATACGCTGCAGCAGCAAGTCGCGCAGAGTCTGCAGCAGGCGATTAGTGCTGGTGAGCTGAATGACGCCGACCAGGCATTGGTCGTTGATATTTGGCAGCATCTGCAACAGTTGCCGTGCTGAAACCCTTGCTATGGCAAGACAAACTCAGCTATTTCGGCTAGCATGCATTTTTATGTTATTTGGTCATTAATTTTACGGGACTTTTGTTCGATACCCACCATCTTGTAAGGATGACGGGTAAAAAAGGTCTGATTTTAAACTGCGTCTGATAGCGCATCACAGAAGTGATTATTTATGTCGACATTTACCACGCTCGAACAACACGCCAGTTATGGCATTGGTCTGCAAATGGGTCAGCAACTTGCTGATAACCCATTTGATGGTTTAGATATCGCTGCGGTAGCTGCTGGTTTAGCCGCTGCTTTTTATGGTGATGAGCCAGAAGTGTCTGAAGACCAAATCCGCGCTGCTTTTGAAGTGATTGGTGCGCGGATGCAGGAAGCTCAGGCTTCTCAGGCAAAATTAGCTGCTGGCGAAGGTGAAGCTTTCCTGGCTGAAAATGCCAACAAAGCGGGCGTAGTTGTGACCGCTTCAGGTCTGCAATATGAAGTATTGGTGCAGGGTGACGGCGAAAAGCCAAAACGTGCTTCGACGGTGCGTACCCATTATCACGGTACTTTGATTGACGGTACTGTGTTTGACAGTTCGTACAATCGTGGTCAGCCAGCTGAGTTCCCGGTGGGTGGCGTGATTGCCGGCTGGACTGAAGCGTTACAGCTGATGCCAGTTGGTTCGAAATATCGTTTATATATCCCACATCAGCTGGCCTACGGCGAGCGTGGCGCCGGCGCTTCAATTGCACCATTCAGCGCACTGGTGTTTGATGTTGAACTGCTGGCCATTGTTAGCTAAGTTCGGTATGCCAGACATAAAAAAAGCGCCGATTGGCGCTTTTTTTATGTCGATATTTTTTATATCGCTATTTTTTACATCGATAGGGGTCTAATCGTAAGGGTTATATTTGTGTTTTTTCAACTGACTGGCCATCACCACTAACACAGCTAACAAATACACCGCAAAAATAATCCGCATCCAGAATGGCATCGAATAACCGAGAAATTGCCAAGCAACGTCACCACAAACGCCGGTTGGGTTAAAAATAAACGGGATCCAGCTATCGAGAGGCAACCAGCTCGGAAATTCGGCAAAAACGGCACAAGTTGAAAAACCACCGTTTTTAACCAGTTCTTCCACCAGCACCTGATCATGGGCAATTTTTAAACCCCAACCTGCAGCGACGGCCCAACCGATATAAGCGCTCCAGCGCAATAAGGCTGATTCACGTCCCCACAATCCCACCAAACCAGCGAATAAAATACCGATGATGGCAAAACGCTGATAAACACATTTGGTACAAGGACCCAGTGACATGCCATATTGGAAATACAGCGCCACCAACAATAATGTCAGTGCACTGAATGATAAAAGTACCCAAGGCCAGCGTTGTTTTGGCCAACGAGCCACTGCTGCAAACATCTGATTTCCCTTGTTGGATCACTTAGAAATTTCCCAAGCGACAATCTAAGCGAAAATGCGAGCTAAAACAACCTTTGCGATCAATAGCAAAGCGCAATTTTTGCGCCATGGCTTGTTAACTCAATCTGCTCTGGTACAATCAGTGCCAATCATGGTGAGACCTACAACTAAAACGGACAAATCCGGATGACCAACCTCATAAAAGCACAAAGCCCAGCGGGTTTTGCCGAAGAATACATTGTTGAATCCATTTGGAACGGTAAATTTGCACCAGGTTCTATTTTACCGGCAGAACGTGAACTCTCTGAGTTAATCGGCGTGACCCGTACCACCCTGCGCGAAGTGTTACAGCGGCTGGCCCGTGATGGTTGGCTGACGATTCAGCACGGCAAACCGACAAAAGTGAATAATTTCTGGGAAACTTCTGGTCTGAATATTCTGGAAACCCTGGCACGATTGGATCAAGACCGGATGCCGGAGCTCGTTGACGAATTACTGTCTGCCCGCACCAATATCAGCGCTATTTATATCCGCGGCGCGATTAAAACCCACCGTGAAGAAGTGATTGCGGTATTTGCTGGCGCTGAATCGCTGGAAGATACCCCAGAAGCTTTTGCCGACTTTGACTATAACCTCAATCATGAACTGGCCTTACATTCTTCAAACCGGATTTACGTGCTGATCCTGAATGGCTTTCGTGGTTTGTATCGCCGCATCGCCCGGTTTTACTTCTCACATCCGGAATCACGTGAATTGGCGCGTCGCTACTATCATCAGCTAAAACTATACGCTGAAGCCGGTAAACACGATGAAGTGGTGTTTGCGGTGCGTAAATACGGTAAAGAAAGTGGTAAAGTCTGGTCGGCTTTGCGGCCGGACATTCCAAAAGATTTAGTGGAATAACCAACTTTTAAAAACTCCGCCATGCGGAGTTTTTTTTAAGCCTAGTCAAATGGCTGCTGTCTTGAAATCTTCTTTGCCACAGCAGCCCGAACGGCCTCTTTAACACGACAATGTAACGCGATAATCCTTCCCTGAGTTTAAAATCAGGCGTAAATTCACTTGTGACACAAAGCGGCTCTGCTTATGATGTGCAGATATAAGCTATAGCATTCGGTTATAAGGGGCATTCAGTGTCTGGATCTACGACCACCATCGCAGGGCTGCGCCAGCAAGAAGTTTATCTCGACAATAACGCCACCACGCCAGTGTTGCCTTGTGCAGCAGCAGCGGTACTGCATCATATGCAAACTGTGTTTGGCAATCCCAGCAGTAGTCATAGCACCGGTATTAAAGCCAAAGTGGAACTGGAAACGACCCGGGCTTTGGCGCGGCAGGTGATTGGTGCCAGCAGTGGCCAGATTGTGTTTACCTCAGGTGCCACCGAAGGGATCCAGAGTTCGATTGTGTCAGCATTGCTCGATGCGCGTAGTCGCGGTTTAACTGGCCCTCAGGTGTGGTTATTGTATGGTGCAACGGAGCATAAAGCAGTGCCGGAAAGCCTGAAACACTGGAATCAGGTGCTGCAGCTCGGCGCGACGGTTAAAGCCATTCCGGTTGATCAACGTGGGTTATTGGATCTGGAGTTTATCCAAAGTCATGTTGCCAATGCGGCGATGATCTGCACCATGGCAGCCAATAACGAAACCGGCGTCAAACAAGATTTAGCGGCGCTAGAGCAGGTGATCCGCAGCGTCAATCCGACGGTGAGCTGGATGGTCGATTGTGTGCAGGCCTTGGGTAAAATGTCGCTTGATATTGCCAACACCAGCATCAATTACGCACCGTTTAGCGGGCATAAACTTTATGCGCCCAAAGGCATTGGCTTTTTGTATGTGCGCCATGGTGCGCCTTATCAGCCGCTGATTGCCGGTGGAGGTCAAGAAAGTGGGCTGCGTTCAGGCACGGAAAACTTACCGGGCATTGCTGCGTTACACGCTATTTTTACCGAACTGCGTAAAACGACCGGTTCACTGTTTCAGCCCGAAACAGTTTTGTGGCAACACCGCGCGGCACTGCTGGATGCCTTGCGTCAGGTATTTCCGGCGATGGTGCTAAATAGTCAAGAGCCGGATATTGTTCCAACCACCATTAATTTTTCAGTGCCGGGTTTTTACAGTAAAGACATTATGGATTTGTTTGATGCGGCTAGTATCCGCATCAGTTCCGGCTCTGCCTGTAGTTCAAAAATTCCAACCAGTTTTGTGCTGGATGCGATGGGACTGCCGGCATGGCGCAGTCAAGGTGCGATCCGCCTGTCGTTTGGTCCGGCGATGACGCCGCAGGAATGTCAGCAAGCCTGTGCCGCCATTGGCCGGTTAACGGCAATCGTACAGCAATGTTGTCTGGTGCTGTCGGATGCACAGCCGCTGGCGGATTTAGCCATGAGTGGTCTGACGCAGTTAAAGCACGAAAATTTATGTAGTTATCTGCTGGTTTGTGCCGACAGTCATCAAGCGGTGATTATCGATCCGGTGGCGCCGCTGGCCAATCGGCTGGCGAATATGGTGCAAGGGCAGGGTCTGCAACTGGTTGCAGTACTGGACAGCCATTTACATCAGGATCGCAGTTCTGCCCGCGACGATTTAGCGGCGTTATTACCGCTGTCTGAACCGCAGCAAGTGGATGAACTTGGCTGGCCAATCGGCCGCGAACACATGAGTTGTGGCCAGTATCAATTGACGTCTCTGGCAACGCCGGGCCATAGCCACGACAGCCGCAGTTATCTGCTGCAGCAACACCAACAGACAGTCGCTGCTTTTGTCGGTGATTTATTGCTACCGGGCGGGATTGGTCGGCTGGATTTAGCTGGCTCGGAACCTTTGGCTTTTGCCAGCAGTGTCCGCACGTTGTTGACGAAGGTTGGCGTGGATACGCTGTTATTGTCGAGCCATGATTATGCCCAGCGTTTTTTCACCACCTGGCGTCTGGCACAAGCAGAGCAACCGCTGTTAACTGAAGTTATTCAGGCGCAGCGATGGTCCGCCGCCTGGACTGCCACGTTGCAGGCGCAAAGCGAGCAGCTTTGTGCAGCCAACAGTTACCAATGTGGTGTGGTTGAAGTCAGCTGGTCTGATGCCAAAGCTGTGGTTGATGCGCCGCAAGTACAACAATTTTTGGCAGAATTTCCACAGACGGTAGTGGTTGATGTGCGCGAGCCTTATGAGCAAAGCGCTGGTCAGCTGGAACATTATCTGCCCGCAGGTGTGAATATTCAGCACTGGCCACTATCCAGGCTCTGTGATGCCTTGATTAGTTCAGCGTTAACGCCGGATCAACGGTTGTTATTGGTTTGTCGCTCTGGTAATCGCAGCCTGGTCGCGGCAAAAGTGCTGAACCGCGCCGGTTTTGCCGAAGTGTACAATCTCAAAGGTGGCGTGGCGATGTTAAGTTAAGCGATCGCAAGTTCGCCTGTTACCTGATAAAAAAACCGCGCTGGTGCGCGGTTCTTGCTTTTAATTTTACCCGTTCAGCTTTGCCAGTGCAGCATGAGCCGTTTAGTAAAAGAACCGCTGCAACGGGTTCAATAACCGGGTCAGGCCTTGTTTAAATTCCAGCGGCGCGGTCAACACCGACAAACACAAACAGGGTTCATTGCTGATATTTTTCGGGGTATGGGTATGATCAGGCGTGTTGATAATCAAATCGCCAGCTGCATATTTACCCATTTCGTCAACCATTTCGCCCGCCAGCACCAAGGTGATTTCCAAACCTTTGTGCGTGTGCAGCGGCACTTCGGTATTGGATTCAATCAGTAACAACGACAGATGGTTATCATCGCCCGACGGCAATTTTGCGGTCGCGATGCCACCAAGCTGTAGCCACTTTTTCCGTTTTGCGGCCAGTCGCTGCAAGCTGCGCGGAATTTCAATCCGGTGTTGCCCTTGTTCGATATGGGTGGCGAACGTTTCGGGCGCTGTTGTTGCTGCTGTAACTTGGCTAGCGTCCGGGCTCAAAATTTGTTGTAGCATCTGTTGCCACTCTGCACCATCAGCATTAACCGCTTTTTGTTGTGCCAACTGACAACCGATATCGGCCTCGATGTCATGTCGCAACTGCTGGCAATGCGGGCAAAAATCCAGATGTGCCGCGACCACCAGCGATAATTCGGCAGCCAGCGTGCCTTCGGTATATTGTTCCAGCAAACTCAGGCTGGGATGGAATTTAACTGCGTGGGCCATCGATTGCCTCTCTTAATCTGTCTAACGCCAACCGGATCCGTGATTTGACCGTGCCCAGCGGGATACTTAATTGCTCGGAAACTTCCTGATGAGACAGCTCATCAAGATAAACTTTCTCCATCACCAACCGTTGTGCCGGTGGTAAAGCATGGAAATGAGGCGCAATTTTTTCGGCGATCAGGTACAGGTCCCATTGTTGGCTATGGCTGCCTTCTTGTTCCGGATAGTCGCCGTCACTCCATAAATCGTCGGCGCTGATATCATCTTTGCGGCTTTGCTTTTTGCGCAACATATCAAAACGCACATTACGCGCTATGGTAAAAATCCAGGTCGAAGCACAACCGCGGCTGGCGTCGAACAGGGCGGCTTTTTGCCACACGTTCAGCATGGTGTCCTGCACCATTTCCATCGCTTGCTGCTCGTTGCCGAACATCTTGATGCCAAAAGCGCGCAAGCGTGGGGCAAAGTATTTAAACAACTCGGCATACAGTTGTTTATCGCGATGAATTGCGATCACATTTAACGCTTCTTCCCATTGGCCCAGAACGACAGTGGGGGTGGGGTCTTGCTGAACTATCATCGAGCTACCTTGAAGGGGAAATTCAACAGCATGATGACTGGTTAAGCCACATCGATCCAACATTATATCTTACCCTTAGCCACACTTAACGGTGGCAAGCTGGTGCGCATTCCAATGTCAGGTTATACGCCGCATGAATGATGTTGGATCTGAATTTGGTTGATTGAAATAAATAGAACGATAACTATGATTTTATGCGATATATATTCGTATTAGTAGGAGTTATAGTGGCCGGACTTCATCAAAGGAACAGCCACCATGAAAAATATTCTGATCGTCAACAGCTCAATCAGCGGCGAACAAGGCCAATCGAATCAATTGATTGAAAACTTTTTACAGGCATTAACAACCGAAGCTACGGTGACGCGGCTGGATTTAAATCAGCAGCAGTTACCGCACCTGGCAATGTCTGAAATTGGTGCCTGGATGACGCCAGCCAGTGACCGTACTCCGGAGCAAGCTGAAGTTGCAGCTTTGTCAGATACCAGTATCGCCCAGGTGCAAGCGGCTGATGTGATACTTGTTGGCGTACCGATGTACAACTTTGGTGTACCAAGTCAGCTCAAAGCCTGGTTTGACCGCATCGCCCGCGCTGGCATTACTTTCAAATACACTGAAACCGGCCCGGTTGGTTTGCTGGAAGATAAACCAGTGGTGTTTTTCGCCACCCGCGGCGGTATTTACAAAGACTTACCTCACGATAGCCAAACGCCATTTTTAAAAGCATTTTTTAACTTTATCGGCCTGAAAAACCTGCATTTTGTGTATGCCGAAGGTCTAAACATGGGGGCTGAATCGGCACAAGCGGCACTCACTGCTGCCAAAGCGCAAATTGGTGATTTAACCTCGCAACTGGCGGCCTGATCCAACATTTCACCTGTATCAGCTAGCTGGCTGACACCGAGTTCCTGCAAACCGCTGACTGTACCTGGCAGATCCCCATTTCTGTCCGGCTATCGTCAGCGGTTTTTTTGTTTGCCGCTTTAGCTCGTTCGCAGTGTCTGGCAAACACCAATTCGTGTTGCGATCAAACTTCAGATTGCCCGCAGCGCTCTTTATCCTGTGAACTCAACCAACAGCCGCAGATGGTTGAATTTCCGGACGGACCTTTGTATAAGTGATGCACCCTAGTCCAGTTCACATAGAAAAAATCCAGATGACACAATTTTCAAAACCTTTGCTAGCCGTGACGCTCAGCGCAATTTTGTTGGCGGGTGTCAGTTTTGCAACCCAGGCAAAAGAGCCACAAAGTTATCAACTGACCCCGGTGCAGATCCAAGCCGCCACCAATGGCACCAAGCCAATGACGATGGAACAAGCGATGGCGCACCCGGATTGGTTGGGTCGTCAGCCAGAAGCCGCTTATTGGTCGGCGGATAGCCAAAGTATTTTTTATTCGCGCAAACAACAAAATTCAGAACTGCGTGATTGGTTCGCCCGGCCTTTAGTTGCGACAGACAACGGCCAGCAAGTGGCGTTGCATGAGCTGGATAATATCGGCGCTGAAGATCAACGTTTTTCCAATGATGGAAAATTTGTCGCCTGGACTTTTGAAGGTCAGGTATTTGTCAAAGAAGTCGTCTCCGGCAAAATCAGTCAGTTAACCCGTAACCGCGAGCAACAATCGGATGTGATGTTTTTAACCGATGGCCGTTTGAGCTGGCGTCAGGGCTGGGATTTTTACGGCCTGAATTTACAAAGTGGTGCCTTATCTTTGTTGGTCAGTCTGAAAACGGAAGCACAACCAAAAGCGCCGTCCGTACCGGACAGTTATCTGGCGAAAGAACAACACAAGTTAATTCAATTCATTGCGCTGGAGCACAAAAACGCCACCGACGCGTTCAACCAGCAACAACAACTTCAGCAGCAAAGTGATGTGTTAGCGCCAGCCCCGGTGTACTTGGGCAAAGATGTATCCATTGACAGTGCCAGCTTGTCGCCCAAAGGCGATAAAGTGCTGTTGGCGCTGGGTGGCAAACATGAGCGCAACAGCAAAGACATCATGCCAAATTATATTACCGCGACCGGTGATATTGCGGCACAGCCGGTGCGTGCCCGCGTGCATGACCAAAAACCACAGCCGCATAAACTGCTGCTGGTTGATGTTGCAAACAACCAGCAATTTCCGCTCAGCTACGACACTTTACCAGGCTTTGACGAAGATGTACTGGCTTCGGTGAAAGCTGAAAACGCCAAGCGGCAGGGCAAATCGTACAGTTCGAAAAAAGCAGCGCGTGATATTTCGTTACTGAATGACTGGAGCTGGGATCAATCGGCAATTCGTTGGAACGAAAGTGGTTCGCAAGTGGCGGTGATGCTCAAAGCCTGGGACAACAAAGACCGGTGGCTGGCAACCGTTGATTTTAAAAGCAACAAGTTGGTTAGTCAGCACCGTTTACATGACGACGCCTGGATCAACTACGATTTCAACAATTTCGGCTGGTATAACCAAGGTGCTAACCTGTACTTTTTATCCGAGGAAAGTGGTTATTCACACCTCTACGTAAAAGCATTAAACGGCAAAGCGAAAAAGCTCACCAGCGGCACTTTTGAAGTCAGTCAGCCGAAGTTAAACCGCGCTGGTACAGCAATTTACTATCGCGCCAACCCAACCCATCCAGGCATTTACAACGTCTACAAGCTGGATTTAGCGGCAGAAAAAGCGCAGCAATTAACCGCTTTAACCGGCAATCTGAGTTTTGATTTGTCACCGGATGAAAGCCAGTTGTTGGTGCGTTATTCAACCTCGGTGATGCCGGAAGAGTTGTATGTGATGGCAAACCAGAGTGGTAGTGCGTTAAAACGTCTGACCTACACCGTATCTGAGCAACTGACCGCGATGGCGTTACAAGCACCAAAAGTGATTGCAGTGCCTTCAAGCCATGGCGAGCAGCCGGTGTTTGCAAAACTTTACCTGCCAAAAGATTACCAACAAGGTGAAAAACGCCGGGCGGTGATCTTTAACCACGGCGCTGGTTATCTGCAAAACAGTGATTTAGGTTGGTCGAACTATTTCCGCGAGTTCTTTTTCCATCAAATCCTGACCCAACAAGGTTATGTGGTATTGGATATGGATTACCGGGCATCAAAAGGGTATGGCCGTGACTGGCGCACTGCGATTTACCGCCAGATGGGCACGCCTGAAACTCAGGATTTAATGGACGGCGTGAACTGGCTGGTTGCCAATGCCAATGTTGATGTGGCGCGTGTTGGTACTTATGGTGGTTCTTACGGTGGCTTTATGACCTTTATGGCGATGTTCACCCAACCAGATCTGTTTAAAGCCGGCTCTGCGCTACGTCCGGTCGGCGACTGGGCTTATTACAATCAGCCATACACGTCGAACATTCTGAATACGCCGGATGTGGACCCTATTGCTTATGAGCGTAGTTCACCGATTTATTTCACCGCAGGATTAAAAAACCAGCTGCTGATCAACGCGCCGATGGTGGATGACAACGTATTTTTCCAGGATACGGTCCGAGTGGTTCAGCGGCTGATTGAACAGGAAAAAAATACTTTTGAGACGGCGATTTTCCCGGTTGAACCCCACGGTTTCCGTCAACCAAGCAGCTGGTTGGATGAATATCGAAGGATTTATAAGTTGTTTGAACGCGAGCTGTAACGAGCCGCGTGAGCACAAAGCTGATGTTTATGAATGCCAGTCATCATTGTGACTGGCATTTTTTTTGTATTCAAAATCAATAATATTGCTTTGCCGCTTGAACCTAGCGGTTGCAGTTGAATTTACGGTCAGGAAAGTGGCGTCAGCAACTGCAGATAGTCAGCGCCCGGGCAATCTGACAAAGCAAAAGCGTTCACATCAGGTGGCGCAATAAAACGTAAACGCTCGCCGGAATAAGGCTGATTTAACTCCAGCACCATCGCGTGTAACAACAACCTTGGCGCCGCCGCCAGCGCTTCGCGATGTGCATACAACGCATCGCCGAGGATCGGATGGCCAATACTTTGTAAATGCACCCGCAACTGATGGGCCCGGCCTGTTACCGGGAACAGCGCCACCAGCGCATGTTCATCAGCATCCGTCAGACATTGATAACGGGTTAGGGCGGATTTTCCTTGCTCAAAACAGACTTTATTGCGCGGTGGTGCCGTTAAATCTGCCATCAACGGTACATTGATTTCTGCCGCGGCTGGGTTCGGCTGTTGCCAGACTCTGGCCAAATAAGTTTTTTTGACGATGCGTTCAGCAAACTGCTGTTTTAACGCGGCTTCGGCTTTACGCCGCAGCGCAAACACCACCAACCCTGAGGTCGATAAATCCAGCCGATGGACCAATAATGCTGTGGAAAACTGCGTTTGCACCCGGCTCAGCAAACAGTCGGCCAGGTGCTCGCCTTTACCCGGATTGGTTAATAAGCCACTTGGTTTGTTAACCACCAGCAGATCTTTGTCCTGAAACAGAATTTCAAGGTCGGAAGCCGGTGGTTGATAGCAAAAATCATCGTTGATCATAAGGTACTTGTGTTGAATTGCTGAATGAAAACCACAGTTGCTCTTTTGCACTACCGCGTGACGATAGGCGCAGGCCAAACGCTCTGGCATAATAGCCTTTTCTTCAGCTGTTTAGCGCAGCATCTGACTGGCGATACGTGTGACTGATTCGATTGAAGCGTTAAAAATACTGACCCCAACCACACAAGCCTGGCAGCTGATTTACCAGGATGACCAGTTATTGGTGGTGAATAAACCTGCGATGTTACTGACAGTGCCGGGTCGCCATCCGGCTAATTTTGACTGTCTCGTCAGCCGGGTGCAACAACAATTCCCGACCGCACAGGTCGTCCACCGGCTGGACTACGATACTTCGGGGCTGGTGATTTTACCGCTGACCAAAGCGGCACTGTCGAATATCAGTAAACAATTTCAGGCGCGCACCGTGCAAAAACAATATCAGGCGTTGGTACAGGGCGAAGTGGTTCCAGCCAGCGGCAGTATCGATTTGCCAATTGCGGCAGATCCGGCGCGTCGTCCGTTATACAAAATCTGCCAGGTATCCGGAAAACCGTCATTGACCCATTATCAGCTGCTTGGTTATGAACAAGAGCGCGATGTCAGCCGCCTGCAATTAAGCCCGGTGACGGGGCGCTCGCATCAGTTGCGGGTGCATCTGTTAAGTCTGGGGCACCCGATTATTGGCGATACTTTATACGGGGATGCGAAGAATCAGGCGCTAAGCCCAAGGCTCTGTTTGCATGCGGCCAGTATTGAATTTTGCCACCCGGTCAGTGGTAAGCTGCTGCAGTTTAGCGTTGCAGCACCGTTTTATACCCGTCATCCTTGAAGATGCGGGAGTGTTGCCTTCGCTCGCTCGCCCCAGTCACATAGGACAACTATGCTCCTGGGTCGGGCTGGCGCTCCAGTCTCGCTCCTCGTCGCCTACCCGAATCTTCAATGATTTTGGGTATGGCAGAAGTAAGAGAGATTGAGGGCGAAAATCAGCCCGCAGGCGCTTGTTCACCCGCTTCGGCAAAACGACGGACAAATAACGAAGTGGCATATAGCAACAAACCAATCACCGCCCCATACATATGCGCATCGGTGGCAACTTCGGCGTCAATGAGCGTGACGACGTCCTGACTGGCACCTTGCCATTGTTCCCAAATGACTTTGCCAAAAACTGCAGTTAAAATCAGCCAGCCACTGCTCCATTGGCGTTGAATATCAATACAACAGCCACAAACCAGCAGTGCATGTAACCAGCCAGATAAGCCAACATACAAACTGATTTGTGGGCTCCAGAACAACAATGCTAAACCTATCAGTACCGAACCCAGCAGTAAATTTACTGCCAGTTGCAACGGCCGGTAATAGCTACCGTGTAGCAACAAAATTAATAACAACCCTCCCAGATTCATCACTAAATGCCAGTTGTTGGTATGCATAAAATGGCCGGTGACAATGCGCCACCATTGCCCCTGATAAATCGCACTGCGGTCAAATTCTAACCAGGGAGTTAATTCCAGTCGCAATAAGTGCAGGACAATGAAAATAACTGCTAAAGATAAGCCGGCAACGGGTAATTTGGATAGACGGTCATGCATCAAGATTTAGATCTCTTTCGGTAATCGTTTGCAAAAGGAATAACAACAAAATGTTTCCGGAACAGGCTTATCTTAACTTATTTTTAGCTGGCATTGATCTGTTTGCGACAGATAAGTTAAGGTTGTCCCTTCTTGCGAAAAGATTGGAACACCCATGAAGTTTTTAGTGCCGTTGATGAACCTGAGTTGTTGTTTTGCTTTGGTTTTTTCTTCATCAGTTTTATCAGCACCTGCCAATAATAAAGCAACCGATCCAGAAGCCGCGACTGGGGTTTCGCAAAAAGTCCGGGTGGACAGTGCCAATGCGATGGTGGTCAGCGCTAATCCACTGGCAACGAAGGCCGGGCAACAGATCCTTGCTGCAGGTGGCAGCGCCACCGATGCGGCCATCGCCGTGCAGCTAATGTTGGGATTGGTCGAGCCACAAAGCTCCGGCATTGGCGGTGGATTGTTTATGCTGCACTTTGATCAGGCGCAGAAAAAGCTGCAGACGATTGACGGTCGCGAAACTGCGCCGGCTGCCGCTCATCCGGACTGGTTTAAAGTTGATGGCAAAACGCTGGATTGGCGTACGGCTTATGTCGGTGGTAAGTCGGTCGGCAGTCCCGGGGTTATTCGGGCGCTGTTCGATGCGCATCAGCGCTGGGGCAAATTACCCTGGGCGCAATTGTTTGCGCCAGCTATTCAAACGGCGGAGCAGGGTTTTGTCGTATCACCACGTCTGGCAAAATTGCTTTATCTGTATCAGGACGGCGGTTTATCCCGGTTCGCCGCGTCCAAAGATTATTTTTACCCACAAGGCAAACCCTTGCCAGCTGGTCATCTGCTTAAAAATCCGGCTTATGCGGCGCTGCTGAAAAAAATCGCCAGTCAGGGGCCAGCGGCATTTTATCTTGGAGACAATGCCAAAGCTTTGATTGCAACCGTGAATCTGGCGGCGGTGAATCCGGGGCAACTGAGTGCTGCCGACTTGGCCGGCTATCAGGCCATTGAACGGACACCGATTTGTCAGAGTTACCGTAAGTTGAATGTTTGTGGCATGGCGCCGCCTAGTTCTGGTAGTCTCGCGGTGCTGCAAATTCTCGGTATGCTGGAGCAATATGATATTGCCGCGATGCCAGTGAATTCGGCAACGGCGCTGCATTTGTTTGCACAAGCGAGCCGTTTGGCGTTTGCCGATCGCGAACGCTTTGTCGCCGATCCTGCCTTTGCCACCGTGCCAGTGGAAGGGTTATTGTCGCGGGATTATTTACGAAAACGGGCAGCGCTCATCGGAACCCAGGATGCCCAACATGTGTTATCAGGTGAGCCTGAAGGTGCAACTGCACTTAGTAGCTCACAAGCAGTTGAGTTCGAAAACACCAGCCATTTTTCCATCGTCGATGCGAAAGGCAACGCCGTTAGTGTCACCACCAGTATTGAAAATGCCTTCGGATCTGGTTTATGGGTCAACGGTTATTTACTGAATAATCAACTGACGGATTTTTCGCTGGAAGCCAGTGTCGATAATTTATGGGTGGCAAACCGGGTCGAAGCGAACAAAAGGCCACGCTCGTCAATGGCGCCAATGATGGTGTTTAATCAACAAGGTGAGCTGGTGATGTTGGCCGGATCGCCTGGTGGCAGTCGGATCATCAATTATGTTGCACAAGCCTTGGTCGCGATGATTGACTGGCAATTGGATCCGCAGCAAGCGGCAGATTTACCAAAAGTAACCCATCGCAACGATTTTCTGGCGCTGGAGCAGGGCACCGACCTGGAAGCCTTATTGCCAAAAATGCAGGACTTGGGTTATCAGACCAAAATAGTCGAACTGAACAGTGGGTTGCATCTGATCAAAAAATCGGCCACCGGCTGGCAGGGCGGCGCCGATCCGCGCCGTGAAGGTCAGGCGCTTGGCCTTTAACGACGAATTAGCTTGAAGGAACTCTGAACTTGACCATTCAAATTGAACAACAGGCGCAGGTATTAACACTGACGCTGGCTCGACCTGACAAAAAAAATGCGTTGTCGAGCGCAATGTATCTGCAACTAACCCAAGCGCTGCGCGACGCAGAATCGGATCCCACTATTCATGTGATTGTGCTGCGCGGGCAAGCCGACTGCTTTTGTGCCGGTAACGATTTAGCTGATTTTGTGGCGGCCGGTGCACTCAATGCCGAACACCCAACGGTGATGTTTTTACATCAGCTTAGCCAGTGCCCTAAACCGGTGATTGCCGCGGTAGCCGGATTAGCCATTGGGATTGGCACCACTGCTTTATTACATTGTGATTTGGTATACGCCGCGCCTGACTGTCGCTTTCAGCTGCCGTTTACCGCGTTAGGTTTATGTCCGGAAGCAGCGTCCAGTTTGTTATTACCGAAACTGTTGGGTTATCAGAAGGCAGCGCAATATCTGTTATTGGGCGAAGCTTTTGGTAGCTTTGATGCTGAGCGCTTTGGCCTGGTGAATCAGGTGATTGAGAACGATCAGTTATTTGCACTAGCGGCAGAGAAAGCGGCAAAGCTTGCCGCGTTACCATCTGAAGCGGTGATGCAGTCGAAAAAATTACTTCGTCAGCCACAACAGCAATTGGTACAACAGGTACTCCATCATGAATTGGCGGTGTTTGAACATTTACTGCAGACCGATGATTGTCAGCAGGCGTTGCAGCGCTTTTTCCAACGTCCGAAAAGTTAATTGCAGTTTAGGTACCAGCGCGGGCAAATGGATCGGGTTTAATTTCTGAAATCAGCCATTTGCCTTTTTCCGCCACCATTTTTACCATCCGCATATCGACTCTTTTGCCACCGTCATAGGTACCGGTAAAAATCAGCATCACATCCGCTTTATCGGTGTAAAACTCCCGCACACTTTTATTGGTGTCTTCGATAGTGATAGTCACTTCATCAAATTTTATATTCAGCAAAGTGCGGCTGGCGGCTTTGGCGGAAGAAAAGCTTTGCAGCACCCGGCCTAACGATGGCACTGCGTAGGTTTGTGCCGCTTTTAAATCATTGTTCACCAGCAAGGCTTCGAAAAATTTCACCGCGATTTGTTCCGGCACTTCGGCACTGTCAGTGGTACTGGAGGGTGCTGAGTCGTTGCAGGCACTGAGCAGGAATAAACTAAAAAAAAGGAACAAAGCGCGCATGGGGAAGCCTCAGCTCAAGCAGGGATTTTGCTGAAGTTTGCTGCTTTTTTAGCTAGCTGTAAAGCAAAAGGCCACCGAAGTGGCCTTTCGTTCAAACAAACGTTCAAGCGAAGAGATGGTTATACCGTCAGTTCCTGTTCGGTAAAAACATCGGCAAACAAAGCGCTGGATAAATAACGCTCTGCAGCTGACGGCAGGATCACCACAATATTTTTGCCGGCAAATTCCGGTAATTCCGCCAGTCGTGCTGCGGCAACGACCGCGGCACCCGAAGAAATACCACCCAGAATGCCTTCTTCTTTCATTAAGCGGTGCGCCATCGCAATGGCTTCATCGTTGGTGACGGTTTCTACCCGATCAATCAGTTCTAAATCGAGGTTGCCTGGAATAAAGCCAGCGCCAATGCCCTGAATTTTATGCGGACCTGGTTTTAATTCAGCTCCGGCCAGCTTTTGGCTGATCACCGGCGAATCGGCAGGCTCCACCGCAACGCTAATCAGCGGGTGTTTTTTCTCAAGCTTGATATAACGGCTTACACCGGTGATAGTACCGCCGGTACCAACGCCCGCGACAAACACGTCTACCTGACCATCGGTGTCATTCCAGATCTCAGGGCCGGTGGTATCAAAGTGGATTTGTGGATTGGCCGGGTTTTCGAATTGTTGTAATAGCAGATACTTATCCGGATCCGATGCCTGAATTTCTTTGGCTTTTTCAATCGCGCCTTTCATGCCTTTGGCGCCTTCGGTCAGCACCAAATTCGCACCTAGCGCTTTGAGTAATTTGCGACGCTCCAGGCTCATGGTGGCAGGCATGGTTAACGTCAGTGGGTAACCACGGCTAGCCGCTACAAATGCCAATGCAATACCGGTGTTGCCAGACGTTGGTTCAATTAACTCTTTGCCAGGGCCAAGCAGACCTTTTTTCTCGGCATCCCAAATCAACGCAGCGCCTAACCGGCATTTCACACTAAAACTCGGGTTACGCGCTTCAATTTTTGCGTAAACGTTGCCTGTGGTGACACGTTTCAGTTTGACCAGCGGGGTGTTACCGATTGACAATGAGTTGTCTTCATAAATTTTAGCCATGCTAAGCTCCAGCATATTTAAGTGTGGCTTTAGCATAACCGCTACACCCGAAAACGAAAGAAGCGTTTTGGTATAAGTTATGCCGTCTTTTAGTTATAAATACCCGTCATCCTTGACGATGCAGGGTTGTTGGCCGCCTTCACTCACCCCAGTCACATAGGACTACTATGCTCCTGGGGATTCGCTCAGTTGCCGCCTACCTGCATCGCCAATGATTTTGGGTATAGAAATTGTTATAAGCATAGGTTTTATAAAGGAAGTCTAATGAGTTTTCAAAGTAATGATCAATATATTGTCAGCGCAGAACTGGCGCTGGCGGTGAATGCTGCTATAGCACTGGAAAAACCGTTGTTGATTAAAGGCGAACCGGGCACCGGTAAAACTCAGCTGGCGTTGCAACTGGCCAGAAGCCTGCAATGTGATTTGATTCAATGGCATATCAAATCGACCACCAAAGCGCAGCAAGGTTTGTACGAATATGATGCCGTGTCGCGGCTGCGCGATAGTCAGCTTGGCGATAGTAAAGTGCAGGATATTGCAAACTACATCAAACCCGGCAAGTTATGGCAGGCATTTACTGCCAGCAACAGGCCCATTTTGCTGATTGATGAAATCGATAAAGCCGATATCGAATTTCCCAATGATCTACTGCATGAACTGGATCAAATGGCCTTTGACGTGTACGAGACCGGCCAGACCATCAAAGCCAAACAACGACCTATTGTGATCATCACTTCGAACAACGAAAAAGAGCTGCCGGATGCCTTTTTGCGACGCTGTTTTTTCCACTACATCCGCTTTCCGGATAAAGAAGCCTTGGCACAAATTGTTGATGTGCATTTGCCAGACTTGCGTCGTGACTTACTGAGTGAAGCGTTGGAGTTGTTTTTTGGCCTCCGCGAGATGTCGCAGCTGAAGAAAAAACCTTCGACTTCTGAACTGATCGACTGGCTGAAGCTGTTGCTGGCAGAGCAAATTCCGGCGGCCACTTTGGCGCAAAGTAAACAACAGGGCGGTTTGATGCCGCTGTACGGTGCATTGTTGAAAAACGAGCAAGACGTCGCGCTGGTAGAAAAGTTGTTGTTTATGGCCAAACGCGCAGGACGATAAGCCAATGCTGATTGATTTTTTCCTGACGGTGCGCCGTTATGGCGTGCCGGTCAGCATCACCGAATGGCTGGATTTACTAAAAGCGCTGCAGCAACAACTGGTGTTTGCCGATGCTGAACAGTTTTATCAGTTGGCGCGGTTGTGCCTGGTCAAAGACGAAGTGCATTTTGATAAGTTCGACCGCGCCTGCGCCGAATATTTCGACGGCGTAACGCAAATTGATTTAGCCAGCGCAATTCCGGAGGAATGGCTGGTACCAGGTATGCTGAAGCAGCTGTCGGACGAAGACAAAGCAGCGTTGCAAAGTCTGGGTGGGTTGGAGAAACTGCTGGAAGCCTTTAAAGAACGGTTAAAAGAGCAGCAAGAACGCCATGCTGGTGGCAATAAATGGATCGGCACCGGCGGCAGTTCACCTTTTGGTGCTTATGGTTTTCATCCGGAAGGGATTCGGGTAGGCCAACAAGGTAGTGGCCAGCGTAAGGCGGTGAAAGTCTGGGATCAACGGCAATTCAAGGACCTGGATAGTAAAGCTGAACTGAATAATCGCAGTATCAAGTTGGCGCTTCGACAGTTACGCCGTTTCGCCCGCACCGGCGCGCAGCAGGAACTTGATTTAGCCGGCACCATTGCCGCCACTTCAAAACAAGCCGGTTGGCTCGATTTAAAGTTTCAAAACGAACGCCACAATGCAGTTAAAGTGCTGATGTTGTTTGATATCGGCGGTTCGATGGATGACCATGTCGAACAGGTACAACAATTATTCAGCGCGGCGCACGGCGAGTTTAAGCAGCTGGAATTTTTCTATTTTCACAACTGCGTCTACGAGCATGTCTGGAAAAGCGCAAAACGCCGGCCGCAGGATATGTTGGCAGTCGATACGCTTATTCACACCTATGGCGCTGATTACAAACTTATTTTTGTCGGTGATGCCACGATGGGTCCTTATGAAATCAGCTATCCCGGCGGTAGTGTCGAGCATTTTAATGCGCTGGCAGGCGAAGTCTGGTTGCAAAAACTACTGGGGCATTTTGGCAAGGCCGTCTGGTTAAACCCACAACCGTTGGCCTGGTGGGGGCATTATCAGTCGATTGAATTGATCAAGCAGCTAATGACAGAGCGGATGTATGATTTATCGCTGGATGGATTGTCACAGGCGATCCGCGCACTGCAGCGCAAATAACGCCAGCGTCGGTATCTGCAGATTAATATGCATAAGTAATTGGTTATAAAGTGAAAATCACCGTTAACATCCGCAGTGAAACTGTTTACAACAGGTTGGAAACGTCAGTAAGATAACTGCAGAGTTTTCCGTGCCGTAGCCAAGGACTTTCACCATGCTTCCGATTGAAATAACGACACCGCAAGCTGAACCAACCGGCGTGGCACTAACCGCCAAAGAAACCCGCGCCATTATTACGCCTTACGCTTTTCATGTAGATCCCGAATTACTGGGCGTGCCGTTGGCGAGTCCAATACGGCGCGGTGTCGCCATGGCCATTGATGGCCTGATTGTGCTCGGTCTGGCCAAAGCCAGTTTGCTGGTGATGGTGCCGGTGTTAGCCTACCTGGTGTGGTTACGCCTTAAGGCGCAAAAGTATGTTCAGGTGTTGTTATTGCTGTTGGCCGGGTTTGTCGCCGTCGGATCGGCCGAATATGCGCCGGAGATATTGTTTGAAGCGCCGGAGACGACCAGCTCTTCTAAAGAACTAGACGTTGAAACTTCTGTGCAAATTGGCTTGGCAGCGGTGGCAATGGCCAAAGAAAGTTGCCACGACGGTTGTGTCGCTAAAGAGCTCAAATCGGTGCGGCGGATGATGCAAAAACAACAGATTGACCGCGCCATGGCGACCGATGTGATGACTGGGCTACTGGAGGGCAGTCAGCTGAGCGAAGAACGCCAGGCTCAGATGCTTGACGAAGTGCTGAAACATTACCCGATGTCTGAGGCACAGGTTGCGGCAGTCGATGGTGTAAAGCAACAATTACCGAACACCGAAGCCTGGTACGTGCCTGATCCAGAAACCAAAAGTATTATGGAGTGGGTGAACGGCGTGTTGCAGGATTTAGGCATTGGTTTTGGCTGGGCGGTGTTTTATTTTACCGCTTTTGTCGGTTGGACCAATGGCCAGACGATTGGCAAAAAGCTCTGTCAGATCCAAATTGTCCGACTGGATGGTGTGCCGTTGGATTTGTGGCAGGCCTTTAGTCGGCAGGGGGGGTATGGTGCTGGTTTTGCCACTGGTTTACTCGGGTTTTTGCAGATTTTCTGGGACCCAAACCGCCAGGCCATCCAGGATAAAGGCTCAGGTACCGTGGTGATCCGTTTAAATAAACCAAAACAGCCTTTGCATCATTGAGCCGCAGTTCGGTTATACTGGTACGACATCCCAAACAAGCGACCTGTCAAAGAGTCGTGTCAAAGACGAAGATAGCGCGGTGGAGTTATTATGAAAGATGTTGTGATCAGTGGCTCCGGGGTATTCACCCCAGCTTCAATCGTCACCAATGAAGAATTGGTGGCCAGTTATAATCAGTATGTTGATTTATTTAATGCCGAAAACGCAGCGGCCATCGCCGAAGGTGAAGTTGTAGCGATGGAATATTCCAGCTGCGAATTTATCGAAAAAGCTTCAGGCATCAAATCACGTCATGTGCTGTACAAAGAAGGCATTCTGGATCCAAATGTGATGCAGCCGGTTTTTGCCAAACGTGGTGAAGATGAAATTCCGGAAATGGTCGAAATGGCCATCGTTGCTGCCAAAGAAGCCATGGCACAAGCAGGCAAAACCGCTGCCGATATCGATTTAATTATTTGTGCCGCCTCTAATATTCAACGCGCTTATCCGGCGTTATCCATTGAATTACAACAACAATTAGGTGCAGCAGGTTACGCTTTTGATATGAATGTGGCTTGTTCATCAGCCACTTTTGCCATCAGCAATGCGGTGAATGCAATTCGCGGTGGGATGGCCAAAGTGGTGTTGGTGGTGAATCCGGAATTTGCCTCACCCCAGGTGAATTACACCAGTCGCGACAGTCATTTTATTTTTGGTGATGTGTGTACTGCCACCATTATTGAAACGACGGACACCTGTACTGCCGACAACAGCTGGAAAATTCTCGGCATGAGTTTAAAAACCGAATTTTCCAACAATATTCGTTGTGACGTCAGCTACACCGACCATTGTCATCCGGAAGTTGACCCTTTAACGCCATTTTTTAAACAACAAGGACGGAAAGTTTTCAAAGAATTATTGCCGATCGTCGCGGATGTTATTCTGACCGAAATGGCACGGTTAGATGTAGCGCCAGATGATTTAAAACGTTTATGGCTGCATCAGGCCAATATCAATATGAATGTTTTTGCGGCGCGCAAAATTCTCGGCCGCGAACCTGAAGCGGGCGAAGCGCCGTTGGTATTGGACACTTATGCCAATACCGCTTCTGCCGGTTCCATCATTGCTTTTCACCAGAATAAACAAGGCTTAACCGCTGGGGATAAAGCCGTGTTGTGTTCATTTGGTGCTGGGTATTCGGTGGGTTGTTTGGTGCTGGAACGTTACCGCTAACTGCAAACAATCCTGATATCGAAAAAAGTCCTGCGCTAGAGCGTGTTGACCATTGGTGGATAGTTTTGCAGCAGTTTGGCTGGCTTTTATGCAAGGCATCGCCCGCGATGTGTAGTGGGTCTACATGAGCGGGCGATAACGCCGCAGAAAGGTCAGCCAAGCGCTGCCCGAAGGGTTCAAACGGGAGCCGCGTACTTCGCGGTGCCTGTGGTGGACAGGCGGTTCTCGGTTGAACAAAAGTTATACACCAAAGGTCTACACGCTCTAGACCCGCAGGACTGAGTTTTGATCATAAGATACCGGCGATGGTACAAAACCATCAGCTTCTGCATCGTTTTGCCACTGCGCACCGTCAATTAAATAACGGAACTCAAATTGCTGATCGGTGGGTAAAGTGAGGGTGGTGCTGAAATCGCCATTTTTCTGCTTTTTCATCACAGCCGCCTCCCAGTTGTTAAATTCGCCAAGTACTGCAACGGATCCTGCTGCCTGAGCTTGCTCTGCGGGCACGATGAAGGTCACTTTGCATGCTGGTTTGGTTTTCAGATATTGTTTACTGATCGACATGTCCTGCTCCTTGTGGTGGTACTTCTAAAGCCCTAAATTCCAATCCTGCTGATGGAACTATTTCAAGCTAGCACAAAACTGCGCTCAAAAAAAAGACAATTTTGCGACCAAAAGGTTGCAATCGTATGCTGAAAGTGACGATGTAAGGCGACAGGTTGAAAGACAAACAAAAAAGGAGGCGGAGCTAATTATTAACTTAGGTCATAATTAGCTCCGCCCCCTTTTTTATGCTGTCCGAATAATCAGCACTCGATAATATTCACCGCAAGGCCGCCACGTGACGTTTCTTTGTATTTGCTTTGCATATCGCGACCCGTGTCCCACATGGTTTTGATCACTTTATCCAATGACACTTTATGCTCGCCGCTGCCGCGTACCGCTAAACGTGAAGCGTTGATGGCTTTGACCGCGCCCATGGCGTTACGCTCGATACAAGGCACTTGTACCAAGCCACCGACTGGGTCGCAGGTCAAACCCAGATTGTGTTCCATACCAATTTCGGCCGCGTTTTCAACGTTTTCGACCGAGCCACCGATAATTTCAGTTAAAGCGCCAGCGGCCATCGAACAAGCCACGCCAACTTCACCCTGACAGCCGACTTCAGCACCAGAAATGGAGGCATTTTTCTTATATAAAATACCAATGGCGGCTGCAGTCAGCAGATAGCGGCAATAGATATCCGGCGTTACCGGCTGCACGAATTTATCGTAATACATCAGTACCGCTGGAATAATTCCGGCGGCGCCATTGGTGGGTGCAGTTACCACGCGGCCACCCGCGGCGTTTTCTTCGTTGACAGCCAGTGCAAATAAATTAACCCAATCCATCGCTTGCAGTGGATCTGAAGTTTTTTCAGCACAAAGCCTGCGGTGTAGCGCTGGAGCTCGGCGTTTTACTTTTAAGCCACCTGGCAAAATGCCTTCGGTGCGGATACCACGTTGCACACAGTCGAACATGGTTTGCCAGATGGCGCCAAGTTCCGCTTGGATTTGCGTTTCTGAGCGCAATACTTTTTCGTTTTCCATCATCAAACCGGCGATGGACAGGCCATGTTCTTTACACAGCGCCAGCAGCTCGGCACCGCTTTCAAATGGGAATGGTGGTGGATTGTTGGCAGCAAATTGACTGGCCGCTTCTTTTTCCTGCGAAAAATCTTCGGCGCGGACAATAAAACCGCCACCAATCGAGAAGTAAATTTCGCTGTGAATAATTTCTTTGTTGCCGTTCAGCGCAATCAGCTCCATGCCGTTGCTGTGCTCTTTCAGCGTTTTACGGCGGTGAAAGATAATTGCGCCTTCGCGCGGAAAATTGACCAGTTGTTTGCCATCAAGGTTAATTTGTTGGCTTTCATCAACTTGCTTCAGGATGCCAGGAATTTGATCGGGATCGCAGTGCTCAGGTAGGTTACCGGCCAGACCTAAAATAACCGCTTTACCGGTACCGTGGCCGACACCAGTCTGACCTAACGAGCCAAATAACTCGACTTTGACGCTATGCACTTGTGACATCAATCCGGCTTCTGCCAGATTTTCGGTGAATTTTTTTGCGGCGCGCATCGGGCCTACGGTGTGAGAACTGGACGGGCCTATGCCGATGCTGAACATATCAAATGCGCTGATAATCATGAATTTAGACTACTGTGATTAAAAATGTGGCCCCATTGTAGCGGAACCAGCTCAGTTCTGTAAGTCGGGTTGTAACTGGTCAGTGTAGATTCTATCTCTATTATTATCGGATAAGTGTCCGCTGTACGATGCAAAAGACAATCTTAAACCGACACTAACCTCAAGGCGCCTGAATTTGTTCGGCCAGTTGGTGCAAAATCGCTGCGGTGGCGCCCCAGATCAATTGGTCCTGAAAAGGTAAAAAATGCAGTTGCTGCTGGCGATAGGGCTGACTGAACCAACGTTGTTTGCGGTATTCGTTACTGAGGGCATAACTAAGCGGCAGACTAAAAGCTGCCGCCACTTCGGTTGTTTGCAGTCGCAAGGTTGGAGGTTCCCCCAGCAGCCCGAGCCATGGCGAAACGACAAAGCCAGTGGACGTCGACATCGCTGGAAGTGATCCTAAAATCTTAATGGTCGCCGCTGAAACACCCACTTCTTCTTCGGTTTCCCGCAGGGCGGCGTCAACAGCCGTTTCACCCGTTTCAATTCGACCTCCCGGAAAACTGATTTGCCCCGGATGATGGCGCAAATGCATGGCTCGGCGGGTCAGCAACAACTGTAACTGCTGTTGCTCAGGCCACAATAACAGCATCACTGCGGCATTGGCTGGCGGTAATAAAGCTGCCGCTGGTTGCCGTTGCAGTAAAAATCGTGGTAACCACTGCTCAAGCGTCATCAGCTTTACCAATCTTTGCGAGGACCGGCAAAATCCGGGCGACTTTATCAAAAGTTTCCTGATACTCACTGGCCGCATTGGAATCAGCGACAATTCCGCCACCGGCCCAACAATGAATCTGCTGGTCGGAACAAACCAAGGTACGGATGGCGATATTGGTGTCCATATGACCATGTTGGCTAATATAACCAATAGCACCGCAATATACTGAACGGCGACAAGGTTCTAATTCTTCAATAATTTGCATGGCACGGATTTTGGGCGCTCCGGTAATAGAGCCACCTGGAAAAGCCGCTCTTAATAAATCTGCCGCCTGATAGTGATCGGCAAGTTCTCCGACGATGGTCGACACCAGATGATGCACCGCCGGAAAGGATTCAATACTAAAAAGTGCCGGCACTTTGACACTGCCGGTTTTGCAGACTTTGCCTAAATCGTTACGCAGTAAATCAACAATCATTACATTTTCAGCGCGATCTTTTGGCGATAGCCGCAAAGCCTCTGCACTTTGTTGATCAAGCACCGGATCTGCAAAACGCGGTTTGGTGCCTTTAATCGGTTTGGTTTCGACCAGCCGTTGTTTTAGTTCTAAAAAGCGCTCAGGTGAAATCGACAACACCACACCTTGTTTTAACCGTAAAAACGCAGAAAAGGGCGCGGCGTTGGTTTCACGCAGTGCCAGATAGGCCTGCCATTCATCACCCTGATAAGTCGCGGAAAAGCGTTGCGCCAGATTGATTTGATAACAATCACCACTTTGCAGGTACTGCTGAATTTGTGCGAATCTAGCAAAGTACTCAGTTTGCGTGAGATTAGCCCGCCATGCTGAACGCAGTGCAAAGTGGTGGGCCGGCTGTTCGTTTTGCAGTATTTGAGCTACATCAGCGAGCGGAAATTTCAAACTAAGGCGCTGTAAAAACCATTGTTGTTGCACCAGCCAGCCATTTTCAGCATCACCTCGGCAATCGACATACCAAAGCTGTTTCAGTTGTTTATCCAGCACCAAAGCCCAGGCATAAATTCCAAACGCCAGATCAGGTAAATTAATGTCGTTGATGGCTAAATCCGGCATCGGCTCGATGGTCCGTCCTGCGTCATAACCTATATACCCCAGCGCGCCGCCACAAAAAGGCAAAGTACAGCCATCGGCCGGAACTTCCGGCAAAAGTGCCGCCTGCAAGGTTTTTAGCTGCAGAAAAGGGTCTTGTTCGGCTTGGTGCAGCTGGCCATCAAGCTGCCAGACACAATGCCGGCCAAAAGCTTCCAGCGTGGCCAGCGGTTGACATACCAAAATGTCGTAACGGCTATTGACGTGATCCGGCGCAGCAGAATCGAGCAACATGGCATAAGGTAAATCGGCCACCAGCGCGAAATAATCCAGCAGGTTTTCAGGCGATTCGGGTAATAAATAAGCGAAAGACATACAACAAAATCCCGGGTACAGGGCAGCCAGTTACAAAACTTGCCGGAGGCGACTAGCCGCTGGAATTGATGCGGGGTATGATACCAGCCCTGCTTAAAAAGAACAGCGTGGCGCCGGTTTGGCAAGAAACCGGTGCCCGAAATACTAATGGTGGCACGTGGCCCGAGAATGGCGCGATGTGCCCCCAAACAGCACGCATAAGGGCAAAACATGACCGTGATCCGCCAGCAAGACTTTATCGACAGCATCGAAGATGCACTGCAATACATCTCTTTTTATCACCCATTGGATTTTATCCAGGCGCTGGAAAAGGCGTATCACAAAGAGCAAAACCAGGCCGCCAAAGACGCGATCGCCCAAATTCTGATTAACTCGCGGATGTCCGCTGAAGGCCACCGGCCCATCTGTCAGGACACTGGGATCGTCACTTGTTTTGTCAATATCGGCATGGACGTCAAGTGGGATAAAACCGACCTGACAGTACAGCAGATGGTCGACGAAGGCACCCGTCGTGCTTATATGAATCCAATCAATCCGCTACGCGCATCCATTGTTGCTGATCCGGCAGGTTCCCGTAAAAACACCAAAGACAACACCCCAGCGGTGGTACACATTAATTTAGTCGCTGGTCATCATGTGGAAGTGGCGATTGCCGCCAAAGGCGGTGGCAGCGAAAACAAAACCAAAATGGTGATGTTAAACCCATCAGACTCAGTGGTCGAGTGGGTGCTGGAAACCTTACCAAAAATGGGTGCGGGCTGGTGTCCACCAGGCATGCTCGGTATTGGCATCGGCGGCACTGCCGAAAAAGCGGCGGTACTGGCCAAAGAAGCCTTAATGGAGCCGGTTGATATTCAGGATCTGATTGATAAAGGCGCTGAAACTGGCGAAGAAAAGCTGCGGTTAGAACTGTATGAAAAAGTAAACAAGCTCGGCATTGGTGCCCAAGGTTTAGGCGGGTTAACCACAGTGGTGGATGTAAAAATCAAATCAGCGCCAACCCATGCCGCTTCTAAACCTGTGGTGATGATCCCAAACTGCGCCGCTACCCGCCATGTCCATTTTCATTTAGATGGTTCAGGCCCGGCGCATTTACCGGTACCAAAACTGGAAGACTGGCCGGAAGTGACCTGGGAGCTGGGGGCCAATGTGCGCCGGGTGAACTTAAATACCGTGACCCCTGCTGATGTATTGGACTGGCAAGCCGGTGAAACGGTGTTGTTGTCCGGCAAAATGCTGACCGGCCGTGATGCAGCGCATAAACGCATTGCCGACATGCTGGCTGCTGGACAAGGTTTACCTGAAGGCGTTGATTTTAAGAATAAATTTATCTATTACGTCGGCCCGGTTGATGCGGTCGGTGACGAAGTGGTGGGGCCCGCGGGTCCAACAACTGCCACGCGGATGGACAAATTTACCGAAATGATGCTGGGCGAAACTGGCTTACTCGGCATGATCGGTAAATCGGAACGTGGTGACGCGACGGTGGAAAGTATTCGTCAGCACAAAGCGGTGTATCTGATGGCCGTTGGCGGCGCCGCTTATCTGGTGTCGAAAGCGATTAAACAAGCCCGAGTGGTGGCTTTTGCCGACTTAGGTATGGAAGCGATTTACGAATTTGATGTGGTCGACATGCCAGTAACGGTCGCCGTTGACAGTCAGGGGAATAACGTGCATAAACAAGGGCCTGCGATCTGGAAAGTGAAGATCGGCGAACTTGAAGCGCAACAATAACCGCACTTTAAAACAGCATACAATAACAATAAAGACGTGCCGGTTGCGAATGCGCCGGCCCGATATCCCGGGAGACCATTCGTATGAAAGCATGGGCACAATTAGCGCCGGTTGTGATGGCAGGGCTGGCAGTTTGCGCAACTGCAGCTCAAGCCAAGACCGCTTTAACCATCGAACACATGAACAAACTGAATAAAATTTATGACGTGGTGTTGTCCAGTGACGGCCGCTATCTGGTGTATGGCCAGAAAAATGGTGGTTTAAATCCGGCGGACAGCACGGCCGATCTGTATCTGATGGATTTGCAGGACGGCAATAAAGTTAAGCGTTTGACTGATAGCGATAGCAAAGAACATTCGGTGAAATTCAGCAGCGACGACAGCAGTCTGTATTTTATTGCCGATCGCAGTGGTTCGTCTCAGGTTTGGCAATTACCGTTAACTGGCGGTGAAGCACGGCAAGTCACGGCGCTGCCGCTGGATGTGCAGGGTTACCTGGTCTCAGGCGACGGTAAAAAACTGGTACTGGCCTTGGATGTGGTGCCAGGTTGTGCTGATATTGCCTGTACTGTCGATGCCAATAAAAAAAATGCTGATAAAAAAGACACCGCCATGGTCTATGACCAGTTGATGGCAAGGCACTGGGACACCTGGGAAGACGGTTTAAAATCGCACTTTTTTGTCGCAGATGTCACAGCTTCTAAAATCACCACTGCCAAAGATTTAATGCCAGAGTGGAATACCGATGTGGCAGGCGTTGCCGAAGCATCGTTTACCCCAGACGGTCAAAATCTGGTATTCAGCGCCAAAATTCCGGCCAAAGATCAGGCCTGGCATACCAATTTTGATATTTTTCAGGTATCGCTTAAAGGCGGTGAAAAAATCAATCTGACCAAAGACAATCCGGCCTGGGATGCCAAACCATCATTCTCGAAAGACGGCCGTTATATGGCTTATCTGGCGATGAAAAAACCACAATTCGAGGCCGATCGGTTTGCCTTGATCCTGCTGGATTTAGCCACCGGTGAGCGCAAAGAACTGGCTCCGGAGTGGGATCGTTCGGTCAATGAATACGTGTTTGGCCCGGATAACCGCACTTTGTATGCCACCGCGCAGGACTTGGGTCAGGTCAGCGTGTTTTCAATCAATAGTGCCTTTGGTGAAGTGTCAAAACTGTATTCAGATGGCAGCGCCGGTAGCCTCAATGTTGCTGGTGGCAAAGTAGTGTTTACCAATCATCGTCTGAATCAGCCAACTGAGATTTACCAGCTTAAAGGTGAATCGGGCATGGCCGATCAGCTGACGCAGGTGAACGCTGAAAACTTAAAAGACATTCAGTTTGCCGAATTTGAACAGTTCAGTTTCCCGGGTGCCAATGAAGACACTGTTTATGGCTACTGGATGAAACCATGGAATTTCCAGGAAGGCAAAAAGTATCCGATGGCCTTTATTGTGCACGGCGGCCCACAAGGCAGTTTTGGCAATATGTTTAATGCCCGCTGGAATGCGCAGCTGTGGGCGGCGCAGGGTTATGGCGTGGTGATGATCGATTTCCACGGCTCGACGGGTTATGGTCAGGCCTTTACCGATGCCATCAGTCGTGACTGGGGTGGTAAACCGCTGGAGGATCTGAAAAAAGGCTTTGCCTATATCATCGAAAACCAGAAATGGCTTGATGGCGGTAACGCCTGTGCATTAGGCGCTTCGTACGGTGGTTATATGATGAACTGGATCGCCGGCAACTGGCCAACCGGATTTAAATGTTTAGTCAATCACGCTGGTTTGTTTGATATGCCATCGTTTTACGGTAGCACGGAAGAGCTGTGGTTCCCGGAATACGATATGGGCGGCCCGGTCTGGAACAAAGAAGCGGATTACCACAAGTTCAATCCGTCCGCTTTAGTTGACAACTGGCAGACGCCAATGCTGGTGATCCATGGCTTAAAAGACTACCGCGTGCCGTATGCGCAGGGCTTAGCTGCATTCACAACGTTGCAGCGCAAGGGCATTGAATCGAAGCTGGTGGTATTTCCTGATGAAAATCATTGGATTTTAAAGCCTGCCAATGCCGAACGTTGGTACAACGAAGTGTTTAGCTGGATGAAACAACAGACCAGCAAGCAGTAAATCTGCATTCATAAAATACCGCAGCACGTCTGCGGTATTTTTTTGTGGAAATTTTGTCACAAATGAACCTCCGAGAAACCAAGTTGTCCCTTTTGTTGCAAAATTGTCAGTCTGGATTATCTTTAGAGCTCAAATACCTAAAACCACTAAATACCTAAAATAACAAATATCGTAATCCCAACGCTTTACCCTAACGTTACCCCGACACAAGGATCAGATGTCATGCGTTTCACTCAGAAAATCAAATTAATCAGCTTACTCACCGCGTTAATTCCTTTGGTCATCGCGACGTTATGCGTCACCTTGCTGGCACGTGCTGAGTTGTTTGCCCAGGCTGAAGCCAAGCTCGTGGCGGTACGGGAAATTAAACAACGTCAAATCAATGCGTTATTTAGTGATTTTGCCGCAGGGCTTGGCGCTGTGCATGCGGTGGTCGACAGCCAGTTTGACCCAGCTCAGCCACAAGCACTGCACGAAGCACTATTACCGATTTCACAACAGCTTGGTTTTTACGACATTTTTATTATTAACCCGGCGGGCACTGTGTTGTATTCAGTGGCAAAAGAGGCTGATTTCCAAAGCAATTTAATCAATGGTCCTTATGCCAGCTCTGGTCTTGCGAAGTTATTCCAGCGGGTCAAAGGCAAAGGGCAACAGGTGCTGATTGAAGATTTTGCACCTTATGCGCCTTCCAATGGCCAGGCGGCGGCCTTTATGGCGCGGGAGCTTAGCAGTAACGGCGAAAGCTGGGTGGTGGCGGTGCAGTTGTCGATTGACCGCATTAATTCGGTGATGCAAGTGCGCGAAGGCATGGGGAAAAGTGGCGAAACTTATTTAGTTGGGCCGGATCAACGGATGCGCTCGGACTCCTTTCTTGATCCTCAGAAGCGCACGGTACTGGCTTCGTTTGCCGGCAGCGTCCAGCAAAATGGCGTGGTGACAGCGTCAAGCGAAGCGGCGTTACAAGGCGAGGCCGGATTGTTGTATATCGATGATTACAATGGCAATCCAGTAGTTTCTGCATACTCGGCACTGGATATTTTCGGCTTGCACTGGGCATTGCTGGCGGAGATTGATGTCGCAGAAGTAGCAGCCCCGGCAACACGGATGTTGTGGATTGGCTTGGGTATCATCATCGCCGCTATTGTGTTGGCGCTGTTAGCCGCCAGGGTCGTTAGTTTTTATGTATTGTCGCCGCTGGGTGGGGAACCGGCGGATATGGTCGATATGACCAGCCGCATTGCCGATGGTGATTTAACCATGTCGTTATCCGGAGCCTCTCAAACCAGTTTAATGGGCTGGCTTAGCAAGATGCAGCAGCAATTACGACGGTTGATTGGCCAGTTGGTGGGCGTTGGTCAGGCGCTGGAAATGGCGGCAGCACAAAATTCCTCTGCGCTCACTCAAGCTGATGGCAGTTTACAAATTCAGGCGCGCGAAACGGAAATGTTGGCCACGGCGATTGAGGAAATGAGTTATGCCGCGGCCGAAATTGGTAGCAACACGGTGCTGGCGTCGGACGAGGTGAGCGCCAGTCAAGCCGCTGCTGCCAAACTTACTCAGACCATTGGGCATGTCAGCGCCAGCCTTGAGCAAACGCTGGCGGCTTTTGCACAGATGCGCCAGCAAGTTGGCCGTTTGGACGAGGACAGCCAGCAAATTGCCTCGGTAGTGGCTGTGATCACTTCGATTGCCGATCAAACGAATTTGTTAGCGCTTAATGCGGCGATTGAAGCGGCCAGAGCGGGCGAACAGGGTCGTGGTTTTGCGGTGGTGGCGGATGAAGTGCGGCAGCTGGCCGGTAAAGTGCAGCTGGCAACCCGTGATATTGCATCGGTGATCCAGGGCCTGCTGCAGTTATCAAATAGCCTGAACAGCAGTAGCGCTGGTTGTGAAGCCATTGCCAACGATACCAAAACCGAAGCACAGTCGATGCAACAACAAGTGGATGATATTGATGGCCGGTTGCAGCAGTTAAAACAATTGATGGCACAAACTGCCACCGCGGCGGAGGAGCAGACCAGTGTCAGTGCGACTTTAGCTAAAGGAATTTCCAGCTTGAGTGCGGCGGCGGAAGAAAATAGTACTGCGATTAGTGAAGTCGCTTCCAGCACCCGTGGGCTGTTGGGGCTGGCGACTGAACTAGGTACTGCGGTAGGGCAGTTTAAAGTCTAAATCTAAGCTTGGCGGTTTAGTTGGGTACGATTGCGTATTGTTGATCGTACTTGTTAATCGTACCCAACGAACCTCAGAGCTTAACGTTCGTTACTGTTGATTATTCATAAAACGATTATTCAACAAGCGGATTGTTCAGTAAATAACCAGCATGAAACCGCAAGTGTTGTTCGATAAAACTAGCGATAAAATAGTAGCTATGGTCGTAGCCTGGGTGAATTTCCAGTTGCAACGGCGTGCCGCTGGCTTCGGCAGCCTGACGCAGTTGTTCCGGAAACAGCTGAGTTGCCATAAACTGATCAGCCTCACCCTGTGATACCAACATCGGCAACTGACTGCCCAGTTTGGTCATTAGCAGGCTAGCGTCATAAACGTCCCAGTTGCACTGATCTTCACCGAGATAAGCGCTAAAGGCCTTTTTGCCCCAGTCGCATTGCACTGGGTTGGCAATCGGCGCAAAAGCTGACACGGCACAAAATAGTTCTGGCTCACGCAGGGCAATCACTAAAGCACCATGACCGCCCATTGAATGACCGCTGATCGACTTTTGTGCGGTCAAAGGTAAGTTCGCTTGGCATAACTTTGGCAATTCCTGCGTGATGTAATCGTACATTTGATAGTGTTGTTGCCACGGTGCTTGCGTTGCGTTGACATAAAAACCAGCGCCAAGACCGAGATCATAAGCGCCATCGGCAGCATCTGGCACACCTTCGCCGCGTGGGCTGGTGTCAGGAATAATTAACGCAATGCCAAGTTCAGCGGCAATGCGTTGGGCGCCTGATTTCGCCGAGAAATTTTCATCGGTACAGGTGAGACCTGACAGCCAATACAGCGCCGGCACCTGATGGAATTCGGCTTGTGGCGGTAAGTATACTGAAAACTGCATATCGCATTGCAGGGTCTTGGAACGGTGGGAAAATCGTTTTTGCCAGCCCTCAAACAAGCGCTGGGCAGTCAGTTGCTGCAATGCCATAAATACCTCTGCGGAAGATCTCAGAAAAGATAACACCGGCTGTTTAAACAACCGGTGCAGGTGCGATTAGCACTACCGATCCCGATATCTAAAAATGAATAACGGTGCGGATAGACTTACCTTCGTGCATTAAATCAAAGGCTTCGTTAATAAGTTCCAGCGGCATGGTGTGCGTGATAAAGGTATCCAGCTCAAATTCGCCTTTTAAATACCGTTCCACATAGTCTGGCAATTCGCTACGACCTTTGACGCCACCAAAAGCGGTACCACGCCAGACGCGGCCGGTGACCAGCTGAAATGGCCTTGTTGAAATTTCCGCACCACTTGGCGCTACGCCGATAATCACCGACTCGCCCCAGCCTTTGTGACAACATTCCAATGCCGAGCGCATCACGTTGACGTTGCCAATACATTCAAAACTGAAATCAACCCCACCATCGGTCATTTCGACAATCACATCCTGAATCGGTTTGTCGAAGTTTTTTGGGTTAATCACATCAGTGGCACCCAGTTTCAGCGCGATATCAAACTTGGACTCATTGATATCAATGGCAATGATCCGGCCAGCTTTGGCCATCACGGCGCCAATAATGGCCGACAAACCGATACCACCTAAGCCGAACACAGCAACTGTATCGCCAGCTTTGACTTTAGCAGTATTCATCACCGCGCCCATGCCGGTGGTGACGCCACAACCCAATAAACAGACTTTTTCCAAAGGTGCCGCTTTATTGATTTTCGCCAGCGAAATTTCCGGTAATACCGTGTATTCGCTGAAAGTTGAGGTGCCCATATAGTGGTAAATTGGCTGGCCGTCTTTCGAGAAACGCGTGGTGCCGTCTGGCATTAAGCCCTGGCCCTGTGTCGCACGAATCGCCTGACACAAATTTGTTTTGCCACTTAAGCAGAACTTACATTTGCCACACTCTGGTGTGTAAAGCGGGATCACATGATCGCCAACAGCAACGCTGGTGACACCGGCGCCAATAGCTTCGACAATGCCGGCGCCTTCGTGGCCCAGAATACACGGGAACTTACCTTCAGAATCGGCGCCGGACAGGGTGTAAGCATCGGTATGACAAACACCGGTTGCAACTAACCGCACCAATACTTCGCCTTGTTGTGGCGGCATTAAATCGACTTCTTCAATGGTCAGTGGCTGGCCTGGTCCCCAGGCAACGGCGGCACGGGTTTTAATCATTTGCATAGAAAAGTCCTTATTGAGATCAAAGACGCGTTGCAACACCGTGTTTCAAAAGGAAATACATCAAAGAAACATCGGCTTGCAACGCTTTTAGAGCTGTAGTACGCGCCAGTTCAAGCTGGCGGCTGTGATCTGTACATTATCGATAGAGCCGCAATCGGATAAACAGCTGCTCCACTTCGGTCCGCGCCCAGGGTGTTTTACGTAAAAACTTCAAACTGGATTTCACACTGGGGTTTTCAGTAAAGCATTTAATTTTAATCTGTGCCGCCAACGCCGGATAACCGCCGTAATGACTCAGCAAAGAATTCAGAATTTTTTCCAACGTAAAGCCTTGCAACGGGTTTTTTGGCTGCTCGGCAGTCAGTGGTTGTGCTTGTTCTTGCGGTTGTTCAGTATTATTCATTGACGGCCTCAACGACGTTGTCAGTTACCGGCACCGGCACTGCTGGTGATTGCCCGGCCGGTGGAAACAGTGCGCGCCATTGGCCATGGAACGACTCGTCTTCGGTACCAATGGCCAGACTTGAATTAGGAAATAAATTGCTGGGCGCAGCCAGCGCTTCGACTTTCATGCCATCAATTTGCCAGAAAATCTTGCCGCCAGAGATCAAATTCAGCGGTGTTGGCGCTTGGGGATCCAATAATGCAACCTGATAAATAAAAGAGCTAAAAGGGCCACTATTACCGGCTTCACGCACGGCACTTGCCCATAACACATTGGATTCCAGATATAAATCGGCAATGTCCCGTTGTGCAGGCTGTGCGGGATCCGGCTGCGGTGGCTGTACCTGCAGGCGCTCGGCCGACCACTGAATATCACCGGCGGCTAAATCAAAGTCGCCCCAGGTTAAGCTGCCGCGTTGGCCATTGCCACCGCGTTCGCCTAACACCAGCAAAAACCGATTCGGTGCTTTATTCACACATACCAGACCTTCAAAATTATCGCCAGCTTGCTGTTCGGTGTTGTCACGTTGCACCGGCAAGGCAAAACTTGCTAAGACCGTGGCATAACCCTGATATAACTTCAGATGGAATAAACGACCAAATTCGCCGTGCCAGCTACCGCTTTCTGCCAGCAGAAATTCATTCTGACGACCCGGCAGGGCGCACATCGATTCCAAATCGTTGGATGGCTGATTTTGTGGCCAGCCGGTGACAAAAATTGATTTGTAAGAAGGTTTTCCGTCCGGACTAAACTGCAGTAAGCCAAGCCGGTCACCGCCTTGATCAATTTTTTTATCCTGCACCAGCAAATAACTATCATGGGTCACCATCGCCATGGCGCTCACCCCTGGCAAGGTGGTTTTTACCGACGGGCGTGCCAGAGTATACCAGCGTGGATCCACCGACATCTCAAACAACAGCGGTGCCATTTTATTAAAATGCTCAGCGTTGACATCACATTGAATATTATCAGGATAATGCTGTTTCCACGGGTCATTCACCAGATACACTTTGCCCTGATGTACCGCAACACCTTCCAGCGCCGTTTGCACCATTTTTTCATAGACCGGGCAGAGGCCGGAATTGTCAGTGGCCACAAAAAAACTCAGTGGCTGCACATAAGGCATGGTTCTGTTGGTTAAATCGAAAATCCAGAGTTGATCGTCATTTCTGGCCACAGCAACCAAGTAACCGGGATGGCCCGGGATTGGGCTTGGTAGGAAATCGATGCCATTAATCGGGTGGCCTTTAGTATCCAACGGCGGCATCGTCAGATTGGCATCAATCACTTTAACGAAGTTATCTTTGGCCCAAAAATCAGCGGTTAAGCGGGTTTTGAAGATAGCCGGAAAGGTCGCACTGTTTTTCTCAAGTGCCAGATACAGGTTTTGATGATCGTCAACCGCCAGACCTTCAATGCCATCGTTCGGTAAGTTGCCAACCTTCGATTCCAGCGGGAATTGCACCGGACGCACCGCAGTGATTTCCGCCCGGCTAAAATCGGCATTTAAGCTGATTTTTAATAATAAAGTGGGGTAACTGGTCGAATTGGTCTGGGCATATTTTTTGGCACAGGACGGGCTTAATTGCGCACGACTGGCGTCTTCAGTCACGGTGATTAGCGTTAAATCATCAACCCGATCCCAGGTTAAAGCTTCTAAATCCGGAGAATTGACAATGTAATCGCCAAAACAGCTTTTTCTGACGTCGGCAGAAATGGTGATATTGATAGGCAGTTGGTTAAAAGCTGCGGTTTGCGGGTTGATCCGAAATAGCTTCATCCGTAAACCAGGGTCAGCACTTTGATCGCCCAGGCTCAGCAATTCGCCGTGGCGCCAGGTTAAACCTGAGGTTTGTGGATCTTTCAGACTTTGTTGATTCAGATCCCGGACCCACTGACCGGTCAGGGCAATTTCGGCTTGCAGTTGCAATGGCATCAAAGGCAATGCCAGTAAAAATAACCAGAAACGACTTGTCGCTTTCATGAATGTCTCATCAGGGTCTGCATTAAGTGATGCAGGGTCAACGGCAACGCTGCCGACAGAAGTCGCTAATCTACCAGAAAAACAAAATCCGGCATACCAAGGCCGTTGAAATCGCCAAAAGATACGACCAAATTTGTTGGCCTGATCCATGCGCTTTGCACTGTGCTGTGATAGGGATGCTGCTAAAAATTTAGCGAGTACTTAGTGACCAAAAGGCTAACAAAAAGCCCGCGGGTGCGGGCTTTGTTGATTACTGGCCAGAGTTGGGAACAGTCGGCCAGCTTAGCTTTTTATGGCTGATTAATACGCTTGTTCGTGTACGTCACGTACTGCGCGACCTGATGGGTCGGTCATCTGCGCCATTTTCGCATCCCAGAGCAAGGCTTCAGGCGTTGAACAAGCGACAGATTTTCCGCCAGGTACACAAGCAATAGCGCCACTGTGCGGGAAATGTTCTTCGAAAATGACCCGGTACAGATAGGCTTCTTTACTATCCGGCGTGTTGACCGGGAAGCGGAACGCGGCAGTGGTTAGCTGTTGATCGGTCACTTCTTTTTCGGCAAAAGCTTTTAAGCTGTCAATCCAGCTGTAGCCAACGCCGTCGGAGAACTGTTCTTTTTGCCGCCATAAAATTTCATTGGGCAGCAAACCATCAAAAGCCTGCCGCAAAATGTGTTTTTCCATTTTGCCGTTGCCACACATTTTGGCCTGCGGGTTTAAGCGCATCGCGACGTCCATAAAGTGTTTGTCGAGGAACGGCACCCGTGCTTCGATGCCCCAGGCCGACATCGCTTTGTTGGCGCGGTTACAGTCAAACATATGTAACCGGTCTAATTTACGTAAGGTTTCTTCATGGAATTCTTTGGCGTTTGGCGCTTTATGGAAATACAAATAACCGCCAAACAATTCGTCAGAGCCTTCGCCCGACAACACCATTTTAATGCCCATGGCTTTGATTTTCCGCGCCATTAAGTACATTGGCGTCGAAGCACGAATGGTGGTGACGTCGTAAGTCTCGAGGAAATACACCACATCACGCAGCGCATCGATGCCTTCTTGCACCGTAAACAATACTTCGTGGTGTACGGTGCCAATGGTATCTGCCACTTTACGCGCAGCAATTAAATCCGGTGAACCGGCAAGGCCAACGGCGAAAGAGTGCAAACGTGGCCACCATGCTTCGGATTTACCATCATCTTCAATGCGGTTCCGTGCAAATTGCTGAGTAATCGCCGAAATTAATGACGAATCCAAACCGCCGGACAACAATACGCCATAAGGCACGTCTGACATTAAATGGCTTTTCACCGATTGCTCTAAGGCTTCACGCAGCTCAACTAAATCGGCCGGATTGTCTTTAACCGCATCAAAACTTTGCCAGTCGCGGGCATAGTATTTTTCAAGTTTGCCGATTTTACTGTCGAAATAATGGCCCGGCGGGAATTCCTGCATCTGTTTACAAACCGGGATTAACGCTTTGAGCTCAGACGCCACATACAGCTGACCATGTTCGTCATAACCGTAATACAGCGGAATAATGCCGATATGGTCACGGGCAATCAAATAGCGTTGTTGTTCAGCGTCGTACAGAATAAAAGCAAACATGCCCTGTAGCTGATCGATAAAACTGGCGCCATGTTCCAGGTACAACGGCAGAATGACTTCACAATCTGACTTGGTTTGGAACTGATAGTCGACGGTTAAATTCTTCTCTAAATTCTTGTGATTATAAATCTCACCATTCACTGCCAGAATGTGATTTCGATTTGGATTAATCAGTGGTTGCGCGCCATTTTCAGTATCTACAATGGCCAGACGCTCGTGCACGAGGATGGCATTATTGTCATTCCAGATCCCAGACCAGTCCGGACCACGATGACGTAACAACTTAGATAACTGTAGCGCCTGCTGGCGCAAGGCTTTAACATCAGTCTTGATGTCAAGCACCCCGAATATCGAACACATGATAAAAACTCCGTTAGGTTTAATCCGAAAAAATTCAATTCATTTGGCAGTATGTACGTTCAGACGTACCCCGTTGAATGTGCCATTTACCGCCAAAATTGCAAGCTGTTTTTTAGGTTTTGCGCAAGTATGTCTTGCTGAATGCTTTCAACCGGAGCATCAACATGACTGACCAAAAACCGTCGCAAAATGCCGTCATGCCTTTGCCGCAACCGACAAAAACAGCCAGATTTGTAGCGCCCGAACAGTGGGATGACCAAATTTGGCTTGAGAATCCGATATTTGCTGAACTAACGACGTTGTTTCCGTTGGCATCTTGTACTGATTTTCCAAACGTGATGGCACTGGACAACTGGCGACAGCAATTCCGACCAGAATTCAGACCGGAATTGCCGGTGCGATTTGTCGACAATGAACTGTTGGCAGCTGATGGCCGTTATTATGAAGCCTTTATTTATCACACCCGACAGGTGCCGACCCGCTATCCGAATTGGCATGATTTGTTTGGGGCTTTGATTTGGTGTTTATTTCCGCAGACAAAAAAACTGTTAAATCAGCTGCATATCCGCGAGATTGAGCTTCATGGCGCCAGTATTCGCACGGCACTTCGCAATAAACTGACGTTATTGGATGAATGTGGAGTGCTTATTTTGTATCGCCAGCAGCAAGCCAATGTCGTGGAAATGCTGCGGCAACATCAATGGCAACATGCTTTTGTCAGTCAGCGACATTGTTGGTTCGGGCAGGGGAACAATCCTGGCGTCACGGCGATGATGTTTGGCCATGCCAATTATGAAATGGCCACCCGGCCTTTTATCGGACTCACCGGCAAAATGCTGGCGATGGTGGTTCCTGATGATTTTTTCAGCCAGTCGTTGCGTCAACGTATTGATTTCATAGATACTGCCTTAAGTGAACAAATTGCTAATCAAGGTATATTCGGTGATCCACTGCAGCTGACACCGCTGCCACTGTTGGGTGTGCCCGGTTGGTTTTTTGCAAATGAACAGCCGGATTTTTACCAGAATAGCGCTTATTTCCGGCCAAAGCGTATCACCAAAATTCAGGATTAACCGTATCCCAAACTTGCTGGGCAGCAAACCCCTGATTGACGGAGCAACCATGATTCAAATTCAGCAACTGGCAAAATCCTTTGCCATTGGCAAACAAAATAAATTGTCAGACAGCGAAAAAAACGATGTGCGTTTTGGTGGTGATCGGTTTCATTCGGTGCGCAATGTCAGTTTTGACTGCGCTGCGGGTGAAGTGCTTGGACTATTAGGTCCGAACGGTGCTGGTAAAACCACGACGTTGCGCATGTTATCGACGGCCTTGCAGCCCGACAACGGGGCGGTCATGATTGATGGTCAGGACGTCATTAAAAACCCGCTGCAAGCACGTAAACGGATCGGTTTTTTATCCAGCAGCACTGGTTTATACGGCCGTTTAACCGCCCGCGAAAATATCGCTTATTTCGGCCGGCTGCATGGAATGGCAGAAACTGAATTAAATCAGCGGATTGAAGAGTTGTTGACCTTGTTGTCGATGCACGAATTTGCCAATCGTCGGGCTGACAATATGTCGACCGGCATGAAACAAAAAACTGCTATCGCACGTGCTGTGGTGCATTCCCCCAAAGTGGTGATCCTGGATGAACCAACCACCGGGCTGGATATTATGACGGTGCAGACGGTGCTGGATTTTATTCAGTCGCTAAAACAACAAGGTACACCAGTGATTTTTTCGACCCATCATTTGGACGAAGTTGCAACGCTGTGCGATCGGGTGGTGGTCATTAATCATGGGGTCAGTGCATTTAACGGAAGTTTAAATGAATTCAGAGAGTTAACTGGCAGTGGCGATTTGCGTCAGTCTTTTTTACAAGTGATCCAGCGGGAGGCAGTATAAATGTGGCAGGTATATCTGAAGGAACTGACCGAGCTGTTGCGCGACAAAAAAACACTGATGTTTGTGATTCTATTGCCAATTCTGATTTTCCCGGTGCTATTTGGCATTATGGGATTGGTGATGGCCAATGTCAGCCGCCAGGCTGAAGCGGAAGAACATCGTTATGTGGTGATTCACGCTGACCGCGCCGCTGAGTTTACAGATTCGTTGTTTTATCATAAAAACTTTAAACAAGTGACCACCGAACTCACCAGTGTTGACGAATTAAAACAGGCGATCCGTGACGACAAGTTTGACGTTGCTATTGTGATCCCCGCTGATTTTGATGCATCAGCAGCAAATCTTGATCAAAGCAAATGGCAGCTGATCCACAACAGTTCGTCGCAACTCGATATGATTTCAAAACATTTTAATGAGCTACTCAAAGGCTATAGTCAAAAATTGCAGCAGGCAAAATTATTAGCGCTTGGGGTAACGATGGAACAGATGCCAGCCGTGCTGGAACCGGTCAAAGTTGAGCGGGTGAATACCGCTGAAAGCCGCGAAAATATTGGTGAGCTGATCGGCGGTTGGATAGCGTACCTGTTGGTTCCACTGTGTTTGGTGGGGGCCTCTTATCCGGCGATGGATATCGGTGCCGGTGAAAAAGAACGGGGAACTCTGGAAACCTTGTTAATTTGCCCGATTTCGCGCACTGCAATTGTGCTTGGAAAGTTTATGACGGTACTGACGACGGGGTTGGTCGCTGCACTTATCACCGTTGTCAGTTTTGGCGGCTGGGGTTACATCATAGGTTCGATGATGGGTGTAGATATTGTTGCCAAAGCGATGTCGACCTTGGGCTTTATTGATTTAAGCCTGATCCTAGCTTTGTTAATTCCATTGACCGCTATTTTCGCGGCCCTGTTATTGAGTCTGTCGATTTACGCCCGAAGCTACAAAGAGGCGCAAAATTACATTGGCCCGCTGACGATGGTGGTGTTTATGCCATTAGTAGTGTCAATTTTGCCTGGCATCGAACTGAACTGGAAACTGGCGATGGTACCGGTGCTGAATGTGGCGCTGGGGATTAAAGAGCTGGTTAAAGGCACCATCGAGTATTCGCTGCTCGGCGTGGTGTTGTTATCAACACTGGTGCTGGCAGGGGCGATGATTGCGTTTTGCGTGTCCTGGTTTCAAAAAGAGAAAGTGTTGTTTCGTTAAGTTTTATGCAAAAGGTCGGGTCTAACCGGCTTGGCTGCGGCATCGTCGTTCGGCGCTGTCGCAATTCCAATGAGATCTGAGAGATGTCCGTTGCTCCTGTTAAACCCGCTGTTTTTGATGCGGTAGTGAATCCTTACCAAGGCTGTTATCTGGGGCCGGCACAGCTGCCCTTGATGCTGACGCCTGAAAATGTTGCGGGTTTTATCGCAATGCTGGTGGCCAGTATTAAGGCCTGGCAAGATCAATACCGACTGATCTGGCTGGAATTACCTGCCACACATGCCGCTTTGATTGCACCGGCTTTGAGCCTTGGTTTTAACTTTCATCATTGTCACAGCGCGCAGTTGATGCTGGTGAAAAAGTTACAACCTGACAGTTATGTACCGCTGGCTGCCACTCATAGTATCGGGGTCGGTGGCCTGGTTTGGTCACCAGCTGGCGAAGTGTTGATGGTCAGAGAGTTAGCATTGCCGGGGCAAAAAGCAGGTTATTTTAAATTGCCTGGTGGCATGGTCGAGCCACAGGAACATTTGGCGATTGCAGTGGTGCGGGAAGTGTTGGAAGAAACGGGTGTGCACGCCACATTTCAATCAGTGCTCGGCGTGCGGCATCACCATCGTGGCCAGTTTGGCGCGTCAAATCTGTATATTGTCTGTCAGTTGCAGGCGCAAACCATGGCGGTTTTTGCGGCTGAAAATGAAATTGCTGAAGTGCGCTGGTTTTCGCCTGATGCTTATCTTGGTGATGAAAAGGCAAGTGAATACAATAAGTTGCTATTGAAATCCGCATTGAAATATTCAGGTTTGGTGCCACATCAGGTGGCTGGTTATTCACAATCTGCTGCTGACCATGAAATCTTTTTACCGGAACTTTAGCTAGAAAATAGATCTTTCGTAAAAACATCGGCTTGCGATATTTGCGACCAACGGTGCTTGAAATTTCATCAAAATTGCCGGACGCTGCTTTCTGAATTTTCACCAGCCATTCGATCGGGGACCTATTATGACTTCGGATTTTGTGAAACAAATTCATCTGGAAACAGCACGCCGTTATCAACAGCAAGGTCATGATATCGATTATCTGGTATCGCATTTTCAAAAGGTAGCGTTAGATCAGGATGATATCGCTGAGCTGCTAACCGAGATCACACCAAAAAGCCCGCACACTGAACGCAACGGCTGAAAACAGTTAAAAAAACACCGCAATTCGCGGTGTTTTTTTGTTCTTATGTAATTTGCTGGTGCTGCAATGCCATGTTTTTACATGGCTGTTGCTTAGATTTGACGGGTCGCCCACAAATCATATTCATCAGCGGCGTCGACAACAGCCGTGATCACATCACCGGCTTTCACGTCCGTCAGACCATTTAAGTAGACCGCACCATCAATTTCCGGTGCATCTGCAAAACTGCGGCCGATTGCGCCTTCGTCATCCACTTCGTCAATCAACACCTGAATAGTCCGGCCGATTTTGGCTTGCAATCTGGCGGCGCTGATCCGCTGCTGGGTTTCCATAAAACGATGATAACGCAGCTCTTTGATTTCTTCAGGTACCGGATCTGGTAATTCGTTGGCTTTGGCGCCTTCGACCGGGCTGTATTTAAAGCAACCGACGCGGTCGAGCTGTGCTTCTTCCAGGAAATTCAGTAGTTCCTGGAACTCTTCTTCAGTTTCACCTGGGAAACCGACAATAAAGGTGGAGCGGATAGTCAAGTCAGGGCAAATGGAACGCCATTTTTTGATCCGTTCTAAGGTCCGCTCGGCCTGACCCGGGCGTTTCATTAATTTCAGAATACGCGGGCTGGCATGTTGAAATGGAATATCTAAATAAGGTAATAACTTACCGGCCGCCATCAGTGGGATCACATCGTCGACATGTGGGTATGGGTAGACATAATGCAGACGTACCCAAATACCTAACTCAGCCAAGGCTTCACACATCGCCTGCATTGAGGTTTTGACCGGCTGACCGTTCCAGAAACCGGTGCGGTGCTTCACATCAACGCCGTAAGCACTGGTGTCTTGCGAAATAACTAACAATTCTTTGACGCCGGCTTTTTGTAAGCGGCCAGCTTCGTCGAGAACTTCGCCAATAGGGCGGCTGACTAAATCGCCACGCATCGATGGAATAATGCAGAACGTACACCGATGGTTACAACCTTCGGAGATTTTTAAATAGGCATAATGCTTTGGCGTTAACTTGACGCCAGTATCCGGCACTAGTTGCAGGAACGGATCATAAGCAGGTTTTGGGACGAATTGGTGAACTTGATCCAGCACGTTTTCATAAGCGTGTGGGCCGGTGATACCGAGAACATTTGGGTGCACCTGACGAATTTCGTCTTCGCGGGCGCCCAGACAACCGGTCACGATCACCTTGCCATTCTCAGCCAGCGCTTCACCGATAGTGTCCAGCGACTCTTGTACGGCGCTGTCGATAAAGCCACAAGTGTTGACGATCACCAGCTCCGCGTCTTCATAAGAAGGGACGATGTTATAACCTTCAACTTTCAGTTGCGTCAGAATGCGCTCAGAATCGACCAGGTTTTTCGGACAGCCGAGGCTTACAAAACCAACTTTAGGTTGTGACATAACAATTTGAGACCTTGAAGAAAACGGGCGCGTATTTTAAACGAAAGCAGCTGTACTCACCAGAGGTTGACGGAAAAAGACTAATCGCAAGCTAATGAAGGTTTCAAATGTTATTGAGTCTCGGGTCGGACTGCAACCCTAATGCGAGAAATCTGTTAACAAATGAACCTGTTTTAGGGTTTCAAGCTATTGGTTGTCGGTATTATTTACAGAAGTTTGGTGTAAATTATTGGTTGTTTTTTCAGCGTCACTATCCTGGCGGCGTAGCGCGAGTTGGTGGTATTGTATGTTTATGATGCTGATGTATCTATGAATATTGTGCTTGTTGCTAAGCGTTTATCCGGAGCGGTTAAGTTTTAAGTTGTTCGAAAATGTAATTCATTGCGTCAGAATAATTTACACTTTGATTTTGAAACCAGAATTTTACATCTGTCTTAGCCAGTGATGGTGCGGTAACTGAATGTAACAATTTGTTGGCAGGCATATTGCAAATGAACTTTTGAATGCCATCGCGGCAAATCACAAAAGCATTTAATGCTACTAATAATTCACAAAATCCGGGTAAATTATGACCATCAATCCAGCTCAAAATAGTCGGCCAAGCCGCCGCAAATTACCACTCGTAAAAACCTTAGCAACGCTGGCAACTGCCGCAGTTCTGTCAATGAGCCAGGCTCACGCCACTATCGTTGACATCGATTTTGAAGACTCAGCCTTTTCCGATGTCAGCCTGTTCGTCAACGGCGACACCGTAGAATACAAAAACGTATTATTTAAAACAGAAAGTTTGGACGACGGTTTATCAGGTGCGCTGATTGACGGTAGTGATCCATTTACTTTTTTCAATCTGGGTTTCCCAGGCAATAACATTTCTGCTTATTACGCCGCAGTAAACAACGGTTGGTTTTCGATCCAGCATAAAATCGCAGGTGCCGGTATTCGTCTGACCGGTCTGGATTTCAGCTTTATCGCGCCTTTGCCGGGCTTCCTTAATTTCACCGTAGGTCAGCTGGTCGTTGCCGGTCAGAAAGCCGATGGCAGCTTTAACTTTGCCTCCCGTGACTTCGCAGGCCAGGATGCTCAGGGTAACTGGCAGTTTGATACCTGGAACAGCATCAGCTCAGATCTGGGCGGCGGTAAGTTCACCAATATTTCGGTCCTTGCTTGTTTATACACAGACACCGGTGCTTGTGTATTTGTTGACAACAATCAGGCGCAATTTGCAGTTGATAATCTGGCCGTTGATGTTGCGGCGCCAGCTACTGTAGGTCTGTTTGCTCTCTCATTGGCAGGTCTGTTTGCTGCCAACCGTCGCCGTCAACAAGCCAAATAATAATTAAAAAGGAACTGTGATGAAATTATCTCAAATGTCGCTCGCCGTAGCGGCGGTACTCGCTGCTTCTTTCGCAGCACAAGCTTCAGAAGTACGTCGTCCGTACGTGGTGCAACTAGCCGCAGCGCCTGCTGCTTCTTATACCGGTGGTGTTGCTGGTTTTGCGGCTACTAAACCTGCTGCTGGTCAGAAACTCGATGTTGATGCTTCTGCTGTGCAAAATTATCTCGGTTATTTAGACCAGGTTCATTCAAATGTCTTGGCAGCAGTTCCAGCAGTGGAAGCCATCCATCAATTTAATCTGGTGTTTAACGGTTTCACTGCGATGCTGACTGACGCTGAAGTTCGCGCGCTGAAGAAAAACAGCAGCGTCGCACAAATTCAGGTCGATGAACCGCATGAATTAACCACCAACTATACGCCAGCCTTTCTGAGTCTGGACGCCGCTGACGGTATTTGGGCGAAAGCCGGTGGCCAGGGTGCTGCCGGTGAAGATATCATCATCGGTATTATCGACAGTGGTGTCTCTCCGGAAAACCCGGCTTTTGCTGATCGTGTTGATGCCGACGGCATCCCGACTTTTGATTTAGGCGCGACTCAGGTGTTTGGTCCGGCACCGGCAAAATGGAAAGGTGAATGTTCGCCTGGCGAAGGTTTCAGCTTAAGTAACTGTAATAACAAACTGATTGGTGCACAGTTCTTTGATGCAACCTATCGCTCAGTTGTGGCGCAAGGGTTGTATACCCCGCACTGGTCAGATTTTAAATCACCACGTGACAACGGTGGCCACGGTACTCACACAGCGACCACTGCCGGTGGTAATGCTAATGTCATGTCAAACGTGAATGGCGTCGCGATGGGCAAAGCTTCAGGTATCGCGCCGCGTGCCCGTATCGCAGCTTATAAAGTGTGCTGGAGTTACCAGGATCCAGCCAACGTCTTACTGCCGAAAAACTCCTGTTTTACCGGCGATAACGTTGCAGCCATTGAAAAAGCCGTCAAAGACGGTGTTGATGTACTGAACTATTCAATCAGCGGCAGCCAGACTTCCGTCAATGATGCCGTGGAACTTGCTTTCCTTGGTGCGACGAATGCGGGTGTGTTTGTTTCTGCTTCTGCCGGTAACAGTGGTCCAGGCAACGCTGTTGCTCACTTAGGCCCTTGGTTAACGACAGTGGGTGCTTCTACACATGACCGTTTTAATGCCGGTAACGTGATCCTCGGCAACGGCGCTTCTTATGAAGGTGGTTCGTTAAATGGTGCAGCTTTAGCTGCTTCGACCTTTATTCTGGCACGTGATGCGGCCAAAGAAGGTGCAAACCTGACCAACGCTGCTTTATGTTTCGGTAGTGCTGATGGTGTCAGCTTATTAGACCCATTAAAAGTTGCTGGCAAAGTGGTGGTTTGTGACCGCGGCAGCAATGTGTTAGTGAATAAATCTCAGGCGGTAAAAGAAACCGGCGGTATCGGTATTGTGATTGGTAACGTTCTGTTGACCAACAATACGATTACCTCGATTGACCATGGCATTCCTGCAGTACACATCGACAAAGTCAGTACCGATGCCGTCAAGGCCTATTTAGCGACTGAACCTGCGGCAACTCTGGCAATGAGCAAATTCGCTGCCAAAAAAGGTACTGTTGCAGCGCCTGTTATGGCCGCGTTTTCGTCACGGGGTCCAAACCGTGGGTATCCAAATATCCTGAAACCAGATTTAACCGCACCTGGTGTGGAAATCCTGGCTGGTTATACACCGACGCTAAACGAAGCGCAGCGCAATGATGTTGCCAATGGTGCAGCTGCACCTGCGGCCTGGAATTTCCTGCAGGGTACTTCAATGTCAAGCCCGCACATTGCTGGCTTAGGCGCACTGTTAAAACAACAATATCCGAACTGGACACCAGCGATGATCAAATCTGCGCTGATGACCACAGGGAGCATGACTTTTGCTGATGCGCAGCCAGGTCAGGCTGCAGGTCAGTTACCTTGGGCTCAGGGTGCTGGTCATGTAGTACCGAACAAAGCTGCGGTACCAGGTCTGGTGTATGATATTCAACCAGTTGATTATACACGCTATTTGTGTAGCATTAGCTTGCCAAGCATCCCACAGTCAACCTGTAATGCAGTGGGTAAGATCTCTGATGTGAACCTGAACCTGCCATCTATTACCTTGGCTAACGTGTTAGGTAAAACAACCGTCACGCGTACTGTGACCCATGTTGGTACTGGCACCGCAACTTACACTGCATCATCCAGCATTCCTGGTTTTAGCATTGATGTGGTTCCTGCAACGCTGACCTTAGCTCCAGGCCAATCAGCAAGCTTCACTGCAACGGTAACCCGTACCAGTGCCGCTTTAAACACCTGGGCCTTTGGTTCATTAAAATGGACTGACGGTGCAACAGTCGTGAGTGTTCCGGTATCTGCTAAAGGTACTGGTTTAGCTGCCGCAAGTGCGTTGTATAGCGAAAACGTGAAAGGCAACATTCTGTACACCGTTGGTACTGGTTTTGCCGGCGCCATGACATCTCAAGTGGGCGGCTTAAAAGCTGCGACTGTGAAGAGTCTGACCATCGGTCAAGCCACACCTGGTACAATTGAGACCTCAGCACAGTTAGCTGCAGCTTGTTTAAGTGGCGCTAAAGGTACTGTGTTACAAACGGTTGTTGCTCCAGCAAACACGCTGGTATTAAAAGCAGCAACTTATAATGCAGAAACCAGCGGTCACAGCATGCCTGGTGGTGACGACATTGACATGGTGTTAATGAATCCTGCCAATACGGTTGTTGCAACCAGCTTACGAGCCGGTTCAGATGAAGAAGTTCAGCTGATGACGCCAGCAGCAGGTACTTATAAGGTCTGTTTAGGTGGTTATGGTCTGGCAAGTGGCACCCAATCTGACTTTAATTTGTCAACCTGGGCAGTGACCACTGCTGATAAAGGCGGTAATTTCAAACTGGTGCTGCCAGGTTCTGCGACTATCGGTGGTTCAGCGACCACAGCGGTGAGCTGGTCAGGTCTGGCGACCGGTAAACGTTATATGGCGGCTATCCGTTATATCGTTGCGGGTTCAGTGCAAGGTACGACCTTGGTACGTGTCGAAACCAACGATCCGTTACCAGAAGTTACCCGCGTAAAACCTGTGGTCGTTGCTGCTAACTAAGCATCGGTCTTCATGAAAAAAACAGCAGCTTCGGCTGCTGTTTTGCTTTGGAGCCTCTCATGATGATGAATTTTTCGATGGTGGTTGCCAGTATATCCAATAAAAAAGAGGGCGCCAAAGCGCCCCCAAAGTTCCAGGTTTGGCAGAACGTTTAAAACTTGTAGGTGTAACGTAAGGTCCAGACACGGCCTAACCAGTCATGCACTGAACTGGCATAACCATTGGTGGGCGATGAAGCGTAAGGCGGCTCTTTATCGGTCAGATTGCGCACGGTAAATTGCACTTTGTTCTGGTCATTAAAGTGATAACCCAGGCTGGCGCTTAAGGTAAGCCAACTATCGACGGTGTCGTTATCAAATTTAAAATCACCGTCACCCAAGGAGCTGGTGTAATGCGCGGACAAACTGGCGTTCCAGTCGTTCAATGACCAATCCAGACCTGAGTCGGCCACAAATTCCGGACGGGCCGTTTCGCTGGCACCGCTCAGTTTCCCCAGTAAGTCTTCAGCCGGGTCATCTTTGGTTAACTGGCGCTCATAACTTAAGGTGCGGGTCGCAGCAAAATACGGTTTAAAATCACCAATCTCAGTGCTGAGCTTGTAATCGATTTTAATATCAACACCATCGGTGTCCTGGGCGCCGACGTTAAAAAAACCAGTCCGTAAAAATACCAGGTCGTTGCCGGCATCCATCACACAACCAAAGGCTCCGGCTAAAGCAGCTTCTGAAGTGACTTTTGGTGCCGAGCCATCAATACAGGCTTTAAGCGTGGTATTGGCATCAACATCAACAATATCGGTGTGCTGATAACGCCAATAGTCGACGGTCATGTTCAAATCTTCGGTCAGGTTCCAAGATAAACCGATGTTCATCGCTTCAGAATTTTCAGCGTCCAGTCCTTTGTTACCCAAAGTTTCCTGATCGTATTCCAGTTCACCGGTTGGGTTCCCAAACTCACCACACAAAGCACTAAAAGGCGTGCCCGCACCGCAATCGATATAGTTTGAACCTAAAGAAGTACCGGCACCCAGTTCAGATAATGAAGGTGCACGAAAACCGGTACTCCAACTGGCGCGCAAAATTAAATCATCAGTGGCACGGTAACGCAGCGACACTTTAGGATTAGCGTCACCACCAAAATCGCTGTAGTGGTCATAACGAATAGCAGTAATCGCATCGAGTTTTTCGGTCAGCGGAATATTAAACTCGCCATAAAAGGCATATTGGGTACGATCGGCGGCTGCATCACTGGCGCCTAAGGTGGTCACGCCGCCATTTTGGGCGATAAGAGCAGGGCGGTCGAAAATGTCTTCACTGCGGTATTCACCACCAAACACCGCTTTTATTGCGCCATTGTCTAAATCGTATACATCACCGGCAATATTAAAATCCCAGGAAAACACGTCAGATTCACCAACTCTTGGCGCAGCTTCACGTAAACCAGCAACGACCGAAGGATCAGTATCACGACCTAAGTTAAACGGATTAAAAGTGCCGTTCAGTGCCGCCGCGCGCATCCTATCGACACTGAAATAGCCAGAGGTGTGAATAACTTCGTTTTCAGATTTACCCACAGTGGCCGCGGTTTCCCAGGCCCAGTAATGGAGTTCACCACGAATGCCAGCTAACAAACGATAGCTGGTGGCATCGTACTCTTGGGTGCGGATTTCCGGATAACGTGAACGGACCCGGATATTATTGACGCTACCGTTTTTGGCATCTTCGGCTTTGGCCCAGGCCGGAATAGTCGCCAAATTGCCATTTAAAGTGTAGTCAAAAGATCCCGCTGAATCGTAAGCACCGCCGGTATTGGCCTGGTACATGGCTTCGGCAAAAAACTCTTTGTTGTCGCCCATGCGGTAGATGTGGTTCAGGGTGGTGCCAACGTTTTTGGTGTCGGGTTGAATGGCGCGTTCAATGACATAATCGTACTGACAGCGCGCGCCGCCGTTACTTCTGTTGCTGCCACACCAGAGCTCTGCGAAATCTTTGCCATCGATGGTGACCCGGGTCGACGATTTAAAAGTAACGTCGATTGGCCGGTCACTGTTCATTAATTTTTCGCGATCGTAATAATCAATGACTAAAGTGGTATTGCTGTTTTCGGTGGCAAAACCACCGGCGTAGGTCAGGTTGGTGCGGCCAAAATCGCTGGCAGCGGTATCATCACCGTACATGGCCGATAATTCATGGCCTTCAAAATCTTTACGCAAAATGAAGTTGATGACACCGGCGATCGCATCAGAGCCGTACACCGACGAGGCGCCATCGGTTAATACTTCGACCCGTTCAATCGCTGACATGGGGATGGCGTTGACGTTCACAAACGAGTCAAAGCCATTGGAAAATGAGTCAACCGCAACGCGGCGACCATTCACCAACACCAACGTCGAACTGGAACCCAGGCCGCGCAAGCTGACACCAGCTGCGCCTGGTGGCGTGCCGTCAGAGCCTGCGACATTGCCGTTGTCGGTAAAAGTACCGGCGCTGGAGGCTTGTGGTAAATCCTTTAAAAAGGACGACACGCTGTCGTAACCTTTTTTGATCAGGTCGTCTTTGGTGAACACTTGCAGTGGGTTCGCACCTTCCATATCAACGCCTTTTAAGCGTGAGCCGGTGACTTCAATTTTTTCGATACTTTTGGCTTTTAATTCTGCTTCAGTAGGTTCAGTTTGTTGGGCTATAACCGGTTGTACACCTGCCATCGCCAACAGCGTCGCTGCAAATAACCTGCTGTATTGGGTATTGATTTGAAAGTGCTTGTGCTTCATTTTTGCAAATTTCATAACATTCCTCAGGACTTATTCGTTGCCTTTTCGGCAATCTTGGGTGATTTAGCAAACAATCGAATAAGACACAGAGGGATCAAGATCCAGCGCTTTTGCGATCCTAAGTTGACACGCTCAGGACGATCGCAAAACGCAGCAAACACGCCATTTACGCAAAGAAATCAGCTGCGCAAACAAATCAGGCGTTAAGCAAGGATGTTGATGGACGTTAGTGCTCCAGAACCCTCTGCATCAGGCAAAGGGGGTGGCTAATTATTAAACCACTCGGACAGGTAATAAGGAGAGTAATAGTAAGAGCTAAGATTGGCAGCAAGCTTTTGCATCTTCTTCTCCTTATATCAGTTTAAACAGTGAAATCGGGGATTAGCTACGCTGTGTGACCACGAAAATATTAGCAGCAGCGCATGAACCAAAATTGTCTGTTTTGCTTTGTGTTGTCAAGTGAATTTTTCTAACGCATTTTAGCTCTATGAATTACATCAGTTTTTTATTGAGTATCCTGTTGCTGGCTTGGCCTAAAGAACGCATTTTTTAAGGTAATCCACTAAATCTAAGCTTGCGCACAGCAAACAGAATTTTGCTGCGCTATATTGACTTCATCCAGATTCAAACGTACATTTCAAACACTTGTTTAAATGTGCCAACTGATATGACCAGTAAACAAAATACCCAACAAAAAATTCTGGATGCTGCTGAGCGTTTATTCGCCGAAACTGGTTTTTCTGCGACGTCGCTGCGGCAAATTACCAGTATGGCGGAAGTGAATCTGGCGTCGGTCAATTATCACTTCGGTTCAAAAAAAGAGCTGATCCAGGCGGTGCTGCAGCGGTATTTGTCGTTGTTGATGCCAAGATTGGATCAGGAATTCACCCGCTTATTGGCGTCCCAACAACACAACGATCTGAGTAAAGTTCTGACGGTGTTTGTGATCCCACTGTTGGAGCTGAACAAAGTACAAAACCGCGGTACGACCTTGTTTTTACAGCTATTAGGCCGCGGTTACACCGATGTGCAAGGGCACTTGCGCTGGTTTTTTAATCATCATTATGGCCGGACACTGGATAAATTTGTGCTGTTGGTACAGCAAAGTTGTCCGACACTGCCGGCCAGTGAAATCTTCTGGCGGCTGCATTTTTCGCTTGGCACCATCGTCTTTACCATGGCGTCAAACGAAGCACTAAAAGATATCGCCGCTGCTGATTTTAACGAAATTGTGGAAATTGATGGGGTGATCAAAAGATTGATCCCTTATCTGGCGGCCGGGATCGCTGCACCAATATAAATAGCTGTAATGCTTGTTGTTTTTTAATAGAAAGTAATTGCTTGTCTGACTGTAACCTCTGAAAAAGGACCAACCTTATGTTTATTTTATTTTTACTGGTCATCGCTGTGGTGGTCATCCTGGCTGTACCGGATATCCGGCGCAATCTGGTCACCAAACCGATTTTTGGCATCTTTAAGAAAATTCTGCCGCCACTGTCAGACACTGAGCGTGAAGCAATGGAAGCAGGCGATGTGTGGTGGGATGGCGATTTATTCAAAGGTAAGCCGGATTGGGCAAAATTACATGCCATTCCAAAACCGCAATTATCCGCTGAAGAGCAGGCATTTTTAGACAACGAAGTCGAAACGCTGTTAAAAATGCTCGACGATTATAAAATCGTTAATGAAACCCGCGACTTACCGCAGCCAGTCTGGGATTACATCAAAGGCAACGGCTTTTTCGCGATGATCATTCCAAAATCATTTGGTGGTCGTGAATTTTCTGCTATCGCCAACTCGACCATTGTGTCCCGCATTGCCACCCGCAGCTTAACTGCAGCCGTTACCGTGATGGTGCCAAACTCGTTAGGCCCGGGCGAATTGTTAATGCATTACGGTACCCAAGAGCAAAAAGACCGTTGGTTACCAGGTCTGGCGGCCGGTACTGAAGTACCGTGTTTTGCGTTAACTGGCCCGGAAGCGGGTTCTGATGCCGGTGGTATTCCGGATACTGGTGTGGTGTGTAAAGGCCAATTCGAAGGCAACGAAGTGCTGGGCATTCGCCTGAATTGGGACAAGCGTTATATCACGCTGGCACCGGTCGCCACTGTGTTAGGTCTGGCATTTAAGCTGTCGGATCCGGATAAATTGATGGGCGACAAAGAAGAGCTTGGGATCACTTGTGCGCTTATTCCAACGTCACATCCTGGCGTGCAGATTGGTGACCGTCATTTCCCAATGAATATGGCGTTTATGAACGGGACGACTTACGGTGAAGACGTGTTTATTCCGCTGGATTGGATCATCGGTGGCCCATCGTTTGCTGGTCGTGGCTGGCGGATGCTGGTGGAATGTTTATCGGCAGGCCGTGGTATTTCGCTGCCAGCGCTTGGCACGGCAACCGGCCATTTAGCCACGCGGATGACCGGCGCTTATGCTTATGTGCGTCAGCAATTCGGTATGTCGATTGGTAAATTTGAAGGGGTGCAGGAATCGTTGGGCCGCATCGGTGGTTTAACCTATAGCCTGGAAGCGATGCGGGTGATGACTGCTGGCGCGATTGACTTAAAACTCAGCCCGTCCGTGGTCACTGCAATTGCGAAATATCATATGACCGAGATGTCGCGCACTTTACTCAATGATTCGTTTGATATTCACGCCGGTCGCGCTATTCAATGTGGTCCGAAAAACTATCTGGCGCATGGTTATATGGGCGTGCCGATTTCCATTACAGTGGAAGGTGCCAATATTTTAACCCGCAACCTGATGATCTTTGGCCAGGGTGCAACCCGTTGTCATCCATATGTATTAAAAGAATTAGAAGCGGCAGCCAATCCTGATGCCGAAGCTGGTTTAAAACAGTTTGATGAGTTGCTGTTAAAACACGTTGGTTTTGCGTTGGGGAATACCTTCGGTGCCTTGTTCCAGGGGTTAACTGTAGGCGCCTTTAATGGCTCGCCAGTTGGCGGTGAAACGGCTAAGTACTACAAGCAACTGAGCCGGATGAGTAAAGCCTTAGCCTTAAGCGCGGATTTTTCGATGCTGATGCTAGGCGGTGATTTAAAACGCAAAGAGATGTTGTCGGCGCGGTTGGGTGATGTGTTAAGTCACTTGTATATCGCCTCTGCAGTGCTGAAGTTTTATGAAGATAACGGTCGTCAGGTGGCAGATTTACCGTTCGTGCATTACAGCGTGCAACGCAACTTGTATGAAATTGGTCGTGCTTTTGCCGGTTTCTTCAGCAACTTCCCGAACCGTTTTGTCGCTGGTCTGCTGAAAACTTTGGTATTCCCGTTTGGTATTGGTTACCAGATGCCGGATGATGATGTGTCGATGCAAATTTCTGACGCCCTGTTAAAACCAAGCGTGATCCGCGACCGTTTAACGCATTTATGTTATATCGGCGAAGGCAAAGACGACCCAACAGGCTTAATGGAGCAGGCTTTTGCAGCGGTGCATAATGCACAGCCGCTGATGAAGAAAATCTTTGCTGCGCAAAAAGAAGGCAAAATTGCCCGCAAGTTACCACTGCAGCAAACCATCGCCAAAGCGCTGGAATTGCAGGTGTTAACCGACAGTGAAGCCAAACAGTTGGATGAAATGAATGCACTGCGCTTTGATGCGATTAGTGTGGATAGTTTTAAACCAGGTGAACTGGAAGGGATGGCGCTGAAGGGTTAATCGCAATACTTTTCACATTCGCTTTGTATTATACAAAACCAGCTACGGCTGGTTTTGTTGTTTTCAGAGCTTTTACCAGATTCCGGTTTTTTTGTGGCAGCGCATGCGGTAAAGTAAAGGTCTTATTAGCATTCACTGATCTGCGGCTATTCCACCTTTTCCTGAAGTTGCAGTCGTTTAATTTAATCACAAGAGAATCCAATTCCATGATCGGCTCCGTTATGCTGGACCTGGCAGGTCCAGAAATTACTGCAGAAGAAAAAGAATTATTAGCGCATCCAGCCGTCGGCGGGGTGATTTATTTCACCCGCAATTATCACGATAAAGCGCAGCTCAAAGAGCTGGTCCGGCAAACCCGGGCGGCCAGTAAACAACCGTTATTACTAGCGGTTGACCACGAAGGCGGGCGGGTACAACGCTTTCGGCCTGAATTTACTTTAATTCCGGCGATGGGGCAGATTTGGCCAGGCGCGCAGCAACATTTACCCACCGCAGAAAGTTTCGCCACTGAAATGGCCTGGTTGATGGCGGTGGAAGTGTTGGCGCAGAACATCGATATTTCGTTTGCACCGGTGGCTGACATTTGGGGCGCTTGTGATGTGATCCGTAACCGGGCCTTTCACAGTGATCCTGCCAAAGTCGTCGCACTGGTCAATGCGTTTGCCAAGGGCATGCATGAAGCAGGTATGAAAACTACCGGTAAACATTTTCCAGGTCACGGCAGCGTGAAAGAAGATTCACATTTGGTGTTGCCGGTGGATAGGCGCAGCAAAGCCGACATCGAGCAGTTAGATTTAACGGTATTTCGCCAATTACAGCAGCTGAAAGCGCTGGACGCAGTGATGCCGGCGCATGTGGTGTATCCGGCTTTTTGCGATAAAGCTGCTGGTTTTTCAAGTTATTGGTTACAAACAGTATTGCGTGGCGAAATGCAATTTGATGGGGTAATTTTCTCTGACGATTTAGGTATGAAAGGTGCGCATCAGGCCGGTTCTTATCAGCAGCGCGCCGAAGCTGCGTTTAGCGCTGGTTGCGATATGGTGCTGGTCTGTAACGACCGTGCCGGTGCTATTGAAGTGCTGGATACACTGCCACAGACGCAATGGCAACATAGTAGTGAGCGTTTAGGCCGGTTAAAGCATAAAACCCACATCACTGATGCGATGTTAGCGCAAAGTCCACGCTATAAAGCAGCGGTGGAACTGGCGGCCAGATTAAAAGCAGTTGAATTAACCGGTGGGGTCAGTGCCGCAGGTATTGTTGAGCGCTCGTAACTTAGTTGCATTTAATTTTTGAGATAGAAGCAAATTTATGATTGAAACGACGATTGAAGGGCTGAGTTTACGTTTAGCCACCGCCAACGATGTGCCACAAATTTTGCAGTTTATTCAGGCGTTGGCTGAGTATGAAAAGCTATCTGATCAAGTGGTTGCGAATGAAGAAAAGCTGCGGGCGACGTTATTTGGCGACAAGCCATTTGCCGAAGTGGTCATGGCCGATTATCAGGGACAGGCGGCCGGTTTTGCGTTGTTTTTCCACAACTATTCGACCTTTTTGGCCAAACCAGGCATGTATCTGGAAGACTTGTTTGTGGATCCAAACCTCCGTGGTAAAGGCATTGGCAAAGCGCTTATCACCTTTTTAGCCAAGCTGGCGGTTGAACGGGATTGTGGCCGTTTGGAATGGTCGGTGCTGGACTGGAATCAACCGGCAATCGATTTTTATCAGTCGCTTGGTGCCGTGATGTTGCACGATTGGCGGATCAACCGGGTAACCGGTGACACCTTAACCAATATGGCCAAGCTGTTCCCAGGCTAACCTAATAAAAAAGGGGGGGAGCTAATTGCTTGATAAATAAACAATTAGCTTAGCCCCTTTTTGCTTTTTAACGCGAATTGAATTAACGCGACAAGGCATCAATTAATTGTTTGACTGCCGCCATTTGTGGCCCTTGTTTGGTCGCGTAATGTTCACCGCTATAACCCCACCAATCCCAACAACCATTTGGATTAAACGGCGCCATCGCGCTTTTATCGGTTTGTGGATAAAGCACTACCAGCTGATTGGTGTCAGCATATTCGTTTAAACCCGTACCCCGGGCATAAGCGTCACCGACAGCGCCGGCATATTGTTTACAGCCGTGAAAACTTACATGTAACCGGCATTGTTGGCCTTCACTACAGCTTTTGGGTACGTAGAGATAACCGGTTTCTGCCAGTTGGCCTTTCGCGACTGCGGCAAGATGATGTTGATTAATCTGCAGTAATTCGCCGCTGGCGCTGGCTGCCTTGGGTTTCAACGGGGGTAATAAATAACCCAGCAGCAAACCAGCTGCATCATATTGACAATTGCCTAAAAACGGTGCTTCTGACACCAGACAATCGCTGCCTTTGTTACCATCGGTCGGGAAATGGTGGGCGACATTTTGATCGTTGATGTACTTAATATTACCGGCATCCAGCAACGTCTGATATTGCGCTGTTAACGCATCACTGACCACAGCCGCGACTGTGGCGTCTTTAGTGCCGTGAAACAGCCACACTTTATCGTCTTTCAGGTTATTTACATCATCAATGGCACCGGCTTGTTGTTGCGCCTGCAGGTAGCGAGTTGCGCCGACTAAATCAGGTTTGCTATCGGCTTTATTCAGACAATGTGCAAAGGCAACCGTCAGGCTATTGGCGGCGCAATACACCGGACCTGCAGCGATAATGGCGGCGCCTTGTACTTGGCTGGAATATGCCAGATGAAACTGTGCCGCCATATAACCACCGGATGATAAGCCGGACACAGTGATCTCAGGTGCTAGTTTTAGCTTTGGCAGATCAGTCGCCGATGCTGCCGGTGTCACACTCAGGGTGACGGCGTATAAAGCGGCTGCTACGCCGGAAGAAAGATGATCCATAAAAACTCCGCCCTGATGAGGGAAAACAACCTGCACATGGTAACGATCGCAACATAAAGCCTACACTGCGCTGCACACCGCAGCAGCGCAATAGTGCTTTAGTACTGTGTCTTGTCGATGGCTTTTTTATTGGGACTGGCACTTCGGTATTTCTTCGCCGGAGCACGCTGCTGCGCTTCATGTTTACCACTCGTCGTGCGTTTACGACCAGGCGGTGTTTTGCGAAAAGGCGCATTGTGCTGGGCTAAACCACTGGGCAGACTTTGCTGGGCATTGACAATCAGCTGCTGCAAGTTTGCGGTTAGCGGCTGCATAAACAGCTGATAACTTTGCTGGCGCTGGCTGATTTGATTGAGCATCGCTTCCCACTGCGCCGTCATATCGGGTTTGGTGGCGATATCGGGCAGGGCGGCGATTAAACTATGGCCAGTGGCGGTGGCCAGAATATGTTTGCCGTCCCGGCGCAAAAAGCCGCGTTTAAACAGCAGTTCAATAATTCCGGCGCGGGTCGCTTCAGTACCTAGACCGTCGGTATCGCGCAGGATTTTTTTGATTTCTGGATCGTCAACATAACGGCTGATGCCGGTCATTGCCGCCAATAATGTCGCGTCGGTAAAATGTTCTGGCGGCTGGGTGTGTTTTTCCAGCACTTCACCGCGCTGACAAAACAGCTGTTGGCCCAGCGTTAGTGGCGGTAACAATGCCGCTGTATCGTCGTCTTGATCGGCGTTTAGATTGTTTTTTGGCCGCGTACCCAGCCATTGTTTCCAGCCTTTGCTTTGTTCAGTTTTGGCGATGGTGCGAAACAAACCGCCGCTGATCCGCACTTCCAACAGCGTTTCGGCATAGCAATAAGGTGGATAAAACTGCAACAGATATTGCCTGGCAATCAACTGGTAAATCTGTTGTTCGCCAAGGCTGAGTCGATTGGCGGCCAACGCTTTTTCGGTGGGAATAATCGCATGGTGTGCCTGCACCTGACTGTCGTCCCAAGCTTTGCTTTTTCGGCTTAAATCGGCGCCAGCCACCATGGCTGCTAGTTCTTCATTGTGCATCGCGACCGCTTTGCTCACTGTCGGTACCGCCTGTAATTGCTCTTTTGGTAAATGGCGGCTGTCGGAGCGTGGATAGGTGATCAGCTGATGCCGCTCATACAGTTGCTGCGCAATATCAAGCACTTGCTGCGCCGACATGCCATACCTTTTGGCGGCATCAATCTGCAAACTTGATAGGTTGTAGGGCAAAGGCGCAAATTGTTGTTTGTTTTTTTGCTCCAGTTTCACCACTTCAGCACTCTGCCCGGTGATGGTATGGGCAACTTTGGTGGCAAGTGCCTGGTTCAGCACCCGGCCTTCTTCATCCTGATAAGGCTCACAAGCGGCACTTGGTTGCCATTTGGCGCTAAAACTGCTGGCGGGATCGGCGCTTTCGCTTAGCAATAAATGCGCGAGCACCTGATAAAACGGCTTGCTGACAAAGTTCTGAATGGTTAAATCACGCCGCGCTACCAACCCCAATAAAGGTGTTTGCACCCGACCGACCGACAACACACCCTGGTAACCGGCTTTTTGGCCTTGCAGTGTATAAGCGCGGGTCATATTCAGCCCATAAAGCCAATCGGCGCGGCTGCGGGCCAGCGCTGAGGTGGACAAGGGTACAAAGTCCTGATTGGATTTGAGCTGCGACAAAGCACGACTGACGGCAGATGGGTTTAAGTCACTGATCAATAGACGTTGTGTTGCCGCGAGTTTCGCGCCTTTCACGCCACACCAATGGATCACTTCGTCGACCAATAATTGGCCTTCGCGGTCTGGATCGCCGGCATGCACCAGCTGATCGGCTTGTTGAATCAGTTTTTTCAAAATGCCCAGCTGCGCCTTGCTGCTGGCGCGCGCCTGTAGTTTCCAGGTCGCCGGAACTATAGGTAAATGCTGCAACTGCCAGCGTTTAAAGGCTGGGTCATAACTTTCTGGTTCCGCCTGTTCCAATAAATGCCCAATACACCAACTGACCACATCGCCATTGGCCAGGTAAATACAACCATCCCCTTTGCGCTGTGGTTGCGGTAGCACTGCAGCAATGGCGCGGCCTAAACTGGGTTTTTCGGCGATATAGAGGATCATGGGTTATCGATCATAGTTTATAGGGCTTAGGTTATGAATACTGGATAAATAGACAGGCAATTAAAAGGCAGCTGGGGGAAAAAGTAAAGCTTTTTGGTGGGGGATGATGGGCATCAAATGGCGATTGCGTTCCAGAAAAATGGGCGTACTACCGCTGTTGCTGTGAGCTACACCATCCGGCGTACTACCGCTGTCGCTGTGAGCTACACCATCCGGCGTACTACCGCTGTCGCGGTGAGTACGCCCTACGCAAGCATCTGATTTATATGAAAAGTAGGGCGGACTCACCGAAGGTAGTCCGCCGCAGGTTATTAATATTCAATATAACATTGTCGTCTCGTGCGACACGCGGTGCAGGTGAACGGTTACATCCGCAAGCATCTGATTTATATGAAAAGTAGGGCGGACTCACCGAAGGTAGTCCGCCGCAGAACTACAAAGTTTTATTTTACCGTGCGTATATTGACGCGGTGAGTGACACCTACCGCGTACTGCCGCTGACGCGGTGAGTGACACCATACGGCGTACTACCGCTGACGCTGTGAGTGACACCATGCGGCGTACAGCCGCTGACGCTGTGAGTGACACCATGCGGCGTACAGCCGCTGACGCTGTGAGTGACACCATGCGGCGTACAGCCGCTGACGCGGTGAGTGACACCATGCGGCGTACAGCCGCTGACGCTGTGAGTGACACCATGCGGCGTACTACCGCTGACGCGGTGAGTACGCCCTACCAAGGGCATGATTTCAAAGTAAAAAACTATTCACGCCGCCTTTGGCTGCTCAGGCACGCTCTGCAAGCTTAAACTGGCGATTTGTGCAGCTTGTTCGGTCCATTGATACAGCGCTAAAGTGCCGTCCATTTGCTCAGTTAATGCAGTGCAGTTGTCTATCCAATCGCCGTCGTTGCAGTAGATGATGCCGTCTTGTAGCCGGATCTCCGGGTGGTGAATATGGCCACAGACCACGCCATCAAAACCGGCGCGTTTGGCTTTGGCGACGACTGCATCGCGATAACGGCCGATGGCTTGTTGTGCGCCTGGGACTTTGCTTTTGATGTAACCGGCAAGGCTGAAATAATGGCCACCGGTGATACGGCGGGCGCGGTTGTACCAGCGGTTGAGGAAGAGTAAAAAGTCGTACAACGTATCGCCAAGCCAGGCGTGCATCGCGCCGAAATTGACGTCTTTATCAAATTCGTCGCCATGCACCAGCAGCAGTTTTTTACCGAGTAAAGTGGTGTGGCTGGCGCGTAGTTGTACCTGAATATGCCCGAAATTTTTTCCGGCATAATGGCGAAAAGCTTCGTCATGGTTGCCTGGCACATAAATCACTTCGACGCCTTGTTCAGCTTTTTCCAGCAGCAGTTTTAACAGCTGATTGGCGGGCTCGCCCCAATGCACTTGCTTTTTCATCGCCCAGAAATCGACGATATCACCCAGCAGATAAATTTTCGGGCTCTGACATTGCTGCAAAAAGCTCAGCAGATAACCGGCCTGACAATCTTTGGATCCCAGATGCACATCTGAAATAAACACCGCGCGAAAGTTTTGCATATTTTTCTGCATAAACAGGCATCCTGACTTGGGTGAGTTAGCCAAGTGTTGCGCTGTTGCGTGACCAATGGATGACTGACGTTTGAAGTTTTGATGACGTCGCTGCCCCGTCTTTTCGCAAGACATTCAATTTCACGCCTTTGTCATATTGGTGCCTTATGGTTTGAGCAGCAACGGCAGCCAAGCCGGCGTATAAAGCCAACGATGAAGGGGGACTTATGAACTTCCAACAATTAGCACGTCTGGACTTAGCATTTTCACTGTTGTGTTTACAGCACAAATTTAACCAGCCGGTGGCGAAAATCAGCCGCTGTATTTCGCGCACCGGCGATGGACATTTGTACGCATTATTGTTGGCGCTGGCTTGGTGGTTTGGTCATGCCGCCAATCCAGACGCGACCGATGCCCAGTTTAGCAAAAGCGGTTTGCTGGCGTTTGCGATTGAATTGCCGTTGTATTGGCTGGCGAAAAACTGTTTTAAAAGACGCCGCCCGCACGAACTGAGCCAGCTGATAACACTCACCTTCACCCCTTCAGATAAATACAGTTTACCGTCCGGCCACACCACGGCCGCATTTATGATGGCGACCTTAATCGGCCAGTTTTATCCACCGTTTTATCTGCTGGCGTTGTGCTGGGCCGGCCTGATTGGGTTGTCGAGAATTTTACTGGGTGTGCATTTTATCACCGATGTGCTGCTTGGTGCGGTGCTGGGCATTGCCTGTGCCAAAGTGGCGATGTCATTGATTTAAAAAGTTGGCATGACAGGAGTCGCAATTTGAAAATTTTGTATGGGGTACAAGGCACCGGTAACGGTCATATTGCCCGCTCCAGAGCGATGGCGCTGGCTTTTGCTAAAGTAGGGGCCAAGGTCGATTTTTTGTTTTCCGGTCGCGAACCAGAAAGTTATTTTTCAATGGAGGCTTTTGGTGATTACCAAACACGGCGTGGCCTGACCTTTATCAGTCATCATGGCAAAATTGACCCATTCCAAACCGCATGGCAAGCACGGCCACTGCAGTTTTTGCGGGAAATTCGCGAGCTCGATCTAACCGGTTACGATCTGGTGATCAATGACTTTGAACCGGTGTCAGCCTGGGCGGCGCGCCAGCAACAAGTGCCTTGTATTGGGATTAGCCACCAGAATAGTTTTCGATACCCGATCCCGGCAGCAGAACGCGGAGTCCTGGACCGGTTACTGGTACGCCACTTTGCGCCTTGTGATCAGCATATAGGTCTGCATTGGCATCACTTTGACCAACCGTTATTGCCGCCGGTGGTGCATCTACAACCACAACTTTCTGACCCCGCCACACCTCAGCAAGTGCTGGTTTATCTGCCGTTTGAAGATTTACCGCAAATTACCGCGCTGTTGCAACAGTTAGCGCCGCAGCAGTTTGTCTGTTATCACCCAGTGCTACGCGAGTCTGCCCAGCTTGGGAATATTCAGTTAAAACCGCTTTGCCATCAATCTTTTATGCAGGATTTACATCATTGCAACGCCGTGATCAGCAATGCCGGTTTTGAGTTACCTTCAGAAGCTTTAACCTTGGGCAAAAAGTTACTGGTAAAACCTTTGGCCGGGCAATTTGAGCAACAAAGTAATGCCAATACGCTGGTGAGACTGGGTTTAGCTACCCGGTTACACAAGCTGGAACTTGCTGAAATTCGGCCTTGGCTGATGGCTTCTCCGGCGCAACCGGTGGTGTTTCCATGTGTCGCTACGGCATTGGTGGATTGGGTGATGGCGGGGAGGTGGCAACACCAGGGCAGTCTTGCAGATTTGTCCAAGACTTTGTGGTCGCAGGTGGCCTATCCGCCTTACGCGACTATTGGCTGAAAAAGCCGCGGGTTAACAGCGGCATAAAAAAAGCTGAAGCAGCGGGAATCCTGCTTCAGCTCCAAGCATTGCTGCTTAACTACTGAAAGCTATACCGCATGCCAATGGTATAACGCGGGCCATATTGGCGGGCAAATAGGAACTGTTCTTCGTAACGACCATAACCCTGTTCGGTTTCGTTGTTCAGGTTGACCCCTTCAATAAACACCGTCAGCTGCTCGTTCCAGGCATAGTTGACACTGACATCCCACTGGCCATAAGTTTTGGCGAACTGGGGCGGCGCGTCCGATGAGCCTTGTGACTGACCGACACCCAGCAGGTATGAATCGCGCCAGGCGTAAGCGATTTTCGCCGACCAGCCATCACGCTCATAAAAAGCCTGGAAGTTTGCGGAATCACTTAAACCAGTTAACGGCGCTTGTTGCAGCAAACTTTCGGTATCAAATTCAACGTCACCTTGCACCATCGTAGCGTTGACACCTAAACCAAAACCGCTATCGCCAAACAAGTGTTGCACCGCAAATTCAAAACCATCCACGGTTTTGCTGTCGGTGTTTTGTGGCTGGCTGATATTCCACACCATCAACGGATCTTGCGACGTTGGCTCAATTTTGCCATCGGCGTTGCCGTTACCATTGGCCAGCATTTGCGCAAAAATTGCGGTGCTGGTGGCTTGTTCACCACGGGCGGTAATATCTGCCACTGCTTTTAAGTAACGTGGGCCATTCAGAATGTCATGCAGACCTTCGATGGTGGTTTCAGTGATGGTGGTTTGAATAAAATTATCCACATCCTTTTTGAAATAACCCAAAGCAGCATAACTGCCTTCGGCGTAGTAATATTCGAAGGTCAAATCGAGGTTGGTCGATTCAAATGGCAGCAGATCGGTGTTGCCCTGACTGCCAGTGCGCGAACCCGGTTTTGGGCTACCGCTTAAACCACGGCCACCGGCCAGTAAGCCAAGCGGGGCGCGGGTGATGGTTTTACCCCAGGAAAAGCGGCTGACCAGATCGTCCGTCAGCTCTACTTTGAAGTCCAGCATTGGCAACAACACATCGTTTTTGCCGGTTTGTTCAAGGAAAGTGTCAGCGCCTGGCAGGTATTGGGTGATCCACTCCGATGGACTTTCCCAATTGACCTGCGTCTCGACTTTTTGCCGCACCCGGCTTGGCACGTCAGTTTCTTCGTAGCGGATACCAGCGTTCAGCTGTGCCGGAAAACGACCAACCTGAAATTCCCATTGTGATTGCGCGTAGACGCTGTTGGTTTTTTCACGCACCGAGGCACTGCTGTCAATGCCGTCAATATACGCATCCGGCACATAAACATCGGCACCCATTACGCTAGCGGTTAAGTAGGCCATCTGCCGCGCGACCGCTTCATCAAAGTCGTAGGTGTAGTAATAATGCGGACGCAGCGCGCTGCCGCCACCGTTAAACTCAGTCAGGAAGTCTGACGTGCTGTGACGCGTAAACATGCTGTCCGGGAAAATAAAGGTAAAGCTTGGATTAAAACCAGGACCACCGCGTAAGCCGCTCCAGCCGGAATATCCGCCCATGGTTTGATCGGTCATCGCCAGACCAAATTTAATATTCACCAGTGGAATTTTAAACACTGAATTGTTCCAGCTGCCATCGAGTTGCAGCTGTTCAATTTCCGACTCGCCCGGCGAGTGGGTGAACTGGCTGAAGTTCGAGTCAATTTCAGCGGGAGTCAGTTCATCGGTGCCGTTGGCCCACAGCACCATCGCATGTGGAATGTCGCCGGTGCGGAAGTCGTAGATTTTGGTGAGCAGTTTGTCAGAGCCTAAAATGACCTGGCCTGAGTTACGGCTGCCTTTGTCGGCGCCATTGTCGATGTCGTTGGTCGAATTGTGATAATCCAGCCCAAAACTCCAGTCGTCATTCAGTTGCCAGTCCAGATTTAAACCAATCGACTCGGCATCAACCTGGGTGGTGCCTTTGTTGGCGGTAAAGGAACCGTCGTTACCGCTGATATCGGCGTATAACGCGGTGCCGCGTTCATCCAGTTCATAAGCATTGATATTGCCGCCGAACTCATTCCAAATACCCCAGCCGATACTTTCACCGCCGGTAATAGCGCGCGAAGCGGTGTAATCGGCGGTGATGGTGAGGCTGTCTATCGGCCGATATTGCAGCGTCAACTGACCGTTGCTACGTTCACGCTCCAGGTTTTCGATGCTGTAATTCATGTCTTTTGGGAAATAATAGTTGCCGGTCTTTTTGCCTTGCGCATCAGTTGGCCGGGCATCAACCACTTTATCCGCCGCGAGCACCGGCAGGGCGACATTGGCTTGCCAGCCCTGAATATTGGCCGATTGTTTCTGGAAATCACGTTCCTGATGTGACAACGAAAGTGCCACACCTAGTTTGTCGTCGACAAAGGTATTGCTGTAGACAGCCGCCAGTTCCGGCGTTACGTCATCGCCGGTTTCGTTGGAGCTATCGGCTATAGCTTTAGCGCTGACCGAATAACGTTCACCCGGTTGGTTCAGCGGCTTGGTAGTGACGATATTCACCGTGGCACCAAGGCCACCACTTGGGTTTTCGGCGCGGGCGGTTTTAAAAACTTCCAAGGCGCTGACGCCTTCTGACGATAAGTTTTCCAGATTGTAAGAGCGGCTAAAACCAGTGCCTGGCATTTGCCGGCCGTTTAAGGTCACTAAGTTAAAGTCTGGCCCAAAACCACGCACGGTAATTTGGCTACCTTCGCCGTTCGAGCGGCTAACCGATACCCCGGTGATCCGCTGCAATGATTCGGCCAAATTAGTGTCCGGAAATTTACCCATTTCTTCAGCAGAAATGGCATCGACCACACCACTGGCTTGACGTTTTAAATCCATTGAACGGATTAAACTACCGCGAATACCTTTGATTTCGATGACTTCGATTTTTTCTGCAGCATTGTTTTCGGTCTGCGTCGCTTCGGTTTGTTGGGCAAAAGCGGCCGGGATTATCCCCGCGGCTAAAATCATTGAGATACTGACCGCCAGGCGGTTTTTCGAGCTGTTCATTTTTTTCATGTCGAACCTGTCTATGCAATTTTGTTGTCGTTATCCGGGAACTCAACTGGCCTTGTTGCTGACCGTTTCTTTGAGTTCCCGCTGCTGTTGGACGAAACAAGCGGGCGCTATTACCGGTTTATGGGTTGGCAATCACCACGTTATCCAGCCGGTACACCGCGCCATTACCAGAACCCCAGGCCGGGAAGACCATCAACACATCAATGGCGCTGATATCGAGGCCGGCGTCAAACAAGGTTTTTAACGGGAAAGTGTAAGTCTGCCATTGGCCGGTGGTTGGCGATTTGCCTTCAAGGCTGGCGGATAGATCAAGTTCTACCGCAGAGCTGGCATTATCAGATTCAATTTTGAATTTCCAGGCGGCACCGGCAGTTGAGGGCGCTGAAACAACTTTCATTTCAAAACGCACCACACCGTTTTGCAGCAGCGCACTGGCGTCAAACGACACATCCGCAGCGGCCTGAATACCCATCACCGTTGGCGCAGCACCAATGATGTATTGGGCGGTGGCGCCATGCGCTGTGTCATCTTGCTCAAGGGTTGGTGTACTGCCACCACAACAATCCCAGATGGACCAGTCATCAGCGGCTTTATCGGCAAACAACAGCAGGCCATCGACTACCGGAATATCGCTGGACGGGTGGTAGATGCGAGCGTTATCAACCCGATATACCGCGCCATTGCCGCTGCCCCAGGCCGGGAAAATCATCACCACGTCAATGGCGCTGACATCCAAACCCGCTGCGGCTAAATCAGCCAGTTTATAGGTGTAGGTTTGCCATTTGCCGGTTTCCGGCGCCTTGGCTTCTAAGCTCGCGGTGAAATCAAGCTCGACCGCGCTGGAACCACCATCAGCTTCAACTTTAAATTTCCAGGCCGCGTTTGGTGTACTTGGCGCGCTCACCAATTTCATTTGGAATTGCACCACACCGCCGTCCAGAATGGCGGTTGCGTCAAATGGTTTATCGCTGCCACCGTTGGCGGCGCGGGTGATAAAACCCATCACAGTTGGGGTGGCACCAATGCTGAATTCGGCGACAGCACCATGTTCGGCGTCATCAACTTGTTCGGTTGGGGTCGAACCGCCACAACAGTCCCACATTGGCCAGTCGAGGTTTTTACCGTCTTTAAACAACACCAGCTGTGGCTTGGCGACTGGCGCCTGACCAATTTTCAGGTTATCAATCCGATAGACCGCACCTTCACCGCTGCCCCAGGCTGGGAAAATCATCACCACGTCAATGGCGGCTAAATCTAGACCAGCGGCTGCCAGCGTGCTTAATGGAAAGGAATAACTCTGCCATTTACCGACTGCAGGAGCGGGGCCACCAACGGTTAAATCAAGCTCGGCGGCGGTTGAGCCTTCAGAGCTTTCCACTTTAAATTTCCAGGCTGCTGCTGCGTTATTTGGCGCAGAAATCAGCTGCATATCAAAAGTTACGTTGCCGGTTGCTGCCATTGGCGAAGCGTCAAACGGGGTTGCTACGCCTGCCGGATCTTTAATAAAGGCAGTACGGGTGACAAAACCATTCACCGTTGGCGCAGCGCCGACCAGAAATTCGTAGACGTTACCGCGCGCCGCATCGGCGACTAATGCCGGGTTGGAACCGCCGCAGCAATCCCAGGCTGGCCAGTTTGGGTTTGGTGTACCATCAAAAATGGTCAGGTTTTGTGGAATACCAGTGGATGGAGGCGCTGGAATTGGCGCTTTACCTTCAACCAGGCCGTCAGTCAGTTTGTCATAACCAGGACGAACCGTTTCACAACCTTTACCGGTGGTAGGATTGACTTTACATTCATAAACACGAACATAATCAACAATTAAGCTTTGGCCTTTGGCAAAAGCTGCGGCGTCGATGCCACCTTTATTGACGTTTTCCGGCCAGTTACCGCCGACAGCGACGTTTAAAATCATAAAGAATTTTTGATCAAAAGGCGCTTTATCCCAGTGCAGTTCTTTTTCGCCGGTGCCCTGGTTAAAATATTCGGTGTACCAGCCACGGTGTTTCAGGCCAACAGCCTGATTTTTGGCGTTATAACGCACTTCAGACTGACGCTGGGTTGCAAACAAATAACCATCCACATACCAGCGAATTTCACCTTCCTGCCATTCAATGGCGTAAGTGTGAAAATCATCGGCCGGGTTTTTGCCTTCAGGCAAGGCGTAGCCTTTGCCGCTGCTGAGGTTATTCGGCCACTCGCGACCGTAGTGCAGGGTGCCGTGGACATTGGCTTCGAGGACGCCGGTCGCGTTTGGAACTTTTAAATTAACCGCTTCCATGATGTCAATTTCACCGGATTTGGGCCAACTGCCATAAAACGAGTCAGTGGGCATCATCCAGAATGCCGGCCAGCTGCCTTGACCTGAAGGGAGTTTGGCCTTCATTTCAAAACGGCCGTATTTAAAATCAGCTTTTTTCTGGGTGGTTAAACGAGATGAGGTGTATGGTTTGTCGGCACCGGCCGCAGCTGGTAACGCCACAATATTCAGCATGCCGCCGCTGATAAAAGCGTTTTTCTTATCGCTGGTATAACACTGCTTTTCGTTGTTACCACCACCGGTACAGTTAACTTCGAAGTTCCATTTACGGCTGTCGATTTCAGCAGCATCGAATTCATCATTCCAAACCATCACCCAGTCGGATACCGGTTTGCTGACATCCACTTTGGTAAAGTCGGAATGGGTTTCAGAACCACCGCCGCAGCCTTGTAAGCTCACGGTGGCGATGCCTGCACAAAGCATGGCGTTTCGCATCGTTGTTTTCATTGTTGCTACCCTGTCGTTGAGTTTTTTATAATATGTTGCGCTTGCTCATGTAAGCGGTTTCAGAAAGCGCTTTCATAAAGTATTGCGTCATCGCAGAAAGGTCAATTAGTAAGCGGTATTTTTTTTCATCACGTGCTAAATTAGCGGCGCAACATGTTGCCGGAATTAGGCTGTTTTACGCAGTCCTTGCGGCTTTAATATGTATTTATCGTTTTAAAATTCAGGTGGTTATATGAAGTTGTCTGATGTGCAGCCCATGGAGTTGACGTTACAGCAAGCCCTGCGTTACAGCCGGCAAATCATGCTGCCGTCGTTTGAGCTGCAAGGACAGGAAAAGTTGAGCGCCGCAAAAGTACTGGTGATTGGGGTTGGTGGCCTTGGCTGTGCCGCGTTGCCGTACCTGGCAAGTTCCGGCGTTGGCACCCTGACGTTGGTGGATGGTGACTCAATTGACCGCAGTAACTTACAACGCCAGATTTTGTTTCGGGAAACGGATGTTGGCCAGCGAAAAGCAACGGTGGCTGCGGCTGCACTACGTCAGTTAAATTCAGAGATTAATATTGTCGCCATCAGCGAATTTGCCGATGAACTGTTGTTGCAGCAGTGGGTGGCACAACATGATCTGGTGCTCGATTGCAGCGATAACCTGGCGACAAGGCTGCTGATCAATCGTCAATGCTACCGGCTGCAGGTGCCTTTGGTTTCGGCTGCTGCCATTAGGATGGAAGGGCAGATCAGCAGTTTTTTAATGGACGGAAAATCTGCGTGTTATCAATGTTTGGTTGGCGTTTTTGGCGAACCACAACTCAGCTGCCTGGAAGCTGGCATTTTGTCGCCGGTGGTTGGCGTGGTTGGTGCGATGCAAGCGTTGGAAGCGATTAAAATTTTGACGGGTTGCGGCACGGCATTAGCTGGCAAATTGTTGCTGCTCGATGGGCTGCACAGCGAATGGCAAACTTTTTCGCTATCACGGCAGCCCGATTGTGCTTGTTGCAGTGCAAGTGCAAGTGCAAGTGCAAGTGCAAGCAGCAGCGCTAGCTGAGCTAAACACTCAGGTCCAGCTCAGTTTCGCTTAGCTTGGCTTGGGCCGGAATACGCTGATCACCGCCGGATTGGTTTCTAAAAATGGACCGTCCATCAAATCGATACAATAAGGCACCGCCGGAAACACCGCATCCAAACATTGGCGGATGGCCGAAGGTTTGCCCGGCAGGTTGATGATTAAGCAACTGCCACGTAAACCGGCGGTTTGCCGCGATATAATGGCCGTTGGCACAAATTTTAGCGATTGTTGACGCATCAATTCGCCAAAGCCGGGCATCATCCGATCGCACACTGCTTCGGTCGCTTCCGGCGTGACATCCCGTTTGGCTGGGCCAGTGCCGCCGGTGGTGACAATCAGGCAGCAACCCATGTCATCGGCAAGTTCACGCAAGGTTTGTTCAATCAGCGCTTGTTCGTCCGGGATCAAGCGGTATTCGGCTTGCCAGGGGCTGCTCAAATACTGGTTTAGTGTATCGATAATCGCCTGGCCGGAGATGTCCTGATAAACCCCTGCCGATGCCCGATCGCTTATCGTGACAATACCAATACGCGCCAGCGCTGCGGAATTTTGTGCTGCCATCGGTTCCTCCTGTTGCCTTACAGACTGTAACTTGCCATCAACCAGACTTTTCGGGTATCTGCGCCAAAGCTATCTGCCTGATACTGCGCCAGTTTCAGCAGTAAATTCAGCTGCGGCTGAATATCGTAAGCTGCGGTTAGATTAATTTCAGAGCCGAGTTTGAATGAGCTGCTATCACTATCGTAGCGATGAAAGCTGGTCGCGAGTTTGACGCCTTGCAGTGGGAACATCAGCTCCAGTGCATGATCGCGCACACCGCTATTTGGCGTGGTTAGAAATAAATCGGCGAACCCCTGGAAGGCGTGCAAAGTGGCAAAAGGCGTTTGAAAAGCGCTGTTACCATCACCGGCCAGTCGTTCTTGCGCTAGTTTCAGGGTGAAGTGTTGCCAGCTATAACTCAAATCCAGCCGGTGATAATGATGTTGGTACTGCATTGGTGCCTGATGCGCATCTTGTTGTCTTGCCAGCGCAATTTGCCATTTTAGTGGTTGGAAGACTGCCAATTGACCACTGTAATCCAGCCCCTGCGTCACACTGTCACGGGCAGATAAGGTATCAAAATCCAAATCATATCTAAAGATTGCCGTGGTGTTGGCCGGGTTTAGTTGCCACTGCACAGTGGCGAGCTGAAACCGGCCATGTAAATCGGCGGCAGCACTTGCGTTACAACAAGCATCAGGACCAAAGATCCGGTTGGCATTGTGCAAGCTAGCCAGATCTGCACTAAAACTGCCACCATCGGCGGTGGTAAAGAGCTTTTGTTGCAGCCGCACCCCATCAAAGGTTTGTTCATTCTGACGCCAGCCGACACTGCCGATAAAACGCTGATTCTGCAAATTCACCCGCTGCCGGCCGATGGTCAGCTGGCTGCTGGCAAAGGGACTGATCAGTAGAGCGGCCTGATTCAGATCGGTGGCGGTTGGATCAGGCACCACGGCGTAACTACTGTTGCCATTGACGGTGCTGTTGTAGGTTTCACCGCCCAGGCTACTGACGTTATCAAGCTCCAATAATGCTTTGGTATTTAACCAGCTGCCGGTGGTTAAGGTGAGGCGGCTGCGCAAAGTCGACGCCAGCGCATTTTTTAGCGGTGTACCATTGACGACTGGATCTTGATCAACCGTTTCCAGCCGGTAGCGGAAGTTTGCCTGTAGCGTACTTTTCGCCAGTGCCTGGCTGATTGTCGCCTGATCACCAGCCGTTTGCGTGGTGGTCACTGGTTTATCCGCGGCCAGCGTAAGGCCACAGTATGGCAGGGTCGTCAGCAATAAAAGAGAGCAAGATTTCATCAATAATTCCTTTCCTGATTGTGGCTGATATTTATATAAAAATAAGTAAATTCAATTGGTTGAGTTTAATTCGCTCAAATCCACCACTAAAATCCGGGCCATAAAAAAACGCCGGTTGCAGCAGCTTGTTGTCGCTGATGCAATCCCGGCGTCTTTGCCTGTTCGGATGAAAGTTGAGGGTAAAAAAATGGGTGACCGTTATTGCTGTGATTTGCAGTAGTTATGCCAATTATTAAAGCTGAGTATTTTCAGATAGTTAAAAAGTTTTCGTTGCGTAACAGTGGCCACAATTGAACCAGAACAGGGCAGTGCTGCTGAATTGTTGTGCAAATGACTTGCATTCGTTCGCGGGCTTAAGCCGCAGCTATCACCAAAACTGGTTTTACTTTTTGTTGGGGCTGTCCTAGGTTGTATTGCTAGGTTGTAATTCTAGATTGTAAAAAATGCTGCACTGCCCGATCTCGGTCACGAGCCGCTGGCAACAATTTCGGCGTAGCAAGCCGGCACTCAGTTTTCAAAAGGAATGTAAGATGCAAACGATGATCCGTAACTGGCCGATGCAGCGCAAGCTTTTGATATTACTTACATTGCCGTTAGTGTTTTTGTGCTGGTTTGTCGGTCAGCTGGTGTGGGCGCAATACACTGAACTGAAAATGGCCGCTGCGGTAGAGCAAAATGTCCAACAGAGTCTGGTACTGGCGGCGCTAGTCAATCGTTTGCAGGTTGAGCGTGGCAGCAGTGGCGTATTTTTGAGTAGCCAAGGCCAACGTTTTGCCGACAAAGTGCCAGCATCACGTCGTGACACAGATCAACATCTGCAACAGTTTAACGCGCAACAACTGCCTCAGCTGGCAGCCATGCAGCAACAGCTCACTGATTTAACCGCATTGCGCCGCGATATCGATAACTTCAGCATTAAAAGCACGGATTCTGCAGCGCGGTACACCGCTTTAATCACGGGCTTATTACAGGTCAGCCATCAGACAGAACAACAAGTGGCGCATCGTGAGATGGCGCGCCAGCTGGGGGTGATTAATCAGCTGATGGAAATGATCGAACGTGCTGGCCGCGAGCGTGCATTGCTGGGGTTGGTGTTTACCCAGCAGCAAGCCGATGCCGAATTATTTGCCAAAGTCAGTGCCAATCTTGGTGCATTTAATGCTTTTGCCGACAATGTGTTGCGCCAAAGTGCTAACGACATGAGTGATACAGCTTCCGACCAAATAGTCGCCGCAGAGCGGCACGCGATGATTAAAGATGTGTTAGCAACGTCAGCATCCAGTGAATTTAAACAGATGCAGCAACTGCTGTTTCAACATGGCGTCAATGTTAAATTCAGCGCCGACAGCGCCCAGTGGTTTGATTTCGCCACGGCCCGGATCGCCCCTTTAGTGCAGTTACAAAATCAACTGTTGCAGCAGACGCAGCAAGATGCCAGCGCTCTGTATCAAGCAGATCTGCAGGCGATGATCTGGGAACTGCTGGCAAATTTTCTGCTGTTGATGGTGGTGTTCTGGATGGCTTGGATGGTGATCCGTAATATTCAGCAGGCAATGGCCCGCATCGAACAAGCGATGGGGCGCCTGGCCGCACGAGATTTAACCTCCAGAGTGCAGTACCAAAGCCGTGATGAATTTGGCTTAATTGCAACCGGTATTAATGCGGTGGCTGACGAATTACAGCAGGTGTTACAACAGATTGATTCGGCAGTACATGAGGTGGCAGCAGCGGCCGAACAAGCGTCGGCGGTCACGTTGCAAACCAGCCGCGGGGTGGCGCAGCAACAACAGGATACTGAGCTTGCGGCCACTGCCATGCATGAAATGAGTGCGACGGTACGCGATGTGGCCAGCAGCACCGCCGAAGCGGCCAGCGAAACCAGTTCAGTGCAGCGGCATGCGGAAAAAGGCTTAAAAGAACTACAGCAAACCATTGTCTTGATAGGCAAATTATCGACCCAGGTGCAGGATACCAACAGCAAAATTTTGCAGGTCAAAACCCATAGTCAGGCGATTAATTCGGTGCTGGAAGTGATCCGCGGTATTGCTGATCAAACCAATTTGCTGGCGCTGAATGCAGCGATTGAAGCAGCAAGAGCCGGCGAACAAGGCCGTGGTTTTGCGGTAGTGGCCGATGAAGTGCGGCATTTGGCGCAGCGAACCCAACAATCCACCATTGATATCCGCAAGATGATAGAAGCGCTGCAACAAAGCACCGAACAAGCGTCGGGCGAGATGCAACAAAGCCTGGTACAGGCCGAACAGGGCGCTACTAATATCAATGCCACCGGCCAGTTATTAGAAGCGGTGCTGGACGGCATTGTCACCATTCACGATAAAACCACCCAGATCGCTTCTGCGGCGGAGGAGCAAACCACGGTCGCAGAAGAAATTAACCAGAATATTATCCGGATCAGCGATGTGTCGGTGCAAACCAGCACCGGTGCTGAGCAAACGGCTTCGACCGCCCGTGAGTTGGCACGGCTCGCCGGTTCATTGCAGGATATGGTGGCCCGGTTTCGGTTGGCATAAAAAGATTTCGGTGGGCGTAAGCAAATCAGGGCAGGTAAACCTGTGCTAACAGCTGATCTGTGACGGGCTGGCTGAGTTGACCCAGTTGCAACATTTGCCGCGCCACCCAACGCGCATCGGCCAGCGATTGGCTTTGTTCAGTGCAAAACTGGATTGGGATCTGCGTGCTAAACAGGCTGGGGCGCTCTGGTGTTAACAAAGTTGCCAACAATGCGGCTGGTAAATCCAGATATTCAGCTTGCGCCAATAGCTGGCTGAGTCCGGGTTGATACTGCTGTTGAACCAGCCAGTGCGCGGCTTGTTGCAACGCACGTATTAATGCGGCGCAGGTATGGGGATGTTGCTGCTTAAATTGGGTGGTGATGCCAAATACTTTTTCGGCCGGGCCATATTGAGGCAAAAGTGCCGGTGCAGGAAGATTTGTCAAAGGTTGCGCCATCGACAACACAATCCGGCCATGGCCAGCAGCTTCTGCAAGGCTATTCCAGGGTTCACCGACACAAAAACCATCAATTACCCCTTGTTGCAGTGCCGCCGTTGCCATCGCTGGTGCGATGCCTATCACCTGAATGGCCGAAGGTGCAATGCCACAATGCTCCAGCCAGGCATGCAGCTGATAGTGATGGCAGGAATAAGGGTAAACGGTGGCGAAGGTTAAAGGCCGTTGGTTGGCTGCAACATAATTGTGCAGTGCTGCCGGTACCTGACTGGTTGGCGTCTGTTGGTCAATGCCTAGTTGTGTTAACAACCGCGTCGACAAGGTGATGGCGTTGCCACCACGACTCAGCACCATCGCGCTGGTCATCGCTACAGCTGGCGCACCTAAACCCAAGGTTGCTGCCAGCGGCATCGGTGCCAGCATTTGCGCACCATCAAGCAGGCCATAAGCCACTTTGTCGCGTAGCGTTGCCCATGACACCTCACGTTGCAGTTGCACCGACAAACCTTCGGCTTCAAACAAGCCTTGTTCCAGCGCGATGATCAGCGGCGCGCTATCAAGCAGCTGAATAAACCCAAGTTTTAGCTGGGGTTTTTCTAACCCGCCCTGTTTTGGTTGAGCAACCTGGCTGTTCTGGCTGGAGAAATTCATTTGTGCTCCCATTTTTTCAGCAACTCGCGGGCGATATCGGCCATGGTGACTTGCCGGTCCATCGCCGCTTTACGCATGGCATTAAACGCCTGTGTTTCATTGCAGCTCTGATGTTTGATCAGCAGCCGTTTTGCCTGATCAATCAGTTGCTGCTCTAACAGTTGTTGTTGGCTCTGCTGCAGTTGTTGGCGCAGTTGCTGGAATTCTTCAAAGCGGGCGATGGCGACTTCGACGATCGGCCGCACCCGGCTGGCAGTCAGACCATCAACAATATAGGCGCTGACACCGGCCTGAATGGCCTGGCGGTAAACATCAGGGTTTTGGTCATCATTGGCAAAAAATACAATAGGTTTAGGGTTATGTTGGCTGACCACTGTCATATGTTCCAGCGTGTCACGGTCCGGCGAGTCCATATCGATAATAATTAAATCGGGTTGAATGCGTTCGACGTGATAACCGAGCGATACCGTGCTCGCCAGCTGACAAATCACCTGATGGCCGCCCTGCTGCAGTGCACGTTCGACCATAGCCGCCCGTTCGGCCTGATTATCGACCAATAGAATGGATAACACGTTTTTAGAGATACCTTTCACCACATCTTTCACCACAGGAGCATTGCTGCATCAGCGAACCGCAGACCTGACTCGTCACAAGGCAGAGCAATTCCTGTTCCAGCCTGTTGGCACTGCTGCAATCTGGTCTGTGAAGCGTTGCGGATATGGCGTTGCGGCCATTTTTTTTGGAGGGGGCGCTAAGCTGTAAGGTAACGAACAGCTGAGTTTTGCGATATTTCGGTGCAAGTTGCACTCTTTCGCGGCAGAGGTGAATTACGGTTTCAAAGGTGAATTTGTTAAGTCTATGAATCAATGAATAAAAATCATTGGCATCGCTTTTGCTGTGTTTTAATTAGTAGATAGCTTTATTTAGCAGATAGTTTTATCTAGTAGCCAATGAAATACGCAGAGCAAAGACGCTCACCCTGGTGTCACTTGAAAAAGTGCCGCTGCGGTGGGCGTTTTTTTTATGGGGCTTTATGTCAGGGAATAGCTCAGGAAACAGGTCAGGAATCATGGCAAACTCAACTTGTCCTTATTGTGGTGTTGGCTGTGGCGTGCAGGTGCGGCTTTCTGGTGCTGGCACTGCGACAGCTGCGAGCGCTGATGCGGTGCTGAGCGGCGATCCAACACATCCGGCTAATTTTGGCAGATTATGCGTCAAAGGCAGTGCGCTGGGTTCGACTTTACATAGCAACAACCGGCTGCTCCAACCCAATGTTCATGGGCAGAACTGCGACTGGCCAACCACTATCCAAAGTATTGCTGCATCCCTGACTAAAACCATTGCCGAGCACGGACCTGGCTCAGTAGCAATGTATTTATCCGGCCAACTGCTGACCGAAGATTATTATGTCGCCAATAAGCTGATGAAAGGTTTTATCGGCAGCAGCCATGTTGATACTAATTCCAGGCTTTGTATGGCATCAACCGTGGCTGGCCATAAACGCGCTTTTGGTGCCGATGTGGTGCCCGGCTGTTATGAAGATTTGGAGCTGGCGAATTTACTAGTGCTGGTCGGCGCCAATATGGCGTGGAACCACCCGGTGTTATGGCAGCGGATTGAAGCGGCACGGGAGCGCAACCCGGCGCTGAAAATCGTGGTGATTGACCCCAGAATCACCGCCACCGCGGCAGCCGCTGATTTGCATCTGCAGCTTAAACCGGGCACTGATACGGTGTTGTTTCATGGTTTGCTGGCGCAGTTGATCAGGGCGCAGCAGCTTGATAGCGAATTTATTCGGCAACATTGTCAGGGTTTTGCCGACCTGGCCGCCGATTTAGCCAAGCAACAATTAACGCTATCTGCGATCGCTGCCGGTTGTGACTTGCCGTTGTCGAGTGTGACCCAGTTTTATCAATGGTTTGGCCAAGAGCACAACACTGTCACCTTGTTCTCGCAAGGGGTCAATCAAGCGACTGACGGTACTGATAAAGTAAACGCGATTTTGAATTGCCACCTCGCCACCGGCCGCATCGGTAAACCAGGCGCCTCGCCATTTTCGCTGACCGGTCAGCCAAATGCGATGGGCGGGCGAGAAGTCGGCGGCCTTGCCAATCAGCTGGCGGCGCATATTGATTTTACTGATCCCGCGAAAATTGCGCTGGTGCAGCAGTTCTGGCAAGCGCCGAATATCGCAACCAAAGCCGGTTACAAAGCGGTGGAGTTATTTGAAGCGGTGGCGCGGGGCGAGATTAAAGCCATTTGGATCATGGCGACCAATCCGCTGGTGAGTATGCCGGACGCCGATGCGGTGAAGGCGGCGCTGGCAGCTTGTCCGTTGGTGATAGTTTCGGACATTTATCAGCACACCGATACGCTGGATATCGCCCATATCAAATTACCGGCGCTTGGTTGGAGTGAAAAAGACGGCACTGTCACCAATTCCGAACGACGGATTTCGCGCCAACAAGCCTTTCAACCAGCACCGGGGCAGGCCAAAGCCGATTGGCAAATTATCTGTGAAGTGGCGGCCGCTATGGGTTTTGCCGGGCAATTTACATTTGCCAATGCGGCTGAAATTTTTGCCGAACATGCGGCCTTGTCAGCTTTTCACAATGACGGCAACCGTGCTTTTGATTTATCCGGGCTTAGTACACTTAGCGCTGCGCAATATCAAAATCTTGCGCCCACGCAGTGGCCGGTCAACGCCGAAAATCCGGCAGGGCGGCAGCGGTTGTTTGCGGATGGCCGATTTTATACGCCAAATGGCCGGGCTAATTTTATTGCCATTGATGTGCGGGCTTTGCTGCAGGAAAAAGCAACGATCGACAGCAACAAACCCTGGTTATTAAACAGCGGTCGCATTCGTGATCAATGGCATAGCATGACCCGCACCGGCGCGGTCCCGGCGTTAATGCAACATCGTAGTGAGCCTTTTGTGGTGATGCATCCGGCTGATGCTGCTGCCGAAGGCTTGCGTGATGGTCAACTGGTGCAACTAACAAATTTATTGGGTGCGATGCGGGCGCGGCTGGAAATCAGTGAGGCGCAGCGCCGGGGTGAGCTATTTGTGCCGATGCATTGGACGGCGCAGTTTAGTCAGCAAGCGCGCTGTGATGTGCTGTTTGCGGCGAATGTTGACCCGGTGTCGGGCCAGCCAGCGCTGAAATTAAGCCAGGTGACGCTGGAAGCGGTGCCAGCAGGATTGGCGCTGTGGTTGTTTTGTCCGCAAATTTTAAGCCCGCAGCAGCTGGCGTTATTGCCGCTGGCCTATTGGGCACGCGTACCGCTGAACCATTGTCAGGTGTATCGGATGGTGCTGCCGTTGCAACATAAAGCTGACCTTTTTCAACTTCGAGCTGAGCTGTTGCAGTGGTTAGCGCAACTGCCATGTTCAACAACGGCAGCCGCAACTGCAACAGTTGAAAGTACAGACGAGCGCGCCTTTGATTATCGCGCGGCGGCGCTTAGCGACAATCAGCTGCAGTGGCTGCTGCTTTGTGGTGCCGACGGCATCGCGCCGGATGAAGCCTGGCTGGATAGTTGTTTTGCCGGGGCGCTTACTGTCGAAACGAGAGCTGTCGAGCGGCGCAGGCAATTACTGCAAGGTCGCCCAGCAGAAGCTTCGACCGCCAGCGGTGCGCTGATATGTAGCTGTTTTCAGGTACGTAGTAGCAGTATCGAACAAGCAATTATTGCCGGTGCACAGTGCACTAAAAGTCTCGGTGAACAGCTACGCTGCGGCACCAATTGTGGCTCTTGCTTGCCGGAGATCCGTGCGCTCCTTGCAAAAACTGGGGCAAAAACCGCGGCAAAAACCGTTGCAGCAACCGGGACAACACCCATTCAAATTTCTGAGGTGGCTTGATGAAACAACAAACTTCCAATAAAACCGGTCTGGTTTGGTTAGTCGGCGCCGGCCCTGGCGCAGTGGATTTGCTGACGCTGCGGGCTTACCAGCTGATCCAACACGCCGAAGTTGTGGTGTTCGACCGCTTGGTAAGCCCGGAAATTCTGCAGTTATTACCTGCAAATTGTCGTCGCTTTGATGTTGGTAAAAGCAAAGGTCAGCATAGCTGTAGCCAGGCAGAGATTGGCCGTTTGCTGGTGCGTTTGGCAAATGAAGGTAAACCGGTATTACGCCTTAAAGGCGGCGACCCCTGTATTTTTGGTCGTTTAGGCGAGGAGCTGGACGCATTGGCACAAGCCGGTATTTCGTATCAGGTGGTGCCAGGGATCAGCGCGGCTTCTGGCTGTGCCGCTGCTGCCGGCATTCCGCTGACCGAACGTGGCATCGCGCAACAACTGCGGTTTATCAGCGCCACCGATCAACATTCCGGTACCGGTCAGGACTGGCAGGCGTTAGCACAACCCGGCCAGACGCTGGTGTTTTACATGGGGTTGTCGGCGCTTCGTGACATCAGCCAGCAACTACAACAGCATGGTTTAGCTTCCGACTGGCCGGTGTTGTTGATTGAAAATGGCACCCGCGCTGATCAGCGGTTGGTACCAACCGATTTAGCCGGTGCCGAGCAAGCAGCGCGCAATGAAAATTTACAATCACCTTGCCTGATTATTGTCGGCCAGGTGGCCAGCCGGTATCTGGGATCGGTGGCTGAGGCTTCGGTGAAGAGTCAGGTACAGCTGTGGCAGCAAGAATATGCGGCTTAACACTTAAGCATTAGCAGACCTTCCGGCAAACTGACGTCGCGGTGAGTAGCGCCATCCGCAAAGTGTTGAATATCAACAGAAATTGTAGGGCGGACTCACCGAAGGTAGTCCGCCGGAGTTGGTTTCAGTGTATTTGTTGCCCATCGTGTTTCCTTTTTCACTCACAATGTTTACATTAAACTGGGACGACGCTTGGTCGGTCAACGGGTGTCCCATTCCCGTACAATCCGACAAAGTAGCGAAGCTACCCCCCCTAAAATGACAAGATGAAAAGGAAGTTCCAATGAAAAACATTGTTCAGACAGGTCTTTTGGTGTTGATGTCGGTGACGATAAATTCCGCAGCCGCAGCTGAAATTTCAGCAGATTTTATAAAAGCCGAAATTGAAGTCGCCTATTCTCAATATAAAACCGGGACGCCAGAAACCGGGATTTATGCGTTGGAAACTTTAGGCAGATTGCTTAAATCTGCTGATTCAGCTGCGTTACAAGCCGAGATCGGGCCGAACAATCTGCCTTTGACATATATCAGGATCGGCTTATTACACGAAAAAGCGGGTGACACCACCAAGGCCACGGCATTTTTTAATCAAGCGGCTGAACTGCTCAAAGACGAAAAAGTCGATATTGCACAGTTAAAACAAAAGGTGTTTCAGCTCGACAGTAAACAACACTAATGGTTTTGGCTGGTTGCCAGATCGTTTTAATTCTCAGAAATTAGTGATGTGCTGCGAAACTTAGTCTTTATATAAAACTCCTTTAGGGACTTTAAGTGCTTAAAAGTATCTTCTGCGATCCCTTTAGGGGCTTTTGTATATTTGGTTAGTTGCAAGCCTTAAAGGATCTGCTAAGCTGCATTTATGCTGTTTCTAATCCCTATAGGGGCTGTTATATGAATGCAAATGATGTCGCAGAATTAATTGGCCAACGAGTGCGGCAATATCGGTTAAATCAGGATTTGTCGCAAGAAGCCTTAGCACAATTGGCCAGCATATCGCTCAAAGCGGTCAAAAACGCTGAAGGGGGGAAAAGCACGCTCAGTACTTACAGTGCGCTGATGCTGGCATTAGGCCGCATCGATTATCTGCTCGCCGCATTTCCCGATGATGGCATCTCTCCGGTACAACTGTTACACAGCAGCACCCAACAAAAAAAACGGGCCAGTGGCAAAACAACTGCTGTGATCAGTTCTAAGCAGGAGCTTGACTGGTAATGGCCACCATCGAGGTAAAATACCAAGGTGAAGGCGTTGGTGCATTGAGTTATCAGCCGGGCGATACTGCCGCCCGTTTTGAATACTTTCCGGAATTTGTCGACAAGGGCATTCCACTGGCGCCGCTTACGATGCCAGCCGAAGCGCGGCGTATTTACACTTTCCCAGGTTTAAACTGGGACACCTTCCGAGGCTTGCCGGGGATGCTGGCAGACTCGTTGCCGGATGACTTCGGAAACGCCGTATTACAACGCTGGTTAGTACAACAACCAGGCCGAACCGCCGATTTAACGCCGCTAGAGCGGCTGCAATACACTGGTGCTCGGGGGATGGGCGCTCTTGAATATCTGCCGGTGCAGCAGCAGCGTTTGTTTCCTTCAGGCAAAGATATTCATCTGGAAACGCTGACGAAATTGGCGCAATCAGTATTGGATGCCCGCAATCATTTTCAGCATCAGGCTGAATTTAGCGATCATACGGAAGACAAAGCGATGATGCAGGCGTTGCTGGCGGTAGGAACCAGTGCCGGTGGCGCCCGTCCTAAGGCGCTGCTGGCATTTAATCAGGATTTTAGCCAGGTGCGTTCCGGCCAAGGTGACATTCCGGCTGGGTTTAATCACTATCTGCTGAAGTTTGACGGTGTCCGGGACAGGGATCGCGCGCAGCAAACCTTTGGTGATCCGTTGGGCTACGGCACCATGGAATATGTCTATCACCAAATGGCGGTCGCGGCAAAAATCGACATGATGCCATGTCATCTGTTAAACGAAGGCCATCGTCGCCATTTCATCACCCAAAGATTTGATCGCGTTGGTAATCACAAAAAACACATTCAAACCTTAACCGCGATTAAACATGTGAATTATCAAGCCATTGGCGCGTTTTCATATGAGGAACTATTTAAAGTCGCCCGCGAACTTAAACTGCCAAAAATCGACGCGTTAAATTTATTCCGGCGGATGGTGTTTAATCATGTCGCGACCAATCACGATGACCACAGCAAAAATTTTGCCTTTATGTTAGAGGGGAATAGCTGGCGGCTGGCGCCGGCATATGACGTTGCCTTTAGCTATAAACTCGGCAATCCCTGGGTCGAACAGCATTGGATGTCGTTAAATGGCAAGCGTAGCGGCCATGTCAGAAACGACTTCTATGCACTTGCCAGTACCCACTTACCGAGGGTTGAACTCGGCGAACTTGATGACATCATTGATGAAGTGATCACCGCAGTTTCGCAGTGGGATGTACTTGCGAAGGAGTTCGAAGTACCAGCAACTTTAGCCACAATTATCCACGACAATCTTCGGTTGACAGCATTTTAAGCCGTTTCAAATATTCTTCTTGACTGTGCATATCTGTATATATACTGTGTATATCAGGTATGCACAGGTGGCGGCATTGTTGGATCCACTGTTTAGGCTCCATTTATAAGAACCCGTCTTTTAGGAAACGCTATGACCTTTGGCTTGTTTCTGTCAGCGACAGACAAGAAACCGATGTATGTACAAATTGTTGAGCAAATCACCAGCAAAGTTGTGTTGGGGGATTGGCCGGCGGATATGGCGTTGCCTTCGATCCGGGAATTGGCGGCATCGACTCAAGTCAGCGTGATTACGGTGAAACGCGCATACACCGAGCTGGAACTGGCAGGGGTGATTGTCACTCAGGCGGGGCGAGGCTCTTTTGTGTCAACGCAGCCGGATTTGCAGCAACGGTTAAAACATCAACAGCTGATGGATCACCTGAGCCTGGCGGTCGATGTAGCAAGGCAATTGCAGGTGACGGATGAGCAAGTGCTGGACCTTTTACAGCAACAATTAAATCAACAACCTGAATTAAAGCAAACCTGAGGATGGCTCTAATGCAACAATTTGCTTTTGAAATGCGTGACATCAGTATCCGCTATCCGCATTTTTCGATGGAAAATCTTAATTTATCGTTGCCTAAAGGCCAGGTGATGGGATTGGTGGGGGTCAATGGCGCTGGTAAATCGACCACCATCCGGATGTTGATGGGGTTAGTAAAAGCAGATGCCGGCGAAGTCAAAGTTTTGGGTTACGACTTGCCAGCCCAGCAAGTGCAGGCGAAATACGACATCGGCTTTGCTTCGGATGATATGCGGCTATACAAAAGCCAGACTTTACAATGGCATATGGATTTTATTCACAGTGTTTTTCCGCAATTTGATCAAGCTTACGCCAAGGAATTACTAAAACGGTTTGAGCTGATTGGCGATCAGAAAATCAAAGGTTTATCGCATGGTCAACGGGTAAAAGCCTGTTTGCTGCTGGTGCTGGCCAGGCGTCCAAAACTATTGGTGCTAGACGAACCTACTACCGGGCTGGATCCAGTGGCGCGGGATGAAGTGATCAGCGAATTGGCCGATATTCTGCGCGACGATGAACGTAGTGTGTTGTTCTCGTCACACAATACCCACGACATCGAAAAACTGTCTGATCAGATCGCCTTTTTAGACCGGGGCAAGTTGCTGGCGCTGGAAGATAAAGAAAGTTATCTCGAACGGTGGGGGCGTTTCAGATGCCAGCTGCAACCGAATGCTAGCGAAACGGTCGCAGGCGCGGTCAGCATCAAACGTAACGGCCAATTGGCGGAAGTGATTACCGATCAGTGCACTGCAGAGTACGCAGTTGAGCTACAACAAGCCGGTTTTAAGGTACTGGAGCAGCACCGGATGTCGCTGGAAGAAATTTTCGTCGCCAATGTCAAACGTAGCAGATAAAAGCCGCAGCCAGGAGTGAAGCCGATGCCCAATACGCAAAACAACATCCAAAACAACACACTGACCAGCGCGCCAGCGAACCCGCGAAACGGCGCTTTCAGCAATACCCAGATGATTAAACTGCTGATCATCAAAGACTGGCAACTGATGAAAAAGTCGTTGGCAGCTTATATGGCGGGCGGGGTGCTGGTGATTGGCATGATGGGGATGGCGACGCCGCTGATGTTTAATATCGGCGCGGTGCTGATGATTACCCTGATGATCGTGATTGGCGCGCGCTCCTCAGTCGAACTGGTAGTCAACGAGAAAAAAGATCAGACCTTAGCCTTTATGATGAGCTTGCCGATCACCGCCCAAGATTATGCGCTGGCGAAGTTGTGCTCTAATTTAGCGCTGTATCTGGTGCCCTGGTTGTTACTGGTCGGCGGGATGTTGCTGGTGATTGTCAGCACGCCGATTTACCACGGTGTGATCCCGATTGTGGTCCTCGTCAGTGTGTTTATCCTGCTGTCGTATTGCAGTTATCTCGCCACCGCATTGTTAACCTATTCCGAAGGTTACACCGTGACGGTAATGATTATTACCAATTTGCTACTCAACGGTTTTATTCTGTGGATTTTAAGAATGCCGGAGATTAATCAGACGCTCGAAGCGCCAACCGCCAGTTGGAACAGCACCTCTATCAGCATGTTATTGGCTGGAATTGCCATGATCATTGGCATCTTAGTGCTCACGGCGTCCTTGCAAAAACGAAAAACCAGCTTTTTATAAGCCGTTATTTTTTTCCAGCGAGGTGAGGAGTCGCGGCTATGCCACATGGTGTTGAACCAGCACGTCTGTTTTATCTGGATAATTTGCGCGCACTCGCCATGCTGGCCGGACTATTTTTTCACGCCGCGCTGGCGTATAGCCCGATGTTACATTCGTTTTGGCCCAGTGCCGATCCGAAAAATCACCCGCTATTTGACCTAGTTGCCTGGGCCAGTCACCTGTTCCGGATGCCGGTGTTTTTTCTGTTGGCTGGCTTTTTTTGTGCGCTGCTGCTGCAAAAATCCGGCGGTCGGGCTTTTGTCAAAAACCGGCTGCTGCGCATTGTGTTACCCCTGCTGATTTTCTTGCCGCTGCTATGGCTGGCCATGGCCTGGGTGATCAAATTTGCACTGGTCTATGTCACACAAAAACCACCTTTTTTGTTGTTTGTACAGGCCATGATGGCGCAGTCAGAACCACCAAAACTACCGCTCAGTACCATGCACCTGTGGTTTTTATATCACTTGCTGTTTTTATACCTGCTCACCTGGTGTGGCCGGGTATTACTTAGCGATAACTTGCTCAATAAACTGCGTTCAATCAAGCCTAACCAGCTGTTGCTGCTGATGATTGTGGCGTGTGTACCGGCACTTTATGCGGTGTCGGTGCCGTTTCCGGCGCCAGAATGGATTTTCCCGGCGCTGTGGGCGTTGTGGTTCTATGGGCTATTTTTTGCTTTGGGTTATGGTTTTTATCGAGACCCACAATGGCTTGCACAATTTGACCCGGACCGACATCTTTACTTGCTGATTGGTGCGGTAAGTTATGCATTTTATTACTATTTATTGCCAGCTAACTTAATACCGCCGGGGTTAAATGCCGACACTCAACCGCAAGGTCTGCTGAAACTGAGCATCACGGCGTTTGAAGCTATCTGTGCGGTGTTATGGACCTTAGCTGCGGTGCTGTACGCCAGACGCTGTTTAAACATCAGCAGCCCGTTGTTGCGTTACATGTCGAAGGTTAGTTATTGGGTCTATATCGTGCATTTACCGCTGCTGTTTTTTATCCAGTTTGCGCTGACCGATCTCGTCTTGCCGATTGGTGTGAAATTTCTTGTGTCCAGTCTCGGTACTCTTGCGTTCAGTCTGCTGAGTTTCCATCTGTTGGTGTCATGGAGCTGGCTGGCAAGGATGCTGACCAGCGATAAAAAAACCTAAGCGTCATCAAATTATGGGGAATGCGGCGTACTGCCTTCGGCGAGTACGCCCTACGCAAAACATACTTAAATTATTGTTTTAAATTAATAAAGCTGTAGATACTCTGTTCCCTGTCAATTTTTTATGTGTTGTTCACTGAACAATAATGTTGAATCGAAGGCAGTCTGGGTCTGCATGCAGGCCCAGATACCCGTCAGATATTTTCGCATCACCGCACACTGTG
>NZ_SACS01000090.1 GCF_004005945.1 Rheinheimera riviphila
TTTCTCCTTCATCGCGCAGTGTAGTGCAAGGCAGCAGTACCAGTTTTACGGTCACTGCGAATAGCGGTTATACCATCAATGGCGTTAGCGGTTGTGGCGGCAGTTTATCTGGCACGACTTTCACCACCGCAGCCATCAACGCCGCTTGTACAGTCAGTGCCACTTTTGTTGCCAATCCGGTAAATCATACCGTGACTGCAAATGCCGGAGCTGGCGGTAGTGTTTCTCCTTCGTCGCGTAGTGTCGTGCAAGGCA
>NZ_SACS01000091.1 GCF_004005945.1 Rheinheimera riviphila
AAAGTTGAACGCCAGTTCAGTAGTAGCTAAGCGGTAATTGAAGAAAATGTTGCGGGCATAGCTCAGTTGGTAGAGCGCTACCTTGCCAAGGTCGAGGTCACGAGTTCGAGTCTCGTTGCCCGCTCCAAATTTTTCAAGTGCCATTGGTTTCATAGCCAATTGTTGAGTTGACGACGATGCGGGCATAGCTCAGTTGGTAGAGCGCTACCTTGCCAAGGTCGAGGTCACGAGTTCGAGTCTCGTTGCCCGCTCCA
>NZ_SACS01000092.1 GCF_004005945.1 Rheinheimera riviphila
TAACGCGGTGAGTAGCGCCATGCGGCGTACTACCGCTAACGCGGTGAGTAGCGCCATGCGGCGTACTACCGCTGTCGCGGTGAGTAGCACCATACGGCGTACTACCGCTAACGCGGTGAGTAGCGCCATGCGGCGTACTACCGCTGTCGCGGTGAGTAACACCATGCGGCGTACTACCGCTATCGCTGTGAGTAGCACCATACGGCGTACTACCGCTAACGCGGTGAGTAGCGCCCTACAATTCTTTAT
>NZ_SACS01000093.1 GCF_004005945.1 Rheinheimera riviphila
GCTTAAGCTATTGTTTTAAAATATAAAAATGCCGTAGAGCGTCACTCACCGCGCAAGCGATAGTGCGCCGAAATGTTGATTAAAATTTGTTGACGATGGTGGTGGATATTGCGCTGCGGCGTACTGCATTCGGCGAGTACGCCCTACAAAAACCAGCTTAAACTATTGTTTTAAAATATAAAAATTCCGTAGGGCGTCACTCACCGCGCAAGCGGTAGTGCGCCGAAATGTTGATTAAAATTTGTTGA
>NZ_SACS01000094.1 GCF_004005945.1 Rheinheimera riviphila
CCATAAACAAAACAACGGCGGGACTCCGCCATCAAGCTGGTTCGCGTCAAATCACCATCCGGCGCACTGCCGCTGCCGCGGCGAGTGACGCCCTACGCTGGGCGAGGATTTTTATCTTGAGCAACCAACCGTAGGGCGCGACTCAGCCGCAGGCTAGTCCGCCATCAAGCTGGTTCGGGCAAATCACCATCCGGCGCACCTGCCGCGGTGAGTGACGCCCTACGCTGGGTGAGGAC
>NZ_SACS01000095.1 GCF_004005945.1 Rheinheimera riviphila
CCTGCGGCTGAGTCGCGCCCTACTTTTTCACTTAAATTCATATATTTACCGTAGGGCGCTACTCACCGCGTCAACGGTAGTACGCCGGATGGTGATTTGATTCGGAGCGGCTTTGTGGCGGACTAGCCTGCGGCTGAGTCGCGCCCTACTTTTTCACTTAAATTCATATATTTACCGTAGGGCGCTACTCACCGCGTCAGCGGTAGTACGCCGAATGGAGCTACTCACCGCGGC
>NZ_SACS01000096.1 GCF_004005945.1 Rheinheimera riviphila
AGAAAATATATTTTGATTTTAAAACAACATTTTAAGCATGCTTTGAACGTAGGGCGTACTCGCCGAAGGCAGTACGCCGTTATGCCTGCCAGAGTCGAATCATCATCAAATCCTCATCCGGCGCACTACCGCTGACGCGGTGAGTGGCGCCCTACAGTATTCATTGTTTAAATAATATTTTTGATCTTAAAACAAGATGTTAAGCATGCCTTGAGCGTAGGGCGTACTCGCC
>NZ_SACS01000097.1 GCF_004005945.1 Rheinheimera riviphila
GTGTCAAATCATCACGTGGCGCACTACCGCTCACGCGGTGAGTGACGCCCTACGGCGGGTGAGCATTTACTTCATCAACAACCGACCGTCATCTAGCGATGTCGTGTCAAATCATCACGTGGCGCACTACCGCTCACGCGGTGAGTGACGCCCTACGCCAGGTGAGTATTTACGCCATCAACAACCAACCGCCATCATGCGAGTCGTGTCAAATCACCACCCGGCGCACT
>NZ_SACS01000098.1 GCF_004005945.1 Rheinheimera riviphila
GGAAACTGTGGTTTAAGCGGGTTTTGAATGTGTCGGCAGCAATGAACTTTGGCGGACTGCCTGCGGCGAGTCGCGCCCTACGGTTGAACGTGAAAAAAACATTGGCGGACTGCCTGCGGCGAGTCGCGCCCTACGGTTGAACGTGAAAAAAACATTGGCGGACTGCCTGCGGCGAGTCGCACCCTACGGTTGAACATTCAATGATCCGTAGGGTGTTACTCGCCGCGT
>NZ_SACS01000099.1 GCF_004005945.1 Rheinheimera riviphila
GTTAAACAACACTTAGCGGTTTAAACAACACAACCCCACAGCGTTCAGAGCAAACGCCGGGTTCTATTGCCTAAAACCTGCAAATACTGTTTTTTAAAGAACATCAGGCAGCAAAAACATTCTCAATGTATTGTTTTTAACTGCCTGTTTATTTCAAACTGGCTGATTTTTAAACAAAAATCAGTCAGTTTAACCCCAGACCATTGTGTGAACGGTTGGAACGGGACA
>NZ_SACS01000009.1 GCF_004005945.1 Rheinheimera riviphila
TAACCTGTGATGATTTCATCGTCGATGGTAACACGCAAAGCTCTGCCAGAATGGCGATGGCGCTGGTCTCACCAATGCCCTTGGCTGCTGTCATATGGCTAAAGTGTGCTGCTAAGTTGTCATCGCCGGCAATCAGTGCCAGAGCCGCCTGCGTCAGGCGTTTGATGCGCCGCTCCAGTTGGTCAATACCTTCTTGCTCATCTTCAATCAGCATTGGAAGCGTCATACTTTTTGATGTCAGCGCATGCAGCCGATTCTTCGCCTGCGTGCGGCTTCCCGTTAACCGGTTGAGCTGTCGGCCTATATCCCGCAGCCCAAGCAGTTCGTCTTGAGGTACATTCCATCGCCGCGGCGACATACACTGCGCGAATTCAGCCAGCAATGCTGCATCTACTGCATCGGTTTTGTTGCCGTTGAGCTTCATCGCCGCAAAGTGATGAAAACTCTTGGGATTAATCACCGACACCGGTAAATTCGCTTTAGCCAAAGCCACCGCAAGGTCGAGATAATAAATTCCGGTCGCTTCCATCACGACCAACTCAGGGGCAAATTTTTGCAACTTACGCACAACAGCTGCATGGCCATCAGGTGTTTGGCTGAATTGCTCGACTTTATTCGGTTTGCCGTCAATTCTGACAACCACATCAAAAGTCTTCGCAGCAACGTCAATCCCAACAAATGCGCTCATATGCTTCCCCTTTTATCATCAAATAGGCCAGAATAGTCACCGGCTCCCCGACCTCGCACTTGATGCTTGGCTCGACCTTGTGATGCGAAGTCCTTGTTATGCAAGGCTTCCGGATACTCTACGAGTTGAGCAATGAGGCGGGGGGCTACTCTACATACGAGGTCAGATAATGCTGCCTCTAGGGCGGAACAGCCTCCCCGGTAAACTGATAAAATTATTAACTCAATAAGATTCAACATACAAGGGCGCTACTCGCCGCGTCAGCGGCAGTACGCCGAAGCTATCTCGACTGTCATTTTACCTTTATCGACATATCTGGTTACATATCATCAACAGCTGGCCCTGAATTCAGATATTACATTCCGACTTATATATGGCACACTCGGATTGATGAATATTTGTAATTATTTTCCGAACTCTGTTACAAATACCTACTGATATTAATGATAAAACCAGGGACATTAGGGATGATTGAAGCGCGCCAGTTGAGGAAGGTGTTCGGACAAGGCGAAAATGAAGTGATCGCTTTGCATGATATCAATCTGAGCATTGCTGAAAATGAATTCGTGGCCATCATGGGCACTTCAGGCTCGGGCAAATCGACTTTGATGAATTTACTGGGTTGCCTCGACCGGCCAAGTGAAGGTAGCTATCAACTGAACGGCAAGTTGATCAGTGAAATGAATGACGAAGAGTTATCCGCGATCCGCAATCAGCATATTGGTTTTATTTTCCAGTCCTTTCATTTACTTCCAAGATTAACCGCCGCCGAAAATGTCGCATTGCCGCTGCGTTATACCGAAATTCCGACCGAACAAGGGCTGGTGCGTGCTCAAGCATTACTGGAACAAGTAGGGCTTGGCCATCGTATGCAACACAAACCGCATGAAATGTCCGGTGGTCAGCGCCAACGCGTGGCCATCGCCAGGGCCTTGGTCAACAAACCGAAAGTGATTTTTGCTGACGAACCGACTGGTAATCTCGACAGCAAAACCTCCGATGAAATTATGCAAATCCTGACCGATCTGCATCAGCAGGGGAACACCATTGTGATGGTCACCCATGAAGATGAAATTGCCGCTTATGCCAGACGGGTTATCCGGATGCGTGACGGTAAAATTATTGAGGACAAAGTATGCTGATCCCGCTGACTTACCTGATGTTGCTAAGCACCGTGACAGCAAACTCGCTGACAGCAGGCCCGGTGGCTGCAAGTTCGATCCCAACAAGCGAGCTGCCATTGATGTTAACGGGCACACTGCAATCGGAACATCGGCAGTCGATAGTGGCGCCGCTCAGTGATAGCTGGCAAATCCAGGTGCAATGGTTAAAACCAGAGCAAGAAATCGTCAAAAAAGGCGATCTGGTTGCGGTATTTAACGCAGGTAATAGTAAAGCCAATATCGAACAGTTAAAAAACCAGCTGATTTTAGCCAATGAACAATATAAGCAGATGGAGTCTGAAAACGCGCTACTGGTGATGGAAGCCGAGTTTGAGCTAAAACGGAATCAGTTACTGCTGGAAAAAGCCGGTATCGATGCCGCGGTGCCGCTTGAAAACCTCAGCCGCTATGATTACGAGAAGTATCAACTGGAGTTAAGCCGCGCCAGAACGCTGGCCGAAAAAGCGGCGGAAACCCTGGCGACTGCCCGAATCACCCAATCGACAGTGCTAAAAAAACAACAGCTGCAACAACAGCAGACCACGGCAGAACTGGCCGACGCCGAGCTACAACTGAGTAAAATGAGTATTTATGCCGAGCGCACCGGCTCGATCAATTACAGTTTACATCCTTGGTTTCGGACCAAACTTTTTGCCGGCGTGACCGCGCAACCAGGCTGGCTCATCGCCGAAGTGGTTGAACAACAAGGTTTATTTATTGAGTCTTGGGTTCACGAAATGGACATCAGCCGGTTAAAAGCGGCCACAACCCTGACCGCTCGTTTTGATGTCGCGCCCAATCAACTCTTTACCGTGCAACTGACAGACTTGGCGCCACAAGGGGAAAAACGGCAGAGTTGGGGCAGCGGCATGTATTTTAAAGCCAGATTTAAGACGCAGCAGTTGCCAATTAATGATGCGTTGCTTGGCATGGGTTTGTTGATAGAGGCGACCTTATGAGCGGTTTTCGTTTAAGCCAGGGCATTATTGTGGTGCTGGTCGCGGGTCTGCTGAATGCCTGTGAACAGCCCCAGGCTCAGGTCAAAGTGGTCCAAATATCATCGGTGAAAGCCACCGGCGAGCTGGTCGCTGCGACCTCGTTTAAAGCGTCACCGCCCAGTGTCAGCCAGTTGTGGCAATACAATATTAAAGAGCTGGCGCCTGAGAGCAGTTTGCTCAAAGCCGGTGAGGTGGTGGTGGGTTTTGACAGTCAAACCATCGCTGAACAATTGGAAACCAAAACCGTTGAATTACAAAGTGCCCGCCAGGAGCTGGCCAATCGGCTGCAGCAGGATGAACAGCGGTTTGAAGAGCTGAAACTGGAACTGGCGGAGCGGAAAATGGAGTTTGAACGCGACCAACGCAAAGCTGACATTACCGATCATTCGCGCTCGGCCAATGATCGGCGTAAAGCCCGCATCGACTTTACCATCGCCAGCAATCAATACGATTTGGCCAAAAGTCGGCTGGAATTTCATCAGCAACAGCGAAAAGCGCAGGCCGAAATGCTGCAATCGAAAATTTCACGGCTAAGCAGCGAAGTCGAGCAGTTTAGCGACGAAATCAATCGGATGCGGGTCACAGCGCCGTTTGCCGGGATGGTGATTTATGTCGCTGATTATCAGGGCGAGAAATCTTCGGTCGGAGATACGGTACAGTTTGGTCAACCAATTGCCGAGATTTCGCAGCTCGACACGCTGTATGTCAAAGCCGAAATTGATGAAATTGACGTCAAACGGCTGCAACTGGGGCAAAAAGTACAAATCCAGCTTGATGCACTGCCGGAGCGTAGTTTCAGCGGCACTTTGACCAGCCTCGGTGTGGCGGTGCGCGATAAATCGGTGGAAAACTTAAGCCGGGTGGTCGACGCGCAAGTGAAGTTTGATGCGCTGGACACTGGTTTGCTGCGACCCGGCATGAGCGCCAGGCTGAGTATTCAGCCGCTTGCTGCGTCATCGAAGCCAGCTACTTTGCCTGCTAAAACCGGGGACGCTGCGCCATGAAACAAATCATTATTCCTTCGCTGGCGATGCTGAGCTTACTGCTTGCAAGCTGCGGCGAACCAACCAGCACAGTGCCGACGTTTGAATTAAGCCCGCAGCGCTTGCAACATCAAATCAGTGCCGAAGGTGAGCTGTTTGCAGTGAACGCGGTCAGTATCCACGCGCCTGCCAGTCGCGGGCCACGATTTATCTATGAAATTTCGCCGGAGTTTAGTGAAGTGACACCAGGGCAACGCGTAGTCACTTTTGATGCAACCCAGTTGCAGCGCGAGAAAAGGCAAGCGGGTACCGCTTTGGCTGGGGTCGCTGCTGATAAATCAAAAAAACTCACCGACCAACAAGGCGATTTGCTGAAACTGGGTTTGGATCGGCTACTGGTCAAACGCGAATTCAGCTTTGCCGATCAATTTAATATTGATGACGTGCAGATCCGCTCCCGGCTGGAAATTCTCGACTCGATGCAAAACAAAGAGTTTTTGGCGGATAAGCAGCATTATCTGGGTTGGCAGCAACAAAGTTTTCAGCAAAAAAGTCAGGGTGAACTGGAGCTATTACAGTTGCAGCAAGATCAGCAACAAAGCCTGCTGAGCCAGGCTGAAAGTGGCTTAAATGCGCTTGAAATCAAAGCGCCGCACAAAGGCATTTTGCTGTTTGAAACTAACTGGCGCGGTGAAAAACCGGAAGTCGGCCGGATGGTATTTCCAGGCGATAAAATTGGCAGTATTCCGGATTTGAGTCTGCAACACATTAAATTACAAGTGATTGAGCAAGAAGCAAAAGGTCTGACGGCCGGCCAGCAAGTGCGGTTTGTGATGGCTGCGGATCCCGGTTTGCAGCTTCGCGGAAAAGTGCTGAAGGTCAGTCAGGTCGGACGTTCGCGTGAACGGCGTGACCCCCGTAAATATATTGACGTGGTGGTTGAACCGGCAGCGCAACATCCGGCTTTTATGCCCGGTAAAAAAATCCGCGCCACCATTGAAGTCAACAGCCGCGATGACGTGTTACAAGTGCCATTACAGGCCATTTTTAGCGCTGAGCAGCAATCTTATGTCTGGAAACAACAAGGTAGCAGCTTTGAGAAACAGTCGGTCAGTCTGGGTGAAAAAAGTCTGACGCACGCCGAGGTGCTGTCCGGGTTGGCGGTTGAAGATCGCATCGCCCTTATTGATATAGGAAGCTAACGGATGAAGTATCAGGCATTACTCAAAGATACGGTTGCTGAATTAGCGCAGCACAAATTACGGACTTTCCTCACCTTACTCGGAATGATCTTTGGGGTTGGCGCGGTGATTGCGATGCTCAATATCGGCGAGGGAGCCGAGCGGGAAGCATTAAAAACCATTGAGACCATGGGTTTACGTAACTTGATTGTCGAAGGCAAAACCTTTGATGAAAAAACTTTAATCGAGCAGCGTAAACATTCGCTTGGTTTAACCCAAAGCGATATGCAGACCGCGGTCAGCACCTTGCCCGGTATTACCGGTTTTAGCGCCGAGCGTTCGCTTGATACTTATGCCTTGTTAAGCCATCACGCGAAAAGTGATGCCAAAGCGATTGGCGTCAGTGCTAGTTATATGGAGTTAAGCAATTTAACCTTCGCTGCGGGCCGGAATTTTACCGAAGAAGAAGACTTGTATGCGGCGCAGGTCGCGGTGTTGGGATCGCAACTGGCGCAAACTTTGTTTCCGGAAGGGGATGCGTTGGGGCAACCGGTGAAGGTCAATCATGTCTGGTTAAAGGTCATTGGCGTATTGGCGTCGCGTGATCAAGATCAACAGGAGTTTCAGGGCATTAAACTCGGTGGTGAACAAAATCAGTTGTTTTTGCCGTTAAATACCGCGACCAGCCGCTTCCGCTCGCTGCCGCTTGGTGCTGAACTTAGTGGTTTCAGATTGCAGCTGGAAGATAGCGAACAAACTGCTTTGACCGCCCGGGCGCTGGATTTTTTGTTAAAGCAGCGGCATAAAGATATCGACGACTATCAGCTGGTGGTCCCGGCGGCCTTGCTGGCGCAACAAAAACAAACCCAACAGATTTTTAATATCGTGATGTCTTGTGTCGCCGGGATTTCGTTACTGGTCGGCGGTATCGGTATTATGAATATTATGCTGGCCACAGTGCTGGAACGAACCAAAGAAATTGGTTTATTACGCGCCGTTGGTGCCACCAAACGCGATATCCGGCTGCAATTTGTGGCAGAGAGTTTCGCCATCGCTATCGCCGGTGGCATTCTGGGGATTTTGTTCGGGATTATTCTGTCGGAACTGATCGCCTTTTATTCCGAATGGGCAGTGTCCTGGTCAATCCCGGCGATAGTTCTGTCGTTTAGTATCTGCGCGCTGATTGGCATTGCTTTTGGGGTGTATCCTGCAATTAAAGCGTCAGAGTTAGATCCAATTACCGCGTTGCAGACGGATTAACAGGGGATTGGTTGATATTGAATATTTAGTAGGGAATTTGGCAATGACCACACGGCGTACTAGCCTTCGGCTGAGTACGCCCTACGGAAATGTGTTTAAGCTATTGTTTTAAAGTATAAAAATTCCGTAGGGCGTCACTCACCGCGACCGCGGTAGTGCGCCGGATGCGTGACGAGGTTTGTTGCTGCAAATTTAAAAAACCTTTCTTCAACCCCCAATCATCGCAAAATGGCGGGTGGCGCCGGTTTGTTGGGTGGTTAATAAATGGCTGGCGGTTTTTTGCTGCACTTGTTGTTGTAGCCATTGTTGTAATACCTGGGTGTCCGGTTTTTGTTGGTTTTGCGACGATTCGTTTTGGCGCATGACCGCCTGCAACAGCGGCCGCAGATTCTGGTGCTCTTCGGCAAACAAACATAAAAACAGCTGGCCGGTGCTGGAGACACGCAGCCGGTTACAGTCATCGCAAAAATGCTCGCTATATGGCGTGATAAAACCGATTTTTCCCTGATAATCCGGATGCTGATATTCGCGCGCCGGGCCGGCATGTAACGCAGGTGTTTGCAGCTGCCAGCCTTGTTGTTGCAATTGCTCGCACCAGGCGCTGGCGCTTTGTTGTTGTTTTTTGAAAAATGCGTTACTATCGCCGGTTTGCATCAGTTCAATAAAACGCAGGCTGATATTGCGCTTTTGCACAAAGGCCAGGAAATCCGGCAGCGCCATGGCGTTGTAAAACTTCAGTAGCACGGTATTGATTTTAATCGCACTAAAGCCAAGTTCAGACGCTAGTTCTAATCCTTCCAGAATGTCCGATAGCCGATCCTGCCCGGTGATAAGCGCAAACGTCGCCGCGTCCAAACTGTCGATACTGATATTCAGCTGATCCAAACCTGCTTCGCGCCAGGCGACAACATCCTTTTTTAGCCGGTAGCCATTGGTGCTCAGCGCGACCGTTTCGATGCCCGGAATGGCTTTGATTGTGCGGATAATGGCGCACAAGTCTTTGCGTAAACTAGGTTCGCCGCCACTAATACGGACCTTTTTAGTACCAAGCGCGGCAAAACTTCGCACCAATATTTCTATTTCTGGCAGGGTTAGTTCTGCTTTGCTACAGGACGCATCGACGCTTGAACCGTCCGGCAGGCAATACTGACAGCGAAAGTTACATTGCTCGGTAATGGATAGGCGCAAGTAACTAAAACGCCGGCCGAAATTGTCTTCCAGCCGGTTGCTCATGTTTGTATCTAGCTGAAAAACTTCAGCTGAGCGCGCCATTAAGCACAAGCCTGCAGCGTATCAGCGCTTTGCAGCAACCAAAGTTTACCTTCGCTCACCGCCACCGAATAGGTTGGTAACTGTAATTCAGGTTGTTGCAGGCAAACGCCATCACGCAGCCGGTATTGCTGTTTGTAGAGCGGTGAGGCCACATAAAACTCACCCTGGCTTTCGCCAATCAAGCCGTGCGCAATCACCGGCGCCTGCGTCACAGGGTCCAGATGTCCCAGCGCATAAATGGCCGGATGTTGATCCGGTAGATAAAACAGCGCAATGCTTAAGCCGTTGTAGTTGGCCGCAACGCCGGAATAAGGAACTAAGTCGCTGATGGCGCAAAGTGGCACCGTAATGGCGGGCGTACTTGCGAGTGTCGTGGTAAATGATGTTGTCATCAGCGGTTCTCCTCAGCAAAAGTTTCGGTTGGTATGGCTGGTGCGCTAACCTGTGCCTTAAGTCGCGGGCTGGCGGCATCAATAAACTGGCTAGGAATAAGCTGGCCCCGCTCGCTGCGAAAACCAAAGCTGTCGCGCTCTGGCGCAGGCGCGTTGACAAAACTTTTGAATCGGGCGCGCTGTTCTGGCGTTTCTAAGGCGGTTTTCCATTCACATTGGTAGTTGTCGACCAATAGCGCCATTTGCGCTTCAAGTTCAGCACCAATGCCAAGGCTGTCGTGCAAAATCACCTGTTTTAAATAATCCAGGCCACCGTCGAGGTTGCCAAACCAGACCGAAGTGCGTTGCAGCCGATCGGCGGTCGCGATATAAAACATCAAAAAACGGTCGATGTAGCGCAGCAATTGCTCGTCGGTTAAGTCGGTGGCGAATAAGTCGGCGTGGCGTGGTTTCATGCCGCCGTTGCCGCAGACATACAAGTTCCAGCCATTTTCGGTGGCAATGACGCCAACATCTTTACTCTGCGCTTCGGCGCATTCACGGGTGCAACCGGAGACAGCCATCTTGATTTTGTGCGGGGCGCGCACACCTTTGTAGCGATGTTCAATCAACACCGCCATGCTGACGCTATCTTGCACACCGTAGCGACACCAGGTACTGCCAACACAGGATTTCACTGTGCGCAGCGACTTGCCATAAGCATGACCCGTCTCAAAACCGGCATCAATCAGCTGCTGCCACACCAGCGGCAGCTGATCTAAGGTCGCGCCGAATAAATCAATGCGCTGACCGCCGGTAATTTTGGTGTAGAGCTGATATTGCTCAGCAATCTGGCCGATGCTAATCAGCATTTTTGGCGTGATTTCGCCGCCCGGAATACGTGGCACCACTGAATATGTACCGTTTTTTTGCATATTGGCCAGAAAGGTATCGTTGGTGTCCTGCAGCGCCACATGCGGCTTGGCCAATACCGGTTCATTCCAGCAACTGGCCAAAATAGAACCGACAGCTGGTTTACAAATCTCACAGCCATGGCCTTTGCCATGTTGTGCAATAAGCTCGCTAAAGGTTTTGATATTGCCAACCCGCACCAGGTGATACAGCTGCTGGCGGCTATAGGCAAAATGCTCACAGATATCTTTTTTCACTGTGACGCCGCGGCTGGTCAGTTCATGGTCCAGCACGCTTTTTAATAGCGCGGCACAGCCACCACAACCGGTGCCAGCTTTGGTACAGCTTTTAAGGCCGACTAAATCCTGGGTGCCAGCGTCAATGGCGCTACAGATATTGCCTTTGCTGACATTGTGACAAGAGCAAATGGTAGCGGTGGCGGGCAGGGCGGCGACGCCTAAAGTTGGCGCCGGGCCAGAAGTCGGTAATATCAGCGCTTCCGGATTTGCCGGTAATTTCAGGCCATTTAGTACATATTGCAGTAAATTATCGTAATAGCTGTTGTCACCAACCAGCACGGCGCCGAGCAATTTTTTACCATCTTTTGACAGCACTAATTTGCGGTACACGCCACTTTGGTCATTGCGATAGCGCAAGCTTATCGAGCCCGGCGTTTTGCCATGGGCGTCGCCAATTGAGCCGACATCCACCCCAAGCAACTTAAGCTTGGTTGACATATCGGCGCCCAAAAACTTTGGCTCGGCGTCCAGGCATAAACGGGCTGCTGCGGCACGGGCCATCTGGTAACCGGGTGCGACTAAACCGAAAATCTGGTTGTTCCAAAGCGCACATTCGCCGATGGCAAAAATGTTGGCATCGCTGGTCTGGCACTGATCGTTAATCACAATGCCACCACGTTCGCCAAGCGTGAGTCCGGCAGCTTTGGCCAAAACGTCTTGTGGCCGGATCCCGGCAGAAAACACAATCAAATCGGTTTCCAGATGTTGACCATCGGTAAATTGCAGTTGCAGCCGCTTTTCGCTGCCAGCGCAAATTTGCGCTGTGGCTTTTTCGGTATGCACGGTGACGCCTAACGCCTGAATTTTTGCTTTGAGTAACTCACCGGCGTCCGGATCCAGTTGTACCGGCATGAGGCGGGACGCAAATTCCACCACATGCGCTTCGAGGCCAAGCATTTTTAAGGCATTGGCCGCTTCTAAGCCGAGTAAGCCACCGCCGATCACCACGCCAGTCGTAGCATGTTGGCTGCTTTGATAAATGGCGTCTAAATCTTCTAAGGTGCGATAGACCAGACAATGTGGCTGTGTATTGCCCGGAATGGGCGGTACAAAAGGGTAGGAGCCGGTGGCCAGTACCAGTTGATCGTATTTGTATTCGCCTTTTGCGGTGCTGACGGTTTTCGCGCTTGGATCAATCGCCAGCACCGCTTCATGCAGATGCAGCTTAATACCATGCTGCTGATAAAAATCCGGCGCTGCCAGCATCAGGCCATCAGCGCTTTGTGATTGAAAATACTCGGATAAATGTACCCGGTCATAAGCGGCGACCGGCTCAGCGCCAAATACCTGAATATTAAACGACGGGATATTAAAAGTGGGGTCTTGCTGCTGACTTTTTTCGACCAGTTGCTCTAAAAAATGTTGGCCGACCATGCCGTTGCCAATGACAATTAATTTTAAAGTTTGCATCTGCTGCTCCTAGGCGGCTAATTCGCCCGCGCTGTGCGAAAGGTTGGGATCGGTGGTTGGCGAGACTGTTGTCGGCTGCCTGAATAACAACGTTGGATGGCTGCCTTGAATTTGATGGCTGTCCTCGATTGGGGCTTGCTGTAGCAGTTGGCCATAAAACAGGCTATTGCTGGTATCGCCATACAGCACTGCGCCAACCAAGCGGCCTTGCTGCCACCAGAGTTTGCGATAATCGCCAAGCTGGTGATCCTGATAAACGGCGGTTTGGTCAAAGCTGGTTGGATCTTTGAGCAAAGTCGGGATGTCGCCGCAGGACCATAAATCGATGCCGCTGATTTTTAAAGCGGTGGCGGTATTGTCCGGCGTGAACGTAGCCGTACCACCGGTTAAAACTTGCGCTAACACAGTTGCTTGACTGCGAATTGGCGCAAGTAAACCAAAAGTTTGGCCAGCAAATTCTGAGCATTCGCCGAGCGCAAAAATTGCCGGATCTGAGCTTTGTAAGCGGCTATCGACACAAATGCCGCTGTTGGTTTTCACCCCGGCCAGCTGTGCCAATTGAATATTTGGGCTAATGCCAAGGGCTAACACCAATAAATCACAAGGCAAACGGCGGCCGTCTTTCAGAATCACTGCGGACACATTGCCATCGGTTTTATGCTGCAAACTGGCGATTTCACGGCCAGTTAAAATCATCAAACCGCGGCCGCGCAGTTCGCTGGCCAGTAAATCGGCGGCGGTTGCATCCAGCTGCCGGTTCAGCAAATAAGGACTGCGCTGCAATAAACAGACTTGCATGCCTTGTTTACGCAAACCTTCGGCTGCTTCCAAACCTAGAAACCCACCGCCGACCACAATGGCGTGACCTGGTTTGTGGGTGTCTCCAATTACTCCAATTCCAGCCTGACCTGATTTGTGGCTGTCCTCAATTTTGGCCACAGTTTTGAATTGAGCATCGTGCGGCTGAAAACGCGCGGCGGTTTGCTGCAACAGCGTCAAATCGCGCCAGTTGCGAAAATGGCAGATATTTGATGCTGTCCCAACTGCCTGCCGGGCGTATTCCGGCGTACTACCTTTTGCACCACAAGCAAACACCAGTTGCTGATAGGTCCAGCAAAAACCTTGTTGGCTGATCACCCGCCGATCGACGCGGTCGATGAGCACCACCGGATCCTGCAGATGCAGATCAATGCCATGTTGTTGATACCATCCCAGCGGCTCCAGCATCGCTTGCTCTGGCGCCAATTCACCGGCCAGTACCGGCGATAACAACACTCGGTTGTAGGCAGGCAAGGCTTCGTCGCCAATCACCAAAATACGTTGTGGCCGGTTTGGTTGTTGTATTAGTTCGCTTAACAGCGCAAAGCAGGCCATGCCGTTGCCGATGATCACCAGTTGATAGTCGGTTTGGGGCGTGCCAGCTGTTGGATGGAGGTTGCTCAAAGTCATGCTGATTTCGCCTCCACTGTCACGATTGCAGGTTTTGCTGCTTTGGTTTGCGTATGCAAAGGCTCAATTTTGCGCTGCTTTTCATACAAGAAACTCAGCACCTGATGGCGATAATGGTTGTAACGGGCATCGTCCGACAACGCCAGCCGTTCGCGTGGCCGTGGCAAATCGATGTGCAAAATCTCGCCGATGGTGGCAGCAGGGCCGTTGGTCATCATCACGATGCGATCGGATAACAACACCGCTTCATCGACATCGTGGGTGATCATAATCACTGTGTTATTCAGTTTCGCCTGAATATCCATCACCGAATCCTGCAGATGGGCGCGGGTCAGGGCGTCGAGCGCCCCAAAAGGTTCGTCCATCAACAGCACTTGCGGCTGCATCGCCAGTGCTCGGGCAATGCCGACCCGTTGTTTCATACCGCCGGAAATTTCTGACGGGCGTTTATCCAGCGCGTGGGTCATTTGCACCAAAGCTAAGTTGTGCAAAATCCAGTCGCGCATTTCGCTTTTGGATTTTTTGCCGCGAAACACCTGTTTTACCGCCAGTTCAACGTTCTGGTAGACCGTGAGCCACGGCAACAACGAGTGGTTCTGAAACACCACCGCGCGTTCTGGCCCCGGTTCATTCACTTCTTTGTTATTTAAAATCACGCCGCCGGTGCTGGCTTGCAATAAACCGGCGACAATATTCAGCACCGTCGATTTACCGCAACCGGAATGGCCAATCAGGCTGACAAATTCGCCTTGGGCGATATCCAGATTGACGTTTTGCAGCGCAACAAAATCACCTTTGGCAGTGGGGAAACTGATCCCGACCTGACTGAGTTGTAATTGGGCTTTTTGCATTTTGCAGCTCCTGTAAGCTTGTTTATCGCAACCGCTGTTAACGCAGTACGGCGTTTTTATCCCAGTTGACGTAGCGCTGTAGTAACAACATCAGCCGATCCAGCACAAAACCAATCACGCCAATCACCAGCACCGCAGCGCAAATGCGGCTAAGTGATTGCGATGAACCATTCTGAAATTCGTCCCAGACAAATTTGCCAAGCCCAGGGTTTTGCGCGAGCATTTCGGCGGCAATCAGCACCATCCAGGCAATGCCCAGCGATAGTCGCATCCCGGTAAAAATCATCGGAATTGCTGAAGGCAGCACGATGGTTTTGATATGGCTGACCCAGCGCAGCCGCAGCACTTTGCTGACGTTTTCCAAATCGGGCGAAATCTGACTCACACCGACAATGGTATTGATCAGCGTCGGCCATAATGAACAGAGCGCCACGGTAAAAGCCGAGACTAAAAAGGATCGGGATAACCCACCTTCGGTTTGCGGGTACAAAGCGCTGACCAAAATGGTAATAAGCGGCAGCCAGGCCAAAGGCGAAATCGGTTTAAACAGCTGAATGAGCGGATTAAACACCGCATATAACTTCGGACTTAACCCAATCACCACGCCAGCCGGAATGGCCAGCAAGGTTGCCAGCGCAAAACCGCAGAGCACCGTCAGCAAGCTAGTGGCGATTTGACTGAAAAAAGTCGGTCGGCCGCTGTAAGGGCGAATTTGTGCTTCACTGTTTGGATCAGTCAGTCTTAACTGCTCCAATCGCGCTTGCTGGCGCTGATAAAACGCCGCTTCGCGTTGTTGCTCGGCCTGGTGCTCATCCAACAAATTACTGAACTGTTCAGCCACCGCAACTGGTCCCGGAAACGAGCCTAAAGTCGTCACAATCTGACTGGCAACGGCGTGCCACAGCAGGAAAAATAGCGTCAGACCGACCAGCGGTAATAACAGTTGTTGCAACCGTAGCTGGGTTTGTGGGTGTTTGGCCCAGTTCAATTTATGGCTTTGTGTTTTGACCCAACGGGCTGGCAAAAATATCTGCATCTCGAATACTCCTTCCGATCACGCCGGTTAGTCTTTGTTACCGAGCGCAAACTGGCGCAGGTATTGGTTGGGTGTGCGCCCATCAAAGGCGATACCATCGATAAACGGCATCACACCAGCAGCGCGCAGGCCGGTTTCAACGTTAAAATCGGGGAAATCAGCCGCTGTTAGTTTTTGCTCTTTGATAAGTTCCATCGCTGCTTGTTGATAAATCGCCGGCTGAAACACTTGTTTGGCGGTTTGTAGGTACCAGGCGTCAGTTTGCGCGCTACTGATTTGGCCCCAACGGCGCATTTGCGATAAATACCAAATTGCATCTGAGTAATAAGGGTAGGTAGCGTGGTAGCGGAAAAACACGTTAAAATCCGGTGCTTTACGCACGTCGCCTTTGCTGTATTCAAAGATACCGGTCATGCTGTTGGCGATAATTTTCTCATCGGCGCCCACATAAAATGGCTGGGAAATTAATTTTGCGGCGGCGGCGCGGTTTTGGTTGTTGTTTTGATCCAACCAATGGCCAGCGCGGATCAAGGCTTTGACCAGCTTTAAGTGCGTCGTCGGGTTTTTCTCGGCCCAGCTTTTACTGACCCCAAAGATTTTTTCTGCCATATGCCGGTGAATATCTTCATTGGTCACCACCGGCACGCCTAAACCACGGGCCACTGCCTGTTGGTTCCACGGCTCGCCAACGCAATAACCATCAATGGTGCCTGCTTCTAAAGTTGCTGGCATTTGTGGTGGCGGGGTGACTGAAATCAGCACCTGCGCATCGAGCTGACCCGAATTGTCGCCCTTATCCGGCGCATAAAAACCAGGGTGAATACCAGCAGCGGCCAGCCAATAACGCAGTTCATAGTTATGGCTGGAGAAGGGGAATACCATCGCCAATTGCAGTTTTTTACCTTTTTCAGCAAAGCTATTCAGCACCGGCTGCAATGTGTTGGCATGCAGTGGAAACTGTACTTTGCCGGTTGCATCTTTTGGCAAGGTAGCTTGCAGCTGTTGCCAGACGTTGTTGCTAACAGTACAAGCGTTGCCGTTTAAATCCATCACAAAAGCGGTTTGCAGCGCCGCTTTGGTACCGATACCAACGGTTGCCGCCAGCGCCTGCCCGGTCAGCATATGGGCGCCGTCGAGTTGGCCGTCAATCACCCGGTCCAGCAATACTTTCCAGTTCGCCTGCGCTTCTAATTCAACAAACAAACCTTCATCTTCGAAAAAACCTTGCTCCAACGCGACAGCTAATGGCGCCATATCGGTCAGCTTGATAAAACCAAGCTTCAGTTCGGTTTTTTCGGCGGTGGCGGCTGTTGCAGCGGCGCTTTCTATCAACAAGCTGCTAAGGAACACGCTGCTATATAACAAGGTGCCCAGCATCAGCGGTACCCAGCGTTTGCCAGGGGTTACACCGGTATATTTTTGTTGTTTAAACATCATTCCCTCTGAGTCTGTTTGTCGATGGCTGCTGCCGTAAGTTTTTGGCAAAAAAAAAACGCCATTTGACAGATCCCGGAAGCGGAAGCTGTCAAATGGCGTCATTGCCAGGTAGCAAAATTTAAGCTGAGTTGATTGTTGTTATTGTGACCAGTACCAACCAGCATCTATGACTTAGCAGCTGTCGTGCCAGAGTTGTTTGCAATTCATAAGGCTATGAAATTAGATGAATTTGTTTGATTCGAAGCATTCGGCTATCGACAGCAGGTGCAAAATTCTGAACTTAACTGGTGCAAAGCTGCACCATTTTAATTCAGGCCAACAAGTGCAACCGCGTTTAAAAAAGTATGTCACAAAAAGTATGTCACTGGCGCCGACGGCCGGGCGTTGGCGATTTTTAAGATCAGGCGGTTGCATCGGGAGGGCGAGCCAGCATAAGCTCGGAACCAGATGTTGATAACATAAGCTGGAGCCAGCACCCGGATGAAATCTCCTTTATTAAGTTTTAATGATGCGCTGACGGCGCTGCTGGCAACCATCACCGCTACCACTCGCCGTGAACAATTGCCGTTGTCGCAAGCTTTGGGCCGGGTCTGTGCGTTGGATCTGTTGTCGCCGCTGGACGTGCCGGCTTATACCAATGCCGCGATGGATGGTTATGCGCTGCGCGCCTTGGACGCGGCAAGTTTTGATTGTTTGCGGATTGCAGGCCAAAGTTTGGCCGGACATCCGTTCGCTGGAGAGGTACCCGCTGGCAGCTGCGTGCGGATCATGACCGGCGCTATGATACCGGCCACCTTGGATACCGTGGTGATGCAGGAAGAGACCGAACTGACTGCCGATGGGGTGCTGCTCCGTAAACCGGTGCAGCTTGGTTCGCATATTCGCGAGCAAGGCAGTGAAATTTCGCGGCAGCAAGTGGTGTTGCGCGCGGGCAAAAAACTAACGGCGATTGACGTTGGGGTGTTGGCTACTTTGGGGTTAGCAGAAGTTCCGGTATTTACGCCGCTCAAGGTGGCCGTGCTGTCCACCGGTGATGAATTAGTGCCACCAGGTCAACCATTAGCAACTGGCCAGATTTATGACAGCAACCGATTTTTATTGCTGGCGATGTTACGGCGACTGGACCTTGAGGTGACTGATTTAGGTTGGGTTGGGGATGACAAAACTCAGCTGCGTCAGGCATTTGATCGGGCCAGCGCTGAGTTTGATGTCCTCATCACCAGTGGCGGCGTGTCGGTTGGTGACGCTGACTACACTGCAGAAATTTTACATGAAGCAGGACAGGTTGAATTCTGGAAAGTGGCGATGAAGCCGGGTAAACCATTTGCCTGTGGTCGTTATGGTCAAAGCTGGTTTTTTGGGTTGCCTGGCAACCCGGTGTCGGCGGCGGTGACGTTGGATTTATTGGTGCAACCGGCACTGCGGCAATTGTCCGGCGAAACCCTTGTCACGCCAAATGCGTTGCGGGCCGCGGCAGCGCAGCCTATTCGCAAAACCGCCGGCCGGATGGATTTTCAGCGTGGCCGCTATTGGCAAGTTGCCGATGGCAGTTTGTTGGCAGAGCCGGTTGGCAGCCAAAGTTCGGCGATGTTAACTTCATTTAACCAAGCCAATTGTTACCTTGCGCTGGAACAACACCGAGCCGATGTCGCAGCAGGTGAAACTGTGACTGTGTGGCCGTTGGGGCGGATGTTTTATTGACGTTGTCACAGCGCCCTCCGGAAAACGTGCTTAAGCTATTGTTTTAAAATATAAAAACTCCGTAGGGCGTCACTCACCGCGCAAGCGGTAGTGCGCCGAAATATTGATTAAAATTTGTTGAAGATGGTGATGGAAACTGCGCTGCGGCGTACTGCCTGCGGCGAGTACGCCCTACGAAAATATGCTTAAGCTATTGTTTTAAAAAATAAAAATTCCGTAGGGCGGCACTCGCCGCGCAAGCGGTAGTGCGCCGAAATGTTGATTAAAATTTGTTGAAGATGGTGATGGAAACTGCGCTGCGGCGTACTGCCTTCGGCGAGTACGCCCTACAAAAATCTGCTTAAGCTATTGTTTTAAAATAAAAAAAATTCCGTAGGGTGGCACTCACCGCGTAAGCGGTAGTGCGCCGAAATGTGGATTTAAATTCTTTTAAGATGGTGGTGAAAATTGCCGTGCGGCGTACTGCCTTCGGCGAGTACGCCCTACGAAAAATGTGTTTAAGCTATTGTTTTAAAACAAAAAATGCTGTAGGGCGTCACTCACCGCGCAAGCGGTAGTGCGCCAAAATGTTGATTTAAATTCTTTTAAGATGGTGATGGAAATTGCGCTGCGGCGTACTGCCTTCGGCGAGTACGCCCTACAAAAATCTGCTTAAGCTATTGTTTTAAAATATAAAAATACCGTATGGCGTCACTCACCGCGTAAGCGGTAGTGCGCCAAAATGTGGATATAAATTTGTTTAAGATGGTGATGGAAATTGCGCTGCGGCGTACTGCCTTCGGCGAGTACGCCCTACAAAAATCTGCTTAAGATATTGTTTTAAAATATAAAAATACCGTAGGGTGGATAAGCGAAGTATCATCCACCACTTATTTGACAAATCCGCCAAATATTAACTGCGGCGGACTTTATCAAAACGCATGCTATAAAGACGCTGGCCTATCGCCAGGATCGTCAGATAGAGCATGGCGGTCGCTGGTGCCTGCAGATTAAAATCGACGGTGCAGTGAATTAACATATGCACTGTTGCCATGGCACAACCAAATGCCAGACCGCGGTGCAGCTTGTGGTCGCTGGTCCGCATCACTTGCAGGTTTTGCCATAAACTCCACAGCAACATCAGGCCCAGCAGTAAGGTCATTGGAATGCCAACTTCGATGGCAAACTGCAGATAATCATTGTGGGCATGGTCATAAAAACCGGAATACACCTGCGGCTGATACGCCGGAAACACGGTGTAAAAAGTGCCGCCGCCTGAGCCTTGCCAGCCATATTGTTGCAAAATCGGCAGGCTGTCGATCACCACTTCATCCCGCGCTTCCGAGGCAAAGGAGGTTTCCACAAAACGTTGTTGTAGTTTTTCCAGCCCGAACATCGAGCCGATAATCAGCATATCGAGCAGTAAAATACTGATCACTAATGGTTTTAACAGCGCCGGTGGCCTTTTGTAGAAAAACAGCGCCAGCAACGACACCAGCGCCAGACTGCTGAAAAAGGCCGCATTACCCATCCGCGAGCGACTGAGCACCAGGCCAATCACCATCACCACAATCGCCAGTCGTAACATTAGTTTGCTGCTGAGCAAGCTGGTGACAACATCCCTAAGCATCGCTTTGAAACGCCACTGCGGTGGCTGACTGGATAACTCTGATAACAACAAGCCCAGCGCCATCGCCAGACAGAGCGCCAGATAATTCGCAAAATGGTTCTGATAAACAAAGCTGCCACGGGCGCGACCAGCTTCGTTCACCGCAAATAATGGCGAATTGGCGACTTCAGCTAAATTGAGCACCGAGCCATAAAACGCCTGCACAAAACCCGACAGTACCATCATCAGCACCAGCATCCGCAACCGGAATGCGCTATCGGTATAGATGCAAACCAACTGCAACCACATCAGAAAAAATAGCCCCTTCAGCAGCATAATTTCGGTTTGTTTTGGGTCAATGCTTTGCAGGAACGGCAGATAGCCGGACATTTGCAACCCTAAATACAGCTGCAGTAGCAGAATGGGCAATAACAACGGCCAAAACCAACGCTGCCATAATGCCGGACCATCGCGGCGACCACTATTGGCCAGGTGCAGTAAAAACACCATGCCAATCATCAGTTCCAATAACGACCAGGCCCAGGGACGGTTACTGCCCACCGGGATCGGTGCCCAGATCAGCACCACACAAAGCAAGGCGAAAATAATCGAACCGAATTTCAGTTGCAGCATGAAGGAAGATTGCCTGAAAAATAAATCTAAGTTATTGGAAGGGCAGAAAAAACGCAACAAAAAGCCCCAAATATGGGGCTTAATAAATAACTGGCTTGATAATCAAAGCAACAGTGAAGGCCTAGTTGCCTGAAGCGAGCTCAGTCGTCTGACCGCTGCCAGTACCGCCGCCAGCACCGGTGGTGCCCGGAGGAGTTGCGGTGACGACCGGAGCTGCACCGCCACCGGCTGCTGCACCTGCCGCTGTTGCAGTACCTAAAGCGTTTGACACCAGTGTCGGGTCAATACCGGCTGCGATAGCGTAGGCAGTGGTGGTGTCCTGATCAACACAAGAATTTGATACAGAACGTAAAATTTCTTCGACCAGAATTGGGTCATCTTTGGCCTGTTCCAAAGCAAACTCAACCACTTTCTCAGCGAGTTTAGGATTACAGGTTTTTAAATTAGTGATTTGTCCCACGAAATCGGTCAGAGATTGACCTTGGGATTGAGCTGTTGCGAACATCGTTGCGACTTCAGAATTGGCTTCCTGCGCTGACACTGATGGCACAAACAACTGAACTGCAGCTGCGACCAGAGCGATTTTTAAGTACTTCATATGCATTCCCCGCACAACGAACGTTAATTACAACTAAAACTTTTCTGAGTGTATCCGAGTTTTGTCGAAATTACAGCCAAAATTTTCAGAAACTAAGGTGAAATTTATTGGCGCATGTAAACCACGACCTTGCAGCGCATCAATATGAATCGCCAGACAAATGTCGGCGATGTCCAGATTCTCGACATGGGGCGCGATGACCCGGATGCCAATGCCGTGGCAAATATGGGTCATGGTCTCGACAAAGAAGCGCGTATCGGCTTGTTGCAACGCCCGGATGTAACTGCCATCAATTTTGATGTAATCGATGTTCAGCCCCTGCAAATAGCGGAATGAGCTGAAACTGGCACCAAATCTTTCGATGGTAATCAGCGCACCAGCGGCTTTTACGGCGTTGAAAAATTCTCCGGCCGACGCGATAGCACCTAAGGTGGCCTGTTCGTTCACTTCAAACACCAGTTTGGGTAATTGGTGCTGATTGGCGCGAATGGTATTGCATAACCAGCGGGTAAATTGGCTGTCGTGCATCGCGCTTTTGCTTAAATTAATCGCAAAGGTCTGGCCTTTAAAGTTTTTCAGACGGCTGAGAATGTAAGTGACCAGCGCCTTATCCAGCAGCAACGACACGCCAAGCCGGTCAGCCATCGCAAATACATCCGATGAAGCCAGTTGTTCGCCATCGGCCTGAAACTTAATAAAAGTCTCGACATACAACAGCTGTTGCTGCTGATACACCGGCTGCACTTCCATTTCAAACATCCGCTCCATGTCGGCGGAAATATGCAATTCGGTATTACTGAAACCGGCAGCGGTGTCGGACACCACCGAACGGGTGAAATGATGCAGAATTTCCTGCCAGTCGGAGCGCGATTTACCCGTCACCACCGGTTCCAGCTGTAAGCCGAGCGCCGGTGAAGGCTCGGCCTGTTGTTTCGCCTGCAAACCGTCGAGCCGGCTTAAGCTGGCGCTTAAATCATCCTGCGGTGCGACCGGCAATAAGGCGATGCTGGCAAACCCATGCGGATATTGTTCAGTGTTGGCGATTTCAAAGGCCTGACGCACATGCATCGCAAATTCCAGCGAACTGGTGGTGCCAAGGGTGGCCAGAATGGCGAATTCAGACCCCGACAGCCGGAAAAGCTGCGCGTGCTGCAAATTTCGAAGTTGTGCCTGCAACAGGCCACTGGCTTTTTCGACGTATTGATCACCAGCGGCATACCCCTGATGATCGTTGACGTCTTTTAACGAGGGCAGTGCCACCAACGCCAGATAAGGCACATTGCCTTCGTTGTCTGGCCCAGCCTGTAAACTTAAATATGATTGCACCAAGGCCCGTCGATTGGGCAGCGCGGTCAGACTGTCGATATAGGCCTGTTGATTCAGTTGTTCGGCGCGGTCGGTCAGTTCGGTAAAACTACGTTTGACGTTCCCGACCATATGATTCAGCGCATACACCACGGCGCGCAGCTCTTTGGTCATCGGCAAATAACTTAAAAATTCAAAACGTTTTTCCGCCAGCATTTCTGCTTGTTTTTCAATGTCTTTTAGCGGTTTTAATACCACAAGTAATAACCAGTGTACCGCCAGTAACGCACCGAGACACAACAGCAAACTGGTCCAGAATACCGCTTTGGTGTGATCCCACAAACTGCTGTAGGCAATCCCAGGGTGCGCCTGTACTTTTAACACCCCGGCAATCCGCCAGCCGTCGTTGACTTCCGAATTCATCACCGGCGGATGCAGCGGAAACAGTTGAATAAACCAGGCTGGCACACCTTGCACCTGCTGCGGGTTTTTCCGGTCAAACACCAGCTCTTTTTTGGCGTTGCTAAAACTGATGGCGAGGTAAGAACCCGAATCAAAAATGGCAGAAATCATGGTGTCGGCCGCGATTTTCTCATCTCCGGACAAATACGGCGAAATTGATAAACCAAGGCTATTGGCAGTATCCTGCGCCGAACGCGCCAACTGGATATCAAGATAACTGCGCATATTGCCGGTACTGACCAGCACCGTGACGGCAAAAGTAATAATGGTCAGTAAAATCAGTAGCACACTGAGCTGCGTACTCAAGGCAACCCCGTGTTTAAACAAGCTGTTGCTGGCGGGTTTAGCAACGTTTTGAGAGTTTGTCATAAAACTACCTTTGTTGGTCTTGTTTTGGTTGCTGCTGACCGGCATCGATGTGGTAGCACTGGCGCACCCAGGCTGCTACCCAAAAATTGCCCGTCAGTCGATGGTTAGTCACGTTGTCTCATAAAAAAGTCTAATAAAAGCGTCTAATAACCCTGTTCAATCTTTTCCAGCACTGCCGTCCAGTTGGAAATGCCACTGCTATCTTTTACCCGCCGCCCCAGGCCGTTGGCTTTCGCCAGCCATAAGCCACTGGCATTAAAGCTATAAATCGGTCGTAAGTCGGTGCGGTACTGCGCTAATTTGATTTCCGGATCCATATTATCCAGCACATAGGGCATCGCATCAGGTTCTTCAAAATACACCAACACCATATGCGGCTCGTTGACACTCAGCGCCCGCACGTACATCAGTCGTAGTTTTTCATCGCTGACGCCCATGGCACGTAACGTAAAATATTTGGCCAGAGCGTAATCTTCGCAGTCACCGGCGCCGGTACCTAAAGTTTCAACCGGTGTTGCCCAATAATCGGTCTTTTTCCAATGTTCGAGATCGGCACTGTAAGCCACTTGCCGGTTAAAAAACTGATTCGCCAGATGGATGCGGTCCCAGTCTGCTTCGGTGCTGCCTTCTACAATCAGATCTCGCCACGAGGTAAAGCGCGTAACCGCGTCTTCGCCGTAACGTTGCTGCACGTCAGTAAAAAACGTGGCGCTGAAGGTGGTATCGGTGTAATTGGCACTGACCGTTAAACAACAGCCTGCCGTCACCAACCATAATAAAGGTTTAAAATTCATAGACTCCGGCATAGATCACTGTTGAATACAGCCCCCGAAGCAGTAGCGCGCAGGGCAAGCGTACTTCCGGCAGCCGAGATTAACACAAGTGATTGAAAATCATCAAACATCGTAAAGTATCGTGCTGCCAAATGCGCTTTAAAAAAGTAGGGCGCGACTCAGCCGCAGGCTAGTCCGCCATCAAGCCGATCCATGTCAAATCATGCTATGGCGTACTGCCGCTAACGCGGCGAGTAGCGCCCAACAATTGTGATGTAGATGTATAGGATATACGGGGAAAACTTGTCTGGTGTCAGCAGTTTTACGATAAACATTTCGAAATAAATCCAGATCCGTGTTTGCATAAAAAACCCAAAAAAGTTATAAATGCCAACTATTCCAAGGGGGAAAACCAGGGCGGCTGTTCTTTAACCGCACCGATGCCAGCAGGGCATAAAATTTTTGTAGATGGAACTGCAACGCCGCTCACTTTGCCTCAGCGCGCACTTTACCAACCGGTAAAGTGGAAAAAGCTACACCGGCGCGGTTCCATCGATGTACATTCACTTCCACTACGGAACAGGATTTTATTGATGGTTCATAAAGCGACACAAGAATCTCATTATGGCAAACGTACCGATGACAGCCTGAAAGTCACCCGGGCTGTTATTCCGGTAGCTGGACTTGGCACCCGGATGTTACCTGCCACCAAAGCCATGCCCAAAGAAATGCTCACCGTGGTTGATAAACCACTGATCCAATACGTGGTCCAGGAAGCCGTAGCTGCTGGGATCACCGAAATTGTGCTGGTGACGCATTCTTCAAAAAACATGATTGAAAACCACTTCGACACCAGTTTCGAATTAGAAGCTGCGCTGGAAAAACGGGTCAAACGCCAGTTACTGGAAGAAGTTCGTAACATCACCCCTAAAAACGTCACCGTGATTTCCGTGCGTCAGCCACAGGCGTTGGGCCTGGGTCATGCCATTTTGTGCGCGCGGCCGGTGGTGCGAAACCATCCATTTGCGGTGTTATTACCGGATGTGATTGTTGATCAATATCAAAGCAACCTGAAAAAAGACAATTTAGCGGCGATGATCCGCCGTTACAACGAATCCGGCCATAGCCAGGTGATGGTAGAGCCGGTGCCGGCCGAACTGGTGAATCAATACGGTATTGTTGATGTGGACGGCATTTCGCTGCATCAGGGCGAAAGCGCCAGCATTACCGATATGGTGGAAAAACCGGATATTGATGACGCGCCAAGCAACTTCGCCATTACCGGCCGTTACGTGCTGTCGCCAACGATTTGGGATTTACTGGAATTTACGCCACCTGGCGCCGGTGATGAAATTCAGCTGACCGACGCGCTGCATCAACTGCGGTTATTAGAAGTGCTGGAAGCCTATCATATCAAAGGCAAATCACACGATTGTGGCAACAAACTGGGTTACGCGCTGGCCAATGCCGAATATGCGTTAAATTCCGGTTTCGGCGCGCAGTATAAAGAGCGGCTGTTGCAGTTGTTGGGACAATAAACGAGCAGCCAGTGTGGTTGGCTCCATGGACTAAAGGTTGCAAAACGTAGGTCGGATCAGCGAAGCGCCATCCGACATCACGCAATAAACATGACGATCACCAGGGTTCGGTAAAGGATATAACATGAAGTTTCTGGTCACAGGCGCTGCCGGTTTTATCGGTAGCAAAGTCGCTGAAGAGTTAGCACTACAAGGTCATCAGGTGGTCGGCATCGACAACCTGAACGACTACTATGATCCAGCGTTAAAACTGGCGCGGCTTAACCGCATCCAACAAGTCCTGAGGACCACTTCGCAAACCGATTTATTTCGTTTTATCAAACTGGATTTAGCTGACCGCGATGGCATCGCCAACTTATTCGCCACCGAAAAATTCCAGCGGGTCATTCACTTAGGCGCGCAAGCCGGTGTCCGTTATTCCATTGATAATCCAATGGCTTACGTCGATTCCAACCTCACCGGCACGATGACCATTTTAGAAGGTTGCCGCCACCACCAGGTTGAACATTTGGTCTACGCTAGCTCCAGCTCGGTGTATGGCAACCAGCAAAAAGTGCCGTTTAGCGAAACCGACGCCGTCGACACACCGATCTCACTCTACGCCGCCACCAAAAAATCCAACGAGCTGATGGCACACACCTACAGCCATTTATATCAGCTGCCCACCACCGGCCTGCGGTTTTTCACCGTCTACGGCCCCTGGGGCAGACCCGATATGGCGCCATGGAAATTTACCAAAGCCATTCTCGAAGGCCGCGCTATTGATGTCTACAACCACGGCCAGCTGATGCGCGACTTTACCTATATTGATGATATCGTCGAGGGTGTTTTGCGCATTCAGGATCTGGTTCCGGCAAGCGAAGGCTACCCAACACAGCTTGCCAACAACCCGTATTACGCTTTATATAACATTGGCAATAACCAGCCAGTCGCGCTGGAAGACTTTATCAGCGCCATCGAAAACGCCGCTGGCGTCAAAGCGCAGAAGAATTATTTGCCGATGCAGGCAGGGGATGTTTATCAGACTTTTGCTGATGTGGGTAAATTAGCCGCTGCAGTTGGTTTTCAGCCAGCGACGCCTTTAGCAAAAGGGATGCAGCAGTTTGTGGACTGGTATCTTCATGAAATTGCATGATTTTTTGCCGCGAACACGTATTTCAAAGTCGCTGTTAAGGACCCGCCTTGGCTAATTACCACAAAGGCGCGGTATTTATGCTGGCGGAAAAGCTATTAAAAATGGCTTCGCAGTTATTGATGTTGGTGCTGATGGCGCGGGTGCTGGCACCGGATGATCTCGGCCAGTTGATGTATTGTTTTGCTTTAGCCTCCATTTTCCTGTTTTTAAACCAGCTAGGTCTCGACACTTTATTGGTAAAGAAATTTGTCGATCAGGCGCGTAAAAAACAATCTTTGTTATGGCATGCCTTTGCTGCAAGATTGCTGGCAGGCGTGTTATGTATTGTGTTAGTGAATGGTCTTGGTTGGCTGTTGGTTGATGCGCAGCACCGCAATTTGTTGTTTATTATTTCGTTGTACCATTTGTTTTTGCCTTTTAGTACCTTTGAATGGTTCTTTCAGGCAGAAGGTCGCAGCGACTTAGCGGCAATAGGTTTAATTGCGGGTCATGTTGCTGGTTTTGCACTGCGGTTATGGTGTGTGTTAACAGCGCCAGATTTAGCGATATTGGCCAGTGCTTATGTATTAGAAGTGGCAGTAACCGCACTGGTGTATGTGCTGCTGTTAAAGCAGCAACAACTAAAATTACCCAAAGTATTATCAGCCGATCGGATCCAACACCTCGGTACTGAAGCACTGCCCTTGATGATTTCAGGCGCGGTGATCCTGATTTACATGAAGGTTGACCAATTGATGCTGGGGCTATTGTCCAGCGCTGAAGAAGTGGCTTATTACGTAGCTGCTACCCGTTTAAGCGAAGCCTGGTATTTTGTTGGTTTGACGGTGATTAGTGTTTATTTTCCGAAAATTTTAAAGGAAAAGACAAATAGCACTCAAACTTTTGAAAAGTCTTTTGTTAAGCTAGGTCGATTAATCGTTATTCTGGGCAGTGCGATTGCGATCGCTACATATTTTTTTGCCGACGCAGTTATCGAATACCTCTATGGACCTATGTATTTGAAATCCATCGAAGTATTGCAAGTAACAATTTTCGCTGTTCCTTTGGTGTATTTAGGAGCACTCTCTACTAGGTTATATTTGGAGCTTCATAACACTAGGGCAGTTCTATATAAATCTATTTTTGGCCTGATTATTAATATTGTATGTAACTGCTTATTGATACAACGATATGGTGCAATAGGTGCAGCTATAGCAACCGTTGCTGCTCAGGCAACATCAGGCTATTTTTGCCATTATCTACTCGGTAAAGACGGCAAAGCTATCTTAAATGTCCAAGCGAAAATAGTAGGAGTGAAGCGTGGCTAGGAAATTTTTCTACTACTATGTGCTGATCTCATTTGTTCTCTGCATAATTTTTACAGCCAGCAGGCTCTATCCGATGCCTTTTGATTATGAGCAGATATTTACTGTCTCCGAAATTTTTCATTATTCTCTTTATATATTTTGGGGCGTTTTCGTTTTTTATATTTCTCAAAAATTAACTCGTGGAGGTGAAGTTCATAATAGCTACAATTTCCAGTTTGATCTTACAAACTCCGTGTCCTCTAGGTATGTTCTACCAGCTCTGCTCCTTCAGGTTTTTATACTGAGTTACTTTTTAATAAAGATTTCAATCGGCTTAGATAGCAGTGATGGCGAGCAGTATATAAAAAACTACCGTCCACTCGGAGATAAAATCAGTGTAATGTTGCTTCTTTCTCAAAGTTTTCTCCCCATTATTTTATGGCGAGTGAAGCTCGCTCGAGTGTTTGCTATTCTTTCCTGTGTGTTTCTGGCATTTATATTTTCATGGATAGATGCTAGTAGGGCGTCTATTTTACCGTTGATAGGTGTAGCGTATGTATTTTATACAAAACGTAGCTACTTCCTTTTGTTATGTGTGTCAATTGTAATGGTGTGTTTATTCATGACAGCCATCATCGCAAGATCGTACATAGATCGTATCAGTTTCGATTCACTAATTGAGATTGTAGTTCACACGTACACAAATTTTTCTGAAGTTTGCGTATGGGTCGTTAGCTATTTTACGGCGTTTTCAATATATCAATTTGCGTATATTGTTCGAGATGGTTTAGGTGATTTCACTTCATATGATCTTATTTATTCTGTAATTCCATTGCCTTCGTTTTTATGGTCAAACGTACCGGACTATGATAATTGGCGTGCAGATGAATTCAGACCGATGGGGGCGCTAAGCGAAATTCTTCGTGTTTCTATACTGGCTTTCACATTTTTCTTTTTTATTCTTGGCGTTCTTGCGAAGAAAATTGATTGCATGACAGATAGATATATGAAGCTCCTAAGTGTGTTTGTTTTTAGTATGACGACAGTTATGATATTTCAATATAATCTTCGCACCGTTCAATGGTTTTACTACTTCTTGTTTTTTTTGGTTCTTTATGACAAAACTCCAAACCTGAAATTAAAGAAAATAAAATTTACTTTTTAACAATATTTTGAGAGTGAATGTGCTGAATAGGTTAATAATACAAGCTGTGGCTCCGGATTATAGGCTTGGTCTGTTTTCAATTTTAAAATCGAGTGGTTTTAAATTCGTGATTGGTAATAATTACTTTACCGAAAGTGTTAAAACTGCAAATTCAGCGTCAGATGTTTTAAGTCATGTGACATCGGATAATTTATATTTTTTTCAAAGACGAGCTTTAATCCAAACATGGCCTGGTATGTTGCAAGACTTAACTGCCAATAGCACCAGAGTTGTCGAATTAAACCCACGTTGCGTGACGAGCTGGCTATCGTTGCTGTTTTCAAAGGTGTTAAGACGTGGCCGTACAGTTGTTTGGGGGCATTTGTTAAATCGCGCCGGTGAAGTGAAAACCTTGAGTGCACGGCAGTTGATGCTACAACTGGCAAGTGGAGCTTTGTTCTACACCCATGGCCAACAGCAGGCCTTTTTAGCGACCAAACTTGGTAAAAAAGTCATTAGTGGTTTTGCCCCTAATTCGGTGGTCTATGCATCGCAAGTGCAGGCGTTTACTAATGTGGGACACGATTTTATTTATGTTGGGCGGTTAGTTACTGATAAAAAACCGCTGTTGTTGGTTCGGGCATTTGTCCGCGCCTGTGAGCTTGGACTTACGCAATCACAGTTACATATTGTCGGCACGGGTGAGTTGGCCGAACAGGTGAAGCAAATTGTTGAACAAAGCCCGGTGGCTGCACGGATCCATCTTTATGGACACAACAATGACTACGATTTTTTAGCCGGTTTATATCAGAAATCGGTGTGTTCGGTATCACCCGGCTATGTTGGCTTGTCTGTCACTCAGTCATTTTCTTTTGGCCGACCCATGTTAATTTCCAAAGATGAGCCGCATGCGCCGGAAATTGAAGCTTTTAAGCCGGGTGAAAATGGTCACTTTTTTGAAACCGATCAAGCAGAAGCTTTAGCTTTGCAACTACTCGTTATGTACCAACAACGCGAGTTTTGGGCGGAACAAGCGCCGGCGATGGCAACATTGGTGCGCGACAATTACACCTACGAAGCGATGGCAAAAGGCTATCTGGAACTAATAGAACGGGTTGAATTACATGGCTAAACGAGTGCTGATGGTCGGTCAATTTCCGCCACCTGTAACCGGTGAGGGCCAAATGAATATGCTGGTCGAGCGCATGCTAAAGGCGGAAGGACTGAGTGTGGCGAAAGTCGACAGTTGTATTATTGCTGACGTAAATCAGGTCGGGCAGTTCAGTCTGTCGAAGTTTTGGCGCGCGCTGCAAGTTTGTCTGAAGTCGATACTATTTGTGTTCAGTATTGACGTGCTGTATCTGACACCGGGTCAGACTTTATTTGGCTTATTGCGCTTTCTGCCGGTAATAATGGTTGCAGCACTTGCGCGCAAACAAGTGATTCTGCATTGGCATGGCTACGGGATTTTACCTTTGTTTAAACGTTATCCAAGAATTGCCCGTTGCTACTTTAATCAGCGTTTTATCAATGTGGTGTTAACTCATGACCTTATTCAAAAGCTTGCTGCCGCCGGAATTAATACCAGTCGCACTGTTAAAATTGCCAATTTTAGTGAATTGCCGGTGCAAGCGGCTGTAAGCAGCATTGCATCAGAGCAGCAACCTGTGCGGTTAAAGGTCCTGTTTTTGGGCGGATTGATGGCTGAAAAAGGCATAGATCTGTTTTTGCAGGCAGCTGCAAGCAGTGCAGCTTTTGATTTTATTGTTTGTGGGGCTGGTGATGCGGAAATTACCGAGCGGGTTCAAAGTCTTGCCGATGAGGGCAAATTGACTTTTGCCGGTCTGGTGCAAGCTGCGCAAAAACAACACATTCTAAACGAAGCTGATATTTTTGTGCTGCAAACCCATTATCCGACAGAGGGTGTACCGCTGACCATCCTCGAAGCGATGGCGAGCGGTTGTGCCATAGTGACCACTCAGCACAATGGCATTCCGGAAACAGTTGGCGAAGCCGCGTTCTTTGTCGAGGCTCAGTCGGTAGAGAGTTTACTGGCGGCGTTGAAACAACTGGATCAGCAACGCCAACAGCTGTTGGCGTTACAGCAATTGGCGCTGCAGCAGGCCCGTCAGTTTTCTTACAGCCGCTTTAAAGATGCAATGTTGCCACTTTTTTATTTAAATTCGTCGCAAAACCCGCCAAGTAATGTGGGGGAAAACAGGTTGGATCGCAGGTGAAGTTTATTTTATACAGTATCAATTACGCGCCGGAGCTTACCGGTATTGGCAAATATAACGGTGAGTTAGCCGCCGCGCTGCCTGCGCTTGGCGTGGCAACTACGGTTATTACTGCGCCACCTTATTATCCGGAATGGCAGATCCATGCCGGCTTTGACAATAGCTATAGCACCACCAAGCCGCAATCTGGACTCACGGTTTGTCGTAACCCTTTGTATGTGCCGTCAAAAGTAACTACGTTCAAACGGCTACTGCATTTATCTTCGTTTGCGCTCAGTTCGTTTGGTCGTCTGCTGACGATGATACGACAAAAGCCGGATGTGATTTTTCTGGTGCAACCTACCTTGTTTTGCGCTCCTTTTGCACTGCTATATGCCAGGGTTTGTGGCGCCAAAACTATTTTGCATATTCAGGATTTCGAAATTGATGCCATGTTTGGCTTAGGGTTAGCAACTCAGGGCAAGTTAAAACAGCTGGTCAGTAGCATTGAACGTTTTTTGATGAACCGCTTTGATAAAGTCTCGTCAATTTCTTTCAGCATGCTGGAAAATGCCCGCCGTAAAGGTGTACCCGAGCATAAATTGCTGTTTTTCCCAAACTGGTCTGATACCAATTTTGTGCATCCGGATGTCGATGCCAGCGCGTTAAGAGCCAGCTGGGGTTATCAGCCGGATGATAAAGTCGTGTTGTATTCCGGTAACCTCGGGCAAAAGCAGGGGCTGGATATTGTATTGGAAGCCGCCAAAGCATTGGCCGATTCACCGAAGGTGAAGTTTATTATTATTGGCTCCGGTGCTTATCGCGAAACATTGGAACAGCTGGCGCACAGTATGGGCTTAAGCAATGTCGAATTTAAGCCGTTACAACCTTGGGAGCTGGTGCCGCAAATTCTGGTGATGGCCGATGTGCATTTAGTGGTGCAGAAAAAAGGCGTCGCCGATGCAGTATTACCGTCCAAGCTGACCAATATTTTGGCCGTCGGTGGCCATGCGTTGGTCACCGCTGAACAACATACCGAACTTGGTAAAATTGCCGAGCGTTACCCCGGTATTTATCAGTTGGTAGAGCCGGAGCACAGCATCGATTTTATCGCCGCATTAAAACAGATCCTGCAACAGGATACGCAGGCAACTAATCAGGTTGCCCGTAACTATGCTGTTGAAAATATTAATAGTGACAAAGTGATCAAGCGTTTTGTCGAAGATTTACAGCAGTTAGTACATAAGGAATAGTGGTTATGACACAAAAAGTCGCATTAATTACCGGCGTGACCGGGCAGGATGGCTCGTACCTGGCTGAGTTTTTATTAGAAAAAGGTTATGTGGTTCATGGTATTAAACGCCGCGCTTCTTCATTTAATACCCAGCGGGTTGACCATATTTATCAAGACCCGCATACCGACAACAAAAACTTCATTTTGCATTACGGCGATCTCACCGATTCCTCGAATCTGACCCGTATTTTGCAGCAAATTCAGCCGGATGAAGTGTACAACTTAGGTGCGCAGTCGCATGTGGCGGTGTCGTTTGAGTCGCCGGAATATACTGCCGATGTCGATGCGATGGGTACTTTACGGTTACTGGAAGCTATCCGGTTGTTAGGTCTGGAAAAGAAAACCCGGTTTTATCAGGCGTCCACTTCCGAGCTGTATGGTTTGGTGCAGGAAACGCCACAAAAAGAAACGACGCCGTTTTACCCACGTTCGCCTTATGCAGTGGCGAAAATGTATGCTTACTGGATCACGGTCAACTACCGTGAATCTTATGGCATGTATGCTTGCAACGGTATTTTGTTTAACCATGAATCACCCCGTCGCGGCGAAACCTTTGTTACCCGCAAAATTACCCGGGCGATTTCGAATATTGCTTATGGTTTAGAGCCGTGTTTGTACCTTGGTAATATGGATGCGCTGCGCGACTGGGGCCATGCTAAAGATTACGTGCGGATGCAGTGGATGATGTTGCAACAAGACCATGCTGAAGATTTTGTGATTGCCACTGGTAAACAAATTTCAGTGCGTGAATTTGTGCGGATGTCCGCCAAAGAGGCTGGTATTTCGCTGGAGTTCGCCGGTGAAGGGGTGCATGAAACCGCCACAGTGACGGCAGTTGATAGCTTACTGGCGCCAAAAGTAAAAGTGGGTGATGTGATTGTCAAAGTTGACCCACGTTACTTCCGTCCGGCTGAGGTTGAAACTTTGTTAGGCGACCCCTCTAAAGCCAAACGCAAACTGGGCTGGGTGCCGGAAATTACCGTTGAAGAAATGTGCGCCGAAATGGTCGCGCATGATCTTGGCAAGGCCAAACAGCATGCGTTGCTGCAGCAACATGGTTTTGATGTCAGCGTGACGCTGGAATAAAGGTGTCGGCTGAACAGGAGCTATAACATGACCAAAACCAGAGTTTATGTCGCAGGCCATCGCGGTATGGTGGGCTCGGCGATTGTGCGTCAATTGCAGCAAGACAATCGCGTCGAGCTGGTGCTGCGTAGCCGCAATGAGCTGGATTTAACTCATCAGGCAGCGGTGCAGCAGTTTTTTCAGCAAGAAAACATCGATCAGGTGTATCTGGCAGCGGCAAAAGTTGGCGGTATTGTGGCGAACAATACTTATCCTGCTGATTTTATTTATGAAAATCTTATGATCCAGGCCAATATCATTCATAGCGCGCATCTGGCCAATGTGCAAAAGCTGCTGTTTTTGGGCTCGAGCTGTATTTATCCAAAGCTCGCGACGCAGCCGATGACCGAACAAGCGTTGTTAACCGGTACTTTAGAACCGACCAACGAGCCTTATGCGGTAGCGAAAATTGCTGGTATTAAGCTTTGTGAAAGTTACAACCGCCAATATGGCCGCGATTACCGTTCGGTCATGCCAACCAATTTATATGGCGAAAACGACAACTTCCACCCGGAAAATAGCCATGTGATCCCGGCGTTATTACGCCGTTTTCATGAAGCAAAATTAGCCGGTTTACCCGAAGTAGTCGCTTGGGGCAGCGGTAAACCAATGCGCGAGTTTTTGCATGTGGATGATATGGCCGCGGCCAGCGTGTTTGTGATGCAGCTTGATAACAGCAGCTATCAGCAACATACCGAAGCGATGCTGAGCCATATTAACGTCGGCACCGGCATCGATTGTACTATTCGTGAATTGGTGGAAACGGTGGCGCAGGTGGTTGGTTATCAGGGCACTATTGCTTTTGATGCCACTAAACCAGATGGCGCACCGCGTAAACTGATGGATGTGTCGAGGCTAAAATCCCTAGGTTGGACCGCGTCCATTGAATTAGCGCAGGGGCTTGCCAGCACTTATCAGTGGTTTTTGCAGCATCAGGATTCGTTTCGGAAGTAACAGGCGGGTTTATGTTTCTCGAGCAACAACTGTTTACCCAAGTGATCCAAAGCACACCGTTGGTGGCGATCGATTTACTGGTGGAAAACAACGCCGGTGAAATTCTGCTCGGTCAGCGGCTGAATCGCCCGGCGCAGGGTTTTTGGTTTGTGCCGGGTGGGCGGATCCTGAAAAATGAAGCGTTAGCCAGCGCTTTTGCCCGGCTGACGCAGGCTGAACTTGGGGTTGCCATCGATTTTCAACAAGCACAATTACAAGGTGCTTATGATCACTTTTATGCTGATTATGTGTTTGGCGAAGGAATTTCGACCCATTATGTCGCGCTGGCTTATCGGGTCAGAGTCGCTGTGGAACTGAGCCAATTGCCACAGCAACAACATGCGGCATATCGTTGGCTAAAGGTCTGCGATCTATTGGCTGACCCCACAGTGCACCAACATACCAAGGCATATTTTGGCTAACACGAAGCCGGGCATCGGCAACACGCTATCGCTTGCTATTCACAAGTTGCGTGTGCCGTTGGTGTTGCTGATTTTGTATGTACATGCCTGGCCGATATTAGCCTCTTATACCAATACCACTCGCGCGTTCAGCGAATTAGGCGTAGCCGCCGGCATTGCCTGGCTGCTGGCAGATGCGCTGGCGAATCACTTTGGGCGCGTCGCTGTGCCGTTGTTGTTTATGATTTCCGGTTATCTGTTGTTTTTCAACTTTGCACCAACGCTGCGCCAGTACCTGCAGCTGTTGCAACGACGTTCCTACAGCTTATTCATACCCTTTTTGAGTTGGAATCTGTTGATTTGGTTGTTTTTTAGCGCCGGATTATCTTTTTCTCTGACCCAACCATATTTTCAGTCATTATCGACACTGGTAACGCAAGAAACATTGGGACAGTGGTTGGCGATGATCTTTGGATTTGATCGGAATCCACTGGCGTATCAGTTTTGGTTTGTCCGCGATCTGATGTTGATGGTGCTGATCTCGCCATTGATCTTGCTGTTGTTGCGATATTTTAACGCAAGCTTACCGCTGCTAATGCTTGGCTTATGGTTGGTAGGCAGCTGGCCCTGGTTTGCCCCGGCCTTGTTGTCATGTTGTTTTTTCAGTGTTGGGGCCTATCTTGGCTGGCGGCAGTATGACGTGACTTGGCTCGCTCGACATCGCAAAACCTTATTATGTGGGTACGTGCTGTTATTCATAGGATTGAGTGCCGGGCAAGCATTAATGGGTGATTTGCAGTGGATTAGATTGTGGCCGTTAGCCGCAGAAGTCAGCGTTTCATTGTTGTCAGTATTTAGTAAAGTATTGGTTTTATTAGGTTGCTGTACCTTGCTAAGTATTGCATTGGCTCTTACTCATCCTGTGCCAGAATTCCAAAACCAGCAGTCCAAATCGGTATCAGCAAAAGCGCTTTCGACGCAGCAGCAAGCCAGTAGTCTGGCATTTTTTATTTTTGCAGCACACGAGCCGCTACTTACCATAGTGCGGAAATTATCGGTGTTAATGTTGCCAGCGTCGTTCTGGCTGGATCTGCTGTTGTTTATGTTGTTGCCGCTCATGTTAAGCTGGGGTTTGTTTCAGGTGTTTCGCCTGATGCAGCGTTTTACGCCAACGCTTGGTTACTGCCTAACAGGAAACTTTACAAGACACTTTACAGGGGATCGATGACACTGTTGTTCGCCCGAATTTTCAGCCCGAAGTATCTCACTTTAGTCGGCAATATCACGCTGGCGATGTCTTCTTTTGTCCTGGGGTATTTGTTGTTACTGGTAGCTCCGGCGAAAGACTATGGTAATTTTGCGTTTATGCTCATTGTGCAGGGGCTCGGGTTTGGCGTGATTAATGCGTTGCTAGCATCTCCTTTATTGATCCAGCTGCATCACAAGCAATTAAGCACTCGTCAACTTGCCGGATTTACCCGGCTGGCCTTTGCGCTGGCATTTCTGACCGGCTTGTTACAAGGCGCGTTGCTGGCGGTGCAACACTATGATCTGGCAATAGTTTTACTTTATTCTGCCGCCGGTCTAGTACAGCTCTTACGCTGGTATGGCCGTTGTTATTGCCAGAATCTGACACCAGCGTTGGTGGTTGTGTCAGATCTGCTGTTCGGCGTTCTTTGTACCGGTGCGGCGCTGCTGTGTTGGTGGTGGCGACAACTTGATTTTCTGAACACGGGTTGGATTTTACTGTGTAGCGGGCTCGTGGCCTGCGCACCATTTGTGGCAAGTTTAGGCCGGAGTTTGCTGCAGACAGCAGATTTTAGCGCCCTGCAACAAGGGTACTCTGCGCAGGGTAAACCAGCGTTGATTGGCGTGGTTACCGTTGAAATGACCGCTAATATCCACAGTTATCTGGTGGTGTTAATAGCCGGTGCCGCTGCCTTTGCGCCACTGGCGGCGGCAGCGCTTTTTTTACGGCCGATGTCGGTCATTCAGGCGAGTTTAGGTCAGTCAGAAAAACCGCAATTGACCAAAGCACTGGCCGAAAATGCGTTGAATGACCATGAAAATATGGGCGGCGGTTTAGCAAAGATCATGCAGTTGATGGGGGATTTTCGCAGGTTGTCGTTCGCGGCGTTTATGCTAAATTCGGTGCTGGTCTTGATGGCATGCGTCTGTTGGCCAGTGTTGTTGTGGCCAGATGATTTAAGCCGGACTGATTTTGTGGCCGCTTTAGGTCTGTTGCTGCTGATTGCGTTGTTACGCAGTGTTCGCGGACCAACCAGCGCATTGCTGCAAGCTGCTGATCAATTTCGACCGCTGGCCAAAGTGACATTATGTTCAAGTGCCATCACGGTGCCGCTGGTCGTGGTTTTGTTGTGGTGCAGTGGGCCCATTTCAACTTTGGTCGGGATTTTGGTTGGCGAGTTGATCATGACCATCCAGATCGAAAAAATTTACCGAAAGCTGTTACAGCAACTGCCGTGCAAGGTAACCTGACATAGGTTCATTGCACAAATTTTCGGACAATCAGCACTGGCGGAAATGAAACGCGCCGTGTTGCTTGTTAAATTCAAAGGAAAACGGGTGTCAAAACAAAACAACACCAAGTGGATCAGTATCGGCAGGGCGCTCACCGATTTATGGGTTTGGACTGCGTTGTTATCGATGTTGTTTTTATGGTCTGCTAAATATCTGGTTGCCGGCGCGCCGCTTTTGCTGAAGTTTGAAACCTGGGTTGGCAGTGATGCGCCAATGCACTTTACGCTGGGTTTTTTACTGCCACTTTGCATTGGCTGGCTTGGTCGGGTTTATCGTAAAGCGCCGCGCAAGCAAGCATTGTTTTTTTTGCTGATCGCCTGCTTATATGCCTGTGACGAACTGCTGCAAATGTTGTTGCCGTTTCGAAGTGCCACCTGGAGTGACTTTTTGATTTCAATGGCAGGTTGGTGTCTGGCAATGTTGTGTTGGTTTTGTCTGTGGCAATTGTTACGTGGTCGCTTTGCCATTTGGGCAAAATATGCTGATTAACTTCAGCGGACTCGTTATAAAGTGACAGCTTGTGCCCGAAAAATGCGATAGTATCCAGGTTGTTAGGTGTAAATCACAAACTAAATCATCTCTTAAACGGTGGCCAGTGCATAAGTTGGATCCGATAATACAAACTCCGCGGAAAGTAGCAAAACCAGTCTGGAATGCTTTGCCGTGGTTGAGCTATAAAACCGGGCAATGGCTGCTGCAGCTTTGTTGCGGCTGGCGAATGAGGCTACGTTGTCGCTGGTGGGGTGTCAGTACTGGCACAGGTCATCGTTATTTTGGATTGCTATTGTTGCGCCGTCATCCATCGGCGGTGATACAGATTGGCCAAAATGCAGTTTTTCGTTCCAGTCCATCAAGTAACACTATCGGACTCAATCGCCGTTGTTTTTTATCGGCCGATGGTGGGGCCGAGTTGATCATCGGAGATGATTGTGGTTTTAGTGCGACAGTGATTAGCGCAGGTTATTCAATCCGGATTGGCGATAGAGTCATGTGTGGTGCGAATGTCACTATTACCGATAGCGATCGCCATCCGTTGGCAGCAGCCGCGAGACACGCAGGGCAACCGGGAGTTTCAGCTGCAGTGATTATCGAAGATGACGTCTGGCTGGGAATGAATGTGCTGGTGCTCAAAGGCGTCACTATCGGCAAAGGTGCTGTCGTTGCCGCCAATTCAGTGGTGAGCCAGAATATTCCATCATACAGTCTTGCTGCTGGTGTTCCTGCCAGAGCGCTGCCAGGTACAGAAGTTACACCATGATCAATGTTGCCGTTTTGCTGACTTGTCATAATCGTCGCGAGAAAACGCTCCGTTGCCTGGCAACCCTGGCACGCCAACAGTTAACCGGTATTTGCCTGACGATTTATCTGGTTGATGATGGTAGTGTCGATGGCACCAAGGATGCGGTCGCTAGCCAATATCCGGACGTCATCTTGTTAGAAGGACATGGCGAACTCTACTGGAATGGTGGTATGCGTCTTTGCTGGCAAAGGGCACTTCAAGATGGCGCCGACTTTTATCTCTGGCTCAATGACGATGTGTCGTTGGTGAACGATGCTATCGACCGGCTCGTGGCCTGCTATCTATACCAAGCTTCGTTGCATCAGGTTGGCGCGGTGATCGGTACCATGCTGGACCCGACTGCCAACAAACCAAGTTATGGCGGTCGCAATAAAAAATATAGCTTTCACCCGCTGGCGCTGTCTGATGTGTTGATTCCGGGGGAATCGGCGATTGAATGTGACTATATCAACGGTAACTTGTGTCTGATTCCGGCAAAAGCTCAGCAGACCATTGGTATTTTGTCAGATAGATTTACCCACAGCATGGGCGATTTTGACTATGGCTTGAGATTGCAAGCTGCCGGTTTTAGTCTGTGGGTCGCGCCAGGTCAGTTTGGTTATTGCACACCACATTTAATCAAAGGCTCAGTTCGGGATGCAAGCATCGACATGGCGACGCGATTACAGTGGACAAAAAAACCGAACGTATGGCCGCCTTTGCAAGAATGGTTATGGTTTGTACGCTTACATGGTGGGCCTATCAGGCCATTTCTTCAGGTAAAAGCAATTTTACGCCGTCAATTACCCCGCTTATGGCTGTGGTTAAATCAATCGAGGCCAGAGGCCTGAACTCTATTCTTAGTTCTCCGGCAGCCTATATTTCATGATTGGCTAAATTGGCAAAACCACAGTTGACATGCCTTGGCCCCTTGGTCAGACTAACGCCTTAGAACTTATGCTGAAACAGGACTTTACTAATGTTCATGCCCGTAATTATGGCCGGTGGTTCAGGGACTCGTTTGTGGCCGCTGTCGCGCGGCAATTATCCAAAACAATTTCTGGCGCTGACCGGCGCGCACACCATGTTGCAGCAAACCTTGTTGCGCCTCAAAGGCATTGCGCATAGCGCGCCTTTACTGATTTGTAATGAAGATCATCGTTTTATCGCCGCCGAACAATTACGGCAACTCAATATCAATGACGCCGCCATTTTGCTGGAACCGGTGGGTCGCAATACCGCACCGGCCATCGCACTGGCTGCTTTAAAAGCAGTGCAACAAGGCGATGACCCGTTATTGCTGGTGCTGGCGGCTGATCATGTCATTAATGACACCGCCGCGTTTCAATCGGCGGTATTACAGGCCGAAGTGTTTGCCAACAGTGGTAAATTAGTGACTTTTGGCATTGTGCCGACTCATGCTGAAACCGGTTATGGTTATATTCGTCGTGGTGCCGGTGCGGCAGATGCTTATTATGTGCAGTCGTTTGTCGAAAAGCCCAATGCGGCAACTGCTGAGCAATATCTGCAAACCGGTGAGTATTACTGGAACAGCGGCATGTTTATGTTTAAAGCTTCGGCGTATTTGCAGCAGTTACAGGCATTTCGGCCGGATATTTATCAGGCTTGTGTTGCAGCACTGAGTGAACAAACCCCGGATCTTGATTTTATCCGCATCAATAAAGCCGCGTTTATGGCCTGTCCGGATGATTCCATTGATTACGCCATTATGGAACCTTTAACCGCCCAAGCGACCGATTCGGTGGTCGTAGTTCCGCTGGACGCCGGTTGGAATGATGTTGGTGGTTTTGCCGCTTTATGGCAAGTGGCTGAAAAAGATAGCAATGGCAATGTGTTACAAGGCGATGTGTTGACTGAAAACAGTCAAAACTGCTTTGTGCGCTCAGAGCAGCAATTAATTGCGACTGTTGGTGTGTCAGATTTAGTGGTGATCAGCACCAAAGATGCGGTATTGGTCGCACATAAAGATCAGGCGCAAAACGTCAAAGCCATTGTCAATCAACTCAAAGCTGCCGGCCGCCCGGAAGTGACGTTCCACCGCGAAGTGTATCGCCCTTGGGGAAAATACGATTCAGTCGATCACGGCGAACGCTTTCAGGTGAAACGGATCACGGTCAAACCAGGCGCGAAGTTGTCGGTACAAATGCACCATCACCGCGCTGAGCATTGGATAGTGGTATCCGGTACTGCCAAAGTCAGTATCGATGGCGTGGATCAGTACCTGACTGAAAATCAGTCGGTGTATATTCCGATCACCGCTGTACATGCGCTGGAAAACCCGGGCAAAGTGCCGCTGGAACTGATTGAAGTGCAGTCGGGTTCGTATTTAGGTGAAGACGATATTGTGCGGTTTGAAGACCGTTATGGCAGGGCTTAAGCGATGACTAAGCATATGTACCGCAAAATCAGCTGCGTCAAAGCCTACGATATCCGCGGCAAATTAGGCGAACAGCTGGATAACGACGTGGCGTACCGTATTGGCCGTGCTTTTGGTGAATTTTTGCAAGCCAAAACGGTGGTGGTGGGCGGTGATGTCCGCGAAACCTCCGAAGCGTTAAAACTGGCGCTGGCCGATGGCTTGATGGACGCCGGTGTTGATGTGATTGACCTCGGCATGACTGGTACCGAAGAAGTGTATTTTGGGACTTTTCACTTAGATGTTTGTGGTGGTATTGAAGTTACCGCCAGCCATAATCCGTTGGATTATAACGGGATGAAGTTGGTACAGCAGGGTTCAAGGCCGATCAGCGGTGATACCGGTCTGTTTGATATTCAAAAATTGGCTGAAAATGCCGATTTTAAAACTGTGGCCGAACGCGGCAGTTATCGGCAGCAGTCAGTTTTGGCCGATTTTACGAAACATTTAATGGGTTACATCAACCCTACCAATTTCAAACCACTGAAAATTGTGGTGAATTCCGGCAATGGCGCCGCTGGTCATGTGGTGGATGCGTTAGAGCAAGCTTTTGCTTTAGTAAAATTACCGGTTGAATTTATCAAAGTGCATCATCAGCCAGATGCGACTTTCCCCAATGGTATTCCTAATCCGCTATTACCGGAAAACCGGGCTGATACAGCTGCGGCGGTGTTGGCGCACAGTGCCGATTTTGGTGTGGCCTGGGATGGTGATTTTGACCGCTGCTTTTTGTTTGATGAAAAGGGTGGTTTTATCGAAGGTTATTACATCGTCGGTTTGCTGGCCGAAGCCTTTTTGCAGAAAAACCCGGGCGCACGGATTATTCATGATCCACGTTTAACCTGGAATACGATTGATTTAGTGCAGCAAGCGGGTGGACAGGCGGTACAGTCAAAAACCGGCCATGCTTTTATTAAAGAGCGGATGCGCTTAGAAGATGCGGTGTATGGCGGCGAAATGAGCGCACACCATTATTTCCGTGATTTTGCTTATTGTGACAGCGGCATGATCCCGTGGTTGCTGGTGGCAGAATTGATGTGTGTCAAAGGCTTACCTTTGTCCGAGTTGGTACAACAACGGATTGCGGTTTTCCCTTCCTCCGGTGAAATTAACTTCACTATTGCAGAGCCGAAGTTGATGTTGGAAAAAATTCTGGCGTTGTATCAGCCGCAGGCTTTAGTGGTTGATCACACCGATGGGATTAGTCTGGAGTTTGGTGACTGGCGGTTTAATTTGCGCAGCTCGAATACCGAACCTTTGGTGCGGCTGAATGTGGAAAGCCGGGGTGATATAACGTTGATGCAGCAAAAAACGGCCGAGCTTGCGGCGTTGTTGACAGCTTAAAAACCGAGCCGGGTCAACACGTCAATTGGCGTACTACCGCTATCGCGGTGAGTAACGCCCTACGCATTTTTGTTTTTAAAACAATACCATACCGCTATTTAAGAGTAGGGCGTCACTCACCGCGTTAGCGGTAGTGCGCCATTGTTTGACATAAATTCAATTGTTGTTGCATGGCAGACTGCCTGTGGCGAGTCGTGCCCTACGCATTTTTGTTTTTAAAACAATAGCTTAAGTGTACCTTGAAAGTAGGGCGTCACTCACCGCGTTAGCGGTAGTGCGCCATTGTTTGATATAAATTCAATTGTTGTTGCATGGAGGATTGGCTTCTGCGCGTCGTGCCCTACGCATTTTTATCTTTAAAACAATAGCTTAAGTGTACCTTGAAAGTAGGGCGTCACTCACCGCGTTAGCGGTAGTGCGCCATTGTTTGACATAAATTCAGTTGTTGTTGCATCGAGGATTGCCTGCAGCGCGTCGTGCCCTACGCATTTTTATCTTTAAAACAATAGCTTAAGTGTATCTTGAAAGTAGGGCGTCACTCACCGCGATAGCGGTAGTGCGCCATTGTTTGATATAAATTCAATTGTTGTTGCATCGCGGACTGCCTGCGGCGAGTCGTGCCCTACGCATTTTTGTTTTTAAAACAATACCATACCGGTATTTAAGAGTAGGGCGTCACTCACCGCGTTAGCGGTAGTGCGCCATTGTTTGATATAAATTCAATTGTTGTTGCATGGCGGATCGCCTGCGGCGAGTCGTGCCCTACGGTTGAAACGCAGAATTAAGAAATTTTTAGACAAAAAAGCCGTCATCAGACGGCTTTTTCAATTTGCGCTAGTCGGTTATTAAGCTTTACGGCGACGTGACAGTAGTGCCAGACCCGCTAACCCAAACAAGGCGATCGTAGCTGGAGCTGGAACTTCAACCAGTTCAACCATGTCCAGTAAAGCGCCTTTGCCATTCCCACCAGCAGTGGTGTTTTTTGATGGGTTGTAAACTTGCTCGCCAGCACCGCCAAAACCAATCAGCATTTCTGTTGAAGTAGCGACTACTTTTTGTTTGTATTGCACCCAGTTAGCGTTGTTATTGGCACCAGCGCTGTAATCGTAGGTGTAGTCAGCGTTAGTTTTGTCAATAACCGAACCATTGGCTTTCCAATACACGTTCAGACCATTGTTGTCTGTAGCGGTATCACGAGCGCGATACCAAAAAGATAATTCGTAAGTTTGGCCAGCTTTTAAACCAGTCAGTAACTGGAAAATACCGGTGTTGCTGTTGCCTGGTGTTTTGTAACTGAAGTGGGTGTCCATCTCCAGGTAGTGTTCACCGTCAGCTGCGTTGTTGTTGATAGTGCCGTTAGCTGAAGACAGGGTGCCATTGTGATGAACTTCAACACCTGGACCGTAACCTGCAATGTGTGACCAGCCTGGTAAGCCTGAGTACACAGCCCAACTAAAACCTTGTGGTTTTCCGGCTAAATCGCCAAAAGAGAGAGCAGGTTGTTCACCACCGAAGGTGATTGAAGTGCCTGCTGGTGCTTGCTCGAAGCTACCGTTGGTAATCAAAGAAGCATTTGCCTGAACTGACATTAAACCAGCCAGCAATACTACTGATTTTAACAAACTTTTATTCAACATCGACACTCCCATGGCATCTGAAACTTCACTAATGGTTTACTGGCAATAATTATGCCAGTGCATGTAACTTATTGATTTATATATGGCGATGCTTTGTGCCACTTTTCGGGATGTAAACAAAACTGACGAATATGACTTCCTGTCACCTGACTACATTACTTCTCCCCGTACTGCACATTTATATTAACCACTGAATTGCATAAAAGCATCATTTAAATTGTGAAGATTTGCCGGTAATCTGCTGTTTCAACTGTTGAATGTTGCCCCAGCGCCATAGTAGAGCCGGGCGATGTTTGGATTTTTCCTGGGTTAACCAAATTTGTTGCTGCCTATCAATGCAAATTGCTTCCAACTGACCGCCTTGTGGCACCGGTATCACTTTTTGCAGTTTAAACTGCCGATCCAATACGGCTAGGAACGGCCGGTAATCATTGTATAACGCCATATTCAGCACGTTGTCGCGAAATCTGGCGTAACCTGTCAACACAAATAATTGATGCTCCGAATTAAATGCGCCGCCGGTGATCACACCCGGCAGGCCAGCGACTGTGGCGATTTTCACCGCTTTAGTACTGCCAGTGCTGGTATAAGGTGTTAATTGATAAACGGTGCTATGGGCACTTTGCCAGGCTTTGTTAAAAAGCAGTAGTTGCTCCGAAGTGCTGACCAATGCTTCCGCATCAAAATCATGTTGATATACCTGCAACGGGGGCAGCGGCAGATCCGGATAGACAAAACTGGTTTTACCGGTTGGATTCAGTCGATCGGAGCTTAAGTTCAGCGCTGCCCGGTATAAGTCACCACCGTTACGAACGCCACTGTTATTGCCGATATCGCCAATCCACAATTCACCCTGATGTACTGTCAACGCTTCCCAGTCCTTGTTGGCAGCGTCCATCGCGTAATGAGCCAGTACCTCGCCACTGGCGTTCAACTGATAAACCGTGGCGTTGTTACCAGAATCATTGATGGTTAAAAAAGTCCCATCCGCCTGACAGACTAATCCTGAGCTTTCGACAACTATGGTTGGGAGCGTGGCTTCTGACCCTGCTGCCGTCGCAGCATCGGCCGGAGCCAATGTTGGCGGCGAGCTGCAAGCCGCTAAGCTCAAGCCAACAACGTGAAACAACACGATCAGCGATAACCGCCGGCAAAAACGAGGACTTTGGTCAATCACGAGTCTTGGAACTCCCTGGCAGATGAAATGCGGCTACCGCCACAGCCACAAAAATGGCGGTAAACAGCAACAAATTATTGGTGTTATATTACAACAATGCCAATGAAGCTCGCCATTGTCGTTGAATTATGGTGAGATAAGCGCTGGAATCATCGAACAACTGCAGGTATTATCGCGCCGTGACTCAAAGTCCTGTGTATGTAATTGTTATTCATGGAAGAGATAACGTTTGAATAAATCCAGCACCCTCGAAGTGACCGGCAACGGTTTTGCTTTTTTGCATCGTCTGCTCGACCTCTGTATTCTGATTTTAGTGCTGGTGATCAGCAGTGAATTTTATCGTCGTGGTTTTGATAAAAATGACTTGTTGTTACTCCTGTCGCAAATTGTGGTGTTTTCTTACATCGCCGAAGCATTAGACTTGTATCGATTCTGGCGGGTTGGCAGATTTGGTAAAATGTTATGGCTGGTATTGATTATCCTCAGTATTTCTTTTGCATTGATGCTCAGCGTGTTGTTCTTATTTAAATCAGGTGCCGATTATTCCCGTGTAGTGATTGGCCTGTGGTTTGTCGGTTCAGCAACCCTGATGCTGGGCTGGCGCTTGGTCTACCGGGCTGTCAGGAAAATTCAATTAGAAAACGGGATTAACCTGCAACGGGTGGCGATTGTCGGCCTGACGCCACGGGGCATCGAGCTTTATCAGGAAATCAAAACCCATCCGGAACTCGGCTTTGAATGTATCGGATTTTTTGATGACCGGGAACCGGATCGGTTTCCGCAAGAGTTCCGGGCTTTGTTGCTGGGCACCGTCAACGATTCGGTGATCACCGCCCAATCGAGCATTATCAGCCGCCTTTATATCTGTTTACCCTTAAGCGCCGATCGGCGGATCCAGCAAATCGTGCAACAACTTGGCGATACCACGCTCAATGTCTATCTGGTTCCGGAATTGTTAATCATTAATATGATGCACGGTCGGCTGAGTAATGTCGGCGATATCGACGCTATCAGCGTGTTTGAATCACCGCATTATGGTGTACAAACGTACCTGAAGCGGAGCTTCGATATTCTGTTTAGTGCCTGTGCTTTATTGCTATTGTCGCCGTTATTGCTGCTGATTGGCCTTGCCGTGCGGCTGACCTCAAAAGGTCCGGCGATTTTTAAACAAGATCGGTACGGATTAGATGGCAAACAAATTGGTGTTTACAAGTTTCGAAGCATGAAAGTGCTTGAAAATTCTGATAACGTAGTACAGGCAACCAAAGGTGATCAGCGAATTACTGCTCTTGGGGCCTTCTTACGCCGGACATCGTTGGATGAATTGCCGCAGTTTTTTAATGTTTTGCGCGGAGAAATGTCGGTCGTCGGACCACGACCACATGCGGTTGCTCACAATGAACATTACCGGAATCGGGTCGCGTTTTATATGCTGCGCCACAAAGTCAAACCAGGCATTACCGGTTGGGCGCAAATTAATGGCTGGCGCGGTGAAACCGATACGCTCGATAAAATGGAAAAACGGGTCGAGTTCGATTTGCACTACATCCGCAATTGGTCGTTGTGGTGGGATGTGAAAATAATTATCAAAACATTATTTAAAGGCTTTGGTGGGAAAAATGTGTACTGAAAACAAAGGGATCTCTATGAAATTTGCGCAAGGCGTTATCATCAGCACAGCATTACTCACTTCGGTAGCACCGGTTGCGGCACAATCAACAGCACCGGCTTCTGGTGTTATTAAAACTTCATCGGGCATTGATCTGGTGCCAAGTTTACAGGTTGGCCTGAAGCATGATGACAACGTTGTCCGGTCAAGCACGAATGAAATTAACAGTTGGGTCAACACCATAGCGCCGGCGCTCAAAGCGACGCTGGTCGATGGTGCCGATAGTTACACCCTGACAGCGGCATTAAATAATGCCCGTTATTTCAGCAGCCATCTGGATGATTTTACCGATGGTTATCTGGAAGGTGAGGCCCGTATTTCTCCGGCCAGCCACCACAATTTCAAATTAAAAGCCAACAGCAGCTGGTTGCATGAAGACCGTGGTACCGGTGTATCCGAAGGCCGTGGTTTATTGCTGAATGACGTGACCAAATACAACAGTCAGTTATTTGATGCTGAATACTTGTATGGAGCACCAAGCTCAACAGGTAAAATTCGACTAAATTCAAGATATTACAATAAGGATTACGATAACTTCCGCGATGTCACCCAATATCGTGATTACGATTCAACCTTATTCGGTGGTGCGTTTTTATACCAGACCAATGGCTCCATTAAGCTGGTCGCTTCGGCAACGACCGCTGAAATTGACTTTAAAGTGTTGGACTTAAGTGGCGATCGTAACAACACCGACAACAACTACCGGGTTGGCGTTGAGTGGGAAATGAGCAGCATCACCTCGGGTGAACTGAAACTTGGTTACCAGGACAAAAACTTTGACCGCTCGCAGCGGGAAGATTTCAGCGGTTTTGCCTGGGAAGCAATTTTGGTATGGCAACCACTGACCTATTCGGGCTTTGACGTGGCCACCGGACGTCGCGCCAAAGATGTTGATGCCGTCAACGTGTTAGGCGATTACATTATCGAAACTACCTATGGCCTGGGCTGGAATCACCAGTGGAGTGAAACCTGGGACAGCAAAATTGCCTATGAATACCAGACCAACGAGTACAACTTGTCGAGCCGCAAAGATACCGGCAAAGTACTGACATTGGAGCTGAATAAACAATTGCTGCGCTGGGTAAAAATTAAGGCTTTTGCCAATATTGAAGATCGCACCTCAACCTTGGGCGTGATTGAGTTTGACCGTAATGTCATTGGTTTAAACGCTGAATTTACGCTCTGAGGATAAGCCATGAAGTACCTGCTGACGATTTTGTTGTTTTGGTTTGCCGCAACTTGTGCCCAGGCGCAGGAAGCGGACAACTATACGCTTGGGCCTGGTGATGTGATTGTGATCCAGGTCTTTGGCGAAGATGAGCTAAAACTGGAAACCCAACTGACTGATAGTGGCACGGTGAACTATCCATTTCTGGGGACTATTAAAGTCACCGGCATGACCATCAAGCAAGTCGAACAGCATGTATATCAGGGACTTAAAGGCGATTATTTTGTCGAGCCGAATGTGTTTGTCGGGATTGTGCAATACCGGCCATTCTACATTCACGGTGAAGTGAAGCAGCCCGGCGGTTATCCGTATCAGCCGGGTATGACCGTCAACCAGGCCATTGCATTAGCCGGCGGGATGACCGAGCGGGCGTCGCGCGATAAAATTTTTATTTCCCGTGAAGGGGATAAAAGCAATACTCAGACCGGTTCGTTAGCGAGCCGGATCAGTGCCGGTGATACCATTACCATAGAACAGAGATTTTTCTAATGTCTTTAGCTGTTGAACCTCAAGGCGTCGGTCAGGTGAATGAAGAAGTCATTGATCTGAGAAAGTATTTTTCAGTCATCAATAGGGCTAAATGGCGCATTCTGTTATTGGCGATGCTGGTGTCTGCGCTGACGGTGTTTATTGTGCTGAACCTCAAGCCGGTGTTCAGCTCGCGCGCAACCTTGTTGATTGAAGCGCAGCAAGCCAAAGCGGTAAAGATTGAAGAAGTGTACGGCATGAATTCGGCGCAGCAGGAATATTACCTGACGCAGTTTGAAATTTTGAAATCGCGCAGTATCGCGGAAACCGTGATCGAACGCCTGCAGTTGGGCAAACACAGCGATTTTGTTACTGAAACATCGCTGATGACTGAGTTGAAAAAACAACTGCCGTTTTTACCGGATGACGCTGCTGATTTATTGTCGGAAGAAGACAAAGCTGCCCGCGTTAAAGAAAAACTGGTGCAGAAGTTTGTCGAAAAGTTAAGTATTGATCCGGTCCGTAAAACCCAGTTGGTGAACATTACTTTTGAATCGCATGACGCCAAGCTGGCCGCAGCTGTAGCAAATGCTGTGGGTGATGCGTATATCGAAAGTCAGCTGGAAGCCAAAATGGGTATCACTCAAAAAGCCAATGCCTGGTTGGGTGGGCGTTTGGGTGAATTGCGGTTACGTTTAGATGAATCTGAGCTGGCACTACAACAATTCCGGGTGCGCGAAGGCCTGATTGATGTGGCGGGCGTGCGGAGTTTAGGTAGTCAGGAACTGGAGCGGTTAGGGGTTGAAATTACCCAATCGAGGGCAAAAAAAGCCCAGGTTGATGGTTTTATCCGGGTGATTTCGCAATACGGCACCGATAAAATTGACCGGTTGGAGTCGTTACCGGAAATCACCGCGCACCCTGGCGTGCAAAACGTCAAAAAAGAAGTGATTTCAGCCGAGCGTAAAGTGTCTGAGCTCAGCAAAATTTATGGTCCTAAACATCCAAAACTGCTGGCAGCAAAATCTGAGCTCACCACAGTGCAGGACAATTTACGCGACCAAATTCGTAAATTAATTTCCGGTATCGAAAATGAAGCGCAAACCGCTTCCCAAAATCTGCAATCACTGGAAGCTGAAATGGCGCGCGCCAAGGTGCAGTATCAGGATTTAAGCGGCAAAGAGACCGAATATCAGCGCCTGCAGCGTGAAGTAGAAACCAATCGGCAGCTGTTTGATACCTTTATGGCGCGGCAAAAAGAAACCGAAGTGGCCGGTGATTTTAACTCCGCCATTGCCCGCTTTACCGACCGTGCGATGCCAGCCACCGAGCCGCTGAAGCCAAAACGCAAATTGATTGTGATCCTGGCTTTTATCGCTGCGCTTGGTTTTGGCGTGATCGTGGCGTTTGTGATGGAGTCGTTAAATGACACCATCAAAACCACCAATGATGTCGAGCAGCTGCTGCAACAACGCGCTTTGGGTGTGGTGCCAAAAGTGCCTGGAAAAATGGCGCTAAAAGACATTAACACCATGTTTTTTAATGCCGAGCAGCGACAATTCAGTGAGTCTATCCGCAGTATCCGTACCAGTATTTCGTTACTGGCGCTGGATAAACCGTTGCAAATCATTGAAGTGACGTCCTCTATTCCGGAAGAAGGTAAGTCGACCGTTTCCAGCAATATTGCGTTTGCTTTTGGTCAGCTGGAAAAAATTCTGCTGATTGATGCCGATATGCGCAAGCCAACCATCGCCAAACGATTTGCGTTACCGGCTTTCCAGCCGGGTCTGGCCAATTATTTGTCAGAAACCGAAAGCCTGGACGAATGTATTGTGCATGATGAAGCGACCGGTATTGATATTCTGACCGCTGGCACTATTCCGCTGAATCCGCTTGAGCTGCTATCTCATCCAAGGTTTGAAGCCTTATTGGTGGAGCTGAAAAGCCGTTATCAAAAAATTGTGATTGATACGCCGCCGGTGCATGCGGTTAGTGACGCTTTGGTGATTTCACGTTTTGCTGATGCGGTATTGGTGGTGGTCAAAGCCGACCAAACCCGCTCTGGCCTCATTCAGCATTCGTTATCGAAACTAGTCCATGCCCATGCCAAAGTCTTTGGGGTGGTGCTGAACGATTTGGACCTGAAAAAGGCAGAAAAATATTACGGTTCATACGGTTATTATCAATATTACGCTGAGAAATCTGAATCATCATGATTGACCTGCATTGCCATATTCTGCCTGGCATTGATGATGGCGCCAGTGATTTAACTGAATCACTGGCGTTGTTGCAGCTTGCAGTGGCTGATGGCATCACGCAGATGGTGGCGACGCCGCATATTAATCCCGGTTATTTTGACAACACTAAAACCACCATCCAACAGGCATTAATACTGCTTCGCCAGGCGCTGGTGCAACAAAACATCCCAATTGAAATTGCTGCTGCCGCCGAAATCCGGGTCACTGCCGATTTAATGCCGGCTTTTGAACAAGGCCAATTGCCCATTTTGGGACACTGGCAAGGACAACAAGTGTTGTTGCTGGAGTTTCCACACAGCCATATCCCGGCTGGTAGCGATAAATTGATGAAATGGTTACAGCAGCGTGGCGTGATGCCGATGATTGCGCACCCTGAGCGCAATCGGGATGTGCAAAACGATCCGAAAATCCTGGCACCTTTGATCCGTGCTGGTTGTTTATTTCAACTGACCGCGTCTTCATTGCTCGGTGATTTGGGTGAACGCCATCAGGAATGTGCCAGGTTGTTACTGCAACAAAAATTATTTACGGTGATGGCGACCGATAGCCACAATTTGCTGCGCCGTCCACCCAAATTAGCGGCTGCCAAAGCCGAAGTCAGTCGGCTGACTGACGAGCAATATGCACAAGATTTGGTGCAGCTGCATCCGCAGTTAATTACCGCCGCGCTGGATTTTAACCGCATGCCGAGCCTGGAGCCGACCTCATGAGCAACACCGTACCTGGCACAGCCGACGCCGCTTTATCTGCCGCAGCGGGCGCGACTTTGGCAAAAACTCAAAAACGGTCGTTGCTCCATCGGCGTATCATTGCGCTGCTGTTAGCGCTTGGCACCTTGTTCCTGCTGACGCCGGTGTGGCAAGCGGGCATGGCCAGCGCCAATTTTTTCCGGGTGCAGTTTCTGCTCAATGAGTGGGACAAAAACAGTGACAATCTGACACCAGAGCGTTACGCGCAAGCGGAGCACCTGATGGCAGTCACGCTGTCCAAAGATCCACATCATCCGCATTATTTGCTGAGTATGGCCAAAGTACTGGAGTGGGGCTGGTATAAAGGTTTAAGACCAGCCTCAGAAATGGCGGTGGTGGAGCGTTATTATCAGCAAGCTATTCAATTAAGACCGCAGTGGCCAAACGCCTACGCCGATTATGCCTGGTACCTGAGCATTGTGCAGTTCCGGGTGACTGAGGCGTTTGAGCAGCTGGCATTGGCGCAGCGATACGGCCCTTATATGCCGCAGGTACTACAACGGACGTTGGCGGTGGTGTATTCACAGTGGCCACATTTAAACGCCAGTCAAAAGGCTTTGGCTTATCAGGTACTGGCGCGCAGTATTGATGCCAGCCCACGTTTGTATAATCCGGTGCTACAACTGGTGAAACAGTATCAAATGCAGCGCCTTGGGTGTATCTATTTGCAGGCACGCCAAACGACGGATAAACCATACTCTGCGTTGGCGCAGCAGCGGCTGCAACGTGATTTTTGTCAAAACCGGCAACTGCGATGACCGAGCCTAAAACCGACGCCTTGATAACAAAAGCCTCAACACCAACCAACGCTGATATTCGCCAGGATCCGGGTTTACAAAAACTACTGAGCCGGATGCCAGCTGATATTGGCGAAAGCTTTACCGAACAGCAGTTGTCGCACTTGCGGGTAGCACTTGGCGCGCGGCAGTGGGGCAAACATCAGCTGGATTTACGCGGTACACTGCGGATTTTTCACTGGCGTTATTATTATGTGGTCGTCGCCGGACGTAACTTGCGGGATGGCGCCCGTTCGCAGCAACAGTTTTCAAAGTTGATGCTGGCGGTGATTATTTCGATGTTATTGGTGGTGTCGGCGGGTCTTGGGGTGTTGCTGTTGTATTTAGTCAAATCGGCATTTGGCATCGACTTATTCGACGGTTTTTCGCTGGGGATTTGGAGCTGGTTTAAGGCGTTGTTTGCTTGATAGAACCCGGTGATAGTTCGGCGTACTGCCGCTGTCGCGGCGAGTAACGCCCTACGCAAATAATTGATTTTATGTATAAATTGTAGGGCGACACTCACCGCGGCAGCGGTAGTGCGCCATCAATCAATCAATCAAACCAATTCTAAAGTCTGTATATGTGCTTGCTGCGTTGTTGTGGTAATTAGCTCGGCATTGTCATCATCTTCTGCAATATAACCAACCGGAACTGTCGGCACTGCCACTTTATCAAAGGCGGTATCACCTTCCGCAATCGGCGTGTGGTGGGAAACGGCAGCAAAATCAAACAGGTTTTTATCAATCATGTGCGAAGGGACAATATTCTGCATCGCCTGAAACATGGTTTCGATGCGGCCTGGGAAGCGTTTATCCCAGTCCTGCAGCATTTCTTTCACCACCTGACGTTGCAGGCCGTCCTGCGAGCCACACAAGTTACAAGGGATGATTGGGAACCCTTTGGCGGTGGAGTATTTTTCGATATCTTTTTCGCGGCAATACGCCAAAGGCCGGATCACGATGTGTTCGCCGTTGTCACTTTGCAGTTTTGGCGGCATCGATTTCATTTTGCCACCATAAAACATGTTCAGAAACATCGTTTCAATCATGTCATCGCGGTGATGGCCAAGTGCAATTTTAGTCGCACCCAGCTCTTTGGCGGTGCGGTATAAAATGCCACGGCGTAATCTCGAGCATAACGAGCAGGTGGTTTTGCCTTCCGGGATTTTGTCTTTAACGATGGAGTAGGTGTCTTCGGTGACAATCAGAAACTCAACGCCCAGCTCGGTCAGATAACGGGGTAACACATCAGCCGGGAAACCAGGTTGTTTTTGGTCCAGGTTCACCGCGATGATCGAAAAATCAATTGGCGCAGATTGTTGCAGGTTCAGCAGGATGTCGAGCATGGTATAGCTGTCTTTACCACCCGACAAACAGACCATGATTTTATCGCCTTGTTCGATCATCGAAAAGTCAGCGATTGCCTGTCCCACGCCACGCCGTAAGCGTTTGTGCAGTTTGTTCAGATTATATTGAGCTTTTGCTTGCAGAGCGTGTGACATACCAACAACACCAGATTACCTAAAAAATGGCGCACATTATAACGGATCCACCAGCTTTGCCAATCAGCTTCACTAATCGGCTAAGCTGGTCACTATTTAAATCGTAGTTATGGGATAGCGATGCTGCTGTCGGGCTTGAGCGCCAGTACATCACAATCGAGCCGGTCTATCACGTGCTCGGCGGTGTTGCCGATGATTGCCGCCGACAAACCGGTGCGACCAATAGTACCGATGACCACCATTTCGGCGTCAATTTGCCCGGCAATGCGCGGGATCACATCTTCGGGCATGCCTTCGATGACATGCACACAGGTACCCGGAATGCCAAATTCGGTGGCTAACACCATCGCCGCATCTTCGTGATGGCTTTTCATGCTGTCGTTGTAATCGGCCGGATTAAATTCCGGGATTTCAATTGCCACATGAATAGGCGTGCCGGGATAGGCATTCACCAGATGCACATCGGCTTGTAGCATCAACGCCAATGCTTTAGCCTGACGAATAATCCGGTTGTTCAGCGCCAGGTGGTGCGGTTGGCTGCTACCGGCGTTAACCGCCGCCAGAATATTGCCTTTCGACGGCCAGGCGTGTTCTTTGACCAGCAGTACCTGACAAGGGCATTTACGCAGAATATGCCAGTCGGTGGGGGTGAAAATCATTGATTTGAGCACGTCGTGGTTATGGGGGCCTTTAATCACTAAATCATAACCATCGTCCGTGACGGCTTTGACCACTGCTTCAAACGGCCGATTGTGCCAGACCACTTTGACATGCACATTGATGCCTTTGGCGCGCGCCGGTTCGACAAGTTCGTTGATCCAGATTTCGCGATCGGTGAGCACGGCCTGGCGCATCGATTCGCGCTCTTCGCCGGATAACATCGTGGTCATTTCGTAGGAAAAATCGTAGATGGATAAAAAGGCCGTGAGTCGGCAAGCGGTGTGTTCCGCCAGTTCAAAGGCTCGATCTAACGCCTTTTGTGTGGGTTGACTGGGGTCGAGCACCACCAGCACGTCCTGATAAGTTGCCATCGTTGTCTCCTTGCGAAAGGCAGTTGTGTGCCTTAAGTGTAGACAACTTACCATGATCTGCTTTTGCAAAACTTAATCTAGCGCAAATCAACGGCAGTCTGAACTCAGGGTATGCTAACAGCCGCCACATTGCCCATACCGGCAACCCGGCTCAGTTCAGCAAAGTCATTGATCACAATCAATTTGCCATCGACATGGATCAGCTCATCTTTGTGAAAACGGCCAAGCAAACGACTGATGGTTTCGACGGTGAGACCAAGATAGTTACCAATTTCACCGCGGGTCATCGTCAACCGGAATTCCTTTTTCGAAAAACCCCGATGGCCAAAGCGTTGCGCCAGATTGGTTAAAAACGCCGCCAGTTTTTGTTCGGCGGTTTTGCGATTGAGCCACAACATCATTTGTTGATCGCCCGAAATATCCTGACTCATCAGCCGCATCAGTTGTTGCCGCAACTTCGGTAACTGATCCAGCAATGGTTCCAGCGTGTGATATGGAATTTCGCAGACCATCGCTGTTTCCAGCGCCTGAGCATAGCTTGGATGCTGCTGATTACCGATAGCGTCAAACCCGATGACATCACCCGGCAGATGAAAACCGGTAATTTGCTCTTCGCCTTGTTCGGTCAGGGTATAGGTTTTAAAAGAACCGGTCCGCACCGCGTACAAGGCTTGCAATGGTTTACCGGCTTCAAACAGATGATCGCCTTTATGCGACGGCCGTTTACGCTGAATAATGTCGTCCAGTTGATCCAGTTCGGCCGTATTGAGAGAAAACGGCAGGCACAGTTGGCTGAAACCACAGTCCTGACAATTAATTGCAGAAGCACTCATAGCGGGAAGTTTCCAATTTGTTGCCAAAATGGCAGGCTGTCAGCTTAAAAAAATAACCTTAATAGTGCAAGGGATATTGTGTGGCAACCATAAGCGAGCAACAACAAGGCGGCGCTATAACGCACCCAAGGCAGGTTTTTCCAGCGCGTTAATGTTGAAGCGGCCTGACCAGCAACCAGCAATGCCGGTAAAGTTCCGACGCCAAAAGCCAGCATCCATAGCGCACCGTCCAACGCGGAACCGCTGGCCAAACTCCAGCTTAGACTGGAATAGACCAGACCACAGGGCAAATAACCCCAGCCCCAACCGTAGGCAAAGGCTTTAGGCAGGGTATCGAGTGGTAACAGCCGCTTGGTGAATGGCTGAATATGCCGCCATAACCGGGATCCCAGCTGCTCGAGACCGGTTAATACACTGGAAATTTTTGCGATATACAGTGCCATCAGTACCAGCATCACACCGGCCAGCAATTGCAATAACTGCCGGGCAATGCCACCAGCGCCCATCGCCTGATAACCGAGCCAGCCGACCAGGCCGCCAAGCAAGGCATAACTGCAGATCCGACCGGCACTTAACGCTAGCTGGAACTGCAAGCGTTGCCAGCGACTTTGCTCGGGCAGCATCATCTGCAAGGCGCTGGCGATCCCACCGCACATTACCAGGCAATGACCGCTGCCTGATAATCCGATAAGTACTGCTGCCAGTATTTCCATCAGCGACGACCGTTAGTGATTTTTCGAAGAAGTGTTGTTGCTGGTGTCGACGTCGACCTCGGCATCGCTAGCGCTAGCGGCAATAGGATCGGTAATGGGATTGGTATGGGTATGAGCATCGACGGGCAGTGAAGGTTCAGCAGCAGCCGGAGCTGGCTTGGTCTGGTTATCAAATAAAATGCTATAAGCTTCTTTGTCCAGATCATCAAATTGGCGCGAACGTACCGCCCAGAAAAACACCCCCAGGCCAATCAGCACAAACAACACTGCGATCGGAATTAATACAAAAATGATGCTCATGCTTTTAATAACCTAAGAGAGTTGGAAACCACCAATAATGAGCTAAACGACATGCCAATCACCGCCACATAAGGCGACACAAAGCCGCAAACCGCCAATGGAATAATCACCAGATTATACCCAACGGCCCACAGTAAATTCTGCCGTACCACTTTTTTTGCTAATTGCGCGCCGGCGATAAGCTCTGCCAACATCGATAAATCGTTGTGCAGCAATACCACATCGGCCTGGTTTTTTGATAAATCCGTGCCGCTATCCAGCGCCACCGACACATGCGCGGCATGAAAGCTGGGGCTGTCGTTAATGCCATCACCAACCATCAGTACAATATCACCGGCGCTAACTGCCTGTTGGATAAACTGCACTTTATCTTCCGGGGTACAGGATTTATGTAAGGTTTCGATGCCAAACTGGCTGGCAATGTCATCAGCTTGCTTAGAACTGTCGCCGGTCAGAATACCAAAGCTTATACCGAGTGTTTGCAGTTGCGGCAGCACTTGCGCTATTTCCGGGCGCACTTCGTCAGCCAGCGCAATGCTCGCCATATGCTGGCCGTCGATGGTACAAAATACTTGCCAGTTGGCGTCGGCAGTTACTTCGCAAAAAGCGGCGTTGCCAATCCGCACTTGCAGTGCCTGTTGTTGATAGTGCCAGATGGCACTAATGCCTGCGCCAACTTGCAAGGTTACTGCTGACAACGACAGCTGACTTTGGCGATAGGGTGTAAAGGCCTTGGCGATTGGGTGTTCGGAATAGGCTTCGATATTGGCGATTAGATCCAGCAACTGGCTTTGGCTAAAGTGATTTTTGCTAAGGAGCGAGGTTGGTAAATCAAGCTGGCGAACACTAAATTTGCCATGGGTCAGGGTGCCGGTTTTATCAAAAAATACTTTGGTTAAATTCGGTAAAAATTCCAGGACCTGCTGATTTTTAATCAGAATGCCTTTGCGATTGAGCCGCGCCAGCGCACAGGTGATGGCTGTGGGTGTTGCCAGGCTGAGCGCGCAAGGGCAGGTGGCGACCAGCACCGATAACGTCACCCAAAAAGCGCGATCGGCATCAATATAAAAATACCAGACAGCGAATGTCCCTGTTGCCACCACCAGTAAGCGCTGCACAAAAAAACGGGCGATTTTGTCGGTTTTTTCCAGCAGCTGCGGTTTTTGATGCAGGGTTTGTTGCTGCAGGCTAATGATTTGGCCAAGTCTGGATTGGGTAAGCCCTTTGTGTACCGCAACAATCAGCACACCGTCATGATTGACGGAACCGGCCAGTACCGGATCGCCGGTTTGTCTGGCAACCGCGCGATATTCACCGGTCAGCATCGACTCATCGACACTGCTGCTGCCACTTTGCACCACGCCATCGGCGGGCATGGTTTCACCGGCTTTGACCAGGATCAAATCACCGGGTTGTAGTCGGCGTGCAGAAGTGGCGGTTGCTTGTTCGCCATCCCATAACCAGGCGGTGACCGGCATAATTTTTAATAAGTTACTGGTGGCGTCACGCGCTTGTTTGCGGGCGCGAAATTCAAAGAATTTGCCCAGTTGCAGCAAAAACACAAACATACAGACCGATTCAAAATACACTTCGCCGCTGTGGCTGATGGTCGCGTACAAGGATGCAAAAAAGGTGTAATACAGTGCCAGTACAATCGGCACATCCATATTCAATTGCCGACTTTGCAGCGCACGCCAGGCACTTTTCGAAAATGGTGCTGCGGCATAGATCATCACCGGCAGGGTGAGCAGTAAGCTGACCCAACGTAAATAACCTTCATACTGTTGTTCGATGCCGGTGTAGTCACCAAAATACAGACCAAAGGCCAGCATCATCACCTGCATACTCATAATGCCGGACACTGCGAGACGTCTTAGATAAGCACGCATTTCGCTTTGATAACTGTGCTCTTCGCTGTCGGTAATAAAAGGACTGGCCTGATAACCCAACTTGCTGATTTTTTGCAGTAAGTCACTGAGTTTGGCTTGCGCCGGATCCCAGCTGATCACGCAGCGCGAAGTGCCGGAATTTACTGACACTCTGCCAACGGCAGGGTGCTGGCGTAGTTGTTTTTCAATCAACCAGGCGCAGGCGGCGCAGCTCATGCCGGTAATGGATAATTCGATTTGTTGTAAGCCATCAATGTTGGCCGACAAGTCGCTTAATACTTCGTCGTTGTCATAGCTGGTTTGATTTTGTAGTTGTTCCGGTACTAACGAAGCTTTGGCGGCAGGGGCGGTGCGAAAGCGGTAATAATCGGCGAGGCCTTGGCTGATAATGGTATCAGCAACTGCCACACAGCCCGGGCAGCAAAAATTGCGCGCCGAGCCTTCAAACGACAACACAAAGTTGCTGCCTTCCGGCACCGCTTCAGCGCAATGAAAACAACGATTTAACATGCAGACCTGTCAGTAGGTTAGTTTGATGGCTTCTGCCTGAGGCAGAATAAAAGTCGCGCGTAATTTCCATTGTTCGGTCGGGTCATCGACCAGCAGATTCCATTTACCGGTCAGTGTTAACGGCAGTTCGGCAATATATAAATTTTCACCGCTGCGTTCTGCCATCACCTCAAAATCCTGCGCGGCCACCGTGTTATGCACAAAACGTAGTTTCAGCTTGGCGTCGAGAATAGGATTAGATTCGAATTTGACGATGGCTTTGTTGGCGGCAATCAGAATGCTGGCTTGTAGGTTACGGCTGGCGGCCTCGCGGTATTTCGCCAGATTCATATTAATGGCTTTACCTTCGGCATAATAGTCGTCAACCACCAGATCCGGGCTTTGTTGGTTCATCAGATAAATCGAGTGCACCGCTTTGAACATGGTGACGACTGGAATGGCGATCAGGATCCAGGGCCAGACTTGTTTATACCAGGGTTTAACTAACATGGTGTTCCTCTTTCTGCCCTGTTTCTGATAACAATAAGCCCCGCTGGCGGGGCTTATTACAGCATACTGCACCGGTACAATTCAGCTGAACTGTACCAGTTTAATCCGATGACTATTTGGTATCGTCCGGACGTGACAACCGATAGACATAAGCGGCGATGACGTGGATTTTATCTTCACCTAAGGTATCTTTAAACGCTGGCATCTGACCGTTACGGCCTTTTAATAAAGACTGTTCGATAGTGCCGGCAGAACCGCCATATAACCAGGTGTTGTCGGTCAGATTAGGTGCGCCAAATGGCAGGTTATGGGCAAGGCTGCCTTTACCGTCTGCGCCGTGACAGGCCGCACACATGCCAAACTTGGCTTTACCTGCTGCAGCGTCGTTGTCGTTGACCTTACGGCCAGACAGACTTAACACATAAGCGGTCATTTCTTTGACGCCTTGCTCGCCTAAAGCTTCGCCCCAGGCTGGCATCGCGGCTTTACGTCCATACAGCAGCGTTTCTTTAATCTTGTCGACAGTACCACCATACAGCCAGTCATTGTCAGTCAGATTTGGGAAACCACGTTGACCACGGGCATCTGAGCCATGGCACTGTGAACAGTTTTGCAGGAATAACCGTTGGCCAACTTTTAAAGCTTCCACGTCATACGCCAGCTCTTCAATCGGACGGCTGGTGTATTTTGCGAACTCTTTACCAAAGGTTTCATTAGCATGCATATATTCGCGGTCCAGCTGTGACGGCGTACCGGCAGCTTTTTGCGCTTCAATCGCCGCTTTTGATTCCGCCAGCGAAGTAATGCCCTGATTCGAGCTGGTCCAGCCTAATAAGCCTTTCCAGTTACCAAGGCCAGGGTAGGCGGCAAAGTAAAACACCGACCAGACGATGGTGGCGTAGAACATGATGGTCCACCACTTCGGCAGTGGGTTATTGATTTCTTCGATGCCATCAAATTCATGACCGGTCGGTTCCCCTTCCGGTACACCAACGTGGTTTGTCAGGTTCCAGGTTAATAACACCGTACACAGTACAATACATGCGATGGTTAAAATAATGATCCAAGCACTCCAAAAGCTACTCATGATCCGACTCCTGTTGTTGTTTTTGTTTGGGCTTTTGTTCATCCGCGAAAATCGCGTTGGCGGCCTGATCAAAATCTGGTTTGCGTTTAATCACAAACAGCCAGATCACCAGGCCGATAAAAGCCGCAAAAATAATCACGGTGTAAAAGCTATGAATGGTTGCAAAGTCCATAAGGCTTACTTCAACGCTGTGCCGAGTGATTGCAGGTAAGCAATCAGGGCTTCCATTTCTTTTTTCCCTTTGACCGCAGCTTCAGCACCGGCGATATCTTCGTCAGTGTAAGGCACGCCAAAAGACCGGAATATTTCGAGCTTCTTCGCCGTTAACTTGCCATCTAATACGTTTTCTTCCAGCCAAGGATAACCGGGCATATTAGATTGCGGTACAACAGAACGTGGATCCATTAAGTGCGCGTAGTGCCAGTCATCGCTGTAACGACCGCCAACCCGGGCTAAATCCGGACCTGTCCGCTTGGAACCCCATAAAAATGGGTGTTCCCAGATACTTTCGCCAGCAACCGAATAGTGACCATAACGCTCAACTTCATGGCGGAATGGACGGATCATCTGGCTGTGGCAGTTGGTACAACCTTCGCGGATGAAAATATCACGGCCTTCCATCTGCAGTGCAGTGTAAGGCTTCAGACCATCCACCGGTGTGGTGGTGTCTTTGATAAACATCAGCGGCGTGATTTCTACCAGGGTACCGAAGCTGATGGCGACAACCGTCAGGATTGCCAGCCAGCCAGCGCTTTTTTCAATTTTTTCATGGTAATTCTTAGACACGATAAGCTCCTTATGCCGCTTCTGGTACCGGCTCTAACACGCCTTCTTTCGCCCGGACAGTTTTGATCACGTTGTATGCCATCACTAACATACCGGTCACCACAAAACAGCCACCAATAAAGCGCATTAAGTAAAACGGATAAGAGGCTTCCAGCGACTGTACAAAGCTGTAAGTCAGGGTGCCGTCAGTGTTCACTGCACGCCACATCATGCCTTGCATAATACCGCTGATCCACATAGCTACGATATAAAGCACGACGCCGGTGGTGTGTAACCAGAAGTGGGTGTTAATCAACTTGATGCTGTACATCCGGCCTTGGCCGAAGACGTTCGGGATCACATGATACAAGGCACCAATTGAAACCATCGCGACCCAGCCTAAAGCGCCAGAGTGCACGTGACCAACGGTCCAGTCAGTGTAATGCGACAGGGCATTTACAGATTTGATCGCCATCATCGGGCCTTCGAACGTCGACATGCCGTAGAAAGACAAAGAAACGATCAGGAAGCGTAAAATCGGGTCAGTTTTCAGCTTATGCCAGGCACCGGACAACGTCATGATACCGTTGATCATACCGCCCCAGCTTGGCACAAATAGAATCACTGACATCACCATACCAACGGACTGGGTCCAATCTGGCAGGGCAGTGTAGTGTAAGTGGTGTGAACCAGCCCAGATATACAGCGCAATCAGCGCCCAGAAGTGCACGACTGACAAACGGTACGAATACACCGGACGACCGGCTTGTTTTGGTACGAAGTAGTACATCATCCCAAGGAAACCCGCGGTGAGCAGGAAACCAACGGCGTTGTGGCCATACCACCACTGCACCATCGCATCCACAGCACCGCCGTAGATAGAATAAGATTTGGTCAGGGAAACTGGGATCACCATGCTGTTGACGATATGCAGTGCAGCAACTGTGATAATGAAACCGCCGTAGAACCAGTTCGCCACATAAATATGGCTGGTGGTACGCTTAATCATGGTACCGAAGAACACCACAGCGTAGCTGATCCAGACGATGGCAATCAGCACGTCGATTGGCCATTCCAGTTCAGCATATTCTTTACTCTGACTGATGCCCTGCGGCAGCGTAATTGCAGCAGCGATAATCACTACTTGCCAGCCGATAAAGGTAAACATCGCCAGTTTTTCAGCGTAGAGCCGGACCTGACAGGTACGCTGAACGACGTAATAAGAAGTCGCGAATAACGCACTGGTACCAAAGGCGAAAATAACCGCATTGGTGTGAAGAGGACGAAGACGGCTATAAGTCAGCCAGGCAGTATCAAAGTTCAGAGCGGGCCAATATAATTGTGCCGCTAGTAAAACACCCACGCTCATGCCAACTATACCCCACAACACCGTTGTGAGAGCAAAGAGGCGGACAACCGTGTAGTTGTAGTCAACATTTAACGATTTGGTCTGGCTCATGTTGAGTTCCGCTGCAGTTTTTTGCAAGTTAGTAAAAATTACACCCTTGGGGGTGACCCTTCTTATAATAGACCGAAAGTTTAGCAAGGTTTTTCTGATATGACCTTGTCTTAGCTATCAATCTTTGGGCGCGATAATACGAGTTTTGCCCCTGAAAAGATAGGCGGACTCACCGGTTTTATGATGTAGAACAAGGTTGCTGCGCAGTTTTTAACCGGTCTGGGCTGTTTTGCGCAGAAAGGTACCGCAGGGTGTACAACATGAAGGAAAGTGGTTTGTTAAAAAGATGTTTTTCGATTGTCGCTATGCTGCTATTCGTTGTTGGGATCGGCGGCTGTGAAGGCAAAAAAGAACCTGCTGCAGCGATTGCTGATTGGCAGATTGCGCTTGGTGATATTCAGCTCACGATTAGCCCTGGTCAAATACCGGTTGAGACATTATTAAGATTGCAATTACGCAGTGAACAACCTTTGCAACTGGTATCGGCAGAAATGACCGGTGTGAGTATGTATATGGGAAAAATTCCGCTGCGTTTTACATTCGATGCCGCGACCGGACTCTGGAGCAGCGACTTTATGTTAGGTGCTTGTTCAGATCCAAAGATGATCTGGCAATTACAACTGCAATTAACTGATAGCAGTGGCACTGTCCGCCAGCTGTCGACGCAATTGCAGTCGAGCTGGCGCTGAGCACGTAAACACCGACGCTTAAATTTGCGGCTGAATGATTTGCACTAAAGCTAACGGCGCCGCCGTAACAGACAACTTTGCCGATTCGACACAAACAAAATCTGACCATTGATCTGCTGGAATATCGGCAGAAGTCGCGGCTTTCGCAGCGGCCGGGTTCCACAATACTGAGGCATCATGGCCTTGTTGGGAAATTTGTACCCTTGTCGTGCTATCAACAAGCATCAACGAATCGGCTGTTGACGGATAGACCCGGTCGATTTCACCAACGAAGTGCAACACATCGCTGCTGCTATGCTGCTGGCTGTCGCTGACTTTGTCGTAAAACTCCAATGGCAGCGGTTGCACTTGCGTCTGCCTGCTATCGGCAACGGTAAAATAACTATGCAGCGCGGCTTGCTGGGCAATTGCGGTGTCGCAACTTAAGGTCAAAGTTAATTGATGATCAAGCCGGATTTGATAACGCAGCGTTACGGTTTCGCTGGTCCAGGGCAGATCATTCACACTGATACTCAATTCAAGCATCACTGCATCGGCGGTGATTTGCTGCTCAGTTATTTGCCAGAATCGGGTGCGGACTAAACCGTGATTCGGCAATTTTAGCGTGGCTAAAGTGGCAGGGGGGATATCGGCAATCAGCCGCGCATCCACTTTACCAAACCAGGGCCAGCAAATCGGTACGCCACCACGAATGGGTTGTTGATTCTGCCAGACCGCTTTGGGCGATAGCCACAACACCGCAGGTTGTTGCTCAGCAGCTGCGTAATGCAACACATGCGCGCCATAACTGCTCACCACCACAGTGGCGCCGGCATGGCGAAGCTGCCAGCAAGGTAAATCAGTCAAATGGCCAAAGCCGGTTATTTCGGTGATCGAGGAAGTCATAGGTTTTGCTCAGCGAAAGTCAAAAATATGCGATAGCCCAAGCTTATCATTAGCTATGGATTTTAAGATCAACAAAGGCGACAGAAGTCGCCTTTGTTGCATAGTGTTCAATAGTGAAAAGTAGCAATCAGCTGTTTTTCATCATTTGCACTGTGTTATCCAGCATCCGGTTACTGAAACCCCATTCATTGTCGTACCAAGCCAGTACTTTGACTAACCGACCGTTGACGCGGGTTTCGGTGGCGTCAAAAATCGATGACATTGGATTGTGATTAAAATCAACAGAGACCAGCGGTAAATCGTTGACAGCAAGGACCTGATTCATCGGGAATTCGGCAGCCGCTTTACGAATGATACTATTTACTTCTTCAACAGTAGTGTTACGACCAGCGATAAAGGTTAAATCGACCAATGACACGTTCAGTACCGGAACCCGCACCGCTAAACCGTCAAATTTACCTTTGAGCTCAGGAACCACCAAACCAACAGCTGCTGCTGCGCCGGTTTTGGTTGGGATCATCGACATCGCCGCCGCACGGGCACGACGCACATCGGTATGATACACGTCACTTAAGCGTTGATCGTTGGTGTACGCATGAATAGTGGTCATCAGACCTGACTCAATGCCCAGCACGTCATTCAGTGGCTTGGCAATCGGTGATAAACAGTTGGTGGTACAAGAAGCATTAGAAATGATGGTCATTTCCGGGGTGATCACATCGTGGTTCACACCGTACACCACAGTCGCGTCAACGCCGCTGGCTGGGGCAGAAATAATGACTTTTTTCGCACCGGCGGTTAAATGCGCGCCAGCACTTGGACGGTCGGTGAACAGGCCGGTACATTCCAGCACCACATCAACCTGCAACTCAGCCCATGGCAAATTGGCCGGGCTACGTTCGCTTAAAGTGCGGATTTCGTCGCCGTTGACGAAAATTGCTTTGTCAGAATGTTCGACTTCAGCCGCAAAAATACCGTGGGCGGTATCGTACTTCAGTAAGTGAGCATTGATGGCGGCATCGCCTAAATCATTAATCGCGACAATTTTAATGTCGTATGACTTCTTGCTTTCATATAAAGCGCGTAAAACATTGCGGCCAATGCGGCCAAAACCATTGATTGCGACACGAATTGTCATGACTCACCCCGGATGTTTGCAAATTGTGTAGTAAACTTACATGTTTTTTGCCATTTTTCAAGCATAAAAAGCTTATGCAATCGTATTTATGTAATTTAATGACATAAAGCCGCATTTAGCCATCGTAACTAATTTATTAAGTCGTATACTGCTGTTTCAGAGCCGGACTGTGCCATTTACACACTCATAAAATAACCGGTAACGACAATATGACGCACCTGATACGGAGCCTTTATGGACAAAACACTTCTCGCTGATTTAATCCGGTTTAATGGCATTGAAACGGCTTTCACCGACGCCTGGGGCAACCCAACCACGGTGGCGGAGCAGGATCAGATTAAATTACTCAAAGCGCTGGGGTTTGATGTCGAAGACGACGCCTTGGCGCAAAGTCAGCTGGAAGAGCGGCAGAAGTTACATTGGCTGGAGCCGATTGACCCGGTGTCCGTACAAAGCCACTCCGCACAAAATGGGACCGGACAATACAATCTGCAGGTGCGGTTGCCGATTGATGAAGTGCATGCAGTGCTCACCGTCACCATCACCACTGAACAAGGTGAGTCACATCAATTTACTTTTAGCGCCATTGATGCTGAGCTCAGCGGTGTGACAGTACTGGACGGCGCTTTAGATCACGAACAAAGCGGTACTGAAATTCAACAATATGATTGGTCATTTCAGGCTGATTTACCCCTTGGCTACCACAAACTGCAATTAGCCGTGGCAGGGGATGAAGATGTCTTCGAACAATCTTTGATCATCACGCCGGACAAGTGTTTTCAGCCGGCAGATTTTAACCAGCAAAAGCAGTGGGGCGTTTCTGTTCAGCTGTATGGTGTCAAGTCTGAAACTAACTGGGGCATTGGTGATTTCGCTGACCTCGCGCGTCTGGTCAGCCATTTAGCCAAACAAGGTGCGGATTTTGTCGGGTTAAACCCAATTCATGCTTTGTATCCAGCGATGCCGGAATCGGCCAGTCCGTATAGCCCTTCTTCTCGTCGCTGGCTCAATCTGATTTATTTAAGTGTGCCGTTGCTGCCGGGTTTTGGCCAGTGTCAACAAACCGCCCATTTAGTACAAGCGCCTGGTTTTGTTGAGAAACTGGCAGCGCAGCGCGCGAAAGACTGGGTTGATTACAGCGGTGTGATGCAGCTGAAGTTACCGGTGCTGAAAACCCTGTTTCACTGGTTTAGCGAGCATCAGCAACAAGTGCCGGAACTTGTAACAGCCTTTGAAAACTTTAAACAGCAGGGCGGTGATAGTCTGCGTCAACTGGCTTTGTATGACGCATTACATCTGCAGTTGATTGCACAGAACCCGGATGCCTGGGGCTGGCCAAACTGGCCTGAGCAATATCGCAGTGCGGACAGCGAAGCGGTCAAAGCTTTTGCTGCTGAACATCAGGACGACATTGAATTTTTCAGTTACCTGCAATTTTGCGCGCAGCAACAGCTGGCGACGGTGCAACAACAAGCCAAAGACTGCGGCATGTTGCTGGGCTTATACCGCGATTTAGCGGTGGGTGTCAGCGAAGCGTCCACCGAAATTTGGGCTAATCCGGATCTGTATTGCCGTAACGCCAGTGTTGGCGCGCCGCCGGATATTCTGGGGCCAAAAGGTCAAAACTGGGGTTTGCCGCCGATGTTGCCGTATCAGTTGTTCCGTCAGGCTTATCGGCCAATGATCGAACTGTTTCGCGCCAATATGCAGGACTCCGGCGCGCTGCGTATCGACCACGTGATGGCGTTGCTGCGGTTGTGGTGGGTACCGAAAGGTGCTAAATCGGCCGGCGAAGGTGCTTATATGTATTATCCGATCATGGATTTACTCGGCATTCTGGCGCTGGAAAGTCAGCGCCAGCAGGCGGTGGTAATCGGCGAAGACCTGGGCACAGTGCCGGATGGTATTTTTGAATTACTGCAACAGTTTGGCATGTATTCGTACCGGATTTTTTTCTTTGAACAAGCTGAAGACGGCGGTTTTATTTCACCGGCGCATTACCCGGTGCAAGCGATGGCAGCGTTGACGACCCATGATATGCCAACGCTCATCGGTTTCTGGCATTGTTCAGACTTAAAATTAGGGTTGGATCTTGGCCTTTACACCGAAGACATTTTGCCAGGGCTATATCAGGACAGGCATAAAGCCAAACAGCAAATTTTGGATTCGCTCCATGGCCATCAAGCGTTGCCAGCAGATTTTGGCCGGGTGATTGACAGCATGGGCATGTCGCGGACCTTAAGTTTTGCCATGCAGCAGCACTTAGCCAAAGGCAGCTGTCAGTTATTGTGTCTGCAACTGGAAGACTGGATGGAAATGACAGAGCCAGTGAATGTACCTGGCACGAGCGAAGAATATCCAAACTGGCGGCGCAAGCTCAGCATGACGCTGGAGCAGCTTGAAGTACAACCGCATATCAATCAACATCTGCAAAATTTGACAGCGAACCGTCGTTCAGGCTTATATTCATAGAAATACCCGTCATCCTTGAAGTCGCAGGGGTGTTGGCCGCGCGATTCTCGCCCCAGTCACATAGGACAACTATGCTCCTGGGGTCGAGAACACTTGCCGCCTACCTGCAACATCAATGATTTAGGGTATTAAAAGCGCCGCGTTACTGCAACGATACAGTTCAAAGGATATGTTATGAGTCTTGCGTTATTGCCTGAAGTCCGTTGTGCCCATCCGTTTGCCTGGTTAGGTTGGCAAAAAGCCGATAAAGGCTTGTTAATTCGGGTGTATTTGCCCAAAGCTACCGCAGTAGAAGTTTTTACTTTCGCCGATGGCTTGCCAATGGGAACGATGGAGGCGCATCCCGAGATCCCGGGTGTATTTGAATTACAGCTGCCGCGCAAACGCAAACCCGAAGCTTATAAATTGCAAGTCAATCATGGCCACTATCAGTTTGAGCTGATTGACCCTTATCTGTTTAAAGACGAAGCTTTTTACGCTGTGCATTACGTCAATCTGCGTCCAGAAAATTTGTACCAGCAACTTGGTGCCCAAATCGTCACTTTGCAGGTGGGTAAAACCCAGCTCAAAGCAACCCGCTTTGCGGTCTATGCGCCACACGCCAGCAGTGTCAGTTTAATTGGCGATATGAATGAGTGGGACGGCCGTTGTCACCCGATGGAGCGCACCGAATGTGGCCATTGGGTATTAGTGGTGCCGCAAATTGCCGCCGGTGTTCGGTACAAGTTTGAAATTAAAGATGCGACCGGTCATTTACTGCCGCACAAATCCGACCCGTTAGCCTTCGCGGCTGAACAGTTCCCATCCCATGCGTCGTTGGTGTTTGATCATAGTAAATATCAATGGCAAGACAGCGCCTGGTCGCAACGCGTCCATCGGCCGTATCGCAGTGCGATGAGCATTTATGAGCTGCATGCCGGTTGCTGGCGCACCCACGCTGACGGTACGCCGTTGACCTATCCGGAACTTGCTGAGCAGTTGATCCCGTACATCAAAGACATGGGTTACACCCATATTGAATTGTTGCCAGTGATGGAACACCCGTATAGCGGCTCCTGGGGTTATCAACCTTTGGGGCTGTTTGCGGCGACCTCGCGTTATGGCACGCCTGACCAATTCAAAGCTTTTGTTGATGCCTGCCATCAGGCCGAGATTGGCGTGATCCTCGATTGGGTACCGGCACATTTCCCGGAAGATGGCCATGGTCTGGCCCGTTTTGACGGCGGCCATTTGTATGAATATGCCGATCCGCGCCGTGGTTGGCATCCAGACTGGAATTCCTGTATTTACGATTATGGCAAAGATTATGTACGGCAGTTTTTAGTCGCCAGTGCGTTGTTCTGGCTGGATCATTTCCATATCGATGGTTTGCGGGTCGATGCTGTGGCCTCGATGCTGTATTTAGATTATTCGCGCGAACATGGCGAATGGATCCCCAATGTCGATGGCGGCAATCATAATTATGAAGCCATCAGCTTACTGAAATGGCTGAACCAGGAAGTGTACGCGCAATTCCCGAAAGCGATGATGATTGCCGAAGAGTCCACCTCATTTAACGGCGTCAGCCGGCCGATTGATGCCGGTGGTCTTGGTTTTGGTTTTAAATGGAATATGGGCTGGATGAATGACAGCCTGCGTTATTTCAGTAAAGATCCGGCCTATCGCAAGTTCCACCACAATGATCTGACATTCTCGATGGTGTATGCCTTTAACGAGAATTTTATTTTGCCGTTGTCGCATGACGAAGTGGTGCACGGTAAAGGCAGTATTCTGAATAAAATGCCGGGTGATGAATGGCAACAAGCCGCTAATTTGCGTGCTTACTACGCCTTTATGTTTGCCCATCCGGGTAAAAAACTGAATTTTATGGGCAATGAATTTGGCCAGGGCACCGAGTGGAATCACAACCAATCTTTACCATGGTTTTTACTGGATTTTGAAAAACACCGGGGAATTCAGCAGCTGTTCCGCGATTTAAACCACACCTATCGTAAATGTACGCCGCTGCATCAACTTGATCACGATCCGGCTGGTTTTCGCTGGATTGACCATCAGGATGCCGATCACAGCACCTTGTCGTTTAAGCGTTATGACTGCCAGGGCGATGCCATTTATGTAGTCAGCAATTTCACACCAGTGCCACGAAACGGTTTTATATTGGCGGTGGAACAGGCTGGTGATTACGAAATTATTCTGAACACTGACAGCAGTTATTACTGGGGCAGTAATTTTGACGTTGGCATGGCGATGGCAGCCCATCAACAGCAAGGTCATGGTAACTGGTTGTTACAGCTTGATTTACCACCATTATCAACTTTGTACCTGAGAAGGCGCGTGCAGGCATGAGTGCAGGTTCGACCGGGAATTCCAACAGTGCTGCTGCTTTGATCAATACGCAAAGTGGCACTTCTGACTCTGCTGCGACAAAATATCTGAGTCTGGTCGGCACCCCGCAGCCAATGGGCCCGCATCTTCGTGGCCATCAACAGTGGAATTTTGCGGTATTTGCGCCTGATGCGACAGCACTATGGTTATGTTTGTATTGTCCGGATACTGAAGAATTGCTGGCTGAATTGCCCTTTATTGGCCGGACCGGCGAAATCTGGCATCTGCTGGTGTGTGGCATCAGCGATGGCACCTTGTATGGTTTAAAAGCCCAGGGGCCACTGTTACCAGAACAAGGCATGGTGTTTGAAGCGGATCGGTTGTTGATTGACCCTTATTGTCGTCAGCTCAACCGCGCTCAGGTGTACAACGAGCGGCTTTATCATAGTCGCAGCCATTATATGATGGCGAAAGGGGTGCTAAAGCCATTGGATTTTGACTGGCAAGGCACGGTAAAACCTTCTATTGCGCGCGAAAAAACCATTATTTATGAAGCCCATGTCAAAGGCATGACTGCACTCCATCCGGATGTACCGCTGCATCACCGCGGCACTTATGTCGGGATGGCGCATCCCAGCGTGGTGCGGCATTTAATGGAACTTGGCATTACCACAGTGCAGTTATTACCGGTTGCAGCTTTTATGAGCGAACCGCGGTTAGAAAAGCTGAAACTCAGTAACTACTGGGGTTACAACCCGGTGAACTTTTTTGCACCGGATCCACGGTATCAGGTGGAAGACGCGGTACTGGAATTTAAACAGCTGGTTCGCACTTACCATCAGCATGGATTGGAAGTGATCCTCGATGTGGTCTTTAACCACAGCGCTGAAGCCGGCGGTTATCACTTGAGTTTTCGCGGCCTCGCTAACCGCCATTATTATCTATTTGAAAACCATGCTGATTTAACTGATTTTCAGCACTACACCAATTACAGCGGCTGCGGTAATACCTTAAATGTGGCACAGCCAATGACGCAAAAACTGGTGCTGGACGCCTTGCGGTATTGGGTGACCGAGATGCAGGTGGATGGTTTCCGCTTTGATTTGGCGGTCACGTTAGCGCGTGAGCATAAAAGATTTAATCCTTATGCGACATTCCTGCAAATCGTGGCGCAGGATCCGGTGTTGTCGACCACCAAGCTTATCGCCGAGCCTTGGGATATTGGCCCTTATGGCTACCAGTTGGGACAATTTCCGGCGTTATGGTCAGAACTAAACGATAAATTCCGTGATTCGATGCGCAGCTTTTGGCGTGGCGATATGGGCACCTTGGGCGAATTTACCACCCGGTTGTTAGGTTCACGTGATATTTTCCAAAAACATCATAAACCGGCCTGCTGTTCAGTGAATTACCTGACTTATCACGACGGTTTCACCTTACAAGACGCCGTGAGCTATCAGCATAAGCATAACTGGTTGAATGGCGAGCAAAACCGCGATGGTCATGATCACAATTTAACGGTGAATTATGGCGTCGAAGGGCCTACCAGTTCAGCAGAAGTGCTGGCAAAACGCTTTTTACACAAACGTAATCTGGTGGCATGTTTGATGCTCAGCCAAGGCATGATCCACTGGCTCGGCGGGGACGAGCTTAGTCATAGTCAACAAGGTAACAACAATGCTTATTGTCAGGACAACGAACTGACCTGGCTGCATTGGAATTTAGATTACCATGCCACCCAGTTTCTGAATTTCGTCAAACAAATGATTCAGTTGCGTCAGCAATATAGCTGCCTGCAGCAGTTGTCGCTGTTGGATGACCAATACCAGAGCCATGGTGATAAACACCAGATTGAATGGTATTTGCCCAGCGGCAAAGTGAAAGCGGAAGCCGACTGGTATGACACGTCCGTCGGGCATTGCATTTTTATCATCCGCAATACCAGCACCCATCATCAGTTGTTGGTCAGTATTAATGCTGGTGGCACTGCAATTGAAATCACTTTGCCATCAAGTCAGTGGCAATGTGTGATGGATACGGCGATTGAACAGGGCTTAACGTCGGTGCTGCATGACCGCAGCCAAAGTTACCAGCAGCAGCCAGGTTCGTTGTCGATATGGCTGGAGCAGGGCGCCTATTAACATTGGGTTGGTTGTAACGCTGCTGCTTCATTTTTTAGCAAGCAGCCGCGAGCGTTTCAACAATGGTCGGAACAGCAACTTCTTTTGCCGGTACAGCTGCCTTCGCGCCCCCTTTTCCAGTATAATCACCGGCATTTTGCCGTACCGGTGTTTCGGAGAAAGCTTGAATGACAGATCTAACAGTACAATGTGATATTGGTTTTGTCGGTGCAGGGGTGATGGGGAAAAATTTAATTCTCAACCTGGCTGACCATGGTTACCGCGTAGCGGCATTTGATCTGGACCACAAAAAGCTTGAATCAGTCATTCAACAAGACCAGGCCGAAAACAACGGCAAAGCGGGTCGGGTGGTCGCCTGTAGTTCTTACACCGAGTTGTTAGCAAAGTTATCCTCCCCGCATTTAATTATCCTGTCTGTACCTGCCGGTCGTCCGGTCGATGATGTGTGTTCCAAACTGATTGATGCCGGCATTAAAGCCGATGACATTATTGTCGACACCGGCAACAGCCTGTGGACCGACACCGTGCGGCGCGAAAAAGATTACGAAGGCAAGTTTATTTTCTTCAGCACCGCAGTGTCTGGCGGCGAAGTTGGCGCCCGTTTTGGCCCTTCGTTAATGCCAAGTGGCGATCCATATGCCTGGACCCGCATTGAACCAGTGTGGCGCGCTATTGCCGCGAAAGTAGACCCTGCAACCAGCCGTCCAATTGAGCGGTTTGAACCCGGTAATCCGGTGACCGAAGGTGAGCCTTGTGCCACTTACATCGGCCCGGGCGGTTCTGGGCATTATGTCAAAATGGTGCACAACGGCATCGAATACGCCGATATGCAGCTGATTTGTGAAGCCTATCAGGTGATGCGCGATGCGCTTGGCATGACAGCGCTGCAAGTTGCTGCGGTATTTAAAGAATGGAATCAGGGCATTTTAAACAGCTACCTGATGGAAATCAGCGCTGAAGTGTTAGCAACCAAAGATTCCGAAACCGGTTTACCGCTGGTGGATGTCATTCTCGATAAAGCCGGTCAAAAAGGCACAGGTTTGTGGACAGCGGTTAGCAGTCTGGAATTAGGTTGCCCGTCGCCAACAATCGCTGAAGCGGTATTTGCCCGTTCAATTTCAACGTTAAAAGAGCAACGTGTCGCCGCTTCAACTTTGTTAGCAGGTCCGGTGCAGGAAAAACCAACCGAAGCCAAGCGCGAACAGATGATCAAACAGCTGCATGACGCTTTGTACTGCGCCAAAATCTGTGTTTATGCGCAAGGTTTTGATTTAATGAAAACCGCCGGTATTGAACACGGTTGGGCGTTGAATTTCGCTGAAATTGCGAAAATCTGGCGTGCAGGTTGTATTATTCGTGCCGTGTTCCTGCAATCGATTACCGATGCTTATGAGCGTAACGACGATCTGGCTAATTTGTTGGTGGACCCGTTTTTCTCAAAACAGATTTCGGTTTATCAGATGAACTGGCGCCGTGCTGTGGCTGACGCTACGTTACTCGGGGTGCCGGTGGCCGCATTAAGTTCGGCGCTCAGCTACTACGATTCGTATCGAACCGCGGTATTACCTGCAAATTTATTGCAGGGCCAGCGCGATTATTTTGGTGCGCACACCTTCGAGCGTACCGACAAGAGCAAAGGCAAAACTTTCCATGTGGACTGGAGCTCGGCTGCACGCACCATGGTTAAAGTGAAATAACCGGCATTTTTTTAACCAGAAGGAGTTGATGATGAAACTGACTGAACAACAATGGCGTGAGCGGTTAACGGCAGATCAGTTTCGGATCACCCGCCAGAAGGGAACCGAACAACCGTTCAGTGGTACTTTGCTGCACAACGAAGCCACTGGTTTTTACCACTGTGTTTGTTGTGCTGCACCGCTGTTTGATTCAAAAGCGAAGTTTGATTCAGGTTGTGGCTGGCCGTCGTTTAGTGAGTCGCTGTCAGGCCAGGTGAAGTATCAGCAAGACCTGAGCCACGGCATGCGGCGCACCGAGATTTTGTGTGCGCAGTGTGACGCGCATCTGGGACACGTGTTTGAAGATGGCCCGTTGCCGCAAGGGCAGCGTTATTGTGTGAATTCGGTGTCGCTGCAATTTACAGCGGGCAATAAAGATTAACCCAAAACACACCACCCGGTGACGTCAAGGATGACGAGTTACAATACCGGTGCCTGAAACCGACCCTGCTTAATACTTTCCAGCGTAGTTTCCGCCACAGGTTCAATCGCATCCGCATCAATATTCAATTCTGCCAGCTCAGTTTTAATCCGGGCAAATTCAATCCGTTCAATACCGGCATCTTCTGCAATTAACGCCCATAAATAAGACAACTGAAAATTCCGCTGTTTGTAATGAATGGTGGTTAGCGCGGTATAAATCTCAGGGTCAATGTTCGCTTCGGCCGGATATAAGCTCAGCGCATGATGCAGGATTGCAATGGTTTTTTTCACATCGCGTTTCATGTAATAACTGGCTAATGCCAGTTGCAGTTCGGGTGTTTCTAATTGCTGGTTTTTTTCAGCTTGTAAAAATTTATCCAGATGCGGTTTACTCTGATGGCGTGACCAGTGGTATTGCAATAAATTTGGATCTTCAGAGCTGACGGTTTCATCAGTTAAACGTTTAATTTCTTTCAGGCTGGTTAAAAATCCGTTTACCCGCGAGGTGGTTTTTTCTTTGAGCTTAATGTGCTGGATGCCAGAAGCCAGCTCTATACATTTTGAATATTTTTCAAATGAAATTAATAGCTTATGCTTGTTTGGGTCGGAAGGTAATTTGCCCTCGGCAAACCGGGCAAAAATAACCTCGGCCCGTTGCACATTACAATGTGAATCTTCATTTAAATCATTGCAGACCGCTGGATTTTCTTTACAGATCTGAACCACAGACAGTGGTTCGGGCTCACAGCCTGCCAACAGCAATAAGGACAAACTCAACCACACTCTTTTCATTGAAGCTCTCCAACATCACAACCATGAGCATAAACAACTTCACGGAAAAAATCTTTTGTAATTGTTGTTGTAGTATTACCAATTCAATTACAATAAGCCGCCTTATCGCCAGGCACCCTACAAATCACAGTTCCAACTTACGACGTAAAAGGCAAACTCATGACCTTATCGCACGAAGAACAGTATCAACGCAGCTGGCAAGAACGCCAGGAAATTGCTGAAAACATGCAACCGATCATTGGCCGTTTATATCGCAACAAAGCGGTAGAGCTTGTGGTGTATGGCAAGCCGCTGGTGAACGCCACCACCATTGATATCATCAAAGCGCACAAAACTGTGGAACGTTTTGAACAGCAAAAACTGCGGTTACGTGAAAGCTTCCCCGTGCTGGAAGTGATTAGTCAGCTGAATCTGGCACCAGGCCGGATTGATTTGGGTAAACTGGCGTTTGCCTACACTTATAAAAATGCTGCCGGCGATTTAAGCCTGCAACAATATCTGGAACGTGAACTTTCTGATCTATTGGATCATGATGACAATATCGTGCCTACCGACGTCGTGTTATACGGTTTTGGCCGGATTGGTCGTTTATTAGCCCGGCTCATGATTGAACGTGCCGGCCCAAGCGCCAAGCTTCGCTTACGCGCTGTGGTTGTTCGTGGTGGCCGTAAAGGCGATTTGGAAAAACGCGCCAGTTTATTACGTCGTGACTCTATTCATGGCCCTTTTAACGGTAGTATTACTGTTGATCAGGAAAACGGCGGCATCAAAGCCAACGGCACCTTTATTAAAGTCATTTATGCCGATTCACCAGAGCATGTTGATTACACCCAATATGGCATCAATAATGCCTTAGTGGTTGATAACACGGGTATTTGGAAAGACGACCAAGAATTGTCAATTCACTTTAAAGCCAAAGGCGCTGCCAAAGTTCTGCTGACTGCACCAGCCAAAGGCGACGTGAAAAACGTGGTGTATGGCGTCAACCATAAGATGATTAGTAAAGATGACAAGATTGTCTCTGCTGCTAGTTGCACCACCAATGCGATTACCCCGGTATTAAAAGCGCTGAATGATGAGTACGGCATTCGCAACGGCCACGTTGAAACTGTGCATTCTTATACCAACGATCAAAACCTGATCGACAACTACCATACCGCTGAACGTCGTGGCCGTGCCGCACCGCTCAATATGGTGATCACCTCTACTGGCGCGGCTTCGGCAGTCGCCAAAGCGTTACCGGAGCTAAAAGGCAAATTAACCGGCAATGCTATTCGCGTACCAACGCCAAACGTATCAATGGCTATTTTGTCGCTGAACCTGAATAAAGAGACCAATCGCGAAGAACTGAATGCTTATTTGCAAAAAGTGTCGTTGTTCTCTGAACTGCAAGATCAAATCGACTACACCAACTCCACTGAAATTGTATCAAGTGACTTAGTTGGCTCGCGTTACGCCGGTGTGGTTGACTCGCAAGCGACGATTGCCGAAGGTGATCGTTGTGTGTTGTACGTTTGGTATGATAACGAATTCGGTTACAGCACTCAGGTGATCCGGGTGATGAACGAAATGGCGGGTATTGCTTATCCGACGCTGCCTTTGGCGCGATAATATTCGCAGCACTCAATAAAGCCGCATTAAGCGGCTTTGTTATTTTTAAGGGAAAAGGATCTGTCCCGTTTCACCCGCTGTTGAACCAGCTTTGGCGTTCTCAGCGTACAAGGATTGTGTTAACCTCAGCTTTTTTTAATTGTTTGGAACTTTTGCTCATGAAAATTACCTGTAATTTTGACAGCGGTAATATCGACGTTATTCAGGCTGACAGCATCGACAATATTCAGCTGGCTATTCGTAAAGACCACAATTCTGATTTTTATCAGTGGTTCCATTTTCGCCTGCACAGCAATAGTTTTGAACCTCATACCATTAAAATCACCAATGTCGCGACATCGGCCTATCCAAAAGGCTGGGCTGATTATCAGGCCGTTGCCTCTTATGATCGTGAAACCTGGTTTCGGGTACCGACTGAATTTGATGGTAAAGAACTGACCATTCACCATTATCCGGAAGCGCAGTCTTGTTATTTTGCTTACTTCGCCCCTTATAGTTACGAGCGTCACCAGGATTTACTGGGCCAATCACAAAATAGCGATTGGGTGCAGCTGGTCGACCTTGGTGAAACCATTGATGGCCGCGACATGAGTTTGTTAGTGGTCGGCGAATATGAAGCCGGTAAAAAGAAAATCTGGATCACCGCCCGTCAACATCCGGGTGAAACCATGGCCGAGTGGTTTGTTGAAGGCTTGCTGGACCGTTTATTAGACGAAGACGACGGTGTGGCGCGTGAATTACTAGACAAAGCCGTGTTTTACATCGTGCCAAACATGAACCCTGATGGCAGTGTGCGGGGTCATTTACGCACCAACGCCGCTGGCGTAAACTTAAACCGCGAGTGGCAGACGCCATCGCTGGAAAAAAGCCCGGAAGTGTTTTTAGTCCGGCAAAAAATGCTGGAAGTTGGTGTGGACATGTTCCTCGACATCCACGGTGATGAAAATCTGCCGTATAACTTTGTGGCTGGTGCTGAAGGCGTACCTTCGTACAATGCCAAAATGGCGGCGCTGGAAAGCAGCTTTAAACAAGCGCTGTTATTGGTGACACCAGAGTTCCAGACCAAATTTGGCTATGAGTTAGACGCACCGGGTCAGGCCAATCTGACGATAGCTTCGACCTGGGTCGCCGAGCAATTTAAATGTCTGGCGTACACTTTTGAAATGCCGTTTAAAGACAATGCCAATTTGCCAGACGAGCAGTTTGGCTGGTCAGATGTCCGGTCAATGAAATTAGGCCAGGATACCCTGATTGCCGTACGTGCCGTGGTGGATCAGCTGTAAGCTACGACGCACAATGATGGCACCTGCGGGTGCCATTTTTTTGGTAGCATTTTCTGGTCGTATTTTTGAGTCGGTAGGGCGGTGATCCTGCCAGCCGGTTTGCAAGCGGATGCTTTTCCTTTATAGTGCGCAGATTAAATGAGGTGCTGTTGATGGCGATAATTAATTGTCCGTTTTGTAATAAGAAAGCGTCTGATAAATCAGCGGTTTGCGGAAATTGTGGTGGCAAGTTAGGCGAAATGTCGGTCGAAGAGCTGGACCGGTTGCAGCGGGATAAAAGGCTGGCGCTGGGGCAAAGTCTGAATAATCACGCCATGATGTCGTTGATTATTTTCCTTGGCAGTTTTGCCTGGTATTACTACCGCGAACCAGAAACCGACTCACTGGAAATGTACGCTATCCATGGTGCCATGTTGGTTGGTTGCGCCTGGTATCTGGTGACAAAAGTACGGCTCGTCCTTTACAAGAGAAAGTAATATGGATTTTTTCTCGTTGGTCAGCGCGATGTCTGCTGACACCTATCAAAATCTGGTTGAAGCGGTTGCGACCAAACGCTGGGCCGACGGTACTTTACTTTCCGACCAACAACATGCCCACAGCATGCAATTGGTGATGGCCTATCAGGCTAAAATTCTACGTTCGGATGAACCTTTTACCATCGGCACTGACGGTCAGATGGTGGTGAAATCCAAAGCAGAAATGAAACAACAACTCGACGCGGCACCTGCACTTCCAAAGGCCGTACCCCAGGCAGCATCCATTCCCGATGACCAGGCTGCAGTGACTATCGCAAGGTTCGCACACGATGATCTTTAAACGTTGGTTTAAGCCAAAATGGCAACATGAAAATGCCGCTATCCGCCAATTGGCGATTGCTGATCTGGACCAGAGCAGTAACGAACACAAAGAAATTCTGCATGAGTTGGCCTTTAACGACGGTGCTGAAGCGGTTCGAAAAACTGCTTTAGAACGGTTGAATGAATTTTCACTGTGGTGGCAGGCCAGCAAGCATGAGTCTGCTGATCGGTTAAAACAGTTCGCGGAGCAGCAATTAATTGCGATGTTGCTAAATAATCAGGTGTCGGCGCAGCTGAAACAGCAATTTATCGCCGAATGCCATCGCAGCAGTATTCTGGAAAAACTGGCGCATGCCGAAGCGGATGCGAGTATTAAATTCGCGTTAATTCAGCGCCTGGCGCGGGTTGATTTATACCTGAGTGGCGTGTTGGACGACGGCTTAACGCTGAGTCAGCGGCTGGAATTACTGCAACTGATCAACGACGATAAACTGCTGGAAAAACTAAGCCGGCAACTCAGCGGTGAATTGCTGACTGCAGTGCAGCAGAAAATTGCCATGCGCCTGGAACAAAAACAAAAACCAGAGCGGGTTCGCAAGCAAGTGGTGTTGTTACTGGCGAAACTGAATTCAGTGCGTGAGAGTAGCGATATTGCACAAGCACAACAAAAACTGGCGTTGTATCAACAACAATGGGCTGAATTAGCCGATGATTTGTTGTGTTTAACTGACGCTGCTGAATTTTCAGCAAAGTATCAAAAAGTTTGTGTGTTAACGGAAAATGCCTTTGCACCAAGGCTGGCAGAGCTTGCTCAGATCCAGCAGCAACAAGCCAGAGCGGCAGAGCAACAAACCCGGTATCAGGAACTTGCAGCCCAATTAATCGAGGTTGCTTCGCAAGTTGCTACAGATCTGTCTGCTGGTGATTTAGCTGCTGTCTCGGCGCAAGAACAGGTTGTGGCTTCGTTGGGTGTCGCAATCGAAACTGCAGATTTAACTGCACCGCAGCGTCAGCCGTTAGTGCAATCACACAAAGCTTTGCAACAACAACTGGATCAATTACCACAGCTCGCAGAAGCCTTAGCCCTGACAGCCCGGTTGTTAGCGGAGCAGGCGGCTGTTGGTTTACCTGCTGAAGATCAGGATATCAATGCCGCCTATCAGCAGTTTAAGCAATGGCAGCAGCAGTGGCAGCGCCAGGTCAAAGTATTAAAACAGCTGATGCCACAAAGCTTCAGTGATAGTTATCAACAATTATCAAAACAATGGCAGTTGCATTGTGAACCTTTATTGGGTCAACAGGAAAAAATGCAGCGGCAGTTTAAAAGTAAACTGGCCGAATTCAAGCGGTTACATCAAGCTGGCAAATACAATGTGTTATTTGGTCTGTTTAAAGGCATTGCTCGCGATTATCAGAGTTTAACTGCCCAAAGCCAGCAACAGCTCGCCACTGAGTTTGAGCAAATCAGCAAACAAGTTGATGATCTGGCTGACTTACAGGCCTATATCGCCACGCCGCGCAAGCAGGAACTGGTTGCTCTGATGCAACAACTGGCCGAAGCGACTGATGTGACGCCAGCTGACCGGGCGGCGCAGGTGAAGCAAAGCCGGGCGCTGTGGAATACTTTAGGCCGGGCTGAAGCCGCGCTGGATGAGCCATTAAACGATGCCTTTAATCTGGCCTGTGAACAGGCTTTTGCACCTTGCCGTGAATATTTTGCGGAACAAGATGCACTACGTTTGCAAAATGCTGCAGCAAAACTGGCTGTGATTGAACAACTTGAACAGCAAATGGCCGCTGGCGTGACGGGTAAGGCACTGGATAGTTTATTGCAACAAAGTCTGAAAGACTGGCAGCAAACTGGTTCGGTCGAAAAAGCGCAGTTTGAACAGCTGCAACCAAGATTTTCGCAGCTGGTAAATCAGCTGAAGCAACAACAAAAAACTGAACAACAACAAAATGCGCAAGCCAAGCAACAGCTGATTGCCATGGCGACGCAGTTGAGTGCCGGTGAAGGAGTTGACCAGGTCGCGGCGCAGCTGAAAGTGCTGCAGCAACAATGGAAAAACATCGGTTTTGCCGGTCGTACTCAGGATCAACAGTTATGGCAGCAATTCAGAGCCGTTTGTGATCAATGGTTTGCCAATCGCGAAGCGGCGAAGCAACAGCAACAATCAGCTCAGGCGCTGCTTAAAGTGCAACAGCAGGATCAATTGTCTGCACTCAGTACTTTGCTTGCTGATGCCAGTAGTCAAGGCGCTTTACACCAAGTGCTGACTGAACTGAATCAGCTGTATGTCAGCGAAGATAAAGAGTTACTGGCGAAAAAGCGGCAGTTGCAGCAACAAACCGAACAGAAAATCGCCGAAGTACAGGTTGCTTCTGCGCACTCGGTTTATCGCCAATTGTTTGATGCGCTTGCGGTCAGCGAACCGCAACCAGCCGATTTACCACCGATCTATCGGTTGGTGTTTAATCAGCAGCAAGAAAAAACACTCAGCCGTGCCGATTTAACCCTGGCGTTGGAATGGGCGGCCGGTCAGGCGTCACCGCCGGTAGAATCAAGCCGTCGCCAGCAGGTTCAGATGTTGTTATTAACCGATAAGCACAACAGCGGCGAGTCAATTAATCAGGAACAGCTGCTGGCGCGTTGGTTGCAATTTGGCCCGGTTATGGCAGACGAAGCTGCGTTATTACAGCGGGTTCGGGCTTTGTATCTGGCTGATTAACTACAGCTTTGTACTAGAAACAAGCAGGGGCAGAACTTAGGTTCTGCCCCTGCTTGTTTTAGGCGTTGGCCTGATTGCTTAACAGACGGAGTCGTTTAGCTGGTCAGTTCACCCCGTAAATTGCACTGCATCAGCCGGCGTATTTCGGCAGGTGCTATTGGCTGACTCAGCAAATAATGCAGCTTGGTCAAAGTTGCTTCGAGTGTCATATCAAAACCACTAATCACACCGCTGGTTTTTAACGCGTTACCAGTAGCATAACCATCCATATTCACCTTGCCTTTAAAACACTGAGTACAGTTGACGATCACAGTGCCACGCTCTGATGCTTCCCGCAGTGCTGCCAGCAATGGCTCAGCTTGCGGCGCGTTGCCCACACCATAAGATTTGATAATTAACGCCCGCACCGGCGCTGCAGCCATATTACGAATTACGTCCACGCTGATCCCTGGATACAAAGTCACCACGCTGATCGGTTGCGGGGTGATTTGTGCGACTTGTAGCGGCACATGACTTTGATGCTGCAAAAGTTGACCCGCCAGCACTTCAATATGAATACCGGCTTGCAGCAGCGCCGGAAAGTTAGGTGAGGCAAAAGCATTAAAGCCATCGGCATCGGCTTTGGTGGCACGGTTGCCACGAAACAGCTGATTGTTAAAATATAACGCCACTTCGGCAATCGGATAATAGGCCGCCAGATAAAGCGAATTCAGTAAATTCACCTGACCGTCTGAGCGCAACTGTGCCAGCGGAATTTGGGAGCCGGTAACGATCACCGGTTTTGTCAGATTTTCCAGCATAAACGACAACGCCGAAGCGGTATAGGCCATGGTATCGGTACCGTGCAACACCACAAAACCATCGTAGTCATCATAATGATCGCGGATATCCATGGCGATTTCCAGCCAGTGCGCCGGCGTCATGTCGGATGAATCAATCACCGGATGATATTCATGAATATCAAACTCCGGCATTTCCGGGCGATAGAATTCCGGCATGCCTTTGACGGTATCGGACAAAAATCCCGGTACCGGAATATAACCATGATCGGACTTTTGCATACCAATGGTGCCGCCGGTATAAGCGACATAAATACGTTTTGCTGACATCAGGGTAAGACTCATGTTTTTTTCCATTGTAAACCCTAACTTAGCGCTTTGTCAGGCTGGTTGGTGCAGCGGTGATGGATCTGCCGGTTTTAGCGGCAATTAACGCCGGTCTGGCGAAAAGCTGAGCAAACAGACGTTGTTGTCATAAAAAGCGCTTTACAAGTTTTGTCAGAGTTTTTATTATGCCGTCCATCGCGGAGAGATGGCAGAGTGGTTTAATGCACCGGTCTTGAAAACCGGCGAGGGTTAGTAGCCCTTCAAGAGTTCGAATCTCTTTCTCTCCGCCACTTCCTACACAGCCACCTTTGGGTGGTTTTGTTGTTTCTGGGCTGTTGAGTTTTAATGTCGGCCAGCCAAAAAACCATGCTTTTATTTCCGTGCCCACTTACCTCGTCGTACATTTGATCACGCTACTTTGCCATAGCAATCTGTAGTTTGCTCAGCTATGCTAGCCGCAATTGATTCACGGCGTTTCTTCGACCCTTTCGGTGGTATTGCAATTGATTAACATTTTGTTGGTTGACGATCATGAGTTGGTCCGAACCGGGATCAGCCGCATTTTAAAAGATGAACGTGGCCTGCGGGTCGTGGCGGAAGCCAGTTCCGGCGAGCAAGCCGTGCAATATTGTCGCAACGAAACCACTGATGTGATCCCACCCGATGTCGTGCTGATGGATATGAATATGCCCGGCATTGGCGGTATGGCGGCGACCAAACGCATTTTGCATTATTGCCCGGATATTAAAATTCTGGCGCTATCGGTGTCGTTTGAAGAGCCGGTGCCGACCAAAGTGATGCAAATGGGCGCTGCTGGTTTTATCTCTAAAAACGCTGCGCCAAAAGAAATGATCGATGCTATTCGTAAAGTAGCCGCTGGCCAGCGTTACATTTCAGACGAAGTGGCGCAAAAAATGGCATTGAGCAAAATTCAATCGAACAGTCAAAACCCTTTTGATGAATTATCTGAACGTGAATTACAAATTATGTTGATGATTACCAAAGGCGGTAAGGTCAACGATATTGCCGATCAGCTCAACGTCAGCGCTAAAACCGTCAATTCTTATCGTTATCGGATGTTTGAAAAATTAGGGATCAGTGGTGATGTCGAGCTGACGCATCTCGCGCTGCGCCACGGTATGATCGATATTGTTTAAAATAAGCGTGTTTAAGTTGTTGTTTTTGCTATGACCACATTTGATGCCAAAGCTTTTTTAGCCACAGTGCCACAACAACCCGGGGTTTACCGGATGTTGAACAAGCAAGATGTGGTGATTTATGTCGGCAAAGCCAAAGATTTAAAAAAGCGGCTGGCCAGTTATTTCCGCAGCAATGTACCTGGTGCAAAAACCCGGGCCTTAGTCAGCCAGATTGCAGCGGTTGAATTGATTGTCACCCATAGCGAAACTGAAGCGCTGATTTTAGAAAACAATCTGATTAAGCAGTTCATGCCCAAATACAATGTGCTGCTGCGTGATGATAAATCCTACCCATTTATTCTACTGACCGATCATCAACATCCCAGACTGACGTCGCATCGTGGTCCTCGCAAAAATGCCGGTCAGTATTTTGGGCCTTACCCAAGTGCCGGTGCGGTTTGGGAAAGCCTGAAACTACTTCAAAAAATTTTTCCGGTGCGCCAGTGCGAAGATGGTTTTTATCGCGCCAGAACCCGGCCTTGTCTGCAATATCAGCTGAAACTCTGCTCAGCGCCTTGTGTTGGTAAAATCAGTGATGAAGCTTACGCCGAACAAGTACGCTTAACCCGGCTGTTTTTAAGCGGCAAAAATCAGCTGGTGATTGATGATTTAGTGGCACTGATGGACAAAGCCAGTCAGAGCCTGGAGTTTGAACAGGCAGCGCAGTTACGTGACCAAATTGCCGCCCTGCGTAAAGTGCAGGAGCAGCAAACAGTCAGCGGCGATCAGGATGAAATGGACGTCATTGGCTACCATTATTCGCACGGCGTGGCGGCGGTACATGTGCTATTTGTGCGGGACCGCAAAATTCTCGGCAGTAAAACCTATCATCCAAAAGTCCCTGCCGACACCGATCCGGACGAAATACTACCGGCCTTTATCCTGCAGTTTTATTTAAATGGCATCAGCGGCCAGACCATTCCGCGCGACATTGTGCTGGGGCAGGAGCTCGCAGATGCGGAAGCGATTGCCAACGCGATCGGTGAATTGGCCGAACGCAAAGTGAATTTACTGGCAGTGAAGCGCGGCGAAAAAGCCCGTTATTTGTCGTTGGCGGAAAAAAATGCCAAAACTGCCTGCGATAGTAAACTCTCTTTTGGCTTGCAGATGGCGGTGCGGTACTCACAGCTGAAGAAGTTGCTGCAACTCGATGATATTCAGCGGATGGAATGTTTTGATATCAGCCACACCATGGGACAACAAACCATCGCTTCTTGTGTGGTGTTTAATGGCGAAGGGCCGGATAAAGGCGAGTATCGGCGTTTTAATGTCGAAGGCATTACGCCAGGCGACGATTACGCCGCGATGCAATTTGCAATGAATAAACGCTACGGCAAATTGCAGGACGAAAGTAGGGTGCCGGACATCGTGTTGATTGACGGTGGTTTAGGCCAGCTCAATCAGGCGGTCAGTTTTTTTGAGACCTTTGCCTTACAGAAAAAACCTTTGTTGCTCGGTGTTGCCAAAGGTACCAGTCGTAAACCAGGGCTGGAAACACTCATTCTACCAGGTGGTAAAGAGATGAGTTTACCGCCTGATGCACCAGCGCTGCATCTTATCCAACAAATCCGCGATGAAGCTCATCGCTATGCCATTACTGGCCATCGCAATAAACGTGGCAAAAAGCTGTTGCAAAGCCCGTTAGAAAATATTGTCGGTATAGGTGAGAAACGCCGGCAAGCTTTGTTACAATACCTCGGCGGTTTGCAAGGCGTAATGAAAGCGACAGTTCAGGAACTGGCGACCGTTCCCGGCATTTCCAAAGTGCAGGCCGAAGTTATATACTCGGCTTGTCATAATAAGAATTAAAAAATATCTGAGAGCCCGTTGATGTGGAATGTGCCGAATATACTCACTTTGTTTCGAATTTTTTTAATCCCGGTTTTTGTATTTTGTTTCTATTCTACTCATGAACATGCCCGTTTCCTGGCTGCTTTTGTGTTTTGGCTGGCAGCAATTACTGATGCGCTGGACGGCTATCTCGCTCGTAAATTACAACAATCCACTGCTTTTGGTGCCTTCCTTGATCCGGTGGCTGACAAAACCATGGTGGCCGCGGCGCTGGTACTAATTGCGGTTGATATGCAAACCTTGTGGGTGACAGTGCCAGCCTTTCTGATGATTAGCCGCGAAATTATTATTTCTGGTCTACGCGAGTGGATGGCGGCAGTAGGGCGCAGCGCACAGGTCAAAGTGTCGGACATGGGCAAATGGAAAACTGCGGTACAGATGCTGGCTCTGATCGGTCTCATCTGGCAACCGATCAGCTGGATCACAGATTTAGGCATGGCCTTGTTGTATTTCGCAACGTTACTGACACTGTGGTCGATGGTGGTTTATTTACGCGCGGCCTGGCAAGATTTAAAACAATAATCAACAGCTTGCTGCTTTATCCGGCAAGCCTGTTAAAAATTGAGCAAACGATTTGCAATCTGCAAGTTTCTGGTTGACGGATTGATTAAACTCAGTAGAATGCGTCTCGTGTTAGGGCGTAAGCCTTTCTGGATGCGGGCATAGCTCAGTTGGTAGAGCGCTACCTTGCCAAGGTCGAGGTCACGAGTTCGAGTCTCGTTGCCCGCTCCAAATCACAAATTTACGACAAGAAAGCGCAGGCGGGTTGGCAGAATGGCCATGCAGCGGATTGCAAATCCGTCCACCTCGGTTCGACTCCGGGACCCGCCTCCATGTTGTAAAGGCAGTTGCTGAAACAGCTGCAAAAAAGCTAAAGAAAGTTGTCTGCCCGGGTGGTGAAATCGGTAGACACAAGGGATTTAAAATCCCTCGCTCGAAAGGGCGTGCCGGTTCAAGTCCGGCCCCGGGCACCATTTACTGACCTGCCAAGCAGAAGTAAATGCGCAACAGCAAATTAAGAAGATTTACTAAAAGTTTTATGCGGGCATAGCTCAGTTGGTAGAGCGCTACCTTGCCAAGGTCGAGGTCACGAGTTCGAGTCTCGTTGCCCGCTCCAAAATGGCTTTATCGATAAGCAGTTTTCTGCAACATCGATAAACAAAAGAATAAACAAAACGCCGCTTAATCGCGGCGTTTTGTTTTTTGCAAAGCAGCATAATTGCTGCCTGATCCCTAAATCCTTGAAGTTACAGAATGGCGCTAAAGTAGCCAGAAACGATGTAGCTTCAAGGATGAAGGGTATGCCCTAAATCATTAGAGTTGCAGGTAGGCGGCAACTGAGCGAGACCCCAGGAACATAGTTGTCCTATGTGACTGGGTCGGACTGGCGCCCCAGCGAGTGAAGGCGGCCAACAACCCTGCAGCTCTAATGATGACGGGCATAAATCAAGCTGTCTCATGGATTTGAGAACCGTCCTACCCAAGGAAAGGGCCAGCCTGTTTTGGACGACTTCAGCTTGTTCTGGATTTACTCAATATGATCAATATTATTGCAGACATCGTCGGCATGGCAGGTACCTGCCTGGTCGTTGGCGCGTTCTTTTTACTTCAACTGAATAAAGTGTCACCCAAAGGTTTGTTGTACAACCTGATGAATCTGTCCGGCGCGTTATTTTTGCTGTTTAGTCTTTGTATTAACTTTAATCTCGCCAGCTTTGTCATCGAAATCTTCTGGATTGTGGCATCGCTGATTGGGCTTTATGGTTATCTGAAGCAAGATCGCAGCGCCGGGAACCCGACGTCGTGACGAATACGGGATCAGTGCTGTGCATTGATCCCGTTTTCTATTTACTGATTGCTGTTTACTGCAGCATCGGACCCAGCCAGCTGCTGGCCACGCTGATCGCGACAATGCCAACTAAATTCAATACCAACCCAGCTTTCACCATATCTTTAATCTGCAATTTGCCACTGGCAAATACAATCGCATTGGGTGGGGTTGCCACCGGCAGCATAAAGGCAAAACTCGCGGCCAGTGCGGCAGGCACAACTAAATAGAGTGGTGATAAGTCCATCGAAACCGCGACCGGCCCAAGCAAGGGTAAAAACGCCGCTGCCGTCGCTGTGTTGCTGGTCACTTCGGTTAAGAAAATAATCATCGTGGTGACGGTCAGTAAAATAAATACCGGCGGCACGCCTTGCAGCAAACTTAATTGTTGCGCCAGCAATTCAGAAACACCGGTTTTCTGAATTTGATCGGCCATGCTGAGACCTCCACCAAACAGCAATAATACGCCCCATGGCAGCTGCTGGCTGTCTTTCCACACCAATAAACGTTGTTGTTGCTCGCCGGGCAGCACAAATAACAAAGTTGCTGCGATCAATGCAATCATGGTGTCGCTCAGGGGTAAACCGGTCCATTTCACCAGCCATTGCTGGCTGATCCAGCTCATAGCCGCCAGAGTGAATACCAATAACACCAAAGCTTCTGAGCGCCGTAGCGGGCCAAGCGCCGCCAATTCCTGTTTAAAATTATGCTGACCGTCGCTGCTGGCCGGTAATTTAAAGTGGAACTTACACAACCATAACCAACAAACCGCCAGCATCACCAATGCCAGTGGTACACCGAGTAACATCCAATCTGCAAAACTGATCTGAATTTGATAACTTTTACTTAAATAGGCTGCCAGCAGTGCATTGGGTGGCGTGCCAATTAAGGTTGCGATGCCGCCGATACTGGCGCTGTAAGCTATTGCCAGCAATACTGCACGGCCAAAGCTGTCCTGACTGCTTTCATGCGCCATTTTGATCATCGACAAGCCAATCGGCAGCATCATCACGGCGGTGGCGGTATTGGACATCCACATTGATAAAAACGCCGTCACCGCCATCAATCCAGCCACCTGCGCCGCTGGTTTCTGGCCGGTGAACTGCAAGGCTTTTAACGCAATCCGTTGGTGCAGGCCGGTTTTTTCCATCGCAATTGATAAAAAGAACCCACCGAAAAATAAAAAGATCAGCGGATGGGCATAAGGTGCAGTGGCGGCATCCATCTTGTCGATGCCAAGCAGTGGAATAAAAATCATCGGCAAAATGGAAGTGACCGGTATGGGCATCACTTCACTGATCCACCACAAAATCATCCACAGCATTAAACCGGTCACATGCCAGGCAGGTTCCGACATTCCCACAAGCGGCGGCGCCGTCAGCAAGGTCAGCAGTAATAACGCCGGACCTGCCAGCAGTAGTGTGTAACTTTTGATCTTCATCTAGATTCCTTGCTCGGCCAGGGGGCGATGTCAGAAACTATACTTTATCCCAATGGCGAGTGCATGATCTTGATCTGTTTCCAGTTTTAGCCGACTGGCTAAGCCGTAAAGCGTAACGTCAGAGCGTAGCTGGTAATCAACACCAACACTTTGCAGCGTCGCCGCTTCCTGTTGGCGAAGTCGGCTATGGTCTTGTTGCCACTGCAGCTTGGTGGTCCAGCTACTTTGCTGATAACTGAGCTGCGCCAGCCGCGCCGTACCTGACTTACCATTGATCTGGTGTTCACTATGCTGCCACATCACGGCCGCCGCCCATAAACTGTCTGCGCCGCGCCATAACGGCCATTGCAGCAACACCCGTTCGGCATTGAGGTTATTCAATTCCTTCGCCAATGATACCGACAGAAACAGCGGATACTTTTTCAGCGCGCTATCGCCATAACTAAGGCTCAGATCATGGCCACCAGCTTGTTCTTTGTCAACAGCGGTCTGATAACTGGCGGCTACGGAAAAACCAGCCCATTGTGGCGATTGATAACCAATGATGTTTTTTAGCCGATCTTGCCCGGCGGTCAGCTGCGCGATATCGGCGATATATTCATTAAATAAGTCGGCTTTGCCTTCGGATTTTTTGAATTTGGTATCGTTTTTACCAAATATCAGTTCGCCAAAACTACCACTCAGCCCAATATAGGTGTTACGGGCGCCAAGCCGGTGTTCACGGTTGGCATCATCCAGACCATTGACTTGCCATTCGTAGACAAAAATCAGCGCCAGATCGTCGGTCAAGGCTTGTTTGCCTTTGAGCCCAAGTCGACTGAATGGCATTTCCAGCTGATGGCCTTGATCAGCGTAGCGGAACAAACCTTGGTCGACCGACAAGGCTTGGACGTCCAGTTTGCCGTACCATGCGAGCTTTGGGTTGAATTCAGCCGCCGGAGCGGCGCCACTGCACATCAAAAGGGTGGCGACCGCCCCAAGTTTAAACTTTGGCATGCGACACCTCAGGCGCAGGGTTTGTGGCGGCAGGGGTTTTATTTAGCTCGTTATGCAGCTGCTGCTCATCCAACTCGCCACACCATTTCGCTACTACCAAAGTCGCCACGCCATTGCCAATCAGATTGGTTAAAGCGCGGGCTTCTGACATAAAACGGTCAATCCCCAGAATAAGCGCAATCCCAGCCACCGGGACCGAGCCAACCGAAGCCAGGGTTGCCGCCAGCACAATAAAACCACTACCGGTCACACCAGCAGCGCCCTTGGACGTTACCAGCAGCACCGCGAGCAAAGTTAATTGCTGAGTTAAATCCATTGGCGTGTTGGTGGCTTGCGCGATAAATACCGCCGCCATCGTCAGGTAAATTGCGGTGCCGTCGAGGTTAAAAGAATAGCCGGTTGGGATCACCAGGCCGACAGTCGACTTACCAGCGCCGGCTTGTTCCAATTTCGCCATCATCCGCGGCAAAACCGATTCTGAGCTTGAAGTGCCGAGCACAATCAATAATTCTTCTTTGATGTACCGAATAAACTTGCTGATGGAAAAACCATGTAACCGACAAATACCGCCCAGCACGATAAAGATAAACAGCAGGCAGGTCAGGTAAAAAGTCGCCATCAGATTCGCCAAGGACAACAAAGACGCGATGCCATATTTACCGATGGTAAACGCCATAGCGCCAAAAGCACCAACCGGCGCCACTTTCATGATCATCTGCACGATGGTGAACAGCAGCTCTGAGCTTTTTTCAATATAGCCAAACAATAGATTCTGCCGGCCGCCCATCCGCTGCAGCGCAAAGCCAAAAAATACCGAGAAAAACAGCACCTGCAGCATATCGCCACGGGCAAAAGCGTCAAACACGCTACTTGGGATCACGTTGAGCAGGAAGTCGACGGTGCCGGTCATCTGATCCGGCGCGGTGTATTTGCTGATGGATTGTTGGTCAAGACTTGCCGGGTCGATGTTCATGCCAACGCCTGGCTTCACTACATTAATCACCACCAAGCCGATAATCAGCGCTATGGTCGACACCACTTCAAAATACAGCAGGGCGTAACCACCGGTTTTACCGACTTTTTTCATATCCTCCATCCCGGCGATACCAATCACCACGGTGCAGAAAATGATCGGGGCGATGATCATTTTGATCAGTTTAATAAAGGCGGTACCAAGGGGTTGCATGGCGGCACCGGTGTCAGGCCAGAAGTGGCCGAGCAGGATGCCGATAGAAATGGCGATCAGAACTTGTACATACAAACTGGATAACAAACGACCTGTTGCTTGTTTCATGATGATTGCTCTTATAGGCGGAGGAAATCTCCTTGTCAGCAATGATGTAGCAAGCAAAAGGCCAGTTAGATTATTTGTTTAATTGGCTATTAAAACAGATGGTTATGTTGTTTTCCATTTGATTGGACAATGCGGGTGGGTGGATATCCACCCAAAGCTAACTCTGGGTTGTCACCAAACCCACCCATTTGCATCTGGCGGATGTGGGTAGGTCAGCTAACAGCAATCCGTTTCAAGCTTGCAGGATAGGGTCACAGCCTGATCGATTAATCCGAGTTGTCACTATCCAGGCTGTCATCCGCTTTATCTAAAAAATCGCGGCGGATGATTTGGTATTTGGTCATTTTGTCGTACAGCGTTTTACGCGCTAAGCCAAGCTCAGACATCACGTTTTTAATCGAGCCTTTATGCTGATTTAACGCTTCTTCCAGCAAGCTTTTTTCGTAAAACTCGACCCGTTGCTGCAAGGTCATATGGCCGGTAATGCCATGCTCGGCGCTGATCCCTGACGTGGCAAAAGCTACTTGTGGCCCCAGCAGCACATAACGCTCGGCCAGATTGCGCAGCTCCCGTACATTACCTGGCCAGTCATGTTGTTGTAATTGCTGCAACTGCGACACCGCCAGCGGTAGATATTCTTTGTGAAAACGCGCGGCGGCAATCCGTGCAAAATGGGCGAATAACAGCGCTAAGTCTTCGCGCCGCTGCCGCAGGGGTGGCAATTGCAATTGCAATAAACTTAAGCGGTAATATAAATCGAGCCGGAACTCGCCGGTCTTGGCCAGCGCCTGTAAATCCACTTTGCTGGCGGCAATTATCCGGATATCCAAATCAATCGCCTGATTTGAGCCCAGCCGGGTGACTTTGCGCTCTTCCAACAACCGCAACAATTTCACCTGCAGCGACAGCGGGGTACTTTCAATTTCGTCCAGCAGCAAAGTACCGCCATTGGCGAATTCAAACTTACCAATCCGTTTTTTATCGGCGCCGGTAAAAGCTCCTGCTTCAGCGCCAAATAACTCACTTTCAATCAGCTGCTCTGGAATAGCGCCGCAGTTAATCGCGACAAAATTACGCTGTTTGCGACTGCTTTGTTCGTGCAGGTAACGGGCGATCAGCTCTTTACCACAACCGGTTTCGCCGTACAGCAGCACGTCGGCGGGGGCGTCGATGATCTGATCGATCAGTTGCCTTAGTTGTTGCATCGGCGGGCTTTGCCCTAAAATACGCTGACCAGGCTGTTGCTCGCGCGCGACTGCCGCTTTGAGTGCCCGGTTTTCCAGCGTCAACCGGCGTTTTTCCAACGCGCGCTGCACCACTTCCAGCAAGTGGCTGTTATCAAAAGGTTTTTCCAGAAAATCATAAGCGCCGGCCTGCAGAGCTTTTACCGCCAGCGCCACCGCGCCGTAGCCGGTTAGCACCACCACCGGCAACTCGGGGTCAATGGCTGTGATTTTTTCCAGCAGCTGCAAGCCGTTGATTGCTGGCATATGGATATCGGTCAGTACAATGCCGGCATAGTCAGGCGACAACTGTTTCAGCACTTCAAAAGGGTTAGCGCTGGTGCGACAAGCAATACCTTCGAGCTGAAACAACTGCGCCACCGCTTCGCGGATCTCGGCTTCGTCATCGACAAACCAAAGCTGTAATAGGGGTTCAGGCATCGGAGGCTCCGGCATAAGGTTCAGGCTGCTGCAGTGGCGCTGGTAATGGCGCTTGTAATGGTGAGTGCAGCGGCAAACGGATGGTAAATTCAGCGCCTTGTGGCGGATGATTGGCGACCTGCAAACTGCCACCAAACGACTGCATAATGCGCTGCGAAATCGATAATCCAAGGCCGAGACCATCACGCTGCTTGGTGGTGAAAAAGGCTTCAAAAATCCGTTCCAGATGATGCGGTTCAATGCCAGGGCCGTTGTCGCGAATTCGGATCAACGCTTGTTGCTGATCCGACTCCAGCACAATAGAAAATCCGGGCTCCGGCGTCTGTAACATGGCGTGCAGGCCATTGGTCAGAATATTCACCAGCACCTGTTCAAGTTGGATTGGATCAACCAATACCCACAGCGGCTGCTCCGGTTGTTTCAGCCGGGTTTTAACGCCTTGACGCTGACATTGATGTTGCACAATGCCAAGGGCGTCCAACAGAGTTTTTTGCAGCTCAACCGGCTGGTTTTTACCGCTGCCGGGGCGGCTGAAATCTTTAAACTGGGCGATGATATTCGATAGTCGCTGGATCAGTTTCAGCATCGCGCCAAGATTGGCTGTTGCTTCAGTCACCATCGACTTTTCCAGCATCCGCTGGGTATTTTGGGTGTAACTTTGCAGCGCGGTCAGCGGCTGATTTAGCTCGTGATTGAGCGAAGCTGACAAACTGCCGATAGTCGCAAGTTTTGCTGCTTGCACCAGTTCCTGTTCGGTTTGCGCCAAAGCGGATTCAGTTTGTTCACGCCTGGAAATTTGCAGCACCAGCCGTTGATTGGTGTCAGCCAGTTCTGCGGTACGTGCCAGCACCCGTTGTTCTAACGCCTGATTGTGCTGCAGTAGCTGTAATCGGCGTTTACGGCGTTCGCGCAGCCACAACCAACCGAGCGCGCTGCCGAGATAACATAAAGTGCCAAACAACAGCAGCCAGCCAAGCGGGGCGTTTTGTGGTCGCTGCAATAACACCAGTTGCCAGCCAAACTCAGGCAACTCCAGCGAAAAAGGCAAAAACGATTGATGAGAGCTGGCAACCGGCATTTGCCACAATCCATACGCAGGCGCCAACAGCGCAGCTTGCTGCTGTTGGCCAAGCGGGCTCAGCGGTTGGGTCAGATAACGCTCTTTTTCCGCCGCGCTTAGGTGCTGTTGCTGTAAAGTTTTAAAACGCCAATCGGGCTTATCTGATAAAAATACTTCCTGACTCTGACCCGTCACCAGAAAGTGCCAGCCGTTTAAGCCAGCGATGGCTTGTTGTTGCTGCTCTATAGGCTCTAAATCGATTTTTAACGCAATGATCGCAATGAGACGTTGCTGCTGATAAACCGGTGCGCTGTAATAATAACCACGGCGGCCGCTGGTATGACCCAGCGCATAATATTGGCCGTTTTCACCCTTAACAGCGGCCTGCACATAAGGCCGGAATCCAAAATCCCGTCCAACGTATGAGCTATCACTCTGGTAATTACTGCTTGCCAGCACCAGGCCTGCCGGGTCCAGCAGATAGACATCGGCGCTTTGCGAGGCTTGTTGTAAATCATACAGATAACGATTGAGTGCCGGAAAGTCAGCTTGTTGTACCAGCGCTACCAGGGGCTCGGATTTAGCAATAGTTGCGGCAACATCGGCATAACGACCAATTTCATAGCGGATAAATGCCGCCAGCCGCTCGGCCTGTGCGGCACTTTGTTGTTGCTGGCGCGCAAATACCCAATGTTGACCGAATATGGCCAACAGCAGCATCCACAGCAGATAGCCGGACACGGCGCGCCACCACCAATGTGGCAGGCGTGACTTTTCGCTCAAAGTAAGTCCCTGAAAATTGGCGATCATTTTAATTAGAGGCAGTGTAAGTTGAGAAGTGAGCTGCGGCAAGTTTGGCGAGTACAGCGCGAGGAGACTGATTTAGAAAAGTGATTGGGCAAGCTCGCTGTTTTCGCTACACTGCTGTTTTGTTTTTCCTAACCGGTATTTTTTGATGCAACCACTTTTAACAACATATCCAACGGCAGGCGCCATGGTGTTTGGCTGTATGGGGCTGGGCGGTGACTGGAATGTTCCTGACATTAGCGCTGATGCGCGCCGTTTGTCGTATCAGGCTTTGGACAGTGCGCTGGAGCAGAATTTCACCTTGTTTGACCACGCTGATATCTATACCCGCGGCAAAGCCGAACAAGTATTCGGCGACTATCTGGCGCTGCAGCCGGGTTTACGGGAAAAAATTCTGATCCAAACTAAATGCGCCATTCGTTTCAAAGACGACGAAGCCGTTGGCCGTTACGATTTTTCTGCCGGTTATATCCGCCAACAAGTCGAGCTGTCGCTAAGGCAGTTACAATGCGGTTATATCGATGTGTTGTTGTTACACCGGCCGGATCCGTTAATGGACGTGTATGAAGTTGCTGCAGTGCTGGACGCGTTACGACAGGAAGGCAAAATTCGCAATGTCGGCGTTTCAAATTTTGGTGTGCCGCAACTGCAATTACTGCAATCGGCGATGACGCAGCCCATTTTAGTCAATCAACTGGAAATGAGCCTGGCGAAAATCGATTGGTTAGAGCAAAACGTGTTAACCGGCATGACAGAGGGCGCCTCGCACTTTTTTGGCTACGGCACGGTCGAATATTGTCAGCAACATCAAGTGCAAATTCAGGCCTGGGGTAGCTTAGCGCAAGGGTTGTTTACCGGCGGCAAAGCACCACAAACTCCGGCCCAGCAACAGACTGCTGCACTGGTCTTAAAACTGGCGGCACTGTATCAATGTTCACCTGAGGCAATAGTGCTGGGATGGTTAATGCGCCATCCGGCTGGTATTCAACCAGTGATTGGTACCACCAACCCAGCAAGGATCAAAGCTTGTGCTGAAGCCCGGAATATCCAACTGAGCCGTGAGCACTGGTACGCGCTTTATGTGGCAAGCCGTGGCCAGCCATTGCCGTAATATGTTAATTCTATTCAGCGTGCTGGCGGACTACCTTCGGTGAGTCCGCCCGACGCTTTACCTAAATTCATCTATTTTCGTAGGGCGTCACTCACCGCGTCAGCGGTAGTGCGCCGGATGATCACGCGAAATTTTGTCACCTAACGGCGGACTACCTTCGGTGAGTCCGCCCTACAATTTCTATTGATATTCAGTGCTTTGCAAGGGAGTTAATCACCGAGACTGCGGTAGCTTTAGAAGCCACGCAGATATTGCTGTTTTGGTTGATTCAGGATGGTGTCCCATGAACCATACGTTGGGTTTGGCAGCATAAAGAACCTGGAGCCCCAATGCGTCTGATATTGATCCACTAATGCTGCGCGTTGTGCTGGTGTGATGTTCTTCTTCACATTCGGCAGGAAATCGCCAAAATCATCACCGACCGACATAATCACCCGATAACTTTGCATCGCCAGTTGACGGCGGCTTTCTTTTTCACTGCTCCAATCCGCTTGTTCGGCTTTTAACCAGAGCTGTGCCGCGCTAATTTGTTGAATACCAACGGCTTTTAAGTTATTCAACGTATCGTCTTTTTGTGGACAAGTGCGATTATCGCCAGCACGCACAGTACAGGCGCGGTTACTGATATACAGCACCTTAATGCCCATAGCCTCAGCTGCGTTGACAAAAGCCACTGCACCCGGCACTGCATCGGCTTTAGCCAGACTGACCCAGCGATCCCAGCTGGCATCACTAAAAGCGGCGTTTGTCAGCACATCCTGCGCTGCGGCTGGTGAGTTATCTAAAATCGTCTCGTCGATATCAACAATAATGGCTGCGGGTAAATTCGCGGCATTGGTTTGCGGCCACACCGTCCAGCTTGGGTCACTTTTGGCCTTGCTCAATAAATCAGTCGCCTGACGATAAGTTTGGATGGCGTTCGCGCGAAATTCGGCAGAAGTCTGATACCACAACACGCTATTAAAATTATTGTGTGCTGTTGGTTGAGCAGCCCCTGAGTTTGACGGCACCACTGGCGCTGCAGTTTGGCAAGCGGTTAAATTGACGATGAGTAGGGCAGACACAGCGATTTTGCCGGGAAGCGTATTAAATACCAAAGACATAAGCACCTCAATGCAACTAAAACGCAGATGATAATGCCATTTTGCTAAATTACAATCTTTGGCGGGATGAACCTGAGTATTAAGGCGTTACTTTATGTTGCGAATGGATAACACCAATAAACGAAATCAGGCAGCGATAAGCTGCCTGATGGATGTATAAACTCCGCTCAAATTACATATTCGGATAATTCGGACCACCAGCGCCCTCTGGCGTCACCCAGCGAATATTCTGACTGGGGTCTTTAATATCGCAGGTTTTACAGTGCACACAGTTTTGCGCATTGATCTGCAACCGTGGCTCGTTCGTCTCAATGCCAACCACTTCATAGACACCCGCCGGGCAATAGCGCTGCGCCGGTTCGGCGTATTTTGCGAAATTCACCGCAATCGGAATGCTGGCATCCAGCAATTGCAAATGGCACGGCTGCTCTTCTTCATGGTTAGTGTTGGATAAAAATACCGAGGTCAGCTTATCAAAACTCAGCACATTGTCTGGTTTAGCGTATTGCAGCTGCACCGAGTCTGCAGCAAGCTTTAGGCTGGCATGGTCAAGCGTATTATCTTTCAGAGTAAAAGGTAATTTACCACCAAACACATTCTGATCCAGGGTGTTAAAAGCACCACCAAGTAAGGATCCAAACTTATGCATCGCCGGCCCAAAGTTACGCGAGCAGTATAATTCGTCATATAACCAGCTTTGTTCAAATAAGCTTTGGAACGACGTTAAATCGCTGCCACCTTGTTGATCGGCAGCAAGTTTGGCAAATACCGCTTCAGCGGCCAGCATGCCGGATTTCATCGCCGTGTGGTTGCCTTTGATTTTGGCGAAGTTCAAGGTGCCGGCGTCACAACCAATCAGTAAACCGCCAGGGAAACTCATTTTCGGCAGGCTATTCAAACCACCTTTGGCGATAGCACGCGCACCGTAACAGACCCGTTTGCCGCCTGTTAAATACTGGCTGATCACCGGGTGATGTTTATAGCGCTGGAATTCATCAAACGGGCTTAAATATGGGTTGCTGTAATTTAAGTCGATGATTAAACCGACCACCACCTGATTATTTTCAGCGTGATACAGATAACCGCCGCCACTGGTGTCACTTTGGAGTGGCCAGCCGGCCGAATGCAGCACTAAACCAGGTTGATGTTTGTTTGGATCAATGTCCCAGATTTCCTTAAAACCAATGGCATAATGCTGCGGCGATTTACCGGCATCCAGCTGATAATGGTTAATGAGCTCTTTACCCAAATGACCACGGCATCCTTCGGCAAATAACGTGTATTTGGCGCGAAGCTCCATGCCTGGGGTAAAGCTGTTTTTTTGTTGGCCGTGTTTATCCAGTCCCATGTCGCCGGTGACGATGCCTTTCACCACATTGTCTTCAATAATCAGACTGGCAGCGCTAAAACCCGGGAAAATTTCGACACCGAGATTTTCAGCCTGGCTGGCCAGCCAACGACAGATATTGCCCATCGACACAATATAGTTGCCGCTGTTATGCATGGTTTTAGGCACCAGCAGATGCGGGATTTTACGCGCCTGTGTATCAGATTGCAGAAAATAGATATCATCATGGCTGACCGCGGTACCGAGTGGGGCGCCAAGCTCTTGCCAGTCCGGTAACAACTCGTTCAGGGCTTTGGTTTCAAACACCGCGCCAGATAAAATATGGGCACCAACTTCTGAGCCTTTTTCCACCACGCACACTGTTAATTCAGTATTGGCAGCTTTTGCTTGCTGCATCAGACGGATCGCTGCCGACAGGCCTGACGGTCCGGCCCCGACAATTACCACGTCAAACTCCATTGATTCGCGTTCCACGGCGGTCCCCTTCATTATTATTTTGTGTATGATTGATTACCGTCAGCTGCTGGTCTTGCATGCAGCAGCAATAGCTGTTCAACTTATGTTTTTACCCGTCATCCTTGAAGTTGCGGGGGTGTTGGCCGCGTGTTCTCGCCCCAGTCACATAGAACAGCTATGCTCCTGGGGTCTCGCTCACTTGCCGCCTACCCGCATCTTCAATGATTTTGGGTAAACGGCAAGTATCGGATCTAGATCGCAGATAAATTTCTACACCTTTGTGCTGCTTGCAAGGGTATTTCAGGTTGACGTTAACGTCAACAGTAGTTAGATTGTCCGGCATCAATAACAGCTGAAGTTTACCTTCACGTCAACCTGACCAATGCAGACAGGGGTTCCTATCCATGAAAATATTAGTACCGGTAAAACGGGTCGTCGATTATAACGTGAAGGTCCGGGTCAAAGCAGACCAAACCGGCGTTGATTTAGCCAACGTCAAAATGTCACTGAACCCGTTTTGTGAAATCGCGGTGGAAGAAGCAGTCCGTTTAAAAGAAGCGGGTATTGCGACTGAAGTGGTGGTGGTTTCCATCGGTCAAACCGGTGCCCAGGAGCAATTACGCACCGCATTGGCTTTAGGTGCTGATCGCGCCATTCTTATTGAAACCGAACTGAACCTCGATTCATTACAAGTGGCGAAACTGCTGGCCAAAGTTGTTGGTAATGAGCAGCCACAGCTGGTGATTATCGGTAAACAAGCCATTGATTCTGATAATAATCAAACCGGCCAGATGCTGGCGGCTTTAACCGGCATGGGTCAGGGCACTTTTGCGTCAAAAGTTGTGGTGGCAGACGGCAAAGTTGCAGTTACCCGCGAAATTGACGGTGGTTTACAGACGGTCTCGTTAAAACTTCCGGCGGTGGTTTCTACCGATTTACGCCTGAACGAACCGCGTTATGCGTCGTTACCAAACATTATGAAAGCCAAGAAAAAGCCGCTGGACATCGTTGCTGCTGACAGTTTTGGCGTGGCGTTACAAAGCCAGGTAAAAACTCTGAAAGTTGCAGCGCCAAAAGTACGTCAGGCCGGAGTGATGGTTGACAGCGTTGACGCGCTAGTCGCGAAATTAAAGCAAGAAGCAAAGGTGATCTAATGGCTATTTTAATTATTGCAGAGCACAACCAGCAGGCATTAAAAGCTGATACCGCCAAAACAGTGGCCGCTGCTGCCAAAATTGGTGGTGATATTCATCTGTTAGTGGCCGGTTTTCAATGCGCCGCTGCTGCGGCCGAAGCAGCGACTTTAGCTGGTGTCACCAAAGTGCTGTTGGCCGATGCCGTTTGTTATCAGCATCAGCTGGCAGAAAACGTGGCGGCGCTGGTGGTTGAATTAGGTCGTGATTACAGTCATATCCTGGCTGCTGCGACTACGCATGGTAAAAATTTCCTGCCGCGCGTTGCTGCACTTTTGGATGTGGCGCAGATTTCTGACGTGATTGCCGTTGAAAGTGCAGATACCTTTGTGCGTCCAATCTACGCTGGCAACGCCATTGCTACAGTGCAATCTGCTGATGCCATTAAAGTATTAACTGTGCGCAGTTCAGCCTTTGATGCAGTGGCAACTGGTAACGCGGCACCGATTGCAGCGGTAGCACAAGCAACAGATGCTGGTTTATCGCTGTTTGTCAGCGAAGAGCTGACCAAATCTGAACGGCCAGAGCTAACTGCAGCAAAAATCATCATTTCTGGTGGTCGTGGCATGCAAAACGGCGACAACTTCAAATTACTGGAAGGCATTGCCGACAAATTAAACGCGGCCATTGGTGCCAGCCGTGCTGCCGTTGACGCCGGTTTTGTGCCAAACGACATGCAGGTTGGCCAGACCGGTAAAATTGTGGCGCCGGATCTGTATATTGCCGTCGGTATTTCTGGAGCTATCCAGCATTTAGCTGGCATGAAAGATTCGAAAGTGATCGTTGCCATTAACAAAGACGCTGAAGCGCCAATTTTTCAAGTGGCGGATTATGGTCTGGTGGCCGATTTATTTGTGGCTTTACCGGAACTTGAAGCCAAACTTTAGCGCTGCACCAACATAACCAAACCTAAAAGCCAGTTTCATACTGGCTTTTTTTATATATGCGCTGGAAAAACGGCAACGCAGGTTGTTCAGCGGCTATCCAGCTGCGAATGAGTTTACTGAGGTGATTGATGCTGGTGTGATATAAGTAACAGGCTGACGGAACAAAGGTTTCTGGGCTTCGCTCACGCGATACTTGTGATCCATGCTGCATTCGTTACAATACGGTAACTTTTTCAGGGAGAACACTGTGAAGAACGCCAAAATTTCGTTGTTAATGTTTGGATTTTCGCTGCTCGTCAGCGGTTGTACCACAATTCCCAAGCAAACCGATGGCCTGGTCAATCAGCTGGATGGCCCTTTGGCGCAGCTGCAAGTCGATACCAAACAGCTGCATCAGCGGATGCAGCGTCTGACGGAAGACAAAAGCTGCCGCGAAACTGCCGAGTGTAAAGTGCTGGCGGTTGGCAATCGTCCTTGTGGTGGGCCGGAGCAATATCTGCCGTATTCAGCAGTAAATACCGACGAAAAATTACTGGCGATCACCAACGACCGTTATACCAAACTTAAACAGCAACAACAGCAGCGGCTAGGAATGCGTAGCACCTGTCAGATGCTACCAACACCGTTACCCCAGTGTAAGTTGCGCCAGTGCAGTCTTGTTGAGTAACAAGGTCTGTGTGGCGGCCTTAAAGTGAATGGAAGGGTAAAACCACCAACGCTGGCCAGGAGATAGTTTAAAAAGCAAAAAAGGCGCTTTAAGCGCCTTTTTACATTGCTGCAGTAGTTGAAACCAGGTTTCAGCTTTTCTCTTTGAATTTATTGCAACTGACTTTATCGACACATTCGCCATATAAATACAAGCTATGGTGAGTCAGTTTTATGCCATTCTGTTCGGAAATTTCCAGCTGTTTGCGTTCAATTTCATCATCTTCGAATTCGATGACTTTACCGCAATTTAAACAAACTAAATGATCGTGGTGATCAATCCGGCTTAGTTCAAACACCGATTTACCGCCTTCAAAATGATGACGGGTAACAATGCCGGCATCATCAAACTGGTTCAGTACACGATAGACGGTGGCAAGGCCAATATCTTCGCCGATTTCCAGCAGGATTTTGTAAACATCTTCAGCACTAATATGCTGATGTCCGGGGTCCTGCAAAATTTCCAGGATCTTCACCCTTGGTAAGGTCACTTTCAGGCCGGCTTTGCGTAGTTCGCTGTTGTGATCTGACATCTGCTTTAGTACTCATAATTGGAGATGAATGGATTATAAGGCTATTTTCTTTGATAGGAAAAGCAAAATCTACCTTTGTCTGAGGACACTACTTGGTTGGAGTGGCAATTTCGGGTATATTTGCAAAATCAGGTCATACCAGTTGGAGGTATTATGCGGTGGGCGTTTAATCCGGCAGTGATGCGGCATTTGTTAAATTTCTGGCCACCATTTTTCTTTAATGGTATTAAAATTGTCGAACTCGCGACAGATTACCGATATGCCAAGGTCAGGCTCAATGATCGGCCGTGGCGGCGGAATATCAACAGCAGCCAATTTGGCGGCGCGATGTTTGCGATGACCGATCCGATGTATCCATTGATGCTGATGGGCGCGCTGGGCAAAGAATATCTGGTGTGGGACAAAAAAGCCGATATCGATTATATCAAACCCGGTCATGGCAAGCTTATTGCCGAATTTTGGCTCGGTGATGCAGTTTTAGCGGAAATTAAGGCCGCGACCGAGCAGGGTGATAAGTACTTTCCACAGTTTCTGGTGCATTTAAAGAACCAACAAGGCGAAATCGTTTGTGAAGTAAACCGTACGGTTTATATCCGGAAAAAGCGCAAGCACCGTCCCGGCGAGAACCGGAAAATGGCAGAGCAAACAGGCGCGGACGATTAATGTCAGGGCTGGCGTGGGTCTGCCAGGCTAGAAACTGCAAAAAAACCAAATAAAAAACCACTGCCAATCATCAGATCCAGCAGTGGTTTTTTATGCAAATCAGAAATCTTATAAACCAGCCAATTCCGCCAGGCTCAGCTCATCATAAATCTGCTTACACCATTGTTTAACACGGGTTTCAGTCAACTCTGGCTGACGGTCTTCGTCGATGCCTAAACCAACAAAGTGGTCGTTGTCCGCTAACGCCTTAGAAGCCACGAAATTGTAGCCTTTGGTCGGCCAGTGACCGACGATAATAGCGCCACGTGGTTCAATAATGTCACGTAAAGTGCCCATCGCATCGAGGAAGTATTCAGCGTAATCTTCCTGATCACCACAACCAAAAATAGCGACTAACTTGTTGTTAAAATCGATATTTTCCAGTTCAGGGAAGAAATCATCCCAGTCACACTGCGCTTCGCCGTAATACCAGGTTGGGATCCCGAACATCAGCAGGTCATAACCGGCGATATCTTCTTTGGTGCTTTTGGCGATGTCATGCACAGCCAGTAAATTTTTACCCAGTTCTTTTTGGATCATTTTCGCGATATGTTCGGTGTTACCGGTATCGCTGCCAAAAAATATACCTACAGTTGCCATAATTAGAGCCTTCCTACTTTGCGAGAGCTTCAGCTAACAGTTGTTCAATCAATGCGCTGCGGGTGAGTTGCAGCGCCTGTGCTTTGGTGTCGAGCTGCTGATATAGTTGCTCGGAGACTTTGCACTCAATGCGTTTCAGACCTTTAGTTTTATCCCGGCGGATCTGGTTTCGTTTATTCAGCCTTAACTGTTCTTCCCGCGGTAGCGGATTCGTTTTTGGCCGACCGGGCCGTTTTTCTGCTGCAAAAAGATCGATAGTGGTGCGATCGGTGGCAATCTTCGCCATTAACCTAACCCTTTTGACTCGTAAATAAACTGAATGACGCCTTTGGCCAGGAAACCTGCACAGCCAACAAACAACACAATCCAGACAAAAATCCGGCCAAACTTAGGTACGTCACCCTTTTTAAGTACGTCCTGAATGGCCATTCCAATCAAAAAAAACAACACTGAAAGAAAAAACCAAAGACTTGCCGCTTCGATTTGTTCCATATATTCATTGAGCATGGTGATGACCTTCAAAAAAACCGGCGCACTATAGCATAACGCGGCAAAATTTTTATGCGCTAACGCAATAAAAAGTCAGAGACTATTTTACTGAAGGCCGCAGGTTTTTCTGCATGCAGCCAGTGGCCGGTGCCCTGAATAATTTTGGCCTTAGCGTTTGGAAATAATTTCAAGATAAGCGGCTGATGCGCAGCCTGAATATAATCAGAATTGCCACCTTTGATAAACAACGTATCGCCCTTGTAGGGCTGGGTGGATTCAGGAGCCGCCAGGAGCTGCTGATAGTTGTCGATAAGGGCGGTTAAATTAAAGCGCCATTGGAACTGGTCTGTTGGGTCTTTGTATAAATTCTTGAGTAAAAACTGCCGTACGCCCAGTTCATCAACAAAAGGCTGTATCAATAAATCAGCCTGTTTACGATCGTTGAGCGCGGTTAAATCAATCGCGGCCAAACCTTGTAATATCCGCTGATGACGCGGCTCGTTTACCACCGGCGAAATATCGGCCAGGATCAGTTTGCTCACTCGCGTAGGCTCTGACAAGGCCATTTGCATTGCGACTTTGCCGCCCATCGAATGCCCCAATACCGCGCATTGGGTGATTTGTAGACTATCCAGCGTCTCAAATACATCCGCCGCCATTTGTGGATAATCCATGCGGTCAGCACGTGGCGAGCGGCCATGGTTACGCAAATCGACATTCATCAGCTGAAAATCGGGCTGCAACGCCCGGGCGATGACACCTAAATTTTCGTAACTGCCAAATAAACCATGGATTAATACCAGTGGTTGACCTTGGCCTGTTATGTCAGTATGTAATATCATGATTTTCCTTCGGCGACGAAATCAGCACGGCTAAACAGCAGCACCCAACAGCATTGAAGGGTAATGTTAACAAATTGCCGGGCTGGCGTCAGCCGTCGTCCATTTATATAATGCCGGTCTTTCGTTTGGGTTTTAAGGTAGCTTTATGAAAACAATAGAGATAGATGAAGAGCTTTATCATTACATTGCCAGTCAGACCCAGCAGATCGGGGAAAGCGCTTCGGAAATTTTACGCCGTTTGTTACTGCCGGATGCAGTCGCCACCGCAGAAGCTATCGTCGGTCAAGTCAGCACCCCAGCTGCCGTCAAAGCGACTACAGAGCCTAAAGTCGCCGCTGAACCAGCAGCTAACCATCAGAAAGTATTCGACATTTTAAGCAAGCAAGACTTACAAGCCGAACAAAGCGTGGTCGGGCGGTTTTTAATTATTTTGTCGGCGTTGGCTCGTGCTCACAAAGGAAAATTTGCTTTAGTCGCTGAAATCAAAGGCCGCAACCGGTTGTATTTTGCCCGTAAACAAGCTGATTTGTTGGAGGCGGGCAGTAGCACCAATCCAAAACCTATTCCCAACAGCGAGTTTTGGGTGATTACCAATTCCAACACCACCCGTAAAAAGATGATGTTGACCGAAGCCGCTTTAAAACTCGGTTATAGCCAGATCGAAGCCGAACAAATCAGAGATTTTTTATAAGGCAAATTAGATTTTTTTATAGGGCACGTCAGACATTTTTAAAAGGAGAGAGTATGTCAGTTCATCCGCAAGCCGGACAAGTTGCGACCAGGGACAAATTAGCCAACATCCCGTTATTGTGTTCAGAGTATTACGTGCTGGCACCGGATGTTTCGCAGCAAGCTCAGCGGGTGAGTTTTGGCACCTCCGGCCATCGTGGCAGTGCTGCCTTGGCATCTTTTAACGAAGCGCATATCAAGGCTATTAGCCAGGCCGTTGCCGAATATCGCGCGGCGCAAGGCATCAGTGGTCCGCTGTTTTTAGGTAAAGACACCCATGCGTTATCAGAGCCGGCGTTTATTTCTGCGGTGCAGGTGTTTATTGCCAACGGTGTGCAGCTCAAAGTACAAACCGGTGGCGGTTACACGCCAACGCCGGTGATTTCGCACGCGATTTTACGCTACAACGCCAGTAAGCAACCGGCGCTGGCTGATGGCATCGTCATTACCCCTTCGCACAATCCGCCGGAAGATGGCGGTATCAAATACAATCCACCGCATGGTGGTCCGGCTGACACGGATGCCACGTCCTGGATTGAACAACGCGCGAACCAACTGATTGCGGATGGTTTGCACGCTGTCAAACAACTGTCATTTGCTGATGCTATAACAAGCCCACTTTATCAGCTGCATGATTACGTGAAGCCCTATGTTGATGATTTAGAACAAGTCATCGATATGGCAGCGATTGCCAAGGCTAAAGTAAAAATTGGCGTGGATCCGTTAGGTGGTTCTGGCATTGCCTTCTGGCCGGAAATTGCCAAACGGTATGGCCTTGATATTACGGTGGTAAATGAGGTCGTCGACCCGACTTTTGGTTTTATGCCGCTGGATAAAGACGGCAAAATCCGGATGGATTGCAGCTCAGCTTATTCGATGGCCAACCTGATTAAACTCAAAGATCAGTTTGATTTAGGTATTGGTAACGATCCGGATTTTGACCGGCACGGCATTGTTACCCGCAGCGGCGGTTTACTCAATCCAAACCATTATTTGGCAGTGGCGATAAATTATTTAATCAGCAACAGACCACAATGGGGATTGGATAAAAAAATCGGCAAAACCCTGGTCTCCAGCGCCTTGATTGACCGGGTGGTGGCTGGCCGTGGCCGTACTTTGTTTGAGGTGCCGGTTGGCTTTAAGTGGTTTGTTGACGGTTTGTATGACGGCAGTTTGGTATTTGGCGGTGAAGAATCAGCCGGCGCCAGCTTCTTACGCTTTGATGGCAGCGTCTGGTCTACCGATAAAGATGGCTTTATTTTGGGGTTGTTAGCAGCCGAAATGATTGCCAAAACCGGTGTTGACCCTTATTTGCAATATCAGGCTTTGACCCGCGAATTTGGCGCGCCGTTGTACCGTCGGTTAGATGCGCCTGCTGATTTTGCCCAGAAAAATGCGCTGAAGAATTTAAACGTGGCCAGCGTGACGCAAACTGAGCTCGCTGGTGACCCTATTCTGGCGGTGCTGAGCAAAGCGCCGGGCAATAATGCGGCCATTGGCGGGGTGAAAGTGGTGACGCAAAACGGCTGGTTCGCAGCCAGGCCATCAGGCACCGAAAACAGCTACAAAATTTATCTGGAAAGTTTTGTTGATCAGGCGCATTTAGTGCGGTTAGAAACAGACGCCAAAGCCTTTGTGCAAAGTGTTTTTGACCAGATCTAAGTCCTGTCAAGCGACTGCATTCGTATGTAATTAAATTACGGTATGCAGTCGTAATAGTCTGTTTCCTTGACGAATAGCCGTACATTCTGTAATTTTACTACAAGAATAATAAAAGCAGCATCGACCTCCCGCGTCTCAAGCTGTGGTCATTGTCGCCTGGCGATAATCGGATCTGGCAAACTGGAAATAGATCATGAAACCAATATCATCAAATGCGACGGTTGCAGTGGCAGCGTTGCCCACGGCTGCAGAATTAAAAGATAGAATTATCCGCCACTTACACGGCACTTTGGGCACCGATGTCAATAAAGCCAGCCCTCAGGCCTGGTGGCGCGCGACTTGCGCCTCAATCAACGAATACGTATTTGACGGTCTGCGTAACACCCAGCGCACGCACTATCAGCAAAATACCCGCGCTGTGCATTATTTCAGCCTCGAATATCTGATGGGCCGACTGTTTAGCAATAACCTGCACAATCTCGGTTGTTACGACGCCGCCAAACAGGCGCTGGCCGAACTTGGCATGGACATCGCCGATTTAGAAGAACAAGAAGAAGACATGGCGCTTGGCAACGGCGGTTTAGGCCGGCTGGCAGCCTGTTTTATCGATTCGTTAGCGACGTTAAATTACCCGGCCATTGGTTATGGTATTCACTACGAACATGGCCTGTTTAAACAAGAATTCCAACATGGTTTCCAGATTGAACGCCCGGATAGCTGGCGTGAATATGGTAATCCGTGGGAAATTTGCCGACCAGAATCGGCGCAGGAAATCTCCGTTTACGGCTACGTTGAAACTGTGTACGACCTGCAAGGCAAAATGAAAAAAGTCTGGCACCCCGGTCGCATCATCAAAGCCGTGCCATGGGATATACCAGTGGTGGGTTACAACGGTAGTTCAGTGAACGTGTTACGTTTGTGGGAAAGCCGCGCCAGTGACTTTTTTAACTGGGACGTGTTTAACTCAGGTGGTTATGTCGATGCTGCGCGCGAAAACATCGAAGCGGAAACCATTTCTAAAGTGCTGTATCCAAATGACGATACCGATGCCGGTAAAGAACTGCGCTTAATCCAGCAGTACTTTTTCTGCTCAAGTTCGCTGAAAGACATCATCCGCCGCTATAAACGCGCGCATGGCGATGATTGGAGTTACTTTGCCAAACAAGTGGTGATCCAGCTCAACGATACGCATCCGGCAGTCGCAATTCCTGAACTGATGCGGGTATTGGTCGACCGTGCGGAAATGAACTGGGAAGACGCCTGGAACATTTGTCAGCATGTGTTTGCCTACACCAACCACACCTTGCTGCCAGAAGCGCTGGAGCGTTGGCCGGTGCGATTGTTCGAAAAAGTGTTACCGCGCCATATTGAAATTATTTATGAAATCAACCGCCGCTTCTTAGTTGAGCAGGTTGATGTGCGTTGGCCGGGTGATGTCGAGAAAAAACGTAAACTGTCGATTATCGAAGAAGGCCACGAGCCAATGGTGCGGATGGGGCATTTGTCGGTGGTTGGATCGTTTCGGGTCAACGGCGTGGCCGAAGTGCATTCTGCCTTGGTAAAATCCGATTTATTCCCGGAAATGGTCGCGTTATGGCCGGATAAGTTCACCAACATTACCAATGGCGTGACGCCGCGGCGCTGGTTAAAAGCCTGTAATAAGCGGTTATCAAAACTGCTGGATAATACCATCGGCACTGATTGGCCAACTGATTTAACCAAATTATCAGCGCTACAAGCCCATGCCGATGATCCAGCGATGCAAGATGCCTTTATGGCGATCAAGCAACAAAACAAAGCCGATCTGGCCGAAGTGGTGAAAAACCTGACCGGTATCGCCATTGACCCGCATGCGCTGTTTGACGTGCAAATTAAACGTCTGCATGAATACAAACGTCAGCATCTGAATTTATTGCATATTCTGGCGTTGTATCGTCGGATTTTGCAGGATCCGGATTATGACATGGTGCCACGCGTATTCTTCTTTGGTGCCAAAGCGGCGCCTGGCTATAAATTGGCCAAAGATATTATCTACGCTATCAATAAAATCGCCGACAAAATTAACCACGATAAACGGGTGAAGAACCGGATTAAAGTGGTGTTTATGCCGAACTACCGGGTCAGCCTGGCCGAGAAGATGATCCCGGCGGCCGATGTATCAGAGCAAATCTCGACCGCCGGTAAAGAAGCCAGCGGTACCGGCAATATGAAGCTGGCGCTGAACGGCGCCATCACGGTTGGTACTATGGACGGCGCGAATATTGAAATCGCCGAAGAAGTAGGCAGTGATAATATTGCGATCTTTGGTTTGTCCGTGGATGAAGTGAAAGCGCTGTACGCCAAAGGCTACGACAGTCGCGATTACTACTACAACAATCCGGAATTAAAAGCGATTCTGGACTGGCTGGAAACCGACTATTTCACCCCAGGTAAACCAGGTGAACTGGCGGCGATTAAACGCAGCCTCATTGAAGGTGGCGACCATTATCTGGTGATGGCGGACTTTGCATCTTATGTCAAAGCGCAGGAAACCATTGATGGCTGGTACCGCGATAAAGCGGGCTGGGCGAAAAAGGCCATTCTCAACACCGCCAGTGTTGGCAAGTTTACCTCAGATCGTTCGATTGAAGATTATGTGGCGCGCGTTTGGCAATTGACCAAATGCGAAGTGGGTAACGTCTGACGATCGACGCTTAACCACAGCTTTTAATTAAGTGTTGAATCAAAAAGCCCGGGCAATTGCCTGGGCTTTTTACTTTGAAGCCTTTAAATATTAAAGACTTTCTGACGCTTGTTCCGGCAAAGTTTCAGCGGCATTCTTTTGCTGATAGCGCTGCGCGTAGCTGAAAATCAGCATACTGATACAACTAAACACTAAAAAGCCTCCGGTCACCGGAAACAAAGTCCCGTTATACATTTGCCCAATCACGGTGCCAATCACCATCGACATAATTGACGAGGTCGAACCAATAATGGCTGCAGCGATACCGGCGACATGCCCCATCGGTTCCATCGCCATGGCATTGATATTGCCAAACACCAGCCCAAAACAGAAAAACAGCACTGATGCATAAATCACAAACATCCATAGCTGCACTTCGACACTCAGGTGTACCACTAAAAACAGCGCTGAGCTGCCAATAATGCCCCAAATAGCCAGCTTGGCTAAGTGTTGCATCCCCAGTTTTTGCACCAGCTGAGAATTCACCAGCGAGGCCGCGCCAAACACAATCGCCAATAACCCAAAGTAAAATACAAACATCTCGCCGGTTTTAAATAAGTCCTGGAATATTTGCTGTGACGAATTCAGATAACCGATAAAACTGCCAAAAAACAAGCCCATACAAATCATGTAGCAAACCGTAGGCACGTTGCTGATGACTTCTTTAAAACCTTCGGCGAATCCCTTGCTACTCATCGGAATGCGGTGCGCTTTGGGCAAAGTTTCTTCCAGTCGGAAGAAAATCCACACCGCAATCATCAAGGCGTAAAACACATACAGCACAAAAATGTCGCGCCAATTGCTGATCCACATCACGGCCTGACCCAGACTCGGCGCCAACGCTGGCACCATCACAAAAATCATCATCACCAGTGACATAATCCGCGCCATATCATTGCCGGCGTATTTATCACGCACGATTGAAATCGCTGACACATAAGGCCCTGATACACCGAGCCCCTGGATAAACCGACCGAGCAATAAGGTATTGATATCGGTGGCAACATAACAAAGTACGGTGCCGGCTAAAAACAGCAATATACCGCCATACAGCACTTTTTTGCGGCCGGTGGCGTCCGATAACGGGCCACAAATCAGTTGGCCGATGGCCATCCCAAAAAACAACGCACTCACCACATACTGCGCCTGATTCGGATGCGCCAGCACGATGTAGGCGCGAATGGCGTCCAGTGCTGGTAATAATGCATCAATCGATATCGCGACAATCGACATCAATAGCGCCACCAACAAGGTAAATTCGCCGGTCGAAATGCGCGAGGTAGGCGCATGGGTAGAATAATCAGCCATCAGCAGTGTTCCGTTAGATTGATAAAACAGGGGATCCAGCAAAATGCCATGATATACCCAAAAGGATGGCAGTTGCATGGTGTTCAATCGCAGCAGGACTGGTCATGGTCGACGCCGCAGGGGCAGCACGGACCCGCTATTTTATTCAGCGGTAATTTTTACTCGATGACATGGGGCCATAAATCAGCCTTTTGCAGTTCAATGATGGCTTGATTAATTTCTTCCTGGCGTTGAAACAGTGATGATTTTCGGCTTAACGCCAGATAAACCGGGGTTTTTGACAACATCAGCGGTGTAATGACGATATTTTGATAATTCGAAAAGTTTTCGATGGCATAACGCAGGTAATCCTGCTCTTCAATTACCCCTTGCGCCCGGCCTTTAACAACCAGTTCATTTTTAGCGCGTCGATCAGCAACTTCAATAAACTTTTCAACGTAGCGGGGGTCAAATCTGATTTTTTCAAAAGCAACGCCAAGATAACTGCCTTTGGTCAACGCAATGCGGCCAGGGAAGTGCAACAGCTCCGCCAGTGAATTGACCCCAAGCCATTCCGGATAGGATTTATGTACACCGACCACCAGCACTTCCAGTTGATGCGGTGCCAGAAATAACATGGTTTTGTTGCGGCTGTCGGTTTTGGTCAGATTAAAAATAAAGTCCAGTTCACCTTGCTCGACCAGCTTTAAAGCCCGGCCAAAAGGGGCATCGAGGTATTCGACCTGACAATTCAGCTTGGCGGCGAGCCGCTCTGACAACACCACACGACTACCTTGCCATGCTTGATCCTGAAAATATGAATACGGCGGAAATTCGTTGACCTGCACCTTCATCACGCACGCTGACAAGGGCGCAAAATGTAACAAGGTGAAAATAATCAGCCAGAATTTCATCAAATCGCGGCATCAGAAAAGAGCGGATAACTGCAACTTAGCAGAGCGAACGCGATGATACAAGCCCGTGGTACCAGCTGGTTGGCAGCTCATATCAGCATTGAAATGAGGGAATCTTCTGTTGACACTGGAAATTTCCGGCAGCAGTCCCCATAACCTATGTTTCGGAACCTATCTACCCACACAAGGTCAGATAGCCAGCAGTTAATTTTTGAGGTAGATAATGAAAGGATCCTGGCAAAGTGGTGCGCCACGTATGCAGTTTCAGTTTGGGCAGGGCAAAAAGCCCGGATTTTTAAGTCTGATTGTTATCGCCTTAGCACTAGGCTTATCTCTGGTGTTCGGTATTGGTTTACTGATGATCGCCGCGACTTTACTGGTGCTGATGTTGCCGTGGCTGTGGTGGAAAAAACGTAAGTTAATCGAACGGATGCGACAAGCGCAGGCTGCTTATCAGGCGCAGCAACAAGATCCGGCTGCTTCCGGTGTGATCATCGAAGGCGAAGTTATTGCAAGTGAAGGGGGGCAGCGTGAGACGTCAGGTTCGGCGTCCACCGCCAAATCGCAGACGCTTTATGTGCAGGGCGTAACGATTGAGCAAGATAGCTCCGATCCTGTCAAATAACAGTGCAGACACCTCAAAAACAGCGGACCCAAAGCTTGCTATGCGTGGGTCTATCGCTGTCGTTACCGGTCTTTTTTATCTGTAAAAGCCTTAAAATCAGCGCGCTGCCAATGATATACTCGGGGCAACTTCACTAAGTTGCAGTAACCAGAGCGATGATCCCAAAGTTAACTCCTGAACAGTCCTTGCCAGCTTGTGTATTGGCGTTTCGTGATGCGTTAGTCGCCGCTGGTTTTAGCGGTGATATTGAAACCAGTTACGCCGCACGGCTGGCAGTTGCAACCGATAACAGTGTCTATCAGGCGTTACCGCAGGCGGTATTACTGCCGAAAACCTTATCAGACTTACAAACCATCACCACACTTGGTCAAAGCCCGGCTTTTAGCGGCTTAAAATTCAGTCCACGTGGCGGCGGCACCGGCACGAACGGTCAGGCATTGACCGAACACCTGGTGGTTGATGTATCGCGCCATCTGCGGCAAATTCTGGAGTTTAATCCAGAAGAGCGTTGGGTGCGGGTGGAAGCCGGGGTGATTAAAGACCAGCTGAACGCCTTTTTAAAACCACATGGTTTTTTCTTTGCGCCGGATCTGTCAACGTCCAACCGGGCGACGATTGGCGGCATGGTCAGCACCGATGCTTCAGGGCAAGGCTCGTTAGTGTATGGCAAAACCAGTGATCATGTGCTGGCACTAAAATCAGTACTTGTTGACGGTACCGTGCTGGATACCGCGCCAATGCCTCGCGCAGAGGCTGAAACGCTCGCGGCTGAGCCAAACCGTATTGGCGCCATTTATCGTCAGGTTTTACAAAGTACGTTGGATTATCGCGAGCAAATCCAAACCAAATTCCCCCGTTTAAACCGTTTTTTAACCGGCTACGATTTAGAACATGTCTGGAATGAACAGCTTACCGAATTTGATTTAGGCCGGGTGATCACCGGCGCAGAGGGCTCGTTGGGGTTTGTGGTCGAAGCCAAACTGAATATCACGCCAATTGCACCTTACAAGTGTTTGATTAACGTTAAATATGACAGCTTTGAAAGTGCCTTACGCAACGCGCCGTTTTTGGTGGCAGCCCGCGCCACGTCGGTTGAAACCGTCGACAGTAAAGTACTGGATTTAGCCCGTAACGATATCATCTGGCATCAGGTCAAAAGCTACATCGAAGATGTGCCGGGTAAAACCATGTTTGGCCTGAATATGGTCGAATATAACGCTGAAAACGAAGCTGACATGCAAGACAAAGTGCAGACGCTGGAGCTGCGTTTGCAACAAGCGGTCGCCAATGGCGAAAGTGGCATCATTGGTTATCAGCTGACCTACGATTTAAACGGCATCTCGCAAATTTACGCGATGCGTAAAAAAGCGGTGGGATTACTCGGTAACGCCAAAGGTACGCAAAAGCCGGTGCCTTTTACTGAAGATACCGCAGTGCCACCAGAAAACCTGGCTGATTTTATTATGGAATTCAGGGCGCTGCTCGATAGTCATCAGCTGACATACGGCATGTTTGGCCATGTCGACGCCGGCGTGTTGCATGTGCGGCCAGCGCTCGATATGACCGATCCGGCACAGGAAGTCTTGCTACGCCAGGTTTCCGATCAAGTGGTCGCGCTGACTGCCAAATACGGTGGTTTGATGTGGGGCGAACACGGTAAAGGTTATCGCAGTGAATATGGCCCGGCGTTTTTTGGTGAGACCTTATTTAATGAACTGCGGAAAATTAAAGCGGCCTTTGATCCGGACAACCGAATGAATCCGGGTAAGATTTGTACGCCCTGGCAGAGTAATGACGAATTAGTCAGTGTTGATGGCGTGAAACGCGGTTATTTCGACCGGCAAATTCCGGTAACGGTGCGGCAGAGCTTTGACAGCGCCGCCAATTGTAACGGTAACGGCCTGTGTTTTAACTACGAAGAAAACTCGCCGATGTGTCCGTCGAGCAAAATCACCAAAGATCGCCAGCATAGCCCAAAAGGTCGTGCTGGTCTGATGCGCGAGTGGCTGCGTTTGATGTCAAAGCAGGGCGTCGATGTGCTGGCACAAGAGCAACAGTTGCTGGAGTGCGGAACTGGAATAGGAAATCTTTGGCAAAAAGCCCGCAACAGCTGGCGCAAACAACGGGGCGAACAGGATTTTTCGCACGAAGTGATGGCGGCGATGGAAGGATGTCTGGCCTGTAAAGCCTGCGCCGGGCAGTGTCCCATCAAAGTGGATGTGCCTTCGTTCCGATCAAGGTTTTTGCAGCTGTATCACAGCCGTTATCTGCGACCGCTGAAAGATTATGTGGTGGCTGGCATCGAGCAATCAGCACCGAAGCTTGCGAAATTTCCAAGGTTGGTTAATGGCGGTTTGAATCTGGCGCCAACCAAGTTTTTACTCGAAAAAACGGTGGGTTATGTCGATTCACCACTATTGTCGGTGCCGACCTTGGCGCAGCAGCTGGATGGCCAGTTTGCGTTTGATTTAGTCAAGCTGCAGGCCATGTCCGAAGCCGAACGGCAACAAGTGGTGCTATTGGTGCAAGACCCTTTCACCAGTTTTTATGAAGCAGAACTGGTGGCTGACGCGTTGGCGTTGTTGCAAAAACTTGGTTTTAAGCCACAGTTGCTGCCGTTTTTACCCAATGGTAAACCACAACATGTGAAAGGCTTTTTACGCGAGTTTGCAAAAACAGCAGCGACTGCGGCGCAGTTTCTGAATCAGTTGTCGGTGCTGAATGTGCCTTTATTGGGGCTCGATGCTTCTTTGGTGCTGGTGTATCGCGACGAATATGTCAAAGCGCTGGGTCAAAAACGCGGCGACTTTAGCGTCCAGTTGTTTCATGAATGGCTGGTGCAGCAAGCGTTGCCGGCGGTGCAGCAATCCGGTGATGGTCAGGTGCCCTTTAAGTTGTTTGCACATTGCACTGAAAAAACCGCTTTACCCACCACCGAAAAAAACTGGCAACAAATTTATCATGCCTTCGGTGTCAAGCTGGACGTGGTAGCCGTCGGTTGTTGTGGGATGGCCGGCACTTATGGCCACGAAGTACAAAATCAGGCCAATAGCAGGGCATTATATGATTTAAGCTGGCAACAACATGTGCAGCAATCCAATGTATCCAGGATGTTGGTGACTGGTTTTTCCTGTCGCAGCCAGGTGAAACGCTATGAAGGCAGTAAACCTTTGCATCCATTGCAGCAGTTGTTGCGGTTGTTGTCCTAGCTAAAACGGCAATAGCCGAACAAATGTAAATTTTAGTTACAAAGTAGCCAAAGTTATCTGCTTAACCTTGGCTACACTCAATGTTTTGGCCATCAAAACAGGGAGAACCTTAATGTCTGCATCTAATCCAAATCCGGTCGGCTGGTTTGAAATTCCAGCCACTGATCTCGCCGCTAGTCAAAAATTTTATCAAGCCATCTTACAGATTGAATTTACTATTCTCGAAATGCCGCCTTACACCATGGCGATGTTTGCCGCGGATCACTGTCAGCCTGGCTGCGGTGGTGCTTTGGTGGTCGGCCCGGAAACCGTGCCATCGGCCAGCGGTACTACGGTTTATTTTCAATCTGAAGATTGCGCAGCGGTAATTGGCAGAGTCGCAGCAGCGGGCGGCACTGTGCTGATGGAAAAAACCAGTATTGGTGAGCATGGTTTTATCGGTATGTTTTTAGACCCAGCCGGGAATAAGCTGGGTGTTCATAGCATGCAATAAGGCTATAAATGTCTCTTAAAATAGCGCCATAAAAAAACGCCAGGCTTTTATCAAGACTGGCGTTTTTGTCGGTGCAGAAAAAAATGCTTAGAAGCGGGCAGTGACACCCAACGTCAAAGCGCGACCAGGCAGCGGCGCATCTTCTTTGATAAACGAACTATGTGCATAGCCAAGTTTGTCAGTAAGATTAGTCCCTTTGATAAAGGCCGTCATATCGATTGACGCTAGGTCAAAGTAATAGCTCAGGCTGGCATCAATACTGGTGTAAGACGCTGTTGCCGACTCAAATTCCGATACTTTATCCTGGCGGGCGTAATGGGTGGCGCCAAGGTTGGCACTCCATTGCTCAGCCTGATACTGATACTCAACACCGGCTTTGATTGGCGGAATACGCGGTAAATCACCGCCATCTTTTAAACTGGCCCGCACCGAATCGGCAAACAATGACACTTGCTGCGCGGTATTTAACTGATAAGCCAGCGCAAATTCCAGGCCGTACATCCGCACATCACGTTGTTGATACTGATAAATATCATAATCACCATGTGCGTGGTCGTGTGCATCTTCATCTGCATGCTCGCCGTGATCATGCGCTGCCAAGTCTTCCATCGTCAGACCGGTATTGGCCTGATAAAGGTAGTTGTCGATTTGGTTATAGAAGAAGTTATAACTAAAGGTCAGATCACCATCGATTTTGCGAAAACCGATATCGATATTGTTGGCCGTTTCAGTTGGCATCTTGTTGGTATTTAACAAAATTTCGCCATCGTCATCCAGTTGATAAGCCAGACCCAGTTCATAGCTGCTGGTCGCAATATGAGCGCCGTTGGCGTAGATTTCGGCCGCTGAAGGTGCACGTTCTGAACGACTGACGCTAACGGCCCATTGATAACCTGGCACAAAATTCCAAACTAAACCGGCCGAAACGCTGGCGGCGGTGAATTTTGCATAATCGCTGCCGTGATCTTCTTCATGACCTTCATCATGGTGTTCTTCGTGATCATGCGCCAATTCAATGGCATCAGCGCGATGTTTGGTCCGCTCAACACGAGCACCCAACTGCGCTGTCACTTCACCAAAAGTTTTTTCTTCCAGTAAAAACAAGGCGTAGCTATCAGAAACTGATGGCGGCGTAAAAGCTTCTTCACCAAAGGCCGCATAATCGTTACGTTGTTGGTGGACACCCAGCAAACCGTGCCAGCCCGCCAATTCAATATGCTCAGCGCTTAACCGGTTTTCAAACGACTTGTTTTTAAAAGTGGTGCCGGCGATAGCTCCTTCCATTTCGATATGTTGATAATCGGTGTAAGCGCCGGTAAAACTCAGTGTTTCGATGCCGGAAATGGGTGAATAAATTTCACCAGCCAAACTCACCCGATCTTGTTTTACCGCCGCGTAAACACCTTCGTCGGCGGCTTCTGCATGGTCTTCGTGGCCTTCTTCTTCATGTTCATCACCATGCGCATGATGGCCGGGAATACCATACTGACTGTCGATATGACCAACTGAAACACCAAATAAACCCTGACTACCAACCCAACTTAAACCGCCATTCAGCGCCTGATTACCGAGCCAGGAATTAGCCAGTTTGTCGGCGGTTTCGCCTTCGTCATTGATGAAGGTTGGCACATCATGATCATTGCTTTGACGGTCAAAACCATCAAAGTGCCAAGCCAGCTGATCAGCAGAACCATCGTGGGTGAATGCCAGCGATTTTTCATCAGAAACGCTGTTAAAACGGCTGTCGAGAATCGTCTGTGGGGCGCGCAACTGGCGAGGAATGCGGTTGTCGACCACGTTGACCACACCGCCAATAGCGCCGCTGCCGTACAGTAAAGTTGCAGGGCCACGTAATACTTCAATTTGTTCGGTGGTGATAGCGTCCGCAGTAATGGCGTGATCCGGGCCCACCCGTGACACGTCGCCGGTATCCAGACCGTTGCTGAGTAGTTTTACTCTTGGACCGTCCAGACCCCGAATGACCGGGCTCGCGGCGACCGGGCCGTAATAATTACTATGCACGCCCGGTAGAGATTTTAAAGTTTCGCCAATGGTCGGTTCGGTTTTTACGGCTAAATCTTCGCCGCTTAATACGGAAACCGGATGCGCCATATCTAAATCGTAATGATGTAAACCGGAAGCTGATACTGCAATGCGTTCAATGCCGCCAGCGGTTAAGGCAATTTTCAGCTGTGCCTGGTCAGCTTTTACAAATTGGTCGCCATAGCCTTTGGCGGCGATATGGAGTTCAGCATCCAACGGGCTTTGAATGGTAAATTCACCGGCGGCATTGGTATAGACATATTGCTGTCGACCGTGCACATGCACTTTCGCATTGGCAACTGGCTGGCCTTGACTATCGACCACCATACCCGTCACAGCTTGAGATTGCGCCTGCACCTGCAGCGAAAGACTGACCAGCAACGCCAATGCGGCTGGTTTAAATACCGAAGAGAGAACAGTCATCAGGACTACCTTTAAAAGAATATCGTTTGTGATGTTATAACATTTTACGGTGGCAACGCCGCTTTTGACAAGCACAGATTTTCCTGAGTACGACCAAACTCATTGATTTTGCGATAACAGGGCACTGATATTCAGAGCAAGATTCTGCTTAAAGTGCAAAGAAAAACATGTCATCGCGACCAACGGCTGGCATACAATAGGCCGCGCTAAGCCACACAATTGCGGAGTATAAATGTCGTTTTGGCCTGAATTTCTATTAGTTGCATCAGTGCATTTTGTTGCGGTCGCAAGCCCAGGACCCGATTTTGCGATTATCTTACGTTACGCGGTGCGCCACGGCGTGAAGGTCGCGCTGGCGGCCAGCATCGGCATCGGCTTGGGTATTCTGGTGCATGTGGCGTATTCATTACTTGGCATTGGTTTATTGCTACAAACCACGCCCTGGTTGTTTCAGCTATTTTCGGCGGTAGCAGCAGCTTATCTGGCTTATATCGGCGTGCAAGCGCTACGAAGTGCGCCGCCATCGCAGCAACAGGATATCGCAGCAGAGGGCATGGAACAGGTCAGTTTATGGCAATCGTTTCGGGCTGGATTACTGACCAATGGCTTAAATCCAAAAGCTACCTTGTTTTTTTTGGCGCTATTTGCAGTGATTATTTCGCCACAAACGCCAAATAGTTACAAAATTCTTTACGGTATTTATATGGCGTTTGCCACCGCAGCCTGGTTCAGTTTGCTATCCTTTTTACTAACACGCCAAAAAGTAAGACTTTTTTTGCTGCAACGTGGTTATTGGTTTGACCGGATCATGGGCTTGGTGTTGTTGGCACTGGCTATGCATTTACTGTTTAGCGCCTTTATTGGGAACCATACCCAAAATCATTGACGATTCGGGTAGGCGGCAACTGAACGAATCCCCAGGAGCATAGCTGTTCTATGTGACTGGGGCGAGAACACGCGGCCAACACCCCCGCAACTTCAAGGATGACGGGTATGAACTTCAGCGCCGTTTTGCCGACTAACGCAAAGAGGTGGAATGATGCAAGTACTGAGCAAAGTGATCAGGCTGGATTTGCAATACAGCAGCCAGCAATCACATCTTTATCAACGACAAACCTGTTATCTGGCGCCTTTTGCTCACGAGGAGGCATCCCATTTTGCCAAGCGTATTTTAGCCTACCTCAGTCTGTTCGAATTACAGCCACAACTGGCAAAACAAGATCCTTTTGGCAAGCAGCCTGACTTATTTTTACGCGATCACAACCAGCATTTTCAGCTGTGGTGTCAGGTTGATTTACCAAACGAAAAACAATTGCTCAGAGCCTCGCATCAAGCTGATCAAGTGGTATTGCTGCCAGATAGTGAGGAAGTCCGTCGGGCGCAATTGATGATTAAGGGCTTGCCAAACGTACATCTGTTTTGTTTATCCGACGATCAGCTTAACGAATTTTGCAGCATGCTCAAAGGCCATATGCAGCTATCGGTGTGGCGGGAAGATGAGCAACTTGTGGTCACTGATGGCGAGCATCAGTTAGATATTCAGGTAGCTGCGGTGACAGGTAGTCTGTTCGATGATTTAACCGAAAGCACGTCTACATTTACGGTCAGGCACTGATCCAGTATAATCCGCGCCTTCTTCCATGCGCCGGATTTGCGATCCGGGCTCTGCAAACAAAGGTGAATGATGTACGTTGTAGCTGCGCTTTATAAATTTGTATCCCTACCAGATTATGTAACCCTGCGTGACAAACTTTATCAGCATATGGTACTGAACAAAGTCAAAGGCACCTTGTTATTGGCCGAAGAAGGTATCAACGGGACTGTTTGTGGCACCCGCGAAGGTGTCGATGCGTTAACCGCCTGGTTAACCGCCGATGGCCGTTTTAGCGGTTTATCCTACAAAGAATCATTTGCTGACGAACCAGCCTTTTACCGCACGAAAGTGAAACTCAAAAAAGAAATTGTCACCATGGGCGTTGAAGGCATTAATCCGGCGCATATTGTTGGCACTTACGTTAAGGGCGACGAATGGAATACACTCATCAGCGATCCGGACACCATCGTCATCGATACCCGTAACGACTATGAAGTTGCCATCGGTACTTTCAAAAACGCGGTCAATCCAAACACCACCAGTTTTCGTGAATTCCCGCAATGGGCCGCCGAAAACCTCGACAACAGCAAACACAAAAAAGTGGCGATGTTCTGCACCGGTGGTATTCGCTGTGAAAAATCAACGGCTTATTTAAAAGAGCAGGGCTTTGATGAAGTCTTTCACCTCGACGGCGGCATTTTAAAATATCTGGAAGAAGTGCCGGAAGCCGACAGTTTATGGCAGGGCGAGTGTTTTGTGTTTGATCAGCGTGTTGCTGTAAAGCATGGTCTGGAGCAGGGCAGTTACGACCAATGTTACGCCTGCCGGATGCCGTTATCGCCTGCTGAAATGCAGTCGCCGTTGTATGTCAAAGGCTTAAGTTGCCCACATTGCCATGACAAAATCACCGACGAGCAAAAAGCCTCGTTCAGCGAACGGCAAAAGCAGGTCGAGCTGGCAAAGGCCCGCGGTGAGCGACATATCCGCGATGGCAATGTCGATTTCTAAAACCAATTGAACCATTGTTCAGGGATCCGTCCCATCGGATCCCTGATTATATTTACGCTATTGACTCCAAACACCCTCGGTAAAAATATAATTCAGTAAATCTGCATACTTACCTTTTATTTCTCCAAATCGCCTGCTAAACCTTTCAACGTCATAAGCAGATTTAACTTACTGAAATCATTCAGATGAAATGTGCGAGAGCGGGGTCTGAACCTTGACGGGCAAAACCGTGTTAATTGTCGATGATTCGGCGGCGCTGCGTGCAGTGGTGGTTCAAACATTGTCCGTTGCGGGTTACCAGATGCTTGAAGCTGAACACGGTGCTGCAGCACTGACTCTGCTGGATGGGCGCAAAATTCATTTGATCATCAGTGATATTTATATGCCGGTATTAGGCGGACTAGAGTTTGTTGCGGCCGCCCGGCAGTTACCCGCCTACAAGTTCGTCCCGATCATGATGCTCACAAAAGAAGCCGGGGATGAAAAAATGTTGGCGGCCCAGCAACTGGGTGCCAAGGCCTGGCTGGTGAAACCTTTTATTGCACCACAACTTTTAAAAACAGTCGCAAGGCTGTTGTATTAATCATGGTTTAAAGACCGACCAAATTTACTTTCTCACGGAGCAACGTTATGGAAGCTTTTAACAACATGAAAATCGGAACGAAGCTCGGCCTGGGTTTTGCGATAGTGTTGATATTAATGGGGATCATGGGCGTATCAGCACTGACACAAATGAGTAAAGTGAATGATCAGTCAACCGAAATTACCACCAACTGGTTGCCAGCCACCCGCTTTATTATGGATTTAAACACCAATACCTCTGATTTTAGGATTGCAGAACTGGCGCATATCATCGCGACCAACGAAGCGGAAATGCAACAACTCGAGTCGACGCTGCAAAAACTGATGGGATCGATAGAAGCCAATAAAAAAGCCTATCAGGCGCTTATCGCCACTCCGGAAGAGCAAGGTTTATTTGACCAGTTTGTGAAGCAGTACGATTCCTATGTACAAATTCATGACAAGGTCCTGCAATTGTCACGACAATTAAAAACTGAAGAGGCGATGGCGCTGATTAATGGCGAATCGCAAAAGCTGTTTGATGCAAGTTCAGCAACAGCTATCCAACTGGTTGAGCTCAACGTTGCTGGTGCGGATGCTGCCAGTAAGCTCGGTGATGCTATATACGCTTCGGCGCAGCAGCTGGTGAGCATTATTATGACGATTAGCTTGGTTCTCGGTGTGCTGATTGCGTTTTTTATCGTCAGAAATCTGCTGCGGCAACTTGGTGGTGAACCTTCTTACGCGGCGAATGTGGTGGCGGCAGTGTCAGCCGGTGATTTGACGGTGCAGGTGCAACTGAAAAAAGGTGATGACCACAGTATGCTGGCAGGCATCGCGCAGATGGTGGTGAAACTGTCAGCTATCGTTGGCGAGGTACGAAGTGCCGCTGACAATTTATCTTCGGCATCGGAAGAAGTGAGTTCAACGGCGCAGACGATGTCGCAAGCTACCAGCGAACAAGCTGCCAGTGTCGAAGAAACCAGTGCGTCTGTGGAAGAAATGAGCGCTTCAGTGGGCCAAAATGCAGAAAATGCTAAAGTTACCGAAAGCATTGCTTCTAAAGCGGCGCAATTAGCCGGTGAAGGCGGGCAGGCAGTTGGACAGACCGTCACCGCGATGAAAAGTATCGCCAATAAAATCAGTATCATTGATGATATTGCCTATCAAACCAATCTATTGGCGCTCAATGCAGCGATTGAAGCGGCCAGAGCGGGCACCCATGGCCGTGGTTTTGCGGTGGTTGCAGCTGAAGTACGCAAATTAGCGGAGCGCAGCCAGGTGGCGGCGCAGGAAATCAGCGAAGTAGCGCGGAACAGCGTAGGGCTCGCAGAGAAAGCTGGTTCGTTATTAACAGAAATTGTACCTGGCATTTTACGCACCTCGGAATTGGTGCAGGAAATCAGTGCGGCCAGTGACGAGCAAAGTAGTGGCGCCACGCAAATTAACATCGCGATGACGCAGCTGAATCAAATAACCCAACAAAATGCCGCCAGCAGCGAAGAGCTGGCGGCGACCGCTGAAGAAATGAGCGGCCAGGCTGAGCAACTGCAGGAGTTGATCGGGTTCTTTAAAGTGGGGTCAACAGCCGCTGGTACTGCGAAAGCATATCACTACTAAATAGTTGAAGTACCACTGCAGTGTGGATGATCCGTTCTAAACAATCATGCGGGGAAGTTGGCCATTGTTTTTTGGGCTGACTTTCCTGTGCAGGAACCCCATGGTCAGGCCTGTTGCTCCGCCTCATGTCATCGATATGTTTTTGCAACCCGGCGAATGGTTGATTGCAGATCGGGATTGCCGGATCCGCACCTTGTTGGGATCCTGTGTTTCTTTTACCTGTTGGCATGCCGGAGAAAAAATCGGTGGTATGACGCATTTTTTGTTGCCGGCAGCCTCAGCGGCGGCAACGGAGCTAGCGCCAGGCCGTTATGCAGACAGCGGATTGTCCGCCATGCTCAATGATCTGGAGAAACTTGGTTTAAAAAAGAATCAGCTGCAAGTGAAAATTTTTGGCGGTGCCTGTATGTTCAGCGGAAAAATTGCGCAAACGCGGCAGATTGGCCAGCAGAATATCGCTGCAGCAAGACAACTTATTGTGCATCATGGCCTAAATTGCGTTGCAGAGCATGTCGGTGGTTTTCAGCACCGTAACCTGATTTTTGAAGTCTGGAGCGGTCAGGTCTGGTTAAAACAAGTGAAAAACGGTTAACTCGCCCGTTGCACCAATCCAATCGGTTGACATCCTTCCAGCACCCAGCAGATCAAATCAGCGCTGTTCATCGGCTTGGCCACATAATAACCCTGTACCATCAATCCGTTAAACCGTGCCAGGTATTGCCAGTCGGCGGCATTTTCGACGCCTTCAGCCACCACATGAATACCCAGTTTGTTGCACATCAACACGGTGCTTTCGAAAATGACCTGCAGATGGGGGCGGTTGGCAATGCCATCCACCAGGCTGCGGTCAATTTTTAATTCAGTAAACGGAATTTGTGACAGTTGTTTCACTGATGAATAACCGGTGCCGTAATCATCAATCGACAAGCCAAAGCCAGATAACCTTAGTCGACTCAGGAAAGCCAATGCCTGCCCCATATTGTGAATAACCGCAGTTTCAGTCACTTCGAAAATTAAATCAGTTGGCAGAATGGGCGACTGCGCCAGTAGCTTATTCACCTGCAACATAAAGGAATTATTTTCAAAGGATGTGGCTGACAAATTCACTGAAATGGTGCTGGAAAAACCTTGTTTTTTCCATTGCTCAAGTTGCGCAATCGCCTGTAATAACACTTCGTAACTTAGCGCATCAATCAGCTGATAACGCTCGCAAACCGCAATAAAATCACCGGGATAAACCAAACCCCGGGTTGGATGCTGCAATCGCACTAAGGCTTCAACACCTGCCAGAGTACCGGTGCTGCGATCGACTTTTGGCTGATAGTGCAGAATAAACCGGTGCTGTAGCAGCGCTTCGTGCAGCTCGCTAAATTCCAGCGGTGGTGATTCGATCCTGGTTTTGGCAACCGATTTTTGCACGGCCTGCTGACTGAGCTGCGCCACCAAATCGCGAAATAACGAAGCCTCCACCGGTTTTTGCATACTGCCGACCACATTTAAACCGTCTGATTTTGCCATCAGTTCTACGGAACTAATCAGATTGAGTTCGCGGCCGCTGACGATAATGACTTTCACCGCTGAATGCATTTGAGCGATCCGGTGCAGTAGTTCGATGCCATCCAAATCCGGCATTTCGAGATCACAAATCAGTAAATCAATAGGGTGCTGCGCCAGAATTGGCAACGCGATTTCGCCATTTTCAGCCACATAAAATTGACGCATCCCCGCATCGCGACAAAGCTGCAGCAGGTACTCCCGTTGTACGGCGCTGTCATCCACAATCAATACGTTTAGACTATCCATGTAGTTCCCTTTTACTGACTGTACTTCATCATGATACCGGGGATCCGGTCGAGTCCGACGATGTAGTCGACGGCATTGCGCTTAATCGCCTCTTTGGGCATGCCAAACACTACACAGCTGTCTTCGTCCTGGGCAAAAGTTCTGGCGCCAGCTTCGCGCATTTCCAATAACCCGCGGGCGCCATCATCGCCCATACCGGTCATAATAATGCCAATGGCATTGACGCCAGCGACTTTGGCGACACTGCGAAATAACACGTCGACTGACGGGCAATGCCGGTTCACGGCTGGGCCGGGTTTGACCAGTGCCTGATAATAGGCACCGTTGCGGCCAATTGACAGATGTTGGCCGCCAGGAGCTATCAACGCCAGCCCTGGGCGGACCCGGTCGCCGTGGCGCGCCTCCCGAACTTCGATACTACAAATAGAGTTTAGACGGGCGGCGAAGGCGGCGGTAAATTTCTCCGGCATATGTTGCACTATCACGATGCCCTCACAGACCGTGGTTAATTGCGACAGTAGATATTCCAGTGCAATAGTGCCGCCGGTTGAGGTGCCAATCGCAATCACCCGTTCAGTGGTCTTGGCCATCGCAGCCGGCTCTGCTTCTTGTGGGATCATGACGGGGGCTGGCGGCAATAAGGCGCGTGGGATCAGGTTTTTGGTATTGGTTTTGGCCGCTTCACGAATAGCGTCGGCGAACTGTTGTTTATTGCTGGTCAGAAATTCTTTTACGCCAAGCTGCGGTTTAGTGAAGATGCCGGCAGCGCCCGCCTGCATCGCCTGCATGGTGGTTGCTGCGCCTTTTTCGGTCAGCGATGAGCAAATCAGCACCGGGGTCGGGCGGGTCGACATGATCTGTTTTAAAAAGGTAATGCCATCCATCCGCGGCATTTCTACATCAAGCGTGATCACATCCGGCCATTCTTTATTCATTTTGGCCATGGCAAAAATCGGATCCGGCGCCGTCGCCATCACTTCAATATCAGAAAATCCATCCAGCAGTTGTGCCAGCACTTGCCGGACCAACGCCGAATCATCGACGATCAACACCTTTATCCGTCGTGGTACTGACATTCAGCCTCCTTCAGATCGTGACATAACCGCTACTTTCCGGACTATAGCGATAACAGCTTGGTTGCAGTTGTACTAAAGCCGGATGATAACCATGGATACTTTCAGAATGCCCGACCAGTAAACAGCCACCGGGTTTTAGCTGTCGTAACACATTATTGACGATAAGCTTTTTATCTTCAGCTTCGAAATAAATCAGCACGTTGCGCAGAAAAATCAGATCAAACACCGGCAATTGTTTATCGGGTTTAAATAAATTGGTAATGCTGAAACTGACATGCTGGCGAATATGCTGGCCGATGCGAAACCAACCGGCATCCTTGCCGACGCCTTTTTCACAATAGGCTTTGAGCATTGTTTCCGGAATTTTTACCGCTTCGTCCATCGAATAAATTGCCCGTTGTGCTTTTTCCAGCACCGTGGTGTTGATATCGGTGGCGCTGACTTGCCAGCGACTATTCAAACCAAGCTGCTGTGCCAGCGTCATGGCGATAGAGTAGGCTTCCTGTCCGGATGAAGCAGCAGCGCTCCAGATTTGCCAGTTTTGCTGCTGTGGTTGTGCCGCCAGCAATTTTTGCAAAAACTGAAAATGTTTATCTTCGCGAAAAAAATAGGTCTCGTTGGTGGTCAGTAAATTCAGTGCGGTCTGCCGTTCCTGCTGATGCGCCGGGACTTTTAAATAATCAAGATAAGCGGCAAAGCCGGGTAACTGTAACGCATGCAAGCGTTTTTGCAGCCGGCCACTGACCATGCTGCATTTAACATCGGCCAGATGGATCCCGGCCTGTTGGTACAACCAATCGCGGAACTGGCCGAATTCGGCTTTGGATAAACTGTGCAACTGACTGTTGCTGACGGTTTCTGAACTCCGCGTTTCTAAACTTCTCATTTCAGAACTTCTCATATTCAAAATCATCGTCATGACTGCCCGCTTTGGTTTTAGGCAGGGTTTTGGCTGGCGGCAGTGCTTTTGAGTTACCGACCGACGGCGGTAGCGATGGTTTTGCCGCTTTGCGAGTGGTGTTTGTGGTGCTGCTGGATTTTGCAGGCGTGCTGCTGCCCGTCGGCTTGAATGCGCCCGATGTACCAGCCCGCGCGGTCACTGAAGTCTGCGGTGCCGCTTTAGGCTTCATCGCTGCAAAAGCGGGTCGTAGTTGGGTTTTGGCAACTGTGTGGTCATTGACCAGCAACGGCAATTGGAAAAACGACATTAATTCAATCAGCTGCTGCGCCTGACCGGTCAGCTCTTCCGAGGTTGCTGACAATTCTTCCGACGCTGCGGCATTTTGCTGAGTGGTCTGGGTGATTTGGGCAATAGCGCCATTAATTTGCTGCGCGCCTTGATTTTGCTCGTCGCTGGCAGCGGCGATCTGCTGCACTAATTCGGCAGTTTTTTCAATCGAAGGCAACATTTGGTGCAGCAGGTGGCCGGCTTGTTCGGCGAGTGCCACCGAGCCGGTCGCCACTTCGCCAATTTCTTTCGCCGCCGTCTGACTGCGTGCCGCCAGTTTACGGACTTCAGCAGCCACCACCGCGAAGCCTAAGCCATGCTCACCGGCGCGTCCTGCTTCAATGGCGGCATTGAGCGCCAGTAAGTTGGTCTGATAGGCAATATCATCAATAATCGACACTTTTTGCGCAATTTGGTGCATCGCCGCCACGGTATCGCGCACTGCGGCCCCGCCGGTAGTCGCATGGGCGGCACTTTCCCTGGCAATCCGTTCGGTGGTGGTGGAGTTCTCATTATTTTGTTGCACTGAGGCCGACATCTGCTCCATCGCGGCACTGGTTTGTTCCACGCTGCTGGCCTGCTCGGTGGATGATTGACTCAGCCCCTGCGCGGTGCCACTCATTTGCAAAGAAGCTGCGGATAAAGTGCCGGCCGAGGTACGCACTTCCTGAATGATCCGCGCCAGGTTTTCAACCATCCGTTTGATTTGGCTCAGCATACTGTGCTCATCATCCGGTTGGATCGGCACTCTGACCGTTAAATCACCGGCAGCAACCTGTTGAATAATATCGGATGCCAGTTGCAATTCACCACCGAGCTGCCGGGTAAGGCTGCGGCTAATCAGCACACTCAGCAGTAACGCCAGCAACAGACTCACGCCCGTCACCAGCAACGTCAGTAGCAGGTTTTGCTGGTAGCGCTCGCCAGAAGCCAAATACATCTGCTCTGCTTCCCGTGCCTGTAATTCCCGCAGATCATTGAGCGCATTGGCCAGTGGTTGGAATACCGGGTACATATTTTTTTGCATATAACCGAGCATCGGCTCCGGCTGATAAGCGCTGTACAAGCTTTTCAGTTGCTCAAGTTGGGTCATCGCAGCGGCGAGGGGCGGTTTAACTTGTTGGATCAGCTGACTTTCTTCGGCGGTGAGCAAGGTTTTCAGGTACTGCTGCCATAGTTGGTCGTTCTGTTGCAGGAGCTGATCCACCTGTTGTAGTGCGTTGTCCGTCGTCAGTTCCTGGCGATAAACCTTCTGCGGTGATTCCACCAGCAACACGGCGAAGCTATCGGTTATGCGCGATAAATCACGCAGCGGCACAATCCGGTCATCATACAAGCTGGTGATAGTCCGATGTTCCAGCCAAATTCCGCGTAAGCCCAAGCCTGCAGTTAACAGCAACAACAGAATAAGTGAACCCGCCATCAGCGCCTGTCGGGTCGAAACTTTCATCTTTTCCAGCATTGAACTCTCCGCGTGGTGAACAATTCGCTTGGCGAACAACAGTGCTTCGTCAGCTACTTTTTTAATCAGCTACTTTTTCGATAATTGCGGCCATTTCATCCAGCGAAAGTACCCGTTCGCCGCGAAGCAGAATGACAAATTGCTCACCCACGTTCGCCACACCTAAAATAAACTGTGCCCGGATCCTGGCGCCAAAAGTCGGGGCCGGCTCAATATTATCCATATTAATTTCAATCACTTCGCTGACACTGTCGACCACGGCACCAATAGTGACAATCTGCTCTTCAAACAAAATTTCCAAAATGACAATACAGGTTCTTTTACTGATTTCAGTCGCTGATTTGTTAAAACGGATCGACAAATCAATTACCGGTACCACGTCACCACGCAGATTCAGCACGCCTTTGACAAAATCGGGCATCAGCGGAATAGGGGTGACATTGTCATATTCAATGATTTCTTTGACTGAGCTGATACTGATGCCAAAACATTCGTCTCTGAGTAAAAAAGTCAGAAAATGCTGATGGCTCAACGGGTCTTTGTTAAATTGCTCGTCCACGATAGGCTCCTTCTATACCCTTCATCATTGCAGATTCGGGGTTGTTGACTTCACTCATTCGCCCCAGTCACATAGGACAACTATGCTCCGGGCCGGGCTGGCGCTCCAGTCTCACTCACTCGTCGCCTACCCGAATCTTCAATGATTTTGGGTATATGCTGGCAAATTGTGATTTAGCGATTAATGGACAAAACTCTGGTTTTCAAGGGTGGTGGCAAACTGTACCAGCTGCGGAATATCCAGGATCAACCCGACATTGCCCGAGCCCAGAATGGTATAGCCACCAATACCGCGTAACGATCGGAACAACGTATTCAGGGGTTTAATCACCGCCTGCAGTTCGCCGTGCAGATGGTCAACCACCAGTCCAGCGCGATGTTTGCCGTATTGCACCACCACAATATTTTCCCGGTTTTGTGGTGGCCCCGCCAATTCGAACAGTTGACGCAGCCGGATAAACGGCAGCACTTCGCCCCGTAAATCAAGGTAGTTGCGTTCGTTGTCCTGTTGCGACATTTGAAACTCAATACATTCCTGTACCATATTCAGCGGCAGCACCAGATGGGTACCGGCAACGCTGACCAAAAAGCCGTCGATGATGGCCAGCGTCAGCGGTAAGCGGATGCGAAACACCGTGCCCTGATCCGGCACCGAGCTGATTTGGATTTGGCCGCGCAGCTCTTCAATATTCCGTTTCACCACATCCATGCCGACACCGCGGCCGGATAGATTGGTCACCGCTGCTGCGGTAGAAAATCCGGGGGCAAAAATCAGTTTATAAATATCTTCTTCGGCCAGTTCCTGATCGGCGCTGATGATGTTTTTCTCGATCGCCTTGGCGCGAATACGTTCGATATTCAGCCCGGCACCGTCATCAGCAATTTCAATCACCACCGAGCCAGCTTCGTGACAAGCGCTCAATTTCAGCTGGCCTTGTGCCGGTTTGCCTTTGTAAAGCCGCAGCTCTTTACTCTCGATGCCATGGTCTAAGGCGTTGCGAACGATATGCATCAACGGATCGGATAATTTCTCGACCATGCTTTTATCAAGCTCGGTATCGGCGCCTTCTACCGTCAACTCGATATCTTTGCCCAGCTCCTTTGAAACATCACGGACAATACGGCGCAATCTGCTGAACGATTCGCCCACCTGTACCATGCGTAAACCCAGCGCGCCATCGCGAATTTGCTCCAGCAAACCGGTCAACACACTAAACGATTCTTTGAGTTTTTCGTTGGCAATTTCCTGTACCAGCACGTCAATGCCAGCACCGGCAGTGACCAGCTCGCCGACCAGATTAATCAGTTCGTCGAGTTTGCGCGCTTCAACTTTGAGAAACTGAAAGTCAGCCGGTCTTTTATGCTCAGTGGCTTTTTGCTTATCCAGAGCGACGGCCACCATCTCCGAACTGACAGCACCTTGATCAACCAGCACCTGACCTAAAGCCTGGTTATTGTCATGCTCTTTTTGTGAGCTAAGAGCACTTTGCAGCTCGCGCTCCGTCACAGCCCCGGCATTCACCAGTAAAGTGCCAAGTTTTTCATCAACCGTTGGCAATGCTGCAAGGCTGGCCTTGACCTGTTGCGGCGGTGATATCTGAACCTTGCTGCTGTCCTGCACAAACTCAAACACATCGGCAATTTGTTGTTTGCTGGCGGTACTGGCAAGTTCAAATTTTAGCTGCAAATAGCAGGATTCTGGATCAAAAGCCGCAGGCGCTGGCCAGTGTGGCAGCAACCGAACCTGCTGTAATTCACCAAGACTTTGCAAATAATGCAATTGCGACAAGGGGTCCATGCCATCGCGAAACACATCTTCGCCATAATGCACGTCCAGTTGCCAGTGTTCGGTATCGGTTAACACCGCCGTTGGTGCGGCGGCAACCACTGGGGCGGGGTCGAGATAAAGATGTAACTGCTTGATTAAGGCGGTGCCGGTGACTAAATCAATACCGCTACTTTCATCTTCCAACTGACGGATTAAACTGGCGGTGTGATCCTGGCATTGCAGCATCAGGTTGATCAAGTCACCATCCAGCGCGAGCTGACCGGAGCGCACTTTGTCCAGCACACTTTCGACGTTATGGGTAAAAGCGACAATATGGTCAAAGCCAAACAGACCGGCAGAGCCTTTAATGGTATGTGCTGCGCGGAAAATAGCATCAATATGCTGGGCTGATGTGGCATCACCGGCTTCAATTTCCAGCAGAAAACGCTCCATATCGGCCAGAAGGCTATTCGCTTCGTCGATAAACAAACTGCGGGCCTGCGTCATGTCCATGTCAGTCATCCTGCGAAGTAAAATGGGTCGGCCACTGCACGGCGTACAGGTCGCTTACCCGGCTAAACTGCGGATTATCGCCAGCCGAAATAACCGCCTGCGCTGGTGCGCGGACTTGCGCCAGCGTCCATAACAACAGTTGTAAACCGGCTGAATCCAGGTCCTGCAAAGCAGTGACATCCAGGATCAACCGGTCTGGTGCTTTAGCCAAACCAGCCTGCAGGATGCTATGCGCTTCCCGCACATTAAAAATGGTCAGTTCGGTGTCAAACTCGGCGATGACGAAGTCGGCTTTTTGCGTCATAGTCAACGGCATTTCAACCTCCTCAGGGCAGGATCAATTTATTGACCGCGGCCAGCATTTGCTCTGGTTTAAATGGCTTGACCACCCAGGCTTTAGCACCGGCGGCTTTGCCTTCTTCTTTCATTTGATCTGAGCCTTCAGTGGTCAGCATAATCACTGGTGTAAACCGATAAGCGGGCATGGCTTTAACTGCCTTGAGCATGGTAATGCCATCCATATTCGGCATATTGACATCGGAAATAATCAGATTTACTTTTTGGCCGGTCAGTTTTGTTAGCGCATCCTTGCCATCACAGGCTTCAATCACCGTAAAACCATTGGCCTTTAATGTCATGCCCACGACCTGGCGAATACTAATGGAGTCGTCGACAATCAGAATTGTTTTCATTGGCTACTTCCTTCAGAAAAAAGTCACGTCATCATCGGAACTGCTGGTTTCACGGCCAGAATGCACTCTGACCTGCTCCAGTGTGGTGTAAGTACTCTCCAGTTGTTTCAGCCACTGTGGCACTGAGATCGGTTGTGGAATTTGGTCAGCGGCGAGTTGTTGCTGAACATCGGCAGTGGTGTGAACCAGTTTTTGCATATCGGCGATGATATGGCTGGTGATCTGACTGGCGCGATCCTGAAACTGCAGATTGACGATCACCTCCGACAGTTGTTGCTGCACGTAACCAAAATGCTCGGTCAATTGGCTGTTGGTATGGGTGATCACCTGCACTGCGCTTTCATAATCGGCCATCACGCCGTGGATCGTTTGTTCAGTCTGGGCGATGATTTGTTGTTCATGTTCAACCTGGCCTTCACTATCCTGCACCACTTTGGTCAGCGCCTGCGTGACATCGGCCACCCGTTCTTTGATCCGACGTCCAGCTTCGCTGCTGCGATTGGACAGCGCCCGGACTTCCGTGGCAACCACCGCAAAGCCACGACCACTTTCACCGGCTCTGGCGGCTTCGATAGCCGCATTTAACGCCAGCAAATTGGTCTGGGCGGCAATATCCCCAACTTCAGAGGTCATGCCCTGCAAAGCTTCGGTGACTTTGGTCAGTTGCTGGATTTCGGTCAGCATCCGCATCCGGTTTTGCTGGGCGTGAACCAGCCGTTCAGTCATCGCCAGTAATTTACCTTCCGATTGTTTGATCATGCTAATCAGTTCTTGATCACCTGGTTTGTTTTGGCGGGTATCAGCGGATAATAACTGCAACAACTGCTGAAAACGTTGCGACAAATTCACCACCGCCGTTTCGGTTTGTTGTTTTACCATGTCCGATTGTTTCAACCACAACGGGGTGATTTGACTGATCAGCTGTAAAAAGTTGCCGGCAAAAGGTCGAAGATCGGGGGCAGGGCGTTCATGGACAATCTCAGCCGCCGCAGCTGCGGGTTTTGGCCATAATAGTAACAACATGCCAAGCCCGGCGATGCTCATCGTCAAAGCGCTCAACCAGCCGTTGCTGCTGATCCAGGCCATCACAACTATCAGCACGAATAACAGCAGGGCCAATGGCAGACGGAGATTTTGTGGCATAGCTATTCCTCAAAAAAAAAGCGCCTGAATTGTCGCCGGACGCCACAACCTGATGAGTGATGGCCAGCAACTGTATTTGTTCCCACATAAGCAATAACCGCTCCCCGGCTGAAGTCAAGGTAAAGTACAGAAAATAATCAGGATTTTCCGATTACAGCGCGCTGTTGTTATCAGGCTGGGCGTGCTGATTTTGTTAAATTTTTACAATTTGACTGTGGCTTTTGCCGTTGAAACTGGCAAAATCGTTCTATATTTTCGAATGTATAATCGGCTTTTTTGCCATATTCTTTTAATCATTTCGACGGTATGCTGTGTCTCAATAAAGGAGAAATCATGCAATCAACTGAAAATTCGTATTCTGCAGTGTCTAAATTATTGCATTGGCTAATGGCTTTAATGATTTTTGGGTTGTTTGGCGTTGGCTTCTGGATGGTCGATTTAACCTATTACAGTGCCTGGTACAAAACGGCGCCGCATTATCATAAAAGTGTTGGTATTTTGTTGGCAGTATTACTGCTGGTGCGACTGGCGGTACTGTTTAAAAAACGCAAACCAGCACCATTGGCATCGCACAGCAAAACTGTGCAACGGGCTTCGAAACTTACCCATCGGCTGTTGTATTTATTATTGTTTTTAATAGTGGTGACCGGATATCTGATTTCGACTGCAGATAATCGTGGCATCGAAGTGTTTAACTGGTTGGTGGTGCCGGGTTTTGGCGAATTCTTCGACCAGCAAGCGGACAGAGCCGGGCTACTGCATCAGTGGCTGGCTTATGGATTGATAGCTTTAGTGGTGCTGCATGCAATGGGCGCACTGAAGCATCATTTTATTGATAAGGATGCCACGCTCAAGCGGATGTGGTGGTCCAAAACTAACAATGCGCCTGTTTCAAACGATATGACAGGTTCTAACAATGTAACTCGCTCTACTGACTCCACTAATTCAACTGAGGAAAATTCATGAAAAAGCTCGTATTAGCAAGTTTATTCACCACGCTGTTGGCAGCTCCGGCTCTGCATGCTGCTGATTATGTGATCGACACCCAGGGCGCACACGCCTTTGTCCAGTTTAAAGTCAGCCACTTAGGGTATAGCTGGTTGCATGGCCGTTTTAATACTTTTAGCGGCACTTTCAGCTATGACGACAAAAACCTGGCTGCTTCAAAAATTCAGCTGGATATTGACACCAAAAGTGTTGATTCTAACCACGCGGAGCGTGACAAGCACTTACGCAGCCCGGATTTTTTAAACGTTGATAAAAACGGCAAAGCCAGTTTTGTTAGCTCGAAAGTCGTGCCAAAAGACGGTGCCAATTTTGATCTGGTTGGTAATTTCACCTTAAACGGCGTTACCAAAGAAATTACCATCGCCGCTGCTAAAACCGGTGAAGGCAAAGATCCATGGGGCGGTTACCGCGCAGGTTTTGAAGGTAAAACCAGTATTAAGCTGTCTGATTACGGCATCAAAAACATTCTTGGCCCAGCATCAGAAACCGTGCATTTAGACTTAGTGGTTGAAGGTGTACGTAATTAATTATTGTTGAATATGGCGCACTACCGCTAACGCGGTGAGTGACGCCCTACGTTTTTTTAACGTATAAAAATGACTGAATAAAAAATGCCGCTTTTCTGCGGCATTTTTTATGGTCGATAATTCAAACGAGTTCAATTTCGATATCGCCTACCGGCACACTACAGCAAGGTAAAAACTCGCCTTTACGCACAAAGGCTAACGGCTCTTGTAGATATCGGATGTCGCCGGAAATTAACTTGCAGCGGCAAGCGCCACAAAAACCAGCGCGGCAGTGGTAACTGACTTCCAGTTTTTGTTGCTCCAGTGCGTCGAGCAGTGTGGGGCAGCTGCCATCAAACTGCAGGCTGCTGCCATCCGGCAACCCGACCTTCACCATCAGTTACAGGTCGAAATCGCCAAAGTCGCCACCGTCGACTTCGTTATCAATTTGGCCAACCAGATAAGAGCTGATTTCCGATTCCTGCGGTGCGACCTGGACGTTGTCCGACACCAGCCAGGCATTGATCCATGGGATCGGATTTTGCGTGGTGCTGAAAATAGGTTTCATCCCCAGCGTTTGCATCCGGATATTGGTAATGTATTCAACGTATTGGCACAAAATATCTTTATTCAGACCGATCATTGAACCGTCTTTAAATAAAAATTCGGCCCAGTCTTTTTCCTGCTCAGCGGCTTTACGGAATATAGCGTAAGCTTCTTGCTCACATTCTTTGGCAATTTCGCCCATCACCGGATCGTCTTCGCCGTTGGCCAGAATATTCAGCATATGCTGGGTGCCGGTTAAATGCAGTGCTTCATCGCGGGCAATTAGCTTGATGATTTTGGCATTACCTTCCATCAGTTCGCGTTCGGCAAAGGCAAAACTACAGGCGAAACTGACGTAAAACCGGATGGCTTCCAGCACGTTGACCGACATCAGACAGAGGTACAATTTACGCTTTAAGTCGCGCAGCGTGATGGTGTGGCTGACGCCATTCACCAGATGGGTACCTTCACCGCACAGGCTATACAGATTGACGGAATTGATTAAATCGTCGTAATAACGGGTAACGTCATCAGCGCGCTCAACAATTTTTTCGTTCAGCAGAATATCGTCGAACACCTTATGTGGTTCATTGCTGATATTACGCACGATATGGGTGTAGCTGCGGCTGTGAATGGTTTCGCTGAACGCCCAGGTTTCAATCCAGGTTTCCAGTTCCGGCAAAGAGACTATCGGCAACAGCGCAACGTTCGGTGAACGGCCTTGGACTGAATCGAGCAACGTTTGGTATTTTAAGTTGCTGATAAAGATATGCTTTTCGTGCTCTGGTAAACCCTGAAAATCAATCCGATCTTTACTGACATCCACTTCCTCTGGTCGCCAGAAAAAGCTCAGTTGTTTTTCGATGAGTTTTTCAAAAATGACATATTTTTGCTGATCATAACGGGAAACATTGACCGAATTCCCGAAAAACATCGGCTCTTTCATTTGATCGTTATTGGTACGATTAAAAGTGGTATACGCCATTGAATGCAATCTCTTTCTAATTATTCAGTTCGAACGGATAACAAAGGTACGGTGCTCTGATAAAAACAGAGCACCGTCATCATCAGATTTTACAAGCGCCGCCTTCACAGCCTTCGTCAGCCACTTCTGGTTTCATATCTTCCTGGATATCAGAAGCACCATCGCGGGTGTTATGGTAATACAGGGTTTTGACGCCGAGTTTGTAAGCGGTCAGAATGTCTTTTAACAACATTTTCATCGGCACCCGACCACCTTCGAATTTGGCTGGATCGTAGTTGGTATTGGCCGAAATGGTCTGATCAACAAACTTCTGCATAATCGCAACCAGCGCAATATAACCGTCGTTATTTGGCATATCCCACAGCAGCTCGTACTGGTTTTTCAAGCGGTCATATTCCGGCACCACTTGCTTGAGAATACCGTCTTTACTGGCTTTGACGCTGACATGGCCGCGTGGTGGCTCAATACCATTGGTGGCGTTGGAGATTTGCGATGACGTCTCTGACGGCATTAACGCCGACAAGGTAGAGTTACGCATACCATGGGTCATCACATCTTTACGCAGGGTTTCCCAGTCGTAATGCAGCGGCTCGTTACAGACTTTATCTAAATCTTTTTTGTAGCTGTCGATTGGCATGATGCCTTTTGAATAGGTGGTCTCGTTAAACAACGGACAAGCACCAAATTCCTGCGCCAGCTTGTTCGATGCTTTCATCAGATAATACTGAATGGCTTCAAAAGTACGGTGGGTCAGGGCATTGGCTGAACCATCAGAATAACGTACGCCATTTTTCGCCAGATAATAAGCGTAGTTAATCACGCCCACACCTAAAGTCCGACGGCCCATCGAGGCTGAAAACGCTGCTGCGATTGGGTAGTCCTGGTAACCAAGCAGACTGTCCAGTGCCCGTACGGCGAGTTCCGCTAATTCTTCCAGCTCATCCAGATTGTCAATCGCGCCTAAGTTAAAGGCCGATAAGGTACAAAGGGCAATTTCGCCGTTTGGATCGTTGACGTCGTTTAACGGTTTGGTCGGCAGGGCGATTTCCAGGCAGAGGTTGCTCTGACGGACTGGCGCGACTGCTGGATCAAACGGGCTGTGGGTGTTGCAGTGATCGACGTTTTGCAGGTAGATACGACCAGTGCTGGCGCGTTCCTGCATAAACAAGGTGAACAGTTCCAGCGCTTTAATCCGTTTTTTACGGATCGCAGGGTCGGCTTCATACTGTACGTAGAGCTGTTCAAATAAATCCTGATCCTGGAAAAATGCATCATACAAACCAGGCACATCAGAAGGGCTGAATAAAGTGATGAAATCATCTTTAATCAAGCGGGTATACATCAAACGGTTAAATTGCACACCGTAATCTAAATGGCGGACGCGGTTTTCTTCCACACCACGGTTGTTCTTCAGTACCAGTAACGATTCAACTTCCAAATGCCACAGTGGGTAGAATAAGGTTGCAGCCCCACCACGGACGCCGCCTTGTGAGCAGCTTTTCACTGCGGTCTGGAAATGCTTATAAAACGGAATACAACCGGTATGGAAAGCTTCGCCATTGCGGATTGGGCTACCCAGTGCACGAATACGGCCGGCGTTAATACCAATACCAGCGCGTTGTGACACGTATTTCACGATGGCGCTGGAGGTCGCGTTGATCGAATCTAAGCTGTCACCACATTCAATGAGTACACAAGAGCTGAACTGACGGGTTGGGGTACGTACGCCTGACATAATAGGCGTAGGCAGTGAAATCTTAAATAACGATACCGCATCGTAGAACCGGCGTAAATAGGTTAAGCGGGTGGTTTTTGGATAATTCGCAAACAAACAAGCGGCGACCAGAATATACAGGAACTGGGCGCTTTCGTAGATCTCGCCGCTCACCCGGTTCTGCACCAGGTACTTGCCTTCAAGCTGTTTCACCGCGGCATAACTGAAGTCCATATCGCGGTTGTGGTCGATAAAACTGTCGATTTCATTCAGTTCATCAACACTGTAGTCGGCCAGAATATGCGCGTCATAGCGGTGGTCTTCAACCATTTTTACCACGTGGGCATACAGTTTTGGCGGCTCGAACTGGCCATAGGCTTTTTTGCGTAAATGGAATACGGCAAGACGGGCTGCCATATATTGATAATCAGGGGTTTCTTTGGAAATTAAGTCAGCAGCAGCTTTGATAATGGTTTCATGAATATCTTCGGTTTTTATACCGTCATAAAACTGGATATGTGAGCGCAGTTCAACCTGAGAAACTGAGACGTTTTGTAAACCTTCAGCGGCCCAGGTAATGACGCGGTGGATTTTATCCAGATCAAGAGGTTCACGTTCGCCGTCACGTTTGGTCACAAAGAGTGGTTGATTCATTGCTGAAGGATTCCGTTTCAATTGTTGTTATTTATGGTTTTTGCTGCGTGGCAACACCAAATTTTTTGTTGTGTAACTGGCTATAGAACCGGTTGTTTAAATGCTCGTTGTATTGCTCGTTTTACCACCCTTCATCACCAGCCTTGACGGTGCTTCAAACCAGGCTGCGGCGCCCGTTATTATTGACATCGTTCACATTGTGAACAATATGTGCGGGCTGCACTAGATATGGGGTTTTTCGTTAAACGAATCACAAGATAGAGTGGATCAGTGGCAATTGCAACCCCCGAAAAAGTGCAAAAAAAAGCCATTATTGCGCTATGTTAGTAATCGCTCACTTGAGAGCCGCGTAACTGAAAACAACCCGTCAGAAGCAAGCGTTTTTATCCAAAAAATGGAAATAAATCTAAGCGGTTATTTTTTAAGAAGGACGGTTAAAAAGCGACCAGCTGCTATGGCGACTGGTCTTTTTGATAGCTTGTTTTCACTGCATTTTTGTCACAACTACAGCTTAAATAAATAACCTTTCAGCTCAGCTTTAAAAGGCAGGGATCAAATCTGCCAGTGATTGAATTGCGATTTCGGCTTGCCATAATTCTGGTTGATCCGACGCGCCGATATAACCAAATTCAGCCAATACCGTCGTCATCCCGGCTCTATTCCCGGCAGCAATATCACGCTCAGCGTCCCCCACATACCAACACTGTGCAGCCGGAACTTTCAGCTGATGACAGGCTACTAACAACGGCGTTGGATCGGGTTTACGCTGCGCCAGGCTATCGCCACCTAATAAAATGGCGCATTGGCGCAGTGCCGGTAATTGTTTCAGCATACTGGCGGCTAACCGATAAGGCTTATTGGTAACAATGCCCCAGGGAATTTTGCGCTGATTTAAGTGGGCAATCAGTTCAGTACCGCCTGGAAAGATCTGGCTGTGGACACAGACGTGTAAAGCGTAATAATCCAGTAACTGTTGGCGCAAAGGGCCAAAATCGTAGTTAGCGAGTAAGGGGCCAAAACCGAGTTCCAGCAAACCTTTGGCGCCGTGTGATGCCATTGGCCGATATTGCTCTGCACTACAAAGTGGCAAACCATGACTTTGCAGCACATGATTGAGCGCTGCGCCTAAATCGTCTGCGGTATCGACCAAGGTGCCGTCGAGATCAAAGAGTACTGCTTTTGGCTGACCACAGTTTTGCAGCAGATGACTGATGGTGTTTTCGGCTGAATTAAGTTTGTTCAAACGACAGGCTTCCTTGCAACCACCAGATAATTCACATCCAGGCCGGGCCCGGTGCGAAAACTCTGTTGGATAGGGTTGTAATGGAGGCCAGTGGCGTCTACTAGCTCCAGGCCAGCATCGTCAATCCAGCGCATTAATAAAGAAGGGCGGATAAACTTATTAAAATCGTGGGTGCCTTTTGGGACTAACCGTAAAACCTGCTCGGCGCCGATAATCGCCATCAAATACGACTTCCAGTTTTTATTCAGCGTCGAAAAGACTAAGGTTGCACCAGGTTTGGCTAAATCAGCACAAGCCTTAACGACTGAAGATGGTTCTGGCACATGCTCGAGCATTTCCATGCAGGTTACCAAATCAAACTGGTTTGGATGATTGGCTGCAAAAAGCTCGGCAGTGGATTGCTGATAATCAAGTTTCACGCCGCTTTCCAGTGCATGCAGCCGCGCGACTATTAACGCTTCATCGGCCATATCAATGCCGGTAACAATGGCACCAGCCCGTGCCATTGATTCGGCCAGAATACCGCCACCACAACCGACATCCACCGCGGTTTTGCCAAACAGACCTTGCAACTGATCGCTGATGTAACTCAAGCGGGTTGGGTTTAATTGATGCAGCGGTTTAAATTCACCGGCCGGATCCCACCAACGCGAGGCGATTTCATTAAATTTGGCGATTTCGGTTTGATCAACATTTCGTGGATCGACTTTCTGCTGATCAGCATTAGTTTGATCTAATTGGTGCTCTGGCATGCTTTAAATCATCTGTAGTTGCATTTTTCGCGTCATTATAAGGGGTTAGTGCCAACACGCAATCTGCGAACTGCAGCATCAGCACAACTGAATCTTGCCTTAGGCATGGCAAGGCGGCACTATTGTGTTAGAATCCCCGGTTCTCGCCGCGCGGATATTAGAACTAAACGCGAGTCATCTGTCTGATTTTAAGGGAAAAAAGCTTTATTATGACAAATCTGGCCAAAGAAATCGTTCCCATTAATATTGAAGAAGAATTAAAAAATTCTTATCTCGATTACGCCATGAGCGTAATTGTCGGCCGGGCCTTACCCGATGTTCGGGACGGTTTAAAGCCAGTACACCGCCGTGTCCTGTTCGCCATGAAAGAACTTGGCAACGAATGGAACCGCGCTTATAAGAAGTCGGCCCGTGTAGTCGGTGACGTGATCGGTAAATATCACCCACATGGTGACACTGCGGTTTACGACACCATCGTCCGGATGGCACAACCATTTTCACTGCGTTATATGCTCGTCGATGGCCAGGGTAACTTCGGTTCAGTGGACGGCGACTCCGCAGCAGCCATGCGTTACACCGAAGTGCGGATGGCGAAAATCACCACTGAGTTGCTGGCTGATTTAGACAAAGAAACTGTCGATTTTGTACCGAACTATGACGGTACTGAAATGATCCCGGCCGTGCTGCCGACCAAAATTCCTAACTTGTTGATCAACGGCTCCAGCGGTATCGCTGTAGGTATGGCGACCAACATTCCACCACACAACATTAGTGAAGTGATTAATGCGTGTTTGGCGATTATCGCCAATCCGGACATTACTATTCCTGAACTGATGGAATACATTCCGGGCCCAGATTTCCCGACTGCAGCTATTATCAATGGTCGCCGTGGGATTGAAGAAGCGTACCGCACCGGTCGTGGCAAAGTGTATATCCGCGCCAAAACCCATATCGAAACTGATGACAAAACTGGTCGCGAGACCATTGTTGTTGATGAAATTCCATATCAGGTGAACAAAGCCCGTCTGATTGAGAAAATTGCCGATCTGGTCAAAGAAAAACGTATCGAAGGTATTTCTGCGCTGCGGGATGAGTCTGACAAAGACGGGATGCGGATTGTTATCGAACTAAAACGCGGTGAATCTTCAGACGTCATGCTGAATCACTTGTACACCCAGACGCAGATGCAGACGGTGTTCGGGATCAACATGGTGGCGCTGGACCAAGGTCAACCAAAACTGCTGGGTTTAAAAGAAATCCTCGAATGTTTTGTGTTGCACCGCCGTGAAGTGGTGACCCGTCGTACCGTGTACGACCTGAAAAAAGCCCGTGATCGCGCGCACATTTTAGAAGGTCTGGCGATTGCGCTGACCAATATCGATGAAATTATCGAGCTGATTAAAACCTCACAAAGCCCGGCCGATGCCAAAGCAGGTTTAGTCGCCCGCGGCTGGTTGCTGGGTAACGTCAAAGAAATGCTGGAACGTGCCGGCGAAAGTGCAGCCCGTCCGGAATGGCTGGAAGAGCATTTTGGTATTCGTGATGGCTATTATTACCTGACCGAACAGCAGGCACAGGCGATCCTGGATTTACGTCTGCACAAGCTGACCGGTCTGGAACACGAAAAAATTCTCGGTGAATACAAAGAGCTGCTGGATTTAATCGCCGAATTGCTGCACATCCTGGAAAGCCCGGAACGTCTGATGGAAGTGATCTGTGAAGAGCTGGAAGCGGCAAAAGCCACTTACGGTGACGCCCGTCGCACTGAAATTCAAGACAACGCGCTTGATATCAACATGGAAGACTTAATCGCGGAAGAAGACGTAGTCGTCACTTTGTCGCATTTAGGTTATGCCAAGTACCAGGCGCTGTCAGATTATGAAGCGCAGCGTCGTGGTGGTCGTGGTAAAGCCGCCACTACGGTGAAAGACGAAGACTTTGTTGACCAGTTATTGGTTGCCAGCACCCACGATACGATTTTGTGTTTCTCAGATCGCGGTCGTCTGTACTGGATGAAAGTCTATCAATTGCCGCTGGCCTCCCGTCAGGCGCGGGGTAAGCCAATCGTCAACTTGTTACCGCTGGAAGATGGTGAACGTATTACCGCCATTCTGCCGGTCCGCGAGTACGAAGAAGGCAAATACGTGTTTATGGCAACAGCCTTTGGTACTGTGAAGAAAACCGCCTTGACTGAATACTCTCGTCCACGTAGCAACGGTATTATTGCGGTGAACCTGAACGAAGGCGATCAGCTGATTGGTGTTGATATCACTGACGGTAATAGCCAGATCATGTTGTTCTCGGATGACGGCAAGGTAGTCCGTTTCCACGAAGAACAGGTGCGTGGTATGGGCCGGACTGCAACGGGCGTCCGTGGTATCAAACTGCGTGAAAATGGCTCAGTTGTGTCTCTGATCGTACCTAAGTCTGATGGCGCTATCTTAACTGTGACCGAAAACGGTTACGGCAAACGTACTTCACTGGCGGAATACCCAGAGAAGAGCCGCGCCACGCAAGGTGTGGTCTCGATCAAGGTTTCTGAGCGTAACGGCCTCGTGGTCGGTGCGGTACAGGTGAACGCGCTGGATGAAATCATGTTGATTTCAAACAAAGGCACGCTGGTCCGGACCCGGGTGAAAGAAGTATCGCAGGTTGGTCGTAACACCGCTGGCGTGATCCTCATCCGTACCCAGGAAGGCGAAAAAGTCGTTGGCGTACAGCGGATTGATGAAATTCAGGATCAGGAAGAGCTGGCTGCAGCAGAAGCTGAAGTGGCGCAACTGGATCAACAAAACGTCGTAGATGTTGAAGTTGAACCGGATGATTCAGAAGAATAATCGTGTTGAAGAATTGGGCGCTGCGGCGCCCATTTTTTTGCCTGTAATTTATGGCCGGAACGGCTATCAGTGACGTAATTCAACGTTTTAGCCAGTATCGCAGCCATTTTTCACTTTCTGCGATGGTCGATTTACGGTAGAGTGTTTATTCAAACTTACTAAAGCCATCCAGATGGCAATAGTCTGTCGCAATAAAAACTAAAACTCATCCGCGACAGTGCCAGGTCCACGCCAGGCCTTTTCGATTTTTTCGATTTCAACAAAAAAATGAGGACATCATGACAACTTATAATTTTTGCGCTGGCCCGGCAATGTTGCCGACCGAAGTAATGTTGCAGGCGCAGGAAGAACTGATTAACTGGCATGGTCGTGGTTGCTCCATTATGGAGATGAGCCATCGTGGCAAAGAATTTATGGCGGTTGCGGCCAAAGCTGAACAAGACTTACGCGATTTAATGCAGGTGCCAAGTAATTATAAAGTGCTGTTTATGCATGGCGGCGGACGCGGGCAGTTTTCCGCAGTACCACTTAATTTAATGCAGCCTGGCAAAAAAGCGGATTACATTGTTTCAGGCGCCTGGTCGAAGGCTGCAGCTGAAGAAGCGGTAAAGTTTGGCGGTATCAATACCCAGCAAATCCAGTTAAAAACAGACGGTGTCCGTAGTTTGACGGCCGAAAAGGACTGGCAGCTTGACCCGCAAGCGAGCTTTGTGCATTTTTGTCCGAATGAAACCGTTGATGGCCTGGAATTTACCGGTGTGCCTGATACGCAAGTGCCGCTGGTCGCCGATTTATCTTCAACCATTTTATCAAGGCCACTGGATGTCAGCCGTTACGGTGTGATTTACGCCGGTGCGCAGAAAAATATCGGGCCTTCAGGCTTAACGCTGGTGATTGTACGCGAAGATTTGTTACCCAAAGCGGACGCGAATATTCCTGCCATTCTGGATTACCGCTTAGCCGCTGAAAATGACTCAATGTTCAATACACCACCAACTTATGCATGGTATCTGGCGGGTCTGGTGTTTGAATGGTTAAAACGCCAGGGCGGTGTCGCAGCCATGGGGCAGATCAACCAGCGTAAAGCCGACACTTTATACAACTACCTTGATCAATCGGATTTTTATCGTAACGACGTGGCAGCAGCGAATCGCTCATGGATGAATGTGCCATTTTTCCTGGCTGATGACAGATTAAATGATCTGTTTATTGCTGAATCTGAAGCCGCTGGTTTGTTGGCACTCAAAGGCCACCGGATGGTCGGTGGCATGCGTGCTAGCCTCTACAATGCGATGCCATTAGAAGGTGTTCAAACGCTGGTGACCTTTATGCAAGAATTTGAGCGGGTGCACGGCTGATGAAAACCCTGACCTTATCGCATGTAAAAAAAGTCGAAGGCACTGTGCATTTGCCGGGTTCTAAAAGTATTTCCAACCGGGTGTTGTTATTAGCGGCGCTGGCCAAAGGTGAAACCCGCATCACCAATTTGCTGCACAGTGAAGATGTCGAGCATATGCTAAACGCCTTGAATAAACTCGGCGTTAGTTACCAGCTGTCGAATGCAAAAACTGAATGTGTGGTGCAGGGGCTCGGTGGACTTTTTGCTGTTACTGAACCGCTGGAGCTGTATTTAGGCAATGCCGGAACCGCCATGCGGCCACTCACTGCTGCGCTGGCTGCTTCAAACGTCGATGTTACGCTGACGGGCGAACCGCGGATGTACGAGCGTCCGATCGGCCATTTGGTCGATGCGTTAGCGCAGTGGCACTGTGATATCGACTACTTAGGTAACAAAGATTATCCACCTCTGCGTATTTGCGGCAAAGCGCTGACGGCTGGCGCGGTGAAAATTGATGGTAGTGTGTCCAGTCAGTTCTTAACCGCCGTATTGATGGTTGCGCCGTTGCTTAACGGCGATTCGGTGATTGAAATTGAAGGTGATTTGGTTTCTAAACCCTACATTGATATTACGTTGGCATTGATGGCGCGTTTTGGTGTCACAGTACAAAATGAAAACTATCAGCGGTTTGTGGTGAAAGGTTCACAGCAGTACCAAGCGCCTGGCGATTTTCTGGTGGAAGGTGATGCCTCATCAGCCAGCTATTTCCTGGCTGCTGCGGCGATTGCCGGTGGCACCATTAAAGTCACCGGCATTGGCAAAAACGCAGTGCAGGGTGATATTCATTTTGCCGATGCGTTAGAAGCGATGGGCGCGCAAGTGGACTGGGGTTTTGACTATATTTCGGTTACGCGAGACCAGCTGCATGGCATTTCGCGGGATTACAACGCCATTCCCGATGCTGCGATGACCATTGCGACGGCTGCATTGTTTGCCAAAGGGCCAACGCTCATCAGCAACGTCTACAACTGGCGGGTGAAAGAAACTGACCGCTTAGCCGCGATGGCAACTGAATTGCGTAAAGTCGGTGCTGTGGTGGAAGAAGGTCATGATTACATCCGGATTGAACCACCGGTGCAACTTCAACACGCCAGTATTGCGACTTACAATGACCATCGGATGGCGATGTGCTTTTCGATGCTGGCATTTGCGAAGTGCGGTGTGACGATTGAAGATCCGGATTGTACCCGCAAAACATTTCCTCAATATTTTGATGTATTTGCATCACTGGCGGTAAAAAACGCGTAACCCTTTGGGTTGCGCTTTTCGTTGTTGATTTTCAAGCAGAAACCGCGCTTTTTGTCACAATTGTCTGTATAATGCCGCCACTTTAATGGTTGTAGCATTCTTGGAGGCATAATGACGCAAGCGCCGGTGATTACCATCGATGGCCCTGGTGGTTCAGGCAAAGGCACCATTTGCCGTTTAGTTGCACAAAAACTTGGTTGGCACCTGCTCGATAGCGGCGCAATCTACCGGGTTCTGGCATTAGCTGCTATCCACCACAACATTGCACCGGAAGATGAAGAAGCGTTACAACCACTGGCTGCTCATCTGGACGTTCAATTTACCTGCGACGAGTTATGTAACGTAAAAATTACGCTCGAAGGTGAGAACGTCACCCATACTATCCGCACTGAGCAAGTTGGTTCAGTCGCGTCTAAAATTGCTTCACTGCCACGCGTACGGGAAGCCCTGTTACGTCGGCAACGCGCCTTTCGCGAAACTCCTGGTTTAGTAGCCGACGGCCGCGATATGGGCACCGTGGTTTTCCCTGGCGCCGAAGTCAAAATTTTCTTAACGGCTGACGCTCAAGAGCGCGCCAACCGTCGTTATTTAGAGTTGAAACAAAAGGGACATGATGTTAACATCGGCGACCTTTTGAGCGAAATTCAGACAAGAGACGAGCGCGATATGAACCGCGCTGTAGCACCTTTAGTTCCGGCTGCTGACGCTTACTTGTTAGATTCGACCAATAAATCCATTGATCAAGTGTTGCAAGAGGTACTGAGCTTCGTTAAGAAGCAACTGAACCAGGCCTGAGCTGCACTTTGGACAGCCCCAGACAAGGAATGTTTGAGGTAAATTAAGCAACCCCACTTTATTTGGATTGAGAGTGGTGCAACTAACTGAAACAGTGAAAAATGACTGAAAATTTTGCACAATTATTTGAGGAAAGCCTCAAGACTATCGAAACTCGTCCAGGTTCAATCGTTAAAGGTAGAATCGTAGCTATTCATAAAGATGTCGTTCTGGTTGATGCCGGTCTGAAATCTGAAGCTGCTATTCCGGTTGAACAATTCAAAAACCTGGCTGGCGAGATTGAAGTGAGCGTTGGTGACATCATCGACGTAGCTCTGGATGCAGTTGAAGATGGTTTCGGTGAGACTTTACTGTCTCGTGAGAAAGCCAAACGTCACGAATCCTGGGTACGCCTGGAAAAAGCTTGTGAAGACAAAGTTACCGTTATCGGTGTTATCACAGGTAAAGTTAAAGGCGGTTTCACTGTCGAAGTTGACGGTATCCGTGCATTCCTGCCTGGTTCATTAGTCGACGTACGTCCGGTACGTGACACTCTGCACTTAGAACACAAAGAACTTGAGTTCAAAGTTATCAAATTAGACCAGAAGCGCAACAACGTTGTTGTTTCACGTCGTGCTGTGATCGAATCTGAAAGCAGTGCTGAACGCGATACTCTGTTGCAAAACCTGGAAGAAGGCATGGAAGTCAAAGGTATCGTTAAGAACCTGACTGACTACGGTGCATTCGTAGATTTAGGTGGCGTAGACGGCTTACTGCACATCACTGACATGGCTTGGAAACGCGTTAAGCACCCAAGCGAAATCGTCAATGTTGGCGACGAGATCCCAGTAAAAGTTCTGAAGTTCGACCGTGAGAAACAACGTGTTTCTTTAGGCTTGAAACAGATGGGCGAAGATCCGTGGGCAGCTATCGCTTCACGTTACCCAGAAGGTGCTCGCATCACTGGTCGCGTAACTAACCTGACAGATTACGGCTGCTTCGTTGAAATCGAAGAAGGCGTTGAAGGTCTGGTACACGTTTCAGAAATGGACTGGACCAACAAAAACATCCACCCATCTAAAGTTGTTAACTTAGGTGACTCTGTGGAAGTTATGGTTCTGGAAATCGACGAAGAACGTCGTCGTATTTCTTTAGGTCTGAAACAGTGTAAAGCTAACCCATGGGAAGAGTTCGCGAAGGGCTTCAACAAGGGTGACCGCGTTTCAGGTAAAATCAAGTCAATCACTGACTTCGGTATCTTCATCGGTCTGGACGGTGGTATCGACGGTCTGGTTCACTTATCAGACATCAGCTGGAACTCTACCGGTGAAGACGCGGTTCGCGAATTCAAGAAAGGTGACGAAGTTTCTGCCGTTGTACTGCAAGTTGACCCAGAGCGCGAGCGTATCTCTTTAGGCATCAAGCAATTAGACGAAGACCCGTTCAATGGCTACCTTGCTGATAACAAAAAAGGTGCTATCGTTAAAGGCAACGTAACTGCTGTTGACGCTAAAGGCGCTACAGTAATGCTGGAAGGCGGCGTTGAAGGTTATGTACGTGTATCAGACATCGCTCGTGAGCGTATCGAAGATGCATCTACAGTACTGAAAGTTGGCGAAGAAGTTGAAGCTCGTCTGATGGGTGTTGATCGCAAAAACCGCGTAATCAGCCTGTCAATCAAAGCTAAGTTCGAAGCTGAAGAAAAAGAAGCTATGGACACTATCAAGAAGCAGGATGATACTGATTTTGGTGGTAACGCTATGGCTGAAGCATTCAAGGCAGCTCAAAAAGCTGACTAAGCTTACCCAAGAGCTTTGAGATTATAGCGCGGCGCCGAGTGCGCAAATCCCCAGGAGCATAGCTGTTCTATGTGACTGGGGTGAGAGCACAAAGGCAACAAAGCTATAGCCTCAAAGATAAAGGGTAAAATGCTGAAGTAAATCGGTTGGGGCGCTAGGTGCCCCAACCGAATTCTCCAGACCAAAATCTAAGCGGAGGGTCTATGACCAAATCTGAATTGATCGAAAAACTTGCTAGTGATTTTCCTCACGTCCAGGTCAAGGATGTAGAGTCGTCAGTAAAAGAGATCCTTGAGCAGATGGCCGGTTCTTTAGCTGTCAATGAGCGCATTGAAATCCGTGGTTTTGGTAGTTTTTCTCTGCATTACCGTGCACCACGGGTCGGTCGTAATCCGAAAACCGGTGACAAAGTTGAACTCGACGGTAAATACGTCCCTCATTTTAAACCAGGTAAAGAATTACGCGACCGTGTAAAAACGAATACCTGATCATGGAAGTCTTCAGCACTGCTGTTAATCAGTGCCGGCGGAGTTGGGTTTGAGAAAACTTGTTTATATATTTTGTTTTATCGCGTTGCTGGTGATTGGCCTGTTTTTTGGCTCTATCAACCAACAAGCTGCCGAACTCAACTATTTTATCGCCAAAGCCGAACTAAGGGTGGTGGATATCGCCCTGCTGTTTTTGTTACTCGGTTTTGCAGTTGGCCTTAGTTTGTCCCTGTCTATTTTATTCAAACTCAAAACCAAACGTTGGTTTGCCAGAACCATTGGTAAGTCCTGACCCTTATGCTTGAGCTGCTTTTTCTGTTATTGCCGATTGCTGCCGCCTACGGTTGGTTTTATGGTCGTAACAGCCTGCGGCGGGAAGAGCTCAAAGGCAAAGCCCATGTTGCCAAAAACCTTTCCTCTGGTTTGAATTTTTTACTGACCGATCAAGAAGATAAAGCGATTGAGCAGTTGTTGCAGTTACTCGATATTGAAGCTGCGACCATTGATACCTATCTGGCTCTCGCCAATTTGTTCCGCCGTCGTGGAGATTGGGATAAAGCCATCCGTATCCACGAAAAATTACATCATCTAAAACTGCCCAAAACGCAGGCCCAGCAAATTCAGCTGGAACTGGCCAACGACTATTTTTCGGCCGGACTTTATGATCGCGCCGAGAAGCTGCTGACCGAGCTGGTGCAGGCCGAGCAATTACGTGAAAAAACCCTGAAACTGTTATTCACCTTGTTTATTGCCACCCATGAGTGGCATAAAGCCGTGTCGTTCAGCCACGATGTCGATAAAACAGATTCGAAGTCGCTACGGATTGCCATCGCCAATATGCGCTGCCTTGATCAGCAAAAACCGCTGGACGCTTTTTCGCTGCGGTTACTCAGTCAGCAATACCCGCAAGCCATCCGGCCTAAATTTGAGCTGGCGCAAATGTTGTTAAAACAGCAGTTGCCGGAAGAAGCGGCCGTTGCATTTAAGGCCGTGCTGCAGCAAAAACCGCAATGGGCGGCAGAAATTCTGCCAGGCCTGGCACAGTGTCAGTTGCCTTCGGCGGAGTGGTATCAGTTACTGAGCCAGCTGGCGCACAAAAATAAAAACATCACCGCAACCATTTTCTTAGCGGATTGGCTGGTCCAGACCGGATCGCCAGCAGCGGGTGAGCAACTTTTACTAGAGAAGCTACAACAAAAACCAAACATCCGGTTATTTCAGCGTTTATTGCAGTTACGCCAAATCACTGAGCCTGAGCATCGCGCGGCTTTGCATTCGGTCGAACAGCTGGTCAATGCTTATCTGGAAACCAAAATTTTATTCAGTTGCCGTAATTGTGGATTTAAAACCCGCCAAACCTATTGGTTATGCCCGTCCTGTCAGCAGTGGGAAACGGTGGAGCCACTTTCCGGCATCGATGGTCGTTAATCTCAAAGGTTTAGTTTATGAAAAATAGCCCAATTGTTGTCGCGCTCGACTTTGAACAAAAATCAGCCGCTTTGGATTTAGTCAGTCAATTAGACCCTGCGTTATGCCGGTTAAAAGTCGGTAAAGAGATGTTTACCCATTTTGGTCCATCTTTTGTAAGCGAACTGCAACAGCGGCAGTTTGAAGTGTTTTTAGACTTAAAATTCCATGACATTCCAAACACTGTCGCCAAAGCCGTGCAAGCTGCAGCCGATTTAGGGGTGTGGATGGTCAACGTGCATGCCAGTGGTGGCAGCAAGATGATGATTGCGGCGCGCGAAGCGCTGGTTAAATTTGGTGCCGACAAGCCGTTATTGATTGCCGTCACTGTGCTGACGTCGATGGAACAAGCTGATTTAACTGAGCTTGGTATCAACTTAACTCCGGCCGAGCAGGTATTAAAACTGGCAACGCTGACCGCAAATTCGGGTCTCGATGGCGTGGTGTGTTCGGCGCAGGAAGCGGCGATATTAAAACAACAATTCGGTCAGAGTTTTTGTTTAGTCACACCAGGCATCCGACCGTCATTTGCCAAAGCTGACGACCAAAAACGGGTGATGACGCCAAACGAAGCACTGGCGGTTGGTGTGGATTATCTGGTGATCGGTCGTCCTATTACCAAGGCCGCTGATCCGCTGGCTGCATTGCAGGCTATTTATCAGGAAATTCAGCTGAATAAGGTCTCGGGTTGATTTTCTTTCCCCTGAACTTAAACAGGTACAGTAAATGGAGCCAAATGCCCGATTGCGCAAATTTTAAAGCGGCGTAATCGACACTGAAGGTAGCGATGAAGCTGACGGCGGCAGCAGTTGCAAACTGGACTCTTGCTGCAACGCCTTGGGGAAATACTTCTCCAGCAGCGCCCACAGCACAGCGATCGTTTTTAGATCGGGCTCACCGGTTAATTGCTCTGGTACAAAATGTCGCTGAAAGGCGAGCAGAAAAGCGCGGCTTTGAACATCGTGTTCGCCAGTGACCTGAATGCCATACCCATACAGTTTTAATGCGCGTTGCACTGTTTTGATCTCCGGCAACGCAGGTAACTGTTGCCAGTAGCGCTGCATCACCGCAGCGTCATACCAAGCTCCGACGCCATTGGCGGCTAACCATTGCCAGGGGAAACGAATGCCTGGATCTTGTTTTCGAAGTGGCACGATGTCGCTGTGACCAAGCACACGGGTCGGGGTGATATCGGTATTTCTGGCCAGAATGTCCTTTAACAAGCCGAGTAACAGCTGCAATTGTGCCGGATCAAAATCGGCAGCCACACAAAGCTCGGCTTGCTGTTGCAGCCGATTTGGCCGTTGTCCACACCAACTTTCATTCACTAATTCAATACCGATGGAATGATCGTTTAAGCCGCTGCGATCTTCCCATTGGCTACCACCGGCGTGCCAGGCGCGCTGTTGCTCTGGTACTAGCTGGTACACCTTTAATGCTTGGTCGGCAGGATAGGTTTTATCACCGGATTGTGGGATCAGATAATGTGAACTAACCGGCCGTTTGTTGGGCTTCGTTAAAATATCCAGCGAATGTTGCCAATTGCCAGCGGTGTAGTGAATGACCACAAAGCGCACCCGGTCATTGCGGTTTGCTGATTGATATTGCTGATCGACCTGCAGATAAGGTGTCTGACTACAGCCGCCAACGAGAAATAGCAGCGCGGCAAGACTACCATGCCAAAACATGGTGCCGACGGTGTTTTGAGCACCTGGGACTAAAACTCTCGGTTGGTACCTGAACATCTGCAATCCTTTGAAGTAATACCGTTGTTTTACCAAAGCTGTTTTACCAAAGCTGTTTTACCATAGTTGTCGCCAGAGCGAAATCTTGAACCGCCTATCGGGTTAAAAGGTTGCTTATCCAAAGCGCCCGCGCTAGTTTAGCCGCAGCAATGTTGTTGATTAGAAATGTTGTTCATTATCAAGGATGTTCGTTATGAACCACTCAGACTACCCGCAAATCCGCCAGGCAGGGGAAAACGCACTGCTGATTTATCTGGCGCCGGTGGCCGATCCGCAGGTGTTAGCTCAGGTGCAGTGGTTAAGCCAGCAACTGCGTCAGCAGCTGGGTTCATTGCTACAGGAAATCATTCCTTCCTACAATTCAGTGCTGCTGGTGTACGATTTTCTGCGCTTAGATCAATCACAGCTAGAGCTTTGCCTCGCCGATTTATTAGCACAGCTACCAGAGCTGGCTCTACGCAGTAAGCAAGGCGTTAGCAGTTCGAAAAGCGCAGCCGACAGCAGTGGCAAACTGATTGAATTACCTTGTTATTACAGTGCCGAAACGGGTCCCGATCTGGCGGCTGTTGCAGCGCAGCATCACTTAAGCGTAAATCAATTGATCAAAATCCACAGCGAACAGCAGTATCAGGTGTATGCCATTGGTTTTGCGCCAGGTTTTGCATATCTTGGTTGGGTTGATGAACGGATCGCTACCGTCAGGTTAACAACGCTCAGATTAAAGGTGCCAGCGGGCAGTGTGGCCATTGCCGATCGCCAGACGGCGGTGTATCCGGCCGCATCACCCGGCGGCTGGAATTTGCTTGGCAATTGCCCAATCCCGTTGTTTGACCTGCAAAAAGATCCGCCGATGGCGCTAAGCACCGGTGACGCGGTGCGATTTGTGCCCATTGAACGTGCTGAATATCTGCGCCTTGGAGGTCAATTGTGACAGCGCCTAGATCGGGATCAGTATCCGAATCAGCGGCTCTGGTGCTGCAAAAAGTGAATGTGTTTACTCAGCTGCAGGATTTAGGACGTTTTGGCGCCGCCAGTATGGGCTTGACACAGGGCGGTGTGGTTGACGCTACGTCAGCCCGGCTTGCCAATGCGCTGGTCGACAACGAGCCCACAGCGCTGCTTTTAGAAATAGGGCTGGGTGCAGTGCAGTTTCGTGCTATCGGCAGCGTCACGGTTGCGGTGACAGGCGCCGCAATGCCGGTTTTTCTAAATGGCCAACGCTATGAGCGTTATCAAAGTATGCAGCTGCAGCATGGCGACCAGCTTGAAATCGGTTATAGCAAAGCAGGTGTCCGTTGTTATTTGGCAGTTGGCGGTGGTTTTTTGGTCACTCCGGTGCTGGGCAGCTGTGCCACGGTGCTGCGGGAAGGGGTTGGCGGTATTAATGGACAACCATTGCAATCGGGCACCGCTTTGACGGTGGCTGCCAGACCGGCCAGCACAACCAGCACAGTCATTCGACTTCCATCGGTGCGCAGTGTCGATTACCAGTTTCAGCTCAAAGCCAAAGCGATGCAAAATATTCCGTTTGTGGCTGGAGCCCAGCAGGCGGAGCTTGGCGCAGCCATCTTGGCCCGGTTTCAGCAAAATGTGTATCAGGTGCAACCGATGTCGGATCGAATGGGGATGCGGTTACGTGGTGCTGCTTTGCCAGTGGCGAGTCAGGCCTTGTTATCGGAAGGTATTTGCTTGGGGGCCATTCAGTTACCGGCTGATGGCCAGCCAATTGTGATGCTGAACGACCATCAGACCATTGGCGGTTACCCGAAAATTGGCGCAGTGACCCGGTTGGGGGTCAACGCTTTGGGCCAATGCCGTCCGGGAAATTTGCTACGCTTTGTTGAAGTTTCGCAGCAGCAGGCGGTGGAGCAAGCCCGCGCGCACGAACTTTGGTTAAGCACTTTGGAGCAGCAGATTCGTGGCTAAACCATGGCGTTGTCGAGTATAAATTCGGCTGGAGTTATTGCCCGGCCAGCTGTTGTACCCACTTATCCAATAATGGCCGTCCTTTTGCTGAAGCATGCGCTGCGTTGACAAAACCGACAAAAATCCACGGCCGGTTCTGACTATCCCAAACATAACCCGCCAGCGCCGTGACATCGCGTAATGTGCCGGTTTTTAGCCGCGCGCGTTGCCAGGCTGGACCATTTTTTAACCGCTGTAGCAAAGTGCCATCGACCCCTGCCAGCGGCAAACTGGCGACAAATTCTGCGCTGTAACGACTTAACCAACTTGCGTCAAGTAAGCCAGCAAGCTGGCGTGCACTGATTTGTGCCGAACGCGACAAGCCGGAACCATTGTCGATGACAAGCCCTGCGGTTGATATGTTGTGCTGCTTAAACCAATGGTGAACACGCTGGTCGGCCAGTTGTTGCGTGGTATGTGATGTGCTCGGCGTTGGATTTGTGTCCACAGGCTCAGCCAGATTGGCATACAGCAACCGCGCCAGGGCGTTGTCAGAAAATTTATTGATCCGCGAGACAATTTCCGGCAACGGCCGACCAAGATGTTGCACCAGCAGTTGGCTGTCTGCATCAGCTTGTTTAAAAATAACGCTATTACCCATAGTGCCGCCCAGTTGGCGCCAGTATGTTTGCACGGCCAGCTGTAAATTTAGATCCCGATCGAGCAGTTCTAATTGACCTTGCCACTGACAATTAGCTGGAAATTCGCCGACGATTTTTAGTTGCCGTTGCTCCTGTAATGATTGTTCCTGTGATAATTGTTCTGTTGATCGCTGCTGTACAACAATCTGCTGCCGATGGATGGAAAACGTATCACAAGCGACATCGACCAGCTTGAGAGCGCTCAGATCCAATTGCAATGCCGGCCAGCCCGGACTAAACCAGCCTTTGACGCCTTTTGCCGCCGATTGCAACGACAACCAATGCATATTTTGTTGCAGCATCAGTGGATCCGGCACATGGTTGTATCGGGCGCGGGGCGCTTCATCAAATGGCTCAGCGGTTGGCGACGGCCGGTTCGGACTGAAACTTTCGCGGTCAAACTGCAATCCTGCCGGGATATGCCGCACACCCTGATCATAAAGTTGCTGCAGCATAAAGTTCAGCTCACCGTAACTTAAATCGGTATTGCTACGACCTTGCACTATTAAAGGCCCGGATAAGGTCTGCCGGTCGAGATCAGTTTTCTGCACCAATAACTGGGTTTCACCACGCCAGTTATTGCCTAACAGATCCAGTGCGACGCTGGTGGTCAGCAACTTCATGGTGGAAGCCGGCTGCATCGGCCGGTCGGCGGCGAATGACAGCTCATCTGCATTACCATCTGTATTAACTGACAGCGGCAGCATCAGCACCGAAACGTCATCCGGGGATAAACCGGCGGCCAGGATATCCTGCTGCAACTGAAATTTTGGGGTACTGCTACAAGCGCTAACCAGCACCGCCAGGAATAACCAGCTGCAATGGCGGAATTTTCGGCTGCTGATGGCGATTACATCTAAAAAGTTCATGGTGTAGGTGGGAGCTCCGGCAACTGCCATGCTTGTGTTAATAATTGATATTGCTGTTTCGGCAATAACAAATAAAGCGGTTTTTTCGCTGGATCTAACCAGCTAAGCAGGGCACTGAGTTGTGGTTTTGCCATGGCAGTACAACCAGCTGTGGCGGTGACTGGCGATTGCCATAAATGCATAAAGATACAGCTGCCGCTACCTGCGATATTGCTCGGATTATGGTCGATAAATAAACCCTGTTGGTATACCTGATCGCCCTTGTTGTGCAGATCACGACGCATCGGCTCGGTGCTGTTCGCGGTCCATCGTGGCTGAAACTTCCGCCGGTCAACCGTTTGGTTGTATAGGGGCGATGTAGGGACATCGATACAAAAATCATCCGCTTGCATCGCTTGATAAGGCATTGCGGTGTGCAAAGTCGTGGTATATCCAAAAGCGCCACTCAGCGTAAACAAACCTGCTGGTGCCCGGCCATCACCTTCAACTTTTTGCAGGCCGGGCTGCTGTGGGTGTAGACCTAAACCCCAGGCCAGGCCTTTTTTGCCGAGAGTCACAGCACCGCGCATCGGTTGTGCGTGCCAGCGATTGTGCATTTTTTCAAAGCTATAGAGCTGCCCGTGGCTGGCGTCCCAACCGTCGCTGACCACCACAATCAGCTGGGTGGATCCACCGATTATAGCCAGTTGCGACGGCTCAGCAGGTTTCGGCGCTGGAGTTTGCACCACGCTGCAAGCTGTTAAAAATAAAACAGATATTGCCAGTAAACGCATAACCATCCTCAAAAATCCGCAGTGTCAGGGGTGTTGGTTGTGTTTCTGTGGACCCTCAGTATACTGAGGGTTATCTCTGATTAGCCAGCGACATTCAGGCTTGAAAACGACCCAATTATATCTGTTCCGTCCGAAATTCAACGCCGCTTGCTGGCTGGGTCTGGCGTGGCTGTTGTTGGCCTTTGGCACCGCTTGTAGCACAGTGCCGCTACCTAAAACGCCAACCCAAACTTCAGCATCTACATCAAGCTTTCAAAGTGACATCCCAAAGCTAACGGCAGACCATCTGCACCTAGATTATTGGCTGCAAAAAACCGCGAATGCTGAGCAAACCCTGTTAAGTCTCGCTGAAATTAAGCGCTTTAACCAGCATTTAATCAATATCTTACCCGAAGTGATTGACGTATTTGCCGAGCCTGAATCTTATCTGGCAGCTGCTGTCAGAAAAATGATTGTCGATTTAAGTCATGCTTCTACCAACCCAAGATTTAATCAGGCCGGGGAGCTGCTGACAACTGAACACTGGCAACAGTTTGAACAACGACTGGCGTTAGAAAATCTATCAGCTCAAGTAGGCGCTCGTTTTGCGTTAGTCACCAGCCGCGGTAATCTTCGAACCTTTCCGACTCAAGACGCAGTTTTTAGTAGTGCTACTGATCAGCAGCTAGACAGATTCCAGGAAACTGCAGTGTTCCCCGGTGAAGCGCTCCAGGTGCTGCATTATAGTCAGGATCGGCAATGGGCCTTTGTCAGGCATTATCATTACCACGGCTGGTTGGCGACGGCGCATTTTGCGCTGGCTGAAAAATCGGTGGTACAGCAGTTTGTTGAGGCGAAAGATTTTGTCCTGATCACCGGCGCCCGCGCTGCAACCAACGTCACGCCAGAAATGCCACTAGCTTCAGTGGTGCAACTTGAGATGGGCGTCAAGCTACCAAGAGTGCGGCAACACCAGATGGTGATCCATGGCCAAAACGCCAGTTTTAGCTATGTGGTACAGCTGCCAAACCGTCAGCCAGATGGATCGCTAGAGTTGGTGAGTGCATTAATCGCCAGAAATCAGGATGTTGCTGAGCGCTATCTGCCGCTCACCAAAGCCAATATCTTAGCCCAGGCCTTTAAATTTCTGGGCGAGCGTTATGGCTGGGGGCATGATCTCAACGCGCGTGACTGCTCCGGTTTTATTGGTGAGGTGTTCCGCAGCTTTGGCTTGGTGCTGCCGCGCAATACCGGTAGTCAGGGGTTGGAGAGCTTCGGTGCGGTGCGGTCGCTCGCCGAAGCCTCATTGGCGGAAAAACAACAAAGTCTGCAGCTGGCGCAAGCGGGCGATCTGATTTTTATGCCAGGGCATGTGATGTTGGTTTTGGGGCAGGAAAGTGGCGAGACTTTTGTGATCCACGATGTCGCGGGTCTGCATTATTTCAAAGCGGATGGCAGTTTTTATGATTCGCGGCTTAACGGCGTCAGCATTACCCCGTTATCGCCGCTGCAACGCAATCCGCAACAATCGTATATCGATGGCATTTATCTGCTGAAAAGCCTCAGCCGGGAGTTTTATGCTGATTGAACAAATTGACTGTTATGTGCTGACAGTTCCGTTAGTGACGCCGTTTAAAACTGCTTTACGCACCGTAGAGCAAGTGCAGGATCTGGTCGTCGCTATTCGCAGTGCAGGCTTTACTGGTTATGGCGAAGCGGCGCCCACGCTGGTGATCACCGGCGAAAGTCTGGCGTCGATGTATTTTGTGGTGGAGCAGGTGCTTAAACCACGGCTATTAGGCAAATCGCTGCTGGATTTTAATCAGCTGCTGAACATCGTCCAGACGAGTGTGATCGGCAATACCAGCGCCAAAGCGGCGGTTGAAATTGCTTTATATGATTTAAAAGCGCAATTCGCAGGGCTGCCGCTTTATCAACTGCTTGGCGGCGGGCCGGTCGAACTTAGCACCAATTTGACAATCAGCGTCAATGCCACTGCGACGATGAATGAAGATGCGCAAAAAGCGGTGGCGCTCGGTTATCAGCAACTAAAGCTCAAAGTGGGGACTGATCTGCAGCAAGATATCGAGCGGGTGATAGCGGTGAGTCGGGCAGTGCCAGCCGGTATAGCGCTGCGATTGGACGTCAATCAGGGCTGGACCGCCAAACAAAGTATTTATGCGTTGTCGAAAATCGAACAGGCCGGTGTGGAACTGGAGTTAGTGGAACAGCCGGTGAAAGCGCAGGATCTGGCGGGGCTAAAAGCAGTCACTGCAGCAATACACACACCGGTGATGGCGGATGAAAGCGCCTTTAGTCCGCAGCAAGTTATTCAGCTACTGGAGCAACAAGCCGCTGATATCATCAATATTAAACTGATGAAAACCGGCGGTATCAGTAAAGCCATCCTGACGGCGCAAATCGCTGGTTTGTATCAGGTGCCTTGTATGATGGGTTGTATGCTGGAATCCGCTATCAGCGTTGCAGCGGCGGCACATCTGGCGAGTGCGTTATCGCCTTTGGTCAGTAAATTTGATTTAGACGGGCCGACATTGTGCCGGTTTAATCCTTGTCAGGGCGGAACTGTGTTTGACCGGTCTCAAATCGTCCTCAATAGCAGTCCAGGGCTTGGGATCCAGCATATTGGTCATTTACAAAGTGTAACGACACTGCTGTAAATGGTCACGACGAAAACCTGCATCAGATTAAAACTTAAGAAGTTTCAGCGGTCTTTGTGCCGATTTCGAATAACCATGTTGCACAATATTTCGTCATATATTTTTACACCATGTAATTTAGTGTAATCTAAATCATTGATATTAGAATAATTTAATATTGGCTCAAATCTGGCATGTGAATTAATTGCAACATAATCCATTCCTATAAGTGAGCACACTATGATAAAAAAAGCTTTCGCAGTTGGTTCTGTTTTGACATTACTTTCCGGCTTCGCTAACGCCGGTGTGATCCGTCACGATGTGCCAGACTCTTCGTATAAAAACCTTTCTTATCAATCACAATTCGACAGCGTCGGTGCGGTGTTATTTGATACCAACGATGGTGGTTATATCTGTAGTGGTACCGTGGTTGCCAAACACTGGGTATTAACAGCCGCGCACTGTGTCGATGAAGCGACGTCCATGACTTTCCATTTACCCGAATTTAATGCCGACCGCTCAGGTATTCTTGGCCATAAAACTTACACCGCGACGTCCTGGGTTGCGCATAACAACTGGACTGGCAACTTAATTGAAGGTTGGGACGTTGGCCTGATGTATGTGGAAGAAGGCTTTGATGTTGGCCCGGCTGAGTTGTATCGCGGTTCTGGTGAAGCAGGTGCTGTTGGCACTCATGTTGGTTATGGCGCTACTGGTAATGGTACTACCGGTGCAACTATGGGTGCTGGTACTCGTCGTGCAGGCCAGAACGTGGTTGACGGTATGTTTTCAACTGACGGGACTGGTGAGCAACTGATGTGGTCTGATTTTGATCATCCGGATCCAGCTGCAACTGATAGCTACGGTGATGTGTACAACGATTGGGTCAACTTTATTTATGGCTTCAATGATTTTGGTTTCAGCTCAGATAATCTGGCGTTAGGTCTGGAATATTCGATTGCTGGTGGCGATTCAGGTGGCGCAGTCTTTATTGAGGAAGCCGGTGAATTCTTTTTAGCTGGTGTCCATTCACTGGGCTGGCAAATTGGTGATTATCAGGCCGGTTATGGCAATCTGTATGCTTCCACCCGTGTCAGCGATACTTTAAGCTGGATTGACAGCTACATTGCGGAAGAAGTGCCGGTCACCTCAACCATTGCCTTATTCGGTGCAGGTTTTATGCTGTTAGGTTTACGCCGTCGTCGTCAAGACGCTTAATCTGGCAGTCATGAAGAAAGCAAAAGGCCAGCGTCTGCATACGCTGGCCTTTTTTCTGGTCGTTATTTAATCAGCAAATTAACCAATCAGGCTGGCGGCCATAAATGCCAGTAAATAGGCCAGGGCGCCGTAACCTGCCACTAAACCTAACACCAGTTTGGTACTGCCAGTTTCGGCTTTAAGCGTGGCAACGGTCGCCACACATTGAAGTGCAACCACATAAAACAACAAAATCCCGATCCCAGCGCCAAAAGCCAGGCCATCTTGCTGAATATTGGCAGCCAGACCTGCGATATTTTCATCAGCGCCTTCAATGCCAAATAAGGTGCCTAATGCGCCAACAAACACTTCCCGGGCTAAAAATGACATCAGAATGGCAATGCCATAACGCCAGTCGATGCCAAGTGGCGTGAACAGCGGCTCGATAAAATGACCAATTTGCCCCAGGTAAGAATATTCCAGACCACCGGCGTCGGACGGGAAATATCCCAAAGTCCAAATCACCAGCGACACCACAAAAATCACCGGACCGGCACGATAAATAAACTGTTTGGCGCTTTGCACCACCCGGTGAATAAGCGGTTTCCAGTGCGGTAACCGATAGGTTGGCAGCTCCAGAATAAATGGCATATCAGATTTGGCATCATCGTTAGCAGTGCGCGACAGCACAAAGCTTACCAGTAGCGCCGTCAAAATCCCGAATAAATACAATGAGAAAAACGCCACCCCCTGTAAGTTAATCAAACCGCCGAGATATTGTTGTTGCGGAATAAGCACGCTGATCAACAACGCATACACCGGTAACCGCGCCGAGCACGACATCAGCGGAATAGTCAGCATGGTAATCAAGCGTTTGCGCGGCGATTCAATGGTTCTGGCCGCCATAATGGCCGGAATAGCGCAAGCATGTGCTGATAAATAAGGAATAAAGCTGCGGCCGGACAGGCCAAAATAACTTAATGGCCGATGGCAAATCAGCGCCGCCCGCGCCAGATAACCACTGTCTTCGAGTAAGCCGATGATGAGTGTCAGCACCATAATTTGCGGCACAAACACTAAAAACGAACCTAAGCCGCCAAAAATGGCGTCATTGAGGAAATCGCTCAGCATCCCCGGGCCAATCATGCCGGTGATGGCTTGCGCCAGGGCACCCAACGCATTTTCAACACCATCCATTAAAGGTGTGGCAAAAGTGAAAATACTTTGAAATAACAAGAACATCACTAATAAAAATGCAATGCTGCCGCTGACATTATTCAGCATAAAGGCATCAATGCGATTTTGGGTTTTCAGAACGATGCTGGCTTTGATACCATATTTGGCCGCCAGTTTACGGCTTTGCACCAGTGGGTTGACCGGCGTGTCCGCTGCAATATTGGCGGTGGTGGCTTCATTCATTGGCTCTGCAGGGACGGTTGGCGCATTCGCCAGCGCCAAAGCTTGCTGTTTAAATTCGCTGATCCCTTGTAAAGTTTTCGCCGACAAAGCCGCTACCGGACAACCCACATCTGCCGCCAAAGCATTCACGTCAATGTGGTGACCAAAACGCTCGACTTCATCAATCATATTCAGCGCAAACAGCATCTTTTTATTAAAACGCCGTGCCAGCGCCAGCATTTGCATGCCGAACACCAGACTACTTTCCAGCCTGGTGGCATCAAGATTACAAATAATCAGTGCGGTATTGTCATCGAGCAGCGCCTGATTAATTTTTTCGACCGCGATATCTTCGTCACGCGATAGGGTGCTCATCGAGTAAGTACCCGGAAAATCGACTAGCTCGAACGCATCAAAGCGGCCGGTTTTTAGCTCGACCGTGACACCGGGAAAGTTGGCAACTTTTTGTCGTAAACCAGTGAGCTGGTTAAATAATAAGCTTTTGCCTGAGTTTGGTTTTCCAACCAGAATAATACGTTTCATAAAGGAACCTGTGGGCTTGGCACAACAACGGACGTTTTCGATAACGTCGTGCAGGACAGTGATAAATGGACTTTAGCAACAATTAGCCGGATCACGACTATCAGCAAAACCATAGCGTTACGACAGTGGCTGAATAAAAATGTGGCTGGCAATTTGTTGTTCCAGCGAATAAACACAATCGGCAATCGCCACCACCACCGGACCATTAAATGGACTGCGGCGCAAACACAATACGGTTTGGCCTTGATCTAAACCCATTTCGCTTAACCGGTTCAGTACCAGCTGGTGCAGACCTTGTTTCAGACCCGTAATCGTGACCGATGCACCTTTAGGCGCGTCCCATAATGTCAGCATAACCAATCCAATTTCAATTAAGATGCTAATGCAAAGTATTTGCATTATCCCCGAAATGCCAGGGAGGTACAAATGATTTAGGCTGCCATTCGTCGTGCGATGATTTGCAGTTGACCCGCACCGCAGAAGCGGTTAATTTGCACCTTCTTGCATAAGGAGCATTGATGCGACTGCAACTGTTACTGATTTTATGTTTTGCACTGACAGCCTGGTCTAGCCAGGTGGGAGCTTCGGCTATGGCGCATTGCCAAACGCACGAGACGACCGAAGTTTTGCAAGCTCAGACAGTTCATACCGTGCAGATAGCCGCTCAAGTTCATAGCAATGCGGAACATACTATTCACCACAATCTGCAAGACAGTGTTGACCACGACCATGCCGTAGATCAGCAGTCCAATCTGCATGATTGTTGTGATCAGAGCGCTGATCAGCAACATTGCAGTGGTAGTTGCCCCAGCTGCGATGGCTGTTCAACCGCTCATGGCGCCGCAATGCCAACGGTGTGGCAGATGAAAGCCACTATTGCTCAGCAAAAAATTCAATACTTCGACGATTTCTATCTCCAATCACAAAGTCCCACCCAGGAACGACCTCCTAAACACTAAGCTCTCACTATCAGCTTTGACCTACAGCTATCTGCTGTCTGGTGCAATAAGCTTCCAACTTCAACGAAACAGGTTTTAACAACCATAATTTGTTGCAGCTTTATCTAGTTTTTGATTAAACAATTGGGGATAACCTGATGACTATTTTTAAAACGCCAGGGCGTGAGTCCAAGCGCGCGCTTTTGCCGCTGCTGTTATCGAGCTGTCTGCTGCATAGTGGCACCGTAGCCATTGCAGCGGAGCCTGCGCACCCAGAGCCGATACCGAATGTGCAGCTACCGGACGTGCTGACGATGGCAAATCCAGACGTTGGATCGGTCGAACGTCACACGTATCAACCGCTACCAACACAAACGATCGCCATGCCGAAAATCAGCAATTGGCAAGCTGCCAACAGCAGAGTCAAAGAGCTCGGTGGCTGGATGTTTTACGCCAGTGAAGCGGATGCTGCCGTACCAGAGCAGCCTTCAGCAAAGCCGGCAGAACACCATTCAAAGCATCACCATCACGCTGACAAAAAGCCAAAGCCGGCAACAGCGGCCACACCGGTAAAGGATCAGCCATGAACAACCAGAAATACTTGCCATTGCTGCTAAGCACGGTGCTGCTGACACTTGGTGGCTGCGCGGTGCAAAGCGGTGACGATGTCGCGGTGATTTCCAGCCAATTACAGAGTGTCATGACACAGTCGTTGCATCATCCACTGCATCTTTCGTTTAATAAGGCCGAGCAGGAAAACGCCGCTGCCAGAGTGCACGACTTGCTCCAACAACCACTGACCATGCAACAGGCGGTTGAAATTGCCATTTTGAACAACCCCGATATTCAGGCTGAACTTTGGTCGTTGGGGATAGCGCAGGCCGATTTACGCCAGTTATCGACCATGCCCAATCCCGGGCTGAAAATAACCCGCGAAACCGGCGGTGACGGCAGTACCGAGCTTGAGTTTGGTTTTAACTTGTTGGCACTGTTGACGCTGCCGACAGTGCGCGATTTGGCGCTGCAGGACTATTCGATGGCGCGGCTTGCTACAGCGCAGCGGATTGCGATGATCATTCACAACACTAAACTGGCGTACTGGCACACTGTGGCAGCGGCTGAAGTGCTGACTTTTGTCGAAAAAGTACAGCACGGCACCGAAGCCAGCGCTGAACTGGCGAAACGGATGGCGGCTACCGGTAATTTTAATAAATTGCAGTTTTTACGTGAGCAAAGTTTTTTAAGCGACAGCACGCTTAATTTGGTGTTGGCGCGTCAGGCACTGCATAGCAGCCGTGAAAAACTCAAACGCCAGCTTGGGTTGTGGCAAACCGCAGATCTGCTGCAATTACCACAGCGGTTACCTCAAGTGCCGCAACAGCGCCAACCAATCGAGATTATTACCAAAACCGCGCAACAAAGTCTGGATCAACGGCTCGATGTGCAACTGGCAAAAATGCAGTTAACCCGGCTTGCCGATCAGGCTGGACTCACGCGAGCCACCCGGTTAGTGAATGTATTTTCAGCGGAAGTTGCCGGTAATGTGCAACATTCCGATGAGCGCAGTTACAGCCTGATGTTCGAATTACCCTTGTTTGACGCTGGTCAACATCGGCTCAAACGTGGCGAGGCGCAATATCAACAAGCTGTCGCACAGGCCACCAGCATTGGTATTCAGGCGCGAGCAGAACTGCAACAAAGTTTCTACAACTATCAAACGCAACACGATATCGCGCTGCATTATCAGCAAACGGTACTGCCACTGGCGCAGCAGATCGCTGAAGAAAACCAGCTGTTGTATAACGGTATGTTTATCAGTGTGTTTGAATTGCTGGCCGATGCCCGCAGCCAAATCAGCGCTGTTACCGGCACAATCAATGCAAATCGAGACTTTCTGATTGCAACGGCCGAACTGGAAATGGCGCAAATTGGTACGCCAGGGACAGATTTTCCGGCGCCGTTATTACAGCCAAATAAAAGTAGCGCCGGTGGTCACTAAACGTCTGTGGCCAATCAACGAAGATTCGGGAGTTTTCGCATGTATTCAAGAAGAGATTTACTGAAAAATGTCGCCGCCATTGCCGCCGGCGTGAGCGCTGCCGCAGTCAGCAGATCGGCGCTGGCCGCTATTCCGGAAGCGGTGATCCAAACGTCTCCCAATACCATGGGACCATTGCAGCCTAACAACGGCCGCGATTACAACCCGGTCGTCACGCTAAACGGTTGGACTTTGCCTTGGCGGATGAATCAGGGCATCAAGGAATTTCATTTGGTGGCCGAGCCGGTGCTGCGCGAAATTGCGCCCGGTATGACCGCGCATTTATGGGGTTATAACGGCCAGTCGCCGGGGCCGACCATTGAAGTGGTGGAGGGCGATCGGGTACGGATTTTTGTCACCAATAAATTGCCGGAACATACATCGGTGCATTGGCACGGCCAGCGGCTGCCCAATGGTATGGACGGCGTTTCTGGGCTGACGCAAAAGGCGATTGCCCCTGGCAAAACTTATGTCTATGAATTTGTGGCGCGCCGCCCCGGCACCTTTATGTACCATCCGCATGCTGATGAAATGGTGCAGATGGCGATGGGGATGATGGGTTTTTGGGTGACGCATCCCAAAGAACCGCATCCGCATATCGCTGAAGTGGATAGAGATTTTGTGTTTCTACTCAATGCTTACGACATTGATCCCGGAAGTTACACGCCAAAAATCATGACCATGCTGGATTTTAATCTCTGGACCTGGAACAGTCGGGCTTTTCCGGGCATTGATCCATTGGTGGTGCGCACTAACGATAAAGTGCGCATTCGGGTCGGCAATTTAACCATGACCAATCATCCAATCCATCTACATGGCCATGAATTTACCGTGACCGGAACCGACGGCGGACCGACACCTCCGGGCAGCCGTTGGCCGGAAGTGACCGCCGATATTGCGGTTGGTCAGATGCGACAGCTGGAATTTGTTGCGGACGAAGCAGGGGACTGGGCCTTTCATTGCCACAAATCACATCACACCATGAATGCGATGGGCCACGATTTGCCCAATATGATTGGTGTTGATCACAGCGGTTTGACTAAAAAAATTCAGACGCTGGTACCGGAATATATGGTGATGGGCGAACGCGGCATGGCCGATATGACTGAAATGGCGATGCCGCTGCCCGACAATACCTTGCCAATGATGACCGGCGACGGCCCTTTTGGTTCGGTGGAAATGGGCGGCATGTTCAGTATTTTAAAGGTTCGGGACAATCAGCCTGCCAATAACTATCAGGATCCGGGTTGGTTTGAACATCCGGCGGGCACCGTTGCCAGTGAATGGCAGGGTGGTGAGCTGGCACACCCGGAACGAAATGGAAATAGCGGCGGTCAGTCAATGCCGCTGAAACACCAGCATCAACACAATATTGAAATGAAAGTGCGAAAACCAACGTCGCATGACGGGCACTAATGCCCACAAATGGCACACGCCAATGATGCCGATTCAACCGAACCTATAACTATTCATAACGGAGTATAAAATGATTAAAAACAACAACCTCATGTCAGTCGCAACGATGTCCAAAACCCTGGGTTTGATGCTGCTGGTAAGCTGCAGTAGCGCCAGCGCCATGCCACATGACGGCGTCAACCATGCGGCACATGCTGAGGTAGCACAAACAGCGAATGCAGCACAGCAAAAAACCACCGAACTCACCAAAGCAACGGTGCGTAAAATCGACCTGGCAGAAGGGAAAATCACCTTAAAACACGAGGCCATCCAAAATATCGGCATGCCAGCAATGACCATGGTGTTTAAAGTCGCTGATCCGGCAATGTTGCAAGGTATTGCCGTTGATGATGCAGTGCTGTTTGCTGCTGAAAAACAAGATCGGAAGTTACTGATCACAGCACTTGAGAAACAACAAAAACCTTAATTTTCTGGTTCTGAAAACGTACTTGTCTTGATCTGGAAATTAGATGAAACTGGCTAAAAATTTAAAAAAATTAGCCAGTTTTTATAAACTTGTGCATCAATTCTGATAATTTCAAGTATAGAGGCAGGAGTATGTAAAATTTTCTGTGTAAGTGGCTGTTTATCATAGCGATACACGGTCACCGTACATGATAATGAACTGATTCATCGCCGGTTTCCAGTCCCTAAGTGGCATTGTCCACTTCTTCGCAATTT